>JAWLHE010000002.1:197477-532491 GCA_041690495.1 Alphaproteobacteria bacterium | reverse complement strand
TCAGGTCAAAGCGAGCCATGATCAAGCTCCTACAGTTTGGAAGCTTGAATCACATCTCACCCTCGGCCGAAACCCCTTTATGAGTACAGGACCTAGTCGGACGTCGTGCCGACGCCGTAGAGCTGTCTGGCCCGCGCCTCGAACGCCCCGACCATCCGCCTCACGGCCTCGTTGAACAGCATCGCCATCAGCGACTGCAGCAGCTTCGAATTGAATTCGAAATCGACGTAGAAATCGAGCAGGGTGCCGCCGGTCGGGTGCTTGTCGTCCGGCGGCACGGGATTGAAGATCCAGTGGTTGTTCAGATAGCGGAACGGCCCTTCCGAGTAGCTCACGTCGATCCGCTCGGGCGGGCTCAAGGTGACGCGCGAGGTGAAGCGCTCGCGGATCATGCGGAAGCCAATGACGAGATCGGCGGTGATCAGCGTGCGCGGCGGCGTGCCCGGGATCTCCTCACGCGTGCGGATCCGGGCGGCGATGCACCACGGCAGGAACTCCGGATAGCGGTCGACCGAAGCGACGAGCTCGAACAGCTGCTCCGGCTTGTAGGGGAGAAAGCGCTTCTCGGCGTGGGTTGGCATCGGCTCAGTGTCTGCGGCTCAGTATGGGACAGGACCGCGATTCGCGGCTGCGCTAAACATAACGTCCGAAGCGGTTTCCGGCACCGCCCCATTGCAAAACGGGCATGGGCGCGGCACCGTAGCGCCGCCCGGACAATGCTGTTAACACTTGCGTCCGGCGCCAGCCATATCAGAGAGGAACAGGCATGTACGAGCAGCTCGGTTTGTATATCGACGGCAAGTTCAGCCAGGGCAGCAACGGCCGCGGATCCGACGTCGTGAACCCTGCTACCGGCAAGGTTTTGGCCAGTCTGTCGCATGCCTCCAAGGGCGACCTCGACCAGGCATTGGTTGCCGCAGACAAGGCCTATCAGGCTTGGCGCAAGGTTTCTGCATTCGAGCGGGGCAAGCTGCTGCGCAAGGCCGCCGACCTCGTGCGCACCCGCGCAGACGACATCGCCCGGGTCCTCACCCAGGAGCAGGGCAAGCCGCTCGCCGAGGCGCGCATCGAGGTGCAGTCCTGCGCCGACATCATCGACTGGTATGCCGAGGAAGGCCGCCGCGCCTATGGCCGCCTGATCCCGGCGCGCGCCGAGGGCGTACGCCAGATGGTGATCCAGGAGCCGGTCGGCGTCGTCGCCGGCTTCTCGCCGTGGAACTTCCCGGTGACGCAGGCGACGCGCAAGATCGCGGCCGCCCTCGCCGCGGGCTGCACCATCATCATCAAGTGCCCCGAGGAAACGCCGGGTTCGCCCGTCGGCCTGGTGCGCTGCTTCCATGATGCAGGCGTTCCCGCCGGGGTGATCAACCTCGTCTATGGCGTTCCGGCTGAGGTTTCCGAGCACCTGATTCCGTCGCCGATCGTGCGCAAGATCTCGTTCACCGGCTCGGTCCCGGTCGGCAAGCATCTTGCGTCCCTCGCGGCGCAATACATGAAACGCACGACGATGGAGCTCGGCGGCCATGCCCCGGTGCTCGTGTTCGACGACGCCGATGCCGACACGGCGGCGAAGATGACCGCCGCATTCAAGTTCCGCAACGCAGGGCAGGTCTGCATCTCGCCGACCCGATTCTTCGCGCACGAGGCCGTCTATGATCGGTTCGTCTCGACCTTCGTCGACTACGCCAAGAACCTGAAGGTCGGCGACGGGCTCGAGAAGGACACCAAGATGGGCCCGCTCGCCAATATCCGCCGCGTCGACGCGATGGACAAGTTCATCGCCGACGCCGTCGAGAAAGGCGCCAAGATCCAGGCAGGCGGCAAGCGCATCGGCAATCAGGGCTATTTCTACCAGCCGACCGTGCTGACCGACGTGCCGGACACCGCGCGCATCATGAACGAAGAGCCGTTCGGCCCGGTCGCCGTGATCCAGCGCTTCAAGGAGTTCGACGACGTCATCAAGCGAGCCAACCGCCTGCCCTTCGGGCTGGCGTCCTATGCATTCACCAGGTCGGCCAAGACTGCGACCGCGGTGGCCGACCAGCTCGACGCGGGCATGGTGACGATCAACCATTTCGGCCTGGCACTCCCCGAGACGCCGTTCGGCGGCATCAAGGACAGCGGCTACGGCCACGAGGGCGGCATCGAAGGCCTGCAGGCCTATCTCGCCACCAAGTTCGTCAGCCAGGTCGGCACGTAAGTCAGTCCGAAATCAGACGGGCTGTATCGGGGCGGGTCATGGACCCGCCCCGTCGCGTTTCAGAAAATCATCCGAGGTCGCCATGTCCTCCCGAACGGCTTCCTGTTCCTGCGGACAGCTGCGCATTCAGGTTGAAGGCGAGCCGCTAGGCATCGGCATCTGCAACTGCCTCGCCTGCCAGCGAAGGACCGGCAGCGTCTTCGCCGCCCTGGCCAGCTTCTCTACTCCGTTCAAGGTCTTCGGCACCGCGACCGAGTACGTTCGTGTCGGCGATCGGGGCGCCAGGTTCATCTTCCGGTTCTGTCCGGTCTGTGGAACGACTGTCTTCCACTCCGAAGAGGGCCACGATGACTCCGTGGGTGTCGCCGTGGGTGCGTTTGCCGATCCCACCTTCCCGGCGCCTCAGCTCTCGGTCTACGACTGCCGCCGGCACCCGTGGGTCCAGCTGCCGCCGGGCACAATAGCCTTTTCGAAGGACCCCACCTGATCGCACACGGCGATGCGTCGGGCTATTTCGCTGCCCCTTGCTTCGCAACGCGGGCGGCGCGCAGCCGCGCGAAATCGGCATCGGCGTGGTAGGACGAGCGCGTCAGCGGGCTTGCCGCGACTACAAGGAATCCCTTCGCCAGCGCCATCGTTTCGTAGGCCTTGAACTCATCCGGCGTCACGAATCGGTCGACCGCCGCATGCTTTGGCGTCGGCTGGAGATACTGGCCGATGGTGAGGAAATCGACGTCGGCCGAGCGAAGATCGTCCATGACCTGCATGACCTCGCCGCGGTCCTCGCCGAGACCGACCATGATGCCGGACTTGGTGAAGATGGTCGGGTCGAGCTGCTTGACCCGGTCGAGCAGGCGCAGGCTGTGATAGTAGCGAGCACCCGGCCGGATCGAGGGATAGAGCCGCGGCACGGTCTCGAGATTGTGGTTATAGACGTCGGGCTTCGCGGCCACGACCATCTCGAGCGCCCCTTCCTTCCGCAGGAAGTCGGGCGTGAGGATCTCGATCGTCGTGGCCGGGCTGGCCTCTCGGATCGCCTCGATGCAGCGCACGAACTGCATGGCGCCGCCGTCGTCGAGATCGTCGCGATCGACCGAGGTGATGACGAGATGGCTCATGCCGAGCTTGCCGACCGCCTCGGCGATGTGCTCGGGCTCATGCGGGTCTAGCTGGTCCGGCCGCCCCGTCGCGACGTTGCAGAAGGCGCAGGCGCGCGTGCAGACCGAGCCGAGGATCATCACCGTCGCGTGCTTCTTCTGCCAGCACTCGCCGATGTTCGGGCAGGCCGCTTCCTCGCATACCGTGTTGAGGTTGAGCCGGCGCATGAGCGCATGCGTCTCGAAATACTCTGCCGAGTTCGGCGCCTTGACGCGGATCCACTCCGGCTTGCGGCGCTGGACAGGGTTGTCCGGGCGGTGGGCCTTCTCGGGATGGCGGAGTCTCTCGACGGGTGCGGTCACAGTTCTCGCCCTTTCAGAGCGTCATGCGTGGACTTGATCCGGGCATCCATCGCGCCGCGGCACCATGGCTCGCCGGGCCAAGCCCGGCGATGACGCGCGAATAGATATCAGATGTGGATAGCCCGGCCATAGGCGTCAAGCACCGACTCGTGCATCATCTCCGACAGGGTCGGATGCGGGTAGATCGTGTGCATCAGCTCGGCTTCGGTCGTCTCCAGATTCTTGGCGACCGTGTAACCCTGGATCAGTTCGGTTACCTCGGCGCCGATCATGTGGGCGCCGAGCAGCTGGCCGGTCTTCGCATCGAACACGGTCTTGATCATGCCCTCCGGCTCGCCCAATGCGATCGCCTTGCCGTTGCCGATATACGGAAACCGCCCGACGCGGACCTCGTGGCCCTTCGCCTTCGCCGCATCCTCGGTAAGACCGACGCTGGCGACCTGCGGCCTGCAGTAGGTGCAGCCGGGAATGCTGCCAACGTCGAGAGGATGCAGGTCCTTGACGCCGGCGATCTTCTCGACGCACAGCACGCCCTCGTGGCTGGCCTTGTGCGCGAGCCAGGGCGGCCCGACGAGGTCGCCAATGGCGTAGATGCCGGGCTCGCCGGTCTCGAGCCACTCGTTCACCACGACATGGGCCTTCTCGACCTTCACCTTCGTACTTTCGAGGCCGATGTTTTCGACATTGCCGACAATGCCGACGGCGAGAATGACGCGGTCGACGGTGATCTCGGAGGACTTGCCGCCCGCCTCCACCGTCGCGGTGACGTTGTCGGCGCCCTTCTTGAGCGCCTTCACCGTCGCGCCGGTGTGGATCTTCATGCCCTGCTTCTCGAACTGCTTGCGTGCGAACGCGGAGATCTCGGCGTCCTCGACCGGCAGGATGCGGTCGAGCACCTCGACCACCGTGACCTCGGCGCCCATGTCGCGATAGAAGCTGGCGAACTCGATGCCGATCGCGCCGGAGCCAACCACCAGCAGCGATTTCGGCATGGCAGGCGGCACCATCGCCTCCTTGTAGGTCCATACCAGCTTGCCGTCCGGCTCCAGCCCGGGCAGCGTGCGCGCGCGGGCACCGGTCGCGAGCACGATGTGCTTCGCGGTGAGATCGGCGACGGGCTTGCCGTCCTTCGTCACCGCGACTTTGCCCTTGCCGGCGAGCTTGCCGTGGCCGTCGAACACCGTGACCTTGTTCTTCTTGAGCAGGAACTTGACGCCGTTCGAGAGCTGGTTGGCGACCTTGCGCGAGCGCTCGACAACCTTCTTGAGGTCGAAGCTGATGTTGTCGGCCTTGAAACCGTAGGCGTCGAGATGATGCAGAAGATGCGAGATCTCGGACGAGCGCAGCAGCGCCTTGGTCGGGATGCAGCCCCAGTTGAGGCAGATGCCGCCGAGATGCTCGCGCTCGACCACCGCGACATTCATCTTGAGCTGAGCGGCGCGGATCGCCGCGACATAGCCGCCCGGCCCTCCGCCGACGACGATGAGATCGAAATTCTGCTCGGCCATAACGTAAATCCCTTTCAGGCCTTGCCCGCCAATTCGTGCAGCGCGCCGCCGGTGACGCGCTGGATGTGCCAATCGGTCATCGCCCGGGCACCGATGCCGCGATAGAAACCGATCGCCGGCTCGTTCCAGTTGAGGACCGACCATTCCAGCCGGCCGCAGCCCTCCGCGATGGCGCGGCGCGCGAGATGGCGGAAGATGGCGCGGCCGATGCCACGGCCGCGGTGCGCCGGCTCGATGAAGATGTCCTCGATGTAGATGCCGTGGCGACCGAGGAAGGTCGAGAAATTGTAGAACCAGATGCAGAGCCCGACCGGCTCGCATTCCCATTCGCAGATCAGGGCGAACACTTTCGGCTGCGGACCGAACAGCGCTTGCTGCAGCTGGTCCTGCGTAGCCCGCATTTCGTGCTCGAGCCGCTCATAGCTGGCCAGGGCACGGACCAGCCCCTCGATGACCGGCAGGTCTTCGACCCGCGCATCGCGCAACCGAAGCGAGGCGGCTTCGGCCGCGGCACCCGTCTCCGGAAGCACCGAGAATGGTTCGCTCACAGCAACATCATCAGCGGGTTTTCGATGATGCTCTTGAAGACCTGCATGTACTCCGCACCCACCACACCGTCGACGACGCGGTGATCGCAGGAGAGCGTGCAGCTCATCACCGTCGCGACTGCGAGCTGTCCGTTCTTGACGATCGCGCGCTGCTCGCCCGCGCCCACAGCGAGGATGCAGCCCTGCGGTGGGTTGATGACCGCCTCGAAGTGCTTGATGCCGTACATGCCGAGATTCGAGATCGAAAACGTGCCGCCCTGGAACTCCTCTGGCTTCAGCTTGTTCTCGCGTGCCCGCGCGGCCAGATCCTTCATCTCTGTCGAGATCTGGACGAGACCCTTCTGTTCGGCGTTGCGGATGATCGGCGTGATCAGCCCGCCAGGAATGGCGACGGCTACCGACATGTCGACGGTTTCGTAAAGCAAAGTTCCTTCGTTGCTCCACGAGGCATTCGCAGCCGGTACCCGCCTCAGCGCCACAGCCGCGGCCTTGATGACGAAGTCGTTGACCGAGAGCTTGTACGCTCCCTCGCCTTTCTCGGGGGCCTTCGCGTTGATGTCGGCGCGCGCCTTGAGCAGCAGGTCGATCTCGCAATCCACCGTCAGGTAGAAATGCGGGACCTGCTGCTTCGATTCGGTCAGGCGCTGCGCGATGACCTTCCGCATCGTCGTGTGCGGCACAAGACGGTGCGGCGTGGCTCCCGCGACCGTCGCGGCCGGGGCCGATACGGGAGCGGGCGCCGGCGCGCGCGCCGCGGCAGGCGCAGCGCCGCGGCCGCTGAGCGCCGCATCGACATCGACTTTGATGATCCGGCCATGCGGGCCCGAGCCCGTGATCCGCGACAGGTCGATGCCGGCCTGTTCCGCCATGCGCCTGGCGAGCGGACTCGCGAAGATCCGCCCCGCCTCCGCGCCGCCCGCAGGTTCAGCCCGATGCGCGCCGGCAGCCGATCCGCCTGACTGGGCTCCGCTCGGTCGCGCGCCGCCGGCCGGTGCCGTTTCGACCGGCGCCGCCTGCGGCGCACGCGATTCGGCCGCCTTGGGAGGAGCGGGCGGCGGTTCCGCCGGCGCCGCACCGCCATTGGCGGCTGCGGCCAGTGCCGCCTTGTCTTCGCCCTCCTCGAGGATCAGGGCGATCGGGGCGTTGACCTTCACCCCCTCGGTTCCGGCCGGCACGAGGATCTTGCCGAGCGTGCCTTCCTCGACCGCCTCGACCTCCATCGTCGCCTTGTCGGTCTCGATCTCGGCAAGCACGTCGCCCGACCTGACCGCGTCGCCTTCCTTCTTCTTCCAGCTCGCAAGCTTGCCTTCCGTCATCGTCGGCGACAGCGCGGGCATCAGAACCTTGATTGGCATCGCGTCCTCCCGCTCAGCTCTTGTAGAGGACGGCGCGCGCCGCCTCGACGATGTCCTCGGGCTGCGGCAGCGCCATACGCTCCAGATTGGCGGCATAAGGCATTGGCACATCCTTGCCGGTAACGCGCTTCACCGGCGCATCGAGCCAGTCGAAGGCGTGCTCCATCATCAGGGCCGCGATCTCCGAACCGATGCCGGCATAGGGCCAGCCTTCCTCGACGCTGACAATGCGGTTGGTGCGCTTGACCGAGTCGACGATCGTGTCGATGTCCAGCGGCCGCAGCGTGCGCAGATCGATGACCTCGGCCTCGATGCCGTCCTTGGCCAGCGCCTCGGCGGCCTGCAGCGCCTTGCCGACCATGATCGAGAACGCGACGATGGTGACGTGGCTCCCGGGCCGGACGATCCTGGCCCTGCCCAGCGGCACGACGAACTCCGGGTCCTCCGGCACCGGCCCCGACTGGCCGTAGAGCACTTCGTTCTCCAGGAAGATGACCGGATTGGGATCGCGGATTGCCGATTTCAGCAGGCCCTTCGCATCCGCGGCCGACCACGGGCTGACAACCTTGAGGCCCGGCACATGTGAATACCAACTCGCGTAGCATTGCGAGTGCTGTGCCGCAACGCGCGCCGCAGCGCCGTTCGGCCCGCGGAAAACGATCGGGCAGCCCATCTGGCCGCCCGACATGTAGAGGGTCTTGGCAGCCGAATTGACGATCTGGTCGATCGCCTGCATCGCAAAGTTCCAGGTCATGAATTCAACGATCGGCCTCAGCCCCATGAACCCGGCGCCGACGCCGAGGCCGGCAAAACCCTGCTCGGTGATCGGCGTGTCGATCACGCGCCGCGGCCCGAATTCCTGCAGCAGGTTCTGGCTGACCTTGTAGGCGCCCTGATACTCGCCGACCTCCTCGCCCAGCAGGAACACGCGATCGTCGCGCCGCATCTCCTCGGCCATCGCATCGCGCAGCGCCTCGCGCACGGTCAGTGTGACGGTTTTGGCATAGGTCTTTTCCTCGGGCACGACCGCGGGCTTCGGCGGCTTGGGGGGCTTCGGCGCCTCGGCGTGCGCTTCCGCGGCGGACCGGGCCGCGCCGGGGGCGACTTGCTGGCCCGGCAGCGGCACATCCGGCCCCCCATGGTCCGCCTGCGGCCGCGCCGCCTGGTCTTTCCCGGGCGCCGCACCGCCATTGGCGGCTGCGGCCAGTGCCGCCTTGTCTTCGCCCTCCTCGAGGATCAGGGCGATCGGGGCGTTGACCTTCACCCCCTCGGTTCCGGCCGGCACGAGGATCTTGCCGAGCGTGCCTTCCTCGACCGCCTCGACCTCCATCGTCGCCTTGTCGGTCTCGATCTCGGCAAGCACGTCGCCCGACCTGACCGCGTCGCCTTCCTTCTTCTTCCAGCTCGCAAGCTTGCCTTCCGTCATCGTCGGCGACAGCGCGGGCATCAGCACTTCGATCGGCATGGTGTCCCCAGACGTTCCTCGGTTTGTTTGGTCGCGCCGCGATCAGGCTTCGAGCAGCACATCCGTGTAGAGCTCGGACGGATCGGGCTCGGGCGACTGCTGCGCGAACTCCGCGGCACCCGTGACGATGTCCTTGACCTCGCGGTCGATTTTCTTGAGAGCGCCCTCGTCAACCGCGCCGCGCTCGACCATGAACTTGGCGAGCTGCTCGATCGGGTCGTGCTGCGTGCGCATCTTCTCGACCTCTTCCTTCGAGCGGTACTTGGCGGGATCGGACATCGAGTGGCCGCGATAGCGATAGGTCTTCATCTCGAGGATGTACGGCCCCTTGCCGCTGCGCGCATGCGCAACCGCGCGCTCACCGGCCTCCTTGACCGTCAGCACGCTCATGCCGTCGATGGGCTCTCCGGAGATGCCGTGCGCCTGGCCGCGGTGATAGAGGTCGGTTGTCGCCGAGGCGCGCTCGATCGACGTGCCCATGCCGTATTTGTTGTTCTCGATCACGTAGACGACCGGCAGCTTCCACAGCGACGCCATGTTGAAGCTCTCGTAGACTTGCCCCTGGTTGATCGCGCCGTCGCCGAGATAGGTCAGGCACACCGCGTTGTTCTCGCGATACCGGTGCGCGAAGGCGATGCCGGTGCCAAGCGGCACCTGCGCGCCGACAATGCCGTGGCCGCCGTAGAAGTTCTTCTCCTTGCTGAACATGTGCATGGAGCCGCCCTTGCCCTTGGAATAGCCGCCGCGGCGCCCTGTGAGTTCCGCCATCACGCCCTTCGGGTCCATGCCGCAGGCGAGCATGTGACCGTGATCGCGATAGCTGGTGATGACGGAGTCGCCCTCCGCGATCGCCGCCTGCATGCCGACGACGACGGCTTCCTGGCCGATGTAGAGATGGCAGAAGCCGCCGATCAGCCCCATACCGTACATCTGGCCGGCCTTCTCCTCGAACCGCCGGATCAGCAGCATGTCGCGATAGAACTTGAGCAGTTCGGCCGGATCGATCTCCGGCTCTTCGGACCGGGTCTTGCGCTTGGGCGCAGCCGCCATCGTGATTTCCTCCTTGGGGAGCAACCCGAACAAGTTGTATCCGGGCGCGTTAGGATTCCGCGGACCATATGCGCAAATTGAGGCCGGACTCAAGACGCGCAAAAGTACAAGTACCTGATACAGCTTATAAAAAAGTTACTTAACCGAAATCTAGTTAAATCCGGTATTTTTATTGCCGGCCTGATCCTTCCGGCGAAGCTTCGCTATCGCGGACGAGCCGTGAATGGAATTTACAGTCCCGGAAAGCGGGCGACGCGGTCCTTCGAAGCCGCGGGAGACCGAATTGGATTCGTCTCGACACTCAACAGACCGAATCGAGTCCTGTTCCAGCGTAGGCCCAGTCCATTCGGACGGCCGGAAGCCGCATGCCCGGTCAGGCCGGCGCGGCCGATGACTTCGCGAACAAACGCTGATAAATGAATGCCCCGGCTCCCAGACCGATGCCGGCCAGGTCCGTGTACAAACCGCCTTCGATGAGGAGCAAGGCGCCCGCGAACACGGCAGCGCGAAGCGCCATGTTCGTCCGGCCGAAATACCAACCCTGCAGCGCCGAAGCCAGCATGTAGACACCCAGCAATGCAGTGGCGAGCATGCGCAGGACGGTCCAGCCATCCGCCTGCAGGAGCAGGCCAGGACTGTAGAAGAACATGAACGGCACGATGAAAGCCGCCAGTCCGTACTTGAAGGCGACAACCGAAGTCCGCATCGGATCCGAGCCGGCGATCGCGGCGCCGGCATACGCGGCGAGGGCAACAGGCGGCGTAATCGACGAGATCACCGCGTAGTAGAAGATGAACATATGCGCGACAAGCGGCTCGATTCCGAGCTGGATCAAACCGGGCGCCACCACGGACGCCGCGACCGCGTAAGCCGCCGTGGTCGGCATGCCCATGCCGAGGATGATCGCGATCAGCATGGCGAAGACCAGCGCCAGAAACTGGCTCTGCCCGGCGACCGAAAGAATCATGTTCGAAAACCGGCCGCCGATTCCCGTCAGGGCGATCACGCCGACGATGATTCCGGCGCACGCGCAAACCGCAATGAGCTGAATGGTGCCGCGCGCACCCTGCTCGAGCGCATCCACGACTTTGGCCGGCCCCATTCTTCCCTCGCGCTGGAGCCAACTCGTGATGAACGCCGCGATGATTCCGAGCGTGCCGGCGCGAATCACCGAATACCCGGAGATGAGCGCCCAGATGAGCACGATAAGCGGCGTGAATAGATAGACGCGCCTCAGCATGGCCCCCATCGGAGGCAACTCACCGCGCGGCAGGCCGCGCATGTTGAGACGCGTCGCCTCGTGGTCGACCATGAAGAAGACCGACAGGAAATACAGCAGCGCCGGGATCGCCGCGGCCAGCATGATCTCGGTGTAAGGGATCCCGGTGATTTCGGCCATGATGAACGCCCCGGCCCCCATCACCGGCGGCATGATCTGACCACCCGTCGAAGCGGCCGCCTCGATGGCCGCGGCGCTACGCGCCGGATATCCCACCCGCTTCATGAGCGGGATTGTGAATGTGCCGGTCGCCACGACGTTGCCGGCCGACGTGCCGTTGATCGTCCCCATCAGGCTGCTCGAGATCACCGCAACTTTCGCAGGACCGCCCTTGGCCCAGCCCGCAGCCGAGAAGGCAAAGTCGACGAAGTATGTCCCGACCCGAGAAACGTTGAGGAATGCGGAAAAAGCGATGAACAGGATGATATAGGTCGAGGAGACTGCGGTGGTCGGGCCGAAAATGCCCTGCATCGAGTAGATGTAACTGAAGAACCCGTCCAGCGTTGCGCCGCTGTGGTGCAGTACGCCGGGCATCCAGGGCCCGACGAAGGCGTAAGCGAGGAAAACCATCGCGATGATCGGCAAGGCAAGCCCGGCGGTCCGGCGCGTCAGCTCGATCACCAGCAACGTGCCCACGATGCCCACGATCATGTCCCAGAACGTCGGCAGCACGCCGGCCCGGAATAGCAGCGCCTCGAGATTGACCGCGACATACACGAGGCAAGCCACGCTCGCCGCAATGAGCACCAGATCGACGATCGTCACGCTGTCGCGATCACGCGACGAAGCGGCAAAGATCCCGAATCCGATCACGCTTCCGATGCACACATGGGCCGTCCGGAATACCCACGGATCGATCGGATATATGTTGAGGACGATCAGGTGGAAAACGGTGAACCCCGCCGCCAGCCAGAAAAATACGGTTCTCTGCCAGCCGGGGAGCCGGCGTTGCAGCCCGCCGATCTCCGGATCGGAGTCGCTGTCCGTGAGCTTCGAAGCCGGCAATTCGGTCCGAGCGAGCGGTCTGTCCATCAATCACCCCAGACGTGCGGCAGCGGCCTAATAAACAGATCGCCTCTCCGCCCGGAGACGGAGAGGCGATCACCGAGTATCGGCAAGTCGCTCAGCCTTTCGGCACGAGCTTCTCGTCGATCTTGAAGCCCTTCTCGCGGAAGTACTTCACCGCGCCGGGATGGAACGGCAGGAACGTGTTCTTGGTCACATTCTGCGGCAGCGTATCCTTCGCCGCAGCATGGCCTTGCACCATTTTCTGGTTGTTCTCCATCACCGCCTTGACGATCCCATAGACCAGGTCGTCGGGCAGATCCTTGTGCGCGATTGCGAAGTTGTAAACGCCGACGGTCGGTTGGTCTTCAGTCAGGGTCCGGTAGGTGCCCTTGGGAATCGTGGCGTCCGACAGCTCGGGCATCCGCTGCTTCAGCGTCGCGATCTGGTCCTTGGTGAAGCTGAAGAACGTGACGGGGCGCGTCGCCTCGATCTCCGCATACGCCGGGAACGGCAGGCCGGCCGCGAAGCCGAATGCGTCGATTAGCCCGTCGCCGAGCTGCGAGGCCATGTCGGAAGCACCGCCATTGCGGATCGCCGCAACCTTGATGTTCAGCGCCTCGAGCATCTGCGGGAGGTAAGTGCCCGGCGTGCCGGCGCGCGGCCCGACGCCGACGTTCTTTCCCGCCAGATCAGCGACCGAATTGATGCCGGTCGCCTTCGTGGTGACGAAATGGAACATCGTGTCGTACATTGGAAAGATCGCGCGGATGTTCTGGAATTTGCGGCCCTGAGTCCAGGCCCCCTTGCCGTTCCACCCCTGGAGTGCCACGCCCATCGTGGTCATCCCCAGCTCGATCTGCTTGGCATCGGTAAGGATGATATTGTGGTTCGGACCATCGGTCTGCCGCGTATTGATCGGCACCTTGACCGCGTCCGAGGCAATGTTCGCCCACACCTGTCCGTAGACGAAGAACACGCCACCGACCGAAGCCGTCCCCAGCGTCAGCGATTTGGGCCAGCTTGGATTCTGCGCCGAACTCGGCGCGGCATAGAGCATCGCGGCCCCGGCCAATGCGAGCGCGACGAACTTCGAATGGAGTCGGGTCATCCAATTACCTCCCTATGTGTAAACCCGCGGTCCGTATGCGGACCTGACATGAGCGGCTAACCTAAACAGGGTAGCGGGCACTGTCCATGCCTGCCGACTTAAAGCCGGAGCCCCCCTTTTGCACCGCAAAATACCCGATCGGCGGCCATCGACCGAAACCGGTTAGCGCTCGTCCGGGGCCGGATCGAGGATGATGATCTCGTCGGGCCGCGCGAGGTTCAGGATGACGCGGGCGCGCTCGTCGAGCATATCCGGGTCGAGATGGTCCGACCTGAGGTTGGAGACCCGCCGCTCGAGCGACTTGCGCTCGGCGCTGAGTTCGTCGAGATGGGCGCGTGCGTCCTGAATCTGCTCGGACAGGCGCAGCAGGGCGAAGAGCCCGCGGTCGCCCTCGACGGAATGGTAGGCGAAGTACCCGACGGTGCAGAATCCGAGCACCGGGCCGATAACGTCCTTCGCGCGTCGCTTGAGTTCGTCGAGGAGAGCCATCAGCCGGATCGAATCACATCGCGACTCGTGCCGTCAACATATTACCGCAAAAAGACTCAAGGAAATCAGCAAACTCGCTGCGGCGCTGCAAATAAGACTCGAGCGGCCAAGGCCAAACCGCTGATCGGCCCCGCCTTGCCCTACGGGACAATGCGACTCAACTGGAGGCCGGTGCCGTGAACTCCAAGCCGGCCATGCGGCCGACGAACGGCTTGCCGATGTCGTCGCGCGTGAGCACGAGCTCCATCTTGCCGGGCCCGGCCGGCACCTCGACCAGTAGCCGCTTCATCGAGCGCGACAGGATCTTCGCCTCGACCACGCGGTCGTTGTTGGTGCAGGTGACTTTGACCATGGCCGGCATGTCGCTCAGCCTTGCCGCAGGACCGAGCGGCCGGCATAGCGCGCCTGGGGGCCGAGCTGCTCCTCGATGCGCAGGAGCTGATTGTACTTGGCGAGGCGGTCCGAGCGCGACAGCGAGCCGGTCTTGATCTGCCCGCAATTGGTCGCGACGGCGAGGTCGGCGATGGTCGCGTCCTCGGTCTCGCCGGAGCGGTGCGACATGACGGCGGTATAGGCGGCACGCTGCGCCATCTCAACCGCCTCGAGCGTTTCCGACAGCGTGCCGATCTGGTTGACCTTGACCAGGATCGAATTGGCGGTGCGCTTGCGGATGCCCTCGCCAAGCCGCTTCGGGTTGGTCACGAACAGGTCGTCGCCGACGAGCTGCACCTTCGCCCCGAGCGACTTCGTGAGCGCGGCCCAGCCATCCCAATCGTCCTCGGCCATGCCGTCCTCGATCGACACGATCGGATAGCGGCCGCACAGCGTCTCGTAGAGCTTCACCATGCCGGCGGAGTCGAGTGTCCTGCCCTCGCCCTCCATGACGTATTTCCCGTCCTTGAAGAACTCGGTCGAGGCCGTATCGAGCGCCAGAACGACGTCGCTGCCGGCCTTGTATCCCGCCGCCTCGCACGCCTTGACGATGAACGCGAGCGCCTCGTCCGCGCTCTTCAGGTTTGGCGCGAAGCCGCCCTCGTCACCGACATTGGTCGCGTGCCCGGCATCGGCCAGCCGCTTCTTCAGCGCCTGAAAGATTTCGGCGCCCATGCGCAGCCCCTCGGCGAAGGTCGGCGCACCGACGGGCATGATCATGAATTCCTGGAAGTCGATCGGGTTGTCGGCATGCGCGCCGCCGTTGATGATGTTCATCAGCGGCACCGGCAGGACATGCGCGTGCGCACCGCCGACGTATCGATAGAGCGGCAGCCGCGCCTGCTGCGCCGCTGCCCTCGCCGCGGCCAGCGACACGCCAAGGATCGCATTGGCACCGAGCCGGCCCTTGTTGGGCGTGCCGTCGAGCTCGATCATGGTGCGGTCGAGCGCGAGCTGGTCTTCCACCTCGCGGCCGGACAGCGCATCGAAGATCTCGCCGTTCACCGCCTCGACCGCCTTGCGCACACCCTTGCCGCCATAGCGCTTCTTGTCGCCGTCGCGCAGCTCGACCGCCTCGTGCGCCCCGGTCGAGGCGCCGGACGGCACCGCAGCGCGTCCGATGACGCCCGTGTCGAGCGTCACGTCGACCTCGACGGTCGGGTTGCCGCGGCTGTCGAGAATTTCGCGGGCCTGGATGTTGGCAATGGCAGTCATGGCTGAGGCTTCGGTCCCGGGATGTTGCAGGCGGCGAAACATTAGCGGCATCGCCCCGGCGCGGCAACGCGGGTGTCGTGGATGGTTGCGCCGCCGCCGCAGGGCCGGCAGGATCGCGTCATGGATTTCGACGCCTTCAAGCGATCAGTCGCGCGGGACGCGCCGCCCGAAGGACTCCCGCCGACGCTTTCCGCCCTGTGGCACGCGGCGAAGGACGACTGGCCCCGGGCGCACGCGCTCGCCCAGTCGCTCGACGACCGGGACGGCGCCTGGGTGCACGCCTATCTCCATCGGGTCGAAGGCGACCAGTCGAACGCCGGCTACTGGTACCGCCGCGCCGGCAGGCCTCATTGCCGTGCGTCCCTGCCCGAGGAATGGGAGCAGATCGCGCGCGAGTTCCTCGCCCGGCCCTGACGCGCCGCTCAGACGCCGAGCTTGCCCGCGAGATCGACGAAATTCGCCGCGACGATATCCCACGAGCCGGTCGGCGCGAGATCGGTCGCCTGCTTGGGCCCGTGCTCGTGCGGCCGCGGCACGAAGGCCGTGCGCAGGCCGCAGGCCTGCGCCGCCTGCAGGTCGCTGTTATGCGCGGCGACCATCATCACCTGGTCCGGCTTGAGCCCAAGCATCGACGCCGCATTGAGATAGGCCGCCGGCAGGGGCTTGTAGGCCCGGGACGTCTCTGCCGACAGGATCAGGTCCCACGGGATGCCGGCGCGCTTGGCCATGTTGACGAGGAGCGCGACATTGCCGTTCGACAGGGGCGAGATGATGTAGCGCTCCTTCAGCCGCGTCAGGCCGTCGACCGTGTCGGGCCAAGGGTCGAGCCGATGCCACGCATGATTGAGATCGTCACGCTCCGCCTCGTCGAGCCCTTCGAGGCCGAATTCCGGCAACAGCGTATCGAGGCTTTCGCGGTGGAGCACGTCGAGGATTGTCCACGGCCGCTTGCCGGACCGGACAATCTCCATCGACGGCTGGTACTTCGCGCGCCACGCATCCGCGAAAGCCGCAGCATCGACCCCGATGCGCTTGCGTCGTGCCACCGCCCCGACCGCGTGGATGATCCCGGCGCGCCAGTCGACGCAGGTCCCGAACACGTCGAACAGCAGTGCCCGGACATCGGCGGTGGTCATCGTCACGCCCCCGTTTGGCCGCAGCGACTGTGACAAGCCAAGCCGCCTGCGGCAAGGGCAGCCCTCCCGGGTAGGGGATCATCATTGTTGACGTGCGGAATCGATCTTCCCTTGGGACCCATTAAGAAGCGAACACAAGTCATTCATATCGAAAAGCAATTCCAAATGACCGGTGCCCCAAAACTGTCCCAAACCCGTCCCGGGACGTCGCCAGTCACCGGACTTCACTGTTCCACGCGAGTCTGCCGTTGCTACCGGATCTTCTGCCGCTCGGCTTCCGCACGGGTTCTAACCCAGCCGGCGTGCGGCTATGGGCGCGGGCTCGGCGCGCGTGGATAGACAAGGGAGATCTGGATCTGCCGGTCACCACCATCTAGTCGGACCGCAGCGTCCTTGAAGTCGGGTGCGCTCAGTATTCCGCGGGCGTTGTTGCTGATTGCGTAGGCCTCGACTGGCATGCCGAAGGAGTTCTTGTCGAGCTTGCCATTGTCGTTCTCGTCGTGAAAGACGATGACGGCATAGGTCCCGGGCTTCAGGTCGGCAAAGACCACGCTTTGCGCTCCGGCAGCGGCTCTCAGCGAGACTCCGACCAGGCGCATACTGTCGTTCACCGATACCTGCGTCGAATGCTCGACCGCTCGCTCATAATGCGCGGCGCTGTTATAGAGCCCGACGACGATCGTACCCGACGACGATGCTATGTCGTCGATCACGACCTTGAGATCCGCGGCCTTGGCCGAGACGCCCAAGAGCGACGAAGCCAGTACCAATCCCGCCCAGAGAGCGTGTCTCATTGCGCTTGCCCTGACCGCGCCGATGTCACCTGGATAAAACGAAGACGCCACGCAGCGGGGTCCATGAGTCGCGCCACGCACCCGGCGCCGCGATGCGGCCGCGCCGGACCGGACCGTTCTGGGCGGCGCAAGCGCGCACGGCAGCGTGAGCCGAGCGTGACGTGAGCAAGCTTGGCCAACGGCCGGAATGTCGGGTTCGTCGGAATCATGCGGGCGTAGAACGAGAACGCCAGGCTGATTCGAACACAAAGCCGGACTCGGCGTAAGATCACTTGGCGGCCGGTAGCACCGAACCGGGCTAGGCCCGCTTCGGCGGGGGATAGTGCGATTGAGGCTTTATCTCACGGGCATCGAAGCGGCCCTCGCCGAGGATCACCTCGCCGCGACGGACGCGCTGGCCGCGCGCCCGGCCGACGCCCTTGTGGACACCGCCGCGCGCGTCGGGATCGGGCTCCGCATGCGAGCCGCCGCCGCCGAGCACGCAATCCTGTGCCTGAACGGGCCCGAGCACCCGCTCGACATCGCCGAGGTCGCAGCCGGCGAGAATGGTAGCCTCATCGCGGTAACGGCCGAAGCTGCCGATCCGGATACGCGCCTCCTCCAGCCGCACCGTCGCCCCGCCGGAGCCGAATGCGTTGCCGGCGCCGATGACGATTTCGCCGGCCGCCGCGTACAATACCGTGCCCGGCCAGAACACGTTGTTGGGCCCGATCGCGACACGAGCGCGCGTGACGGCTTCGATCACCAGCGACGGATAGGAATACGGTGTCGGCCGCGATCTCGACGGAGCGCGTGATCAATGTCGAAAACGGATCGAAGATGCGGCAGGTCTTCGCCAGTGCCTGAAGGTCTGGGAGCGAGCGGAAGCGCGAGACAACACGTGCGGCGTCGATCGCCGCGAGACGCGCTGCGTCCACAAGTCAGCCGTTCAGGCTGATCGGGTTTGCCTTGGCGATCCGGTCGATCTCCTGCAGCGCGGCGAGGATCGTGGGCAGGTCCTTGAGGCGGATCATGTTGGGACCGTCCGAAGGTGCATGGTCCGGGTCCTGGTGCGTCTCCATGAACACGGCGGCGATGCCGACCGCGACGGCGGCGCGCGCGAGCACCGGCGCCATGCGGCGGTCGCCGCCCGACGACGTGCCCTGCCCGCCGGGCTGCTGCACGGCATGGGTCGCATCCATCACGATCGGATAGCCGGTCTCTGCCATGATCGGCAGGCCGCGCATGTCGGTGACGAGATTGTTGTAGCCGAACGACGCGCCGCGCTCGGTGAGCAAGATGTTGTCGTTGCCCGCACCCGAGATCTTCGCCGCGACGTTCTTCATGTCCCACGGCGCCAGGAACTGGCCTTTCTTGACGTTGATGGCACGGCCGGTCTTCGCCGCCGCGACAAGCAGGTCGGTCTGGCGGCACAGGAAGGCGGGAATCTGCAGCACGTCCACCGCTTCGGCGACGGGCGCGCACTGGCTCGCCTCGTGGATGTCGGTGAGAACCGGGCAGCCCCACTTCTCGCGGACCTCCGCCATGATCGGCAGGCTCTTTTCGAGACCGAGACCGCGCTTGCCGCTGGCCGACGTACGGTTCGCCTTGTCGAAGGAAGTCTTGTAGATGAGCCCCATACCGAGTGCCCCGGCGATCTCGACCAGCGCGTGGCTCATCTCCAGCGCATGCTCGCGGCTCTCGAGCTGGCAAGGCCCCGCGATCAGCGCGAGCGGCCGGTCGTTGCCGATGGCGACATTGCCGATATGGACGTGACGAGGTTCGGTCATGAATCGCGGTTCTGCTACGAACCGCATCCTTCGACAAGCTCAGGATGAGGTCCTAATCAAAAACAAGAATCCTCATGCTGAGCTTGTCGAAGCATGAGGTCCGCCGAAACTACACCAGCCGGCTCTGCTCCACCGCGGCCCTGATGAACGAGGTGAACAGCGGATGCGGATCGAACGGCTTCGACTTGAGCTCGGGATGGAACTGGACGCCGACGAACCAGGGATGGTCCGGGATCTCGACGATCTCGGGGAGCTGGCCATCGGGCGACATGCCCGAGAAGCGCAGGCCAGCCTTCTCCAGCCGGTCCTTGTAGTTGATGTTGACCTCGTAGCGGTGGCGGTGACGCTCCTTGATGTGCGTCGTGCCGTAGATCTCGGCGACGCGGCTGCCCGGCGTCAGCACGGCATCATAGGCGCCGAGCCGCATTGTACCGCCGAGATTGTCGCCATGCGTGCGGCGCTCCAGCATGTTGCCGCGCACCCATTCGGTCAGCAGGCCGACGACCGGCTCCTGAGTCGGGCCGAACTCGGTCGTGCTCGCGTCCTCGATGCCGACCAGGTCGCGCGCCGCCTCGATCACCGCCATCTGCATGCCGAAGCAGATGCCGAAATACGGCACCTTCTTCTCGCGCGCGTAGCGCACGGCGCGGATCTTGCCCTCGGCGCCGCGCTCGCCGAAGCCTCCCGGCACGAGGATGCCGTGAGCACCTGACAGCGCCTCGAAAGATTCGACACCGTTCTCGAACACTTCGGATTCGAGCCAGTTGAGCTTGACGCGGACGTTGTTGGCGATGCCGCCATGTGTCAGCGCCTCGGCGAGCGATTTGTACGCATCCAGCAGGTTTGTGTACTTGCCCACGATCGCGATCTGCACCTCGCCCTCGGGGTGCTTGATGCGGCGCACGATCTCGGTCCAGCGCGTCAGATTCGGCTTGGTCCGTCCTTCGAGTCCGAAATGCCGCAGCACCTCGCGGTCGAAACCCTGCTCGTGATACTGGATCGGTACCTCGTAGATCGACGAGGCGTCGAGCGCCGGAATGACCGCCTCCTCGCGCAGATTGCAGAACAGCGCGATCTTCTTGCGCGCGCCTATCGGAATCTCGCGGTCGCTGCGGCACAGCAGCACATCAGGCTGGATGCCGACGCTCTGCAGTTCCTTGACCGAATGCTGGGTCGGCTTGGTCTTGAGCTCGCCCGCCGAGGGAATCCAGGGCATGAGCGTCAGATGGACGAACAGCGCACGATCGCGGCCGAGCTCGTTGCCGAGCTGCCGGATCGCCTCAAGGAACGGCAAACTCTCGATGTCGCCGACCGTGCCGCCGATCTCGCACAGCAGGAAGTCGGCGTCGCCGCAATCGGACCGGATGAACTCCTTGATCGCGTCGGTGACGTGCGGAATCACCTGCACCGTGCCGCCGAGATAATCGCCGCGCCGCTCCTTGGCGATCACGTTGGAATAGATGCGCCCCGTCGTAATGTTGTCGGTCTGGCGCGAAGGCACGCCGGTGAAGCGCTCGTAATGGCCAAGATCGAGATCGGTCTCGGCACCGTCGTCGGTGACGTAGACTTCGCCGTGCTGGTAGGGACTCATCGTCCCCGGATCGACGTTCAGATAGGGATCCAGCTTGCGCAGCCTCACCCGGAATCCGCGCGCCTGGAGAAGCGCGCCGAGCGCCGCCGAAGCGAGACCTTTGCCGAGGGAAGAGACCACGCCGCCGGTTATAAAGATGAACCGCGTCATGGAACTCCACCATACAGACCGGGGATTTTGGGCACAAGCCTAGCGGCCGGAATCGGCGCAATCCGCTGCAGATATTCCGCTTGCGAAAGCGTCGTTGAGTCGCTCTAGCGGTCGCGAATCGCAGGAGTGCCGGATTCCACGGAATGGACTCGGCGTGAGGGCGCTGCAGGTTGCGCCTCCGCCCCGGCGCCGGTCTGTACGGCGCGAAACTCGGCCACATCGTGGGCGCAGAAGATCCGGATCTCCGGACCTCGTTCGCGTTTCAACAAGCGCAGCCGCTCCTGGTTGCCAAGCCGGGCTGAACGGTCGACCTCCATCATCCATTGATAGAAGCGCAGTCCGGGCGTGCAACGCGGCGCCGCGACATCCAATTCCTGCGCATAGAAATACGCATCGCCTGCATGGAGCGCCCAGCCGCCGCCCGACCGGATGGCGATTCCGCAATGGCCCCAGGTATGGCCGATGAGCGGGACCATCACGATTTCGGGCGGAAGGCCTTCGAGATGGCGGACGCTCTCGAATCCGAACCATGCCTCGCCGCCCGGCTCGTACGTCCGGAACCGGACGTCGTCATCCCACTGCAAGGGCCGGTAGCGGCCGCGGCCGGTCAGTCCGCCGCGCCGCTGCATTGCCGCGACCAGCTCCGCGCCATAGACATGAACCGTCGCATCCGGGAAATCCTCGATTCCACCGGCATGATCGAAATCGAGATGCGTCAGCACGATGTGGCGCACGTCCCCACCGCGGAAGCCGAGCCGCTCGATCTGCCGCAGAGCCGTATCTTCCTCGACGAACGCCGGCCGGTTGAGCGCGATGAAGAAGCGGCTGAGCCGCGGACGCGGGCTGCGCATATCCTGGATGCCGAGCCCTGTGTCGACCAGCACCAGCCCGTGCCGGTCGGTTTCGACGAGCAGGCAGTGGCAGACCAGCCGCGCCGGACCGGGGCCACGGTCGCGCCCGTCCATCAGGCGCCCGCCAACCGGGCACATCGTACCGCAGTTCAGATGATGAATTCGCAATATCGCCTCGGAAGGTGCAGCGCGTAGGTGCCCCTTCGTGGCAACCCGCCGCAGGTCGGCAGGTTCCCGCATTCGTGCCGGTCGCGGGCCGCGCTCCGCCTTCAAAGCCTGGCGGCCGTGCGGTCGCGCGTCGACCCCCGGTTATCGAGCGATCGGCGCGGACGGCGCAGCGGGCTCGGCCGGCGCGGATGGCGCAGGAGCCGCCGGGCCTCCCGGAATCGCCGGAGACGGCGAAATCGGGGTCAGATTGTCGATGATCGAGCCACGCTCGCGCGGTGCCCCGGCGAAGATCGCCAGCACGATGCTCGTCACCATGAACGCAGCGGCGAGCCCGGCCGTGGCCCGCGTCAGCAGGTTCGCCGTTCCGCGCGCAGTCATGAACCCGCCCATGCCGCCGCTGCTGCCGATGCCCAACCCGCCGCCCTCGCTGCGCTGAAGCAGGATGACTGCGATCAGGGCGATCGCCAGCATGATGTGGATGACGACCAAAACAGTGTGCATCAGATAGATCCTGGGGCGTGCGTACGGACGGAAGGCGCTCTTTTAGTCGGTTCCGACCCCTGAATCTAGGCCGAATTCGCCGGTTTACGAGGGCGTGGCCGCTGCAATTGCCATGAAATCCTCGGCCTTGAGGCTCGCGCCGCCGATCAGCGCGCCATTGACGTTCCGCACGGCCAGAAGCTCGCCCGCGTTGGCCGGCTTCACCGAGCCGCCGTAAAGAATTCGGACCAGATCGGCATCGCCGACCCGGCCCTTCAATTCGTGGCGGATCAGAGTGTGCACTTCCGCGACCTGGGCCGCGGTCGCATTGCGGCCGGTGCCGATCGCCCAGACCGGCTCATAGGCAACCACGACATTGGCTGCCGCGGCCCCCTTCGGCAATGATGCCGAGAGTTGGGTCTTGATCACCTCGAGCGTGCGGCCCGCGTCGCGCTCCGCCAGCGTCTCGCCGATGCAGACGATCGCGGCCAGGCCGGCCGCCAGCGCGGCCTCCGCCTTGGCGCGCACCTGGGCGCTGGTCTCGCCGTGATTGGTGCGCCGCTCCGAATGCCCAACGATGACGTAGCGGCAGCCGAGATCGGCAAGCATCGGCGCCGCGATATCGCCGGTGTGGGCGCCGGACGGCGCGGCGTGACAATCCTGCCCGCCGACCACGACGGAGCTGTCGGCAACAGCCTCCACGACGATGTCGATCAGGGTCGCCGGCGGACAGACCAGCAGCTCCGGCCCGCTGACGGGAAGCGCACGGGCCCGCTCGGCGATCGCCCAGGCCAGGGCCTGTCCGTCCGCGCGAAGCCCGTTCATCTTCCAGTTTCCGGCGATCAGCGTCCGCGGCATGGCATCCTCGCCCTGTGCATCCCTGCCCGCGTCTCTAACACGCACGCCGCCCCCCTTAAAGCCCTACCGCAACGTCAGGCGGGCAAAGTGTTGCGGGGGCTTGCACACGCCCCTATGATCCGCGCGCTTTTTGGCCGCCAAGGAAGTTTCCGTCGCGATGCTGCAGACAATCCGCTCGAAGACCGCCGGCGTTGTCGTCAGGGTGCTGTTCCTGCTCCTGGTTGCGAGCTTTGCGCTTTGGGGCATTGGCGACTATGCGTTCCTGCGCCGCGGCGAGGAAGTCGCGATCCAGGTCGGGGACGTCAAGGTAACGCCCGAGCAGCTCTCGATCGAGTATCGCCGTGAGGTCGATCGCCTGCGCCGGATGTTCGGCCAGTTCGATCTCGACCTCGCCCGGCAGATCGGGCTCATCGATCAGGTCGTCGAGCGGGTGGTCCGCGACAGCCTGTTCGAGCAGGAGGCGGCTCGGCTCGGCATCGTCGTCAGCGACGAGGTCGTTCGCAGCCGGATCGCCGCCGACCCGCAGTTTCGCGGCCCCGGCGGCACCTTCGACCGCGATGTCTTCCAGCGCGTCCTCTATGAAAGCGGGTACGGCGAGAGCCAGTACATCCAGCTCCTGCGGCAGAGCCTGATGCGCTCTGCCATCGCCGACTCCGTCTCGGCCGGCGCGCGCGCGCCCGATATTCTCGTCGACAGACTCTACCGCCACCGCGAGGAGCGGCGCGTCGGCGAGATGCTTGCCGTACCCAGCGACTCGATCACGGATGTCGGCGAGCCGGACGAGGCGCAGCTGAAATCCGTCTATGACGACAATACCGAGCAGTTCGGCGAACCGGAATTTCGCGCGCTGTCGGTGCTCCGCCTCGGTGTCGAGGACCTGATGCCGACCATAGAGGTGACGGAGGAGCAGCTGCAGGAGGAATATCAGCAGCGGATCGCCGAATTCCGCGTTCCGGAGAAACGCGATCTCGAGCAGATGCTGTTCAGCGACGAAGCGGCCGCGAAAGCCGCGGCGGAGGAGGTCAAGAGCGGCACCTCCTTCGCCGACGTCGCGCAGGAGGCGAACCAGTCTCCGGAACAGACGAAGCTCGATGGCGTGCAGAAGATCGATCTGCCGGAACTTGGCGAGGCGGTATTTGCGCTTCCGGAGGGCGGCGTTGCAGGGCCGCTCGAGACGCCGTTCGGCTGGCACGTGGTTCGCGTCGTGAAAATTCATCCGGGCCAGGAGCCGACGCTCGATGAGCTGCGGCATCGCCTCAAGGAAGACATCGCGCGCCGGCTCTCCGGCAATGCCGCATACGACACCGCCATAAAGGTCGAGGACGCGATCGCCTCCGGTGCCAGCCTCGCGGATGCAGCATCGCAGGTCGGGCTCAAGATCACGACCGTGCCGGCGATCGACGCGCGCGGGCTCAACCAGAAGAGCGAGGCCGAGCCTGTCCTGGTCGCGGCACCGGAGGCGGTGCAGGCTGCATTCCAGACGCCGCAGGGGCAGACCAGCCAGCTCGTGGAAACGCGCTCCGGCCCCTTCTATTTCGTGCATGTCGACGGAATCACGCCGCCGCGCGTCAAGCCCCTCGAGGAGGTCCGCGCAGAAGTGGTGGAGATGTGGAAGGCGGAGCAGCGCAGCGCGGCGGCCCGCAAGCGCGCCGAGACGATTGTCGAGAAGGTCGCGCAGGGCAAGACGCTGGCGGAGGCCGGCGCCGAGTTCGATCTGAAGCCGCAGACCACCCCGGCCGTGCGGCGCGACGGTACGGGCGAGGAAGGCCGCGTCGCGAGCGAGGTTGCAGCGCAGCTTTTCTCCATGAAGCCGAACGACGCCGGCATCGTCGCCGCGCGCGACGGCCACTCCGTCGTACGGCTCAGCGAGATCCGGCCGGCCGATCCGGCCGCCGATGCAGAAGGCATGGAACGCCTGCGCGCGACGCTCGATCAGCAGATCGGCGGCGATCTGGTCGCCGAGATGGCGCAGGCCTTGCGCGAACGCTATCCGGTGACGGTCGACACGGCGGTGATCGAACGGCTGCTGTAGCTTCCGCCGCCCGCGCGGCAAACGGTTTCCTGCGTTCGCGAGCGACTAGCTGCGCTCCAGCACCGCGCGCACGACCTGGCTGACCGGCACGAAGGCGAAGCCGCGCATCGCTGCATCCTGGATCCATGGCCGCAGTGCCTTGAGCGTTCCGTCGTGCGGATGGCCGATTCCGACGGCATGGCCCTGGCGCACCGCCATCAGCTCCAGCTCCGCGAGCCGGGCGCGCACCGCCATAGGTGTCGGATCGTTGTCGAGGAACACGTCGCGCACTGCGTAAGGCACACCGATGTCGCGCGCCAGCGTCGCGCCGACGCTGCCGCTTGCGGTCAGCGAGTCGAGGAACAGCAGGCCGCGCGCCCTGAGTTCTTCGAGAACCGGGCGCATCGCGTCGCGATCCGCCGTGAAGCGGCTGCCCATGTGGTTGTTGATGCCGACCGCGGGGCCGGCGCGATCGAGCACCGCGGCGAGCCGCCGCCGAATCTCGCCGCGGTCGAGCGCGACCGTCAGCGCGTCGGGACCGGCGTCCTCCGTGCCGACCGGCTGCATCGGGACATGAACCAGGATCTCGTGGCCGCGCGCGCGGGCCGCGGCGAGCTGCGCCTCGAAGCCGCGCGCATAAGGCAGAAAAGCCAGGGTCAGCGGCGCGGGCAGAGCCACGGCCCGGTCGGATCGCGCGCGGTCCACGCCCATGTCGTCGATGACGATCGCGATGATCTTGCGCCCCGGCGGAACGGTGGCGGCGACGGCATGGCGCTGCCAGGCTGGGAGCGCGCCAGCCGGAGTCGGCACCGGCGCAGGCGTCGCTGCAGGCGGCGGCGCGAACCGCGGCGCAGGAGCGGAAGCGACGGGCGGAGCCGGCGCCGCGGCTTGCTGAACCGGCGGCAGGCGGACCGAGACGACGCGTCCGTCCGCCGCGGCCTGGTCGGCCTCGCGCCCCGATGTAAGGCCGATCAGGCCGCCGATGCCGAGGGCAACTGCACCGAGAACGAAAAGGCGGAGCAATGCGCGCATGCTGGTTTCCTAGCGCAGCAGCGTAAGGGCGCGTCAATGAAAGAGTGGATAACGCGCCGCAATACCGCCGGCTCCGGGTTCCCCCCGCGGCGGTCACCCCCGCCCGGCCGGGCTGGCGAGGTCATCGAGGATCGGACAGTCCGGACGGTCGTCGCCGTGGCAGCGCTCGGTCAGGCCGAGCAGGGTCCGCCGCATGCCGGCGAGCTCGGCGATCTTGCGGTCGATCTCCTCGACATGACGCAGAGCCAGTTCCTTGACCTGGTGGCTCGCCCGCTTCTTGTCGTGCCACAGCGCCAGCAATGCCCCAACCTCCTTGACCGAGAATCCGAGACCGCGGGCGCGGCTGATGAAGCGCAGGGTCTGGATGTCCGCGTTGGAATAGTCGCGATAGTTGTTGTCGCGGCGGTCGGCCGGCCGGATCAGGCCGATGCTCTCGTAGTAGCGGATCGTCTTGGCCGGCACGCCCGAGCGCTCCGATGCGGTTCCGATGTTCATGCCTCTCCTCCACGATTTTCCGCCGTCGCGCGCCAGCGGCGCAGAAGCAGCGAGTTCGAGACCACGCTCGCCGATGACAGCGCCATCGCGGCGCCGGCGACGACGGGGCTCAGCAGCCCCAGTGCGGCGAGCGGAATGCCGATGACATTGTAGACGAACGCCCAGAACAGGTTCTGGCGAATCTTCGTGTAGGTGGCGCGGCTGATATCGATCGCCGCCGCGGCAAGACGCGGGTCGCCGCGCATCAGGGTGACGCCGGCCGCCTGCATCGCCACGTCGGTGCCGGTGCCCATGGCCATGCCGATATCGGCCGCGGCGAGCGCGGGCGCGTCATTGACGCCATCGCCGACCATCGCGACGACGGTGCCGCGCGCGCGGAGCGCGGCGACCTCCCGGGCCTTGTCCTCGGGCAGCACTTCGGCGATCACGCGGCCGATCCCGAGCGCGCGCGCCGCCGACTCCGCGGCGCCGCGATTGTCGCCGGTGAGCATTGCCGCAGAGATGCCGAGCGCGTTGAGGCGCGCGATCGCCTCATGCGCTTCCGGCCGGATCGCATCGCCGGCGGCGATCAGGCCAAGCGCACGCCCCTCCTCTGCCACGAACATCACCGTACCGCCTTGTGCCGCATGGCTGTCGGCCTGCGCCGCAAGAGCCGAGATGTCGATGCCGCTCTCCTCGAGCAGCCGCCGGTTGCCGACGAGGATCGTGCGCCCGGCGCAAAGCGCCTCGATGCCGCGCCCGCGGTGCGCGCGGAACCGTTCGACCGGTGCAAGGTCGATACCTGCCTCATTCGCGCGCGCAAGGACGGCGCGCGCCAGCGGATGCTCGCTGCCCTGCTGGGCAAGCGCAGCCGCGCGCAGCACGTCGATTTCGCTTGCACCCGCCGCCGCGACGATCGTCGTCACCGCCGGCTTGCCGATGGTCAAAGTGCCGGTCTTGTCGAAGACGACCGTGGTGATGCGATGCGCGCTTTCCAGCGCGTCGGCATCCTTGATCAGGATGCCGGAACGCGCCGCGACGCCGGTGCCGGCCATGATCGCGGTCGGCGTCGCGAGGCCGAGTGCGCACGGGCACGCGATCACCAGCACCGAAACCGCGGCGATCAGACCGCCCTCGACGTCGCCGCCCCACAGCCACCAGCCGAGAAAGGTCGATGCCGCGATTCCGAGCACGACAGGGACGAAGACGGCACTGATGCGATCGACGAGGCGCTGAACCGGCGCCTTCGACGCCTGCGCCCCTTCGACCATGCGGATGATCCGGGCGAGCGTGGCCTCGGCGCCAACCGCGCGCGCCTCGATGCGCAGCAGCCCGTCACCGTTGATGGCGCCGCCGGTCACCTTGTCGTTCGCCCGCCTGGCGACCGGCCGGCTCTCGCCGGTCAGCAGCGATTCGTCGACGTCGCTTTCGCCGGCGATCACGACGCCGTCGACCGGAATGCGCTCGCCCGGCCGCACAATCACGGCCTCGCCGGGCAGCACGGTTTCGGCGGGCACCTCCTGCTCGACGCCGTCGCGAACGACGCGCGCGCGCTCGGGCTGCAGCCGCATCAGGGCACGGATCGCCGCGGCGGCGCCGCGCTTGGCGCGGCTCTCGAGCCACTTGCCGAGCACGACCAGCACGATCACGACCGCCGCCGCCTCGAAGTAGAGATCAGGCATGCCCCACGGATCGCGCAGCGCCCGTACGGCGCTGAGGCCGAAGGCCGCCGACGTGCCGAGCGCCACCAGCAGGTCCATGTTGCCGGCGCCGGCGCGCAGCGCTTTCCAGCCGGCGCGATAGAAGCGCGCGCCGATCCAGAACTGCACCGGCGCCGCCAGCGTCAGGGCCGCAAGCGGCGGCAGCCGCCAGTGCCCGCCCATGAGATGCACGACCATCTCGGCGATCAGCGGCATGGTGAGTACCGCACCGACGGCGAAGCGGATCAGCTCGGCCCGGCTGCGTTTCGCCGCAGCCGCCTCGTCGTGGCTGGCGCGCTCGGCCGCGTCGGACCACAGGCTCGCCCCGTAGCCCGCGCGGGCGACCGCGTCCACGAGCTGCGGAACGATGCGGCTCAGGGGGGCTGCCGTCCGCACAGCGGCGCGCTCGGTGGCGAGATTGACGCTGACGCCGGTTACGCCCGGGACCCGCGCCAGGGCCCGTTCCAGCCGGCCGACGCAAGATGCGCAGGTCATCCCGGATATCCTGAGGTCGATCGCCCTCTCGGGCACGGCATACCCGGCGCGCGAAACCGCCGCTGCAAGCTGTGCCGCGCCGGTGATGGCGGGATCGTAGCTGATGGTCGCGCTGTCCGCTGCGAGGCTGACCTCGGCGGTAGCGACGCCGGGCTCCCGCGCCAGCGCCCGCTGGAGGCGGCCGGCGCAGGAGGCGCAGGTCATGCCCTCCACCGGGAGGGTCAGGGTCTGCCGCGGGCCGGCGTCGGGCGCCGCGGCGATCTCGTCACGAGTCACGATATTCATATGCCGTAGATAGACATTCCAGTTCTAGGAAGGTCAAGGTTTGCCATCCGCTTTCTTTCCCGCAACGCCTTCGGGTAAAACGCGGGCACGCATCAGCTTAGAGGATCCGATGGCCCGCCCCGGTCTCATGTTCATGGTTGTCCTGCTCGCGCTCGGCGCCTGCGACCGAAGCGTCGGCCGGCTGCCGCAGGGCGGTATCGCCGCGCTCGACGGGGCTTATGCCGGCGACGCCACGCTGGTTCTCGGCCGCCAAGCCTGCCCACAGGAGATCCCCTATGTCATGACGGTGCGCAACGGCGTCGCCGCCGGCGAGGCGCACAGCCCGCGCGACCGCAGCAGAGTGATCGGCCGGTTCGAGGGCGTGATCGACGCCGAAGGCAAGATCGGCACGATCGCGCGCATGTCCGGGAACGAGACCGTGGTCGAGGGATTTTTCGACCGCGACCGCTTCCTGGGTACGACGAAAAGCGACGACTGCACCAACCGGCTGTCGCTGAGACGCACCGCCGAATAGCGCCCGCGGCGCGAGGCCATTGGTAGCGCGCGCCGGCTGTGCGACACTCGCAGCCGATGGCGTTACCGCAAGCGCTTTCGCATCGAGAGGCGCGCCTGAGCCGCTCCGTACTGGCGCTGGCGATGCTGATGCTGGCCGCAATCCTTCACATCGTCGGCGCGCGCGCGCAAACCGTCGCAGGCTCGAGTCCCGCCCCCGGCGCCGTCCTCGTCATCGAACTCAAGGGCGTGATCGGCGTCGCCGCCGCGTCTTTCATCGCGCGCGGCATCGAGCAGGCGGGCGAGCAGGGCGCGCCCGCTGTGATCATCCGCATGGATACGCCAGGCGGGCTGGTAAGTGCCACGCGCGAGATCATCAGCGCCATCCTCGCCTCGCCGCTTCCGGTTGTCGTCTATGTGGCGCCGAGCGGTGCCCGCGCCGCCAGTGCGGGCACCTACATCGTGTACGCCTCGCATGTCGCGGCGATGGCGCCCGGCACTCATCTCGGCGCGGCCACGCCGGTCAGCCTCGGCGGGCCTCCTGGAATGCCGCAGCCGACCCAGCCGCCCAAGGAGGAAGGCGAGAAGGACAAGAGCAGCGAGCCCGCAAGCGCCGGCGAGCGCAAGGCGGTCAACGATGCCGCCGCCTATCTACGTGCACTCGCCCAGCTGCGCGGTCGCAATCCGGATTTCGCCGAACGCGCGGTGCGCGAGGCGGCGACGATGACGGCGACCGAGGCGCGCGATGCCAAGGTCGTCGAGATCGTCGCCGGGGGGCTCGATGAGCTGCTCGCGGCGCTCGATGGCCGCAACGTCACGATCGGCGGCGTCGAGCGCAGGCTGGCGACCAAAGGCGCGCCGGTCCAAAGCCTCTCGCCCGACTGGCGCACCGAGGCGATCGCCATCATCACCGATCCGAACGTCGCCTATCTGCTGCTGCTGATCGGGTTCTATGGAATTCTGTTCGAGATCTGGAACCCCGGCTTCATCTTCCCGGGTGTCGCCGGCGGGATCTGCCTCCTGCTTGCGCTGGCGGCGCTCTCGGTCCTGCCGGTTAGCTATGCCGGGTTGGCGCTGATCGTGCTCGGTGTCGCCTTGATGGTCGCCGAGGTCTTCGTTCCCGGCACGACGGTGCTCGGCATCGGCGGCGCCATCGCATTCGTGGTCGGCTCGATCTTCCTGTTCGATCCCGGCGACGTGCCGTTCAGCTTCGGCGTCTCGTGGCCGGTCATCGCCGCCGCGACCCTGACCACGATCGGGTTCATGGCGCTGGTGCTGGGCTTCGCGGTCAGGGCACGCCAGCAGCCGGTGGTCACAGGCATCGAGCAGATGGTCGGCAGCAGCGGCGAAGTGGTCGAGTGGACCGGCGACCACGGCCGCATCCGCGCTCACGGCGAGCTCTGGCAGGCGCGCACGCCTTCCGCCGCCGAGCCGCTTGCCGCCGGGACACGCGTCCGTATCGTCACACTCGATGGCCTCACGGCCGTGGTCGAGCCCGCCCACAAACCCGACGCCGCGCGGAGGTGAAGATGTTCGATTTCGGCATTCTGCCCGCCCTGATCATTCCGGCGGTCCTGATCGCGTTCGTGCTCGTCAACGCGATCCGCATTCTGCGCGAGTACGAGCGTGGCGTCGTCTTCCTGCTCGGCCGGTTCTGGGGCGTAAAGGGCCCTGGCCTCATCCTGATCGTGCCGATCGTACAGCAGATTGTTCGCGTCGATCTGCGCACGCGGGTGCTCGACGTGCCGAGCCAGGACGTGATTTCGCGTGACAACGTCTCGGTCAAGGTCAACGCCGTCATCTACTACCGCGTTATCGCCCCGGAGCGCGCGATCATCCAGGTGGAGAATTTCGACGTCGCGACCAGTCAGCTCGCGCAGACCACGTTGCGCTCGGTGCTCGGCCAGCACGAGCTCGACGAGATGCTCGCCGAGCGCGACAAGCTCAATGCCGACATCCAGCGCATCCTTGACCAGCAGACCGATGCCTGGGGCATCAAGGTCCAGAACGTCGAACTCAAGCATGTCGACCTCAACGAGAACATGGTGCGGGCGATCGCGCGCCAGGCCGAGGCCGAGCGGCTGCGGCGGGCGCGGGTGATCGAGGCCGAGGCCGAATTCCAGGCGGCCGAGCGCCTGTTCCAGGCGGGCCAGGTCCTGGCGCAGAATCCGCAGGCGATGCAGCTGCGCTATCTCTCCTCGCTCCAGAACATCGCCACCGAACGGTCGAATACCATCGTTTTTCCCGTGCCGATCGACTTCCTGGAGAGCCTGCGGACGCGCGGCGGCACGCCCCCGGCCTCCTAAGGTATCTAAATAGCTGGCTTTTTGCGGCGGATTGTCGCTTGCGCGGACCGCTGCCGCCCGCCGAAAAAGCTGATATAACGACGCGCCCCGTGCGTGCCGGACAGTCGGCCGATGCGGCGGCGGTCGACCAAGGGGAACGCGCTCCATGTCCGGCGATATGACCCAGCTGAAGGCGCTGATCGGCAAGGTGGCAGAGGGCCGCACCCTGTCCGAGGAGGAAGCGCGCGAGGGCTTCGACATCATGATGGCGGGCAATGCCACGCCGTCGCAGATGGGCGGGTTCCTGATGGCGCTGCGGGTACGCGGCGAAACGGTCGCCGAGATCACCGGTGCCGCCCGGGCGATGCGGGATCGCGCCGCGCGCATCCATGCGCCCGAGGATGCGATCGAGCTGGTCGGCACGGGCGGTGACAATGCCGGCACCTACAATGTCTCGACCGCGAGTGCGCTCGTCGTGGCCGCATGCGGCGTGCCCGTCGCCAAGCACGGCAACCGTGCCTTCTCTTCGAAATCCGGCTCGGCCGATGTGCTGGCGGCGCTCGGCGTCAATCTCGACTGCGACTTCCGCCAGATCGAGCGTGCGATTACCGAGGCAAAGGTCGGATTCATGATGGCGCCGCGCCATCACAGCGCGATGCGCCACGTCGCGGGCACGCGCGTCGAGCTCGGCACGCGGACCATCTTCAATCTGCTGGGCCCTCTGTCCAACCCGGCCGGCGTACGGCGGCAGCTCGTCGGCGTGTTCGACCGCAGATGGCTCGAACCGATCGCGCGCACCCTCGGCAATCTCGGCTCGGCCCATACCTGGGTGGTGCACGGCGCCGACGGGCTCGACGAGATCACGACCACCTGCGCCACCCATGTCTGCGAGCTGAAAGGCGGCCAGATCCGCAGCTTCGAGGTGACTCCGGAGCAAGCCGGATTGAAGCGCACAAAGCTCGACGAGCTGCGCGGCGGAACACCGCAGGAAAACGCGGCGGCACTGCGCGCCGTCCTGAACGGCGCGCCCGGTGCGTTCCGCGACGTCGTGCGGCTCAATGCGGGCGCCGCGCTGATTATCGCCGGCCGTGCCACCAGCCTGCGCGCCGGCGCGGATCTCGCCGCCGATGCGATCGACAGCGGACGCGCCAGAGCAACCCTGGATCGGCTCGTCGCCATCACCAACGCTCCCCCGCCGCCGCCCCCGCCGCCCGCCGAGGCCGCATGACCGCCGGGCCGGGCAACGATGTGCTCGCGCGGATCTGCGCCGACAAACGGGTGGAAATCGAGCGGCGCAAAAAGACCAGACCCATCGATCTGGTGGTAGCGGAGGTGCGCCGGGCGTCCCCGCCCCGCGCCTTCCAGTCGGCATTGAAGGCCGCAGGCGCACGCGGCGTGCCAGCGCTGATCGCGGAAATCAAGAAGGCTTCGCCATCGCGCGGGCTGATCCGCGCCGACTTCGACCCGCCGGTCCTGGCGCGCGCCTATGCAGACGGCGGCGCGGCCTGCCTGTCCGTGCTGACCGACGAGCCCTATTTCCAGGGCCGGGACGATTTCCTTCGCGCGGCGCGCGACGCGGTGCAGCTGCCGGTGCTGCGCAAGGATTTCATGCTGGACTCCTATCAGGTGTACGAGGCGCGGGCGATCGGCGCCGACTGCATCCTGCTGATCATGGCGGCGCTCGACGATGGGACGGCACGCGAGCTGTCGCAGCTTGCGCAGGACCTCGGAATGGACGTCCTCGCCGAGGTGCATGACGAGGCGGAACTTCGCCGGGCATCGGCGCTGCAAGGCGCAATGATCGGCATCAACAACCGCGATCTGAAGACGCTTGACGTCGACCTTGCGACATTCGAACGCCTGGCGCCCGAGGCCCCGAGCGGCCGGCTGCTCGTCGCCGAGAGCGGGATCAGGACCGACGGCGACATCGCCCGTCTCCGCACGGCCGGCGCGCGGGCGTTCCTCGTCGGCGAGTCGCTGATGAGTCAGGCTGACGTCGCCGCGGCGACGCGAGCCCTTCTGGCGGATCGCACGATGCCGGCCGCCGCCCGATGACCCGGGATCTCACGCATATCGATCCGCAGGGCAATGCGGTGATGGTCGACGTCAGCGCCAAGGGCTCGACCGAGCGGACCGCGACGGCCAAGGGAACGGTGACGATGCGACCCGAAACCCTGGCCCGCATCGCATCGGGCGGCATCAAAAAGGGCGACGTGCTTGGTGTCGCCCGGATCGCCGGCATCATGGCCGCGAAGCGCACGCACGAACTCATCCCGCTGTGCCATCCCTTGGCCCTGACCGCGGTCAGCCTGGATCTGACGCCTGATTCCTCGCGCAACGCGATCGAGATCACCGCGACCGTTAAAGTAACCGGTCAAACCGGCGTGGAAATGGAAGCTCTGACAGCCGCTTCGGTCGCCGCCCTCACGATCTACGACATGTGCAAGGCGATCGACCGCGGCATGACCATCTCCGACATCCGGCTCGTTCACAAGAGCGGCGGGAAATCAGGAGTGTACGAGGCGTCCTGATGATCTCCGTCGAGGAAGCCAGGGCGCGGATCGTCGCGGCGTTCGTTCCGCTTCCGGCGGAGTCGGTCGGCATCGCGGACGGGCTCGGCCGAGTCCTCGCGGAAGATTTGCAGGCGCGCGTAACGCAGCCGCCGGCCGCAGTCTCCGCGATGGACGGCTATGCGGTCCGCGCGGCAGATGTCGCCAAGGTCCCGGTCACTTTGACGCGGATCGGCGAAGCGCCCGCAGGCGGTGCCTATTCCGGCAAGGTCGGCGCCGGACAATGCGTGCGGATCTTCACCGGCGGGCCGCTGCCGGACGGCGCGGACACGATTGTCATCCAGGAGAACGTCGCCGCGGACGGCGATCGGGTCACCGTCCAGGAATCCGCGCCGCTCGGTCGGTATGTCCGCCCGGCCGGGCTCGACTTCAAGTCGGGCGAGACCGGTCTCGAGGCCGGCCGCGTCCTGACCGTGCGGGACATCGGCCTCGCCGCGGCGATGAACCGGCCTTGGCTCAAGGTCGTCCGCAGGCCACGCATCGCCATCATCTCCACCGGCGACGAGGTCGTCATGCCGGGCGACCCGATCGGGCCCAACCAGATCGTCTCGTCGAATGGTCTTGCCCTGGCGGCATTCGTCGCAGCCTGGGGCGGCGAACCGATTCAGCTCGGTACGGTTCCGGATTCGGCCGAGGCCCTGCAGCATCTGGCACAGGGTGCGCGCGGGGCCGATCTGCTGGTCACATCGGGTGGCGTCTCGGTCGGCGACCACGACCTTGTCCGCTCCGCGCTGAGCGCAACGGGACTCGCGGTCGATTTCTGGCAGATCGCCATGCGGCCGGGAAAGCCGCTCATGTTCGGCCGAATCGGCGAAACCCCGGTGCTCGGACTGCCGGGCAATCCCGTTTCCTCCCTTGTGTGCTCGGTCGTATTCCTCCGGCCGGCGCTGGCCGCGATGCTCGGGATCCGCGAGCCGGCGAAGGACCGAAGGCCGAATGCTGTGCTCGGTCGCGATCTCGCGGCGAATGACCGGCGCGCCGATTTCCTGCGCGCCACATTGGCCACCGACGGCCAGGGTCGCGCCGTGGCGACCCCGTTCGACAGGCAGGACAGCTCGATGCTGCGCGTGCTCGCCAAAGCCGACTGCCTGGTCCTGAGAGCGCCCAACGCCCCCCCGGCCCGCGCCGGAGACCCTGTCGAGATCATTCCGCTGCAAGGCAGCCTCGCGAGCCTGTGAATAAGTCCGCGATTATATACTTGACATAGCGGGCCATGATCGGTAGCTTGGTAGTCATAGGAGCTAGCCATGACCGCCGATCTGACCAATCCCATCTTCACCGACGAGACAAAGGCCCGTGAGTACCTTGAGTCCGTCCGCTGGCCTGCCGGGGCTTACTGCCCCCACTGTGGCGAGGCTGAGAAGGTCGTCCGGCTGGCTGGCAAGTCCCATCGCCCCGGCCTGCATCAGTGCAACTCCTGCCGCCAGCACTTCACCGTGACGGTCGGCACGCTGTACGAGCGCTCCCATATCCCCCTGCACAAGTGGCTGCTGGCGACCCACCTGCTGACCTCCAGCAAGAAGGGCATTTCCGCCCACCAGCTCCACCGCCTGCTCGGGATCACCTACAAGACCGCGTGGTTCATGGCGCACCGCATCCGCGAAGCCATGAAGGACGAGAACCCCGGTCCCATCGGCGGCGAGGGCAAGACCGTCGAAGCCGACGAGACCTTTATCGGCCCCAAGAACTACGAGTACCGCTCCGGCAAAGGCTGGAAGAACAAAGGCCCCAAGTACAAGGTCGTCTCACTGGTCGAGCGCGGCGGCAAGGCCCGCTCGATCAAGGTGGACCGCCTCACGTCCAAGTCCATCCGCGAAGTGCTGGTCACGAACGTGGACCGCAAGTCCACCCTGATGACCGACGAGAGGTCTTGGTACTTCACGACTGGCCGCGAGTTTGCCCGCCACGGCAGGATCAACCACAAGAAGGGCGAGTACGTCGTCGGCGACGTGACCACCAACACCGTCGAAGGCTTCTTCTCGATCTTCAAGCGCGGCATGAAGGGCGTCTATCAGCACTGCGGCGAGGCGCACCTACAGCGCTACCTGACCGAGTTTGATTTCCGCTACAACCATCGCACCGCGCTCGGCGTGAACGATAACGAGCGCCGTGACGCCGCCCTCAAGGGCATCACCGGCAAGCGCCTCACCTATCGGCGGTCTCGTCTCGGGGCGCACGTCTAAGCCCCGCATCACGCGAAAGCAGTTTCGCGCCCTGCTAAAAAAGCTACTCAGGGATGCGGAATCTTCTTGACCGACTCGGCCACGCTCGTTCAGGAGTCGAAGTTTGATTGACCACGAAAAAGCCGGGGCTGGCAGGCCCCGGCTCGTGGTCCCCGCAAAACGGTTGGGCCGTCGCGGGACCAGTAGAATCTCTCCTACACGTGCGGTTGTTGCACTAGAGCGAGATTTTTCTGATCTGAATCGGAAAGGGATTCCCAAGAGGGTTGAGTTCTGATTCAAGATGCTGGCTGGACTGGAGGCCAGCATCCGATGGCCCGAGCCTATTCTCTGGATCTTCGCGAGCGTGTGGTTGCGGCGGTGGCGGCAGGGACGAGCTGCCGTGCGGTGGCGGCGACTTTCAAGGTCAGTGTGGCGAGTGTGGTGAAGTGGTCGCAGCGCTTCCGTGCGACGGGCAGTGCAGCGGCGCGGCCGATGGGAGGGCATCGGCGCTATGCGCTGGCGGGCGAGCGTGACTGGCTGCTCGGGCGCCTGGCCGAGAGGCCGGACATCACGTTGCGAGCGCTGCTGGTCGAGCTGGCAGAGCGCGGGATCAAGGTCAGCTATTACGCAGTCTGGCACTTCTTCGAGCACGAGGGCATCAGCTTCAAAAAAAAGCCTGCACGCCAGCGAACAGGATCGCGCCGACGTGGCGAGGCGGCGGGCGCAGTGGAAGAAGTACCAAGGCCGGCTTGATCCCAGGCATCTGGTCTTTATCGACGAGACCTGGGCCAAGACCAACATGACCCGCACCCATGGGCGCGCCCCGCGCGGCAAGCGGCTGGTCGCCAAGGCGCCGCACGGCCGCTGGCGCACGCTGACCTTCCTCGCCGCCCTGCGTCATGACCATCTCGCGGCCCCGTGCGTCATCGACGGGCCGATCAATGGCGAGAGCTTCCTGGCCTATGTCGAGCAGGTCCTCGTGCCCACGCTCGGGCCCGGCGACGTCGTCATCATCGACAATCTCGGCAGCCACAAAGGCAAAGCCGTGCGCCGTGCCATCCGCGCCGCAGGCGCCAAACTGTTCTTCCTGCCGCCCTACAGCCCGGATCTCAATCCGATCGAGCAGGTCTTCGCCAAGCTCAAGACCCTGCTGCGCAAGGCGGCCGAGCGAACCCTCGAAGCCACATGGCAGCGCATCGGCGCCTTGCTTAGCGCCTTTACTCCCCAGGAATGCGCAAACTACTTCGCCAACGCAGGGTACGCTTCAACGTGACACAATCACGCTCTAGTAGCTACTGACAGTCAAGGCGGTCCTCTTACCACCTATGGAGGCCGTCAATGGCACTCTTCGCAATCACATTCAGAATCGACTACGACGCCACCTACGACAGCCGCTACGAAAGCGTCGTGAACGCTATCAAAGCTGAATCTACCAGCACGTACTGGGACGAACCGACGTCGTTCTTCCTAATCGAGTCCGGCAAGAGTTCTGCCGGTCTGGCCGAGAGCATCGACGCCGCATCGACTTTGGATGGGCGGAAAGACTTGCTGCTGGTGATCAACCTCAGCCAACGCGGTTACAAGCCAATCGGCAACGTTCGCGATGCCGATCTCCACAAACTCATGGAGCGGCGGTGAAGTACCGCTGATGCACATCAACCGGCACGCGGACAGTGCGCGCGATGGCCATGACGAAATGCAGGCGCAAACGTTTGAGTATCGTCATTTCCTGCGGGCCTTCTTCTTGCCGGCGCTGGCGGGGGCCTTCGGGCTCCCGCCTTTCTTCGGCTTCGGCTTCGTAGTTAGAAACTTCCGCACGACCTTCTGAAAGGTCGCATTCGCCTTCGGATCTGATTTGGGGGGCTCAGCCATGGCACGTCGCCGTTATGATCCGAAACTGCTGCTTAAGTTTGTCGAACCCGACTATTTGCGAGCTATCGGGCTCGTTATCACGCAATGGAGCATCATGGAGGCGATGCTGGATGGTTGCATCTGGCAAGCGGGCAGATTCCGTAACGATTTTGGCCGCGTAGTCTCCGCCCAACTCCAGGTCCTTAGCAAGCTAGATACCCTAACGTCACTGCTATCTCAAACAAACCCGCAGTTCGCCGAGGCCGCCTTAAAGGTTGCCACATACGTCCGGGAGTGCCTGAACGGTAAGCGCAACGTGGTTGCTCACGGGATGTGGCACGCGAGCGAGTTTCTGGGCACTGGCTTCGTGGTGAAGTTCTCCGCTCGGGGAAAGCTGGCAGACCAAGGCGGCAACATGACGGTCGCGGAGCTGGAGGGCCTGGCGCACAACATCGCCGAAGTCACCGCTTGGCTGATGCATCTCTCGAACAGACTTCCCAAACAGCGGCTACGACGCGGCGGACTAGGTCATGCGACCCCAAATACTCAAAACCGCCGAGACTGCGCCACTCGGAAACTGAACGCACTCCAGCCTCTACCGCCTCGTCCGAGAGGCAGCAAGAGGGCCCGGGCACTTGCCGCCGCCCTTCTTGCCCATCGCCCTTAAGTATCTCGCCGGCCTGTCGAATCTCCTGTGCCATCCGGAACCTGCTATGTCAAGTATATAAACCCGAATAAGTCTTGACCGGCTACGTGAACCAAACTAGAACATGCATAATGTTGCGGGTTTGTTCCAAGATCTAGGGCCCGCGGCGGGTAAAGCTGACCGGGGATGCCGATGCTCACACGCAAGCAGTATGAACTCCTCCTCTTCATCCATCGCCATCTCGGCGAGAACGGCGTTTCTCCGTCGTTCGACGAGATGAAGGAGGCGCTTGGCCTGCGGTCCAAGTCGGGCATCCACCGCCTGATCACGGGCCTGGAGGAGCGCGGATTCATTCGCCGCCTGCCGCATCGCGCCCGCGCCCTCGAGGTAGTCCGGCTGCCCGAGAACCAGCCCGGCGCCGCCGCGAAGCCCGGCACGTCGGGCGGATTCCAGCCCACCGTCATCCGCGGGGATTTCCGTGGCAGCCTACCCGGGGTCGTCGCGGCGTCGCGCGCTGAGATGGTGGCGCTCCCGCTCTACGGCCGTATCGCCGCAGGTGCTCCGATCGAGGCCATTCGCGACACGTCGAACACCGTCGAGGTCCCGCCATCGTTGATCGGCCGGGGCGAGCATTTCGCGCTCGAAGTCGCCGGCGATTCAATGATCGAGGCCGGCATCTTCGATGGCGACACGGTGCTGGTGCAGCGGACCGAGAGTGCCGAGAACGGTACGATCGTGGTTGCCCTCGTCGACGAGAACGAGGTGACGCTGAAGCGCCTGCGCCGCCGCGGCGCGTCGATCGCGCTCGAGCCGGCCAACAAGGCGTACGAAACGCGGATATTCGGTCCCGACCGCGTCCGCATCCAGGGCAAGGCGGTCGGTCTCCTGCGCCGCTTCTGACCGCCGGTCCCCTGCTACTCCTTCTCCTCGCGCCGGTTGCGCGGGGTCGGCAGCGGCGGGACCCAGGGCCGCGTCCCGCGCGAGGCCCGCACGCTCTCGACCCGGACCTCGCCCGGCACCAGCCAGATCGCATGGCCGCCGTCGCGCCACAGCGAAAATCGATCGATCACGAGAGCCGCCGACGCGCAGCGCCGCCGCACCGGAATCGTCGCGACCACGATATCCGCCCTTCGACAGTCCTCGGCGAGCGCCGAAGCGTGCTGCACGAATGCCACCACGTGCCCGTCCGAGTTGTAGATGCAGCTGGCAGAATCGCAGGCGAGCACGCCGTCGGCGCTGCGCCCGGCCCTTGGCCACACCGCCGGCGCTTCGCTCTGGCCGGATCGACGCAACCAGGTCTCTCGCGCCATGCGCCCCGCCCGCGCCGACGAGAGCTGCAACATGCCGTCGGCGCTGCGTACCGCGACAAGCCGCGCGTCGCCCGACACAAGGATATCCGGGGTGCGCTCCGTTTCGATCGAGAGGATGCCGAGCAGGATCAGCGGCAATCCCGCCATTCGCCATCGCGTCCGCCACAGACAGAGCCACACCCCGCCGATCGTCGCAAGAACCAGCCCCCAGACCGGCATGGCCGGCCACAACGCGACCGCACCGTCCCAGCCTGCCACTTCGCGGGCAATTGCCAGAATGCCCTCGGCACCCCATCCCATCGGAACGAGCGCCCAGCTCTCAAGCCCGAACGGCAGCAGCACGAATGTGGCGACTGCCCATGGCATCACCCACAGGCCGGTCAGCGGCACGGCAAGCAGATTGGCGGCGAGTCCGAACGCGGTGAACCGATTGAAGTGATAGAGCGCGTACGGCGCGGTCGCGAGGCTCGCGACGAGTGTCGTCAACGATATGCCGATGAGCCAAATCGCCGCGCGACGCGGCCATCCGGCCTGGGCGCGCCATGCGGCGAAGCGCTCGCGCGATGCCTCCCACGCGGCGATCAGCGCCACGACCGCGGCGAACGACATCTGGAAGCTCGCGCTCAACAGGCTTTCCGGCGCGATCAGCAGCACAGCAAACGCTGCCCACGCGACCAGACGCATCGAGATTGCGGTCCGATCGATGAGGATCGCGACCAGCACGATCGACGTCATCAGCCACGCACGCTGGATCGGCACTGCGGGGGCGACGAACATCATGTAGAGCGTGACTGCGACAAACGCCGCGACGGCGCCCCATTTCTTGATTGGCCAACGCAACGCGACCGACGGCACCAGTGCCAGCGAGCGGCGCACGACCAGGAATACGATCGCCGCGACAAGACCGACATGCAGACCGGAGACGGACAACAGATGCGCCAGTCCGGAGTCGCGCATCCAAGCCATCGCATCGGGCGGAACCGATCCCTGCTCGCCGGTAAGCAGGGCCGCGACGACGGGACCGGCAGGCGACGGAACCACCGCCAGGACCCGCTCGACGACGTCCTGCCGCAGGCGATTGAGCCACAGCCGAAATCCCGGCGCCCGGTGCGGGGTCTCGAGTGTGCGAAAATCGCCGACGCTGTAGCCGACCGCGCCGAGCCTCTCGAACCATGCCTGACGTTGGAAATCATAGGCGCCGGGCGACGCCGGACCCGGTGGCGGCATCAGCACCGCCCGCACCGCCACCCGGTCCCCGGGATGAAGGGCTACCGCCTTGCGCACGCTCAGCCGGACGCTGGCTGGAGTCCGCCGCGGCTCCAGCCCCGCCATGACGACGCGGTCGAGCACGACCCGGCGCGCATCGGCACGCGTCTCGACCGACACGACGCGCCCATCGAGCTCGGCCGGCCCCCACCGCTTCTCGAGCACCGGCGCGGCGACCTGAACCGCACGCCACTGCGCCAGCGTCATTCCTGCGCTTGCAACCGCGACGCCGACGAGGAACGGAATCAGTACGGGGCGGTTGCGGACGACCAGGGCGACGGCAATGGCAACCGCGCCTGATGCCGGCGCGAGCCAACCGGGAGGCTCCCGAAACAGCGCGAAATAGACGCCGATCCCGGCCGCGAACAGCACCGGGAACCACAATGCCCAGCGGTCGCGCTCGGCGGCGAGGATGGCTGCGGCTGCGGCGCGGATGCGACCGATTGTTCGCTCTATGAACCCGGCCGGCCCTTCCCCCTCGACCAAGGCCGCGCCACCCGACATCCGTTCCCCCACCCCGAACGATGTGCTACCTAGCCAAGCCCATCTTACCGGTTATCGCGTTCTCTCAAAATGCCTGCCGACGGCTCAAACATCGTCTGCCGATTCGCTCCATCGCCCACGGGATTCCTGCATATCGGCGGGGCCCGCACGGCGTTGTTCAACTGGCTGTTCGCACGGCATCACGGCGGCAAGTTCCGATTGCGCATCGAGGACACCGACCGCGCGCGCTCCACGCCGGAGGCGGTTGCGGCCATCCTCGACGGCCTGAAGTGGCTGGAGCTGGATTGGGACGACGAGGTGGTCTATCAGTTCGCGCGCGCGGCGCGGCATGCCGAGGTGGCGCACAGGCTGCTTGCCGAGGGCAAGGCCTATCGGTGCTACTGCACGCCACAGGAACTCGAAGAGATGCGCGCCAAGGCCAAGGCGGAGGGCCGGTCGACGCGCTACGACGGCCGCTGGCGCGACCGCGACCCGAAGGACGCCCCGCCGGGCATTCAACCGGCCATCCGCATCAAGGCGCCGCTCACAGGGCAGACGGTAATTCATGACCGCGTCCAGGGCGACGTCGTCATAGACAATCAGCAGCTCGACGACATGGTCCTGCTGCGCGCGGACGGTACGCCGGTCTACATGCTCTCGGTCGTGGTCGACGACCATGACATGGGCATCACGCACGTCATCCGCGGCGACGACCACCTGAACAACGCCGCGCGGCAGATGATGCTGATCGAGGCGCTTGGCTGGCCGGTGCCGGTCTATGCCCACATTCCGCTGATCCATGGGCCCGATGGCGCGAAGCTTTCGAAGCGGCATGGCGCCCTTGGCGTAGACGCCTATCGCGACATGGGCTACCTGCCCGCCGGCCTGCGCAATTATCTGCTGCGGCTGGGCTGGAGCCATGGCGACGACGAGATCATCTCAACCGAGCAGGCGATCGCCTGGTTCGATCTCGACGGCGTCGGCCGCTCCGCAGCGCGGTTCGATTTCGCGAAGCTGGACAGCATCAACGGCCATTACATTCGCGGCTCGAACAATGGCCGATTGGTCGATCTCGTCAAACCGCGCATCGAGGCGCTGCTCGGCATCCCGCTCGACGACGTCGCACGCGGACGCCTTCTGCGCGGGATGGATGGGCTGAAGCAGCGGGCGAAGACGCTGGTCGAACTGGCGGAAATCGCGTCGTTTTATGTACGCCCGCGCCCTCTTCCGATGACGGATCAGGCGGCGAGGCTGCTCGACCCGGCAGCGCGCGAGCGGCTCGCCGGGCTACGCGCGATCCTGACTCGGACAGAGCCCTGGTCGGCCGCCGCGCTCGAGGCCGCCGTACGCGCGACTGCCGAAGCGGCGGGCGTGAAGCTCGGCGCGCTCGCTCAACCGCTCCGGGCCGCACTTACCGGCAGCACGACGTCGCCGCCGATTTTCGAGGTCATGGAGGTCCTGGGCTCCGGAGAAGCCCTCGCGCGCCTGGACGACGTCGTCGCCAAGAGTTGAAAGAAATGTCGATCTGTGGCGAATTGCGTTCAAACCGACAGGGTTCTATCCTGTTAGCACATGCACAAAACTGCGGCCGGAGCCCCGGCCGCCAAGGAAACACACCATGAACGACAAGGCAGCCACCGCCAAAGCCAAAGCCAAGGGCAACGGAACGATCAACTTGGCCGACACATCCACCGGCAAGCGGCTGGACCTGCCGATCATTGGCGGCTCCGTCGGACCGAGCGTCATCGACATTCGCAAGCTCTACGGCGAAACCGGCTATTTCACGTACGACCCGGGCTTCACATCGACGGCGAGCTGCGAATCCAAGATCACCTATATCGATGGCGACGCCGGCATCCTGATGCATCGCGGCTACGCGATCGAAGACCTCGCCGAGAACGCCGACTTCATGGAGATCTGCTATCTCCTGCTCAAGGGCGAGCTGCCCAGCCCGGCCCAGAAGACGAAGTTCGAGCGCGACATCACGCTCCACACAATGCTGCACGAGCAGATCAACCGCTTCTTCTCGGGTTTCCGGCGCGATGCGCATCCGATGGCGGTAATGTGCGGCGTAGTCGGCGCCCTGTCGGCCTTCTATCACGACAGCCTGGACATTTCCGACCCGCATCAGCGCATGGTCGCGTCCTATCGCATGATCGCGAAGATGCCGACGATCGCGGCAATGGCCTACAAATATTCGGTCGGCCAGCCGTTCATGTATCCGCGCAACGAGCTGAAATACGCGGAGAATTTCCTGCACATGACGTTCGGCGTGCCGTGCGAGGACTACAAGGTGAACCCGGTGCTTTCGCGGGCGATGGACCGGATCTTCATCCTGCACGCCGATCACGAGCAGAACGCGTCGACTTCGACGGTCCGCCTCGCCGGCTCTTCCGGCGCCAACCCGTTCGCGTGCATCGCGGCAGGGATCGCGTCGCTATGGGGCCCCGCGCATGGCGGCGCCAACGAGGCCGTCCTCAAGATGCTGCAGGAGATCGGCAGCAAGGACCGCATTCCGGAATTCATCAAGCGGGCCAAGGACAAGAACGATTCGTTCCGTCTCATGGGCTTCGGTCACCGGGTCTACAAGAACTACGACCCGCGCGCGGCGGTGCTGCGCAAGTCATGCCATGAGGTGCTGAACGAACTTGGCATCAAGAACGACCCGCTGCTCGATCTGGCGATGGAGCTGGAGCGGATCGCTCTGGAGGACGAATATTTCGTGGAACGCAAACTGTTTCCGAACGTCGATTTCTATTCAGGCATCATCTACAAGGCGATGGGCTTCCCGACGTCGATGTTCACGGTTCTGTTCGCGGTGGCACGGACGGTAGGCTGGATCGCACAGTGGAACGAGATGATCGAGGATCCCGCACAGAAGATCGGCCGCCCGCGTCAGCTCTACACGGGCTACACGAAGCGCCGCTTCGTACCGCTGGCCGAGCGTGCGTAGGCAGCACCAGCACCCGCCTACAGGCAGCCCGCCGCGAGCGATCGGGCTGCAGCAGACCGGCCGCGTCGCGATTCCCGCGCCGGCAAACGACAATGCGCGATCGACAGTCGCCGGGGCCGCGACCCTCGCACTTGCCGCCGCGCTGCTGGTTGTCGCCGGATGGGTTGCGATCCGGGTGCTCGGCTGACGGCCTGCTACCCGCGCTGAACCAGCTCGATCTTGTAGCCGTCCGGGTCCTCGATGAAGGCTATGTGCGTCGTGCCGTGCTTCATCGGGCCGGGCGGACGCGTGATCTTTACCCCGGCCCTGGCCAGCTGCTCGCAGGTCGCATAGATGTCGGGCACGCCGAGCGCTATGTGTCCGAAGCCGTTGCCGATATCGTATGGCTTCTCCTGGCCCCAGTTGTAGGTCAGTTCGATCACGGTGTTGGAGCTCTCGTCGCCGTAACCGACGAAGGCCAGCGTGAACTTGCCGTCCGGAAATTCGCGCTGGCGCAAAACCTTCATTCCGAGCGGCCCCGTATAGAAGGCCAGCGACTTGTCGAGGTCGCGGACCCGGATCATCGTATGCAGCATCCGGAAGCGCGCCGCACCTTCGGCCGACCGTACCGCTTCTGCCTGTTCCGTCGCCATGTCCCGTCTCCGTCTGGCCGATAAGAAGGGCTAAGAATGCCGCGTTCCGCGCCGGACCGCCAGCGGAACGAAATGGCTAGGAGCGCTTGCCGCAAGCGGATAAAGTCGCGCGCCTGCACCGACTTAGGACGACATGCGCAACCGCCGTTTAAGGACCGCCGTCATCGGCGTCGGCCATTTCGGCCGCTTTCATGCCGAGAAATACGCCCGCTCCGCGCATGCGGAGCTGGTCGCGATCGTCGATCGCGACATCGGCCGCGCGCGCGAGCTGGCTGCGCGCCTCGGGGTGGAGTCCCATGACGATTTCACGCCGCTGTTCGGCAGGATCGACGCCGTCAGCGTAGCCGTGCCGACCAGCGCGCATTTCGCTGTCGCGCGCGTCTGCCTGGAGAACGGGGTTCACGTGCTGATCGAGAAGCCGATCACGGAAACGCTCGAGCAGGCCGATGCCCTGATCGCCCTGGCGGAGCGCAATCGGCTGGTGCTCCAGGTCGGGCATCTGCAGCGATTCTTCCTCGAGCGCGTCAATGTCGGCCGCTTCATCGACCGGCCGCTCTATATCGAATCGACCCGCATCGCGCCGTTCAAGCCGCGCGGCACCGACGTAAGCGTGACGCTCGACCTCATGATCCACGACATCGACCTGATCCTTGCAATGGTCAAGGCCGACGTCGTGTCGGTCGACGCCGTCGGCGCGCCGGTGGTCTCGAGCGAGGAGGACATCGTCAATACCCGGCTGCGCTTCGCCAATGGCTGCGTCGCGACCGTCACGGCCAGCCGCGTGAGTCTCAAGACCGAGCGCAAGATGCGGATTTTCCAGCGCGAGGCATACATCTCGATCGACCTGCACAACCGCAAGCTCGTGTCGATGCGCAAGGGTTCGGGTAAGAGCTGGCTTCCCGGCCTGCCGCCGATCGCGCGCGAGGAGTATTCGTTCTCGGAAGGCGACGACCTCCAGGCCGAGATCGAATCGTTCCTGGAAGCGTGCCTCGGGGCGCACGCGCCGCTCGTCACCGGACAGGACGGCCGCCGCGCCCTCGAAACCGCAATGCGCATCGATGCCAGTCTGCGCGAGAGCCTGGTCGCCGCCGGACTGGCCGGCTAGCCCCGCCCGGCGCGGAGCATCTCCAGCACAACCGCCGCCGCCCGTTCGCTCGGCCGCGGGCCATCCGCGCCGAGCCTGGCGCAGACCTCCGCCAGCGCCGATCTCTGCGCGGCGCGTGCGGCCGGGTCCCGCAACAAGGTGTGCAGCTCCGCCGCGATGCGGTCCGGCGTGGCAAGGTCCTGCAGCAGCTCGGGCACGACCGCGCGCTCCGCCACCAGATTGGGCATGGCGACATACGCGACCTGAATCAGGCGCCGTCCGAGCCATGCGCTCAGCGCGCTCATCCGGTACGTCACGACCATCGGCACGCCGGCGACCGCGAGTTCCATCGTCGCCGTGCCCGACGTCGTCAGCGCGGCGTCCGCGGCGGCGAATGCCGCACGCTTCTCGGCAGGCTCGCCGACCAGGACCGGAGCGGTCGGCCAGTGCCGGACCGCCTCGCCGACGATGTCCGCGGTGCCGGACACCACCGGCACGATCACACGCATGTCCGGATGGCGGGGCTGAAGCTGCGCGATGGCCTGCCCGTAGACCGGCAGCATGCGGCCAACCAGACCACGCCGGCTGCCGGGCAGCACGAGCAGCACCGGCGCCTCCGGGGCGATGCCGTGCCGTGCCCGGAAGTCCGGTGCGACCGGGGCCGCTGCATCCTCGAGGACGGGGTGCCCGACGTAGACGCTCGGGATTCCCGCTCTTTCAAAGAACGCGCGCTCGAACGGCAGCAGCAACAGCAGGCGGTCGATCTGGCCGACCAGTTTCCTGACCCGGCCGGGTCGCCATGCCCAGAGCTGCGGCGCCACATAGTGGATCGCGGGAATGCCCATCGCACGTGCGCGCTTTGCGATGCGCAGACAGAAGGTCGGCGCATCGATCGTGACGAGGACCGCCGGCCGCTGTGCACGTACCGCCGCGATCGTCTGATTGAGGCGCCGCAGGATGCGCGGTAGCTGCGGAACGATTTCCGTCAGCCCCATCACGGCAATGTCGTGGAGCGGAAACAGGCTCGCCAGCCCCTCCGCGGCCATGCGCTCGCCGCCGACGCCGGCAAAACGGATGCGCCCGCCGGTCGACTCCTTGAGCGCGCGCATGAGTTTCGCGCCCAGCGCATCTCCGGACGGCTCGCCCGCAACCAGAAAGACGAGCGGCCCCGCACCTTCGCCCGGCGCCGGCGCAACGTTCATTCGCCGACCTTCACGCCGACCACGAACAATCCTGCCTGGTCCGCGGCGCGCGCGACGGCGGTGCGGTCGATGATCAGGGTCCGGCCCGCCTCCAGCGCAATGCCGCGCAGGCCCGCGGCCGCCGCGCGCGGGACCGTATCCGGGCCGATCGACGGCAGGTCGACCCGCCGCTCCTGTCCGGGCTTGGATATCTTGACCAGAACGCCGCCAGTCCCCGGGCGCCGCAGCGTGGCGCATCGCTCGAGCAGCGCGTCGGTCCCCTCGATCGCCTCGACTCCGAGCACGACGCCCTGCTGCACCACCGCGGCCTGGCCGACATCGAGCCGCCCGATGGCGCCGACCACCGCAATCCCGCGCGCGATGTCGACTTGCGCCGCCTCGTCCGGCGCGATCGAGCCGCACGGCCCGAGCGGCGTGCGCAGGCTCTCGAAGACGTCGTCGGCGCCGATCACCCTGAACCCCTCCGCCTCGAGTTCCTTGACGACCGCGGACAGCAGCCCGTCGTCGCCGAAGGCGCGAACGCCGACCTTGGCGAGAAACATGGCGCCGCGCCAGTCCGGCCGCAGATCCTCGAAAGACGGCCGACGGACCGGCCCGGCCATGACGACTTCGTGCACCCCGGCCTCGTGAAGGTGCTCGAGCGCCTCGCCGACGGCACCCAGCCGAACCCATGCATGAGAGGTGCCGATGACCGTGCCGGGGTCGGTGTGACCCTCGAAGGCCAGCACGAAAACATCGCGACCGCTGGCGCGGCATGCCTCGATGACGCGGACCGGCAACTGACCGCCACCGGCCAGCACGCCAAGTCTAGTCATTGTCCATCTTCGGCTGGCAGATGGCGCGCGCCGAATCGCTGCGGATGAAGTCGACCAGCTCCATCACCGGCTTCGAGTCCTTGTAGAGCGCCGCGACGTCGTCGAGCCGTTCCGCCATCGTGCCCTCCGCCGCAAACAGCAGGCGATAGGCAGTCCGCAGGTTGTGGATGTCCTCGCGCGAGAAGCCGCGGCGCTTCAGGCCGACGATATTCAGTCCCTGCAGCCGCGCGCGGTCGCCCATCACCAGGCCATACGGGATCACGTCCGCCTCGACCCCGGTCATGCCGCCGATCATCGCATGCGGGCCGATGCGCACGAACTGATGGACCGCCGACAGCCCGCCCAGAAACGCATAGTCGCTGACCGAGACGTGCCCGCCCAAGGTCGCGTTGTTCGCCATGATGACATGATTGCCGACCTTGCAGTCATGGGCAATGTGCACGCCGGCCATGAACAGGCCGTTGTCGCCGACCTGCGTCAGCCCGCCGCCGCCGGCAGTGCCCGGGTTCATGGTCGCGTACTCGCGGATGATGTTCTGCGCGCCGATCACGAGCGAGGTCTTTTCGCCCCTGTATTTCAGGTCTTGCGGCGGCTGGCCCAGCGAGGCAAACGGAAAGATCCGCGTGCGCGCGCCGATCCGCGTATGACCGGCGATCACGACGTGCGAAACCAGCTCGACCTCGTCCTCGAGAGTCGCATCAGGGCCGACGACGCAATACGGCCCGATCTTCACGGTTTCGGCAAGCTTCGCACCAGGCTCGACGATCGCGGTCGGATGGATCGTTGCCATCAACCGTCCATGATCATGGCGGCGTACGTGGCTTCGGCCACCAGGGTGCCGTTCACCTTTCCCTCGCCGCTGAACTTCCAGACATTGCCGCGGCTGCGCTCCTTCCGGACATGGATCCGCAGCTGGTCGCCGGGCATTACCGGGCGGCGAAAGCGCGCATTCTCGACGGTCATGAAGTAAACGAGTTTGCCCTCTGCGGCGCGGCCGAGCGTGTGCACGACCAGCACCGCGGCAGTCTGCGCCATCGCTTCGATGATGAGGACACCGGGCATCACCGGGCGCTGGGGAAAATGACCCTGGAAGAACGGCTCGTTGATCGACACGTTCTTGATGCCGATCGCCGTGGCATCGGGCACGACCTCGACGACCCGGTCGATCATCAGGAATGGATAGCGATGCGGAATCATCTGCATGATCCGCTCGATCTCGATGGTCAGCCCCTCCTGTTGAGCAACTTTGAGTTCCATTCCTAATCGCCCTTCCGTTTCACGAGCCGCTTGAGAGCGGCGGCCTGCCGGCGCCACTCACCAATCGGTACGGCCGGATAGCCTCCCACGATCTCCCCAGGCGCGACATCGCGATGTACACCGCTCTGCGCAGCAATCTGGGCGCCCTGCCCAATATGAATGTGGCCGGCAAGCCCTCCCTGCCCGCCGACAACGACGAAATCATCGAGCCGGGTGGAACCGGAAATGCCGACCTGCGCAACGACGACACAGCCACGCCCGAGACGAACGTTGTGCCCGATTTGCACCAGATTATCAATCATGCAGCCGGGCCCGATTACCGTATCGGAGACCGCCCCGCGGTCGATGCAGGTGTTGGCGCCGATCTCGCAATCGTCGCCGATCAGCACGCGTCCGAGCTGCGGGACCTTGAGGTGGCCGGCCTGATCGGGCGCGAAGCCGAACCCGTCCTGGCCGATCCGTGCGCCGGGATGGACAATGACGCGCGCGCCGACCAGGGCATGGGACACCGATGCATTGGCGCCGATTCTCGAGCCGTCGCCGAGCACAACCCCCTCGCCGATCACGGCGTTCGGGCCGATCTGGCATGCCGGGCCGATTTCTGCATCGGCGCCGATCGTCGCGTGCGGACCGATCCAGGCGTCGGCGGCAATTCTTGCGGTCGGGTCGACCGAAGCAGACGGATCGGCTCCGGCGCGCGGCGCCGGCTCCGGGTAGAATGCACGGGCCACCCGCGCATACGCCTTGTAGGGGGTGGGCGTCAGAAGCAGCGCCATGCCCTGCGGCGCACGATCGGCAACGTCCGGCCGTGCGATGCAGGCCCCGGCCCGCGATGCAGCGAAGGAGGACAGATATTTCCGGTTTTCGAGGAAGCTGACGTCGTCGGCTGCGGCGGATTCAAGCGTCGCGACGTCCGTGAAGACCCGGTCCGGATCGCCGCCCGGCGCTATGGCCGCAACGGCGATCTCCGCGAGCCGTGCAAGCGTGAACGGACCGCTGGCCTTATAGAACCGTGGGTCCGCCATCGACTCACTTTTTCATCGTGACCGTCACCGTGGGCAGCTTGCGATTGAGACGCCGCATGACCTCCGGTGTGATGTCCAACGCGGTCTGCACAATGACGACCTGCGTCTTTGTCAGGACGATCTGGTAATTCCGCTCGCCGACGATCTCGCTGATGACCTGGACCATCGCCTCATTGACCTTCTGCATTGCAGAGTTGAAGGCATGATCGAGCGTGCGCCGACGGTCCTGAACGATCTGCTGTGCATCGCTGACGCGCTTCTCCAGCTCGCGGCGGCGCTGGGCGAACGCCTCCGGCGACAGGATCGCGCGCTGCTTGGCGAGTTCCTGGTCGGCGTTGCGGAGCTCGGCCTCCTGCTTCTGCAATTCCGCCTGATAGGCAGAACGCTGCTTCTCGATCTGCGATCGGATCGCCTGCACAGCCTGCGCATCGCGCAGAATCGTCATCACGTCCGCGACCACGATCGCGGTCCCGGCCGGGGGCAGCTCACGCGCGCCTTGCTGCTGCTGCGCCGGCGGCCGTTGCGGAGTCTGCCGCTGTTGCGACTGTTGAGCAAACGCGGCTCCGGTCATGACCAAGCTGCCGGCCGCGACCGCCGCGACGAGTATGGAATGGAATCGCTTTGAATTGGGTGTCATGGCCTATTCTAGAATCTTGATCCGAAGCTGAAACGAAATAGTTCAGTATCGTCGAAATCTTCTTTACGAACCGGCGCCGCCAAGCTCAGCCGGATCGGACCGAACGGGGAGCGCCACACCGCACCGACACCGAGCGAAACCCGGATCGAATCGATATCGGTCACCTCGGGCCCCGTCGTGTCCGAATCGCGCAGCACGCCGAAATCCGAGAACACCTTGGCACGGATGCCGAGCTCTTTCGGCAGCCCGGACGGGAAGGTCAGCTCGGCGGAGCCGATGGCATATTCACGGCCGCCCAGTGCGTCGTTGGTCGTGATATCGCGCGGTCCGATGCCGGCCGAGGCGAAGCCGCGCAGCGTCTCGCCGCCGATGAAGAAGCGGTTCTGGATGCGGATCGGGTCGCCGAAATCCTGGATGTAACCGACCTCTCCGGTGAGGCTCGCGACCCACTCGTTCGTGATCGGATAATAGCCGCCCGCGCCCAGACGGTTGCGCAGGAACGTCACGTCGCCGCCGATGCCCGCAAAATCGTTCACCAGCCGGACGTAGTAGCCGTCGGTGGGATCGAAACGGTCATCGCGCCGGTCATAGAGCAGTTCCTGGCCGATCAGAGAGCTGAGCGTCGAGCCCTGCTGCTCTCGGATGAGCCGCGATGCGCTCGGATCGACATTTTCGATCGTGTCCTCGCGCAACGTGTACCGCAGCGTCTGCCGCAGCGACTCGGTGATCTGGTAGCCGCTGCGCAGCGTAAAGCCGACATTCTTCTGGTCGAAGCTGCTCTCGTCCTGGAAGTCGCGCGTAATGTGGAAGATGTCGAACCCCGCCGAGAGATTGCGGTCTAGGAAGTAGGGTTCCGTGAAAGAAAGGTCGATCTCCTGCCGGCGCTGCGAAAGCGTGAAGGCGAGCTTCAGGTCCTGGCCGCGGCCGAGCAGATTGCGCTCCCTGATCGCTATGTCTCCGAGAGCGCCGTCGGCGGTCGAAAAGCCCACACCGAACGAGAGCTCGCCGGTCGACCGCTCCTGCACGTCGACATTGACGATGGTGCGATCCGGCGCATCGCCCGGCACATTGGTCACTTCGACCTTGTCGAAGAAGCCGAGATTCCGGATCCGCTGGCGCGACCGGCGCAGCTTCGCGGTGTTGAACGCATCGCCCTCGGCGAGGCGGAACTCGCGACGGATCACCTTGTCGAGCGTCCGTACATTGCCGGTGATGTTGATACGCTCGACGTATACGCGCGGCCCTTCCTGAATCTCGTAGGTCACGTCGATGACCTTCGCCTCGCGGTCGCGGTTGATCCGCGGGCGGATGTCTACGAAGGCATAGCCGAGGCTGCCGACCTCGTCGGTCAGCGCCGTGATGGACTGCTCGACCTGGTCGGCATCGTACCAGTCTTCGGGCTCGGTCGTGACCCTGCGGCGCAGTTCCTCGACGTCGAGGTCGCGGATGTGTGAGATCACGTCGATGTTGCGGAACTTGTACCGGTCGCCTTCCTCGATCGTGAAGGAGATGTAGAAACCCTCCCGGTCCGGCGTCAGTTCCGCCACGGCTGACACGACGCGGAAATCCGCATAGCCGTTCGCGAGGTAAAACTTGCGCAGGAGCTCGCGGTCGAAGGAAAGCCGGTCGGGATCGTACGTGTCGTCCGTGCTGAGAATCCGCCACCAGCGGCTTTCGCGCGTCTGGATCACCTCGCGCAGACGGCCGTCGCTGAACTGCCGGTTGCCGATAAAATTGATCCGCTGGACGCCGGTGACCTGTCCCTCGTTGATCTCGAAGATCAGGTCGACCCGGTTCTGCGGCAGCTGGATGACCTTGGGTTCGACCGTCGCGGCGAATCGGCCGCTGCGGCGATAGAGATCGAGAACGCGCTTGACGTCGTTCTGGACCTTGGTCCGCGTATAGACGACGCGCGGGCGAAGCTGGACCTCGCCCAGCAGCAGTTCGTCGTTGACGCGGCGGTTTCCCTCGAAAGCGATACGGTTGATGATCGGATTCTCGACCACCCGGACGACGAGCGTGCCGCCGTCCTGGCGCAGCGTCACGTCGGCGAACAGACCGGTCGCGAACAGCGCCTTCAAAGAGCGGTCAAGCCGTTCCGCATCCGCCGGATCCCCGGGCTTGATGAGCAGATAGGATTGGACCGTTTCCGGATCGATGCGCTGCGTGCCCTCGATCTTGATCTCTTGCACGACCGTGCCGATCGGCGCCTGCACGACGGGGCCGCGCGGCACCTGTGCAAAGGCGCTGCCCGACAGCCCTGCCAGCAAGAGCCAGGAAGAAATTAATGCGCACCGCCGTACGGTCGCGCTCAGAAGCCGCAAGTCCGCCCCCCTTCGTGCGCCGATCGTGCCTTACGAAACCAGGCTGACGAGGTATCGCACGAGTCCCCAGTGCACCAGGTCGTTCCAGGTCGCGAAAAGCATGAGGCTGAATACCAGAACGAGGCCGATGCGGAAACCGTATTCCTGTGCGCGCGGACCGAGCGGCCGGCCCCGCATCGCCTCGATGGCATAGAACAGCAGATGGCCACCATCGAGCATCGGGACCGGGAATAGATTGATCAGGCCGAGATTGACCGACAGCACCGCCATGAAAACAACGAGGGCAGCGGGGCCGCCCTGCGCGACCTCGCCCGACATCTCCATGATCCGCAGCGGGCCGCCGAGATCGTCGGTCTGGCGCTGGCCGGTGATCATCTGGGCCAGGGCCTGGACCGTTCCGGCCGTCTGCACCCATGTTTCCGAGATGCCGCGCCAGATCGCATCGAGCGGGTTGTGACGGACGAATTCGACCTTGACCCCTCTGACGCCCAGACGCGGCATGCGCAGGACGTTGCCGCGCCGGTCGGTCTCCTCGATCACGGTCGGCGTGACCGACACCGGAATCTCCTGCCCGTCGCGGCGCACGACCAAGTCCAGCGGCCGGTCGAGATTGAGTTGGACGATGCGCTGGATCTGCTCGAAACGCTCGATCTCCGTGTCGTTGATCCGGATGATCCGGTCGCCGGGTTGCAGCCCGGCGCGCTCGGCGGCGCTGCCCTCGGCAATGCTGGTGATTTCCGGCGGCGTGAACGGCTGCCCGACGATGCTGTAGACGCCGGCGAAGACGACGATCGCGAACAGGAAGTTCGCGAGCGGGCCGGCGGCGACGATCGCCGCCCGCTGCCCGAGCCGCTTGTGATGGAACGAGACCGCACGCTCCTCCGGCCCCATCGTGGTGACGGTTGCATCGGGCGTGCTTGCCGGATCGGCGTCGCCGAACATCTTCACGTAGCCGCCGAGCGGGATGGCGCTGATCTTCCAACGCGTGTTGGAACGGTCCGTCCACCCGTAGATCTCCGGGCCGAAGCCGATCGAGAACACCTCGACGCGCACACCATTGCGTCGCGCCACCCAGTAGTGGCCGAGTTCGTGGACGAAGACGAGAACCGTCAGGACGACGAGGAAAGAGATGACGTACGTCCCGAAGCCGGTGAGAAATTCCATTTGATCGTCCAGACTGGCCCTGAGTTGATCTACACGCGCGCCGAAAGGGTACGCACGAACTCTCCGGCTACCCGCCGCGCCTCGGCGTCAAGTGTCCGGACATCATCGAGCGAGTGCGGCGGCGGGCCCGAAACATGTGCCAAGGCATGCTCAACGCTGCGTGCGATGTCCAGAAACCCAATGTCCCCTGCGAGAAACCCCGCCACCGCCACCTCGTTGGCCGCATTAAGAATAGTAGGTGCACCCTCGCCCCGATGCAAGGCTTCCCGCGCCAGGCGCAGGGCGGGAAACCGTTTGGTATCTGGCGGTTCGAACGTCAACTTGCCAAGCTGCACGAGGTCCAGACGCGGTGCCGGAGTCGCCATCCGTCGCGGCCAGCCGAGCGCATAGGAGATCGGCGTGCGCATGTCCGGCGAGCCGAGCTGGGCCAGAACGGAGCCATCGCCGTAACAGACCATGCTGTGCACGATCGACTGCGGATGGACCACGATCTCGATCTGATCGGGCGACACCGGAAAGAGGTGATAGGCCTCGATGAGTTCAAGCCCCTTGTTCATCATCGTCGCCGAATCGACAGAAATCTTCGCACCCATCGACCAGTTCGGATGGGCCACGGCCGCCGCCGGCGTGACCCGCGCCATTGCTTCCGGCGCAAGTTCGCGGAACGGGCCGCCGGAGGCGGTCAGGATCACCTTCTCGACGCGCTCGGCCTGGACGAAGTCGAAGACCTGGAATATCGCACTGTGCTCCGAATCGACCGGTAGCAGGGTTGCGCCGTGGCGTCGCACGTCGGCCATGAACAGGTCGCCGGCGCTGACCAGGCACTCCTTGTTTGCGAGTGCGACGATCGCGCCGCGCTGGACGGCCGCCAAGGTGGGCTCAAGCCCTGCTGCCCCGACAATCGCCGACATCACCCATTCGGCCGGCATCCCGGCGGCCTCGATCACCGCCGCGCGCCCCGCCGCGACCGCGGTATCGGTGCCCGCCAGCGCCTCGGCAAGCTGGCCGTACAACGCCGCATCGGCAATGACCGCCCGCTTCGCCCGAAGCCGGCGCGCCTGCTCGGCCAGCTTCTCGACATTGCTGCCGGCCGTGAGCGCCTCGACCACGAAGCAGTCCGGATTGCGCGCGACCAGGTCGACCGTGCTGCACCCGACCGAGCCGGTCGAGCCGAGAATGGTGATGTGGCGCGGCGCGCCCGGCGAAGGGGTGGTTACCGCCACGACAGACCTCCGCCCGTGAGCCACTGCCACAGCGCCAGCACGACCGCCGCCGCAAGCAGGCCGTCGACACGGTCGAACAGGCCGCCATGGCCGGGGATCAGATGGCTCGAATCCTTGGCGCCAAAGCGCCGCTTCACCCACGATTCGCCGAGATCGCCGGCCTGCGCGACCACGGCGAGAATGGCGCCCGCGGCGGCGAGCAGGACAGCGGCCGGCGCGGCCGGATCGAAGCCGCTCGCGACGGCACCGACAATACCGGCGCTGACGATGGCGCCGGCCAGCCCGGCCCAGGTCTTCTTCGGACTGATGCGTGGCGCCAGGCGCGGACCGCCGATGAGCCGGCCCGCGAAGAACGCGCCGATATCGGTCGCCCAGACCGTCACCAACAGCCACAGGATCAGCAGCCGGCCGGCCTCGTCGTCGCCGCGCAGCCAAATCAGCGCGATCGACGGCAGGCCGATATAGAGCGGCCCGGCGGCCAGCCAGAGCGGATGGCTGCGGCCGCTCCGGGCGAAAGCATAGACGATGACGCTCGCCAGCACGGCGCAGCCCAGCGCCAGCTCGAGCCGGCCGGCGAAGGCCGCAACGACGACAGCAAGGACGGCGACGGCCAGTGCTGCGCCGGTGGCGCCGAAGCGCCCCTCTCCCGTAAGCCCGACCCACTCCCACGCCAGGACCGCGGCCCCCGCACCGACCAGGAGGGCGAAGAACATTTCATCGCCGGCCAGCGCGACCAGCGCGGCCGCAATCATCACCACAGCCGAAACGGCGCGCAGCTTCAGACCGCTGGCCCAATCGCTAGCCACTGGATGCGCCGTATCGCCTTTCGCGACGCTGGAATTCCCGGATCGCCTCTTCGAGCTCGTTCCTGCCGAAATCGGGCCAGAGCGTGTCCATGAACACGAGTTCGGTATAGGCGGACTGCCACAGCAGGAAATTGCTAAGGCGCTTCTCCCCGCTGGTGCGGATGAGCAGATCCGGGTCGGGAATGTCCGCGGTGGAGAGATGGCGCTCCACCGCGGCCTCGTCAATGGCCTCGGGAGCGAGGCTGCCGTCGCGCACGGCGAGCGCCAGGGCGCGCGCAGCGGCGGTCAGCTCGGCGCGGCTGCCGTAGCTCAGCGCGACGACGAGCGTCAGCCCGGCATTGCCGCGGGTCATCTCCTCGGCATTGGCGATCAGGGTGACGATGTCGGGGGCGAGCTTGGCGCGGTCGCCGATCACCCGGAGCCGGATACCGTTCTTGTGCAGCTCGGCAATCTCGCCGCGCAGATAGTGGCGCAGCAGGCCCATCAGATCATCGACCTCGGTGCTGGGTCGCTTCCAGTTCTCCGAGGAGAAGCCGAACAGGGTCAGGTAGCGGATGCCGAGTTCGGCGGCGGCTGTGACGGCGCGGCGTACCGACTCGGCGCCACGACGATGGCCGGCAATGCGCGGAAGTCCGCGCGCCCGGGCCCAGCGGCCGTTGCCGTCCATGATGATCGCGACATGGACCGGCAGCGGCGGCCCGCCAGTCGCAGAAGGGAGTGCGTCGGTCTTCTGGTCAGACATTCAGAATGTCTTTTTCCTTTGCTGCGAGCGACTCGTCGATCTTCTTGATGAACTCGTCTGTGAGCTGCTGGAACTGCGTGCCGAACTTGCGATGCTGGTCCTCGGTGATCTTGTTGTCCTTTTCCTGCTGCTTGAGCGCTTCCATGCCGTCGCGGCGCACGTTGCGCACCGCGACGCGGGCCTGCTCGGCGTATTTGTGCGCGATCTTCGTCAGCTCCTTGCGGCGCTCCTCGGTCAGTGGCGGGATGGGCACGCGGATGGTCTGACCCTCTGTCATCGGATTGAGCCCGAGATTGGCGTCGCGAATGCCTTTCTCGACCGCCTTGACCAGCCCGCGATCCCAGACCTGAACCGTAAGCATGCGCGGCTCCGGCACGCTGACCGTGCCGACCTGCGAGATCGGCATGTGGCTGCCATAGGCCTCGACCTGGACAGGCTCGAGCAGGCTGATCGAGGCGCGGCCGGTGCGCAGTCCGGTCAGCTCCTTCTTGAAGACTTCGAGGGCACCGGTCATGCGGCGCCGCAGCTCGTTGATATCGGCGGTGGACATGGCGTCAATCCCTGTCGGTTATGATTGTGTGCTTGCCGCTCCCGCGGATCACCTCGGCAAAACCGCCCTTATTCTGTATCGAGAAAACCAAAATCGGAATGTGGTTTTCGCGTGCCAGCGAGATCGCCGAGGCGTCCATCACCTTGAGGTCGCGCGACAGGCATTCCATGTAGGTCAATCGTTCGTAGCGCCTGGCGCCCGGATCCTTCCTGGGATCGGCGCTGTAGACCCCGTCGACCTTGGTGCCCTTGATCAGCGCGTCGCAATTCATCTCGGAGGCGCGTAGTGCCGCCGCCGTGTCGGTGGTGAAGAACGGGTTGCCGGTGCCGGCTGCGAAGATGACGACGCGACCCTTCTCCATGTGGCGGATGGCGCGACGGCGGATATACGGCTCGCACACCGTCGACATCGGGATGGCCGAGAGCACGCGGGTATAAACCCCGAGCTGCTCGAGCGCACTCTGCAGCGCCAGCGCGTTCATCACGGTGGCGAGCATGCCCATGTAGTCGGCGCTGGCGCGCTCGATGCCGACCGCGGCGCCCGTGATGCCGCGGAAGATGTTCCCGCCGCCGATCACCAGGCAGACCTGCACCTTGAGATCGACGACTTCCTTGACGTCGGCGGCGATGCGCTTGACCGTGTCGGGATCGAGGCCGTACTCGCCCGGCCCCATCAGGACTTCGCCGGAGATCTTCAAAAGGACGCGGCGGTAGGACACTGCAGCCGACGGATTGATTTTTGCCGCCATCGTCTCATGCCCCCAGCTTCCGGGCGGGACGGCGCGGATGCGCCGCCCCCTCATTCACCTGCTCACTGCCCGAGCTGGGCAGCCACTTCCGCCGCGAAATCGGTTTCCTTCCGCTCGATGCCCTCGCCGAGCGCGTAGCGCCGGAACCCGGCCACTTTGACCGGCGCGCCGATCTCCTTGGCCGCCTTCTCGACTGCCGCGGAGACGCGGCTCTCGCCGTCGATGACGTAGACCTGCTCGAGCAGGACGACGTCTTCGTAGTACTTCCGCAGCCGGCCCTCGACCATCTTATCGACCACCGCCGCGGGCTTGCCCGAGGCCGCGGCCTGCTCGCGCAGCACGCCGCGCTCGCGCTCCAGCGCCTTGGGATCGATCTCGGCGATCGAGAGGGCCTGCGGGTTCGCGGCGGCGACGTGCATCGCCAGCTGCTTGCCGAACGCCATGAGCTTTTCCTGGTCGCCGCCCGATTCGAGCGCCACCAGCACGCCGATCTTGCCGAGGCCGGGCGCGACGGCATTGTGGACGTAGCTGGCGACGATGCCCTGGCCGACCGAGATGCCGGTCGCGCGACGGAGCGACATGTTCTCGCCGATCGTCGCGACCAGATGAGTCAGTTTGTCGGTGACGCTGCCGCCGCCGGGATACTCGGCGGCCTGGACCCGGCTCATGTCGCCGTCATGCGCCAGCGCGATCCCGGCGGTGCGGCGCACGAAGTCCTGGAAGTTGTCGTTGCGGGCGACGAAGTCGGTCTCGGCGTTGACCTCGACCATGGCGCCCTTGTTGCCCTGCGAGACGACGCCGATCAGCCCGTCGGCAGCGACGCGGCCCGCCTTCTTGGCCGCCGCCGCGAGGCCCTTCTTGCGCAACCAGTCGACCGCCTGCTCGATATCGCCGGCGGTCTCGGTCAAAGCGCGTTTGCAGTCCATCATACCGGCGCCGGTCTTGTCGCGGAGCTCCTTGACCAGCGCGGCCGTAATCTCGGCCATGACTCACCTCATTCGCAAAACAACTCGGATCCCGAAACGCGTCTCAGGCCGCGGGGGCCTTCTCGCGCTTTTTCCTGGCGCCGCCGGCGGGCTTCTTCGCCGCCTTCTTGGCGGCGGGTTTCGCCGCCTCGCCTTCCGCACCCTCGGGCGCAGCCGCACCGTCGCCGGCAGCGGCCCCGCCGCCTTCGGCGGCTTCGGCCGGGAGCGTCTCGGCAGCCACCTCCTCGGCGGCGCCGACGTCGACGCCCTGGGCCGCCATCTCCTGCTGCAGCCCGTCGAGCACCGCGCCCGAGACGAGGTCGCAATAGGTCTGGATCGCGCGCAGCGCATCGTCATTGCCGGGGATCGGGAACCTGATGCCGGCGGGATCGCTGTTAGAATCGAGAACGGCGACGACCGGAATGTTGAGGCGCCGTGCCTCCTCCACCGCGATCGACTCCTTGTTGGTGTCGATCACGAACAGCATGTCGGGCAGCCCGCCCATCTCCTTGATGCCGCCAAGCGCGCGCTCGAGCTTGTCGCGCTCGCGGGTCAGGTTCAGCGTTTCCTTCTTGGTCAGGCCCGAGTTCTCCTGACCGAGCTGCTCGTCGAGCTCGCGCAGGCGGCGGATCGAGTTCGAGATCGTCTTCCAGTTGGTCAGCATGCCGCCGAGCCAGCGGTGATTGACGAAGTACTGGCCGCAGCGCTTGGCCGCCTCGGCAACCGGCTCGGCCGCCTGGCGCTTGGTGCCGACGAACAGGATGCGGCCGCCCTGGGCGGTCGTGGCGCGCACCGCCTCGAGCGCCTGGTAGAGCATCGGCACGGTCTGCTGCAGGTCGATGATGTGAATGCCGTTGCGGACCCCGAACAGGAAGGACCGCATCTTGGGGTTCCAACGCCGGGTCTGATGTCCGAAATGGACGCCTGCTTCCAGCAGTTGGCGCATGGTGAACGTCGGCAGCGCCATGGGCGTGCTACTCCTTTTTCCGGTTGAGCCGCCGCGGGACTGCGCCGGCCGCCCCGAAGGACCGCCGACACCGGAGCGACTTCCGGCATATGACGCCGGACGCCGCGAAACCCCGCGTGAGAATTAGGCCGCCCGCCATTGGGCGGCCCGCGCGGGGTGATACAGGCTCGGTCCGCGATTTGCAAGCGGAAAGGCGTCCGGCATCGGCCCGAACCATAGCCGGGCCAAGGGCTTAGGTCCGGTCGCCCAGCTTGGCGAGGCCGCCCCGTTCCGGAGTGTTTCATTGTTTCACCACGGTAGACGGGCGCGTTGCGGCGCTTCTCCGGACGAAAATTCCCGCGCCGTTCGACCGTCTTCAGTTACCTCGACATGCCCATCGCCACGCATCGCCGCAGCCGCCTGAAACAGCCAAGGCGCTGATTCCGCGTATTTTACGCGGGTGCTTCACTGCTTCAGGCACGTTTGCAGTTTGCCGGCCCGCCCCCGTTCGTCGCCGGGACAATCGAAGGGGCGCCGACAGCATGACGCCCGCCGGCCGTCGGGGCCGCGCGGGCGTGCTTGTCCGGCCGGGATTCCACCACAGCCGGCGGCGCGGTCAATGCGGTTTCAGCGGCTCCGGCGGGTCCCGCGATAACCGCTGCGCCGATCGTATATTTCATGTAAGACCCTTTCACATGGGCTGGTCACACCATCACGGCGGCGGGCGCCGCGGCTATCACCACGGCAATCTGCGCGAGGCGCTGATCCGCGCGGCGCTCGACCTGATCGCGAAACACGGGCCGGCAGGCTTCACCTTCGCCGACGCGGCCCGCTGGGCAGGCGTCAGCTCGGCCGCCCCCTACCGCCACTACCGCGACCGCGAGGCGCTGCTCGCCGACGTCGCGCGGCGCGGCTTCGAGCTGATTACCGAGCGGCTGGAACGCGCCTGGGACGACGGCCGGCCGGAGCCCTGCGCCGCCTTCGAGAATGTCGGCCGCGCCTATCTCGCCTTCGCGCGCGAGGAGGCGGCCTACTACTCGGCCATGTTCGAGGCCGGCGTGGCAATCGACGCCGAGCCCGAGTTGCGCGCCGCGGCCGATCGCGCCTTCGCGGTGCTGCGCCGCGCCTCCGAGGCGGTCGTAGCGCGCCTGCCCGCGGACAGGCGCCCGCCGGCGCTGATGATGAGCCTGCACGTCTGGGCGCTGTCGCACGGCATCGCCGCCCTGTTCGGCCGCGCCGACGCCGGGCGGCGCAAGCTGCCGATGACGCCGGAGGAGCTGCTGGAGGCCGGCGTGCTGGTCTATCTACGCGGCCTCGGCCTCGCCGGCGGACCGGAGAAGTGACTTTGTTCGTTGTTCTCACTGTCGCCCGCGGGCTCGACCCGCGGGCCCATCGCGATGGATTCGCGGGTCGAGCCCGCGGATGACATGAAGGGGGACGGGACGCGCAAGAAATCCGTCCATCCCCGTAAATTTAACCAACCCCGCTTGACACCCCGCTCCGCCCGACATATGTAAATGTAAGACACATTCACATGAGGGTGTGCGATGGAAAGCCTCGCAGCGAAACTGGATGACATCGGCAAGCCGGCCTGGATCGGGCTCATGGTGGTGAGCTTCTTCGTGTTCTGGCCGCTGGCGCTGGGCATCCTGGCTTACTTGATATGGAGCGGACGCATGGGTTGCTGGTCGCGCGGCCGTCAGGGCCGCTGGCAGGAGAAGATGGACCGGATGCAGGAGAAGGCGAGCCAGTGGCGCGGCTGGCAGCAGTCCTCCGGCAATCGCGCCTTCGACGAGTACCGCGAGGAGACGCTGCGCCGTCTCGAAGAGGAGCAGAAGGAGTTCAAGGAATTCCTCGAGCGCCTGCGCCAGGCCAAGGACAAGGCCGAGTTCGACCAGTTCATGGCCGAGCGCCGCAGCCGCCGCGACGAAGGTCCGGCGCCGCAGCCGACGTGATCACGGCGCGCGCGATGCGCGCGACGTAGAACGAGGAAACAGAACGGCCCGTGGTGATCTCTCACCACGGGCCGTTTGCATTCTGGATCAGCACCATCACCCGTGCAGCGCGCGGATTTGATCGTCATCGCGATGTCATGCGCGACCGCTCCACTCTCCTTTGCTGCCTGCGAGAGCAGTGGCTCCATAACACTGATTACAGATGCCGTCGCCACTCCAATGCCGGATGTGTATGGGTTTGACGGAAGCGCAAGAGACCTCGTTGCACCAACTGCACCAAGCAGTATTTGAGCGGCAACGCTCTTATCTGGCCTCCGCGAGCACGCCGATATGCTCGTAAGGAGCGCGTACGCGCGAACAGATCGCGCTCCATTACAGCTGACTGCTTTGGCATCACGCGATAATTCGCGTTCGGCGCATCAATTAGATGACTTTGATCGCACGAGATCTTGCCCCAAATCGCTCATCACCCCGTGCCCGCCTCCGCCATCGTGAAGGGCTGGAACATGCGGCGATACTGGCCGGGAGTCAGGCCGGTGCGGCGGCGGAACAGGCGGCGGGCGAAGGTCGGATTCTCGTAGCCGACCTCTGCGGCGATGTCGTCGAACGCGGCAGCGCCGGTCTCGAGCAGGCGCTTGGCTTCCTCGACGCGCAGGTTCTGGACATAGTCGATCAAGGTCGAGCCGGTCGCGGTCTTGAACCGGCGCTTCAAGGTGCGCTCCGGAATCTTCGCCGCCGCGACCGCACCCTGCACCGCATGCGCGTCGCGGAAATGCTTCGCCAGCCACTGCTCGCACTGCCGCACGACCGCATCCGCGTGCGGCGCCTGCCGCACCAGGCTGGCATAGGGAAGCTGGCCCTCGCCGTGCCATTTCAGCAGATAGACCTTGGCGATGCGCAGCGCCTCGCCGGGGCTGCAGTGCCGCGCGATGATATGGATGGCAAGGTCGTGCCACGAGGTGGTGCCGCCGGCGGTGACGATTCGCCCGCTCCGGTCGGCGAAGGCGAGCGTAGGCTCCGGACGGAACCGCACCTCGGGATAGCTGCGACGGAACAGGTCGGCATAGCCCCAGTGCGAGGTCGCCTCGCGGCCGTTGAGCAGCCCCGTCTCCGCCAGCATGATCGAGCCCGAGCACGCCGAATAGATGGTGGCGCCGCGACCGTATGCACGTCTGATCCAGTCGATCAGCTCGGGGTAGCGGCCCTTGAGGTCCTGGTCCGGGCCCAGCCACAGCTCGGGGACGATGACGATCTCGGCGTGCGGATCGGCGGCGATATCCAGATGCGGCGTGACCGGAATACCGTTGCCGCACTGGAAAGGTGCTGTCGACTCCGACACGATGCACGGGCGGATCAGCTTGCGCTCCGGCTCGGTGCCGACCAGCTGCTGCCACAGGTTCCCGGTTGCGGCCAGTACATCGAACATCCCGTAGAGGGCCGAGCCGGCCGTCTCCGGCACCGCCACCATCAGGGCCTCCACGGGCCCCCGCTGCGCCTGACCCATTCCCTCTCCCGTTTCCTGGCACGAAAGGACTGTTTCTGGCGAAAGTCGCTCTGACGGCCGCGGATGTCCACTCCTATCGTGGGTCCATTCTCGACCCGGGTCCGGCACTGCCGAGCGGGCGAGCCCCCAACCGAAGGAGAAAACCATGAGCACTCAGACAGCGCTGCAGCAGCCCGCCGCCATGAACGGCGTCAATGTCACCGCCCTGTTCGACACCATCAAGGCGGTCAAGGCCGATGCCGGGCTGGCCGACTTCCAGTTCCGCGCCAGCAACAAATGGATCGACGGCGGCCACAACCGCTCCACCATCCAGTCGTTCCACGGCTGCAAGGCCGAGGACACGACACGCACCAAGCCGTTCGTGCTCGACAATGACGAGCCGCCGGTGCTGCTCGGCAACGATGCGGGCGCCAATCCGGTGGAGTACATCCTGCACGCCCTCGCGGGATGCCTGACCACCACCATGGTCTACCATGCCGCCGCGCGCGGCATCGAAATCAAGGCGGTCGAGTCCGCACTGGAAGGCGATCTCGACCTGCGCGGCTTTCTCGGTCTCTCGAACGAGGTGCGCAAGGGCTATCACACCATCCGCGTGCGGATGCGCGCGCAGTCCGACGCGAAGCCGGCGATGCTGCGCGAGCTCGCGCAATTCTCGCCGGTCTACGACATGATCTCACGGTCCGTGCCCGTAGACGTCGTCGTGGAGACGTACTGACGCCTGGGACTGCAGCGAGCCATACTCAAGGCGCATGCGCGGGCCCGGCCCGCGCATGACGCTTCAGAGACCGAGCGCTACAGCTCCACCACCTCGGTCACCCCCGGCAGCGTCTGCAGCTTCATCCTGGTCTGCGCGGCGATGGCGTAGGTGGTGGGGAGGGTGATTTCGACCTCGGCGTCGTCGCCCATGTCGACGACGACGGCGACGCGGCCCCTGCCCTTGCGCTCGGCCTCGATGACGGTCTTGAGGTCCGGCAGGGCCGCCATGTCGTTGATCGCAACGCGCAGGCCCGCGGCGGCATGCGCCACGGCGTCGTCGAGCGGACGGATCGACTGACCGAGCAGCTTGATCGAGTCCTCTTCCATGCGCGCGTCAGCCGTCACCAGCAGCGGCTTGCCCGAGCCGAGCAGCTCGCGCGACGTCGCCAGCAGCTCCGAGAACACCATCATCTCGTAGATGCCGCCGGCATCCGACATCTGGATGAAGGCGAAGCGGTTGCCCTTGGCCGAGGTGCGCTCCTGCTTGCCGATCACCGTACCCGCGAGGGTCACGCGCGAGCCGCCGCCGTTCGCAAGCCGCCCGCCGAGCTCGCTCGAGCGGATCGCGCCGAGGCGCTTGAGGCCCTTGGCATACGCATCGAGCGGATGGGCCGAAAGGTAGAATCCGATCGCCTCGAACTCGTGCTGCAGCTTCTCGTGCAGTGGCCAGTCCGGGATGTTCGGCACGGTCAGTTTCGGCGCCGCCCCGCCGCCGAACAGGCTGACCTGGTTGCTGGCGCGCTCGTCGGCGGCGGAGGCGGCGAAGCGCAGGATCGTCTCGATCGCCGCGAAGACGCGCGCACGGTTGGGCTCCAACGAGTCGAAGGCGCCGGCCTTCACCAGCGCCTCGAGCAGGCGCTTGTTGATCTGCTTCGCATCGAGCCGTCGCGCGAAGTCGCCGAGGTCCTTGAACGGGCCGCCGCGCTCGCGCTCGGCGACCAGCGCCTCCATCGCCGCGATGCCGACGCCGCGGGCGGCGGCGAGCGCATAGCGCACGGCCCCCCGCTCCTGCCCCGGGGCGAACTCGACCGAGAACTTCGCCTGCGAGCGGTTGATGTCGGGCGGCAGCAGCTTGATGCCCTGGCGGTCGAGATCCTGGCGGAAGACGTTGAGCTTGTCGGTGTTCGACAGGTCGAAGGTCATGAGCGCGGCGAGGAACTCGACCGGATAGTTCGCCTTGAGATACGCCGTCTGATAGGCGACCAGCGCGTAGGCGGCGGCGTGCGACTTGTTGAAGCCGTAGCCGGCGAACTTCGCCACCTGGTCGAAGATCGACGAGGCCTGCGCCTCGTTGACGCCGCGCTCCACCGCACCCTTCACGAACAGGTCGCGCTGCGCGTCCATCTCCGCCTTGATCTTCTTGCCCATGGCGCGGCGCAGCAGGTCGGCGCCGCCGAGGCTGTAGCCCGACAGCACCTGGGCGATCTGCATCACCTGCTCCTGGTAGATGATGACGCCGAAGGTTTCCTTGAGAATGCCTTCGAGCGACGGGTGCAGGTAGTCCGGCTTCTCGTGGCCGTGCTTGCAGTTGATGTATTTCGGAATGTTCTCCATCGGACCGGGGCGATAGAGCGCCACCAGCGCGATGATGTCCTCGAACCGGTCCGGCCGCAGCTTGCGCATGGCATCGCGCATGCCGGAGCTTTCAAGCTGGAACACGCCGACCGTGTCGCCCTTCGCCAGCAGCTCGTAGCTCTTTTTATCGTCGAGCGGCACGCTGGCGAGATCGAGATGAACCCCGCGCTGCGCCAGCAGCTCGACCGCGCGCTGCAGCACGGTCAACGTCTTGAGACCGAGGAAGTCGAACTTCACCAGCCCTGCGCTCTCGACATATTTCATGTTGAACTGCGTGACCGGCATGGTCGAGCGCGGATCGCGATAGAGCGGGATCAGCGTGTCGAGCGGCTGGTCGCCGATCACCACGCCGGCGGCGTGGGTGGACGCATGGCGGTAAAGACCCTCGAGCTTGAGGGCCGTGTCGATCAGGCGGCGGACCGCCTCGTCGGACCGGCGCATCTCCTGCAGCACCGGCTCGCCGTCGATCGCCTGCTGCAACGTCACCGGGTTGGCCGGGTTGTTCGGCACCAGCTTGCAGATGCGGTCAACCTGGCCGTAGGGCATGCCGAGAACGCGGCCGCAGTCGCGCAGCACCGCGCGCGCCTGCAGCTTGCCAAAGGTGATGATCTGGGCGACGCGATCGGTGCCGTATTCGTTCTGGACGTAGCGGATCACCTCGTCGCGGCGGTCCTGGCAGAAGTCGATGTCGAAGTCGGGCATCGACACGCGCTCGGGATTCAGGAACCGTTCGAACAGCAGGCCGAAGCGCAGCGGGTCGAGATCGGTGATGGTCAGCGCCCAGGCGACGACGGAACCGGCGCCGGAGCCGCGGCCGGGGCCCACGGGAATGCCGTGCTCCTTCGCCCACTGAATGAAATCGGCGACGATCAGGAAGTACCCGGCGAAGCCCATCTTGACGATCATCTCGACTTCGTAGGCGAGACGCTCGCGATAGGGCTTCGCGGCGGCTTCGCGCGCCGCCGCATCCATGTCCGGCTTCCAGACATGCTTCTCGAGGCGCCGCTCGAGGCCGGCGACGGCCAGCTCGCGCAAGGTGGGCTCAACGCCCTTCGCCAGCGCCTTGGGTGGAATCGGCAGAATTGGCTTCACCGGCTTGAGGAAGTAGGCGCAGCGGCGCGCCACGACCAGCGTGTTGTCGACCGCCTCGGGCAGGTCGGCGAACAGCTTGCGCATCTCGGCCGCCGGCTTGAAACGGTATTCCGGCGTCAGGCGGCGGCGGTCGTGCTCGGCGACATAACGGCCGTCGGCAATGCACAGCAGCGCGTCGTGCGCGTCGTACATCGGCGCATCGGCAAAGAATGCCTCGTTGGTCGCGACCAGCGGCAGGTCGTGCTTGTAGGCGAGATCGATGAACGCCGGCTCGATCCTCGCCTCGGCGTCCAGGCCGTGACGCATCATCTCGACATAGAGCCGGCCCGGAAAGGCCTGAGCGAGCCGCAGCAGCGTCGCTTCCGCCTGCACTGCCCGCCCTTCCAGCAGCAGGCGCCCGACCGTACCGGACGGCCCGGCGGTCAGCGCGATCAGGCCGTCGGCGTGCTGTTCCAGCACTTCCTGCGTCACCTGCGGCGTTTCGCCGGACTCGGTCTCGAGATAGGCCTTGCTGACCAGCTTGCTGAGGTTGGCGTAGCCGACCTGGTTCTGGACCAGCAGCACGATCGTGTCCGGAGCCGGCGCCTTGCCGCCGCGCATGCCCTCGTCGACACGGCGGATGGCGAGCTGGCAGCCGAGGATCGGCTGGATGCCGGCATCGGCCGCCGCCAGCGAGAATTCCATCGCCGCGAACAGGTTGCCGGTGTCGGTGATCGCGACAGCCGGCATCTTCTCGCGCTTGCACAGCTCGACGAGCTGCTTGATCTTGATGGCGCCTTCCGACAGGGAATAGGCCGAGTGGACGCGCAGATGAACGAAATCGGCGTGGGGCATGGGGTGTCTGTCAGCTACTCGACTTATCCACAGCGGCGACTCGCCTCGGCCCGCATTTTGTTTATTCTATCATGTCATGGCCCGGGCTTGACCCGGCATCCAGACTGGATCCGCGGGTCAAGCCCGAGGATGACAATCAAAAATTTGCGTCAAGCCGGGACGATCAGGCCGTCGCGGATGGTGACGACGCGGTCCATGCGGCGGGCGAGCTCGGGGTTGTGGGTGGCGATCAAGGCCGCGAGGCCGGTGGAGCGGACCAGCTTCATCAGCTCGGTGAACACGCCGTCGGCGGTGTGCGGATCGAGATTGCCGGTCGGCTCGTCGGCCAGCAGCACGCGCGGCACGTTGGCGATCGCGCGGATGATGGCGACGCGCTGCTGCTCGCCGCCCGACAGCCGCGCCGGCCGGTGCGTCTCGCGCTGCGCGAGCCCGACCATGGCGAGGAGCTGACGCGCCCTGTTGCGCGCCTCGCCGCGCGGCAGTCCGGCGATCATCTGCGGCAGCATGACGTTTTCCAGCGCGGAGAATTCGGGCAACAGGTGGTGCGCCTGGTAGACGAAGCCGAGATATTTCCGGCGCATTGCCGTTCGCTCGGGATCCCTCATCCGGCTGCACGGCTGCCCCGCCAGCAGCACGTCGCCGCCGTCGGCGTGCTCGAGCAGGCCCGCGATGTGCAGCAGCGTCGACTTGCCCGCCCCCGAGGGACCGACCAGCGCCACCGCCTCGCCCGCATGGACCTGCAGCGAGGCGCCGCGCAGGATCTCGAGCGGCGCGTCGGCCTGGCGGAAGCGCCGGACGATGCCGCGCAGCTCGAGGGCCCGTTCCTCACTCATAGCGCAGCGCCTCCACCGGATCGAGCCGCGCCGCGCGCCAGGACGGATAGATGGTCGCGAGGAACGACAGACCGAGCGCCATCAGCACCACCGAGACGACTTCCATCGGCTCCATCTTCGCCGGCATCTGCGACAGGAAATAGATGGTCGGGTCGAACAGGGTCCTGCCGGTCAGCGACTGCAGCCACTGCCGGATCGTCTCGATATTGGCGGTGAACAGGACGCCGAGCAGGAAGCCGGCGAAAGTGCCGATCACGCCGACGCTCGCCCCCGCCAGGAAGAAGATGCGCAGCACCGAGGCGCGGGTGGCACCCATCGTGCGAAGGATGGCGATGTCCTGCGACTTGTCCTTCACCAGCATGATGAGGCTGGAGATGATGTTGAACGCCGCAACCAGGATGATCAGCGTCAGGATCAGGAACATGACGTTGCGCTCGACCTGGAGCGCGTTGAAGAAGCTGGCGTTGGACTGCTGCCAGTCGACGACGCGGTATTGCGGCCCCACGACCTGGGCGACCGCGTTGCGCATCCCGGCGACGCGGTCCGGATTCTCGACCATCAGCTCGATGCCCGAGACGCCGTTTCCAAGCCGGAAGAACACCTGCGCCGCCTGGAGCGGAAGATAGACGAAGGTGCTGTCGTATTCGTACATGCCGACGTCGAAGATCGCGGCGATGCGATAGGCGCGCATGCGCGGCACCGTGCCGAAAGCCGTGGCGCTGCCCTGCGGCGAGATCAGGGTGATGCTGTCGCCGACATTGACGGCGAATTTCTGCGCCATGCGGATGCCGATCACCACCGCGTCCTCGCCGCCGAACTGGCCGAGATCGCCGCGCACGATGTGCGAGGCTATGAGGGACCTGTCCCGGAGGTCCTCCGGGCGCATGCCGCGCACGAGCGCACCGCCGGCGATGCCGTTGGCGGTCGCGAGCACCTGGCCGTCGATCAGCGCCGAGGCCACGGTGACGCCAGGCACCTGCCGCAGCCGGTCGGCGAGCGTTGCGTATTCCGTGATCGGCGCGCCGCGCGCCGCCACGGTCATATGGCCGTTGAGGCCGAGGATGCGGCCGAGCAGCTCGGCACGGAAGCCGTTCATCACTGCCATGACGATGATCAGCGTGGCCACGCCCAGCGCGATGCCGAGCAGCGAGAACCCGGCAATGACCGAGATGAACCCCTCCTGCCGGCGTGCGCGCAGATAGCGCCCCGCCATCATCCGCTCGAAGGCATTGAAGGCCATGGGCTACGCCTGTCTTGGGAAATACTGACGTCCTTGGGCTTGAGCCGAGGACCCAGTCTGGATGCCCCGGTCAAGCCCGGGCATGACAATCGTGTGTGACAACGTGGCGAACGTCACTGGTCGGCCGTCAGCTTCGCCAGCGCCGCATCGACCGGCAGCTCGACCTTCTCGCCGGTGGCGCGGCGCTTGAGCTCGACCGTGCCGGCCTTGAGGCCGCGCGGGCCGATTGTGAGCTGCCACGGCAGGCCGATCAGGTCCATGGTCGAGAATTTGACGCCGGCGCTCTCCGTGCGGTCGTCGTAGAGCACGTCGAGGCCGGCGCGCTTCAGCTTCGCGTAGAGGTCGGCCGACGCCGCGTCGCAGGCGGCATCGCCGGCACGCAGATTGATCAGGCCGGCGTCGAACGGTGCGACGCTCGCGGGCCAAATGATGCCGTTGTCGTCGTGGCTCGCCTCGATGATGGCCCCGACCAGCCGCGACACGCCGATGCCGTAGGAGCCCATGTGGACCGCCGTCTCCTTGCCCTCGGAGTCCATCACCTTGGCGCCCATCGGCGCGGAATACTTGGTGCCGAAGTAGAAGATGTGGCCGACCTCGATGCCGCGCGCCTGGATGCGTTCCGCCTCGGGAATTGCCGCGAACTTCGCCGTGTCGTGCTTCTCGTCGGTGGCGGCGTAGAGGCTGGTCCAGCGATCGACGACCGGCTGCAGGTCCTTCTCGTAATCGGGCTCGTCGGCGAGCGCGTCGAACTCGACCAGGTCGCGATGCGCGAACACGGCACTCTCGCCGGTGTCGGCGAGAATGATGAACTCGTGGCTGAGGTCGCCGCCGATCGGCCCGGTGTCGGCCGCCATCGGAATCGCCTTGAGGCCCATGCGCGCAAAGGTACGCAGGTAGGCGACGAACATCTTGTTGTAGGCACGGCGTGCGCTCGCCTGGTCGATGTCGAAGGAATAGCTGTCCTTCATCAGGAATTCGCGGCCGCGCATGACGCCGAAGCGCGGCCGGACCTCGTCGCGGAACTTCCACTGGATGTGGTAGAGCAGCTTGGGCAGCTCCTTGTAGCTACGCACGCTGGCGCGGAAGATCTCGGTGATCTGCTCCTCGTTGGTCGGGCCGTAGAGCATCTCCCGGTCGTGGCGGTCGCGGATGCGCAGCATCTCCTTGCCGTAGTCGTCGTAGCGCCCGGACTCCTTCCACAGCTCGGCCGGCTGGATGGTCGGCATCAGCAGCTCCTGGCACCCGGCCCGGTCCTGCTCCTCGCGCACAATCCGTTCGATCTTCTTGAGGACACGGAAGCCCAGCGGCAGCCAGCAATAGATGCCGGCGCTGGACTGGCGGATCATACCGGCGCGGAGCATCAGCCGGTGCGAGACGATCTGCGCCTCGCTGGGGTTCTCGCGGAGGGTGGGCAGGAAGAACTGGGAAAGACGCATCGGGTCCCTTCAAGCGGCGTTCGCCCCGGACGGGCGCGGGCGACTTTAGGGAAAGCCCAAGCGTAAGGCAATTCGCGGGCGATGCCGCCTAGGGAGCGCGGATCCGCTCCCGGCAGAGCTCCTCGAGCGCGGCGATCTCCGGATCGCCGAGCCGCTGGCCGTTGAACAGGACGCGGCCGTCCATTCCGACCCGGACCTCGCCGACGGTGACATTCGGGTCGAAGAGCGGCGAGCCGGGCGGGATGCCGAAGCGGCGCAGGTCGACCGCGGCATCGAAGGTGATGGTTTCCGGGACGCGGATCTGCGGCGCTGCATTGAGATCCGCCGGCGCCACCTTGCGCCCACGCACATCCACGCCAGGCTGGTACTCGACGCCGGGCGGCGGCACATACCGCGCCAGCTTGCGGCAATCGACGCCGGTCACGGTGATCGTCTGGGCGGGCACCGCCCCGGCCAGTCCCATCAGGCAAACGGCAATGCACAGACGCTTCATGCGGAAATTCTCGACCCGCCGCTTTAACAAAATCATAATCCCGGCCGATCGCGGGGCGGGCACCGAGTCGCACCGCGCCAAGGGGGAACTGTGCTGAACGACTACTTCAAGCTCCAGGAACAGGGCTCGAGCGTCCGGACCGAAATCACGGCCGGCCTCGCCACCTTCCTGACGATGGCGTACATCATCTTCGTCAACCCGTCGATCCTGGCGACCGCGGGCATGGACCAGGGCGCCGTGTTCGTCGCGACCTGCCTCGCCGCGGCGCTGAGCTGCCTGATCATGGGGCTCTACGCCAACTACCCGATCGCCCTCGCCCCTGGCATGGGGCTCAACGCCTACTTCGCCTTCGGCCTTGTCCAGGGCATGGGGCTCACCTGGCAGGTGGCGCTCGGCGCGGTCTTCATTTCCGGCGTGCTCGCGCTGCTGCTCAGCGTCTCGCCGGTGCGCGAATGGCTGTTCAACGCCATTCCGAAGACGCTGAAAATGGCGATCTCGGCCGGCATCGGCCTGTTCCTCGGCATCATCGCCCTGAAGAACGCTGGAATCGTGGTGGCGCATCCGGCGACGTTCGTGACGCTCGGCGACGTGGCCCAGGCGCCGGCGGTGCTCGCGGCGTTCGGCTTCGTGCTGATGGTGGCACTCGATGCGCGCCGCGTGCCCGGGGCGATCATCATCGCCATCCTGGCGACGACCGCCCTCGGCGTCATTTTCGGCGTCAGCCCGGCGCAGGGCATCGTGTCGATGCCGCCGAGCATCGTCCCCACCTTCCTGCAGCTCGACATTCTCGGCGCGATCGAGGTCGGCCTGATCGCGATCATCTTCGCGCTGCTCTTCGTCGACCTGTTCGATACCGCCGGCACGCTGGTCGGCGTCGCCCATCGTGCCGGGCTGCTGACGCCCGAGGGCACCCTGCCGCGGCTGCGCAAGGCCCTGATCGCCGACAGTTCGGCGACCATGATCGGCGCACTGCTCGGCACGTCGAATACGACGAGTTATATCGAGAGCGCCGCCGGCGTTAAGGCGGGCGGCCGCACCGGCCTCACCGCGGTCACCGTCGCCGTGCTGTTCCTGCTGGCGCTGTTCCTCGCGCCGCTGGCGGGCACCGTGCCGGCCTACGCGACCGCCCCCGCCCTGCTGTTCGTCGCCTGCCTGATGACCCGCGGCCTGACCGAGATCGACTGGGAGGATCCGAGCGAATACGCGCCGGCAGTGGTTACCGCGATCGCGATGCCGCTGACCTTCTCGATCGCGACCGGCATTGCCTTCGGATTCATCACCTATGCCGGCGTGAAACTGCTGGCGGGACGCCCGCGCGAGATCAGCCTCGCCGTCGCGGTTCTCGCCATCCTGTTCATCATGCGGTTTGCGTTCATCGCGGGTGCCTGACGACCGCGTAAAAAGAACGTGACAATTTGACGCGGGATTGCCTATACTGCCTACCTAACAATCGCCGCGACTAAAGTTTCGGCACGGCCCGAGTTTAGGGAGAGACAAACGTCGGCGGATGACGTCGGCCTGGAACCGGGAAACCGGGATCCAGGCTTTCTTTTTGGGCAATCGTCCCGCGGCAGCCACGCCATCGGCCCCCGCCTCAGTACCGAAATCCCGTGATTTGCATCCACGGCGGCGCCAGGCGCTCGAGCCGCCGGTGCACCGGGCAGTCGACGTGATGCGCGCCCGGCAGGTAGCCGATGCTCATCAGGAATTCGCCGACGATCTCGCCGCCGGTGAAGACGAACTCCTTGCGGAACAGCTTGATCCACTCGGCCCTGGTGCGCGGATGATGCGCCGCAAGCCAGGCGGCGAACGAGCCGTGGCTCTTCTGCAAGGCCCGGATGCGCCGCGCGTTCTCGATCACTGCGCGAACCTTGAGCCTGTTGCGGACGATGCTTTCGTCGGCAAGCAGGCGCGCTTCGTCCCGCGCCGAGAAGCGCGCGACCTTCACCACGTCGAATCCCCTGAAGGCGCGGCGAAACCCCTCGCGCTTCTTGAGCATCAGCAGCCACGACAACCCGGCCTGGTTGATCTCCAGCGCGAATCGCTCGAGCAGCGCCGCATCGTCGTCGAGCGGAAAGCCGTACTCGCTGTCGTGATAAGGCCCGTGAAACTCGTGGCCGGGCGCAACTTTGCAGTAGGCAGACATCGCCCCCCTCGAGCGTCACTGCGCCATGTCGCGGAACGAGATCCAGTCGGACTGGATCACCAGATAGATGGCGCCCCAGATCACCCCCGCGACAAGCGTCGTGACCAGGGCCTTCATGAGCAGACGCGGGTTGTCCGGGGCGCTGTCGGCCTGGCCCGGCACCAAGGTTTCCGGCGGCCGCACGCCCCATGGCAGGACCGCGAACAGCACGACCCACCAGACGACGACATAGACGGCGATGCCGGTCGCGAGCGTCATGGCATCAGACCTGCTCGATCTCGACCAGGGTGCCGCAGAAATCCTTGGGATGCAGGAACAGCACCGGCTTGCCGTGCGCGCCGATCCTCGGCTCGCCGTCGCCCAGCACGCGCGCGCCCTTCGCCACGAGCCGGTCCCGCGCGGCGAGAATGTCGTCGACCTCGTAGCAGAGATGGTGCATGCCGCCGGCGGGATTGGCGGCAAGGAACTTCGCGATCGGCGAATTATCGCCGAGCGGATGCAGCAGCTCGATCTTGGTATTCGGCAGCGTAACGAACACGGTCGTGACGCCGTGCTCGGGCAGCGGCTCGGGCGGCGAGACGTTCGCGCCCAGCACGTCGCGATAGATCGCCGCTGCCGCCGAGAGATCGGGGACGACGATCGCCACGTGGTTGAGCCGGCCGATCACGGCGCCCCCACGTTCCGGCCGCCGCGGACGCATGCAATTCCGATCGTCATGCGGTCATTCTTCGCACGGGCCGCCGGACAAGGGAAGACGGCACGGTGCCGCCGCTCGACGCGGGCGTGGCCCGGACAGGGGACCGGGAGTCAAAGCCGGACGAGGTGGATGTCGACGTTCGGCTTCTTGTCGGTGCGCTCCCTGATCAGGCGGCGGACGCGGCGGCGCAGCTCCTCGCGCAGCTGCTCGTCGGCCTTGCGCCCAAGCTCGGCGACCGTCCCCTGGATCGAGCCGTTGATCTCGCCGAGCAGGTCCTCGTCGCTCTCGGGGTCGATCAGACCGGGCGCGGAGATCTGCGGGTCGGTCGCAAGCCGCCCCTTGCGGTCGACCACCACCGTCGCCGTCAGCGCGCCGTTCCACAACAGGCGGCTGCGGCCGCGCATCACGGGGCCGTCGACCGGCAGCAGTCGCTCGCCGTCGACCGCGAGCCGGCCGGCCTGCACATGATCGACGACCGACGGGCCGTCGGGCGCCAGCCGGATCAGCGTGCCGTTCTCGGGCACCAGCGTGTGCGGCACCTGGCACATGCGGGCGAGCTCGGCGTGGGCGCGCAGATGCTGCGGCTCGCCGTGCACCGGTATCGCGATCTGCGGACGCACCCACTGATACATCTGGACGAGCTCGTCGCGCGCGGGATGGCCCGACACATGGATTTCCGGATGCGTCTCGTCGGTGACGACGTCGATCCCGAGATGCAGCAGCCCGTTCCAGATCTTGTGAACCGCGCGCTCGTTGCCGGGAATGACGCGCGAGGAGAAGATCACCGTATCGCCCCCCTCCAGCACGACATGCGGATGCTCGTCGGCGGCGATGCGCGACAGCGCGGCGCGCGGCTCGCCCTGGCTGCCGGTGCAGATCAGCACGATCTTGTCGCGCGGGACGAAGCCCGCCTGCTGCTCGTCGAGAAAGTCCGGCGTTCCGGCGAGATAGCCGTTCTCGCGCGCCGCCTCGTTCATGCGCCACAGCGAGCGGCCGACCAGCGCCACGTGACGATCATGCGCCGCCGCCGCCGCGGCGATGGATTCGAGGCGCGCGATGTTCGAGGCGAAGCAGGCCACCGCGATCCGGCCCTTGCACTGGCCGAACAGGTCGGTCAGCGCCTTGCGCACCCCCGCCTCCGAGCCGGATTCGCCGTGGCGCAGCGCGTTGGTCGAATCGCCGACCAGCGCCAGCACGCCCTCGTCGCTCAGTGCGCGCAGGCTCGCCTCGTCGGTCACTTCGCCGACCAGAGGCTCGGGATCGAGCTTCCAGTCGCCGGTGTGCAGCACGGTGCCGGCCGCGGTGCGGATGGCAAGCGCGTTCGGCTCCGGGATCGAATGGGTCAGGCGGATCAGCTCGATGTCGAACGGTTCGACCCGGAAGCGTCCCGAGAGCGGAATCTCCGTGATCGGCACCTGGCCCTGCAGGCCGGTCTCCTGCAGCTTGCGACGCAGGACCGAGGCGGTAAACGCAGTCGCGTAGACCGGGCAGCGGAAGCGCGGCCACAGGTACTGCACCGCGCCGAGATGGTCCTCGTGCGCGTGGGTCAGCACGAGCGCCACCAGGTCATCGCGATGCTCCTCGATGAAGGCGGGGTCCGGCGTGATCACGTCGGCTCCGGGGATGCCCTCGTCGCCGAACGTCACCCCGAGATCGACCATCAGCCACTTCCCGGCATAGCCGTAGAGGTTGAGGTTCATGCCGATCTCGCCCGAGCCGCCGAGCGGCAGGAAGAGAAGCTCGTTGCCGGCACCGCCGTTACCGCGCCGCTTCATCGGTTCAGCGCGTAGATGTCGACGAGTCCGAGCAGCGTCAGGTCCTGATCGACATGCTCGATGACCTTGGCGCCAGCCGCGATCAGCGGTACGAGCCCGCCCGTGCCGATGACGGTCATCTTCGCCCCCAGTTCCTCCTCGATGCGGCGCACCAGACCCTCGATCAGTCCGATATAGCCCCAATAGATGCCGGATTGCATGGCCGACACGGTCGAATGGCCGACGATCTTGGCCGGCCGGCGGATCTCGACGCGCGGCAGCTTTGCGGCACCCATATACAACGCCTCGAACGCCATGTTGATCCCGGGAGCGATCACGCCGCCGAGATAATTGCCGTCGGCGTCGAGCACGTCGAAGGTCGTCGCCGTGCCGAGATCGATGATGATGCCCGGCATCCCGTAGCGCGTGCGCGCCGCGACGGCGTTGGCGATGCGGTCGGCGCCCGCCTCCTCGGGACGGTCGAGCAGCACCTTCAGCCCCAGCTTGAGCGACGGGTCGCCGACGACCATCGGTTCGCCGCCGAAATACCGCTGGCACAGCGAGCGCAGATTGAAGCCGGTCTGCGGTACGACATTCGACAGGATCACGCCGTCGATGTCCTGGCGCGTGATCCCTTCGAGCGCCATGAGCTGCGTCAGCCAGACGGCGTACTCGTCTGCCGTACGCTTGGCGTCCGTGGAGATGCGCCAGGCACCGCGCTTGTCGTGCCCCTCGTAGACGCCGAAGACCGTGGTCGTGTTGTTGGCGTTGATGACGAGCAGCATGGTCATTCCCCCGGCGCGTATCCGCCCGCACCGCCCGCGAAGAACACGTCGCCGGCGGTGACAAGCTGCTGGCTGCCGTCGGGCCGGCGCAACAGCAGGGCGCCGCGCCCGTCGACATCCTCGAAGATTCCGTCGATCTCGCGGCCCGGCAAGCGGACCCGGATCGCTTCCCCGCGCCCGCGCGCCTGACTTCGCCAGGCGAGCCGGACCGGCTCGAAGCCGTCTTCGAGCCAGCGATTGGTCCAGGCGAGGAAATGCCGCGCAAAGGCATCGAGCAGCATCTCCACGGTCACCTCGCCTGCCCCTTCCTCGTGCAGGGAGGTCGCAGGGAAGGCCGTCTCCGGCGGACGCGCGGCGACATTGATGCCGAGCCCGAGCACCAGCCAGTCGAGCCGGTCGCTCCCGGCGCTCTCCGTCTCGAGCAGGATGCCGGCGGCCTTGCGACGGTTGACCAGAATGTCGTTGGGCCACTTGAACTCGACCGCGGTCAGCGGCGGCAACACTTCGCCGAGGGCGCCGCCCGCCCCCAAGGCCGCGACAAAGCTCAGTTGGGCCGCGGCGGCAGGCGGACAGTCCGGTCGCAACACCAGCGAGACATAGAGATTGCCGCGCGGCGACTCCCAAGTGCGACCGCTCCGGCCCCGTCCCCGGGTCTGCATCCTCGCCCAGACGAGGGTGCCATCCTCTGCGCCGGCGCGCGCGCGGCGCTTCGCCTCCTCGTTGGTGCTGTCGACCGAATCGAGCGCAACGAGACGGTAGGCCGGCGGGAGCCGCACCTCCTCTGTCATGTCACGGTCAGCCGGCGAACAAGACGGCGGCAGCGGCGCTCGCCCCCGCCACAAGCGGCCCGGGATAGACGAAGAACAGCAGGGTGAACAGGCTGGAACCGGTCAGGATTGCGGCCATCGCCGGTCCGACCGGGCGGTCAAATGCCTCGACCGGCTCGTCGAAATACATGAGCTTGACGATGCGCAGGTAATAGAACGCGCCGACGACGCTGGTCAGTACGCCGATCACGGCGAGCGTGTAAAGCCCGGCCGAAACCGCGGCGAGGAATACGTAGAGCTTGCCGAAGAAGCCGGCGAGCGGCGGAATGCCGGCCATCGAGAACATCGAGATTCCCAGGGCCAGCGCCAACAACGGCTGCGTGCGGGCAAGGCCGGACAGGTCGGTGATCCGTTCGACCATGCGGCCCTGATAGCGCATGCACAGGATGACTGCGAAGGCGCCGGCGGTCATGAACAGGTAGATGGCCATGTAGATCAGCACGCCGCGCACGCCGCCCTCGTCGCCGGCGGCGAGGCCGATCAGCGCGTAGCCGACATGGCCGATCGAGCTGTAGGCCATCAGCCGCTTGATGTTGGTCTGCCAGATCGCCGCGAAGGCGCCGATCAGCATCGACACGATCGAGATGAAGACGATGATCTGCTGCCATTCCGCCACCAGCGGCCCGAACGGCTCGATCATGACGCGCACGAACAGCGCGATCGCCGCCATCTTCGGCGCAATCGCGAAGAACGCCGTGACGGGAGTCGGTGCGCCCTCGTAGACGTCGGGCGTCCACATGTGGAACGGCGCCGCCGAGACCTTGAAGGCCAGTCCGGCAGCAACGAAGACAATGCCGAAGATCAGGCCCAGCGGCGGCGTATCGGCGCTCTCGACGATCACGGCGGCCAGCGCCTTGAAGCCGGTCGTGCCGGCGAAGCCGTAGACCAGCGAGGCGCCATAGAGAAGCATGCCCGACGACAGCGCACCGAGAACGAAGTACTTGAGCCCGGCCTCGGTCGAGCGAATGGAGTCGCGCCGGAAGGATGCGACGACATAGAGCGACAGGCTCTGCAGCTCCAGGCCGAGATAGAGCGCGATCAGGTCGCCGGCGGAGATCATCATCATCATGCCGACGGTCGCGAGCAGGATCAGGACCGGAAACTCGGCGCGCGCTATGCCCTCGCGCTCGTTGTAGTCGAGCGACATGACGATTCCGAGCGCCGAGCCGAGCAGCACCAGAATCTTCATGAAGGAGGCGAAGGCGTCGGTGATGAACATTCCGCCGAAAGCGGTCGCTCGGTCCCCGCCCAGGCCGAGAACGAACAGCGAGGCGATGACCAGCGCCAGCACGGCGGTCCATGAAATGAACCGACCGGCACCGTCGCCGCGGAAGGCGCCCAGCATCAGCAACGCCATCGCCGCGCAGGCGAGAAACAGCTCGGGAAACGCGAGCATCGCGTTCAGGGCATGAAAGGTCATCGGGCGGCTCTATCGGTTGGCCAGCAAGCGCTGCGTCGGCATGCCCGGTCGATCCGGTTGCGCCGGCGCGGACTGTGCTGCCTGGTAGCGGGTTACGATGTTGTCCACCGATGCGGCGAACACGTCGAGGAACGGCTTGGGATAGATTCCCATCCACAGGACCACGGCGACGAGCGGCAGCATGGTCGCGAGCTCGCGGCGGTTGAGGTCGAGAATGTTCTTGAGCTCCGCGCGCGCAAGCGGACCGAAAACGACCCGGCGGTAGAGATAGAGCATGTAGGTCGCGCCGAGGATGATGCCGGTGGTGGCGAAGACGCCGGCCCAGGTATTCGACTGGAACGCGCCCATCAGCACCAGGAACTCGCCGATGAAGCCGCTGGTCCCCGGGAGGCCGACCGAGGCGAGCATGAACACCATGAACACCGCGGCATAGGCCGGCATCCGGTAGACCAGCCCGCCGTAGCGCGCGATCTCGCGGGTATGCATGCGGTCATAGATGATGCCGACGCAGAGGAAGAGCGCGCCGGACACCACGCCATGGCTGAGCATCTGGAACATGGCGCCCTCGACGCCCTGCGTCCCGCCGGTGAAGATGCCCAGGGTCACGAACCCCATATGCGCGACCGACGAGTACGCGATCAGCTTCTTCATGTCTTCCTGCACCAGCGCCACCAGCGAGGTGTAGACGATGGCAATGATGCTGAGGACGTAGACCAGCGGCGTGAAATAGGCCGAGGCGTCCGGGAACATCGGGATAGAGAAGCGCAGGAAGCCGTAGCCGCCCATCTTCAGCAGCACGCCCGCGAGAATCACCGAGCCAGCGGTGGGCGCGTCGACATGGGCATCCGGAAGCCATGTGTGGACCGGCCACATCGGCATTTTGACCGCGAAGGAGGCGAAGAACGCCAGCCACAGCCACATCTGCATTTCCGGCGAGAAGCTGTAGGCGAGCAGGGTCGGAATATCGGTGGTCTCGGCATCGAAATACATCGCCAGCAGGGCCACCAGCATCAGCACCGACCCGGCCAGCGTATAGAGGAAGAACTTGAACGCCGAGTAGACCCTTCGCCCTCCGCCCCACACGCCGATGATCAGGAACATCGGGATCAGCACGCCTTCGAAGAAGACGTAGAACAGCACCATGTCGAGCGCCGCGAACGTGCCGACCATCATCGTCTCGAGCACGAGGAACGCGACCATGTATTCTTTGACCCGCGTCTCGATCGCCTCCCAGCTCGCGAGGATGCAGAGCGGCGTCAGCAGGGTCGACAGCAGCACGAACAGCATCGAGATGCCGTCCACGCCCATGTGATAGGTGATGCCGAAGGTTCCTATCCATTCGCGCTTCTCGACGAACTGGAAGTCCGCCGTCGAGGTGTCGAAGTTGATCCACAGCAGCAGCGAGAGCGCGAAGGTGATCAGCGAGGTCCACAGCGCGACGGCGCGAGCATTGCGCGCGACCACGTCGGGCTCGCCGCGCACCAGCAGGATGAACCCGGCCCCGACCAGCGGCAGGAACGTGACAAGGGAAAGAATCGGCCAGCTCGCGGTCATGGTCAGCCTGCCCCGAAGAGTGCCGCGAGTCGCGGATAGAGGAGATACGCCGTGGTGATGATCACGATTCCGATGAGCATCGCGAAAGCGTAGTGATAGACGTAGCCTGTCTGCAGCGCGCTGGCGCGGCGCGCCAGCACCACCGTGGTGGCAGCGATGCCGTCGGGACCGAGCCCGTCAATAACGGTGCCGTCGCCGCGCTTCCACAGTAGCCGGCCGATGACGAAGGCCGGCCGCACGAACAGGAAGTCATAGAGCTCGTCGAAATACCATTTGTTCAGCAGGAACTGGTACAGCCCGCGCCAGCGCGCGGCGAGCCTGCCTGGGATGGCCGGATCGCGGATATAGAGCCCCCAGGCGATACCGATGCCGATGATGCCTACGATGACCGGGAGGATCTTGACCCAGACCGGCACGTGATGCGCCGCCTCGATCGTGTTGTTGTCCGGCAGCACCAGGATGGACTCGCGCCAGAATTCCTCCATGCCGGCGCCGACGAAAGCCTCGTAGGCGATCCACCCGGCAAAGACCGCGCCTGCGGCCAGCACGTAGAGCGGCACCAGCATGACATTGGGCGATTCGTGGACATGCTCCATCACATGATGATCGGCGCGCGGCGTACCGAAGAAGGTCATGAACAGCAGCCGCCATGAATAGAACGCCGTCATCAGCGCAGCCGTGATGCCGAGCCAGAAGGCGTACTGTCCGACCGCGCTGTGCGCCCCGAACGCCGCCTCGAGGATGATGTCCTTCGAGTAGTAGCCGGCGAAGAACGGTATGCCGGCCAGCGCCAGGCTGCCGATCCACATCAGTGCGTGGGTGATCGGGATGTGGCTGCGCAGGCCGCCCATCCGGCGCATGTCCTGCTCGCCGCCGAGCGCGTGGATCACCGAGCCCGAGCCGAGGAACAGCAGCGCCTTGAAGAAGGCATGCGTCATCAGATGGAAGATCGCCGCGGCATAGGCCGAGACGCCGGCGGCGAAGAACATGTAGCCGAGCTGAGAGCAGGTCGAATAGGCGATGACCCGCTTGATGTCGTTCTGCACGAGGCCGACCGAGGCGGCGAAGATCGCGGTCGTGGCCCCGACGATGCAGACGACCGCCAGCGCGTCCGGCGCGTATTCGAACATCGGCGACAGCCGCACCACCATGAATACGCCGGCAGTGACCATGGTCGCCGCATGGATCAGCGCCGAGACCGGCGTGGGGCCCTCCATGGCATCGGGCAGCCACGTGTGCAGGCCGAGCTGGGCCGACTTGCCCATCGCGCCGATGAACAGCAGCAGGCACAGCGTCGTCAGCGTGTCGACCTCGGCACCGAGGAACTCGAAAGTCGTCTCGACCTTGTCCGGCACCTCGGCGAACACGGATTCGAAATGAACCGATCCGAAGATCATGAACACGCCGAATATTCCGAGGGCGAAGCCGAAATCGCCGACGCGGTTGACGACGAAGGCCTTGATCGCGGCGGCATTGGCGGAATCGCGGTCGTACCAGAAGCCGATCAGGAAGTAGGAGCAGACGCCCACCCCTTCCCAGCCGAAGAACATCTGGATGAAGTTGTCGGCCGTCACCAGCGCCAGCATGCAGAAGGTGAACAGGCTGAGATACGCCATGAAGCGCGGAATCGACCGGTCCTCGGCCATGTAGCCGACCGAATAGACATGCACCATGGTCGAGACGACGGTGACGACGAACACCATCACCGCGGACAGCGTATCGTACTTGAAGGCCCATGAAGCCTCGAGCGCACCTGACTCGATCCAGGTGAACAGCTCCACCGTGCGCTCCTGCCCCTGGATCGCGACCTGGTAGAGGATGATCGCGGCGAGGATGGCGGACAGGCCCATGCAGCCGCAGGTGATCATCTGCGCCGTGCGGTCGCGGACGGCCTTGTCGCTGGCGAAGACCAGGACGGACCCGGCGATGATCGCGCCGATCAGCGGCAGCAGGACGACGGCGGAATACATGGCGCGGCTCAGCCCTTCATCAGATTGATGTCCTCAACCGCGATCGAGCCGCGGTTGCGGAAATAGACGACCAGGATCGCAAGCCCGATCGCCGCCTCGGCGGCGGCGACGGTCAGCACCATCAACGCGAAGACCTGACCGACGAGGTCCCCGAGATGCGTGGAGAACGCCACCAGATTGATGTTGACCGCGAGCAGTATCAGTTCGACCGACATCAGGATGACGATCACGTTCTTGCGGTTCAGGAAAATGCCGAAGATGCCGAGCGTGAACAGGATCGCGGCAACGGTGAGGTAGTGGCCCAGGCCGATCATCATCGTCAAACTCCCTGGCGAGGCGGCACCTTGACCACCTCGATCGTCTCGGCCCGGGTCCGCGCGAGCTGCAGCGATATCTTCTGGCGGCGCACGCCGGCCCGCTCGCGCAGGGTCAGGACGATCGCCCCGATCATCGCGACCAGGAGAACGAGGCCGGCCGCCTGGAAGGCGTAGATGTAGTCCGTGTAGAGCACGCGGCCGAGCGCATGCGTGTTGGTGACCCGTCCCAAGTCCGGAATCGGCATGGCCAGCGTCTGGGGCGCCTCGGGCGAGATTACCCACGCCCCGCCGACGAGGACGAGCTCTGCAAACAGGACCAGCCCGACCACGGCGCCGATCGGCGCGTATTTCAGGAAGCCCTGCCGGAGCTGCGCGAAGTCGATGTCGAGCATCATGACGACGAACAGGAACAGGACGGCGACGGCCCCGACATAGACGACGACCAGGATCATCGCCAGGAACTCCGCCCCCATCAGCACGAACAGCCCGGCGGCATTGAAGAACGCCAGGATGAGGAACAGCACAGAATGGACCGGATTGCGCGCCGAGATGACCATCACGGCGGAGGCCACCAATACGCCTGCAAACAGATAAAAGACGATCGCCTGAATCATTGTCTTGTATTCCGTCCCCGTGCGGCCGCATTTCCGCTGCGCACGGTCCCCCGGACTCCTTTCACTCAGCGATAAGGCGCATCGGCGGCAAGATTTGCGGAGATCTCCGCCTCCCAGCGATCGCCGTTCGCGAGCAGCCTGTCCTTGTTGTACATCAACTCCTCGCGCGTCTCGGTCGAGAACTCGAAATTCGGGCCCTCGACGACCGCATCGACCGGGCAGGCCTCCTGGCACAGCCCGCAGTAGATGCATTTCGTCATATCGATGTCGTAGCGGGTCGTACGCCGGCTTCCGTCGGCGCGCGGCTCGGCCTCGATCGTGATCGCCAGCGCCGGGCACACCGCCTCGCACAGCTTGCAGGCGATGCAGCGTTCCTCGCCGTTCGGGTAGCGGCGCAGCACATGCTCGCCGCGGAAGCGCGGGCTGAGCGGCCCCTTCTCGAACGGATAGTTGAGCGTGACTTTCGGCTTGAAGAAATAGCGAAGCGTCAAAGCCAGGCCGGAGACGATCTCCGACAGCAGGAGGCTTCGCGCACCGCGGTCAACAACTGCCATGATTACCTCTCATCCCCGCGGGACCCAGCCGAACGCTACCAGACCGCCGGCGATCACCACGACCCATAGCAGCGAGAACGGCAGGAATACCTTCCAGCCGAGGCGCATGAGCTGATCGTAGCGATAGCGGGGCAGCGTCGCGCGGACCCACAGGAACACGAACAGACACAACGAGATCTTGAGCGCGAACCAGATCGGCCCGGGAAGCCAGGTAAACGGCGCGAAATTGAAGGGCGGCAGCCATCCCCCGAGGAACAGGATCGAGGTCATCGCGCTCATCAGGATCATCGCCGCGTACTCGCCGAGGAAGAAGAGCGCAAAGCTCATCGACGAATACTCGACGAAATAGCCGGCCACCAGCTCCGACTCGCCTTCCGGGAGATCGAAAGGCGAGCGGTTGGTTTCGGCAAGCGCCGAGACGAAGAAGATCACGCCCATCGGCAGAAGCGGCGTGCAGATGAACCAGGGGTTCCACAGGCCGCTGCCCTGTTGTGCCAGCACGATATCGGTCAGGTTGAGCGAGCCGACGCCGAGCAGCACGGTGATGATGACAAAGCCGATCGAAACCTCGTAGGACACCATCTGGGCCGCCGAGCGCAGCGCGCCAAGGAATGCGTATTTCGAGTTGGATGCCCAGCCGGCCATGATCACGCCGTAGACCCCGAGCGACGAAATCGCAAACAGATAGAGGATGCCGACATTGATGTCGGCGAGCACGATGCCTTCGCCGAACGGGATCACCGCCCATGCGACCAGGCTGAGGAGAAATGTCAGGATCGGCGCCGCGAGGAATACGATGCGGTTGGCGCCGCTCGGGATCACCGTCTCCTTGACGAGCAGCTTGAGACCGTCGGCGAAAGGCTGGAGCAGCCCGAACGGTCCGACGACGTTCGGCCCCTTGCGCAGCTGCATCGCGGCGATGACCTTGCGCTCGGCGAGCGTAAGTAACGCGACCGCGACCAGCAACGGCACCAGGATCAGCAGAATCTTGCCGACGATGATGCCGGTGGGAAGACCGTAGTCGAAGAACAGATCACCCATGGGTGCCGGTCCTTCCCTGAGCGGGCGCGATATAGGTCACCGTGCATTTCGCCATCGTCTCCGAGGCGCGGCTGATCGGATCGGTCATGTAGAAATTCGCAATCGGCGAGCTGAACGGGGTCGGCTGGACCGGACCGGCCGTCCCGAACGCGCCCCAGGGCGGCGGCGTCACGAGTTCGGGGGTGCCGAAGACCGGATTCACCTCCACCAGCCGCGCCCGCACCTGCTTCAGCGTGTCGTAGGGCAGCCGCTTGCCAAGCGCCTCGGACAGCGCACGTATGATCTTCCAGTCCTCGCGCGCGACACCCGGCGGAAACACGGCAAGCCGCGCCTGCTGCGGCCGGCCTTCGGTGTTCACATAGGTCGCGTTCTTCTCGGTGTAGGCGGCACCCGGCAGAATGACGTCGGCGCGGTGGGCGCCGGCATCGCCGTGATGGCCCTGATAGATGACGAAGGCCTTGCCGAACCAGCTGCCGTCGATCTCGTCGGCGCCGAGGAGATAGACGACCTCGATCTCGCCGCTCGAAGCACCATCGAGGATTCCGGCGACGTCGCGGCCGCCCGGCCCCGGGACGAAGCCGAGATCGAGCCCGCCGACCCTCGCCGCCGCGGTATGCAGCACGTTGAAGCCGTTCCAACCATCCTTGACGACACCCAGCTCCTCGGCGGCCTTGCGCGCGAGGGCCAGCACCGCAGCGCCGTCGTCGCGGCCGAGCGCGCCCTGCCCGACGATGATCATCGGGTTCTTCGCCTGCCTGAGCACGTCGGCAAAGGCCAGCGTGCCCGAGACGAGTTCGTTCAGGGTCTGCGGCCCGGCGCCGAGATACTCGGTCCTGTATGTGAGATCGTGCTGCGGGCCGATCACGCCGACGCGGAAACCGCCGGCCAGCCAGCGCTTGCGCAGCCGCGCGTTGACCAGCGGCGCCTCCCAGCGCGGATTGGTCCCGATGAGGAGGCAGGCATCGGCCTGCTCGATGCCGGCGATGGTCGTGTTGAAGATATAGCCGGCGCGGCTCGACGCATCGAGCCTGGCGCCGTCCTGGCGGCAGTCGACATGCGGCGAGCCCAGCGACGCCATCAGATCCTTGAGCGCCACCATCGCCTCGCAGTCGGCCAGGTCGCCGGCGATCGCAGCGATGCGGTTGCCCGGCACGCCCTCCAGGCGCCGCGCCACGGCGGACAGCGCGTCCGGCCAGCTCGCGGCGCGAAGCTTGCCGTCCTCTCCTCGCACATAGGGCCGGTCAAGGCGCTGGCGCTTGAGGCCGTCGCAGGCGAACCGCGTCTTGTCGGATATCCATTCCTCGTTGATCTGCTCGTTGACGCGCGGCAGCACGCGCAGCACTTCCGAGCCGCGGCTGTCGACACGGATGTTGCTGCCGACCGCATCCATGACGTCGATCGTCTCGGTCTTGCGCAGCTCCCATGGCCGCGCGACGAACGAATATGGCTTCGACGTCAGCGCACCCACGGGGCACAGGTCGATGATGTTTCCGGACAGCTCGGAGGACAGCGCCTTCTCGACATAAGTGCCGACCTCCATGTTCTCGCCGCGGCCCGTGGCGCCCAGCTCCTCGACGCCCGCGACCTCGGTGATGAACCGGATGCAGCGCGTGCAATGGATGCAGCGGTTCATAGAGGTCTTGACCAGCGGCCCGAGCTCCTTGTCGGCGACGGCGCGCTTGTTCTCGTGGAAGCGCCCGCGATCGAAACCATAGGCCATCGCCTGGTCCTGCAGGTCGCACTCGCCGCCCTGATCGCAGATCGGGCAGTCGAGCGGATGGTTGATCAGCAGGAACTCCATGACGCCGTTGCGCGCCTTCTCGACCATCGGCGTGTTGGTCTTCACCACCATGCCGTCGCCGGCGGGCATCGCGCAGGACGCGACGGGCTTGGGCGACTTCTCGATCTCGACGAGGCACATGCGGCAGTTGCCGGCGATCGACAGGCGCTCGTGATAGCAGAAGCGCGGGATCTCGATGCCGGCGGCCTCGCAGGCCTGCAGCACCGTGGCGCCCGCCGGCACCTCGATTTCGATTCCGTTGACGGTCAGTTTAGGCATTCGGCTTCGCTCCTACTCCGCCGCCTGGCGCATTGCAGCCGCCTTATAGGCGGCGATGCGGCGCTCCATCTCGGGGCGGAAATGGCGGATCAGGCCCTGGATCGGCCATGCGGCGGCGTCGCCCAGCGCGCAGATCGTGTGGCCCTCGACCTGGCGGGTGACGTCCTCGAGCGTGTCGATCTCCTCGACGGTGGCCTGGCCGCGGGTCATGCGCGTCATGACGCGCCACATCCACCCCGTGCCCTCGCGGCACGGCGTGCACTGACCGCAGCTCTCGTGCATGTAGAACTTGGACAGCCGGGTGATCGCCTTGACGATGTCGGTCGACTTGTCCATGACGATGACCGCCGCAGTGCCGAGCCCCGACTTCACCTCGCGCAGGCTGTCGAAATCCATCAGCACCGTGTCGCAGATCGATTTCGGAATGAGCGGCACCGATGAGCCGCCGGGAATCACGGCCAGCAGGTTGTCCCAGCCGCCGCGCACGCCGCCGGCATGCTTGTCGATGAGCTCGCGCATGGGAATTCCCATGGCCTCCTCGACGTTGCACGGCTTGTTCACGTGGCCGGAGATACAGAAGATCTTGGTGCCGCTGTTCTTCGGCCGGCCGATGCCGGCGAACCACGCAGCACCGCGGCGCAGGATGGTCGGGCCGACAGCGATCGTCTCGACATTGTTGACCGTGGTCGGGCAGCCATAGAGGCCGACCGCCGCCGGGAAGGGCGGCTTGAGGCGCGGCTGGCCCTTCTTGCCCTCGAGGCTCTCGAGCAGCGCCGTCTCCTCGCCGCAGATATAGGCGCCGGCGCCGCGATGCAGATAGAGGTCGAAATCCCATCCCGAGCCGCATGCGTTCTTGCCGATCAGGCCGGCCTCGTAGGCCTCGTCGATCGCACGCTGGATGGCGCTCGCCTCGTTGTAGAACTCGCCGCGGATATAGATGTAGCCGGTATGCGCCCCCATCGCGAAGCCGGCGATCAGGCAGCCCTCGACCAGCTTGTGCGGGTCGTAGCGCATGATGTCGCGGTCCTTGCAGGTGCCCGGCTCGCTCTCGTCGGCGTTGACGACGAGATAGTGCGGTCGCGGCCCGATCTCCTTGGGCATGAACGACCATTTCATGCCGGTCGGGAAGCCGGCACCGCCGCGTCCGCGCAGGCCTGAATCCTTGATCTGCTGCACGATCCAGTCGCGGCCCTTGAGGATGAACTCCCTGGTGCCGTCCCAGTCGCCGCGCGCGCGTGCGCCGGCAAGGCCAGGGTCCTGCAGGCCGTAGAGATTGGTGAAGATGCGGTCGGCGTCGCGCAGCATGGTCATTCGTCTCCCGCGGCGCCGGTCAGCGTGGTCGGGCCGCCGACCGGGGCGGCGCCCTGACGGCCGATCACCGAGCCCGGATGGGGCGTCTCGCCGCGCGCAAAAGCCTCGAGCAGACGCGTCATGCTGTCGGCGTCGAGGTCCTCGTAATAATCGTCGTTGACCTGGACCATCGGCGCGTTGACGCACGCCCCCAGGCATTCGACTTCCTTGAGCGTGAACTTGCCGTCCGCCGTGGTCTCGTTGAGACCGATGCCGAGCTTGTGCTCGCAAGCCCTGACGATGTCGTCGCTGCCGCGCAGCCAGCACGGCGTCGTCGTGCAGATCTGGACGAAGTATTTCCCGACCGGCGCCAGGTTGAACATCGTGTAGAAGGTCGCGACCTCGTAGGCGCGGATCGGCGCGATGCCGAGCAGACCCGCGACATAGTCCATTGCCGCGCGCGGCAGCCAGTTGCCGTGCTGGCGCTGGGCGATATCGAGCAGCGGGAGCAGAGCGCTCTGCTCGCGTCCCGGCGGGTACTTGGCGATGATCTTCTCCGCCCGCTTCAGGTTGTCGGGCGTGAAGGCGAACGTCGCCGGCTGTTCGACGTGCGGGGTTGCAGCGCTCATCGGTCGATCTCGCCGAAAACGATGTCGAGCGAGCCGATGATGGCCACGACATCGGCCAGCATGTGGCCCTTGGACATGAAGTCGATCGCCTGCAGGAACGGGAAGCCCGGTGCGCGGATCTTGCAGCGATAGGGCTTGTTGGTACCGTCCGCGACGAGATAGACGCCGAATTCGCCCTTCGGTGCCTCGACCACTGTATAGGTCTCGCCCGCGGGCACGTGGTAGCCTTCGGTATAGAGCTTGAAGTGGTGGATGAGCGCTTCCATCGACCGCTTCATCTCGCCGCGCGGCGGCGGCGTCACCTTGCGGTCGTTGACCTTGACGGGACCGCCCGGCATCTGGTCGAGGCACTGGCGGATGATGCGCAGGCTCTGGCGCATCTCCTCCATGCGGACGAGGTAGCGGTCGTAGCAGTCGCCGTTCTTGCCGACCGGGATGTCGAAATCCATCTTTTCGTAGACGTCATAGGGCTGCGCCTTGCGCAGGTCCCACGGAACACCCGAAGCCCGGATCATCGGCCCGCTGAAACCCCAGTCCATCGCCTGCTCGGCCGTCACCTTGCCGATGTCGACGGTGCGCTGCTTGAAGATGCGGTTCTCGGTCAGCAGCACCCCGATATCGTCGATCAGCTTCGGGAAGCGCTCGGTGAAGGCGCGGATGTCGTCGGTAAGGCCGGCCGGCAGGTCGAAGGCGACGCCGCCCGGACGGAAATAGTTGGCGTGGAGCCGTGCGCCCGAGGCGCGCTCGTAGAACTCCATCAGCACCTCGCGCTCCTCGAACGCCCACAGCAGCGGGGTCATGGCGCCGACGTCGAGCGCGAACGCGGTGATGTTGAGGAGGTGATTGAGGATGCGCGTGATCTCGGCGTACATCACGCGGATGTACTGGCCGCGCAGCGGCACCTCGAGGCCGAGCAGCTTCTCGACGGCGAGCGCGAAGGCGTGCTCCTGACACATCGGCGACACGTAGTCGAGCCGGTCGAAATACGGAGTGGCCTGCAGATAGGTCTTGTACTCGATCAACTTCTCGGTGCCGCGATGAAGCAGTCCGATATGCGGGTCGGCGCGCTCGATCACCTCGCCGTCCATCTCGAGGACAAGGCGCAGCACGCCGTGAGCCGCGGGATGCTGCGGCCCGAAATTCATCGTGAAGTTCTTCAGCGCAACTTCGTTGGTCGCCATCGTGCGGATCAGCTCTTGGAGGGCGGGTTGACGTCGGCTTTCTCGTCGCCCGGCAGGAGCGGCGTCATGCCCTCCCACGGCGACAAAAAGTCGAAGGTACGGAAGTCCTGCGTGAGCCGCACCGGCTCGTTGACCACCCGCTTCTGCTCCTCGTCGTAGCGGACCTCGACATAGCCGGTCAGCGGGAAATCCTTGCGCAGCGGATGCCCCTCGAAACCGTAGTCGGTCAGAATGCGGCGCAGGTCGGGGTGGTCGGAGAAGAAGATGCCGTAGAGATCCCACGCTTCGCGCTCGAACCAGCCGGCGGTGCTGAAGACCGGCGTCACCGAGGGCACCGGGGTCGTCTCGTCGGTCGCGACCTTGACACGGACACGCTGGTTCTGCTTGAGGCTGAGAAGATTGTACACGACCTCGAAACGCTGCTCGCGTTCGGGATAATCGACGCCGCACAAATCCATGAGCAGCTTGAACTGGCAGTTCGTGTCGTCGCGCAGGAAGGTCAGCACGCGCACGATTGCCGCGCCGCGCACCGAGACGATCAGCTCGTCGAGCATGACATCCGTCGCGATGACATCGTTGGGCAGCGCCGTCGCGATGTATTCGCCGAGATCCTTGAGTGCCTGATTCATTGGATAGGGGTCAGCGTGCGATCGTGGTCGTGCGCCGGATCTTCTTCTGGAGTTGGAGAATGCCGTAAAGCAGCGCCTCCGCCGTCGGCGGGCATCCCGGAACATAGATGTCCACCGGCACGATGCGATCGCAGCCGCGCACGACCGAGTAGGAGTAGTGATAGTATCCGCCGCCATTCGCGCACGAACCCATCGAAATGACCCAGCGCGGCTCGGCCATCTGGTCATAGACCTTGCGCAGCGCCGGAGCCATCTTGTTGGTCAGCGTCCCGGCGACGATCATGACGTCCGACTGCCGCGGGCTCGGGCGGAAAACGATGCCGAAGCGGTCGAGATCGTAGCGGCTCGCGGCGGTGTGCATCATCTCCACCGCGCAGCACGCGAGGCCGAAGGTCATCGGCCACAGGCTGCCTGTCTGGGCCCAGGCGACCAGCTTGTCGAGCTGGGCCACGACAAAGCCCTTCTCGGTCATTTCGTCCGTCACAGCGCGCAGGACCGCATCGTGCTGCGGCCCGGGCCGCAGCAGATCATCCTTCTCCGCTCCGCCCACGGTCGGGTCGGGAATGGTGTGGTTCGATATCACTCCCATTCCAAAGCCCCTTTCCGCCATTCGTAGATGAAGCCGATGGTCAGTACGCCGAGGAAGACCACCATGGACCAGAATCCGAACACGCCGATTTCGCCCAGCGTGACCGCCCAGGGAAACAGGAAGGCCACCTCGAGATCGAAGATGATGAACAGAATCGCAACCAGGTAGAAGCGCACGTCGAAGCGGCGCCGGGCATCGCCGAACGGCTCGAATCCGCATTCGTAACCCGACAGCTTCTCGGAGTCGGGCTTCTGATGGCCGGCGATGATGGACGCGATCACGAACGCGACCGACATTCCCGCGGCCACGCCCAGGAAGATCAGAATGGCCAAATACTCGCGCAGAAATGCGTCCATATCACTCCAACGACATAGGCGGCGTCCGGCCCCGAGCCGGACTCCTGAACAACAGATGGCGTCATTCCGCCCAGGAAGCGTTGCCGAGCAACGAGCACGGCCGACATCTGGCAGCGGCCACCCAAGCTTCGAGTCGCCGGGGCTACTTATAGATATTGACCGGCCGCAAGAAAAGTCCAGTGTTGCGCCATCTTAAGGGGCGAAATTGCCGCCGGCCGGTGCCCGTCGCGCAGGGAGCTCGATCTTCCGAAGGTGGCGCGAGCGACGGGACTTGAACCCGCGGCCTCCGGCGTGACAGGCCGGCGCTCTAACCAACTGAGCTACGCCCGCATATGGGAGCGCCCCTTCGTGAAGCGTGGTGATGTAACCCCTACCCCTTGGCAAGTCAAGGCAACTGCCGCCCGGTCGGCCGCCCTAGACCGTGGCAGGCTGGCGTTCCGGGAACAGCTTGAGCAGGCCTTCGCGCGTCGCTTCGGTGACGCCGCGCTCGGTGATCAAACCGGTCACCAGCCGTGCCGGGGTGACATCGAACGCGAAGTTGGCCGCAGCCGTGCCCGGCGGCGTGATTTCGACGGTTTCGATGCGGCCGTCCGTGGTCCGTCCCGTCATATGCGTCACTTCGCGCGGGTCGCGCTGCTCGATCGGGATCTCGCGCAGACCGTCCTCCACCGTCCAGTCGATCGTCGGCGATGGCAGTGCGACGTAGAACGGCACCCCGCAGTCGGCGGCTGCCAGCGCCTTGAGGTAGGTTCCGATCTTGTTGCAGACATCGCCATTGGCCGTCACCCGGTCGGTGCCGACGATGCAGAGATCAACCTGGCCATGCTGCATGAGGTGGCCGCCGGCATTGTCGACGACCACGGTGTGCGGAACGCCGTGCTTGCCGAGCTCCCACGCCGTCAGCGAGGCGCCCTGGTTGCGCGGCCGCGTCTCGTCGACCCAGACATGAACGTCGAGTCCGGAATCATGGGCGCGATAGATCGGCGCCAGAGCCGTGCCCCAGTCGACCGTGGCGATCCAGCCGGCGTTGCAGTGGGTCAGGACGTTGACGCAGCCCGAGCCCTTGCGCCTGGCCGCGGCGCGGATCAGGCCCAGGCCGTTCGTCCCGATGGCGTAGTTGATGGCCACATCCTCGTCGCAAATCCGGGCCGCACGCAAATAGGCGGCCGCAGCCCGCTCGGCGGCAGGAACCGGCAGCAGGGCCGCACGCATATCTTCGAGTGCCCAGCGCAGATTGATCGCCGTCGGCCGCGTCGCGAGCAGCGTCTGACATGCGCGATCGAGTGCCGCGTCGCTCGGGTCCGCGCGCAGTCCGAGGCATAGCCCGTAAGCCGCCGTTGCGCCGATCAGCGGTGCGCCCCGCACCTGCATCGTGCGGATCGCATGCGCGGCAGCATCCAGGGTGGAGAGCCGCAGGATCTTGAACTCATGCGGCAGCCTGGTCTGATCGATGATCTCGACCGACCAACCGTCATCCGCCACCCAGATCGCCCGATAGGCAACGCCATCAACCTTCAATTCGCCCTCTCCGCTCGCAAATGGCGCCCGTCGCACGCGCTAATCTGGAGTCTGATTGAGGCGATGCAAGGGCGCCGGATCTGCGCTGGTGGGCGATGAGGGATTCGAACCCCCGACCCCCTCGGTGTAAACGAGATGCTCTACCGCTGAGCTAATCGCCCGAAACCCGGCCGGCCGGAATTCCCCTGCCGGCTGCGGAGCTAATACAGGCATTTTCCCGCTTTGGCCAGTTTGGTCTCTGCCCCGCCCGCCTCATTCGGCAAGCGCAGTACGCCGGATCCAGGCGGGCACTTTCCGGTAGGACCGCGGCGTCCGGGCGACACGGTTCGCGAGGGCGAGAAGAAGCAGGTCCTTGAAGCGCGCCCCACGTTCCGACAAATGCGACGTCACGGCTGTCTCCACGATCGAGAACAGGTCGCGATTGTTGTGATACCGCAAGGCAAGCGTCAGGAGATCGAAGGCGGCAAGGCCACGCCCGGCGTTCTCCCAATCCATCAGAACAACATCGTTTTCAGTCACGACGATGTTGGAAGGCAGGAAGTCCCCGTGACAGAAGCTGATCGCCGCCTCCGGCGCCCGCGCGAGAAGGCGCTCCACGGCGGTGCGAAGCTGCCCCAGCGGCAGGCGCTCGGGCAGATCGGCGGGGATGTAGGATGGAAGTGGCTCGTAGGTCAGGCCTGCTGCGCGATAGGTCGCAAGGAGCTTCGGCACAAGCACGTCCCGAAAGAACGGCAAGTCATAGCGCACGATCAGACGGCGCCCCAGGACGAGTTCCTCATCGATCATGACGATGCCGTCTTCAACCTTGCAGGCGAAGATGGCGGGGACCCGGATCGTGCCCAGCGCGGCAACGCGCCCGCGCAATGCAACCTCCTGGTCCGGTCGCATCTCCTGCCGGCGCGCTACGGAGACCAGTTTGACGGAATGCGGTGCATCGCTCAGATAAAGCGCCCGCAGCCGGTTGCCATCGTGGGACAGCTGTATGGCGTCGGCTCGGCTGCGCAGGCGGACCAGCCGATCGAAGGGCGACAGCCAGCTTCCGATCAGCCCTATCGCCCTGACGCGTTGCAGCCCCGGCAGGCGCCGCTCCGGCGGGAGCAGCCAATAGCGCGCCACGGTCGCCATGTACCCCGTGCGAACGAGCCAGCCCCCGTTGTGCACGAAGGCTGTAGCGGTTTCGAGCCCTTCGCGCGCCTCCAATCTGTCGACCAGATGCCGTGCGCGCGAAAGCCAAGCGGCGTTGCTCAGCGGCTCTTGAGACGGCAGACGCCTATTCCTTCCACATCGGGCACGTCCCGGGCCGAAGGCCCGTCAAGCCTTCCCGTTTACATTATAATATTACCGCGCCAGGGCCACTCGGGAAATATCGCAGCCGGGCGACGTGCATGCGATCGGCCGATCAGCCGACCGATTGCTTGAGCGCCCTGCCGGCCTTGAACTTCGGCACACGCGCCGCCTTGATCGCGATAGGAGCGCCGGTGCGCGGATTGCGGCCGGTGAGCGCCTTGCGGCGCATGACATAAAACGTGCCGAGCCCGACCAGCCGGACATCTTCACCCTTGCGAAGCGTCTTCACGATCACATCGATCGCTGCATCGAGCGCGGCCACGATCTGGGCCTTGGACAAATCGGTTCGCCCGGCGACGGCCGCGACGAGATCGGTCTTGTTCACGAGTCCCCCTAGCGATGATCCGGCGCGAGGTTCTGGATTGCCTCACTGCACAGCTTGTCCGGTTCTAGTCACGCCACGGCAGGCCGTCAATTCGTACGTCGGATTTGTCCCCAGTTTTGTCCTTGGCAAGACAAAAAGCGGCCGGTCCGCATGGACCGGCCGCAAATTGTCACAATGACCGAGGCGTCAGTGGGTAACGACGCCGCCAATCTGCCCGCCGTCCCGCTTGGAGACGGGTTCAACCTCTTCCTCGATCCATTCGATCGCCTGCGGCTTGCGCGTCAGCGCATGCTCGATGACTTCGTCGACCGTCGTCACGGCGATGATGTTGAGGCCCTTCTTCACGTTCTCCGGAATCTCGGCGAGATCCTTCTCATTGTCCTTCGGGATCAGCACCGTCTTTATCCCGGCGTGAAGGGCGGCGAGCAACTTCTCCTTGAGACCGCCGATCGGCAGCACGCGACCGCGCAGGGTGATCTCGCCCGTCATCGCCACTTCGCGGCGCACCGGAATTCCGGTCAGCGCCGAAACGATCGACGTGATCATCGCCACGCCGGCCGAGGGACCGTCCTTGGGCGTTGCGCCTTCGGGCACATGCACGTGGATGTCGCGCTTCTCGAACATCGGCGGCTTGAGGCCGAAGCCCACCGCGCGCGAACGGACATAGCTGGCGCCCGCCTGCACGGATTCCTGCATGACATCGCCGAGCTTGCCGGTGATGGTCATCTTGCCCTTGCCCGGCACGACCGTCGCCTCGATCGACAGCAGCTCGCCGCCGACCTCGGTCCAGGCCAGACCGTTGGTCACGCCAACCAGGTCCTCGGTTTCGGCCTCGCCCCACCGGAACTTCCGCACCCCGGCGTATTTGTCGAGGTTCTTCCGCGTGACGGAAACCTTGTCGAGCTTCTTGGTCAGGATTTCCTTGGTCGCCTTGCGCGTGAGATTTGCGATCTCGCGTTCGAGATTACGTACACCGGCCTCGCGCGTGTAGTAGCGCACGAGGTCGCGCAGGCCGTCCTCGGAGATGACCCACTCGTCCTTCCTGAGGCCATGCGACTTCATCTGCTTCGGAATCAGATGGCGCCGCGCGATCTCCAGCTTCTCGTCCTCGGTGTAACCGGGGATCCGGATGATCTCCATGCGATCGAGCAACGGCTGCGGCATGCGCAGGCTGTTGGCCGTCGTGATGAACATCACGTCCGACAGGTCGTAGTCGACCTCGAGATAGTGGTCGTTGAAGGTCGAGTTCTGCTCCGGATCGAGTACCTCAAGCAGGGCCGAGGTCGGATCGCCGCGCCAGTCGGCGCCAAGCTTGTCGATCTCGTCGAGCAGGAACAGCGGATTCGACGACTTCGCCTTCTTCATGCCCTGGATCACCTTGCCGGGCATGGAGCCGATATAGGTCCGGCGGTGGCCGCGGATCTCCGCCTCGTCGCGCACGCCGCCCAGCGACATGCGAACGAAGTTGCGGCCCGTGGCGCGCGCGATCGACTTGCCCAGCGAGGTCTTGCCCACGCCCGGCGGGCCGACCAGGCAAAGGATCGGGCCCTTGATCTTGTTGATGCGCTGCTGCACCGCGAGGTATTCGAGGATTCGCTCCTTGACCTTCTCGAGCCCGAAATGATCGGCATCGAGAACCTTTTCCGCCAGCTTGATGTCGCGCTTGATCTTCGTGCGCTTCTTCCACGGAATCGACAGCACCCAGTCGAGGTAATTGCGCACCACCGTCGCCTCGGCCGACATCGGACTCATGGTGCGCAGCTTCTTGAGCTCCGCCATCGCCTTGTCGCGGGCTTCCTTGGACAGCTTGGTATTCTTGATGCGCTCTTCGAGCTCCGAAGCCTCGTCGCGGCCGTCGTCGATCTCGCCGAGTTCCTTCTGAATCGCCTTGAGCTGCTCGTTCAGATAGTACTCGCGCTGCGTCTTCTCCATCTGCCGCTTGACGCGGTTGCGGATGCGCTTCTCGACCTGGAGGACGCCGATCTCGCTTTCCATGAACCCGAAAATCCGCTCGAGCCTCTGCGTGACCGTATCTGTCTCGAGGAGCTCCTGTTTCTCCGGGATCTTCAGCGCCAGATGCGAGGCCACGGTGTCGGCAAGCTTTGCGGCGTCGTCGATCTGGTTTATCGAAACAAGCACTTCCGGAGGGATCTTACGGTTCAGCTTGATATACTGTTCGAACTGACTGATGACGGTGCGCGTGAGCGCCTCGACCTCGGCCTGATCGCCGACCTGGTCCGGCAATGCTTCGGCATAGGCCTGGAAAAAGTTGGGGTTATCGACGTACTTGGCGATCTTGGCGCGCTGGCCGCCTTCGACCAGAACCTTGACCGTGCCGTCGGGAAGCTTAAGCAGCTGCAACACCGTGCCGATCGTGCCCACGGCATAGATGTCGCCCGGAGCCGGATCGTCCTGGGAGGCATTTTTCTGTGCCACCAGAAGGATCTGCTTGTCGTCCTTCATCACGTCTTCGAGGGCGCGCACCGACTTCTCGCGGCCCACAAAGAGCGGCACGATCATGTGCGGGAAAACGACAATGTCACGGAGCGGCAGAACCGGATACAGAGTGCCTCGGGGCGAGACTTCGAGCATTACGCCTCACTTATTCTTCGAGTTTCCGGCGGGAACGAGCCGGTACTGAGTCTCCCGATGTTCAGAGAGAGTCTCGGACTGCTTACTTGGGCTCTCGGTCCGCCGCTTCAAGATGAACCGGCCAAGCGACGGAACGTCACATTTCCGAGGAGGCAACGTCAGGCGCTGGAACCGGCCGCATTCTCGCCGCGGCGATCCGCGTAGATCTGCAGGGGACGGCCGCGGCCCTCGATGACCTCGCGATTTATTACGACTTCCTCGACCCCGCTCATGGTCGGGAGGTCGAACATCGTGTCGAGCAGGATGCCCTCCATGATCGAGCGTAGCCCGCGCGCGCCGGTCTTGCGCTGGATAGCCTTCTTGGCCACGGCACGCAGCGCGTCCTCGGCGAACTCGAGGCGGATGCCCTCCATCTCGAACAGGCGCTGGTACTGCTTGAGCAGCGCGTTTTTCGGCTTCATCAGGATCTCGACCAGCGCGCTCTCGCTCAGGTCGTTGAGCGTCGCAATCACCGGCAGACGGCCGATGAACTCGGGGATCAGGCCGAATTTCAGCAAGTCCTCGGGCTCGACCTCGCGCAGAATCTCGCCGGTCTGGCGCTCGTCGGCCGCCCGCACGTCGGCGCCGAAGCCGATCGCAGTGCCGCGCGTGCGCTGCTGGATGATCTTCTCGAGACCCGCGAAGGCGCCGCCGCAGATGAACAGGATATTGGTCGTGTCGACCTGCAGGAATTCCTGCTGCGGATGCTTGCGGCCGCCCTGCGGAGGCACCGAAGCGATCGTGCCTTCCATGATTTTGAGCAGGGCCTGCTGCACGCCCTCGCCCGAAACGTCGCGGGTGATGGACGGATTCTCGGACTTGCGGCTGATCTTGTCGACCTCGTCGATATAGACGATGCCGCGCTGCGCGCGCTCGACGTTGTAGTCGGCCGCCTGCAGCAGGCGCAGGATGATGTTCTCGACATCCTCGCCGACATAGCCCGCCTCGGTCAGCGTCGTGGCATCCGCCATGGTGAACGGAACGTCGATGATCCGCGCCAGGGTCTGGGCGAGCAGCGTCTTGCCGCAACCCGTCGGGCCGATCAGCATGATGTTCGACTTCGAAATCTCGATGTCGTTGTTCTTGGTGCCCATGCTGAGGCGCTTGTAGTGGTTGTGAACGGCGACCGACAGCACGCGCTTGGCGTGGTCCTGGCCGATCACATAGTCGTCAAGCACAGTGCAGATGTCGCGCGGCGTCGGCACGCCGTCCCGCGACTTGACCAGCGTGGTCTTGTGCTCCTCGCGGATAATGTCCATGCACAGTTCGACGCATTCATCGCAGATGAATACCGTCGGTCCGGCAATAAGCTTGCGAACCTCGTGCTGGCTCTTGCCGCAGAACGAGCAGTAAAGCGTGTTTTTCGAGTCCCCGCCGCCGGACTTATTCATGAACGCTCCGTCACTTGCCGCAACGCGGCCGCACTCGACATGATGTTAGCTCTAGGGGCGTGATTGGCACAATGGCAAAAAAACCCTTGCGGACTAGCCTTTTAGAGCCTGTCAGATGGGCGACTCGGAGCCCCTCTCCGGAGACCGGCTCGGCCTACGGAGAGGCGTTCGGCAGGACCCTTTCGGTCCGGCGATCGTGCCACCCACGTCTCAATAAATCGTAAAATGCTTCTCAAACTTCAACGGGACCGATTGAAAAAACTCACAGATCGGCGCAGAGGCCAGCGCGGCCGGACCATTCGCCTCCGACCCTGCCGCCCGCGATACGGTCAAGCCGGGAATGGAACCGGCTCCGGCCCGGTTCCGACTTGATGACCGTCAGGCCGCCTTGACGTCCTCGGGCCGCGGCGGGCGATTGGTAACCACCTCGTCGATCAGGCCGAAGGTCTTGGCCTCTTCCGGCGACAGGAACTTATCGCGCTCGACCGCCGTCTCGATCACATTGAGCGGCTGCCCGGTGTGCTGCACGTAGATGTCGTTCAGACGCTTGCGCAGGCTGAGGATCTCCTTGGCCTGGATCTCGATATCGGTGGCCTGACCCTGCACGCCGCCGGACGGCTGATGGATCATGATCCGCGAGTTCGGCAGCGAGAACCGCTTGCCCTTGGTGCCGGCGGTCAGCAGCAGCGAGCCCATCGAGGCGGCCTGACCGATGCACACCGTTGCCACGTCGGGCCGGATGTATTGCATCGTGTCGTAGATCGCGAGACCCGAAGTGACCACCCCGCCCGGCGAGTTGATGTAGAAGGAAATGTCCTTCTTCGGGTTGTCCGCCTCGAGAAACAGGAGCTGGGCGCAGACCAGGCTGGCGACCGCGTCGTTGACCGGGCCAACCATGAAAATGATGCGCTCCTTCAGCAGGCGCGAGTAGATGTCGAACGCCCGTTCGCCGCGTGCCGTCTGCTCGATGACCATCGGCACCAGCATGTTCATCTGCGTTTCAATACTCATTCGCTCTCGGTCCCTTGCTTGTGAACAGGCCGCATCGCCAGCGGCGAACGGCGGCAGCCCGTCCGATGAATCCCGAAACGATCAAGCCGGCGCCTCTTCCGGCTCCTTCATCAGCTCGTCGACGGTGGCGGGGCGATCGGTCACCTTCGCCATTTCAATGATGAAGTCTATTACTTTGTCCTCAAACAGCGGCGCGCGCAACTGCGCCTGCGCATCCGGATTATTGCGGTAGTACTCGACCACCTGGCGCTCCTGGCCGGGGAACCGCCGCGCCTGCTCGACGAGCGCGCGGTTGATCTCCTCCTGGGTCACCGTGATGTTGTTCAGCCGGCCCACTTCGGACAGCAGCAAGCCGAGCCGCACGCGTCGCTCCGCGATTCGGCGGAAATCGGCCTTGATCTCGTCCTCGCTCTTGTTCGCCAGCGCCGGATCGGTCGGGGCGCCCTGCTTGCGCTCCTCCTCCAGATTCTTCCAGATCGCATCGAATTCAAGATCGACCATGCCTTGCGGCACCGGGAAATCGTGTCCGGCCGCAAGCTGGTCGAGCAGCTGGCGCTTCAGCCGCGCGCGGGTCACGCGCCCGTAGTCGCGTGCGAGCTGGTCGCGGATCGCCTTCCTGAGGCTCTCGAGATCGTCGAGGCCCATCTGCTTGGCGAGCGCATCGTCGATCGCCGCCGGCACCGGCTTGTGGATCTCCTTGACCTCGACCGCGAAGGAAGCGGGCTTGCCGGCCAGATCCTTGTTGCCGTAGCCCTCGGGGAAGGTCACGGTGACCGTACGCTTCTCGCCGGCTTTGACGCCGGTGAGCTGGTCCTCGAAGCCGGGAATGAACTGGCCCGAGCCCAGCTTCAGCCGATAGTCCTGGGCGGCACCGCCCTGGAACTCCTTGCCCTCGACCGAGCCGACGAAGTCGATGACCACGACGTCGCCCGATTGGCTCGGGCGGTCCTCGGCGATCTTCTCCGAGCCCTCGTGCTGCTCGGCGATGCGCGTGAGAGTCTTTTCGATCTCGGCATCGGAGATTTCGACCTGCATGCGGTCGAGCTGGATGTCGGCGAAATTGGCCGGCTGGATTTCCGGCAGCAGCTCCACTGCGAGCGTGTACTCCAGCCCCGATTCCTCGGCGAAAGCCGTGATGTCGATCTTGGGCTGCAGCGCCGGGCGCAGGCCGCGTTCCATCATCGCCTGATTGGAGGAGTCGGTGACGGCGCGCTCCAGCACCTCACCCATGACGGAAGCGCCGAAGCGCTTCTTGAGGATCGGCATTGGCACCCTGCCCGGGCGAAAGCCCGGCAGGCGCGCGGTCTGGCCGATCTCCTGCAGCCGGTTGTCCATCTTGGCCTTGATGTCGCTGGCCGAGACGACGACCTTGAATTCGCGTCTGAGGCCCTCTTCTCGGGTCGGAGTGACTTGCATTGATCTGCTCTTGTGGGTGAGTCGTGCGCTTCGCACACCAGCCGCTGGTGCGGGCGGAGGGATTTGAACCCACACGCCTTGCGGCACGGGAACCTAAATCCCGCGTGTCTGCCAGTTCCACCACGCCCGCGGCGCGAAACGGCGTTTGGTAGCTTGCCGGGCCCGCCCCGTCAACCTCGCTGCGCGTCGGGCGGCTCTTCCAGGCAGACGCCGGCGATCGCATCGAGAATGGCGTCGGTGTCGATGCCGTAGAGCCGATACAGCTCGGGGATGTTCCCGGACTGCCCGAAACGATCGACACCCAGGGCGCGGATCCGGTGCTGCGCCACCGAACCCAGCCACGACAGCGTGGCGGGATGCCCGTCGATGACCGTGACCAGCCGCGCCCGGGACGACAGCCTGGACAGCAGCCGCTCGACATGCGACGGAGCGCGCTGCCTGTACGGCCGCGCAGACGCGGCACGCCAGTCGGCGTGCAGGCGATCGGGCGAAGTAACCGCCAGCAGCCCGGCGCCGGGCATGTCCTCGAGGATCTGGCGGTGCGCGTCGATCGCCTCGGGCGCGACCGCTCCGGCATAGGCGATCGCCAGCTCGGCGCCGGGCGCAGGCTCGCGCAACCAGTACCCGCCGGCAACAATCTGCGACGCCAGGTCCTCGGTCAGACTCCGCTGCGGTTGCGCCAGCGGCCGGGTCGACAGCCGCAGATAGGTTGAGCCGCCCTCCTCCGACTGCATATGCCGGAAGCTCCACGCCATGATCGTCGACAGCTCGTCGACGAAGGCCGGCTCGAAATAGGTGAGGCCGTCCTGTGCCATGCCGATCATCGGCGTGTTGATCGACTGGTGCGCCCCGCCCTCCGGCGCCAGGGTCAGACCCGACGGCGTCGCCACGACCATGAAGCGGGCACCCTGGTAACAGGCATAGTTGAGTGCATCGAGACCCCGGTTGATGAAGGGGTCGTAGAGCGTGCCGATCGGCAGCAGCCGTGTGCCGAACAGCGGACCGGTCAGGCCGAGTGCCGCAAGCATGAGGAAGAGGTTGTGCTCGGCGATGCCGAGCTCTACATGCTGGCCGCCATGGCTCATCGCCCAGAGCTGGGCGGAGACGACCTTCTCCTCGCGGAAGACGTCCTTGCGGTCGCGCCGGTCGAAGATGCCGCGGCGGTTCACCCAGCCGCCGAGATTGGTCGAGATCGTGACGTCGGGAGAGGTCGTGACGAGATGCGACGCGAGCGCGCTGTCGCCCGCCGCGAGCTCGTAAAGAATCCGCCCGAAGCCCTCCTGCGTGGACATCTTCTCCGCGCGCGGCGCAGGGAAGTTCTCCGGCAGCGGCAGAATCTGAGTCTGATGCTCGCGCGGGTAGCGCTGCGCAAACGGCACGCCGCGCAGGAACCTTTCGAGCTCCGGCGCCGGCAGGTCGAGCCCGGCGAACCGCTCCCATTCCTCGCCATCGGCGATCCGGTTGGCCTTCTTGTAAACAGCCATCTGCTCCGGACTCATCAGGCCCGCGTGATTGTCCTTGTGCCCGGCGAAGGGCAACCCGAAGCCCTTGACGGTGTAGGCGATGAAGCAGGTCGGCTCGTCGGAGGCAGACGCCGCGAGAAACGCCTCAAGCACCGACTCCATGTCGTGACCGGCGAGATTCGTCATCAGGCGCGCCAGCGCGTCGTCGTCATGGCGGTCGAGCAGCACGCGGATGCCCGCGACGTCGCCGAGATCGCGCAGAAGATGCTCGCGCCACGCCGCACCGCCCTTGTAGGTCAGCGCTGAGTAGAGCGAGTTCGGACAGTCGTCGATCCACTTGCGCAGTACGTCGCCGCCCGGCTCCGCGAAGGCTCGCTCGAGCAGCTTGCCGTATTTGAGCGTGACGACACGCCAGCCCATCGACTCGAACACGCCGTCGATGCGGGCGAAGAGGCGGTCGGACACGACGCTGTCGAGGCTCTGCCGGTTGTAATCGATCACCCACCAGACATTGCGAACGTCGTGCTTCCAACCTTCGAGCATCGCCTCGAAGACATTGCCCTCATCGAGCTCCGCATCGCCGACGACCGCAACCATCCGGCCCGCCGGCACGTCGTCCGGCACCATGCGCTTGAGTCGCACATAGTCCTGTGCCAGGGCCGCGAAAATCGTCTGCGCGACGCCGAGTCCGACCGATCCGGTCGAGAAATCGACATCGTCGGCATCCTTGGTGCGCGACGGATACGATTGCGCGCCGCCGAGCGCGCGGAAGCGTTCGAGCTTGTCGCGCGTCTGGTGGCCGAGCAGGTACTGGATCGCATGGAAGATCGGGCTCGCGTGCGGCTTGACCGCGACGCGGTCCTCGGGCCGCAGAACGTGGAAATAGAGCGCCGTCATCAAGGTCGCGACGGATGCGCTCGACGCCTGGTGGCCGCCGACCTTGAGGCCATCGCGCCTGTCGCGCAGATGGTTGGCGTTGTGGATCATCCACGTCGAGAGCCACAGCACCTTGCGTTCGAGTTCGCGCAAGGCCGTCAGGGTTTCGGCGGGAATCCCCGGTGTTGCCGGCCCGGCCGGTTGCGGAATGGCGGCATTCATAATTTCAGTTTACTGCATCCGGAGCTTTTGATCGACTGGCTCCACCATCCGCCAAGGCCCTGAAAGGCAAGGACGAGGCGGATCGGCGATCCGCCTCGTCCGGCGCGATCCTGTCGGTTCAGGCGACGGCAGCTATGGACCGGCGCAGGCCGACATACTGCAGCTCGGCCAGGACCAGGACGACCGATGCCTGCGCAATCGTGAACGCCAGGCCCAGCGCGGTCGGCGCCAGCCATCCGCTCAGCGGCAGCAGGATGCTGTCGATCGCCCACGCTGCGTTGAAGGCGATCACCGCCCAGGCGGCGGCCCGGGGCAGCGCCTCCCGCGTGGCGAGCCACGCCACGATTGCCGCGAACGGCAGCAGGCTCAGTCCGGCGAAGCGCAGGAGCGTCTCCGAGAGCCCCAGCATTTCAGCGACGAAGCCGGCGCCAAGCGCCATCAGCGATCCGGTCGCGCCGCTGATCAAGGCATCGGCGATGAGGACATTGCGCAGAAATGTCGATGGACGAAATAAGGACATAACGGGCTCCCTGCTTGCAGGTGATCGGTCTGACGCGGCACATCATTCGGGCGCGCGCGGACCGAAGTCGATTACGTCGGAGGTAATTGGTGTTCGTTTCCCGGAGCGCTATCGTCGCGCCATGAGGCAAGCTGGACGGCCGGTCGGAGACCTTCTGCGCGAGTGGCGTCGGCGCCGGCGCCTGAGCCAGCTCGATCTGGCCCTCGACGCCGCCATATCGGCAAGGCATCTGAGCTTTCTTGAGACCGGTCGCTCCCTGCCGAGCCGCGACATGGTCCTGCGCCTCGCCGAGCGGCTCGAAGTGCCGCTGCGCGAGCGCAATATTCTGCTGGTCGCGGCTGGATTCGCGCCGGCCTTCCCCGAGCGGCCGCTCAACGATCCGGCATTGAAAGCCGCGCGCAAGGCGATCGACCTTGTACTTGCGGGCCACGAGCCTTACCCGGCACTGGCGATCGACCGCCATTGGACCCTGATCACCGCGAACCGCGCGGTCATGCGCCTGCTTGCCGGGACGGATCCCGGCATGCTGCAGCCGCCGATCAACGTGCTGCGCCTCAGCCTCCACCCCAAGGGCCTCGCATCGCGGATCGCCAACCTTCCGGAATGGCGCACACATCTGCTCGCACGCCTGCGCCAGCAGATCGATATCACCGCCGATCCGGCCCTGACCGACCTTCTGCGCGAACTCGCCGACTATCCGGTCCCGAGCAGCGACCGCTCAGGCAAGCGCGCCGGCGAGGACATGGCGGTCGCGGTGCCGTTCCAGCTCATCACCGAGGCCGGCCTGCTCGCCTTCTTCAGCACGACGATGATCTTCGGCACGCCGGTCGACGTTACCCTGTCGGAGCTCGCCGTCGAATCGTTCTTTCCGGCCGATGCGCAGACCGCCGAAACCCTGCGGCGCCTCGCAGACGCGGGCGGCTAGATCAGGTTCGCAACGGCCGACGCGGCGGTGACGGTGCGCTCGCCCGCATAGGCCTCGTGATTGGCTTCAATATCGGGAAGCCGGTAGACGTAGTTCACCATGATGCCCGCCGACTGGCGCATGCCCTTTTCCGAGACATCGCCCAGCCAGCACAGCCGCTCGACCCGCGCACCGTTGCTGAGATGGAAATGTGCGACCGGGTCGAGAGCGGCGCCGTTCTCCCGCTTGGCCTCGAGCAGATAGTGCGCACAGAGCCGCAGCAGCGGTCCCTGCAGCGCCGCGGCGATCGAGGGATCCTTGTGCCAGTCCGTGCCGAGCAGCTGCTTCAGGGTGCCCTTGCTCGCAATGCCCTGTACCGCGGCGCCGATCGCCTTGCGCTCGGCCGCGGTCAGCATTCCCGGGAATCCCTTGGCGAACTGCTCGTCGAGCCAGGCGCGGAAGCCGGGAATGGGCGACAGGGTCGAGAAGGTCTTCACTTTCGGAAACTCCGCCGAAAGCTGGTCGACGACGCGCTTGATCAGGAATCCGCCGAAGCTGATGCCGGCGAGCCCGCGTTGCGCGTTCGAGATCGAATAGAAAATTGCCGTGTCGGCGGAGCGCGGATCGCCGACCGGCGCCGTCTCGTCGAGCAGCACGTCGATATTGTCGGCGAGCCCGGTGACCAGCGCCACCTCGACGAAGATCAGCGGCTCGCCCTCCATACGCGGGTGGAAGAAGGCGAAGCAACGGCGGTCCGAATCGAGCCGGTTCTTGAGGTCGCTCCAGCTCTTCACCGCGTGCACGGCCTCGTAGCGGCTGAGCTTTTCGAGCAGCGAGGTCGGCGAATCCCACGTGATGCGCTTGAGCTCGAGGAAGCCGATATCGAACCACGCGGTCAGCAGCCCTTTGAGATCGTCTTCAAGGGCGGCGAGCGCCTTGTCGCTCCTGGCGAGCTTGATCAGGTCGGCGCGCAGATCGACGAGGAACTTGGTGCCCTCGGGCAGGGCGTTGAACTGGGTCAGCAGGCGCACCCGCGGCGGCTCGAGCGCCCGGCGCAGCGCCCGCACCGCGGCCCGGCGTTCCGGGTCGCCGGTTGCCGCGCGCAGCCGCTCGGTCGCGGCAGCGACCGCTTCGTGATCGATGTCGAACTCGGTCGCAAGCAGGCTCAGAAACCGCCGACGCCCGTCGGCATTCAGGCCAAGATAGGCACGGCCGAGTTCGGCCGCCCGCGCCCGCGCGCTGACCTCGCCGCCCTTGGCCGAAAGGCAGGCATGCATCTGGCCGCGCAAGCGGTCGAGATCGTCATCGGTCAGCTCCGGCTCGAAGGAGGCGGCCGGAACGACGCTGCGCGCCGATGAGGCGATGTCCCGCCAGACGTTGCGGATGTTGCGCCAGGTGCGGTCGAGGAGCCGCGAGCCGGCGCGCGCCTGAGGCAGGGTACGTGTCTGATTCATGGGCGGATATTGACGTGGTACGGTCCCGCCGCGCAAGCGCATGGCGTGACCGCGGAGTTACCGATTTTCGTCATGCTTCCTTAGCCGGCGCAAAGCCGCAGGGAGCAGATCGGGCAAATCCTCGGCAATCAGCCCGGGGCCGAACGACGAGGCCGCCTCGCCATGCAGCCATGCGGCGGCGGCAGCGGCATCGAAAGCGTCCATCCCCTGAGCGAGCAGCCCGAGGATGATGCCGCTCAGCACGTCTCCGGCGCCGGCGGTGGCAAGCTCCGGCGGCGCGTTGTGATTGATGACCGCGCGGCCGTCGGGAGCGGCGATCACCGTATCGGCGCCCTTGAGCAGCACGACAGCCCCGCTCGCCCGCGCCGCCCGCCGCGTGCGTGTCAGCCTGTCTCCCTCGGCATCGAACAGGCGCCGGAACTCCCCCTCGTGCGGCGTAAGCACGCAGGGCGAGCGGATCGCGCGGAACAACGACGCCGGGTCGTCGGCGAAGCTCGTGATCGCATCGGCGTCGAGCACACATGCCTTCTTTGCGCCGAGCGTCGCGAGCACGCGCATTTGCGTCTTCAGTCCGACGCCATTGCCCGGCCCGAGCGCAAATGCGTTCTTTCGCTCATCGACGAGCAGCGCCGCGAACGCATGGGCATCGGCGATCGGCGTGGTGATGAAGCTGGCGCGATCGGCGGCATAGATCGGAAGCGCCGCCGGCTCACTGGCGATGGTGACGAGACCGGCGCCGCTGCGCAGCGCCGCGCGGGCGCAGAGCCGGCCGGCGCCGGTTACATCCACGCCACCGATCAGCACGGCATGGCCGCGCGCGTATTTGTGCGCATCCTGCCGCGGCCAGGGGTAGCCTCTGCCCCACAACGCGGGCCCGTTCGCGTGGCAGGCGGGTGCGAGTTCGTCGAGAACGCCGGGCGGAATGCCGATATCGGCAACGACCGTCTCGCCGCAAAGAGCCCTTCCCGGCAGCAGCAGGTGGCCCGGCTTCATCCGGAAGAACGTCACCGTCAGCACGCAGCGCGGCGCCGTGCCGGCCTCGCCGCCGGGCACCTCGCCGGTGTCGCCGTGCACGCCGCTCGGAATGTCGACGGCCACGCAGGGCAGCGCGCGCTCGTTGATCCGTCTGACGACCTCTGCCGCCGCGCCGTCCAGCGGACGCGTCAGTCCTGCGCCGAACAATGCATCGACAACCAGCCCCACCCCGTCGAGCACGGACGGCGAAAGCGGCTGGACGCCGCCGCGCCATCGCGATGCGTGGAGAGCCGCATCGCCCTTGAGCGACTCCGTATCGCCGAGCAGAGCCACGCGCACCGGCCAGCCCGCCTCGGCCAGATGACGCGCCGCGACGAAACCGTCGCCGCCGTTATTGCCCGGACCGCACAACACGGCGACCGGCTGCGCCAGGAAACGATCCTGGATCGCGCGCGCGACTGCGGTGCCGGCCGCCTCCATCAGCCGTTCCGAAGGAATGTCCGCCGCGACCGCCGCCATGTCGGCGCGGGCCATCTCGGCGCAGGTGAGGAGCGCGAGGGTATCGGGATCGGATCGTGCCATCGGACGGAAAAATGCCATAGTTCAGAGGCTTGTTGAATTGTCGCCAGCGGAGCTTCGATTGTCACGCCTTCTCGGACTCTTCTTTGCCGCCTCGGTCCTCTGCTGGTCCGCGCCGGCTCGCGCGGACCAGGTCGACGTGCAACTCGTGCTCGCCATCGATTCCTCGTCCAGCGTCAACATGGACGAGTTCTATCTTCAGCTTGAAGGCTATGCGGCGGCGTTCCGCCATCCCGACCTGCTCCGGGCGATCCAATCGGGGCCGGAGCGCGCCATCGCTGTCAGCCTGTTCGAGTGGTCGGGCCCCGATCAGCAGGTCCTGAATTTTCCGTGGCGCGTGCTGCGCGACGCGGCAAGCGTCAACGCCTTCGCCGACGAGCTGGCCGTGGCCCCGCGCCTGATCGTTGGCGGTGAGACCGCGATCGGCGACGCGATCGGCTACGCGGCCCAGCTTTTCGATTCAAGCGCGGCGGTCGGCGGCCGGCGCGTGATCGACGTCTCGGGCGACGGCATGAGCAACCGCGGCCGCGATCCCGTCGATGCCCGCGAGGAGGCGCTGGTCCTCGGCGTCACGATCAACGGCGTCGCGATCCTCAACGAGGAGCCGCAGCTCGAAACCTACTACAAAGTGTTCGTGATCGGCGGCACCGGATCGTTCGCCCTGACCGCACGGGACTACGCCGATTTCCAGGACGTGATCGTCAAGAAGCTGGTGCGCGAGATCGAGACCATCGCGGCGGTGCCGGCCGCGCACTGATCCTACTTGTTTGCGGCCGCAGCCACCGGGATCTGGCGGAGCGCCTCGAGCCGGCCGAAGGCCTCGACCACGGGGCCGAGCTCACCGCGCTTGTCGGTGCTGTTCTTGCCGCCGTAGCGGGTCAGCGACAGCTCGAGAGCCCGCAACAGATGCTCGGCGACCTCGACTTGCCGCTGATCGCAGGCCTGGTTGAACGCCGCGAGTATCTTGTCGCTCAGCCGCCGCAACGTATCCGTCACCGCTCTCTCCCATCCCGGCAAAATGGCGGGCCGCACAGTATCGCGGCCCGAGCCTCGCAGTGTCGGGCGTCCCGGTTAAGGTCCCGTTAAGCACGGGCCGGCTCGGCCCAGACCGGCCGGACCAGCGCCATGTAGAGGCGGTACGGGATCAGCGCGAACACGGCATAAAGCAGCTTCACGACCAGGTCGCTCGCCGCGAGCAGGTCCCAGGGCACCGAAGTGCCGGCGAACGCGATGCTGAAGAAGATGGCGGTATCGACCACCGAGCCGAGCAGCGAGGCGAACAGCGGTGCCCGCCACCAGCTCTGCCGGCGCAGCCAGTTGAACACGGTGACGTCGAGAAGCTGCGCCACCAGGAAAGCGGTCCCCGACGCCGCGGCGATGCGCGGCGTCGCCAGCACGGCCGAGAGCGCGACGGCGGCGGCGAAGCCGAGATAGATCACCCGGCGCGCCGCGGCCGGGCCGTAGCGGCGGTTGGTGAGGTCCGTCACCAGAAACGTCGCCGGATAGGTGAAGGCGGCCCAGGTGATCAGCACCGGCAGACCGAGCACGGCGCCCAGTTCGATCGGAAACTGCACGAGCCAGTTCGACGCAGTGATCAGGACGATCATCGCCAGCATCGGGCGCCGGTGAGTGGTCAGGGAACTGTCCATGAGGGCCAGCTTGGTACCTTGCTCAAGGAACGATGACAAGGCCGCCCGCCGCGGCTGTCTGCCGAAGGTCCGTACAGACGCGTATCCGGCAATCGGCGGCAGCATCGGCCGGTCAAGATATCAGGGTGCCGGGGCTGAAATCCCGGCACCCGAACCCTAGCCCTTGATGAAGGCCAGCAGGTCGGCGTTGATCGTTTCCGCCTCGGTCGTCGGCATGCCGTGCGAGAAGCCCTTGTAGGTCTTCAGCGTGCCGTTCTTCAGCAGCTTTGCCGAAAGCGGCGCGGAATCGGCGTAAGGCACGATCTGGTCGTCATCGCCATGCATCACCAGCACCGGCACCGTGATCTTCTTCAGATCCTCGGTGAAGTCGGTCTGCGAGAACGCGACGATACCGTCGTAATGCGCCTTGGCGCCGCCCATCATGCCTTGGCGCCACCAGTTCCAGATCAGTCCCGGCAGCGGCTTCGCGCCGGGGCGATTGAAGCCGTAGAACGGCCCGGCAGGCACGTCGTAGTAGAACTGCGCGCGATTGGCGGCGACCTGCGTCTGGAATCCGTCGAAGACCTCCTTCGGCAGTCCGCCGGGATTGGCCGGCGTCTTGACCATCAGCGGCGGCACCGCGGCGATGATCGCCGCTTTGGCGACGCGCTCCTCGCCGTGGCGGGCGATGTAGCGGACCACCTCGCCGCCGCCGGTCGAATGCCCGACATGCACGGCGTTCCTCAGGTCGAGATGCTCGGTCAGCGCCGAGAGGTCGTCGGCATAGTGATCCATGTCATGGCCGCTATCGACCTGGCTCGAGCGGCCGTGGCCGCGGCGGTCATGGGCGATGACGCGGAAGCCGCGCCCGAGGAAGAACATCATCTGCGCGTCCCAGTCGTCCGCCGAAAGCGGCCAGCCGTGGCTGAACACGATCGGCTGACCCGATCCCCAGTCCTTGTAGAAGATCTCGACGCCGTCCCTGGTGGTGATCGTCGGCATGGCTTCTTCCTTTCGATTAGGATGGCCCGCGCGATGCGGCATCGAGAGGATACGCGAAGCCTGTGACGGTTCGGATTGATGAAAGCGAAGTTCTGGCCTGCGCGAATTCTCTGCCCAAGAACTGTGCAGATCGCACACGGATCTTCTACGTCGCAAAGCCGCCTTCGCGCGATCAGCGCGCCAGCGCCTTCTCGTACTGATCCGGCTTGAAACCGACGAGGAGGCCCCGGCCGGTGTCGAGGACAGGGCGCTTGATCATCGAAGGCTGCCCCAGCATCAATTCGATCGCCTTCTTTTCGGTCAGGTCGGCCTTGTCCTTATCCGGCAGGCCGCGGAACGTCGTGCCGGCGCGGTTCAGCAGCGTCTCCCAGCCGACCGCCCTCGCCCAGTTCTCAAGCACGCTGCGCTCGATCCCCGCCGCCTTGTAGTCGTGGAAGGCATAGGCGATGCCGCGTGCATCGAGCCACGCCCGCGCCTTCTTCATCGTGTCGCAGTTCCTGATGCCGTAGATCGTGACCGTGCCCGACTTGCCCATGTCGCTCCCGTTCAGTCGTCCAGGCGAATTTCCTTGAGAGGGTCGCCGCCGTCAATGAAGAGGCGCCCGTTCCGGTCCAGGGCTGCCGCGATACGGCGCTTCGCGCGCTCCGCCAACTCGGGATGACGCCCGTCGAGTGCCCCCACGCGGACCGCCAGCGCTATATTGTACGGCGCTTCGCCCGGTTCGAGTTCGAACTCCTCGACCGCTGCCTGGCGCAGGCTCAAGGTCCCGGCGGCCACCTCCGCTCGCGATGCCGCCCGTGCCTGTGCGATGGCCTTGGCGGACCGGTCGATGGCGAGAACGTGTCCACGCCCGATGCGACGCGCAATCTCACGCGCCGCCGCACCCGGCCCGCAGCCGATTTCGAGGACGCGAAGGCCCGCCGCGAGCGGCAACGCATCGACGATCGCCATCAGCCGCGGCGACAGGTCCTTCGCCATCGCAGCCGTCCCGTACCTCCGCGCCCGCGTCCCGCCCCCAGCTATTTCCGCTGCGCCTTGATGTGCGCGACCATCTGGTCGACCACCGTGCCCCAGCCCTGGTGGAAGCCCATGTCCTCGTGGGTCTTGCGCGTTTCCTCGTTGCCGTGGATGGCGATCGCCTTGTAGCGCGTTCCGGAGCCGTTCCGCGTGAGTTCAAGCACCGCCGTGAAGAAGGGCTTCGGCGCCGGGCGGTACCCGGCGAGCAGCGTGTCGGTGAAGATCAGCCGCTCGTTCGGCGTGACCTCGAGATAGCAGCCTACATTGGGAAATTCCTGTCCCTCGGGCGAGCGCATGACGGTGCGGCAAATGCCGCCGGGGCGCACGTCGAGCTCGCATTCGGTGATCGTCCACGGCTTCGGCACGAACCATTCGCGCAGATGCTCGGGCGTCGTCCACGCCTTCCAGACGAGTTCTACCGGCACGTCGATCTCGCGCTCGAGCACGAGGTCCAGCTTCGGATCGATCCTGATCACCGACGATTTCATTTCGAGTCCTCTTTCATTTTCAGCAGATAAGCATCCAGCCGGTCGAGCCGGCGTTCCCACATCCTGCGCTGGCGGCCGAGCCAGTCCTCGGCCAGCTTCAGCCGCTCGGGTGCGAGCTGGTAGGTGCGCACACGGCCGACCTTGCGCGAGCGCACCAGCCCGTTCCGCTCCAGCACCCTGAGGTGCTCGACGAAGGACGGCAGCGCCATCTTGTAGGGTGCGGCGAGCTCGCTGACCGAAGCCGGGCTCGCGCTCAGGCGCTCGAGCACGGCGCGCCGCGTCGGATCGGACAGCGCGCGAAAGACGCCGTCGACGACGGCCGCTCTTGGATGCCCCTGCTGCGTGCCTGTTGCCTGCGGTGTCACTATTTGGGTCTCCGGATTGGCGCCATGCGCGTCGCCCTCCACGCCTCCTTGATACTGCCGCGCAATACTTAGGTCAAATCCTAATTATTATTCCGCCGCGGACCGGTCGGTCCCCGCCGCAAGATTCAGGTGGAAATCCCGCTTCAGCGGCACGAGAGTCATGCCATGGGCGGGATGCAACAGCACTATTGCGTGTTCGAAACCACCGCGGGCTTCTGCGCGATCGCATGGAACGGCGCCGGGATCACCGGCTTTCATCTGCCGATGCACACGGCCGAGGCGACGGAGCGGCGCCTGCTGCGACGCCACCCCGGCGCCGCGCCCGGCACGCCGCCGCTTCGCGTTACCGCTGTGATCGCGGCCGCGCAGCGCTACTTCGCCGGCGAGAAGGTCGAGTTCTCCGATGTCAGCCTCGACCTCGACGGGCAGGATGCGTTCTTCCGGCGGATCTACGAAGCCCTGCGCCACGTCGGCTGGGGCCGCACCACCACCTATGGCGCGCTGGCGAAGGAGCTCGGCGCCGGGCCGGAGGCCGCGCGCGACGTCGGCCAGGCCATGGCGCACAACCCGGTGCCGCTGATCATCCCGTGCCATCGCGTGCTGGCGGCCGGCGGCAAGGTCGGCGGCTTCTCCGCCCCCGGCGGCTCGGCGACGAAGCTCCGCATGCTCGAGCTCGAAGGCGTGCGCGTCGGCCCGCCGGAACCGGCGCAGGCCTCGCTGTTCTGAAGATCTCTGCTTCGTGCCGTTCGATGCCGGCAACTAGCCGGTCAGGATCGACTTTAACGCGTCGCGCTCCTCGACGATAAAGTCGAAGAACGCTGCAATGCGCGGCGTGCGCCGCAGATCGGGATGCGTCAGCAACCGCCAGCTTCGCGCCAGTTCCGGGATCGGTCCGAGCACACGTACGAGGTCAGCCTCGGCATCGGCAATCGCCGTCGGCAGCGGACCGATGCCGGCGCCGGATTTCACCGCATACATCAGGCCAAGAACACTGTTGTTGCGCGCAGCAATTCTGGCCTCCGGCGCCACGTCCCTTAGCCACTTCACGACGCGGTGCTTGCTCATCGATTCGTCCAGGCACACCAGGGAATGCTGCGACAAATCCTCGATACGCTCCGGCTTGCCATGACGCTCGATGTAGGTGCGGCTGGCATAAACCGCCCATACCGAATCCGCAATCTTGCGGCCGACGAGTTCGTCATCGGTATCGCCCGACCGGAAAGCAACGTCGGCCTCGCCCTTCGCCAGGTCGAGATAGCGGTCGCTCATCACGAATTCGACGCGCAGATTCGGATGGCGTGTGTGGAAGCGCTCGATAAGCGACGTCATCCGATTTACGATCGGTTCGGGGCAGGTTACGCGAATGACACCGATGCGGTCACGACTGTCGTCGCCGACATGCCGCTCGAAATCCGCGACCGCGGCTTCGATACGCTCGGCATAGGACTGCAGTTCTTTGCCAAAATCCGTCAGTCGATAACCGGCGGCCGTGCGCGTTACCACTTTGCGCCCGATCCTCTTTTCCAGTTCGGAAAGCCGCCGGTGGACCGTCGACTGGCTGAGGCCGAGCGCCTTTCCGGCGGCAATCGTGCTGCCATGGCGCGCGACCGCCAGGAAGTATTTGAGGTCGTTCCAGTCAAACACCCGAGCATTATGCAATTCTGCGGCCTCCGTTCGCAATCGTGCGGCTGCCGCCGTCGCATCGCGCGTTGTAAGACTTTGCCGACAAGCAGGCATTGCTATTCGTCACGGAGACGCCGGATGCTCAAATCGAGCAGCGTTATTGGTTGCTGCGTTGCGGGACTGATTCTGAGCGGTGCTGCAGCCGCTGCGCAGGAGAGTGGCACGGCGAGACCCAATCTGGTCCTTCGCGAACTTGTCGCGGGAATGCCGACCGGCGAAAAACAGGAAGTGCGCGTCATGACCGCCACTTTCAAGCCAGGCGACAAGACCGTGTTCCACACGCACCGGTTTCCGGTCACAGTCTACGTATTGCAGGGCGCCTTCACGCTCGAACTGGAGGGCCGCACGCCAGTTACGGTCAAAGCTGGCGAAGCGATGGTAGAACCGCCGGGCGTCAGAATGACCGGTTATAATCGTAGCGCGAGCGAGCCGTTGACGGTCGTCGTCTTCTACGTCAGCGACCCGGAGACGCCGTTCCTCGACGTGAGTCACTAACCTGGCCACAGTGCCGATGATGAGCGCGAAGCGTCCGTCATCGGTCATCTGCTTTTCCGTGATACGCGTGCGCCCGTCAGGCGAAGGCCCTGCACTCGCTGACTGAGCTGGCTTCGATTGCGCGCGGCGCAGCGCGACTTCACCGGCGAGAAGATCGACTTCTCCGCGATCAGCCTCGCTCGCTGGCCCTTTAGCCCGCGCTTACGGCGGCGGCTCCCCGCCCGGCGCAGCCGACCGGCGGCGGCGCCGCGCACCGGTCCACATCACCCCGGGATAGCCTTTCAACGGCCGCAGCGTCTCCTGCCGATAAGCCCAGTCCGGGGATTCGGCGACGGCGATGTGATAGAGCGGCTCGCGCCCCGTGCGCCCGTCGAACAGGGCGCGCGGAATGTTCACCATTCGCGGATGGCGGCCCCGCGCATACAGGACCGGCGTGCCGCAGGCGGCGCAGAAGGCGCGCGTGTCGCCGCTCGCCGGATCGGTGAAGCGGGTGAGCCGCCTCTCGCCCTTGCTCACGCGAACGCGGCTCCTCCAGCACCCGACATAGGTCGCATAGGCCGCCCCATGCGCCCGCTGCGTGCCCGAGGAATGATCGTGCCACGCCCAGAAGGCGGGAACGGCGATCTCGACCTCGATTTTGCCGCACAGGCACCGGCCGGTGGCGATGCCCGCCTGCGCGTCCGCCGAACCCTTCGCCGAGCGGGTCATGATGCACCTCCGAGGACGCGTCACGCCGCCGGCGGCGGCTGTCCCGGAATGCGCGGCAGATCGGGATCGATGCACGCCCAGCTCGGCGCCGAGGCGGTCCAGATCGTCGCCGACGGCCTGACGATCTCGGGATCGTCGAGGGCGCCGACGCGCACGAAGACGAGATGCGGCCGCGATTCCGCCTCGCTGAACAGATGCGTGCCGCAGGACGGACAGAACTTGCGGTGCATCCGGTTGCCGCTGTCGGCGACGCTCTCGTAGTCCTTCAATGTGCCCTCGACCGTCAGGCTCGCCGTCTTGAACGCGGCACCGACCGTGGCGCCGCCCGCACCGATCTTCTGGCACACCCTGCACCAGCACACGCGCGCCACGACCGGCGGCTCCGTCGCCCGGAACCGCACCGCCCCGCACAAACATCCCCCGGTGATCATGGCTGAACCTGCTCCCCCTCGACTATGCCGGGCATACTCTATTGATTGATGTCGGGCTCGACCAGCCTCGCCAGGTTCCGCAGCGATTCCTGCCAGCCGAGATAGCAAGCCTCGGGTGGAATGGCGTCGGGGATACCGGCCTGCACGATATCCAGATCGGTGCCGACCGATACCTTCTTCAACGTCACCGTCACCTGCATCTCTTCGGGCAGGTTGGGATCGTCGAACGTGTCGGTGTAGCGCAGGCGCTCGCCCGGGACGAGTTCGAGATACGCGCCGCCGAACGAATGGCTCTTGCCGGTCGTGAAGTTGCGGAAGGACATCCCGTGCGTCCCGCCGACCTTCGCCTCGAGATGATGGACCGTGCAGGTGAACCCGTTGGGCGGCAGCCACTTCGCGAGCGCGTCCGCTTCGACGAACGCGCGATAGACCTTCTCCGGGCTGGTCGCCAGAACACGGTGCAAACGTACGGTACCGGCCATGTTCGTTAACTCCGTGGATTGCGGATGTACACCAAGGACGAACCGGGTGCGCCCGTCCGAAGCGGGATCTCAGACTAATCTAAGCGCCCGAAGCGGCCCCGCGGCAGCCGATATTGACCACGCCCCGCTATCAACGGCGGTCTTCCCCTAGAGTCCACTCAATCATCAGGCTCGCAGCTTTGAGCGCCACCACAGCAGCTCAACGTAACTTTGCATTTAGTTCGCAGATGATCTACCTAGTATAGCCAAGACAATTGAGAACGCGATCGTGTCGCCCAGTGGAAACCCACAAGTCGAGCCGCCAGACTTGGAATCTGCTCTGGCCGGGCTGAGGCGCGACTACTCAAAACTGGCGCCGAGGATTCGTGTTCTTGAGCACTCCGTTACGTGCGAATGCAAAGGAGTAGTTCTTCGACTTCATTACCCAGCAAGGCCACTATTCACGAGCTTATAGAAGCGATTATTCATTTCCTGACGCCGTTCGCCTTACCAAGATCGCAAATTAAGGCCGTAGACGACCTATACGGCAAGATCGATGTCGACGACTTCAAGCTGAAAGTTTCGCAGCTTTCAGATATCGCCAAATCGCTCTTCAAACGCGCGAATGAGGCAACCAACCGCAATGGTGAGGCCGGCGAACTGATCTTGTATCTGCTTACCGAGTGGGTACTCATGGCCCCTCAGCTCATCGCGAAAATGTCCCTAAAGACCAACAGGGATATGCCCGTACATGGAGCAGACGGGATACACGTTCGTTACTCGCCCCAAGAATCTCGGCTATTGCTCTATTGGGGTGAGTCCAAACTCTACTCCGACATAGGCGATGCGCTAGATGCCGCAATTGTTTCAATTAGCGAATCCCTTAAGCCGGAGAAAATGCAGCACGAGATAGAGCTTGTTCAGAGGAATATAGATCTATCGGGACTGGACGCCACTTCGAAGCAAGCGATCCTTCGCTACCTAGACCCCTATGACGAGGCATACAACGAACGACATGATGTCACCACTTGCCTAGTGGGATTCGACTTCAACGGCTTTGACGAAGCCTATTCAGAAGATGGGCAGTCAGAGACCAAATTTATTAAGCTAGCCCAGACCAAGCTTTCCGAATTTGCACCAAAGCTCGCAGAGCGGATCAAGGCGGCTAATCTTGCTGGCCGCTCTATCGAAATTTTCTTCCGTCCTGTCCCCTCTGTTCAAGAACTCCGAGATCTGTTTCAAGCAAAGATCGGCTGGAAGTCATGATTCAGGAGCTATCCGAGAAAGTCTGGGCGAATTCAAATTTTCACGAAGCGATCCGGCGCGTCGAGCTTGCATGGCTCCGCAAGGAATTCGGCGTTGCAACCGAAGCTTCAATTTCTTTGGAAGACGCGAACAAGCTTATTCGCGCGGCTGCGATCCTCGCCTGTTCGGATCGCCAAGAACATCGAATGGCAGCCTTTCGTGCCGCCACATGCACATTCGAGATCTTCGGCACGACCGATCTCCCCTTAGACCAGGCGCTTAGGGTGGTGCTTGCCAGACTTGGAAATTTTGCATCCTTCAGCACCAGATCAGAAGTTGAAAACGCGCAGAGTTCTCTGCCGCTAGCGCTGGTCACTGAGGAAATCGATTCAGCGGATAGACGTCGAATTGAAGTAAATGAGAAGACGATACACCTGACGGACTTCCAACATCGACTCTGGACAACCCTGACGTCAAAGCGGCGCGTGGCTCTCACGGCGCCTACGTCCGCCGGAGAATCATTTGTTCTTCAGACCTATTTCACCTCGCTATTCGCAGCTCAGCATGACCAGATATTGATCTATCTGGTTCCAACTCGCGCCCTTATCAGTCAAGTAGCGGCAGAGCTGACAGCGCTGCTTCGGGGACTTGACGCCCCAAACACCATTACAGTGCCTATCGACGCTGAAACGTCCCTTCCCAATCGCGCGATCTACATTATGACACAGGAACGCGCCCAACTTATGCTCGCGGCCCATCCTAAGTTCCGCGCGAGTGTCTTGGTTGTCGACGAAGCACAATCAATCGAAGATGGCTCTCGTGGTGTATTGCTGCAGTGGGTCATTGACGACCTGCTAATGCGTGACCCTCAAACGCAAATTCTTTTCGCGAGCCCGAGTATCCGCAATCTTGATGTCTTTGCCCGGCTATTCGGTTTAGATGAGGTGGTCGAGTGCGCCTCTGATGAACCCACCGTGGCCCAAAACTTTCTCGTCGTGACGATCGACTCTGCGACGAAGGGGCAAATAGCGATCCATACGGCTAATGATGGAGCGGCACGAACAAAGGAGGTGACTCGATTCCAACTAGGTCAAACAATCGCAGGACGAATCGACAAGCTGGTTCACGTGGCAGCCAGACTCGGCGCAGGGCAGTCCAACATCGTCTATGCAAATGGCCCTGCAGAAGCAGAGAAGATCGCGCTCCAACTCGCCGATATATTCTCAGACAGAGCACCCACGGCCGAACAGTTGGCGCTGGCAGAACTCATTCATGAGGCTGTGCACCCACATTACGTACTGGCCCACTGCGTAAAACGGGGCGTTGCGTTCCACTACTCGAACATTCCGACTCAATTGCGCCGCGCGATTGAGCAGGCGGTGTCGGCCGGCCACGTAGACTATCTCGTATGCACAAGCACTTTACTTCAGGGCGTCAACCTGCCCGCGAAGAATGTATTCATGTGCGCCCCCGAGAAAGGGCGCACGAAGCCACTTGAGTCGACTGACTTTTGGAACTTGTCCGGTCGAGCGGGCAGATTGCGCCGCGAGTTTCACGGCAACATCTTTCTCATCGACTATGCCAATTGGAAGAAGAAACCTTTGGAGGGTCCAAAGGACACCGTGATCACACCTGCCATCGAACGCACTGTGAGGGACAATAAAGCGCGACTTATCTCGATTATTACCGACCAAGCCAAATCTATTGATAGAGACGATCCCACTCTAGAAACAGCGTTTGTTCGCCTATATTCCGATCATAAGAATGGAAATTTGACCACCATGCTTGCTCGAATTGGAGTCTCTGTCGATGACCCTCGAGCGAACGAGCTGTCTTCCGCCCTTTCAGTTGCAGACAACACGGTCTCCATTCCAACAGAGGTTATTCGGCGCACTCCCAACATCTCAGCGCATAAGCAACAGCGCCTTTTTGAGTGCCTCCATCAAAAGATCGCGAATGGCACAGATGTGGCAAAGACGCTCATCCCACGCCACCCCCGTGAGAATGAGGCATTTCAGTCTTACGCCGACATTTTAGAAATGTGCCATCAGATCATTCTGGGAATTGACACTTCGAAAAATCTCCATCGCTTCCATGCACTAATGGCCCTCAAGTGGATGAAAGGTCTTCCACTCCCTCAAATCATTGATGATCAGATCAGACGCAACACACAAAGAAATATTCGAACGACAATTCGCAATACCTTCGATCTAATCGAAACGCAGATTCGCTTCCAGGCGGTTCGGCTATTCGGCTGCTACAATACGCTTCTGGTCTACGCGCTAAAAAATGCTGGAATGACAGAATTCGCATCGACCATCCCATCGTTACCGCTCTATCTTGAAATCGGCGCTTCCGATAAGACGATGATCAGCTTTATCTCGCTTGGCCTTTCACGCGTAACGGCAATGAAGCTCAACGAGCTTTCAGCACGTAAAGACCTCGATGTAGCTGGCGCTCTCCAATGGCTGCGAACCAGGCCGCCGGAGACACTTGACCTGTCGCCACTCCTTTTGGAAGAGGTGCGCGCCATAGTCTCCGCCTGATCCTTGGCACGTCGAACAGATCAATAGCGCTTGGCCTTCGCCCCCTCACTCCCACTCATCTGTTTTCAGCTATCGTAACGCGTTGAATTAGCGGCACAACTTCTTTGATCGCACGTTGCAATCCGAACTGCGGGCCGTCAAAACTTTCTGCTGCTGATTTTCGATGACGAATCGCGCGACTCGAATTCAACGACGTTTCAGCGACTATCGGCAACGATCGGTCGAATTCTGAAAAATCTTCCATGCCGCTACGTCGATCACCCCCGCCGAAAATACCGTCACCGGTATCAGCGACAATGCCTTTAGCAATCATTCAAGCGGAATGCCCTTCGCTGAGCTACTCTCCCCATCGTCGCGACCATACGCTCCAAGAGTCAGAGACGACGAGCGTACTCTTCGACGGCGCGCAGGATGCTGGAAAAGCCGCGACCCTGGGCATAGAGGAGCGGTCGCCCACCGCGATGTTCTCGGATAAAGTCCGTTGCGGCATGCTTTGCAGAAAGCCACGTCATCACGAAGAGATCAGCATTCTCGGCGAGCGATCGGAGCCGAGTTGTGCCGCCATGATCGGCGTTACAGTCGACGACTGCGGTCGGCGCGAGTTCCTCGATCGCAGCTTTTGCCTGCCGGCTAGAGGATTCGGTCAGAGAATAGATCGCGATACGTAGGCCCTGGATCCGGCTCGCGATATCTTCGGAGCTTTCCCGTTCGGCGATTATGCCAAATGATTGCAGCGACCAGCCGAGTTCCCGTGCAAGGCGTGCGACTGCCGCACGTTGCAAACTCGTCAACCGACTGTAGATCGGTGCGACCCGTGAAAGGGTCCCGTGCAGAAAAACCTGCCGCGCATCCGCGTCAGGCGTGCTTGCCCGCATAAAGTCCTCAATGATCTCCAGCACCCAATAGACCATATCCACGCCAAAGCCGCTGCCGGCCAGTTCCTCCACGTCGGCGATTAAAGCCCGGTAGGATTTGACGTCCAAGCCGGCAGTCAGTAGCGCGCCGACCAAGATTTGACTCGACTCGTAGGTACTGCTTCCGCGCGCGGACCCGAGGGCGAACAAGGTCAGCACACTCGCGTAGATCGGCACCATGGCGGCCCGCGGGAACTTTGGATCGCGCTGGAGCCAAGCGACGAGATGAGGCAGTACCTGCGCGGTCCGTTCAATTGCGAGTTCGTCGTTCTGAGCGTTTTCAAGCGCTGACACGAAGCTCTGAACAGCGGCTGGATCGCTGAGTTCTGACTCGATCGGCCACTCATCCTTGCCATGACGCGCAATCTCGAGAGCGGAGGTGAACGACGGATCTCGCACCCTTTCGAACCATTTGGTCCACGATGTCGGGAGTACACCGTCCACCGCTTCTTCGGTGACGCGGAGCGCCGATCTGAACGGTTCAGCTTCACGAAGCCGGGCCAGTTCTTCCGGGTTCAGCTTCGACAGTGCACTGACGGCGAAAGCTAGTGCATCTACGCTGTCGACAGCGTCGACCTGAACGAGGGCTTCCCGGGCAGAGTCTATCGGCGCAGGTTCGACTGCGGGCGCCACTTCAATAACTGGCGGCAAGTGATCGGCGATCCAGCCTAGTGCATCTAAGTGACCGACAAGCGCGATGGCTATGTCGGTTCGTGAAGAGGCAATCAAAGCTTCCAGCCCATAGATGCGCCATCCACCGGCCGTCAGCATCGGGGGCACGGGGACGCTCAGCATCGGCTGCGCTAGTGATCTCACCGCTGCCTCAAACTGGGCGCAGGTCTTGTCGGTGTCCCCGACCTCGAACGAGTCAGCCAGATGCACCCGGTAGAGGGCTTCGAAAAGCAGCGCGGTAACCGCAGGGGGCCGGCGCGCGACGCAGAGATTGGCAAAACCCGGAAGACAAATGATGCCCGCCCAATCACCGAAGGCAGCGAGAAGCTGAACTTCAAGGAATTTGATATTGAGAGCGTCGAGCCGAAGCTCGCTCTTAAGACGACCGAGGACATCGAGGGCCGCATCGCGGCCACCAACGTTGAGATGGTCCTGGAAACGCGCGATCAGCCAACTGGTAGGCTGGGAAGGCGAGCGCTGAAGTTCAGGGGCGCGGGCAAGCGTATCCCGAGCGCGGACCAGCGCGCGGAGTACCGCAAGTCGGTTCCTTGGATCGGACGGAACACGCATCACGCCCGTGGACACTGGTTGCGACCGAGCGACCACACTAGCTACTGGATCACCCTGGGGCAGTGCCTCGGGCAAGCCGTCAAACGACGTGAGCGTTGGACCAGCGAACGCTTGAAGCACTGGCCTAAGCCGTCGCCATGCGCTGACGGTCGAGGCGGCGACTAGTATCTGCAGATTCCCGTCTATATCGACACTCGGCACGACCGCACCGGGAAACTGGGGATCGGCGATAGTATCTATCAGGCTCACGCACAATGATGCATCGTCAGGCCCGAGGGCGCCAAAGTCGCCGAGATCCGACACATCCTCCATGATTGATCGGGCAGCGTCGATGTCTAAGCCGATCATCTAAGCAGCCCTTCCCAGCGAGATTCGAGTTCGATCACCTGCTCTGCGACCGCGGCAGGATCGGTTCGGAATACGAGATGTTCGCCATTGATCGAGATTCCGCTCAGTGTGAGGTTCATCGAACCACTGAGGAAATAATCGGCACCAAGAAGTCCCTTTGCATGAAAGGTCTTCTCAATTCTCCATTTCAAGAGATCACCAAACCGCGCTTTGAGCGCCTCAAGGCGTGCAAGAAAGAACTCATTGTGCCCATGTTCGCGGATTATTACCCGTATCTCGACGCCACGCGTGAGCAATGCTCGCAGGACCTGTGACAGCCGAATCGACCCCGCCGGCCAATCCGGTTCCAGAGCCGCGAACTGACGTCCTGAATTGTCGAGGATCTCCACATCTGATATCCACGCAAAGAAGAGCCAGAGCTTTCCGCTTGGGCTAATCAATTCTGCGGCGAACAGGCTTTGAAGCAGGTCCCGGACCGCGCGCGATTGCGCGGGGCCGTGAAGATCGCGCGAGGGCGATGGCATCAGACCTGCTCCCTCAACGTGAGACAGACCATGACGCGGCCGTTAGCACGATCGACCCGCTCAACGACAGGAAAGAACTGCAGCACGCCGATGTCGACGGGTGTCGCGACGATACTAACGAGTGTCTGCCGAAGACTCGCAGAGTCGGTAGCACTCGCAGCTAGTTTGCAGGCACCCCGGGCCTCAAAGGCGGCGTCGAGCTGCGCTCGCCATTCGGGATCACAAAGTTCAATCGTTGGAATCGATCGACTCAAAAGCAGGTGACGCACGAGTGCCGGATCGGTGCTCCGGCCCTGTCGATAGGGATTATAGGATTGAAGCGCTCGCTGGCGCACTTCGTCGGCCCGCGGCCAAAGCAGGCTCGTTACCGCAGCAAGCACCGTCACATGTCCAATTGCCGCTGCGGGCAGCGTTGTGGATAGGAAGCTGCGGACAGACGACGACAGATTTGAGTCTTTACTACAGATATAGGCGAACTCGCGAAGACCGATCGACAGACCAAAGCGCTGCTCGAAACTTTCCCAGCGCGCTTGGAGTTCGATCAAAAGATTATCGAGTTCCGGACCAGAACCCGAGCGTAAGAGGCGACTATTCAATGAGACCGACAAGGCGTGGCTCAAGTCGATGCCGCCCCGCATCGTTAGTTTGCGCGATAGTGCCTGCCAGAGGCTTGCGCGTTCACCGTGAGAATTAGCGGCGCGTAACCGCGCCATATGAGCGGCCACCTCAGAATCGCTAGACGCCAGCGCCAGTATTTCGCGTAGGCTCCCATCGACCAATTCGAGGTCAGTTGGCGCTAATGCCGCTTCGAGTGCGCTAAAAAAGATGCGAGGCTCGGAGGTGAAGCGCTCCGCGAACGCCTGGAGAACACCTGCTCCGCCGAGTGTCGTTTCAGTAATCCAGACGCTAGTCTCACCACTGTTAGCATCGTCGCGGATGTCTACAAGCAGCGTATCCACGGTCGCTTGACGCGGAGCCGCCGCGATACATGCCTGGAGCATTGCTTCCCCAAGCGTCTCAAGTATGAGCCGTCGCAACCATGCGCTGAACCTTACGGGATCCGGATTGCAAACCTGGCCTGCGAGTTCGCGCAGCCGTTCGCGGACAATCGGCCGACCCAGTTGAACCGAAAGTTGCTGTTGTAGCCGGCTTGAGCTGGTATGCGCCGCGCCACCGGCTCTAGTGCCGTTTACCTGAGCGGACCCCGACGCGTCATCGGCGTTGTCCCGAAGATCGTCATCGTCAATTTCGTCATCATCCTGAAGCCCGGGCGGAATTGCGCCAAACAGCTCGTCCATTACCCCGTGAAACACCCCCTCGATGCGGCTGTCGTCGAGGAGATCAGCGGCGACGGCATCGATCGTGCGGTTAGTGGTGGCGGCATTGGCCAACAGCGCAGAAAGCAAGATCTGAAGAAGCCAGTCACGTTGGAACCCGTTGAAGTCACTAGGCAGGCTTGGATCCGCGCAGAAGGCATCACGCAGATAGCCGAGCTTGCTCGCAGCGAGCAGCGATGGCGGCAGCACGCTGGCCGCGAGTGCATCCTGTTCGGGAATCGCAAGATCAAGGCGGAAGCCATCAACCTCAAGTTCAAAGCCAACCGCTGCTGGGCGACCATCGTCGCTCTTGAAATGGAGTGTGACGGGGAAATCGTCTTGAAGCGTGCGAACGTTGGCATGTGCGGTCGGAGCGAACCGCCGTACGCTGACGCTCGAACGGAAACGGTGAAGATAGAAGTCGATTACCCGAACGTAGCCGCACCACTCCGAACGAGGCGGAACAGGCACGCTCATAGCCTCACCGCTGGCAACAATGTCAGTACGCCAGGCTAGTCGCGCATTACTGCTCGGAAGCGCATCGCTGCGAGCTGCCTTCGAGAGGCGCACCGTCCACGGCCTGAACACAAGCAGCGGGTCATCATCTAACTGATCGTTAAATCGGCCGCTGAAGCTGCCAACGAACTCATATTCCTCGGCATAATCGCTGATCGACCTGTCCTGCTCGGGAAAGGCGGGATCGACCGGAACCCAGTGTGAGAGCGCGCCCCGCTCATGTGCGAACCGCCGCGTTACGCGCCCGGGTACGAGTTGGTTTAGCGCCTGTAGGACAGGCATCTCCTCGACTCGCTCCGCGTGGTTGACGGTCGCAGGGGGAACGATTACCCGCACCTCAGGGAGGCTGAGGTCGCTGAAGAGGTTACGCGGCACGAAGTCAGGCAGCGGGTGATGATTGATCTGCAGGTCGAGGGCGCCTTCGGTATCGGGAAAGGCTAACCGCCACTGCCGAAAGAGGCGCCGAACAAGCGTCGGTACCGCCTCCAGCAACAGCGAGCGCGGCGCTTCCCAAAGCAGTGCTTGAGCCGTCATTTCATCGACTTCGAGCGCGGAAATGAGATAACCGCGCAGATCCTCAATCGCCGCGGCATCGCCCTGCACGAGTAGGGTGAGTTGGGCCTTGGTTCGATCGATTACAGTCCGGACGGCTTGGTTGGGGTTTTCCAGTGGTCTACTCAGTATATCCCATAGCCATGCCTTCTCGTAGCTTGCCGTCCGCGCTGCCAGCCAATCGAAGAGAGCAAACACTGCTTGAATCTTCAACACATAGGGATTGTGGATCGGCAGGTACTGCGGCTCTAGCGTTGGATCGAACAGGTGCTCGTAGCCTTGGTAAAAGGCGCGGTCACGACCATAGTCGGATAGAACGGTGAGTGTGATCGGACGCATCGCACGATCACGACCCGCCCTGCCCTTGCGCTGCAGAAACGACGCCATGCCGCGCGGAGCCTTGTGCTGTATGACTGCCCCGACCAACGGGTCATTGAATCCGACCTCTAGCGCGGCCGTCGCCACTACGATATTCGCCGATTGATTGACACCGGCGTCTTGCGACGTGGTGCGGCCGACGATAAGGCGCCGATTCAATGGATGACCGATGTCTTCGCAGATCCGCCAACGCTGGCCCTCTACGTCCCGGAGCGCGGCGTCGGGACCGGATCCGCGCAGACTGGCGAGGGGTTGGCGTTGCGCATCGGGCTTGCCGAAGATTGTGAACGCCTCCGCGTCGCGCAAATCGTCATAGAGGCGGTTGGTAACGTCGAGATCGTCCGTGAAAAGGAACGCACGGCGGCCGAACGCACCTGGGGCATTGCTCGCGCCCGGTGGATCTAAGACGCGTGCCACCAACATCGATGTTTGGATAGTGGTCGCTAGCAGCGAAGCTCGCGACGCAGGATCGCCGCGGAGCAGCCCTTGATACTCGCCGCCCTGCTCTTCATATTCATCCGGACGCGGAGTGATCTCGACAACGTTATCGAGCGGCGCGCCTGTCAGTTCGGCGAAGAAGCGCGCCGCCTCGCCGAGTGTTGCCGACAAGCCGACCCAACACAGTGGTGCGGCAAGTAGATGGCGCCAGCGCCGCAGCGTGAGCGCCGCGTGAGCCCCAGTCGTCCCTTCATAGGTATGCACCTCATCGAGAAGAGCGAGGAATGGCTTCTTCGCGTCAGCTATTCCGACGCCGAATAGGCCGCGCATCCAGTGATCTGAAAGGCGCTGGTTTAAGATTTCAGTTGTCGTGAAAAGGATGTCCGGCGGCTGGCGCTGCAATCGCCCCCGGGTAAGGACGATCTGATTCTCGCTAACACCTCCTGAACAATTATGCAGGGCACAAACGAGGCGTTCAGTGCCCGCTTCAAGATCCGCCTGCCGCCACACCAATTCGCCATTGCAAGTCGGGCAGCGCATCCAAGGACAAACAAAGTCTTGCCCACGCCGAAGCCACTCTCTCTCTATCAGTTCGTGGGATTCTGCTTGTCTGGGCGTCGCACCAAAAAGCGCGCCGATTCTCAAGGGGCGACGACCGTGCGCGGCGAGAGCTGCATCCATTGCTCGCGCCATGCTGAACGCTTCCGTGAACTGATCTTTGAGGAGTTCGATGCGCGGGTAAATGGCGACGGCCTTCACCCAATGGTCAGCACCGATCGCTTCACCGATTCGGATCATTCCGGGTAGATAGAAGGCGATGGTCTTCCCGCTGCCCGTCCCAGCCGTGACAATGGTGCCCGTGTCATCACTTGGATTGGATAGTCGCAGCGCCGCTCGTTCCTGAAAGGCGGCGAGCTTCATACGCGGGGGAGACGTGAGTGCCTGCCACAGATCGCGCTTGAGGGCGGAAGGCGCGATCGTGTCGCTGTGTTCAGCCACAACATCAGACGATAGGCGGTCGCGGCGGGGAAAACGGCGGGGCCGACGATCGACGCGAAAATCTGCTACAAGGCGTGGCGCACTTTGCCAAGGCTTATTCGGAAAGAGCTGTCGATTGGCAGCCAATAACCGCATCATTTCGGCAAACCGGGAGCGGATGCGGACACCGCTTCCGATGCTCTGATGCTCAAAGATGAGCTTCAAGTCGATCAACTCTTCGATGAGGTTCTCACCGTCAACGACGCCTTCACCGTCGCCATTAAGGCGGCTTGCGAGTGCAACTGCCTCGTCTTCACTCAGCGAACCGTCGGTGAAGCCCCATTCCAACGATCGCATCTCAATCGCTTCGATGAGGTCAAGCAGTAGCAATGCTTCGCGGGATACTGCCATCAGCCCTCGCTACCGAAGCCGGATACGGAAGGCAGTGAGGAGACTGCGACTTTCGAGCCAGGTGCGGACTTCGTCGGTATAGGTGGCGAGCGGTGCCCCCTCGCTCGCGGCGGCGCGGACGAATGAGAGGACGCTTTTCGGAATATCCTCAGCCGACAGTTCCGCCCAAGCGGCGTTGTGAGCGGCAACTAGCGCATCCAGTCGTCCCACGGCCACTTGCGGATCGGAGGGCATGCTGTTGCCGATCATGGCGATATCGCTGCGACACTCACGAATCCTGGCGACGCTTTTTCGGAATTGAGGAACCGCGGCGAGCGCACTCAATACATCATCCGAGCCGAAGTCGCTTCGCCTGGCGACATAAGCCTTCCAGGCGTTCATCATAGCTTGGTTCGCTTTAGCCACGATCGCGTTGAGACGATCGATAAACTCATACTTGAGATCGAACGGCGGGTCGTTGATCGCCGCAGGATTGCTGCTGATGGCCGCGCGGAGATCTTTCGCTTTGGCCGCGTATCCCGCTCCTTCTGTCGGCTTGAAGTCGACCGGCACACCAGCCTCGATGAGTTGGTTCAGTGCCTGACGCGCGCGCGTAATGCTTTCCGCCACCCCACCAAACTGATTGGCGCGGGTCTGGAATTGCTCGGCTTGGTCGGCAGCGTTCGCTAGTTCTTGATACTTTGCGATCTTCGCGGCCAGTCCAGCGGCGCGTTCAAGCAGCATTGGCAGTTTTCCCGTTCGGTCCACTCATTTGCGTGAGACCGATTTCGATTGTTTGTAGTGAGTCATCGATCCGCGACAGACTTGCGCCGAGCGCGTCGTGTTTAGCGCTGTGGCTTTCGCTATAGGCTGCCAGGCTTTGATCGACCGCGTCGAGGAAGGCCTTCGCCTCCACTGCGAGCACAGTCCCTGCCTCAACCGCATTGCTCCGCCCGCGTCCAAAATGCGGAAGTATCGCGAGCGCGTCGTCTTGCTTGGTGAGGCTACGCGCGGCCGAGAGCGAGTCGTCAAACTGCGTTGCACGGAAGCGTTCGAGTGCGTCGCCGAGCCTTTTGGACGTGTTGTTCGACCCTAAACCGGCTTCATGCGCAGCCCGACGCGCTTGGTCCAGCGTCGCCACGATGGTTGCGCGAGACGCGCCCGAGCCAAACGCTTCTTCCATTTCGCCTAACCATTTTTGGCGCACTGCCAACTCGGCCGCGGCGGCGAGTCCAAGGGTTGCCTTGGCTTCGCGATAGACCTTTGCGACATCGCTCCGCTCCTCCGCAGGCGGATCTAGCTCGAGGTGCCATTTCGATTGCCGTATGTCACGAATAGCGCCAATGACTCGCCGCGGGTTGAGCATTGCGCCGACTCGGCCGCCCTTCATGCTTGAAGTTTGAGCACGCGCCATGTCAGCAAACTTGTCGCGACCCCGGACGAGCTTGTCATACAACGAGCGCATCTCACTTGCCGTGCTGGCGCACTCCGCCGGCCAAGGACTGAATGCGCCGTCGATCATGTCGGCAATGCTTGCGTCGGGTTTGATCTTGCCGCCAATAGCCGCCCCGACGCAGAGTAGTTCGAGTGCGGCCGTCGCCTGGTTCCATTTGGGTGTCGGTGCGCAAAGGGCGCGCAATTGCTCTTCGACGCTAGAAGACCAGACCTCGATGCAGTCGAGAAAGGCGGCGAGCATCTTTTCGCCATCGTCGAAATCCCAGTGGAACTGACGTTTGCTCGCCCGCAGGAGACCTTGGAGCGCCGTCCCGGCGGTCGCTGGCGTCAGAAGCTCGCCTGGGATTCTGATCTTGACCTGCAGATGCTGCTGAACCTGCGTGGTCTGCCGGTCGAAACTGATGCTGTTGGTCTGAAAAGCACGTCCTGTTTTGCCCACGAAAGCTGGTTTGGCGAGCCCTAGCATGTCCCAGTCAATTCCGTCGGCGATCGCTGCGAAAATCAGCGGCCGAAGCTGCGTCGCGACCGTCTGATCAAGACCACCGCCGTGGATCCATTCCTCGATAGCTAAGTCTTCTCGGCTGGCGGTTGTCGGCTTTGGGATTTCTGCGACCTTAGCCTCGGGTATGTCATTGGTGGCTTTCCCTTCGGTGGCGCCCGGAATCTCCGGCACTTCGAACGCCTCGCGGAGTGGTGCTTCCAGGTTGGTGATCTTACCCGTGCCGTCATAGAGTTCGAGGAATGCCTCCCAACGTTTCGACATTTGTGGATTGCGGTTATGCAATTGGGTCTGCGCTGCGAGTGGCAGTGCCTTTACGCCACCCAACTTCTCCAGCAGCTTGAATGGTGGAAATGCGCCCGTCCGGATCTCCTCTCCGTAATTATCAAGCACTTCAACGAGCAGATCGTTCTGCAGGATGCGCGGATTTAAGCTCGTCGGCATTGAAGCATCGGCACGCAACGCAGCGTTCCATAAGGCGCGCCGTGTGAAGGGATAGAGGCCATAGTCATCATCCGCCCCGAAAATGGCGTGGCATTCGCTTTGATAAATGCAGGTTGTACAGCGCGAAGGTGGACTCTCCGCGGGACCCGCCATCTCGCTCCAACGATTTATCCCCTCGAGTCCGAGTCGGACTGCATTCAGATAACGCGACGCGAACTGGCCGAGCGATTCCACTGTTACATTCTGTCCCTCGGCACGTCCTGCCGAGCGATCCATATCGACGATATGCGTGGTCCGCATATAGGCGGTTTCCGCGACGCTCTCGAAGAAGCCCGTTGTCACTGCGATCGCAGAACGCATCTTGCACTGGCGTTCGTCGCCGTGGGATGTGATCGCCTGAAGGAGAGCGCGATCGATGCCCTGCAGCCGAGCGAATTCTTCGACCAACAGGACGAGTTCCTTGCCCTGGCTCTTCAGGTGCATCCGAAGTCGCAACATCAACTCCTCAACCCGGTCGCCCGAGAAGCTCAGGGTGCGTGCGACCGCGCGGTCAAGATTGCGGTTGATGATTTTGATCGCCAGCGGAAGATACATGGCGCGGTCGCACTCAATGATCTGCATTGCGTCGCGGGCCTGCTTCGACGCGTTGGCAAAGTCCATGCCTCCGAGCGGAAGGTCGTCTTCTGTAAATCTGCGCCGCCTGTCGGGCCGGTCATGCGCGTTCGACGCTGCGAATATGTGATCGACGATCTCCGCGACGACCGTGTTATCTGCCAGGAAATGCGCAGCGCGCATATGCGGATCCTGGAACAAGTCGGGCAGATACTTGACCAGTTCCGCTTCGACCTCATCGGCGTCCGATGCGAGTACCTCCTCCCGGATCACTTGCGCAAGATCATTGAGCAGTTGCTGCTTTTGGTCATTGCGGCTTTGAGTGCCGTCACCCGCAGATTGCAGTGTATCGAGAAAACTCTGCTGCTCGTCGATGGGCAGCATCTCGATGATCATCTTTACGATGGCCCGCAAGCTGGTACCGGACTTGCGCACCACGAGCACGAGTCGCTTTTCATCGGGCTTGATGTTGAGTCGCATCCAATGGACAAGGTGTGACTTGCCGGACCCGGTCTCACCAAGGATGGCAGCAAGAGCATGTGGCCGCTCTTCGCGTAGAAAATCGGCAAGGAATTCGCTTGGCGCCAACTCTTGCCAGGCCGCTTCGGTAAGCTCCTGAAACGACTTGCCGACAGGTGGGCCGACCCTAAGATTCCAGTCGCTGTGAACGGCTCGAAAGAGGCTGTCGGGAATATGTTCAGCAAACGGGTTGATGACTTCGCGGACGGCACGAGGATCCCAACAGAGATGATTGCGCATCAGACAGATCCCCTGCGGGAGACGTGGCTGATTCGACCCTCACGAATACCAAAGTCCAGCACACGCGCCGGCGCGTCAGCCACACTGCCAAGCAAAATTCTCTGCCGATCCGCGAGGCGCTGAAGCGCTATGCTTGTCGCGATCGACAGCCGATGCACGGCATCGGCCGGCGGATTTAGCTGCACTGCGTCATACTCCTTGCGGATACTTCCCTTCTCGAATACTGGAAAGATCGCTGAGAGTCGGCTTAAGAATGTTTCGATCGGCAATTCGACCTCATCGGCGAAGATTGCCGGGAGCGCCGCTTCGATGGCGCGTGATGGATCGGGGATGGCACGACGCGAACTGGAATCATCGGTGTCACGCCCGCCGACGATCGTGGCAAAGCCAAGGTAACGCGCCCAGTAAAGGAAGTTCTGGTACCGGTTGAGCGACGTCAACTCCGTCTTATTGGCATGGTCGCCAATAGCCAGCTTCAACGCAATCTGCGGTCCCTCCGCGAAAGCCATAGGCCGGAGCGGATTAGCGCTGAGAAACCAGCTGAGCGCGAACATGAAGCCCGCTTGCTGTGTTTCGTTCGCGCGATCCGGATCGAACAACGTGCGCTTCAAATAGTCGCGAAAATAGCTCTCACATTCACGTCCCTTCTTACCGTTGCCACGTGCGTCTGCCGTGAGACGAAGCTTGTCATCGACCTCCTCCACGAGCCCGAGCCTGCGTGCTTCCTGCAACGTGTTGCTAAAGAGCGTTGTTGACGATTCGCCGTCCTCGTCATTACCACGGGCACTAAGGGACGGTGGCGTTGCCCAGGATTCGATGCGCTCCTTCACCTCGCCATTTTCGCTATCAAACAGCGCTGCGTAGATGGCGAATAAGCGACTCGGAACGGCTTGCGCGGTGGTGACGATGCTCATTGTGCTACTCTTGCATGGAATTCGTCGAGTGTGAGGGTGCGCCCGCCGAATACGTCGCGTAAGCGTCTGCCGTCTGGGGCTTTCTGATCTTCCGTAGTTAGGAAGATTCGCGGTGTGTCAGGGCGGATGGCAAAATTCTGTTCTTCCAGCCGTTGACCGGTACCGACCATCACTAGTTCGGGCCCCTTAGGGAGCCTCGACAGCGCAAGCGATGACAACTCGCACACGAAGAGTAGTGACTTCTCAGCGAATTTTAGGACTCTGGTCATGTCGAAAGGCTGCTCTCCAAGGAGCAGCAGCTTGACGAGATCGACTTGCTGGAGGCGCTGCAAGCTTTCCGCAAGTCGCCGCGACGCAGCACGTGGCAAAGCCTCGGGATCATAGGTAACAAGCAGGCGCAGATTGCGGTCGAATAGCCGCTCCAATGTGGGATGCAATGGCTCGGTCCACGGTGCCCGGGGTTCACCCACGGGCATTGGTTGGTGGCGGCAGATCGGGTCCGCCCGACAACGGCTGCACCGGCTACACGCTCGTCCGAGCCGATGGGCACCATACAGTTCCTCGAAAATCTCAGCGGGACACCGGGTGTCGGCTAGATAATCGCGCATAAGATCGAGGTTACGTTTGCTGGCGATCCAGCTTTCGCGCCGGATCGGTTCGACGCGTTGCTGCCAAACCGCCTTGTCGAGGTGGTGATCATCTACGATTTCAAGCTCGAGCCAGTCGCCCTCGTCCTGAAGTCGCGGATAGGGCGCCCCAAGAAGCCGCACGAGACCCGCCCGGGCCATTAGCGCGACAGTGCGCAGATTCCAATCGGTGTTAGTCTCACCGAACATGTCGATATCGCGCTCGTCGGCTCCTGGCCGGCCATCGATGCGAACTGCAAAGCGGCCACCGGCAACCGACACTTTGCGCGCAAACATAGTCGACCAGCGCTTCAGGCCGCGATCAATGCTGATGACCTGTTGGGAGTTGATATTTTCGGCAGTGGTGAAGTCCTTGGCACTCGGAGCAATCAGTGAGAGCGAGCCCTTCCCATCTCGACCGCCGCGGCCAACTTCCTGATAGAAGCGATCCAACGTCTCAGGAACGCAAGCATGGATGACGCTGCGAGCATGGGGATAGTCGATGCCAAGCCCAAAAGCGGATGTGCCGACGACGATATCGAGTGATCCGTCGCGCCATTCAGCGACTATTTCCTCGCGCTCGGCCCGACCGGTTTTGCCGTGAACCTTACGAACGCGCCGAAAGCCAGCATTGATGAGCCGGCTGTGCCACGCATTGGCTTCGGAGACTTCCGTCACGTAGAGGACTGCCGGGCGTGGCACGTGATGAAGCGCCTCGATGAGGTGGTCGATCCGTGCTCGCTCGCTTGCAATCGGCGCGATCCAATAATCAGGCTCAGGCCTGAGTTGGACAGCCGCGATGCTTTCAAAGTCACCCTCAATGCCGAATAGCGCCCGCAGCGTTTCGAGAGACGAATCAGTCAAGGTCGCCGACAGGAGTAGCGTACGCATCTGTTGGCCTGGAGGGGCCGCGGCAATGAGTTCGCGTCTCAAGCCGCTTAGTTCCTGAAATTCTGTGCGAAATCCGGTCCCCCATTGGTCGACCAGATGAGCCTCGTCCACGACCAGGGCGCGCAGGTGGCCCGCCTCGGCGGCACGGCGGAGTGGGTCCCGCAGGCGTCCGCAGGCCGCCTCGGGAGAGACGAAGCAAAGGCCTTGCGAGCCATCGGCGACTCGGTTGGCGATGATTCCGTTCTGAACGTCGTTACCGCCTTGAAACGCGAGAGGTTTGGACAGGCCACAGACCTCTACCGCCTCTTGTTCGTGGTTGACCCCAAGCGCTACGGTCGGAACAATAACTAGCGTAACGCCGCGGCCCTCGGCGTACTGCGCTCCGACGAAGCCGACGCTTTGCACGAGTTGGAAGATCATGCTCTTCCCCTCGCCTGTTGGCAGCGCGACGACAAGTGTCCCGCCGGCTGGCGTGGACAGAGCAGCGCGGACCGCAGCGCGTTGGCCGCGACTGCGATAGGAGGTCCGCCCGACTGATGAAAGAAACGGGTCTCCCTCACACCCCGCTGTGTTAAACTCGCGGCAGACGGTTTCGGAGACTGCGAACCCGTCGACGCCACGACTGTCGTGCTGGGTGAGCCAACTCGGTCGCCATGGAACGGCGCTCACATTGGTGCCTCCCACTACGGGTGTGGCGCGTAAGCCGACGAGATCCCATTTGTTGAAGCCGTTGAAAGACGGGTGCGCGACCAGGATTGTTGGCGACGCCATGTTACCGCGCCTGGCATGCTCATAACGCAGGGCCTGACGAAGCAACACCGCGAGATCAAGGGTGCTAGCCCGCTGCGGTGTTTCGGTAAGCGCGATGCGCAATCTGTCCAGCGACGGCGAATGGGCGCGCCATCCCCTCCCTTCATCTGCATTGTTAAGCAACCGCGTCAGCGCCGCGAATGCGCTATGGCCGTCGAGTTCATTCATAGGCGCTGCGCTTAGGTGCATGCTGTGAGACGATGAAGCAACCCATCGCATCCAGCCGGATCGCTGGCTCACGGATGGTTGGCAGAATCGCCTCGATAAGCTTGATATCGGCGCGTGCCATAGCGTCGCCCGTTGATTGTCGGCGCCGGAGACGATTGCGGTGGCGTCCGAGATCCGCCTCGGCCAACCGCACTGCCGTAGCGATCTGCTCCATTACTTCGGGCTGCGCGGCAAACGAGTCACGCGCCCGGTCGCGCACCGAGCGGCAGATTTGCTGAAAAGCCGAAAGATCGATGCTCTCTGCCAGCAGTTGGGGACGACTGCCGACGTTGATGTCTGGGAGATACGTGCCTTCACGCTCACTTCGATAGGGCCGCTCAAGAATCGCAATCAGGCGCGTGTCGTTGACCGTATCGCCATTGACGTCAATGTAACGGGTGTGCTCGCGGGCCGCGAAATAGCGTTGGGCACGTCTTGACTTGGCAAGCTCAACTCTGTTCGGAGCTACGAGGTCGGAGATTTCGACGCCCGGTTCGATGACGAAACACAGCTTGAAGCCAATCCAGAGATCGCCTGGCCATTCAGGCGCGGTGCGGTAGGTGACAAACGCAGTGCCGCGATCATCCCACCGCGTGAAGCGCTCTATGGCATCGATCAGCGGCGTACCAGGTCGGAGTAGGACGACGTCGGAACGCTTGGCCGCGACGCGCCGCTTCCAGGTCAGCGGCTGCGTATCGTCCAGCCCCAACTCGGATTGCCAGGGCATACGCGGAACTAGCGTCTGGTTGGTAACACCAAGCTTAAATGGATCGTCCTCTGGCCATGCGAACGGACGCTTTTTGAGTTGCAGCGTGTCGACCAACCAGCGATCGACCCCGCGCTCGATCGCACGTTCATCCTCCTCAGCATCCTCGAGTGCCCGGATGAATTCTTCGACTGGCTCTTCGGCCAGTGCAATCCTGTCGAGCGCATATTGCTCATCCTGCGACTTACGCTCGTCCGCTATGCGAGCGCGCATGTCGGCGGCTAGCGCGACTAGCCCACCAGGCCCCATTTGGAGAAGAGTTTGGAAGGCCTGGCTCTCGAGAGATTCGAGCAGAAACTGAATGTCGCTGATTGAGCGATTGAAGATCAGGAAGCCATTGGCAAGAAGTTCGTACCACGCCCCCCAAGGGGTCGTGTCTTCGTCGGATGGGACCAAAATGCGATGGCGGATGACTCCCTGCCGGCGACCGAAGCGGTCAAGGCGGCCAATCCGTTGTTCGAGTCGAGCCGCCGACAAAGGCAGATCCAGATGGACGATCGCATCGGCGAAGTTCAGATTGAGACCTTCTTCTCCCGAGCGGTCCGTCACCACTATCCCGCCTTTGCGTGACTCCTTGAACGCCGCGATGATCTTTGCGTTCTCGACGGCATGATCAGCAGTCAGTTGGTAGACGGCGGTACCATCACCATCCTCTGCAAATTTTTTGTTGAAAGCCGAAGCTGTATCGACCGAGGAGGCGAAGACGACAATCTTCGGTTCTGGCGTCTCAACTTTGAGGGTTTTGACGAGACGCTTTGTGCTTTCAACCATCGTCTCGATCCGATCATCGTCCTCCCACTTCTCGGCGATCGTTGTCAGCGCCTCGAGAATTTCGTATTCACCACTGAAACTAGCAGCCGTCTCTCTTAGCCAGTGTTTCAATGCGTTGGCACCAAGGCCCACAGCATACAGAAGATCCCTATATCGCGAAGCCGCGCGGGCCAGCACTGCCTCATCTCCGGCCGCTGCCTCCAAAGCGGAGAAACGCCAATCTTCGAGTGCCGCAAGCATCGGCTCTATCTGTTCATTGGGGTCGCCTTCGCAGCGGACGTGCGTCAGATTCGGCTCTCCAACCACCGCCGGACCGCGAGGCATGAATTCCCAGCCCTTAGCGTCTGCGCGTCGAGATCGGATGAGTCGCTGATGGATGCGATAGCTGTCCGCGACATGCTCCTTGAGAGCCGAGCAAATACCAGCGACCTGGTCCGAAGCCTCACGCGTGGCGGCAATTAACTTTGGTGCCAATTCCTGCACTATTGGATCGTCGGCAAACAGCCGCTGAAGCTCTGCCCCGCGTTGCCGCAGCACAAGCCCCGGCACATTGGAATCGAGACTTAAGATCAGCCGCCCGATGTCGCGGCGTCGTTCCAATTTGACACGAAAACCTGCCAGATCCTCGAGTGGATGAGTAAGGGGGTCGAGCAGGTTCAAGAGCGCGAGAAACTTAGCCTCTTCTCCGAGTGCTGGCGTAGCTGAGAGCAGCAGCAGCACGGGAGCGTCCCGCGCGAGATCGCGCAATCGCTCCGCGGCTAGCGACAGCGGCCCCGACTGTACTCCAACGAGATGATGGGCCTCATCAATGACAAGCACATCTGGCGACCTCGATACGCCAGCAAGATCGGGATGAGCACAGCATTCGAAAGACTCACCAAACTGGTCGAGTCGGAGCTTATTGACCAGTTCGCTACGCCATTGCTCGCACAGATGCGGGGGAACAGAGACTAAGACCTCTGTATCGGGATTATCGATCAAGTGCTGGCGTATGATCAATCCGGCTTCGATAGTCTTTCCGAGCCCCACCTCATCGGCGAGCAAGTATCGCTGAATGGGATCGGTCAGCACACGCCGGACGGCCGCAATCTGATGGGGTACGAAGTCGACGCCAGCAGATATGAGCGACGTCAGTCCCTGTGCCGCGCTTCGCAACGCTAGAAGCGGCCGGACCGCTGATTGTCGTCGATCGTGGAGAAATTGACTTTCCGCTCCCCCCGCCGCGAGGATCTCCGCTGGGTCTTCTGGAGCGCGCCAAGGCCGAACGAAGAGGTCGACCTCACTAAAGTCGCTCTGCCTGCCGTTTGGAAACCGGACCTCGTAATCGACTAAACCGTTCTCATTCATCAGATAATTCGTGACCCGGCCAACGCGGAAGCGATCACCTTGGCGAACATAGACGCGGGTCTGCGGGCTCAGGTAAGCACGGCCGATATCGGATAAGTCCAAGCCAACTGTATCAGTCCGAAGAATGGAATGAAAAACCGCAACCACACAGCGGCCGCCTGATGCGGATTCCAATTTTCCTATGCCTTTTCGCCCAGGCAGCTCGATAAGCATGCCTGGGAACAGCCCCAAACCCCGGTCTCGGGCGCGTGTTCCTGCCCGCACTTCCATCTCAGTTGAGAGAATAGCGCTTGTGCGGCGAGCACGTCCGTCGTGCAAATCTCCCCCCACTCATAATGCGGTGCGGAGGGTGCCCGCTACGGTCGTGCCGCAGGTTTGTCGGTCAAGTCGGACGTAAGGCACACCCCGGTCCCCCAGCCTCTAAGGCTAGGGTATGATACCATGGATCGAAATGGGAGTAGACGCTCGGCGGGCCCTCAACCACGGGTACCCTAGCCGCACCGGCAGCCGCCTAAACGACTGATTTTATTGCAACAATTCCACCCCTCGCCGGGCAGGGGCGACATCCCCGCCTTCGACGTCCGGAGCGTCCAACGGTCCCTCTTCCATGAGCGTTCAGGACCGATTCACCAGAATTCGCTTCCCCATGTATCGCTTCCCGGCCTGAGACCGCTGATCCCGCCGGCAACGCGATCCAAGTGCCGGCAACTCTCCCCAGTTCCTTTCATGCCGGATCGAGACGTCGGTCCCGGACACTCACTGCTCTCCTGCAATCCCTTGGCGGACGGCCCCGTCACCCGCCAGCACAATACCGGGCACTTCCGCGAACGTGCCGATTACATGATCCGGGCGAACGTGTGTCTCGTCGAGGGCCCAACGGGGCTGAAAACCGCCAGGGAAGTAGATTGTCCCGAGACCCGCCGCCTTCGCCGGCGCAATGTCGCGGTCGAGTTGATCGCCGATCATGAATGCACGCTTGGGCGCACCCACTAAGCGTAGCACTCTTTGGTAAAGTTCCGGCCGCTTAGGACCTTCTATAATGCGGGCAATCAGGTTGTGTAGCGCGAGGCTTTTCGTTGTCTCCTCGACCTTCGCGCGCGGTCCTTCGGTCACGATTAACACCAGGCAGTTCGCCGCTCGGAGCGCCTCAAGACCCTCGCGCACGCCCGGCCGTAGTTCGGGCTCGTGCCTCAGATCGAAAAAAAAGGCTTGTTCGATCTCATCCACGCGCTCCTCGGATAGTCCGTTAGGCACCGGGTCTCGCCAAGCGGCACGTACCGCCCGCTCGACCGGGAAACCGGCCAAGGCCGCTTCCAGCCCGCGCACCAGCAACTTTGGCGGATAGCGAAGTCGCGCGTGATGCCATTCAGCGATGGCTTGATCCACCGCCCGTACATAGGCCAGCCGATCGTACGCATTTGCCGCAGCACCGGTGGCCGCTTCTATTCGTACAAGCATGTTCCGTTGCGCGTTAGCGAAAACGCTGTCCGTGTCCCATAACGTGTTATCAGCGTCGACGAATACCGTGGCCGGCGATGTTGCCGATCGGATCACGGATGCTCTTCTCCCACAGCGGTCGCTGGCGCAGCTACCGCGGGCGATGTGAGGTTCTTGGCCGGCACGGACGCGGCTGGTGAGGACGATTGCAACAGTCCAGGAACAAGCACCGCCTGGACGGGCTTCACCGGAGGCTTAGTAGAGGGCACAAAAATACTAATAAGCGCGAGCACGGCCAGCCAAACGAAAAGGCATCGCAGAGAATTCGCCAAAAGGCTTTGGGCTGGTTCGAGATACCGAAGCTTGTCGGCCGTTTTCGCGGCGATGAGATAGGTCTCTCTGATCAAATGGCTAAGGTATCGCTGCCGCAAATCGTCGCGAAGCGTCGGTTTATCGCCAGAATCGCCATTGGCGCCTCCCGTCACCCAGCCGTCAATCCAGGCCCTCGGCCTTGACCTGATCAGGGCTTGATAGAAAAGTAGTGACCTTGGATCCTTCTCCTGGTCTTCAGTCTTTTGGGCTTCTGGATACTTAAAGCGGGTCCGGGTGGCGTGAAATGTGACCAACGCTCCTGACAGCGAGAAGGTCACGAAGGCCGCGAAACTCACATAGCCAAAGGCAAGCAACAAAGCGATTCCATTTGGCTGGCTCAAGACAGTGCCGACTGGATACGCATCCACAAAACGACCGAACAGTACACCAGAGAGTGCGCTCAAGAAGCTCGTGATGGTGAGGAGTCGTGTCGCCTTCTGATCTTGATACTCGGTTTGTGCCTTGACCTCAGCGAGCGACTGTTTTGCGAGATCGATCGCGGTCTTAAGCGCCTCATTGTCCTCGATTTCGCACCAGCGCGCACTGGCCCTTTCCATCTCTTGGAGCATCGTCGACGTGCCCAGCGTCGAGACGGTACCGCCCTCGGCGACTAGGGGGTAGAAGTCGACTTCGCGCCAGCGGAGCGCGTTCCAGATCGCCGCGGCCGAGCCTAACTTGGCACCCGTGACGATATCCGCCGACTGAGAGACCGATGATTCGGTCATGCATGCCTATCCACTACATTGGCTTCGTAACTTCGGTAGCCCTTGGCACGGAGCTCGCACGCTGGACACGTCCCACAACCGTAACCCCATGCGTGACGGCGCGTACGGTCGCCTGCGTAACAGCTATGGGTCTCCTCTCTGACCAATTCTACAAAGCGCTGCCCCCCAATTTCGTGCGCTAGTCGCCAGGTTGCCTCCTTGTCGATCCACATCAATGGAGTGTGGATAACGAAGCGCTTCTCCATCCCGAGGTTGAGCGCAAGCTGCATAGCCTTCATCGTGTCGTCGCGACAGTCAGGGTATCCTGAGTAATCCGTCTCGCAGACACCCGTCACGAGATGCTTGGCGCCCCGCCTATAAGCGAGGGCAGCCGCGAAGGTAAGAAAGACAAGGTTCCTGCCGGGCACGAATGTGTTCGGCAAGCCGCTGCCGTTCAGTCGGATTTCGACATCACGGGTGAGCGCCGTTTCGCTCACTTGGCCAAGCACGTTCACCTCTAGGAGATGATCCTCGCCTAGCTTGCCGTTCCAATCGGGGAACTCCCCGCGTACACGGTCAAGAATCTTCGGCCGCACCTCGAGTTCGACACGGTGACGCTGGCCATAGTCGAAACCGACCGTCTCGACATGATCAAATCGATTGATTGCCCATCCCAGGCACGTTGTTGAATCCTGCCCTCCTGAGAACAGCACAATCGCGATTTGTTCCTCATCCATGGTTCTCTCGCTCCAAGGCAGCACAACAGTTCCCCACAGATGCCTGCCCCCTGTGATCCGATTACCTCGTTGGGGCGATCCACTCTGCTCGGCATGTCGACTCTTCATGGACCACAATCGCCGATAGGCCAGGAAGCGAGCGCTTAAGCCGATCGCGAAACCAGATCGCGATGTTTTCCGCGGTCGGGTTCTCCAGGCCCTCAACTTCGTTGAGACAGTGGTGATCGATCAGTTGAAGGAGAGGTACGACCGCGCGCTCGATCTCGGCGAAGTCGACAACCCATCCCTCGGGTTCGCTCACGTCACCTGTGACCGAAATCTCCACTTTGTATGAGTGACCGTGGAGGTTTGCGCATTTATGCCCGTCCGCAACATTCGGAAGGAAATGCGCAGATTGGAAATCGAAGTCCTTGGTGATCTTTATCATTGGCGCGACCGCATTCTCATCGCGGTTCGGCCTGCCTCTCGACTTCCGATGAATGGCCAGATGGAGGCCAACGAGCCATTTGTCGTCCTTACAACCACACAACGCATGTCAGCCACTCCTCCCATAGAAGGTACAGGCGCCAGAGTCGCTATCGCGCTTCACGGTGACCCGCCAGAGGTTCGGCAATCTCGGCGCGAGCCGGCGCCAGATCCAGGCGGACAGATTCTCCATCGTTGCCGGCCCAAGATCGTTGATCTCGTCCAAAAAGCGATGATCCAAGCCGTCGCGAGCCTCCTGAAGGGCTTGATCAAGCAGACCGAGATCGATGAGCATTCCGCTTTCTGGATCGGGGACCCCGCGTATGACCACCTCCGCGCGGTACGAGTGACCGTGAATCCGACGGCTCGGCTCGGTCTCCACTGTCCGGTTCAGCGTGTGCGCTGCGTCGAATCGAAACTCCTTGCTGAGCTCATACATCAGCGAATGCCCATGAACTTGTGTGTCTGCAGAGACAGGCGCCAGCGCGGATGCTTCAGGCAGTAAGCTATAGTAGCCCTCGTATTCGATTCGCGATCCGGGCCGTCGAGCGGCTGAAGCAGAAAATAATTGAAGGCAAGCCCCTCGAATTTCGCGGGATCCACTCCTCTTTGTGGGAAAACCAACTTCAATTCATGACCGGTGATCTGGACCAGAGGGGTCGATCCCTTTGGACTGACTGTGATCCAGTCGATGTTGCGTGGAACTCGAAGCGAGCCGTTCGTCTCGAGGGCGATTTCGAACCCGAGTTCGTGGACAGCCAATAGAAGGCTGTCGTCAACCTGCAGAAGCGGCTCACCACCGGTCAGCACCACGAAACGCTGCTGAAGACCGCCTCCCCACATTCGCTCAATTGCCCGAGCCAGCGACCGCGCATCACTGAATCGGCCGCCGCCCTCACCATCGGTCCCCACGAAATCCGTGTCGCAGAAGTTACAAGCTGCCGTCGCGCGATCACGCTCTCGGCCGCTCCACAAGTTGCAGCCCGCGAAGCGGCAGAAGACCGCTGGCCGGCCAGCATGACGACCTTCACCCTGCAGTGAGTAGAAAATCTCCTTGACTGCATAGGTCATCGACTTACGCCGCCCGCGATTTAGCAGCCAAACGATGCTTAAGCACTTGGACGAGATACAGCGATAGTTGGCGAATATCGGCGGGTACGTTCTGCAGCCCATTCCAACGTCGCCGCTCTGTGCCGAACGCCCATTCTCCCTCGCTCCACGCGGTCTTTCCTTTCAGTAATCGCAACCCCTTGGCAAATTCGTCGCGAGTGGCGGCCCCCGTGACGCTGTTGAGGAAATCCATGACATAGCCGAGCGCAATTATGCCGGTGCCGTGGATTAGCCGCGATGTCTTGGGGGTCTTGCCAATCCAGTCCTCTGCGAAGATGTGCTGAACCGCGTGATAGAATTCGCTGATGAGCGTGACGCCCCGCTCAAGGAGAAGTCGATCTTCGCCCGCGTAGAGCCGCAGCGCTCCGTCACTCAGGGAGTTCATGATGACGCGCTGTAGCACCGTGTCCCGGATCACTCCCTTTGGATTGGTTTGCTGCTTGATCAATCCTTTTAGCGATGAGCCTTTCCGATAATTGAGCGCCTCTGTCACGAGGGCCGCTTGCGAGCGACTCGACATGCGGGGTGGTAGGTCGCCGACTTTTGGTAGTAACTCATAGACGAGGGCTTTCGGCAAAGGACGCGTGTTATTCACGAGGATAAATTGCTTCTGCAATTCCTCGTCTGTCTCGCAAAGGAAGCCTGACACCAGCACTTCAAAGTCACGACCTCGAAGCTCAGAAAGCGCGGTGAAACGCTGTTGCCCGTCGACGATCCACCCTGGTGGCCCCTTCGACGTGTCAATGACCAGTTGGCGGACTCGACTTTTCAAATTCGCCGCCCGCTCAAGCCTAGCTTTCCCGAGGAACGCCAGCACGATTGCATTCGGCAAGATGGCGTTTGGTTTTTCGAGGTAGTCTCGTATCTCGCGGATGTGGTTGGCGATCTGGGGTCGCTGGAATCCCTCGAGTGCCCCATTGTCGTCGCGCCCAGCCCGCTCAATGCGAGCGATGCGGGCAATCTCATCCGCCTTCGCGATGAAGGTAAAAACAGTCAGCTTAGCGCTTTGAACCGGCGCGAGCGCTTCAAACCGAAGAAGATGGTGATGCTTGGTCATGCACACGCCTGGCGGAATTCGTTGAGATGGGTGTGGAAGACGTGCAGATTGTGGATCCCACGCCGTTTGTTGCGATTAGAGGTTCGGAAGATCACAGCTTCCACGCCGCTTTCTCGGCAGACCCGGCAGCCGCACTGCTCCCAGGGACGATCACCGAGTGTGTCGGCATATAGCTTCCGCTGTCGAACGGCGGCGGCGGCGCGCCGACTGGGCGAGGTTTCCTCGTCCCAATTCAAGATAGTCCAATAATCCATCACCGCGTTGAGGCTGGCATCCAATGTCGCGCAACCAGCCGCGTAGGCGCGGACGGTATGCAGCGCGAGATCTTCCAGACGCCGTGCATGTTCCTGATTGAGGCTGCCCTCGAGGGCCTTGTGCTTGAGTTTGTTGTTCTCGGTTGCCTGTGGAATGCGGATCGCTGTGTAATACGAGAGCGCACCGTCTGCTGTTCGAACCCAATAATTCTTTCGCGCATCCTTGAACGCGCGCAACAGTGGTGATGTTGTATCGAAGCTCGTAACCCGGTACCGCTCGAGTACTGCCAGTTCCTCTATCTTTCCAAACCCAAGGAGGTGGAGCCGCACGCGGTCGGGCAGTACATCCCGAATAGCTTGTAATACCCGGCGAATCTGATCGATTTTGAGGGGCACGGTGCCGCCGATCGCCAAGTAGTCGTAACCCATCTTCGCGAGGCTGCGCGCTGCCTTGGCCATGCTGTCTGCGGACCATCCCTGAATGACGCCCATCGGCGTGAAACCACGCCCGATAACTGCGCTGGCTTTCAAAAATTCAGACGCATTCTGAAGCGTAATCTCGTAGCGACGCCGAACATCCTCAGGCACTTCTTGCAAAGTGCGAGTCACCCCGACTTCATCGAAGTCGAATATGAGATGATCTGGCGAACAGCCGTGAGAAAAGCCGCCGTCAGCATAGAATTCAACGGTGTCGGCGGCTCTATAGGGCGGCTCAGGAAGGTTCCGGTAAGTGAACGCGCCGCAATCACCCATCAGGACGCTGTTCGGGAATCGATCGAGCGGATAGCGGAGGAACCGACGGGCACCCTCACGACGAAAGCGCATCAATTGAGCTTCGGAGTATTTCCCCGGATGCCGCACGTCGCCGACAATCCCGCGCGAGACCAAGATGCCGTCGTAAGGTGCTTGTTCCAGAAACTCGTGCGGGTACTGATCATCGCGATGAACCAGTCGGCCCGCGCCGTTGCGATCCGCAACGAAGTCATATTCGGGATCGACGGTGTCGACACTGTCCGCGAAGACGAAGCGCATCACGCCACCTTCGCGAAGGCGTGCACGTGATCAAGACGCGCCAGATAACCAGAGAGAAGCTTGATGTCGCGCCCGATGTTTTGAATTTCGTTCCAATCGCGTTGCAAGTCCTGCCATCTGCCACTGGTCCATCGGCAGTGTGGCGCGATCCGCGTCAGCGAGTCTCTAGCATGGCCATAGAGGTCGGCCTCGGGTGCTGCGCGCGACATAATACGATCCATCAGCAGGCTCATCGCTTCGATGCCTGCAGAATGCATCAGTCGGCTTTCCGTCGGCGGACGCCCCCACGCTTCAGGGAAGACGTTACGAACCGCACTCCAATACGCGACGAGCACTTTGTACATCGCGTCGACATCGGCCGGCTGATCCCCTGTCGCCTTATACGGAGCGAGCGAACCAAGCGCGCTGTTGATGCTGTTGCGAATTGCTTTGATCAATGCTGAATCGGTTACGACTGCGGTCGGGGACTCATCCGATGGCCTACGGATGAGCCCTCGGAACGGCGAATCTGGTGAGGTGCGAAGCCTATTCACGAGTTCGCTTGGCACTTTCCTAGACGACAAGTCGCGCGGAAAGACGGTGCCGACCTCGGGGAGCAGTTCGTCGATCAGCCTTGGGTCGAGTGGCTTTGCCTTGTTCACCAAAATGAACTGTTCACGGTGAACGGACAGTTCCTCCGAGACAAAAGCCACGACCGGAACTGGAAAGCTCTTGTCACGGGCTTGAGACAGAGCAATTGAACGTTGCTGGCCATCGACAATCCATGCGGCCTTCGGCCCATTGATTGCCAGTGGAATTCGCAACGTGCCTGCCTCACAGGACCTCACGTCGCCTCCGGGCTTCTCGCCCCTTGCCTGAGTGAAGTGGGCCCTAGGTGAAATCGCGAGGATGATTGCGTTTGGAAAAAGCACGGGTCCCCGATCGAGGAATTCCGTGATCGCTTGGACGTGGCTCTTGATGCCCTTCCGCTGAAATCCTTGGAGCGATCCCTCAGCATCTCGATGTACGCGGCTTATCTCGGCAATCTTGAGGAGATCTGAGCCGGCGACAAAAAACGCGTAGACGGGTTTATCGGCCTGCTGTGTCCGGACCGCGCGGACTGCGAGAGTCGCCCCCTGACTCCTTCGAGGACGCGTCATGCGGCCGTCCTCCGATCGACCGCAGTCCGATAGAGGCGACTAAACCGCGATTGTTCGCAGGCAACCCCTTCTTCGTCCCGGAGCGCCCGAAGGATACGCGCGATGCCGAACTCTGACTGAAGTCGCGCGGAGATTAACTGAAGAATCTCTTCGTCGGTGCGGCGCGGACGCCGCATCCGACTAGGTGCAGCCACTCGCCCAAGCGCCGCCTCGACAGCGGCAAAATCCGCTTCGCGATCTCGCGCCTCGTTCTTTGCTGCTACGAAGTTCACAAAGTGAAGCAGAGCACGTTGAGAGAAGTCAGCCCGTGTGCCAGGCAGGATTGCGTCCAACCTATCATCATACGGCACAATCGCCGGCCTCAAGGCACTCGGCAGCGCAGCGGAGAGAGCTGCGCCGAAGATTCGTAATCGCGGCAGAATCGCCGGGTCTGATCCGGCTAGGCTGCTGCCCACCATCTCTGCATAGGGGCGAGTGAGCGCGACGAGAATACGACCCGAGCGACCAACCACGTCCGTCCATTCGTTGGAATATGGACTGGACAGGAGCGCGGAGAACCAAGCGGTCGCGTCGAATTCGCCTGCGACCCTGGCCGCGACTGATTCGCCATGTCCGTCAGACACCGTAAGGCCATAGGTCGGCACACGTTGAGACGCGGCCACCAAGCCCAACCCGGCGGAGAGGATATACATTCTGGCTTTGGCGCTCGTCGCAGCCTGAACCGCTAGGCCGAAACCGCGACCGGCGTATAGCGCGCTTGCAGGGACTGTAGCCGGCAGCCCTCGTATCTTCTTCAGCCATGCAGATTCCACCGCGGATTGCGAACCAAATGGTAGAGAAACTGCGGTCGCAACGATCGAGGGGCGCACCTTCTTCCGGTAGGTGCATATGGTAATAACTGCAGCGGCTAGCCGAGGCGTTGCCCGTCTAGGCGGCTCTACATATCCCTTTAGCGCCATCAAAACTGCGCCCCGATTCGCCGTTCATCCACACGCCAGCGTCCGCCACGAACCCACATCTTGGGTTCAGCAGAGCTCCGATCCACAACATATACAGCATACTATATCCGCGATTCGATAGCTACAGAGAAGCGCGCACTTTTGCAATTCTGTGATCGGAAAACTGCGGACGCCGGGTAGCCGAGCTACCTGCGGGGGCGCAGTTATTGAGCCCTATCCGAGATTTAGGCTTGGATATGTGCGGCCACGGATGGCGATCAGGGAGCGCGACGCTCGCGCTGCCGCCTCCGCTTCGTGCGTGGAGCTAGCGACTTGTCCCCAGATTTCCAAGCTTTGACGTTCTGCGCTTTCCATCGCAATGCCGGAGAGACTTCTATCGCGGCGCGCACGGATTCCGGCATATCTAATGACGACGCATCAATCCCTCCCCGCTCCAGCACCGCATCCAGAAACGTCCTCTCTCCGACCATTAGCTGAAAGAGCGGTGCGAGTTTCTCCCGGCATTCGGCCGCGACACCTTCGATCCAGCCTGCCGGACGGCCGCATGCGTCGAAATACCGATCATGCAAGCACATTGTGAGCTTGCCGGTGATGTCGCCGACTTCGCACCCGATCGCGTCGGGCGAGGCGGTGCGCCAGTCGACGCTCTTGGCTGAGAATTCAGGCCAGGGTTTGCCGTAACGGGTCGAGGATTGTGGAGCAGAGGCCTCCCCCGCCCGTCGCAGAGAACCGCAATGTCCAGGCAGACTACGCGCGTATAGGCCGGCACAGGTGTCCGTCCACAGGCAATTCCCTTTTGTTCTCTTCCTACAACCTACGCTACGCTATCCTGAGCTGTCCCGCAGCCGCCGACGGGATCTATCTCGCTCGAACGGCCGCCTAACGAGAAATGCCGTTCGCGTGTCCAACGTTGCGCGCCTGAAACCGTCCGATGATCCGCCTGCCGAAGCATTGCGGGACGAGCAGACGTTCCAGCCGCTAGACACCCCGGCCTTTCTGCGCCTTTTCCAGCTGCGGGCTGCACAGATTATGTGGTTTCTCGGCGCCGGCGCGTCGCGAGCGGCCGGCATCAAAACTGCCGGCGACATGATTTGGGACTTCAAGCAGCGATTGTATCGGTCGCAGAAGAAGCTGCCTCCCTCGGCGATAACTGACATCGGCGAACCTGCCGTCCAGCGGAAGCTCCAGTTCCACTTCGACGCCCTAGGCGGATTCCCGCCCGCCAGTTCTGAGTCGGAGTATTCAGCCTATTTCGAGGCGACATATCATGCGCCGAGGGACCGTCGAGCCTACCTCGACGAACTGATTGCCCGCGGCAAGCCATCCTTCGGCCATCACGCACTCGCCCTCCTGATGGCAGAGGATCTCTGCCGAGTCGTCTGGACCACCAATTTCGATCGCACCGTGGAGGACGCCGCCGCCGAGCGTCTGGGTGGGACCGGACGGCTGGTCGTCGCCGACTTGAAGGAACCAGAGAAGATCCGCCGCGCCATCGATGAGAACCGTTGGCCTGTCTACGGCAAGCTCCACGGCGACTATCATTCCGACTGGCTTAAGAACACCGATGCGGAGCTTCGCCAGAGACGCGCACGGCGGTCGCGGAGCCAGCGGGTTATCGTCCTTCGCATTTTCCCGCCGTATCCTGCGGTCAACCAAGTGCTGAAGCGGGGATAGCTATGGCGGACTTGCCGGTGAATCAAAAAGCGCGGCATGTGAGCCGCGAGGAACTGTACACGCTGGTCTGGCAGAGACCGATGAGCCGTCTCGCTGAAGAGTTCGGGATAAGCGGCAATGGACTTGCCAAGATATGCGACAGAATGGACGTGCCATATCCACCACGCGGCTATTGGGCCAAGAAGGAGGCAGGCAAGCCTGTTGTTGAATTCAAGCTACCACCTCGCAGGGACGGCGTTCCGCAGGTAACGGATATCTACTCCACGCCCCCCAAGCCAGCGCCGTTACCGGAAGCCGAGAGGTCCGCGATGGTTGCCTCCGCGAAGGTAGAGGCCATTGCCGTGCCGGGTGGCCTGGATGACCTTCATCCACGCGTGAAGGCGTGGGTTGTGGAGCACAAGAAGCAGCAGAGAGAACGTGAACAAGAGAGCAAGCGGCGAAGGCACGAAACCTGGTGGACGCCCCGAATGCTCCCCGATCTGACCGAACGTGACCTATATCGTTTCCGGGTCACGAGCGCGATTTTTACGGGCGTCGAGAAAGCCGGCGGCAAAATTGAGAAGTCGCCGATGACTGGAAGGGTGACCTTTGAGATTGCGAGCCATGCCGTTGAATGCTCGATCGTAGAGAAGTTAGTGAAGTCGCTTAAGCCGCGCGACGAAACACGGAAGTGGACAGCCTATCCCGACCACCATCAATCCGGCCTCGACTCGTCAGGCTTCCTGCGCGTGTCGATCACAACGTACCTAGATGGGCGGCAGCCTCAATGGATCGAAACCCAGAAGACAAAGATTGGCGACATGCTGCCTGAGATCGTCGGCACCATCATGGCAGCGGGACCGATCCTAGAACAGCGGAAGCGCGAACGCGAGGAACGGGAGAAGCGGTATCAGGAGGAAGAGGCGCGGCGCTACGAGGCCAGGCGTCTCAGGGAAATCGACGATAAACGCTGGAATAAGCTCTGCGAGTTTGCAGCGAATTGGGAACAGCGCGATAGGTTCCTTGCGTTTCTAGCCGAAGTGGAGAAGCGCGCACTCGACGAAGGCGCCGTCACCGTCGGGGACAGCGCCTTGAGCGATTGGATCGCATGGGCGAAAGAACGGGCCGAGGCACTCGACCCGCTCCGTCGTGGCGCAGCGGGGATGTTCGATACGATTTCAAAGGTCTCGCAATGGTCATGAGGGAAACCGCCTACGCAAAGTTCGGAATGGTTCTCGGTGAAATGTCGGGGGGCGCCGGATCCGAACAGTAAGGCCTCCGATTTCTACGCCACAGCCCTCCACCGCCCTACCGTGTGAATTAGGGCCTTCCGGCTTCCGACCGCTATTGCTTTCAATCCTCTTCAGCTTTGTGACTGAGGATTTGGAGATGGCAGGCACAGCCGAGAGGTCAGTTAGAAGAACGATACGGAGGCATCAACTACGCGAGATGGTGCCGCTTGCCGACAGCACCATTTATGAGATGGAGCAGCGTGGCGAGTTCCCCCGACGCTTTGCTTTATCACCGAGATGCGTCGTCTGGGATTTGGCGGAGGTTGAAGCCTGGCTGGCCTCGCGCCGAGCCACTCCCGTTAGCCGTGCACAGCATCCCGATGTCAGGCAGCGCCGCGCACGCCCTGTCAAAGCGCAGGATCGGCCTCGAAGATCGGCATTTGCGGCGGAATGAGCACCGGCGCGTGCTTCCGCCCCTCCACCCATGCATCGACCATATCGGCCCATTCTTGCAGCATATGCCGGCGCTGCACCTCGTACTCTGCCTTGTTGTAGACGCCGCGAGACGAGCGGCCATCTTCATGCGCCAGGCACTTCTCAATCCAATCGCTGTTGAAGCCGAGTTCGTTCAATAGCGTCGATCCGGTGCGCCGCAGGTCATGTACCGTGAACGGTTCGAGTGGAAGGCCTTCCTTCTTCGCCAACTCCACGACCAGGTAGGTCACGCGATTGAAGGTGGCTCGCGACATTGGCGCATCGGCATCATAGCGCGACGGGAGAACGTATCTCGAGTTACCGGCGCAGGTCTTGAGAGCAATGAAGATGTCGAGCGCCTGTTGTGACAGATAGACGTTGTGCGCCTTCGAGCGCTTCATGCGCTCCTTCGGGATCGTCCAAACGGCGTTCTCGAAATCCACCTCATCCCAGATCGCATCCTGCAGCTCACTCTTGCGCACCATGGTCAGCAAAATCAGCCGCAATCCGAGGCGAATCGTCGGCAGCGTCGCCACGCGCTCGAGCTGCTTGAGCATGACGCGGATCTCGGTCGGCGACAGCGAGCGGTCCCTTGGAACGAAATGGGCGATCGCCGAGGGACCCACTTCATCGGCTGGATTGGTGACCTTCTCGCCGTGGAGGATCGCAAAACCATAGATCTGCTTGACGATGTCGCGGACATGCAGAGCCGTCGCCGGCGCGCCGCGCCCGACGATGGCGCCGCAATGTGCGCGCAAATCGTCTGGCGTGATCTCCGTGAGGAGCCGTTTGCCCCACGCCGGCAGGAGCTCCCGCTCGAAGATCGCGCGGCGCATGGCCCGCGAGCTGTCGGCCATGGGCGCTGCCGTGAGCCATTTCTCTCCGAACTCGCCGAAGCTCTTCGCTTCGAGAAGGCGCCACTTCGCGCGCTGTTTCTCAAAGGCCGGCGAGCGCCCCTCCCGGATCGCGCGCTTGGCATCGATGCACAGTTCGCGGGCGCGGGCGAGCGAGATGCCAGCCCTATCGTATCTACCGAGGACGACGGTCTCGCGCCGGCCGTTCAGACGGTAGTCCAGGCGGAACGACAGCGCTCCCTTGGTGCTGACGAGGACGTACATGCCGTCACGGTCGGTGACCTTGTACGGCTTCTCCTTTGGTCTCAATGCCTTAAGCGCAACGTCGGTCAGCATCACGCCACCACCTCTGGTCAAAATACCGTCAGGTCGTTTTCGGACTCCAGCTCGGCAAGAAACGATGCATTTACAAACGCTTAGCTCGAAAAAAATACCGTCACTCGCCGCTCGGATCATGACGGTATCGGTGAAAATTGGATTTGACAACGGGAACGCACACCGTCAGCCGGTCCGGCGGCTGCCATCTATGCAGGCCGATAGCTGCCGAATAGTAGCGTCCGTTTCGTTAATGATTTCAGTCGTTTGTAGGAGAGAGCAGGATACTGCAGGATACCCTCGGCGGGCCCTGAATCATTCCCACTCGATCGTCCCGGGCGGTTTGCTCGTCACGTCGTACACGACCCGGTTGATGCCGCGGACTTCGTTGACGATGCGGGTGGCACAGTTCGCCAGGAAAGCGTGGTCGAAGGGGTAGCTGTCGGCGGTCATGCCGTCGGTCGAGGTGACGGCGCGCAGCGCGCAGACATGGTCGTAGGTGCGGGCGTCGCCCATGACGCCGACCGTCTTCACCGGCAGCAGCACGGCGAAGGCCTGCCAGATCGCGTCGTAGAGGCCGGCGCGGCGGATCTCCTCGAGATAGATCGCGTCGGCCTTGCGCAGGATCGCCAGCTTCTCGCGGGTGATGTCGCCGGGAATGCGGATGGCGAGGCCGGGGCCCGGGAACGGGTGGCGGCCGACCAGCGTCTCGGGCAGGCCGAGCTCGCGCCCGAGCTCCCTCACCTCGTCCTTGAACAGCTCGCGCAGCGGCTCGACCAGCTTGAGGTTCATGCGTTCGGGCAGGCCGCCGACATTGTGGTGCGACTTGATGGTGACGCTCGGCCCGCCGCTGAACGACACCGATTCGATCACGTCGGGATAGAGCGTGCCCTGCGCCAGGAACTCGGCGCCGCCGAGCTTCTTCGCCTCCTCGTCGAACACGTCGATGAAGGTGGCGCCGATGATCTTGCGCTTGGCCTCCGGGTCGGTGACGCCGGCGAGCTTTCCGAGGAATGCATCGCTCGCGTCGCGATGGACCAGCGGGATGTTGTAGTGGCCGCGGAACAGCTCGACCACTTCCTCCGCCTCGGCCTGCCGCAGCAGGCCGTGATCGACGAAGATGCAGGTGAGCTGGTCGCCGATCGCCTCGTGGATCAGCACCGCCGCGACCGACGAGTCGACGCCGCCCGACAGGCCGCAGATCACGCGGCCTCGGCCTACCTGCTTCCTGATGCGCTCGATCGCCTGGTGGCGGAACGCGGCCATGGTCCAGTCGCCGCGGCAGCCGGCGATCCTGTGCGTGAAATTCTTCAGGAGTGCGCCGCCCTGCGGCGTGTGCACGACCTCCGGGTGGAACATGGTGCCGTAGAAGCGCCGCGTCTCGTCGGCGATCACCGCGAAGGGGGCGCCCTCGCTGGTCGCCACGACCTTGAAGCCGGGCGGCAGCTCGATGACGCGGTCGCCGTGGCTCATCCACACCTGCTCGCGCGATCCCACCGGCCACAGGCCCTCGAACAGCTTGCTGTCGGACTTTACGTCGAGGAACGCGCGGCCGAACTCGCGATGGTCGCTCGGCTCGACCCGGCCGCCGAGCTGCTTGCACATCGTCTGCTGCCCGTAGCAGATGCCGAGCACCGGCAGGTCCATCCTGAAGACCACGTCGGGTGCGGACGGCGGGTCCGTGCCGACCACGGAGGCGGGCCCGCCCGAGAGGATGATCGCCTTGGGCTCGAAGGCGCGGATCGCCTCCTCGCTCATTCTGTACGGATGGATCTCGCAATAGACGCCGTGCTCGCGCAGGCGCCTGGCGATGAGTTGCGTTACCTGGCTGCCGAAATCGAGGATGAGTACGCGGTCGGTCACGGGGCCTCCGGCGGAAGGCCGCTAGATAGCCCGACTTAGCTGGTAGAACAAGAACCGATGCGCGCCAGCGCTTTGGTCAGGTCGGGCCAGCCATAGGAGACCTCGTCGAGCTCGCGCCCGCCGATCCGCTCGCGCCGCTCGGCGACCGCGACTCCGCCCATCCGCTCGTAGAAATAGCGCGAAGGATTGTCGCGCAGGACCCACAGCACGGCACGGCCGCAACCGCGCTCCGAGAGTGCGGCGAACGCGCCCGCGAGGAGCTGGCGGCCGATCCCGCGCTCCTGGAAGTCGGGGCGGACATAGAGCGTGAACACCTCGCCGACTCGCGGATCGGCGAAGATGCCGTGCACGGGACGGCCGCCGGCGCGACTCGCGCCGAAGCTGGTCAAGCCGACAACGCCGTGGTTTGCCTCCGAGGCGACAATCACAGGCTGCGCGTCGCCGCGGTTGCGGATCAGCCAGGCCCACTCCGCGGCCTGGCGCTCGTACGACATCCCAAGGAGGCTTTTGTCGGGGACGATACCGGCATAGGTGGCACGCCACGTATCGACGTAGACTTTGGCGATATCGCTAGCGTTGCTGACAGTTGCGCGACCGATGATGGCCATGCGTGAACCCTATCACGATTCGCCCGAGTCGCCAGCGTCCCGCGCGATTCTTTCAAACACGGCGACAAAAAATCCGTCGGTATTGTGGCGCGCGGGTGACAGTCGCAGGTAGAGTCCTGCCTCCGGTACCGCACCGCCGACCACGCGCGACCAGATCTCCGCCACCGGCAGCGCCCGGAACGCGGGATGAGTCGAGCTGAACCATTCCGCCTGTGCCTCGTTCTCCGCCGGCAACAACGAGCAGGTCGCGTAGATTATTCTGCCGCCTGGCTTCACCAGCCGCGCGGCGCTGTCGAGAATCCGCCGCTGCAGCGCCGCGAGCTCCACCGGATCCTCCGGCCGCAGCACCCATTTGGCATCGGGATTGCGCCGCCACGTGCCGGTGCCGGTGCACGGCGCATCGACCAGTACGCGGTCGAAGCGCTCGCGGTGGCGCTTGACCCACGGATCGCGCTCGCCGGTCAGGTGGCGCTGCTCGACATTGAATGCGCCGGCGCGCCGCAGCCGCCGCGTCGCCCCTTCGAGTCGCCGGCCCGAAACGTCGCAGGCAACGACATGGCCCTTGTTGCCCATCGCCGCGGCGATGGCGAGCGACTTGCCGCCCGCGCCCGCGCAGAAATCGCACACACGCATCCCCGGCTTCGCTTCGACCATCAGCGCCGCGAGCTGCGAGCCCTCGTCCTGAACCTCGACCAGCCCGTCGCGGAATGCCGGCAGCGCGCCAAGCGGCGGACGGCCGGCAACGCGGATGCCGAGCGGCGAGAGCTGCGTCGGCTCGACATCGAGCGACCCGGACAGCTGCCGGATCGCCTCGTCGCGCGTGGTCTTGAGAACGTTGACCCGCAGGTCGAGAGGTGCGGGCTTGGCGAGCGCCGCCATCTCACGCGCGAGCCCGGCGCCGAAACGCTCGCGCAGCGCCGGCTCGATCCAGTCCGGATAGTTGTGCCGGACCGTCGGCGGCTGCTCCGGATGGTCGAGCGTACGGCGCGCAAGTCCCTCCGCGGCCTTGCGCTCGGCGACGGTCAGCGGCACCGGGCGGAACCGGTCGCCGTCGAAATGCTTGTCGATGTCGGCGGGCGACCAGCCCTCGGCCAGCGCCAGCCACGCCACCATCCGGGCGCGCGCGTCGGGATGGGTGCCGATCCGTCCCAGCCACCAGTCGAGCTGGGCGCGATGGCGCAGCACGCCGTAGAGCATCGCCGCGATGGCCGCACGGTCCTTGGCGCCAATATAGCGGCGCTCCTTGAAATAGGCGCCGGCGACGGCATCGGCCGGCGCCGCGCGGGTCGTCACCGCCTCGAGCACCTCGATCGCCGCCTGCACGCGGGCCCCGGGGGTCATTGCGGGTGTTCCGCCCGTTTCAGGCGTTCCGGCTGTTTCACTTGTTTCAGCTGCTCCACTGTTCCGGCAGGAAGTGCGGTTGCGTTCCACGCCGCCGCTTCAGGCTGACATTCCATGAAACAGCACGTGGAGCATCTATCTTCTTGATTCAATGCCTTGATTCCTGGCGCTTCACTGCTTCACGGGAGTTTGCACCATGCGCCGCCCCTCTCCCATTCTCGTCATCGCCGGACTTGATCCGGCGATCCAGTCTGGAGGTGAGAGGGCACAAAAATGCGAAACGCCCGCCGGTCGGGGACTCGGCGGGCGGATTCTTCCCGCCGGCAGTCGAGCATGAAAAGCCCCGGGCGTGAAGGGGTTCTGTCGGCGGGTTGACGAACCGTCTGTCCTCTGCGCAGGCATCCGCTCCTCGAAATGCAGCCGCCGCGGCCAAACACATTGAGGCGCGGCGGCAAAGGAACAAACGCGTTCGTCCGAATGCCGACGCTGCATGCTATACGGGGCCCGGGTCGGCGCCCCCGGAGCATTCACGGCATGTCCGGCCCCCGCCGTTGCGGTCATCCCGCAAGCGCAGCAGCAACCACACCAGCAAGCGAGCGAGACCTTGAAGCTGTTCCAGGAGCTTGATTATCGCACCACGTCCCTTGGCGCGCTGAGTCTGCGGCGCCGCAAGGAGCTCAGCCTCGGCATCGACATCTACGAGATCAAGCTCAACGACGAGTTCCTGATGTCGAGCCTGTTCACGGCGTCGGAGATCGCACTCGCTCGTCTCGCATTGTCGGAGACGACCGGATCCGCACTCGACGTCCTCGTCGGCGGACTTGGAATGGGCTACACGGCGCAAGCCGTGCTGGCGCAGTCCCGGGCACGGTCGCTTGTAGTCGTCGAGGCCCTGGCGGAAGTCATCGAATGGCATGAGCGCGGACTGCTGCCGCTCGGAGAGAGCCTGCGATCCGACCCGCGCTGCCGGTTCGCGCATGGCGACTTCTTCGCAATCGCGGCGTCCCCGGACCGGAGCTTCGATTCTTCAGGCACGATCCGGCGCTTCCACGCCATCCTGGTGGATATCGATCACTCGCCACGCCACGTCCTGCACCCGAGCCATGCAGGTTTCTACACCGTCGAGGGACTGCGCCGGCTCGCCGCCCGCATTCATCCAGGCGGCGTATTCGGCCTCTGGTCCAACGATCCTCCGGATGAAGCGTTCAATGCGATCCTGGCGGAGGCCTTCGCGACCGTCCGCGCCCATGTGGTGACGTTCCCGAATCCGCTGCAGGGCCGCGACGCAACGAATACCGTCTACGTGGCGCGGATGAAGGCCGCATCGTGAGGCGGTCGCCGAGCCGGGCCGGGCAGAGACGCCCCGCCCGAGACATTCGCAAGGACGGCGCTCCGGCAGAGCGTTGCTGCGTCTGCGGGGAGACGTGCGTGCGCCTTCTGACGACAGTGGCCGGGTTGGACTACTGGCGGTGCGAGCTGTGCAAGGCCACCTTCCTCGACCCCGCGCAAAGGCCATCCGTCGCGACGGAGTATGCGCATTACCAGCACCACAGGAACGATCCTGCGGATGCGGGCTACAGGCGTTTTCTTTCAAAGCTGGTCTCGCCGCTGCTCGGTCGCCTGCCGCCGAACCGGGAGGGCCTCGATTACGGCTGCGGCCCTGGACCGGCCCTTGCCGCAATGCTGCGCGAAGCAGGCCACCGTATGGAGCTCTTCGATCCGTTCTTCTTCCCCAGGCCGCCGGCGCCGGGCCGGACGTACGATTTCATCGTCTGCAGCGAGGCGGCGGAGCATTTTCATTCGCCGGCCGCCGAGTTCGCCCGGCTCGACGGGCTGCTGCGCCCGGGCGCATGCCTCGCGGTCATGACCTGCTTTCAGACCGACGATGACCGGTTCGGCGACTGGCATTATCGCCGCGACCCGACGCATGTCGTTTTCTATCGGGAGACGACCTTCCGTCACATCGCCGGCATGCACGGCTGGACCTGCGAGATCCCGCTCAAGGATGTCGCGCTCATGTGGAAACCGGCCGCCGGTTTGCCGCGATCTTGAGAGCGCGACCGGCTCGCCCGTCCGGAATGGACGGCGGCACGGCAGCATGAGCGAACAAGGCGCTCGCTACAGCGCGATTCGTGCCGACGAGACATGCTGCAGGCCATGGATCGCGTGCGCTCGCTCCCGGCAGCCGGTCGTCCTGAAAACTCTAGCGCTTCGCGTCCCGCAGCGGCGCGGGTAAGCGATTCCAGCGCCGCCGGATGGCCGACTCGACGGCATCGACGGAAAGCCCGTCCATGAGAGACGCGGTCCTGCCGCTCACTGGCGTCCGGCAGCCAGGCGCCTGGTCGGCATTCCCACGTGTCGCCACCACCAGGCCATTCTTTCCCCATGGCGCATAATGCTCGTCGCGCGTCGGCCCGAACAAGCCGACGGTCGGATTCCCTGTAGCAGCGGCAAGATGCATCATCGCGGAATCATTGCCCACGAACAGCCGGCACCGTTTCAATGCGGCATATGTCGAGAGGACATCCAGACCGAGCGCATCGATGACCCGAGACTGTGGAAAGGCAGCCAACAGCGGCCCGGATGTTTCGCGCTCTTCCGCAGCGCCGACCACGAGAATAGCGGCACCGTCGAGCAGGCCGCCTGGTCCGACGAGGCGCCGGGCCAGTTCCACGAATCGCTCGGCCGGCCAGATCTTTCCGGCCCAGTTGGCACCAGGCGCGACAGACAGGATGGCGGAACGATTTTGAAGGAGCTCGGCCGCGCGGCGCTCGTGCTCTTCCCGGATCCAGATCGTGGGCGCTTGCGGGGCCAGATCGAGAGTCCTGGAAATCAGTTCGACGCGGTGGACCAGCGCATCGGACTTCGGCAGCACGTAGCGGGCTTCCGCCCTGATCGCAAGGGGCACCAGGGTTCGCCGCAGATCCACGACGACCCGCCATCGCCGCCGGACAACGGCGCGCCAAAGATCGAGCCAGTGAAGATCGGCGCGCCGCTTCTCGATTACATGAAGCCGCTCCAGTCGCGGTACGGCCTCGAACACCTTGGCAGCCGGCGCGCCGCAGGCGATCGTCACGCCGTCGTCCGGGGACCGCTCCAGGAGATGATTCAACAGCCCGGTCGAAAGAATCGCGTCGCCGAGACGGGTCGCGCTGATGAACAGGATCGACATTTACCCGCGGCGCGCCTAACGGTCGGCCTCGGCTAGCGTATAGGCTTTGACCTCGAGGAGGTCCGATCCGAGAGCCTCGTTGATGCGGCGCTTGACGTAAGCGCGCCTGTCGTTCGTCTTGTAGATCGCGCGGGCGCGCTGAACGAAGCTCGGGCCGAAATCCTGGGCACGCTCGTGCGCTCGCACGAGATCCTCGAGCTCCCAGAGCTGCTCGTTGATGCTTTTCAGCTCGCCGACGAGGGCCCGCAGCGCCACGGAGTCAGGCATCCTTGACCAGGCATCTTCGAGGATTGCCTTCTCGCGCAGGATCGCACCCAATTTGTCCGGGTCCGAAATTCGCCCCGCCTTGATCTGGAGAATCGTCAGGCGGTCGGCGATCTCACCTGGAGAAACCTCGATTCTTCCTCTCATGTCCCACGTGCTCCCGACTTCTTTTCCGGCTGGCGCACTGCGTCACGCCCAGACCAGAGCCAGGTTCGAGCCCAGCCCTGCCTGACCTCTACTTCGGGATATCTCGAGCTGATCGGTTCCGGTTGCAGTCGCTCATGGCAGCCCCGCTACACAGGTCGCGCCGAAGCCCCTCAACTCGTCAGGTTCCGCGGAATCCGCTCTGATTTCCGTGGAAGTTGTCCGCGCCAGCCTTCTTAGGCCGTCGCCGCCATTGCTATATACATGCGGCAATTAAGTTGATGTAGTGGATTTCCGCAGAACGTCTGACGCGAGAGCCCGCTCGTTCCTTCACAAGCCGACACAAGCTGCTCATGCCCATCGATCTGACGAAACTGCGCGCCGATCTGCTTTCACGACGCGACGAACTCGACAAGCTTGACCGGATGTCCAAGGAGGCGCGTCAGCCGGTCGAGCTTGACCAGGCGAGCGTCGGCAGGCTTTCCCGCATGGACGCCATGCAGCAGCAGGCCATGGCGATCGAATCGGAAAGGCGGCGCGAGCTCGATCGACGCCGGATCGATGCCGCCCTAAAGCGGATCGAGAGCGGCGAATACGGGTTCTGCACACGCTGCGGCGAGGAGATCGCCAAGAAGCGGCTGGACCTCGATCCTACCGTCCCCACCTGCATCGGCTGCGCCGGCGCGCAATAGCCGGCGTCCGGAGCATCGCTCCCTCACGTCTCCGGACGGTAGTTCGGTGCCTCGCGCGTGATCGAGACGTCGTGGACATGGCTTTCGCGCAGTCCCGAGGAGGTAATGCGGAGGAACTCGGCGTTCTTCTGCATCTCGGCGACGGTGCGGTTGCCGGTATAGCCCATCGCCGCGCGCAGGCCGCCGATGAGCTGGTGGATCACCGTCACGACCGAGCCCTTGTAGGGCACCATCCCCTCGACACCCTCGGGCACCAGCTTCAGCGAGTCCTTGATGTCCTGCTGGAAGTAGCGGTCGGCGGAGCCGCGCGCCATTGCGCCGATCGAGCCCATGCCGCGATAGGATTTGTACGAGCGCCCCTGGTAGAGGAAGGTCTCGCCCGGCGATTCATCGGTGCCTGCGAACAGCGAGCCGAGCATCGCCGCGTCTGCGCCGGCGGCGATCGCCTTGGCAAGATCGCCCGAATACTTGATGCCGCCATCGGAGATCACCGGCACGTTCGCTTTCCGGCACGCCTCGACGCAGTCGATGATGGCGGTGAGCTGCGGCACGCCGACGCCGGCGACGACGCGCGTCGTGCAGATCGAGCCGGGCCCGATACCCACCTTTACGGCGTCGGCACCGGCATCGATCAGCGCCTTGGCCCCATCCCCCGTCGCAACGTTGCCGGCGATGATCTGGGTGTAGTTCGACAGCCGCCGCACGCGGTCGATGGTTTTGAGCACGCCTTCGGAATGGCCATGCGCGGTATCCACCACAACGACATCGACCTCGGCTTCGAACAGCAGCTCCGCGCGCGCGACACCCATGTCGCCGACCCCGGTCGCGGCGGCGACGCGCAGACGGCCCTTCTCGTCCTTGGTCGCATTGGGAAAGCGCTGCGCCTTCTCGATGTCCTTGACGGTGATCAGGCCGATGCAGCGATAGGCGTCGTCAACCACCAGCAGCTTCTCGATGCGGAACTGGTGCAGCAGCTTCTTCGCCTCCTCGCGCGAAACGCCCTCGCGTACGGTTACGAGGCGCTCCCTGGTCATCAGCTCGCGCACCGGCTGGTTGGGGTTGGAGGCAAAGCGCACGTCACGGTTGGTGATGATGCCGACCAGCTTGCGCGAGCCCGGCTCGACCACGGGAATGCCGGAGATACGGTGGTCCGCCATCAGCTTCAGCGCATCCGCCAGGGTGGCGTCGGGCACGACGGTCACGGGGTTGATGACCATGCCGGATTCGAACTTCTTGACCCGGCGAACCTCCTCGGCCTGCTGCGAAGGCTCGAGATTCTTGTGTATGACGCCGATGCCGCCCATCTGGGCCATGGCAATGGCGAGCCCGCTCTCGGTGACGGTGTCCATCGCCGCCGACAGCAGCGGGATGCCGAGCTCGATGCGGGAGGTCAGCCGCGTGCGCGTGTCGCACTCGGTGGGCAGTACGGACGAGGCCGCCGGTCTGAGCAGCACATCGTCGAACGTATAGGATTCACGGAATTTCAAGGCCGCCTCCGAATCGGAAGTGGCCGCGCATCATACACATCCATCGTGTGATTCCAAGCAAATCGCCCGAAGCGCGGCCTCAACCCGCCGCATGACCGGTCTGCACGCCGATGCGCGCAATCAACGGCCCTTGAAGCCGGTCGCGACGAAATAAAACTCCGGGGAATCGGAGCGGCTGGCCGGCGGCTTGATGCGGCGTACGGCGGCGAAGCTGCGGCGTAGTTCCTCCTCCAGCGCCTTTTCGCTGCCGCCCTGAAAGATCTTGGCGACGAAGGAGCCGCCCGGGCGCAATACCTCGATGGCCAGGGCAAAGGCCGCCTCGGCGAGATTCATGATGCGCAGATGGTCGGTCTCGGGATGGCCGGTGGTCGACGGCGCCATGTCGCTGAGCACCACATCGACCGGCCCGTCCAGGGCGGCGCGGATCGCGGCGGGCGCCGCAGAATCGAGAAAGTCGAGGCGTATGATCGTCGCACCGGGTATCGGGTCCATCCCGGCAATATCGACGCCGAGGACGCGGCCGCCCTTCCCCTCCGCCGACGCCGCGGTGCGTTCGACGGCGACCTGGGTCCAGCCGCCGGGTGCTGCGCCGAGATCGAGCACGCGCGCGCCGGGCTTGAGGAGGTGGACCCGGTCATCGATCTCTATCAGCTTAAAGGCGGCACGCGAGCGGTAGCCGCGCTGCTTCGCCTTGGCGACATAGGGATCGTTGAGCTGACGCCGCAGCCACTCGCTCGACCCGACCGGGCGGCCCCTGGCGGTCTTGACCCGCTGGGTCAGGCGGCGGCTGCCGCCTTGGCCGCGGCTCATGCCGCGGATGTCCCGCTGTTCGCCGCCTGGGCGGCACGCATCAGGCCGAGGATAATGCCTTCGCGCAGGCCCCGGTCGGCGACCCGCAGTGTGCCGACCGGCCACAGCCGGCAGATCGCCTCGAGGATGGCGCAGCCGGCGACCACGAGATCGGCGCGCGCCGGACCGATGCAGGGATGCGCCGCGCGGCCGGCCCAGTCCATTTCCGCCAGCTCCCGGCTCGCGCCGATCACTTCGTCGCGGCGCAGCCACGCGCCGTCGACCAGCGAGCGCTGGTAGCGCGGGAGCTGCATGCGCACGCCGACGAGCGTGGTCACCGTGCCCGAGGTGCCGAGCATCTGCACGGCACCCGATGCGACCCGTGCGGCGATGCCGTGACGCGCCTCGAACGGCGCCAGCAGGTCCAGGACATGGGAAACCATCGCCTCGTAAGCGCCGGCGGGGATACGGTCGCCGCCGAAGCGCTCGGCAAACGACACGACGCCGCAGCCGAGCGACAGCGAGTCGGCGATCGTCCACGTCCCGTCCTCGCAGCCGAGCCAGATGATCTCGGTGCTGCCGCCGCCGATATCGAACAGGATGGCGTGCGGGATGGCGCAGTCGAGCAGCGGCGCACAGCCGACCAGAGCGAGGCGCGCCTCCTCCTCGGGCGCGATCACCTCGATCGTGATGCCGGTCTCGCAGGCGACCCGGGCGATGAAGGCGGCGCCGTTACCGGCGCGGCGGCAGGCCTCGGTGGCAACGCCGCGGAAGTGGGTGACCATGCGCCGCCTGAGCTTGGCCGCACAGACATGCAGCGCCTCGACGGCACGGTCCATAGCGCCGCCGCCGAGTTCCCCGGTGGCCGAGAGCCGTTCGCCGAGCCGGACGATACGCGAGAAGGCGTCGATGACCTGAAACGAGTCCGTCGCGGGCCGGGCGACCAGCAGACGGCAGTTGTTGGTACCGAGATCGAGGGCCGCCAGCACGGGTCCGGTACCCCCCGCCCGGTCCGCACCGGCAAAACGCCCTGATTCTGTGCCCCAGCGGTCGTAAGTCACGCCAGCCAAGCTCCCAGTCGCCCGGTTCATCTGTTCGCCGGGCTTGAGTTTTCGGCGTTCCGACCTAAAACCATAAGGGTCGCAGCACCGGTACCGATTCCGATGCTACACAAGCCGACCGGCTTTATGCTAGAAGGCCGCGCCGTCGGCGGCCGGAATGCCGCCGGCCCTGCGGGAACGGCCCGGGTTTCGCCCCGGGCGGCCGGTCCTGTTGGGGGATCGTTCAACGGTAGGACAACGGACTCTGACTCCGTTTATCTAGGTTCGAATCCTAGTCCCCCAACCACTCCCGCCTTATTCTTCTGATCTGTAACGCAACGCCCGGGCCGTAGCCCGCCGCGACGGCACAGCTGTGCCGACTCCCTGTGCCGTCGCGGCGCTCTTACGGGGGCTTCGGAAACCCGAAAACCCCGACCTCCGTCCAACGGACGGCGACGGCGTTCCAGCCGTCGTCAGTGTCGTCGTCCCTGAGGCAGTCGGGATGAGCTGGGCACCCGCATCAGCCAGCACGAGATCTGCGAGTCCATGTCGTCCAGGGCATCGCGTGCTTTCCCCACGACCGGCATCAGTACCGGCTCAATCTCCAGACAGGGCGATCTGCACGACACGGACGCAGATGCGCAGCCGCCGCCCCGGCAACGCCCGCCCGGGCGCGCTATGGGGCGTTCCGCCATTGCCGGGCATATCCAAGGCTCAGTCGGCGGCCTGCTTGTCCGCGAGTTCGTTGCGCACGATCCGCGCGCCGTCGACCATGGCCTTCATCTTGCCGAACGCGACCTCGCGTGGCAGGTATTTGAGCCCGCAATCCGGGGCCACGAAGATGCGCTCGGCCGGCACGTGCGGCAGCGCGCGGCGGATGCGCGCCGCCACCGTCTCGGGCGTCTCGACCTTCATGTCCGAGAGGTCGAGCACGCCGAGGATGATCGTCTTGCTCGGCAGCTTCGCCAGGATCGAGGTGTCGAGCGAGGACTGCGCGGTCTCGATCGAGACCTGCTGCGCCGCCGGCCCGGTGCAAACGTGGCCGGTCCGGCACAGATCCCCGCTTGCACTGTTGGCAGCCGCTGCTAGGCCGACTTGTCGCCCAGCATGGTCCGTAGCGGCACGGACCGGTCCGCCAGCGCGAGCCGGGAAATCGCGCTCTTCAGCCCGATCATCTGCCGGATGAACCGCATCACGCGGGGAGCGTTGAGCGCGGCTCCTCCGACCACCCTGCCCTCATGCAGCTGAAACAGCAGCGCCGGGCCGCTGCGCGGGTCGCCGCGCCAGACGATCTCGTCCCACCGATCGGGCGCGCCGGCGATCTGCAGGTTGATATCGTACTGGTCGGTCCACGACCATGGCACCGCCGCATAGGGCGTGCCGCGACCGAGAATGTTCTTCGCCACGGCAATCGCATGCTCCTGCGCGTGGTGCCATGTTTCGAGTCTTATCCGCCGGCCGAGCAGCGGATGATGCAGCCGCACGCAATCGCCCACGGCCCACACCCATGCATCGGCCGTGCGGCCGAACTCGTCGACGAGGATTCCATCGTCGCAGGGAAGGCCGCAGGCCTCCGCGATGGCGACGTTCGGAACCGAGCCGATCGAAACGAGCACCGTATCCGCCATGAAGCTGCGGCCGTCCGACAGCACGAGCGCCATGCGCTCGCCGCTGCGAGCCATCGACTTCACCGACGTGCCGGTCAGGACGTAGACGCCGCGGCTGCGATGGACGTCGAGAAAATGCTCGCCCAGCTCGCGCGGCACGACGCGGCCCATCGGATAGGAGCCGGCCTCGATCGCAACGACGGAGATGCCGAGCTCCCGCGCCGCGGCGGCCACCTCGAGACCGATCAGGCCCGCACCGATCACGGCCAGCGACTGTCCCGCCGTGAGCCGCGAGCGCAGTGCCAGGGCGTCGCCGATGGTCCTGAGGTGCATGACGCCCGATGGCGCGCCCCGCAGGTCCCGGGCCCGCGCGCCCGTGGCAAGAACCAGCGCGCCGTACGGCACGACACGCCCGTCGGACAGCCGCACGATGTGCAGCGACCGGTCGATGGACTCCGCCCTGGCGCCGAGCAGCAGGGTTATGCCGTTGGCGGCATACCAGTCGGCCGGCCGCAGATAGGTCTTCTCGACCGGCGTCTTTCCCGTCAGCAGCCCCTTCGACAGCGGGGGGCGCTCATAAGGAGGATGCGATTCATCGCCGATTACGACGATGTCGCCGGCGAATCCCTCGCGCCGCAGGGTCATGGCGCACCAGCCGCTCGCCTGCCCTGCTCCGACGATGACGATGGGGCCGGGGGGCGGATTCATTCGAGCGGGGACCGACAGCCGGCCGCGATCAGACGCGCACGAATACCGCGCCGTCCTCGACCTTCACGGGATAGGCCGGCACGTCCTGCTGCGCCGGCGGTCCAAGGACCTTGCCCGTCCTGATCTCGAAGCAGGATTGATGCATCGGGCATTCGATCTTATCGCCGTCCACGAAGCCGTCCGAGAGCAGCACGTCGCCCTGGTGCGGACAGATGTTTCCGATCGCGTAGAGCGCCCCCTCCAGCCGGTAGACTGCGATCGCTGCGCCCGCTGCGGTGACCGGAAAGGCCTCTCCTTCCTTGATCTCATCCTCGCTCGCAACCCTGTGCCACTCGGCCATGCCGTGTTCCTCGTCGAAGTGTCGTGCCGGATGGTGCGAACGGCCGGATGCGCGGCGCGCGGCCGCTCAGAGCCCCATTTTCTCCCGATAGAACTGGTAGAAGGCCCTAATCAGGGTCTCCGTCACCATCGTCTCCTGCGGCGCCGTGTCCCGCCCGCCCATCTCGATAACCTGCGTGGAGTCGGGAAAGCCGGCCGCAACCGGCTGCATCAGCGCGAGCACCTCGCTGTCGTCGACGGCGACGTGCCCGGCGGGGCCGAGCAGATTGGCCTGCTTCATGCGGCGCCGGTGCATCGCGTCGTCGTCGTCCGCATAGCCAAAGAAGGTCCAGGACAGCTCGGTCGACGACACGTCCTTGGGGATGATGTGGCGGATGGCGAGCGAGTTTCCGTGCTGCTGGAAGAACACCGACGGAAAGACCGAAAGATTGATCATCGAGCTGTCGCCGAACTCGTCGACCGGCGTGACGACCTCCATGTCGTTCAGCCGGAAGTCGCTCTTCAGGGATGCGAGCTGCTTGGTGACCTCGTTCTGCTTGCTGGCGGTATCCCGCGAGTAGGTCGACGCCATGATGCCGTGACGGCCGCCTTCGGTCGGGACCGCCTTGAACGGAGTGTCAGTCCGGAGCAGGCCGAATGTCGTGAAGAAGCTGTGCAGCAGGGTCGCGTGGTACGGATCGCGGCTGTTCTCGAAATAGAACTTCCAATTGCACGGGAGCAGCTGGCGGTTGTAGCCGAGCAGGCGAAGCTGCCGCCCGGGAAAGCTGCGGTCCACAAGCTTCATGATCTCGGGGCCGAGAAACGTCTCCAGAGTCGGAGCCGCCTCGTCATAGGTCGCCCAGACCACGCCGTTGCGCGTCTCCACCCTCAGGCGGCGCAGGCCGTGCTTCTGCTTGTCGAAATCCCGCGGCATGCCGCCCTTGCCCATGGCGCCGCGCAGGAACGGAAGGCCGAGGAGATTGCCGCGCAGGTCGTAGTTCCAGTGGTGGTACGGGCAGGTGAAGCTGCTTTCCTTGCCCTTGTTCTTCCAGCAGAGCATCGACCCGCGATGCGCGCAGCGGTTCTCGAGAACCTGGATCGCCCCGGTCTCGTCGCGCACCATGATGACCGACCGGCGCCCGACCCAACTGCGCTTGAAGGAGCCGGAAGACGGCACCTCGCACTCGAGCCCGACATAACTCCACGCGGGTCCATAGTGAAACGTCTGCAGCTCGCGCTCGAACAGCTCGGGGTCGGTGTAGATCCACGCCGGGATGCGGACTGCCGCCTTTTCAGGCCAGCGGCGTTCCTGCGTTTGGGCGGGCGCGACGGCTGTCATGTTCATCTCCCTGCAAATACGGCGTCAGACAGGCATGACAAGCGAGGTGCGGACCCGATAGTTGTCGTATACACACGTACGCTCTTGGAACTTCAGAGCGGCGCCATGGCGAACGACCACGTCGACGTAGCGCCCCACCATCAGCACATGCGGCTCGCGGTCCGACAGGCATTCGAACACGGCGAAATTCGCCTCGGACCTGACCAGGCCCGCCTCGGCCGACTTCACGCGCACGCAGCTCACCATGTGCCGCAGCACGCGCGGTTCGTAGACGGTCGCGGCCCGCAGGGCGGCGACCCGGTCCCTGATCATCGCCAGGCCACGGCAATAGATCGCCGCCAGGGGCAATCCCTCGCTGAAGTTCTCGTGAGAGGTCACCGCGTAGACGCAGTCTTCCGTGAAAAATCCGGGCCACGCATCGAGGTTGCCATCGTCCAGACAGGCGGCGTAATCATCATAGAGGTCGCGCAGCTCGGAACGCAGCGCCGCGGAGGACGGGCCGCGCGCGTCCGTCACCTGGAGAGTCTCACCGGGTCGAGCCTGAGCAGCCATGATCAACGCGTGAATCTCCGTACGCAACGCGCGGTGTCGCCCGATCGAAGGCGGGAATGCGATCACCATAGCCGCGCCCTCCCCGGTTTGCAAGGAATTATGGTAGCGCTATCAGGTCAGCGGACCCGCGACATCGCGCCGCCACGAAGGTTCCGGTGTGCAGGCCGCGCGACCTCAGCGCCGTGCGATGCATAGCGAACAGTGTCGTTGCGTGTATCGAGTGGGCACATTGCGCGACGCCAGCCCGCGAATCCGCGAACCGGTCCAAGAAGAACGCACGGGAGCCGCCCCGGGGCTTGCCGCACGGTTGGATATGCCGCTATTGTTAGCGCTAACGCACGAGGCGGTGCGGGGCGCGGCGGTGCTAGGCAGACCGCGTCGTCGACAGCTTCGGCACGCCCCAGAGGGAGGAGCAGCGTGAAGAAAATCGCTACGCTAACGGCAATCCTCGGCTGCGCGGTCCTCGCGAGCTGGGCTCAGGCGCAGGAAGCCTATCCCACGAAGATGATCCGGATCATCGTGCCGACGGCCGCCGGCGGCGCTTCCGACATCACCGCGCGTCTCATCGCCGACAAGATCGAGAAGAGCCTCGGCCAGTCGGTCATCGTCGAGCCGCGGCCCGGCGCGAACGGGAACCTCGGCGCCGAACTGGTGCTGAAGCAGCCCGCCGACGGCTACACGCTGATGATGGGCCATATCGGCGTAATGTCGATCAACGCGCATCTTTACAAGAACGTCTCCTTCGATCCGCAGAAGGATTTCGATCCGGTCGCATTGGCCGTCTCATATTCGAACCTGCTCGTCGTGCATCCCAGCGTTCCCGCGAATTCGGTGAAGGAGCTGATCGCGCATGCCAAGGCGAACCCGGGCGAGCTGAAGTACGGGTCTCCGGGATTCGGCGGTTCGCTGCACATGGGCATGGAGATGTTCAAGCTGATGGCCGGCGTCGACCTTGTTCATGTTCCCTATCGCGGAGCGGCCCCGGCGCTGGCCGACCTCATGGGCGGACATATCCAGACGGCCTTCAGCGATCCGCTGGTGACGCTGTCGCAAGTGCGCGCCGGCGCCGTCCGCGCACTCGCCGTCAGCGGCGCCAAGCGGTCGCAGATCGCCCCGGATATCCCCACGGTTACGGAGTCCGGCCTGCCGGACTACGACGTGCAGGGCTGGGTCGGCATCGTGGCGCGTGCGGGGACGCCCAAGGACCGCATCGCGAAGCTCAACGAGCACATCAACCGCGCCATAGCGACGCCTGAGCTGACGCAGAAATTCATCGAGGGCGGTGCGGACATCCGGACCGGCTCGCCCGAGGATTTCCGGGCGTTCATCCGCGCGGAGAACGAACGCTGGAGCGAGGTCGTCAGAAAGGCGAATCTGAAGGTCGACTGAAGCGCACCGCTACCGCCCGCGATGCGTCCACCGGGCAAAGCGGGTGCGGATCGGGCTGCCTGCCTGCCCTCGTGCACGGCCGCGCGCCGCGCTTACCCGCGCAGCGAGATAATCTGGCTGTGATACGAATGCGGGTTGACGACCACGTCGACGACCGCGGGCCGGCCGGAGGCCACGGCTGAGGCGAGCGCCGGCGCCAGCTCCTCCGGCCGCTCGACGCGGTAGCCGAGACAGCCGAAGCCCCGGGCGACCGACGCGAAGTCCGCTGGCGACAGGTCCACGCCGGCGTTGGGAAGCTGGCGGCGGCGCTGCTTCGCCCCGATCAGTGTCAGGCTCGAATCGTTGAACACGACGACCGTCAGCTGGCAGCCGTACTGGGCGGCGGTGCCGAGTTCTCCCGTGCACATCATCAACCCGCCGTCGCCTGTGAACGCGACGACGGGACGCTCGGGATCCGCAAGCGCCGATCCGATCGCGGCGGGCAGTGCGAACCCCATGGTCGCAAGACCCCGCGAGATCAGCGCCTGACGCGGCTCCTCGCAATTCCAGAGATGCATCACCGGGAGCATATGCGCGCCGGCATCGACCGCGATCCGGCTGTTCCGCGGCGCCACCCTCATCGCCTGCTCGACGACCATCTGCGGCGGGATCGGACCTCCCTCAGATGCCGCCGCGCGATCGCGCAGCGCGCGGCGGATCCCGGCCAGCTCGTCGGGAGTCCACGTGGCGACGCGCACCATGTCCTTGATCGCGTCGGCCGCCCGGTCGAGCGCGCCGACGAGCGAGACATCGGCCTTTACGGTACGCCGCTCGAAGGGATGGGTTGTGATCTCGAGCACCGGCGCCGAATAGCGCCAACGCTGCGGCGGTCCCTCGATCGCATCGAAGCCGTAGAGGACGATCGCATCGGCGGACTTGATCGCGGGCTCCTCGGCCACGCCGCCGATATAGCATCCCATGGCATAGGGACTGCTGTCAGCCACGACGCCTTTCGCCTTGTAGGTGACGAAGACCGGGCATCGCCAGCGCTCCGCCAGCATGCGCAGCGCCGATGCGGCGGCGCGATCGCAGGCCTGCAGCCCGGCGATGATGACCGGCCGCGACGCCTTCGCCAGCAGGGACCGCGCCTCGGCAAGCGCTGCGGAATCGAGGGCCGGCTCCGCGGGCGCACCCTGCACCGCCGCGGACGAAGTGCCGGCCGGCGCGCGAACGCCTTTGCCGGTGATCTCGAGATAGACCGGTCCCGGCGGCTGCAACATGGCGCGATCGAGCAAGGTCTCCACATCTGCCTGGCCATCCGCGCCATCGAGCCGGCCCTCGCCCCGCAGCACCGGGCGCAGCATCGCCGCCTGGTCGATCCGCTGGTGGCTGACAAAGTCGAGATCTGAATCGTAATGGTCCGCGATCAGAAGAAGCGGTGCACGATCCAGGCTCGCATAGGCCACACCATTGGCGCCGTTGGCAAGGCCCGGGCCGCGCGTGGTCATGGCGACGCCGATCGTGCCGGTCAGTTCCGCCGACACCGCGGCCGAGATCGCCGCCGCGGTTTCGGTGCGGGTCAGCACGAACCGGATGCCCGCCCGCGATGCCGATTCGATCACATCCAGATTGCAGTCGCCTCCCGGAACCCCGAAAATATGCCGCACGCCGCGCCTCGCCAGGCTTCCGACGAACTCGTCCACAACGGTCTTCGCGGCCATCGGTCCTCTCCAGTCAAAGATGTGCTTGAAACGATACGGGATGGGCCTCGCCTGGCGCCACGGCGCATCCTCGGTTTCGCCCGGGCGCAAGTCAATGTTAATGTGAGCGCTATCATATCCGGCGCTCATCGTCCGCACGCCCCGCGGGCGAGCGCGCTCCGCTCGGGAACAACGGCAGGACACCATGCAGGAACCGCGATTCGACGCCATTTCCGCGCTCGTCACCGGAGCGGGCCGCGGCATGGGACGGGAGGTCGCCGTGGCGCTGGCCGCCCGCGGCGCCCATGTCATCATCGCCGATATCGACCGCACCAATGCAGAGGCGGCGGCGGCGGCGATCCGGCAGGCCGGCGGCCGGGCCGACGCCTTCCAGGTCGACGTCTCGGACCGCGCCGCGCTGCGGAAGATGTATGAGGCAGTCGACACGATCGTGCCCCGCCTCGGCGTCATGGTCTGTGCCGCGGCGGTGATCCGCCCCAAGCCGTTCCTCGATCATGACGAGGCGGACTGGGACTACATGGCCAACGTCAATCTCAAGGGAACGTTCTTCTCGGTTCAGGAGGCCGCGCGCCGCATGGTCCGCCACGGGAGCGGCGCGATCGTCACGTTCTGCTCGACGTCGGCCTTCGTCTCCTCGCGCATCCCCGAGATCGCCTACGACGTCACCAAGGGCGGCATCCGGCAGCTCACGATCTCCGCGGCCGCCGAACTGGCGCCCCACGGCATCCGCGTCAATGGCGTCGCCCCCGGAACGATCCTGACCGACTTCAACCGCAGCTCGCTCGATACGCCGGAGAAGATCAGGTCAGTGGAGGCGAAGCTGCCCCTCGGACGCGTCGGAAACCCGCAGGACGTGGTCGGCGCCACCCTCTTCCTGTGTTCGCCGGCCGCCGGCTACATCACCGGTCACCTGCTGGTGGTCGATGGGGGCCGTCTCTGCCGCGCGGGCTAGCGGGTCACGTGCTTTCGCGCTGGACGATCTCGAACCCGAGATCCAGGACGATGTTCCGCTTCGTGACCCCGCGGATCCTGTCCAGCAGGATCTCGGCGCCGTAGCGGCCGATCTCCCGCCGCGGGAGCCGCAAGGACGTCACCGTCGGAACGATGTGATGCAGAAGCTCGAGGTCGTCGAAGCACGCGATCGCGACGCGCGACGGGACACCCCAGCCGCGTCTCTGGCATTCGAATAATGCGCCTATGGCGAGAACGTCGCCGGCGAAGAAGACGGCATCGACGGGCTTGCTCGATTCGACGAGGTGCACCACCGCTTCGGCGCCCGAAGCAAACCCGGGTGCCACCTGGATCGTCAGCGCCGGATCGGGCATGCGTCCGAGGCTATCCATCGCCGCCATGTAGCCGCGGCGGCGCTCGCGCGCCCGATCATTGTCGCGATCCGACAGGCTGACGAACCCGATGTTCCGATAGCCGCGATTCGCGAGATAGAGCGTCATCGACTTCGCAGCCTCGAAGTTCGAATAGCTGACCGTCATGTCGATCGGCTTCCTGGCAAGGTCGCCGGTCTCGATCACCGGGACCCCGCTCCGCCGTATCAGCTCGCGCGCCCGTTCGGTATGCGTGGTGTTGTGCAGGATGATGCCGCTCACGCGCTGGCCCAGGAACGCCGAGATCAACGCCTCCTCGTCCGCCAGCGAGTGACCGCTGTCGGCGATCATCAACTGGAAGCCCGACGTGCGCAGGACGTCCGCTGTCCCCTGGATCGTGTCCGCGAAGAGCGAGTTCTTGATGCTGGGAACGATCAGGCCGATGACGTTAGACCGGTTCGACGCGAGGCTGCCGGCGATGAGGTTCGGCACGTAGCCGACCTTGCGGATGGTCTCGAGGACCCGGTTGCGCGTCTTCTCCGCCACCTTGTCGGGCTCGCGGAGAACGCGTGAGACTGTCATCGGGGATACCTTCGCGTGCCGCGCAACGTCGTACATGCGAACGTCGCGACTCCCCCCTCGGGTCGCTTTACGGGTCATATTGGCTCGCGAGGATCAGTCAGGATTCGCCGCATCTTAGCGGGTCCCATGGCGCTCCAAAACAAATTATTATTTGCCCTTGCCGAAATATATGATAGCGCTATCAGGACATTGCATCGGTCGATCGAAACACGTCGGGAGGGCGCCGGAATGAGTCGTGAGCGGTACAAGAACGGGTCGGGCATCCGGCGGCTTCGGTCCGGGAGCGTGGCATGACGGGCGCGGCTCTCGGATTCGTCGGCGTCGGCCGCATGGGCGCTCCGATGGCGGGCCGCCTCCTCGATGCGGGACACCGGCTCACCATCTTCGACACGAACGACGCAGCCGTCGCGCCGCTCGTCGCCAAGGGTGCGACCCGGGCCGCATCGCCCCAAGCGGTTGCTTCGCAGGTCGACACCGTCCTCATGTCCCTTCCCACCCCGGAGGTCGTCCACGCCGTCGCGCTCGGCAGCGACGGGCTCGTGCATGGCGGAAAGGCGCGCGTGGTCATCGACCTGTCCACGACCGGGCCGCGCGGCGCGGTAACGCTGGCCGGCGGCCTCGCGGAGAAGAACATAGTGACGGTCGACGCGCCGGTGAGCGGCGGCGTTGCCGGCGCCCAGAAGGGCTCCCTCGCGCTCATGGTCTCGTGTCCCCGCGCGGTCTTCGACGATGTCAACCCGATCCTCGGCAGGCTCGGAAAGACTTTCTTCGTCGGCGAGAAGCCGGGCATGGGCCAGGCCATGAAAGTGATCAACAACCTGATATCGGTGACCGCGCTGGCGATTTCGTCGGAGGCGATGGCGCTCGGGGCCAAGATCGGCCTCGACGCCAAGACCATGGTCGAGGTCATCAATGCCGGAAGCGGGCGCAACAGCGCGACGGGTGACAAGATCCCGAATTTCGTGCTGCCGCGGACTTTCAATTTCGGGTTTGCGATCGGCCTGTCGTTCAAGGACACCAAGCTTTGCCTCGACGAGGGCGAGGCGCTCGGCGTACCGATGATGGTGGGCAATGCGGTCCGCCAGCTGGTGACCATCACCAAGTCGCGCTACGGCGCCGATGCCGACATGACGACGATTACCAAGTGCATCGAGGAATGGGCCGGAGTGGAGCTGAAATCATGACGGGTTCGAGCAAGACGCCAGGGGCCGAGGACTATCGCATCTACGCGATCAAGTATGCGCATCACGAGCGGCGCTCGCGCGAGAACTTTCTCGGCGGCGATCCTCATGACGTCCTGATGCCGCTCGACTACTTCGTCTGGGCCATCGTCGGCGAGCACAGCGTCCACGTGGTCGATACCGGTTTCGACGCCGATATGGGAAAGAAACGCGCGCGCCAGATCGTACGCCCGGCACAGGACGGCCTCAAGGCGATCGGCATCGATCCGGAGCGCGTAGAGAACGTGATCATCACGCACATGCACTACGACCACGCCGGCAATCACGCCCTGTTCCCGCGCGCCACATATCATCTGCAGGACCGCGAGATGGCCTACTGCACCGGCCGGTGCATGTGCCATTCCACGCTCAATCATCCCTACGAGCCGGAAGACGTCGCGGTGATGGTGCGGCGGGTCTTTGCCGGCCGCGTCCAGTTCCACGACGGCTCGGAGGAAATCGCTCCCGGCATCAGCGTGCACCATGTCGGCGGTCATACCAACGGGCTGCAGGTCGTGCGGGTCCGGACGCGCCGGGGCTGGGTGGTGCTCGCGTCGGACGCCTCGCATCTCTACGCGAATATCGAGCAGTCCCGGCCGTTTCCGGTGGTCTACAACGTCGGCGACATGCTCGAGGGCTACGAGAAGGCGCGGCGCCTCGCCGATTCGCCGGACCACGTGATCCCGGGCCACGATCCTCAGGTTCTGAAGCGCTTTCCGTCCCCGAACTCATCGCTGGAAGGATGGATCGTGTGCCTGGATGCGCCGCCCAAGTGAGCGCGCCGGTCGCATCACCCTCCGGCCTCGGAGCCTGCCGCAGCGCCTTCCGCCGCATGCCGGCCGCATAAGCGTCGCGCCAGGCATCCGTTCGGGCGGCCATCCGCACTGACGCGTTAGCAGGAGAGACAGAATGCTCAAGGGGCGATGCGCCTTGATCACGGGATCGACAAGCGGCCTCGGCTTCGCGGTGGCGGAGCGGCTGGCCGCAGAAGGGTGCAATATCGTCCTCAACGGCCTGGGTGCGGCGGAGGAGATCGAGTCCAGGAAGCGGAAGCTCGAGGCGGGCTTCGGCATCCGGGTGCTTGTCCACGGCGCCAATCTCGTCAGGCCATCCGAGATCGAGGACATGGTCGGCCGCGCCATCGACACGTTCGGCGCGATCGACATCCTCATCAACAACGCGGTGGTCCGGAACTTCGCCCCGGTGGATTCCCTCCCGGTCGAGCGCTGGGACGAGGCGATCGCCGTGAACCTCTCCTCCGCCTTCCACACCATTCGCCTTGCCCTGCCCCGGATGCGCGAGCGCGGCTGGGGACGGATCATAAACATGGCCTCCGTCTTCGCACTGTTCGGAGCGGCCGACCGCGTCGACTACGTCACCACCAAGACGGCCCTGATCGGCATGACGCGCGCCGTGGCGATGGAGACGTTGGGATACGACATCACCTGCAACGCAGTATGTCCCGGCAGTGTGCTCACGCCGGCGATCGAGAGCCGGATTCACGCAATCGCGGCCGCCAAAGGACTGAAGTACGAGCAAGCAGTCGGCCAGTTCCTCGCCGACCGGCAGCCGACGCGCCGCTTCATCGCAGCGGAAAACGTCGCCGCCCTGGTCGCATTCCTTTGCGGCCACGCCGGCCGCGACATTACCGGCGCGACGCTGCCGATCGACGGGGCGTGGTCGGCGAGCTGACCTGAACGCGCCCGGTCGCTCCGGCGGAAAGGCTAGAACGGACGATCGCCGCACAGCTGCACGCGGCGCATGCGACGGCCGAACGGGCCCGTGTCATTGATCGCGAGATGCTTGGTGCAGCGGTTGTCCCAGAACGCGATCGAGCCCTCGCGCCAGCGGAACCGGCACGTGAATTCGGGGCGGTCGCCGTGCTCCATGAGGAAGTCGAGCAGCGGCTTGCTCTCCGCTTCCGTCATCCCCTCGAAGCGGATCGTATAGGACCGGTTCACGAACAGCGCCTTGCGGTGCGTCTCGGGATGCGTACGAACGACCGGATGGAGGTTCTCCGTTTCCCGCCATTGCTCGTCGTCGCGCAGCTTGGTGCTCATCCGCGCATTGCGGCCCACCGCCGGGCCCGCCACATTGCGGTCCGAATGCACCGCCCTGAGGCCGTCGAGCATCTTCTTCATGCCGTCGGAGAGGCGTTCATACGCCAGATACTGGTTCGCGAACAGCGTGTCGCCGCCATAGGGCGGGACCTCCACGCCGTACAGGATGGCGCCCATCGGCGGCTCGGCCGCCATGGTCGTGTCGGAATGCCACAGCTCGCCGATGACGGCGGCGTCGCCCGGGCGTCGGACTACCTCGACCACTTCAGGGTCCGCGCCGCGAATGTTCGGGTGGACGAAGATCTTCCCGAACCGGCGGGCAAACGCCTTCTGCTGCTCGGCCGTCAGGTTCTGGTCGTGAAAGAAAACGACGCAATGGTCCAGCAGGGTTTGCCGGATCGCGGCGGTGATCTCGTCATCAAGATCCGCCGAGACGTCCACTCCGTATATCTCCGCGCCGAGCGCGCCGGAGATGGGCCTTACATCCAGCCGATTGCTTCGCATCGCCTCTCTCCCCAATGATCGCGTCAATTCTTCCGCGTCTCGTTTCCGATGTCGTGGCCGATCGCAAAAAACGCGGCGCCATCGCTTGTGGGAGCGCTAACATTTTTTCTTGCCACGTGCAATGCAGGTTGATAGCGTGACCGAACAAGATACGTGCTCGGACCCGCTCGCGTGGCGGAGCACAAAGCACGAGTGGGAGCGAGCGCCTTGAACCGCAGGCCGACGTGAGCGCCAAAGCATTTATCGTGTCGTTCGCCGGACGCAGCCGCGCCTCGCCCGACGCTCCGTGGTCGTGCGCTACGGCGGCGGCGGCTCGACTCATGCACGCGTCCCTGCCGGGCGCAGCGGACGGACTATCCCGGGCGGACCAGACAATCCCAAGACAGGAGGGTGAGATGATACGAGCGAGGAAGATGGCGCTCTTGGCCGCGGGCTTTGCGGCCGCTTTCGGATTCAACGTAACGACGGCTTGCGCGCAGAGCGTCAACTGGAACATGGCGACCTATGCCGGCGGGCATTGGCTCGACGTCGGCATGAAGAACTTCGTCAAGCGTGTGGAGACGCTTACCGAGGGGCGGGTCAAGATCACCGTCGCCACGCCGGGCGCCCTGGGCAGCCCGCTGAAGGTGACCGAGACCGTTCACAACGGCATCGCGGAGGTCGGTCACAACTGGCCCGGCTACGACTGGGGTGCAGACCGCGCGGGCGTCCCGTTCGGGGGATGGTCTGGCGGCCTCACGCCCGAGGAATATATGCTGTGGCTCTACAACGAAGGCGGCGCAGAGCTGCTCCGAGAGTGGCGCGACGAGGTCTTCGGGGTGGTGAGCATCGCCTGCGCCAGCGCCGAGACCGAGCTGTTCCTCCACTCGCACAAGTCGGTGCGGACGCTGGAGGACTTCAAGGGTCTCCGCCTGCGGACCGCCGGCGCATGGGCTGAAATCGCCTCCAAACTTGGCGCCAGCACCGTCGTGCTGGCCGGCGGCGAGGTCTTCAGCGCGCTCGAGCGCCGCGTCGTCGATGCGATCGAGTGGAGCGGACCGGGCCAGAACATCACGGCGGGCTTTCACAACATCGCTCCCTACATCATCGTGCCGGGAGTCCATCAGCCCGCCAGCCTGCAGGAATGCATGTTCAACAAGGCCGCGTGGGCAAAGCTCTCCAAGCGCGATCAGGGGCTGATCGAGCTTGCCGGCCGTCTGAACTTCTACGAGACGTTCCTCGCCTACGCGAAGATGGACCTCGACGGCTGGGCCAAGCTGAAGTCCGGCAAGAACCAGATCGTCCATCTCGACCAGAGCTTCATCGACGCGGCGCGCAAGGCTTCGCACGCCTGGGCCGAGGAACAGTCGGCGAAGGGCAAGTGGTTCAAGCGCGTCTACGAGCACCAGCGCGCATTCCAGACCAAGCTCGCCGCCTGGAAGGAGCTCCGGATACCGATCGGTGCAAACAGCGGCAACTAGGACCGCCGGGACGGCCCGAAGGGCCGTCCCGCCCCTCTTCCGCGCGCCGCCGGCATGCAGTGCGCCGCCCGGGGTCGATTGCCGGAGCGGGATCGCGGACACTTACAAAGGTGACTTGAATGCGCTTCGTCCGTGCGCTTGAGCGCATAACCGCGGCAGTCGCGGCAATCGGTGCCGCCTTCATCCTGCCGCTCGTTGCCGCGATGATCTTCGAGGTCGTCAGCCGCCTCGTTTTCGGGGCACCGACCGCGTGGGCTTACGAGACAAGCTACATGATGATGGCGGCCATATTCATGATGGGCATTGCATATGCCCTCAAACGGCGCGACCACGTCTCGGTCGATCTCGTCTACGGTGTGCTCGCGCCGCGATACAAGGCGATGATCAACATCCTTGGCTATGGCCTGCTGCTTCCGTGCGTCGTCTGGCTAACCTACGCCCTCTTCAATTTCGCGCTGCAGGCGTTCCGCACCGGTGAGCTGACCGGGCAGTCCGCGTGGAACCCCGTGGTCTGGCCGTATCGTACCGTGCTCGTGGTCGGGTTTGCCGTCTTCGCGCTGCAGGTCGTCGCCGAGCTGATCAAATCCGTGCGCGTCCTGATCACCAACGACCCGCGGGGTCTCGAAGCATGACCGGCCTTGGGCTATGGATGTTCCCGGCGCTTCTGGTTCAGATCGTCGCAGGAATCCCCATCGCTTTCGCCCTGATGTCGACGGCGCTCGTCTTCGGGCTGCTACGGTTCGGCGACGCCGCCGTCCACCAGTTCGTCTCCAAGATCGATGACGTCTCGTCGAACTACGTGCTCGGCGCGATCCCGCTTTTCATCTTCATGGGGGCGTTGCTCGAGCGCTCGGGAATCGCCGACCGTCTGTTCGCCGCGATCTACATGTGGACCAAGCGGCTGCCGGGCGCACTGGCCCTGAGCGCCATCATCATGTGCACGGTGTTCGCCGCGGCGACCGGCGTCGCCGGCGCGACCGAGACGGTCGTCGGCCTGCTCGCGATCCCGCCGATGCTCAAGCACGCCTACGACAGGCGGCTCATCTCGGGGACGATCTGCGCCGGCGGCTCGCTGGGCACCATGATCCCGCCATCCATCACCGTGATCGTCCTTGCGCCGATCGCGAACCAGCCGGTCGGCGACCTCTTCGCCGGCATCATGCTGCCCGGCCTCATCATGGCCAGTCTGTTTGCCGTGTACATCGTCGTGGGATGCTGGCTGCGGCCCGAACGGGCACCTCGCCCGCCCGTCGACGAGGACGAGCATATTCCGCTGCTGGAGAAATTGAGCACCACTGCAGTCGCCTTGCTGCTGCCGACGGCCCTGATCTTCGTCGTTCTGGGCACCATCCTGCTCGGCTGGGCGACGCCGACCGAGGCGGCCGCATGCGGCGCGCTCGGGAGCTTTTTGCTCGCAGCGGCGCACCGTCGCATAGACGTACCCGTGCTCCGCGAGGCGCTGTTTCGGACCCTGTCCGTCACCGCGATGATCCTGCTGATCGTCGTGGGCGGCAGCATGTTCTCCGGCGTCTTCTACGCGTCCGGCGGCATGCAGTCCGTGCAGTATATCCTGAGCGAGTTCGGCCTCGCCGGCTGGCCGACGATCGCGCTGCTGCTCGGACTGACATTCCTGGCCGGCTTCCTGCTCGACCTGATCTCCGTCGTGCTGATCCTGATCCCGATTGCCATGCCGCTGGTCAGCCAGTATGGGGTCGATCCCCTGTGGTTCTGCGTTCTCTTCCTGATCGTGTTGCAGACCAGCTATCTGACCCCGCCGATGGCGCCGGCGATCTTCTATATGCGCGCGGTGGCACCGCCATCGATCACCCTGATGCACATGTACCGGGGCGTAGTCCCGTTCATTCTTCTCGAACTGATCACCCTGGCGATCGCCATACTCTTTCCCGGCGTTGCCACCTGGCTGCCGAGGCAGCTATACGGCTAGCCGCCACCGGAACCCGCTCGCGGCCTTGGACCGCGCGACGATGCATCCGCACGGCCCGGCCAGGGCCGTGCGCGCATACATCAGGGAGGAACGACGGGAGTCGCCGCGCCGCTCAGGACGCCGCGTCCATCTCCTTCAGGACCTCGGCGGCGTTGCGCATGCTGTCGAGTGCCGCGGGAACGCCGCAATAGATCGCGGCCTGGAGGATCACCTCGCGAATCTCGTCCCGCGTGATGCCGTTGTTGACGGCGCCGCGCACGTGAAGCCGAAGCTCGTGCGGCCGATTGAGAGCGGTCAGCATCGCGAGGTTCAGGAAGCTGCGGGTCCGGCGGTCGAGGCCCGGCCGGCCCCAGACCTCGCCCCAGCACCACTCGGTCACGAGCTTTTGCAACGGCGCCGTCAGGTCGTCCGCCGCGGCGACGGACCTGTCGACGTGTTCGCGCCCGAGAACCTCGCGCCGGATCTCAAGCCCCTTCTCGAACTGTTTGCCCGTGAATTCCGGTCGTGTGGCCATTGTCAAACCTCTCTCATTCGAAACTGCACTCGGCTCCGACCCCTTGAAGCGCCGATGCAAACGGCGGGCGCGCAAGCAGTCCGGACGAGTATGGGGGCGATACCACCGCAGTCAAAGAGAAATTGTATGATAATAGGATTGTATGATCTAACTCAACGAGGGCGGACCGTGGAGCGCGTGCTCTTACGCGGCCGCCGATCCGGCTGCGGAGAGCGCTTTCCTGCGGCGCGCCGGCCGGAAGGAGCGATGGAACTCGAGGAAGGGGGAGACATGAGACTTCAAGGCAAGACGATTCTGGTCACGGGCGCGGCGCGAGGAATTGGCCTTGCGATGTCGCAGGCCTTCCTGCGCGAGGGCGCGCGCGTGGTGATGACCGACGTCGACGAACGAGGCGTTGCCGCGAGTGTCGGCGGACTGGGCGGCGCCGACCGGGTGCTGGCGCTTCCGCTCGACGTGACGGACGCGAAATCCATCGCCGCCGCCCGCGAGCGGATGACCGCAGCGCGATTCGACATTAACGTCCTGGTCAACAATGCCGCCGTCATCACCGTCGGCAACGTTCTGAATACGACCGTCGAAGACATGCGGCGCGTGTTCGGTGTCAATGTCGAAGGCACCTTCAATGTCACCAAGGCCTTCCTTCCCGGCATGATCGAGCGCAAGAGCGGCGTCGTGCTGAACATGGCATCGCTCGCCTCGGTCCGCGCGATGCACGACCGCTTCGCCTATGGCGCCAGCAAGGCGGCGATCGCGATGATGACGCGATCGATCGCGGTGGATTTCGTCAAACAGGGCATACGCGCCAACTGCATCTGTCCGGCGCGCGTGCATACCGATCTCGTCGAGGGTTACATAAGGAAGTACTACGCGGGGCAGGAAGACGAGTACATGCGGAAATACTCCGAGTACCAGCCGATCGGCCGCATGATCCGGCCGGACGAGGTGGCGCACATGGCGGTCTATCTCTGCTCCGATGAATCCGCCATGGTGACCGGTGCTTCCTTCCTGATCGATGGCGGCGTCATGGCCGGCGACTGACCTCGCGCGCGAACAGCTGGGCCCGGTCAGCCGCCCTCCGGCGGACGCGCCAGCGCCATGATCGCGCCGGCGTCTGTCGCACGATCGAGCGCCCATGCCGCATCGATCAGTGGACCGGGATCGTGGCCCGGACAGCCGTGGCGGGCGAGGTCGCGGACCTTCGCTTCGATTTCAGCATCGGTGAGCGGCCGTGCGGGAGTACCCCGCCCGTGCTCGACCGTGACGGTCAGCACCTCGCCGCCCTCGACCGTGATCGCCACGCGCGCCGACTCCACCGGGATGCCGGCCGCCTCGCGCACCTCGACCTTGCGTCGCAGCGCAAGCACATCCGGGCTGTTCACGCAGTCATCCTGATACTGCGCGACACCCGCGGCGCCGTGGATCAGGACGGCCGCCACGCTGTGCTGGGCGCTGACCTGCGCCTCCCGCCCGGTCGTCACATCGGGGCGATCCGTGCGCTCGCGGAGCAGCGGATGCCCCTCAACCCGCACCTTGACGATGCGGTCGATCGACGAGGCCAGACGCGGGCGCAGCTCGAAGCAGGCATCGAGTACCGGGTTGAGGACGACGCCGCACGGATAAGGCTTCTGGCTGTTCGTGAGGATTTCCCAGGTTTCGCCGAGCCGATCGGTAATGGCCGCGAGATCGGACGCATCGCCCATTACGCTCGCAAAGCCGCGCGGCCCGGCGATGGGCTCGTCGGGCCCGGTCAGGCCCGTTTCGGCCAGCAATGCAGCGAGCAGGCCGCCGCGCGCCGCATTGCCGACGCCGATGCTCTTCGCCATCGTCCCCAGCGTCTCGACCAGCCCTGCCGACTGCGATGACGCGCTGCCGATCGCCCAGCCGGTCCGCTCCGCATCGAGGCCGAGCGCCTTGGCGGCCGCCGCGGCGGCTCCGAAGACGCCGCAGGTCGAGGTGATGTGCCAGCCGCGCCGGTAGTGGCCGGGCGAGACCGAGTTGCCGAGACGGCATTCGACCTCGACGCCGAGCACGAAGGCATGAAGCAGTTCCCGACCCGTCATCGGCCGACGTTCCGCAAGCGCCAGCAGCGCCGGCGCGACGGGTGCGGTGGGATGGATGATCGTGCGGTGATGGTTGTCGTCGAAATCGAAGACGTTGGCGCTGACGGCGTTGACGAACGCGGCGCTGAGGGCATCCAGCCGGCGTTCGCGTCCGATCACGCTTGCCTCCGCCTTGCCGGCAAAGAGAGACAGTACCTGCAGGCATCGCTCGGTGGCCCCGTCGCGGCAGCCGCCCAACGCCGTGCCGAAGATATTCAGCAGCGAGCGCTTGGCCTCGTGGCGCACCCGATCGGGCAGATCCTCCCATCGCGAGCGCACGAGATACGCCGCAAGCGTCCTGGTGACGCCTTGAGACGCGGCGGCCGTCCTCGACGGTTCAAGGCTGGATGCTGCTTGAGTCAAGTCGCTCGCTCCTTTTTTCGTCTCGCCACGCCGAAGGAAAGCCGATCACGGCGAATGCGCCGCACGCGGACTCACTTCTTGAGGAGCGCGATGGCAGTTCGTGCGGCATTGCGTACGTGCTGCACGGCCAGCTCCCGGGCGCGTTTGCCGTCCCTCGCCGTCAGCGCCTCCATGAGACTGGCCAGTTCCGCGACGCTCTCGGCACTTCGGCCGGGGGCTCCCATGGACGTAGCCCGGAGCAGCATCACCCGCGCGTTCAGCATCCTCAGGCTGATCCCGAGCGCCTCGTTGCCCGACCCTTCGATGAGGCAGTCGTAGAAGTGATTCTTGGCATGCAGGCGGGCCAGCGGGCTCGAATCCTTCAGCGACTTCTTCAGTCCCTTGAAGGCGCGGACCAGCGCCTGCTGCTGCGCGTCGGACGCCCGCTCGGCGAAGAGCTGGCAGGCAAGGCCCTCGAGTTCGATGCGGACCTGGTAGATTCCCTCGGCCTGTTCCGCCGTGATCTGCGCCACGACCGGACCGCGATGCGGAATGACGACGATGAGGCCCTCGGACTCGAGCTGCCGAAGCGCTTCGCGCACCAGGGTCCGGCTGACCCCGGTCATCTCGCACAACGTGCGTTCCGGAAGCCGGTCGCCGGCTTTGAACCGGCCGAGAGCGATCGCATAACGGATGCTCTCCGTCACGGAGTGCCGCAGGGGAGCCGCCACCCTTTCCACGCGGAAACCGCGGAGATCTTGCTCCGGAGCGGTCAGATCAGACATCGCAACGCACCGCTTGCCCCTCGACCTGCTTTCCCCATCCAGCATGGCGCATGTAATACTCCACACTTCCATGAAACGGGAAGCGGCAGAGCCGCGCCATCTTGCGAGGCGCGGCTCCGAGGCCGACCGGGCTTACCTCTACCGGACAATCAGGGGGCCGACTTGCCCAAGGCTTGACGGATACGCTTGACATATGCCGGCCCATCGAAGCCGACTTCCTTGGCGCGCGCGAGCCAGCTGTCAAAGGCGGCCTTGGTATACTGGGCTTTGTTGATCTTGGCCCGCTCCGCCGCCGGCGCAGTCCACGGCTCGACTCCCTGCTTTCTCATGGAGTCCAGTGCGTTCTGCACGAAGGCGTTGTACTGGCCGAAGGCGTCCTTCTCGAGATCGGCCATCGCCTTGCGCATCTGGTCGCGTACATCGGCAGGGAGCCGGTTCCACTCGTCCTCGTTCATCAGGATCGCCCAGCCAGTGATCGGCCCGATCCCCCAATCCTGGACGTTCTTGGCGACGCGCCAGAGCTCCATGGCGCCGCCGACGCATGTCGAGGTGAAGATGCCGTCGATGACGCCGCGCTCGAGCGCGGGCATGAATTCGGTGACCGCCAGCGGTGTCGGCTTGGCGCCGAGCGCGTTCATCTGGGCGGCGGTCTGCGGATTGTGGACGCGTATCCGCTTGTTCTGGAAATCCTCTACCTTTTGGATCGGCGTCCTGGAGAAGAGTCGCGTCGGGCACCAGGCACCTTCGGCCAGAACGATGGCCCCCCACTTGTCCTTCCAGATCCGCGCCACGTCCTTGGCCCAGAAGGCGTTGCGGACCTTCTGGTAGTCCTCGATGTTCTCGATCAGGCCGGGCAGGTTGAAGATGCCCATGCGCGGCTCGTCGGCGGCGAGATAGGTATGCAGCGCCGCCGACATCGGCAGGCGCCCGTCGCGCACCGCCGAGGCGATCTGCGCGGGGCTGACCAGCGAGTCGCTCACGGTTACCGAGACGCGCCCGTTGGTGGTCTTGCTAACGCGGTCCGGGACGCTCCGGGTCATCGCCGTATAGACGTCGCCCGGCGACACGATCACGCCCATCGTCAGGTCGAACTTCTGCGCGTGAGCATACGGCGACGCGAGAATTCCGCCGACCAGAGCGGCCGCGGCGGCAAGCCGCTGTACGGACGACCTCATGCCGGCTGTACAGTTCCTCGGAATCGTCGAGCCAAACGGCATTTGAATTCTCCCTCCCGTCATTTTCGTGTCGAAAACCGCTGCGCGAGCCGCATCGGGCCGGCGAACGAACATATGACTCCACCGATCGCGCAGGCACGTCGTGTCTGCTCTCGGCAGAGCATCTCGCCAACATGCAATCATACAATATGACTATATGATTGCGAGTCAAGCTGGAGGCATGTTACCCGACTGCCGGCGCCGGCCGGCCTCTCGCGCCGCCGTCGCCACTGAAATGGTCCTGGGCGGCTCGCCGCCCCGGGGCCGAGGGAGGTTGTTCATGGCAGACGCGCAAGCCGCATCCCCATCGACGGGCGCCCTTGAACAAAAACAGTCGGCGCTTGTGCGCGGCATCGACAGCATCTCCGCCCTGTCCGGCTTCGTCGCCGCCCTCGCCCTCGCGGCCATGACCGCAATCGTCTGTTATGAGGTAGGATCGCGCTATCTCTTCAACGCACCGACGACCTGGGTGACGGAGATCGGAACGTATCTCTTCGTCGCGCTCGTTTTTCTCGGGCTGGCGGTGGCGCAGCGCGAGAACGCCCATATCCAGGTCGAGGTTCTGGTCGACCGCCTCGGCAAGCCGCAGCGCAATTTCATCGAGCTCATCGGCCTGTGGCTCGGCCTCCTGTTCGTCGTCGTGTCGGCCTGGCACACCGCGCGCTTCACCTTCCTTGAATACGTGCACGATTCGCGGGACTGGGGCCTGCTCAGCACGCCGCAGTGGATTCCGCAGCTGCCGATCACGGTCGGCTACCTCCTGTTCGCCGCGGCGCTCCTCCGGGATATCTATCGCCTGCGGCCGCCGCGGACTGCGCTGGCCCAGTGGACGCTGCCCGTGGCGGCCCTGGTTCTGATGGCGGTCCTGCTGGCGCTCGGTCGCTCGGACGCGCGGATACCGGGAACCCGGTTCGACTGGGGCACCATCGCGGTCTGCGCGGTCCTGCTCGTTTCCATGGCCGCCTGGAGCGGCCTCAGGGTCGCGGGCGCGGTCGTCGGCATAGCCGGCGTGATGGGTGTCCTCTTCTTCTTCGCCCGCGGCTCGTCGATGCTCTGGATCGGGGTGCTCCTCTCGGGCGCACTCATCGTGCTTCTCATCCTCGGCGTGCGGGTCGCCTTTTCCATGGGCATCGTCGGGATGGTCGGTCTCTATTTCCTGCTGCCGCAGACGCAGCTCCAGGTCCTTGCCGACCGCTCCTGGACCAGCATCAACACATTCACGCTTACCGCGGTTCCGACCTTCGTGTTGATGGGCGCCCTGCTGGTTCGCAGCGGCATCACCGCGGAACTGTTCGACTCGCTCGTGCGCTGGTTCGGCCGCACCCGGGGCGGCCTCGCCCATGCCAGCGTCGCGGCCTCGGCGACCTTCGCGGCCGTCTGCGGCTCGAGCCTCGCGACCGCCGCGACCCTGGGTACCGTCGCCGCACCCGAGATGGTGAAGCGCGGCTACAGCACCCGGCTGGCCTTCGGCGTGATCGCGGCGGGTGCGACGCTCGGCATCCTCATTCCGCCGAGCATCGCCATGATCATTTACGGCAATGTCGTCGGCGCGCCGGTCACGCAGCTCTTCATCGCCGGAATCATTCCCGGCCTCCTGCTGTCCGGTTTTCTCATGGCCACGGTGTTCGCGTGGACTCTGTTCGTCCCGACGGCGGTGCCCGAGGGCGAAGCCTACAGCCTGGGTCAAAAGCTCGCGTCCACCGTCTCCATATTGCCGTTTCTCGTGCTGATCACGGCCGTGCTCGGCTCGCTCTATTTCGGCGTCGCGACGCCGACCGAGGCCGGCGCGATTGGTGCCCTGGCGGCTCTCGTCATGGCACTGCGGCGCGGAAAGATTACATGGACCACGCTCTACGAGACGCTCCTCGACACGGTCAAAGTGACGTCCTTCATCATGTTGATCGTTGTCGGCGCGGCAGTCCTGAGTTGGGTCTTCGATTTCCTGCGGCTGCCGCGGGCGATGGTGCAGGTTGTGACGGACGCCGACCTGGCACCGTGGACGGTAATGGTGATCATCGCCGCAGTGTACCTGGTTCTTGGCTGCTTCATCGAATCGATTGCGATGATGCTGATGACGCTGTCCGTGACGTTCCCGATCATCGTCGCGATCGGACTGGACCCGATCTGGTTCGGCGTCATCCTCGTCCTTCTGGTCGAGATCGGCCTCATTACCCCGCCGGTCGGCCTCGTCCTTTTCGTGCTCAAGGGCATGAGCGACAGCGTGACGCTGCGCGACATCATTCTCGGCGTGATCCCCTACATCCTGGTCATGCTGGGTTTCATCGCCCTGCTCTACGCCTTCCCGGATATCGTCACCTGGCTGCCGAAGAGAGTCGGCTGATCGGACAGCCGCGTACCCGAGAGGAATGGCAAGTGCATCCTCCTCATTCTGACGGCGGCCTGCCTTTGCGGTCCCAGGAGCCTGTCCGATCGACAGGCGCGATCGTGTCTGACGCGCCTACATCGCCTGCATTCCGATGCGAGGTACGTTCACGTGTCCGTAGGCGGTGATGGGGCGCCGCCTCGTAGCCTTGGCCGGCAGCCGTCGATGCGGTCGACTGCCCGAAATATGCGGACCAGCGCCTCACGTCTCCTCGGATGTGACCGATGGCACGCTGGAGGACCCGGTCACCGCCGAGCACCGCATCATGCGCTACGGAGCCGACGATGCCACCTTTGGCGGACGGCAAGCCTTCGCGATCGATCTCCAAGTGCGCCGCGGCAGCAGCCATTTGCGGCGAGATTTCCTGTCGATCAGGTACATCTGGAGACGGCGCTGGTTACACGAGATGGCACGCGACCTTGTGACGGGGCGCAACGGCGCGCAGCGACGGCGGATCGTTCCGACACCGGTCGACAGCGAACGGGCAGCGTGTATGAAATCGACATCCGCTTGGTGGGTTCAGCGGACTCGGCGGCTCTCCTGCGAGAGCGGGCTTGCGCTCTTCGGCAGCATTCCGGGGAGTCGCAGACAGACCTGGAACGGCAGAAAACAGCGCCTTCGTATAGGGGTGAAGGGGCCCCCTCAGGATCGAGGACTTCGGACCAATCTCAACGATGCTTCCGAGATACATGACGGCGATCTGGTCAGCGAGATGTCCGACCACGCCCAGATCGTGCGAAATGAAGAGGTACGCCAAGCCCGCTTCGCGCTGCAACGAACGGAGCAAGTTGACGATCTGCGCCTGGACGGAAACGTCCAGTGCCGACACGGCCTCATCGCAGACAACCAGTTTCGGTTGCAATGCGATGGCGCGCGCAATGCTGATACGCTGCCTTTGGCCACCGCTGAACTCGTGCGGGTAGCGAAACCCGTGTTCCGGACGGAGTCCGACCCGCTGCAGCAGCTCCGTCGCCCATTGACGCCTCTGCGCACGCGTGCCGATACCATGGACCTCAAACGGCTCCGTGAGCAGCCTCTGCACGTTGCTGCGAGGATTGAGCGATCCGAATGGATCCTGAAAAATCATCTGGACGTGGCGCCGGTGGGACCTCAGCCGCCGGCGCGACAAGCCGATCAGGTCGGTACCGTTGAGTCGCACGCTTCCGCTATCGGCCCGCTCCAGGCCCATGATCGTTCGCCCCAACGTGGACTTGCCGCACCCGGACTCTCCGACGAGCCCCAGAACCTCGCCTTCGCCAATGGTGAGCGAGACGCCATCGACCGCGCGCACCGTTCCCGATGACGTGATGTAGTGCTTGACGAGGTCCGATACCTCGAGGAGCAGCGACGTCCCGGCACTGGCGGGTGCTTGTGCTCCCACGATCATGATGCAGCGGAGTCCGCGATGTGCATAGCGGCGACAAAACATGCGGCGCGATGGCCCGGCGCCATGTCAGTCAGTTCCGGCGGCCTCGTCCAGCATATGTCCTGCACGCGACTGCACCGATCCGCAAATGCGCAGCCTGCGGGTAGGCGATCGAGCGGCGGCACCACCCCCGGAATCTCGAGCAGGGGCTTGCCCTCGAGCGCGCGCAAGACGTCAGGTCGGCAGGCCAGCAATGCCTGCGTATACGGGTGAGCGGGACGGGTCAGAATGGTGACGGTCGGGCCCTCTTCGACCTTTCGTCCGGCGTACATCACCGCCACCCTGTTCGCATAGTCTGCCACGATTCCGAGATCGTGCGTGATCAGGACCACGGCCATCCCGAACCGTGCCTTCAGATTGTCGATAAGGTTGAGGACTTGCGCCTGGACAGTAACATCAAGAGCGGTAGTCGGCTCGTCGGCCAGCAGCAGCGCCGGCCCGCAAGCTAGCGCCATCGCGATCATGACGCGCTGGCGCATGCCGCCTGAAAGCTGATGCGGATACTCGTGGACGCGCAGCTCGGGTGCGGGTATCCCGACCAGCCGGAAGCGTTCGACGACGCGCTCCATGGCGGCTTCGTATGGAGTTTCCGGCTCGTGCTCGAGGATCGCCTCTGCCACCTGCCGTCCGACTGTCATCAACGGGTTCAAACTGGTTGATGGTTCCTGGAAGATAATCGCGAGATCGCGGCCGCGCACCGTCCGGAGCGCCTCCTCGTCTAACGCCGCAAGATCGCGTCCCGACAGGAGGATCTGGCCGGCAACGATGCGCCCGGGTCGGCTGACGAGCCCCATGATCGAGAACGCCAGCACGCTCTTGCCGGAGCCGGACTCGCCGACGATGGCCAGCGTCTCCCCCCGCCGAACCGTCAAACTCACATCGTCGACGGCCGCGATCCTGGCGTTCGGGACCTCGAATACGGTCGTGAGGCCGCGCACGTCGAGGACGATTTCGTCGGAGGTCCGCATGCGTCGAATCTTTATCCCTTCGAGTTGCGTTGGGCCGAGCGCGGATTAAGCGCCTCATTCAAGCCGTCGCCGAACAGGTTGATGGCGAGAACGGTGATCAGAACGGCTATGCCGGGAATCCCCGCTATCCACCAGGCGGTGCGAATGACCGAACGACCGATTCCGATCATCAGTCCCCAACTCATTACGTTGGGGTCTCCCAAGCCCAGGAACGACAGGCCGGATTCGAAGAGAATCGAAGTGGCGACCGCAACCGACGCCGCGACGATGATCGAAGGCAGCGCGTTTGGCAGAATTTGCCGGAACAGGATACGGGCATCGCTCATCCCCAAGGCGATGCAGCCCTGGACGAACTCCCTGCTCCTCAAGCTCACAACCTCGCCGCGAACGAGTCGCGCCAGCGGAGCCCAGGACACGATCACGATCGCCGATATCACGGTGTAGATCGACGGCTGCAATACCGCGACGACAACGATTGCCAGGAGAAAGGCGGGAACCGTCTGGAACAGCTCCGTGGTCCGCATCAACAGCATGTCGATGCGGCCGCCGTAATATCCGGCAACGCCGCCGACGACGACGCCGAAGAACGTGCTGATCAACGCGGTGATCACGCCGATCGCCAGCGAAACCCGTGCTCCGTGCGCGACCGCGGCCGCGATATCGCGCCCAAGCGTATCCGTTCCGAAGAGAAATCCGTCCGAAAGGGGCGGCAGGAACGGCCTCCCCACCATTTCGAACGGGTCCTCCGGGAACAGCACCCCCGCCAACGCGGCAAGGAGAATGACCGCAGACAGGAGCTTGGTGCCAGCAAGCAGAAGCGGATTGGCAGTCACTCGAAAAGCCATGCGGCCTGCCGTAGCCCTCAGCGAATTGTCACGCGCGGATCAATGATCGCGTAAGCGAGATCGACAGCAAGATTCGCCAATACGACCAGTATGGACCCGAGAAACAGAATACCCAACAGCAGGTTCAGATCGCGCGCGAAGAGGGCCTCGAACGCCAGCAGCCCCAACCCCGGCCAGCCGAATACGGACTCGACGATCACAGAACCGCCGAGCATGCCACCGATCTGGACACCCGCCATGGTGACCACTGGCAGGATCGCGTTCCGCAGGACGTGACGGAGAATGATGCGCCGTGGCGCCAAACCCTTGGCACGGGCGGTAATGACATAGTTCTGCCCGAGGTTCTCAAGCACCGATGCGCGCATCAGCCGCGCATACAGAGCGAAATAGAAGAGGGCCAGGGTCGTCGCCGGCAAAATCAGATGACGAGCGACGTCCAAAGCGTATTGCAGTCCTGTGTATCCGGCGCCGACGGTCGAGATGCCGCTGGTCGGAAGCCAGTTCAGCTTGATCGCAAACAACACGATAAACATCAACCCGAGCCAGAAGGTCGGCGCGGCGTAAGCCAGGACCGCAGCCAGCAGAATCATTGCCTCCACCACCGTGCCGCGCCGGACGGCGGCGATCAGTCCGAGGACGGAGCCGATCAGAATCGACATGGTGACCGCGGTCACCATCAGGAGAAGCGTTGCCGAAAGCCGATCCATGATCAGCGTCAGATTGGATTCGCCGTAACGAAAGGAATAACCGAGATCGAGCGTCAGGGTTCGCAAGAGGTACTTGAAATATTGCAGGTAGAGCGGCTCATCGAGCCCGAACTGCGCGCGCAGCTGCGCCATGAACTCTGCCGTGGCCGCACCGGCCTCGCCGGCAAGAACGTCCGCCGGATCTCCCGGCGCGAGGTGCAGCAGGAAGAAATTGCCCGTGATGATCAGAAACACGGTCGGGATGCCCTGCACCAGCCGCCGCCGGGCATAGAGCCATTGCTGCCGCGCCGGGCTCACCCGCACGGGAGCGGGTGATGGCGCGGCAGCGTCGGTGTGCCTGGGCTCGCTCACTTCTCGAGACTGGTGTCTTGCAGCCCTGCGCGCAAGCCAAGCGGACTGGTGATCAGGTTCTTGACCTTTTGGTTCTGGAGGGCCGCGAGCTCCATCTCCATCAACCAGATGATCGGGCTGTCCTCAACCAGCTCTCTCTGGATAGCGTGGAAGATCTCGCTGCGCTTCTTGGCATTCGGTTCTTTCGCCGCTTCGGCCCACAGCCGGTCGACATCGGGATCGCTGTACCGGGTCGAGTTGCTGAACGCGATACCAGGCTTGATGTTGCTGCTGAGATACTGGCGCTGCACACCCAGAGTCGGGTCCCCCATTCCGACGTACCAGCCCGACGTGAAGTCATAATCGTAGTCGGTAAAGATCCGCCTGATCCAGCTCGCCCAGTCCTCATTGCGAAGAGTAACACGCACGCCGATACGGCCCAGCGCCTGGCGCAGATATTCGCCGAGACGGCGGTAATCCTCCCCGTAGGGACCAACATCATGAGTCAGCTCGAAGCGGATACCGCCCGCCTTCGCGGGATACCCGGCTTCATCGAGCAAAGCCGCCGCCTTCTTCAGACGATCGGATGTGTCGAATTTCTGCAAGCCTTCTCGCGTGAAGAGGCCGGCCGGTTCATAGACCGAGGAAATCGGTCCAACAGCGGGCTTGCCGAAGCCGTAAAAGATGTTCTCCGCCACGAACTTACGGTCGATAGCGTACGCGAGCGCCTGCCGCACGCGCTTGTCGTTGAGCGGCGACTTCTTCGTATTCACCTCGAGCATCAGAGCCGGCGCAAGCATCTCGTAACCGCCCTTGGCGATCGCCAGATTGGGCAGCTCCGATAGGCGCCGCATCTCAGCCGGAACGATCGTGCCGAATGCGGCAACTTGGGCTTCGCCGTTCTCCATCGCTGCGGCGCGTGTGGCCGCGTCGTTGATGAAGCGGAAGATGATACGATCGAGATACGGCCGTCCCTCGCGCCAGTAGTTTGGATTGCGCTCCAGCGTAATCGCCGTGCCGCGATTCCAGTTGCCGAATTTGAACGGGCCGGTCCCGACCGGCTTGTTGTTGGCCGGATTGTTACGGAAGTCCGTGCCCTCGTAGATGTGCTTGGGCACGATCGGTGCCTCGGCGCTCGACAACCCCATCATCATGGGCGGATACGCGTGCTCGAGCCGGAAGATGGCGGTGTGCGCATCGGGCGTCTCGATGGCGGTCACGGGCCCCAGATTGCCAGGCCCGCGGGGGTGATACTTCTTGACGACCTCCAGCAGTGAGAACTGCACGTCGGCGCTGGTGAAGGGCTTGCCGTCATGCCACGTCACGCCATGACGCAGCTTGAAGGTGACGGTCTTTCCATCATCGGAGATCGTCCATGATTCAGCCAATGATGGGATTGGCTTGAGGTTCATGTCGTATTCGAGGAGCCCATCAAACATTTTTGTCGCCACCTCGGTGGGCGTCGCGGCCGAGGTCAGCGCGTTGGTCAGAATGGTGGGCTCAGGATGGGTAATGATCACCAGCGTCCCACCCCGGGTCTGAGCATGAGCGTCGTGATCAAGAAGGCCATATGCGAGCACAACTGCTGTGATCGCAAGCTTCGTCACGAAGCCGATCGCAAATCGTACCGCGCGACTGAAAAGACTGCTGGTCATTGTTCCTCCCCGAAATAGTGAGACCGGATGTTCGGGACCGCGCACGAAGCCTCCGGTGATCTTGGCTGTTGGCGGCGTTCCAGTATCTAGATCGTCGTTCCAAAAGTTACGTTCTGTCACAAACCCGGTCAAGCCGGAATGGAACAGGCCGCCTGCCTTGGCATGCGATCAGGCCGTCGAACTCATGATATGGAGCCAGTCAACGCCTGCGCGCACTCGCAAAGAGCGCATGCCTCAACTCCAGCGCGCATTGTGACGACATACGATAGACATCGAGGCTGCTTTGCCCGGACTCACCAACCGTCCCAGCCGTTGCCCTCCAACGACAGCAGGGCTAACGCACGCCGGACGTCACGATTGCGATCCGAGCCCGATCGTCGCTGCCGCGTCTGAGCCCCATCCGGGTCCCTCCGGCACCTGCCAGGCCAGACACTTCTCGTTGAGCATCGGCGGACCGGACGCGGCAGGATCGCGCACCATCCACGGGCCGACCAGCTCGGCAGAAAATAACGGGTTCCGCAGCGTCGCAGCCATGTGAATTCCCGCCAATGTGCCAAACCGCGTTTCGAGCATGGATCCCAGCCCATAGGGAATCCCGGCAGCGTCGGCAATCGCGATGATTCGCCGCGTTTCGGCAATGCCGCTCTTCGCAAGCTTCAGATTGAAACCGCTCGCGGCGCCATTCTGGACAAGAAAAAGCGCATCGCGTGCGGTGACCAGGCACTCATCGGCGACAACCGGAATCGCGCCGTTCCGTACCAGAAGCGCCATGGAAGCGAGATCCCAGACCGGCACGGGCTGCTCGAAAAACGCGACATCGTAGCGCGCGATTGAGTCCATCGTGCGGAGCGCCTCGCGTCCCGTGAACGAGCCATTCCCGTCGACAGCGATCGTGGCGTCCCCGCCAACGGCCTCACGAACGGCTCGAACGCGCGTCGTGCTGCTCGGCTCGTCATTTGCAACCTTGACCTGAAACGTCCTGGCGCCACGCGCCGCCCAGGTCTTGGCGTTCGCCGCCATTGCGGCTGGGCAATTGAGGGGAATGATGGCTCCGATGGGAACTTCCTGACGGACCGCGCCGCCGATAAGGCTGTGGACTGGCACATTCAGCAACTTGCCGCGCAGGTCCCACAGAGCCAGCTCGACCGCCGATCGCGCATACGGATTGCCGGGCAAGGCTCGATCGACCGCCTGCTCGATATCGCCCTCGGACAACGGATCAAGGCCCTGAATGGCCGGGCCGTAATGACGTTGGATCGCCTCCGTCATGGATGCGATCGTCTCGCTTGAATACCCGGGCAAGGCCGTCATCTCGCCACGGCCGATGATGCCGCCGCAGCACACAGCCGTTCTAACATAGGCAAGACTTTCGCACTGCACTTTCGCGTTCCGAAAGGGTGTCACAAAAGGCCGTTCGATCCGCTCGACCGTGACCGACGCGATTCGTGGAGCCATATCAAATAAGCCTCGAAATCTTCCTAAAGCTGGCGACCGGTCTTCTCCGGACATACGCGTCAGGGATGCGGCGGGATCGCCTCCCTCCAACAGCGCCGAACGACCGATGGACCATGCTCCTGCGTCTTGCCGACTCGCCGCTTGCGTCGCCTACCGGGCCCGGAAGGCCGGCAGCGACCGCTTTGCGCGCTCGGCGCTCGCAGCACGCATCGGAAAGCGGACGACCGGACGATGCCCGAGCTGCGCCGATATCTGCTGTGCGCTGGCCAGGACGTGCACGGCGCACGCACGCATGCGCGCTGGCGTCAGCCTGCTGCTCGGGCCGGATATTCCAATGGCGGCGACAACCTCGTTTCGTTCGTCTCTGATCGGTGCGGCAACTCCGCACACGTCCTCGCGCCACTCCCCGCGATTCACCGCGTACCCATTCCGCCGGATCTCGTCGAGAGCCTTCATGAACTCTTGGCGCTGGACAACGGTGTGGCGAGTGAATGCCTGGAGCCTCTTTGGAAGAAGCGCCTCGACCTTTCCGTCACAGAAGGCCAGCAGCGCCTTACCGGTCGCCACCGCATAGGCCGGAGCGCGACCGCCGATCCGCGAATATGCGCGCACCGGCTGATTGCTTTCGATCTTGTCGATATACACTACCTCCCTGCCGTCAAGAATCGACAGATGAACCGACTCTTCCGTCTTCTTCGAAAGATCGGACATGATCGGCCGGGCGACTTCCTTCACATCCGAACGGGCCAGCACTGCGCTTCCGATCTCCCAAGTCCTGAGCGTAGCCTCGTAACGGCCGTCGTCCAAGCTCCTGGCATAGCCGAGCGCGGTCAGGGTGCGGAGAATGCGGTGCGCGTTGCTTTTCGATACCCCAAGCGCAACCGACATCTCGGTGACGCCTGCCGGCCCCTCGTGCTGGCAAAGCCACTCCAACCCGCGCAGGGATTTAGCTGCTGTTGAGTCCATAGCGCGTTCCAAAATATGCGCCGTTGTCCCATATTCCATTCTGAGCGGTCAAGATTGACGGCATCTCGCTGATGCTCATAGCGGCAGCTGACGGGTGGTCGAGCCTCCGTCGACGGTTACGACCGTCCCGGCCACATACGATGCCTTGTCCGATGCAAGGAACGCGGCGACGGAGGCGATTTCGTCCGGGTCGGCGGCGCGGCCGAATGGCCGGGACTTCAGGAGCTCCGGCCAGCGCGCCGGATCGCCGAGCTGGATCTCCGCATCCCTCTTCAGCAGAGTCACCATCCTGTCGGTTGCGACCAACCCCGGATTGATGCCGACCACCCGGACACCGTAGTCGACGCCCTCCCCGCCGAGGGCGGAGGTGAAGGCCATAAGTGCGGCATTGGCGCTACTCCCCGCGATGTACGACGCAGTCGGCCGCTCGCCGCCCACTCCGATGATGTTGACGATTACGCCCTGCCGGCGCTTCTTCATGCGCGCATAGACCATTCGCGTCAGATTGATGTATCCGAACACCTTCAGATCCCAGGCCACACGCCATTTCTGATCATCCACGTCCGCGACAGTCCCGCGGGGAATGGCTCCGGCATTGTTTACGAGAATGTCGATACCGTCGCTCGCAGTTTCGATAATCTCGCGCGCGCCCGGTTCGGTCAGATCGCACGCATAGGTGCCGACAGTCGCTCCCCGGTTCTCGAGCTCGGCTCTTGCCGCATCGAGATTCGCCCTCGAGCGTCCCACCAGACGAACGACGCACCCCTCGTCGCTGAGCGTGCGTGCGATGGCAAGGCCTATCCCCCGCGATCCACCCGTGATGAGCGCGATCCTGCCGCGCAAGTTCAGATCCATATGTGCACTCGAGGGTAATGTTGACGTAAACCGCCGACCGATATACCTAGTTCCCGGCCCGCAATGGAACAGTATTCTAACATTCAGAACTTCCCGAGTGTCTCGCCGAATGCGAGGGGACGCAGCATGGACCGCGACGTATCGCCCGTTTCTCAAGGACAATTTGCCTCCCTGTCCGGGCGGCGCGCTCTTGTCACCGGCGCAAGCTCCGGAATCGGATTTGCGACGGCGCGCGCCTTGCTTCAGGGTGGCGCGACCGTGATAGCGACCGGTCGCCGCATCGAGCGCCTGGAGATGCTTGCATCTTTCGCGGCTGCGTCGAAGGAGTTCTTGCCCATCGCCGGGGACGTAAACGACCCGCCATTCCGCGCTTCGCTTGTCAACGAGTCCGGCGACGTGGATATCCTCGTGAACGCCGCCGGCGTGCTGCAGCACGTGCCATTTCTGCAAGGTGATCCGTCGGCGTGGGAGAACATGTGGCGGACCAACGTGCATTCGGTTCTGTGCCTGTCGCAACTTGTCGCGCGCAAGATGGCCAAGCGCAGGACAGGCCACATCGTCAACATCACGTCGATTCTGGCCTCGCGCGTCTATCCCTTCACGGCGGTCTATGCGGCCACGAAATCCGCGATGCGGGCCATCTCGCAGGGAATGCGTCTGGAGCTTCAGGCGCACGGCATCAAAGTCACCGAGTTGGCGCCCGGACTGGTCAGCACGGAAATCCTGCGCGACCTGAGTCATCCGCAGGTTCTCGAAGGCTACCGAAGCCGGACTTACGCACCGCTTTCGCCAGAGCAGGTCGCTGTCGCAATTGTCAGCGCGCTTTGCGCATCGGGCAACGCGAGCGTCGATCTTATCGAAATCAATCCCGTTGGACAGGCCTGATGTCGAGCACGACAGAGCATAGCTCATCGACCGCATCCGAAGCGGCCGCAGAAGTCGTCGTCGGCAGTCCTGCCGCGGGCGTTACCGAGCTTCGGCTCAATCGGCCGAGCAAAGGCAACGCATTGAATGACAGCATTGTCGAGGCGCTTCACGATGCCGTCGATGGCGCTCTTTCCGTCGAGACGCGCCTTCTGCTCATTCGGGCCACTGGCCGTCATTTCTGCACCGGGCTCGACCTTTCCGACCTGGAGACGGCTACAGACGGCGAGTTGCTTCATCGGCTTGTACGAATTGAGATCCTCTTGCACAAGATCTTCGCGGCCCCGTTCGTGACGGCGGCTTTCGCCAGCGGCCGGGTCACCGGCGCCGGCGCTGATCTCTTCGCCGCGTGCGATCGACGCATTGTTGTCGGCAATGTAACGGTCTCCTTCCCCGGCATTGGATTCGGCCTGATCCTCGGAACCGAGCGCCTGGCGAACCGGATAGGCCTTGACAGGGCGCGCGACATCCTGCGCTCCGGCCGAAGCCTCGACGCGAAAGACACGCTCACGGCTGGGTTGGCGACAGAAGCGATCGGATCAGAGCAGATAACGGCCGTGATCACTCGCGAGCATGCACACGCCACGCGATTAGACGTGCCCACGGTGAAGGCGCTCCATCAGATCGGAATGGACGACGGCAGCCGCCAGCTTGCCGCCCTGGTGCGTTCCGCGGCGCGGCCCGTGCTCAAGCAGCGCATTCTAGCCTACCGACAAAGCTTGCAGCGCGAACCGCGTTGACCGGCCTCGCGGCCCAGCCACGGAGCGCCGGCGCCCAATGCGCGTCAGACCGCCGGTCCCGAATTCGACGCGTCGTCAGCGCAGTGCATCAACGGCCGGCGCGGCAGTCAGGGCCGAACGACTCTGGGACTTGTCATGCCAGGCGGTTCGGCGTTACTGTTTGGAACGACGCTCCAGATATTGGAACAATGCCCTACCCGTTCCGCCGCCGTCTCAATGCATCGAGTGTCTCCGCGCAACGAAGGCGCGGAGCGCCGCCGCTTCGGGATTTACAGATCGGCAGGGCCGCCATCGATTGCAGCGATTGGGCGATGGCTGTCCCCGGGCGTCGGCTTCACGAACGGAAAGCAGAGACAATTCACCGCGTGCGTTCATTCGCTCCAGAGCGGTGAGGATCAACGGAGGAAACCATGTCGAAGATTGCGAAATACAAGTCGACCCGCCGCCAGTTTCTGGCCTCGGCCGCCGCGGCGACCGCAACGTTCAGCAGCCTTGGCGCGCCGCACGTACTCGCACAGAGCAAAAGGCCGATCCGAATCGGGAGCACGCAGGATCTCACGGGGGCCCTCTCGCCCGATGGCACCTGGAACGACCGCGCCGTGAAGGCGGCGGTCAAGAAAATAATGGCGGATGGCGGCATTGACGGGCGGCCGGTCGAGCTATTCGTCGAGGACACCGAAACGAACACGCAAACGGCGTTACGAAAGTTTCGTAGCCTGGTGCTGCAGAACGAAGTGGACTTCGTGATCGGCGCAACGCACTCCGGTCATAACATCGCGACCGCACCTTTTGCGAAGGAGCTGAGGACTCCGTATTTTGCGAGCGGCACCGCGCTCGAAACCACCACCGACAAGGGCAATCGCTGGATCTTTCGCGGCGTCAACAATATCCGCCAGCAGATGAAGGCGATGGCCCTGGTGGCAATGGAGAAGCTCAAGCCGAGATATTACTTCGTCGGCGCTGATTACGCTTGGGGACGTTCCTTGGTAAAGGAAAGCAAGGCTTATGTGAGCGAGCGCGGCGGCAAGATCATCGGCGAGACATTTATCCCGCTCGGCACTCAAGACCTTAGCGCCTACATGAACAACATCAGACCGGACGAGTTCGACACGCTCGTGCTTGGAATGACGGCCGGCGACGGGATGCGTTTTCTGCGTCAGGCGCATGACATGGGGCTCACCCGCAAGGTCACAATCGTCGGAAACATCGCCGTGACCACCGGCTCGAACGTGCCCGACCTCGGGCCCGGTGCGGATGGCAACTGGTACACGACAATGTATCCGCGCCGCGCCGAGTACGTCCCAGCGGCGCTCCGTGAGTTCGATGACTATTACCGCGCAGCGATTGGCGTGACGTCGGAAGGAACCGACAAGGACACGGGGCGTGCGGCGAACCTGCCTTACAGCTTCGTGGCCTGGCAGGCGGTTCACATGATCAAGCATGTCGTCGAGAAGGCCGGCTGGCGTACGCGTGACGACCATCCGAAATTCATCCAGGCCCTCGAGGGGCTCGCACTGAAAGCTAGCCGCGACTTCCCGCAGGGCGACTGGAGCATGCGGGCGGAAGATCATCAGATCGTACACAACCAGTACATCGAGCGGATCGACGGCGATCAGCTGAAGGTGATAGCGACGGTTGACAAATCGCAGCTGAGCTATCCGCCGGAGAACGACTACCGCAAGGAACGCCTCTGATTCGTCGGCGGAGATCCGGCGGCATTCCGACTTTTTTCACCGAAGAGACGCTGCGTGGCCGAAACTCTCGTATTTCAACTGCTGAATGCGATGGTGTGGTCCTGGGTGCTGGCGCTGCTGGCACTCGGGCTCACGCTCGTTTTCGGCTACCTTGACATCGTCAACGTGGCGCATGGCGCGCTCTACGCCATCGGAGCCGCGGTGTCGTGGTGGATCATTCAGGCGACGGGCGCTCCGCTCGGCGGATTTCTGCTTTCGCTTGTCGTAGCACCGATCGTCGTTGCGCTGATCGGAATCGTCGCATTTCAGACCACATTGAGGCCAATCGAGAAACAGCCGCCGATCTACACGCTGATCACGACCTTCGGCCTGTTCTTCGTACTGCAACACGCCCTGTTCCTGATTTTCGGCGGCGCGCCCCGATCCGTTGACCTGCCGGTTGCAACGCTGATCCCGCTCTTGGACCGGACCTATCCGCTCTATCGCATTCTCATGGCGTGCGGAGCAGCCGCCATCATTGCAGGGCTTTGGTATGTCCTGCATCACTCCACGTACGGAACGTGGATTCGCGCCGTCCAGCAGAACCGCGACGTGGCGACGGCGATGGGCATACCGGCTCGGCAAGTGACACTTGTCGTCTTCGCAGCCGGATGCGGGCTTGCCGGTCTGGCCGGTGTGCTCGCCGCGCCGGTTCTCCAGGTCCGCTACGATATGGGCATCGATATCATCATCGACGCGTTCATCGTCGTTATCGCCGCCGGTTTCGGAAACATTCTTGGCACCATCATCGTCGCGCTGATCTATCAGCTGGTCCAGGGCGTCATGGTTATGATGGTCACGCCGGTTCAAGGAAAGGTCCTGGCCCTGAGTCTGGTTCTCGCTTGGGTCCTGATCCGCCGAAAAGGCCTGCTCGAACGGGAGAAGCGGCGGTGAGGTTCGGAAAACTCTTTCTATTTGCGGTAATCGTCGCCGCGCTCGTGCTGCTCCCTTATCTGTCCGGTCGTTTCACGCGGACGATGGTTAGCGAAATCCTAATCTTCGCGCTGTTTGCCCTGTCGATCGAGGTCATCTACGGGCATACCGGAATGCTGAGCTTTGGCCAGGCGGGGTTCTTCGGCGTCGGCGCCTACTCGGTCGCCTTGACCATCATTCACGCAAATGCGGGAATCGCAACAGCTCTCATGGCCTCGGTTGTGTCCTCAGCGGCGATTGCCGTTCTCGTCGCGGCGTTCGCCGTGCATCTGCGGGGCCACTACTTTGCGCTGGTCACCATCGTGATGGGCCTAATTCTCTATTATGCTGCGACCGGCTGGAGATCGTTGACCAATGCAGAGGACGGTTTGAGTTTCAGCCGGCCGCTGCTCTTCGACAGCTACAGCCTCTCCGAACCGCTGGTGAGCTACTACTTCGTTCTGGCTATATTTCTCGCCGTATTCTTCCTGGTCCGATTTCTGCTCCTTTCGCCACTCGGGCGGATATTTCGCGCCATTCGGGAGAACGAGGACCGCGTCCGCTATCTCGGATACGACGTGGTACTTCTCAAGGTCCTATCCTTCGCGATCTCCGGCGCGCTGGCCGGCTTTTCCGGCGGCATGTTCGCGCTCTTCTCCGCCTATGCGAACACGGAGTTCCTGCACTGGACGCTGTCCGGCGAGCCGGTCATGTGGAGCATCGTCGGCGGCATCGGATCGATCTATGGTCCGATCATCGGCACGGCGCTGCTCCTGTATCTCCGCGAGGGCCTGAGCAGCTACCTGATCCATGTCTACCCGATCATCGTGGGGACAATCATCATCGCCACGATCATTTTCTTTCCCGGCGGATTGGCCGGAGCCATCAAGACCCGGGTGGCGCATGTCATGGCCAAAAGGGCAAGCGGCAAGTGACGATGCTCGAGACGAAGAGCTTATCGCGATCGTTTGGCGGGCTGACGGCGGTTTCCGACCTTTCGATCCAGGTACCCGCCGGAAGCATTCGCGCAATTATCGGCCCGAATGGAGCGGGAAAGACGACGCTCTTCAATCTGATCACGGGCGCCGTTCCGCTCACCTCGGGCGACATCCTCTTCGAGGGCCAGAGCATTGCGAACAAGCCTGCCCAGGCCATTGCGCGGCTCGGGATCTCGCGGACGTTCCAGCTGACCAGCGTCTTCCCGGAGCTCACGGCGCGCGAGAATGTCTGGGCCGGGATCAATCGGGTCTCGGGTTCTCTCAACCCGCTCCAATTCGGGAGCCGCGTCCGCCAGAACGAGCGGCGCGCCGAGGACATTCTCGAACAGGTCGGAATCGCACATCGCGCGTCGGTGACTGCGAAGGAGCTATCGTATGGCCAGCAGCGCATCCTCGACATCGCGATGGCGCTGAGCGCGAGTCCGCGCCTCCTGCTTCTCGACGAGCCGACGGCGGGCCTTGGCGTAAAGGAAACTGATACGATGACGGCACTCATCAAGCGTCTGGGTGCCACCATGACGGTAATGCTGATCGAGCACGACATCGAAGTTGTGCTGGAGGTCGCCGACAAGATCACGGTCCTTTACAACGGCAAGCTCCTGCTCGAAGGACCGCCCGCCGAGGTGGCCGGCAATGAAACCGTGCAAAAGGTCTATCTCGGCCATCAAGCCAACATCAAGGGCGCGATGACGCGGTCGAGCCATGCTTGAGCTTAAGGATGTGCACACCCACTACGGGCCTGTTCACGTCCTGAAGGGCCTTTCGATCAAGGTCGAGCCGGGCGAGTTCGTCGCCATGCTCGGACGTAACAGCGTGGGAAAGAGCACGGCGCTCAAGTCCGTCCTGAATCTCGTCCCGACGACGTCTGGCTCGATCAGGTACAAGGACACCGAGCTCGTTGGCATGGCGCCGCATCTGATTCCGCGACGGGGAATTGGCTATGTGCCGCAGCACGACAATGTGTTCGCACAGCTCACGGTGCTGGAGAATCTCAATCTCGGAATGGTGAAGGCGGGCAGAAAAGATCTGAGCAAGGACCGCGTCTTCGACCTGTTTCCGAAGCTCAAGGAGCGGCTGTCGCAGCCGGCCGGGTCCCTCAGCGGCGGCGAACGCCAGATGGTGGCGATCGGCCGCGCTCTCATCGGCGATCCTGGTCTGATGCTGTTCGACGAGCCGACGGCAGGTCTAAGTCCGATGCTCGCGAGTGAAGTCGGCGATATCATAAAGCGTATCGCGGGTCAGGGCGTCGGTGTTCTTCTGGTCGAGCAGAATGTGCGCGTTGCCCTCGACCACTGCCAGCGCTTCTACATTCTGGAGCGCGGCGTCGTTCGTTACGATGGGGCCGTTGGCTCGATCGATGATGCGACGCTGTTCCGCTACCTCGGGCTGTGATCCATCCATGGCACACAGCGGCAGCACCATGACGGCGCAACCCCGGGCCCCCAGCGGGTCTGAAGTTCTCAGAGATGTCGTTCAACGGGTCCAGTTGGGTACGCGCGGTCGCGATACGCGCAGCCGCAAGACATTGCGGATCGGCGTCTTCAAAAGCAGCTCCGATCTGGCGGTCTGCTATTCGCACCTCGATGAAATCGCGGGGGTTGCCGCAATAGCGGCCACGACGGACAACAGCGTTGGTCTCATCATACCGACGAGCGGCCCGTGCGACGGCCTGTTCTTTGCGAATGGCGAAGGTCCACGCCTTGCCCACGCCATCGACCGAATGGCCGCGGACATAGAGATGATGGCTCGCGGCGCGGCGCTCGATGGTGTCATGTTCTTGTCGTCGTGCGACTCGACGACACCGGCGCATCTTCTAGCGGCGGCGCGGCTCGACCTTCCCGCCGTCATCTTGCCGTGCGGATATCAGTCGGCCGGATCGATTAACGGTCGCCGCGTCGACCTGCTGGACGTCTATGAGAACGTAGGTGCCGTCGCGACGGGGCGTAGCTCGCAGCAGGATCTCGAGGAGCTGGCAGACCATGCGGTGACCGGACCCGGCGTCTGTCCCGGCATGGGAACGGCTACGACCATGCATATGGTCACTGAGGCGCTCGGCATCGCGCCACTTGGAAGTGCTCCGATCGCGGGCGCCAGCCCGAAATTGCGCCGGCTGGCGGATACGGCTGCACGACTGCTCGTCGAGGCGATCCGTTGCGACCTGACGCCGCGCAAGCTCCTGTCGGCCGCCGCCATCGCGGATGCGACAAAGCTGGTCCTTGCCGTCGGCGGCGCACCCAGCAGCATCGTGTTCCTGCAGCGTCTGGCAGACGAGCTGCGCCTCGAGGTGAGCATTCGTGATCTGATCGCCGGTATCGGCGCGAATATTCCCCAGATGTGCTTTATCGCCCCCTGCGGCCGCACTCCCGTCGATATGCTTGACCGCGCAGGCGGAGCGGCACAGGTCCTAAAGCGACTTCGTCCGAGCCTTCATCTCGACCGACCGACGATCGATGGAGCGGACATGGCTACGGCACTCGAGCGCATTCCGGACCAGTACGATCCGCTCGTGTTCCCGACACCTGGGCCCCGGGCAAATGACCCGGGCCTGATCCTCCTTTTCGGAAATCTCGCCCCTTCGGGCGCCATCGTGCGACCGGCCATCATGCCGCCGTCCATGCGGACGTTCATCGGCACGGCGCGCATCTTTCGAAATGCGACGAGCGCTTTCGACGCCTTGAGCAAGAACGAGATCGGCCCAGGCACGGTCGTGGTCGTTCGCGGCAGCGGCATCGATGATTTCGCCTGCGCGGTCGCAGGCACCGAGCTGGCCGACAAGATCGCACTCGTTTCCGACGGCGGATTTTCCGGACTGAGCCGCGGCCTCTGCGTCGGCTATGTGCGTCCCGCAGCCGGCGATGACGGGCCGATTTCACGACTCCGGAGTGGGGACGAAGTCGTCATCAACCTTGATCGGCGCCGCATCGAGGTCCGCTCCTGGGGTGGGACGTCATGACGGTGCGCATGCATGGCCAAGGCATCACCGAAGGCGAAGCCGAAGGTATTGCACTCGTTTCGCACATGCCGATCGCGTTCAATCTCGGCGTCGACGAGCGAACCGGGGTCGTCGTCGAAAAGGGCCATGAGCTCGAAGGTCAGTCGGTCGCCGGGAAGGTCCTGGTCTTTCCTGGCGGCAAGGGCAGCACGGCCAGCTCGTTCAGTTTGTTGCAGCTCGCCTCTCTGAGTCTTGGGCCCGTCGCCCTCGTAAACGCCCAGTCCGACGCAATCGTCGCGGCCGGCGCGGTCCTCGCAGCGATCCCGCTCGTGCACCGCTGCTCGAAGAACCCGCTCGAGCTGATCAAGACAGGAGATCGCGTCCGAGTAAATGGTCGGACGGGGGTCGTCGAAGTGCTCGAGGCATCGGAATGAAAATGAAGTTGACACCTGACCAGGAGAAAATGCTGCAGGGCGGCGGCAGGACGCAGCAGACGGCCATGGCCATGCTGCTTGCTGTAGGGCGCGCCATGGACGCGACCGATCTCATTCCGGTAGCCAGCGCACATATCGTCATTGACGCCTTCGCGATGGGAAAGCCGGGCGCGGACCTGATCGTGTCGATGGCGGAATCCGGCGCCCGTTTCGCCGTCCCCGCCACGATCAACGCGATCTCCTTTGACCGGAGGACCGGTCCCAGCCCGGAGACCGCAACCGACTATGACGTGCACCAGCAGCGAATGCTCGAAGCCTGCCAAGTCATGGGCGCCGTCGCGACCTGCTCGTGCAATCCATTCAGCCAAGGCATCGCACCGGCATTCGGCGAACATGTGGCGTGGAGCGAGTCGGCGACGACCGGCTATGTGAACTCCGTTCTCGGAGCGCGCTCCAATCGAGAGGGCGCAACCGCGATCGCTTCGGCACTGACCGGCGTCACGCCCCGCTACGGCATGCATGTTCCGGCCAACCGACGCGCATCCGTGCACTTCGAGGTCGCCTTTCAGCCCCGGAACGAGAGCGAATTCAATCTGCTCGGCTCTCTGGTCGCACGACGATCGCAAGGCCGTATCCCGGTGATAAGCGGGCTCGCACATCCTGGTGCAGACGCGCTTTTCGGCTTTGGCGCCTCGTTCGCGATCGTTGCGAACATCCCGATGTTCCATATCGTCGGAATCACGCCGGAGGCACCATCGCTGGAAGACGTGTGCGCTGGCGTACCACCTGCGCCGATTTCCATTACCCGCAACGATCTTGATCGCGAACGCGCCGCCTACGATACCGACGGCTCAACCGGCGTGGACCTGGTCACGATCGGAGCGCCGCATGCGACAATTCACCAGATTCAGGAGGTCGCGGAACTGCTGAAGGGTCGCAAGGTGAAGCCGGGAATTGAGTTCACCCTGACGACCAATCGCAGCAACTTCGCGCTTGCCGAGAGTTCCGGCCTGCTCTCCACACTCGTGTCGGCGGGCGTGAAGGTTACGGCCGACAGAATGTGCTTTGGCTGCGATTTAGGGGCGCGGAAGTATCAGCGGGCGGCACTGCTCGCCACAAATTCGGTCAAAGCGGCTCTGTCGGCGCCCGGCACGCGCGGCGTGCGGACACGCTATGGCACGACGCGTCAATGCGTCGAAGCGGCCATCACAGGTATCTGGAAAGGAAGCGAGGGCTGACGTGGAACTCCATGGACTCCGCGGATCGGTTGCGGTCGTAACGGGAGCCGGACGTGGCATCGGCTGGGCCGTTGCCTCCGCGCTGGCGAAAGCAAGGACGAAACTTGCAATCGTCGATATCGATGGGAACGGACTCGAGAAGGCTCGCACCGTTCTGGCAAACGATACCGAGGTCTTCGCGCGCGCTCTCGACGTCACCAAGCAGGATGCGGTCCAGACTTTCGTCTCGGAGGTGCAGGCGCGGTTCGGCAAGATCGACTTTCTCGTGAACGTCGCCGGCATCCAAAGGCTGGGGCTGCTCACGGAGCTGACGGAGGCCGATTTCGATGCGACATTCGCGGTCAACGTAAAGGGCGTTTTTCTGATGACCCAGGCCGTTGCGCGATGCATGGCCGAGCGGAAGAACGGCGCAATTGTTACCATTTCATCTAACGCCGCCCTCGTTCCGCGCGTCAAGCAAGGCGCCTATTGCGCGTCCAAGGCGGCGGTCAGCCATCTCATGCGGGTTTTCGCCCTTGAACTGGGGCCATCCGGCATACGTTGCAACTGCGTCGATCCCGGCGCGACCGAGACTGACATGATCCGCAACATGGTCGCGACTATGGGGATGGGGGACCTCCTCTTGCGAGGGAGCCTGGAGAGTTTCCGCGTCGGCACGCCGCTGCAGAAGAACGCGCAGGTCGAAGATGTGGCAAATGCCGTCCTGTTCCTGCTGTCGGATCAGGCCGGCCACATTACTATGCACGATCTTGTTGTGGACGGCGGTTCATCGCTCGGCGCGTGAGTGCGGCTATATCTTTTATCAGCTGGGAGACATGACGTGCGACTGGTTACCTTTACTCATAAAGACGCGACAAAGCCGGGGCTGCTGACGCCACGTGGCGTGATCGATCTCGCGGCGGCCGGGCTCCCGGCTGGCCGCCACGGCGATTTGCTCGAGATCGCGCGCGGCGGCGAGGCGATGCTGAAGAAGATCCACGCAATTGCGAAGTCCGGCGCTGCAGCGATCTCCGTCGACGAAGTGCGGCTGCGGGCCCCGATCTTCGAGCCGAGCAAGATCATCGGCATTGGCCTCAATTACATCGACCACTGCCGCGAGGCCAATCTCAAGGTCCCTTCCGTTCCCGTGCTCTTTGCCAAGTTCCCGAACTCAGTCGTCGGTCCCGACGACGACATCGTGTTCAGCCGGCGGATCTGCTCGGAGGTCGACTACGAGGTCGAGCTCGGTTTCGTCATCGGCCGGCGCGCCCGCAATGTCTCCGAGAAGGATGGTCTGAAGTACGTTCTCGGCTACAGCATTGTCCACGACGTATCGGCGCGCGATCTCCAGTTCCGGGAGGCCAATCAGTGGGACCACGGCAAGTCGCTCGACACATTCACCCCCTGGGGCCCCTCGATCGTAACCGCCGACGAGATCCCCGATCCGCAAGTCCTGGACCTGCGCCTGCTGCTCAACGGGCAGGAGATGCAGAAGTCGAACACGAAGAACATGATCTTCGGCGTGGCGAAGCTGGTCTCGTTCATTTCGGAGGCGATTACGCTAGAACCTGGAGACCTCATCGTCACCGGAACGCCATTCGGCGTCGGATTCAGCCGTAAGCCACCCGTCTACCTCAAGGACGGCGACGAGTGCATTCTAGAGATCTCCGGCATCGGACGCTTGCGCAACCGGGTGCGGGAAATCGCCTGACCGGTCGGCAACGCAGAAGAGAGCTGTCAGCATGAGAATGACCGGCAAAACAGCGCTCGTCACGGGTGCTGCCACGGGCATCGGCCTTGCCATTGCGTACGCTTTCGCCCGTGAAGGCGCTCGCATCATCCTTGCCGATGTGAACCTGTCGCGTGCGGAGGAGAATGCGCATCAGATCGCACCGGGCGGATCGGCCCTCGCGGTAGGCATGGACGTGACGGATATTCACTCGGTCGAGCAGGCGCACAAGACCATCGAAGGAGCCGGCTACGCAGTCAATGTCCTCGTCAACAATGCCGGGGTCATCCACGTCGGCACCATCTTGCAGACGAATCTGGATGATCTCCGCAGGGTGTATCGCGTTAACGTCGAAGGCGTATTTATTGTCACCAAGCAGTTTCTGCCGGGAATGATCGCGCGTGGTGGAGGGGCCGTTCTGAACATGGCCTCTCTGGCGTCGCTGACGGCGATGCATGATCGATTCGCGTATGCGTCGTCGAAGGCGGCCGTGATGATGATGACGCGCTCGATTGCGCTGGATTTCGTCAAGAAGGGCATCCGCGCAAACTGCATCTGTCCGGCACGTGTGCACACCGAGATGGTCGACAATTACCTGAAGACCGCCTATGCCGGCCGAGAACAGGAAACGTTCCGGAAATTCTCCGAATACCAGCCGGTCGGCCGCATGATCCGACCGGAGGAGATCGCGCACCTGGCCGTGTATCTGTGCTCGGACGAATCGCAAATGGTCACCGGGTCGTCGTATCTTATCGACGGCGGTGTCATGACGGGTCACTAGACAGGGAGGCAGCCATGTCCATCGACCGATTGCGGGAGTGCGTTCAGTCCTTCACAAGGCTGGCGGAAGAGACGCATGGAGATGAAGACCGGATGCTCCATGAGGGCCACAAAATCCTGGGACGGCTGATCGCGCAGGACGATTGGCTGCCCGCATATGCGGCGGAGGCAAACGAGAAGAGCTACCGGCAGTACCTGCTGCACTGCGATCCGCTGGAGCGGTTCTCCATCGTGAGCTTCGTCTGGGGACCCAACCAGAAGACGCCGGTTCACAACCATACCGTTTGGGGACTCATCGGCGTTCTGCGCGGCGAGGAGCTGTCGCGTCGTTTCGAAAGAGCGGCGGATGGGCGCCTCCGGCCGCTCGAGCAGGAGAGAATGGGCCCTGGCGGCATCGACATGGTGTCTCCCCGGCACGGTGACATTCATGAGGTATCGAATGCGCTCGCGGACCGGCCATCCATCAGCATCCATGTCTACGGCGCGAACATCGGCGCGGTTGAACGCAGCGTGTTCGATCCCGCAACCGGACAGGCGAAGAGCTTTGTTTCAGGCTATCATAATCCCGCTGTGCCGAATCTCTGGTTCCGCGCATGAATTCACGCCTTGATTTACGCGCCGGGACTGCGCCGTGTCGGCCGTCTTGAAAACCCACATGGAACCATTGAAGGCAACAGCCACGACGATGACGACACAAAGCGAACGCCCCGGCCTGTTGTCGGGCGTAAGAGTTCTCGAACTGGGCCAGATTGCGGCAGGTCCCTTCGCAGGCTCCCTGTTGGCGGATCTCGGGGCCGACGTCGTGAAGATCGAAAATCCGTCCGGCGGCGACGGCATGCGCGGCTGGCCCCCGCTGACATCCAAGGACGATGGCGTTCCGTTCAGCGAGAACTTCGCGTCCATCAATCGCAACAAGCGCTCCGTCACGCTCGATCTGAAGAAGAAGGAGGACATCGCCCGTCTCAAGGAACTCGCGTCCGTAGCCGATATCCTGATCGAGAACTTCCGGCCCGGCGTGTTGCCCCGGCTCGGACTTGGGTACGAGGATCTGAGGACCGTCAACCCGCGCCTTGTATATTGCTCGATTTCGGGCTACGGGCAGACAGGACCCTATGCGCATCGGGGCGCATTCGACGTGACCGTTCAGGCTATGAGCGGACTGATGAGCGTCACCGGCCACAACGGGATGTCGCCCGTGAAATGCGGCGTGCCTGTCGCGGACTTCTGCGCCGGTCTCTATGGTGCATTTACTTCGATCGTGGCCTTCATGAGGGCGAAAGAGACGGGTGAAGGCGCTCACGTCGACTGCTCCATGCTGGGGGCGATGCTCGGCGTCGCCGCCCTGCAGACCAGCGAATTCTTCGGCACGGGCCGGCCGATCGAGCCGATGGGATCCGCTCATCCGCGCAACGCGCCATATCAGGCATACCGAGCCAAGGACGCGTTCTTCGTCATTGCGGCGGGCAACGATTCGCTATGGGCGGAGGTGGCGGCGGCCGTTGGAATGCCGGAGCTGACCCGGGATCCGCGGTTTGCGACGCAGCTCGACCGGGCAAGGAACCAGGCGGAGCTGTGCGGCATCCTCGAATCGCGGTTCAAAGATCGCTCTGCCGCCGAGTGGATCGAGGAGATGGACCGCCGCGGCGTGCCCTGCTCTCCGATCAATACCTACGCCGACGTCATGAGCGACCCGCACGTCGAGGCCATGAACCTGGTGCGGCCATTGCGGCTTCCGAATGGTGTGGAGACCCGGACCATCGCGTTTCCCGTGGCCATCACAGGCTACCAGTTTGCGATCCACCGCGATCCACCCGGCCTCGGCGCCCACAACAATGAGGTTGCCCGGGAATGGCTGTCGCAGCCGGCGAAGGCTCCGCGCAAGGCCGCCACCGCTTCGGATTGAATCCGAGGATCGACACGGCAGGCTGCCGATCCGACACGTGCCGCGCGGACCTCGAACCGGGCGGATCCTGACGATTCCAAACCGGCGTCTCGCCATCGGCCCGTCTCATCCGCCCCTGGAAGGCGGTGACGCGAGGCGCCGACGGCCTGCCCCCACGCCTGCACGATAAGTGGTCGCGCCGCCACGCGCGGCATCACCCGACCAGATCGGTTCGCCGCCCGCCAGGACGAGGAGCGGATCATTCGGGCGCTTTCCAGGCGGACCGGCCATCCCGCATAATCCGGCTGCACGGCCATTCAGTCGGAGGCGAACGTGCCGCTCTTCGCGCCGCGGATTCCGCCAAGGTGTCGCCGCGCCGGCGGATCGGAAATGAGTCGGGCCCTTGGCTTCGCATTCCTGCTCTGTCTCGCACCGGCGCATGTTCAGGCGGACATCTTGCCGGTCCCCGTGCACGATAACCTTCTGCCGCTGCACGTAAGCCCGGACGGCCGCGGCCTCGTCAAGTCCGACGGCTCGCCGTTCTTCTGGATGGGCGACACCGCGTGGTGGCTGCACCGGATTGCCCCGGAGGACCTCGCCCACTATCTTGACACGAGAAAGGCGCAGGGCTTCAACGTCATCCAGGGGCCGATCCTGACGCGCGATTCGCCGGACTACAGCTTTCGAACCAACAACGATCCGCTGCATCCCAACGGAGCATTCTTCGGCCACATCGACCGCATCGTCGACGAGACGGACAGGCGCGGGATGTACAGCGCGCTGGTCGTGACATGGGGCCACTACTTCGCCGACTTCCGCGATCCGGAGAGCGCGCGCGGCTACGGACGGTGGCTGGCGAGCCGGTACAAGGCCCGGGCAAACGTCATCTGGATCGTTGCCGGCGAGTATGCGATCGACAGCGCGGACGACTTCGCGATTTCGATCTGGCGCGGGCTCGGCGAAGGGCTGCACGAAGGGTCGGAAGGACGCCATCCGGTCACGATCCACGGCAGCTGGGCCCCACCGCCGCTGCAAACGTCCTCGACCTTCTATCACCGCGACCCATGGCTGGCTTTCAACATGATCCAGTCGAGCCAGGGCGGAAATTTCGGTCCCGGCGCCGCGAGTTGGCTGCTGGTCGAGGCGGACTATCGGAAAGAACCGCCGAAACCGGTGGTCGACGGCGAAGCGACCTACGAACGGCCCGCAACCGACACCGCGCCGGCCTGGGACGCCTTTGGCGTACGCCGGCGCGCATACTGGTCCGTCTTTGCCGGCGCGTTCGGCCACACCTATGGGGCGATCCACGTCATCAATTTCCGCGGCCCGTGGCGGGAGGCGCTCTCCTGGCCCGGCGCCGGCAGCATGATCCATCTCCGCAGGCTGATCGAGTCACGGCCGATCCCCGGTCGTGTTCCCGATCAGCGGCTCGTAGTGTTGGAAGCCGCAACGCCAGAGCGTTCAGGAGCGCCGGGATGTTTTCAGAAGGCTGACCGCCGTCTGCCCTGCGGCGTCCCCGATCACGTCCAGGCCACCCGCGCCGCGGACGGCAGCTACGCGATGGTCTACATTCCCGCAGGCGGCAGGACGGTCACGATCGATCCGGGCCCACTGTCGGGACGCGACTTGGTCGCGTGGTGGTACAGGCCAAGCGACGGCGCCGCACTGCGGATCGGGACCTTTCCGCGCACCGGCGCCCTCGACTTCACGACACCCGCGGGGCCGGACTGGGTGCTGGTCCTCGACGATGCCGCGATGGCCTTTCCCGCACCCGGACGATAGTCGGCGACCGTTCGGCCGAGCGCCGCCGGCAACGATCTTAAGGCGCATCACCCATACAACTGCGAAGCATGATGGCGCAGGTGGTCGTCGACGAACGTGGCAATGAAGAAGTAGCTGTGGTCGTACCCCGACTGCCGACGCAGCGTCAGCGCCTGGCCGGATGCGCGCGCGGCATCCTCGAGCGCTTCCGGGTGAAGCTGCTCGTCCAGAAACTTGTCCGCAGTGCCCTGGTCGATCAGGACAGGGCCGGGATAGGCGCGCCGCCGCATCAGCTCGCTCGCGTCCCAGTCGCCCCATCCCGTCCGGTCGGCGCCGAGATACGCCGTGAATGCCTTGACGCCCCACGGACAGCGCATCGGTGCCGAGATCGGCGCGAATGCCGACAGCGAGCGATACTGCCCCGGATTCCTGAGCGCGCAGATCAGCGCCCCATGGCCACCCATCGAGTGGCCGAAGATACCCTGCCGATCGGCCGATGCAGGGAAGTTCGCCGCAATGATTGAGGGCAGCTCGCGCGTCACATAGCTGTACATGCTGTAGCGCGGCGCCCACGGCGTCTGCGTCGCATCGACGTAGAACCCGGCGCCGGTTCCGAGATCCCAATCGGCATCCTCGCCCGGAACGCCGGCGCCGCGCGGGCTGGTATCGGGCGCCACCAGCATCAGCCCGAGCTGCGCGGCCAAGCGCTGCGCGCCGGCCTTGATCACGAACGTCTCCTCGGTGCAGGTGAGCCCGGCGAGATAGGTGAGAACCGGCACGGGCCCATGCGCGGCCTGCGGCGGCCGGAATACGGCGAACCGCATCGGCCCCTGCACCGTGGCCGAGTCGTGGCTGTAGTAGCCCTGCACGCCGCCGAAACAGGCGTGCTCGGATATGATGGTCAGTGCGCTCAATAGACGACCACCGAACGGATCGACTTGCCCTCGTGCATCAGGTCGAAGCCCTTGTTGATGTCCTCGAGCTTCAGCGTGTGCGTGATCAGGTCGTCGATGTTGATCTTTCCGTCCATGTACCAGTCGACGATCTTCGGCACGTCCGTCCGGCCGCGAGCGCCGCCGAACGCGCTGCCTTTCCAGACGCGGCCCGTGACGAGCTGGAACGGCCGGGTCGAGATTTCCTGGCCCGCGCCGGCAACACCGATGATGACGCTGACGCCCCATCCCTTGTGGCAGCATTCGAGCGCCTGGCGCATCGTCTTCACATTGCCGATGCACTCGAAGCTGTAATCGGCGCCGCCCTTCGTAAGGTCGACCAGATATGGCACGAGGTCGCCCTCAACCTCCTTCGGATTGACGAAATGCGTCATGCCGAACTTTTCGGCGAGCGCCTTGCGCGCCGGGTTGATGTCGACGCCGACGATCATGTCGGCGCCGGCTATGCGGGCGCCTTGTATGACATTGAGTCCGATCCCGCCGAGGCCGAACACCACCACGTTCGCGCCCGGCTCTACTTTCGCCGTGTTGATGACGGCGCCGATGCCCGTGGTGACGCCGCAGCCGATATAGCAGACCTTGTCGAACGGCGCGTCCGGCCGGATTTTCGCCACCGCGATCTCGGGCAGCACCGTGAAATTCGCGAAGGTCGACGTGCCCATGTAGTGGAAGAGCCTCTGCTTGCCGAGCGAGAAGCGGCTGGTGCCGTCGGGCATCACGCCCTGGCCCTGGGTCGAGCGGATCGCCTGGCAGAGATTGGTCTTCTGGCTCAGGCAGTACTCGCACTGCCGGCACTCGGGCGTGTAAAGCGGAATGACGTGATCGCCTCTTTTCACGCTGGTCACGCCCGGGCCGACGTCGACGACAATACCGGCGCCCTCATGCCCCAGGATGGCCGGAAACAGGCCTTCCGGATCTGCGCCCGAACGCGTGAACTCGTCTGTATGGCAGATCCCGGTCGCCTTGACCTCGACCAGCACCTCGCCTGCGCGCGGACCTTCAAGATCCACCGTCTCGATGCTGAGCGGCGCCCCCGCCTTGTGCGCCACTGCCGCCTTGACCTTCATCGCCTGCCCTCCATTCACTTCCAAGCCTGTTTGTCCCTGCCATGTGCGGCTTCCACGGCTCAGCCACGGCATGGTCCATCCATATCAAAACACAAAGCTCATCGGATACAGTGTAGCCCCAGCGCGCCGCGACACGCACGCGGCCGCAGGACACATGCGCCTTTTGTCGACATTGAAACCACCCTCACGGACCGAGTAATCGATTGCATCAACTCCGGGCCCGGCGTCAACGCGTTCGCTTCGCTCTCCCGGGCAGCATGCCCCTCTTCAGGGATATACAGCCGATCGGCCATCATGGCACGACAGATCGTCGCTCGTGGCGCGCCGCCATTCATACCGCACCGTCCGGATCGGCTGCCCGGGGCACGACAGGCGTACCGGACGATTCTTGCCACGTGGATGCGCGCCGCCTGTAACAAATGCCCATGGACGGCTCGCCCTTGCGCACCGGTCCCGAAGCTCGACCGCACGGCCGGCTTCTTTGTCATACGGCGTCCCGCAGAGGCTGATTCGAACTGCGCCGGATCCGGCGGACGCGATCTGTCCCGTCCCGCGCCGACGACACGTCGTGACCGTGCCGGTCCTTCCGAAGAAGGACCGGCGACAGCGATGAAACGCGAACGGAACGAACCGGGTGGCTTGAAGGTTCAATGGCTGCCGCGACGCTCGATGCCGGCAGGCAGTCGCGGCTCGCGGTCCATCGCGGCCGCGTATGACGTAGCCGGCAACCGGGAGCATCGCCGTGGATGCCGGGCAGAGCTCACCTTGCGAACACCGCGCGAACCGCACGGGCGGAGCGGCACGGAGCCCGCGATCCGCAGCGACACGTGATCGCGCAGGCAGGCAGTCGGCGCGACGCTGTCCCGGCACCGGCATTTGGCCGTGAACGGCATCTCAAGGACCATTGCCGCCGCCTTTCGGCCGCCGGCGTGGACCAGCCGCGCCGTGCATCGTCTGCCGTTTTCCCGCGGATTCTTCGCCGTTGTTCAGGCGATCGCGGTTGGGCTCTCGCTCGCTTATGCCGCGGCTTTCATCTACGTCGCCTGCCGGACGCTTCGGTACCAGTTTCCCCTCGAATGGATGGAAGGCGGAACGCTCGCCGTCGTACGGCGGGTCCTCGACGGTGCCCCGCTATACGTTGCGCCGTCACTCGATTACGTGCCTTACATCTACCCGCCGCTCTACTACTATGCGGCCGCCGCGGCTGCGAGCGTCCTCGGCATGGATTTCCTCGCCCCGCGCCTGATCTCGTTGGCCGCGACCGCAGGATGCGGCTACATGATCTACCGGATCTGCGCAAAGGAAACCGGGGATCGGCTGCTCGCCCTGTGCGGAGCAGGCCTGTTCTTCGCCATGTTCGACGTCGCCGGCAAATGGTTCCATATCGCTCGCGTCGACATGTTGAACCTTCTGCTGCTGTTGGTCGCGGTCCATCTGGTCGGCTTTCGAAACGGGGCTGCGAGCGCATTGGGCGCTGCAGCTGCATTCGGTCTCGCATTCTGGACGAAACAATCCAGTCTCATGGTGGCCCTGCCCGTGCTGGCGTTCATGATTGCATTCGATCGCCGCAATGCGTCGGCGGCCATCGCCGCCTTCCTTGCCATCATCGTCGTTCCTGCCGTTCTTCTTCATGGAGCAAGCGATGCCTGGTCGACCTATTTCCTGTTCGAGCTGCCGCGCTCGCATGAAATCGACTGGCAGTATCTCCTTACGTTCTGGACCAGGGACCTGGCGCCGACGGGCCTGGCGCTGTGCCTGGCCATCGCGGCCGTGGCCGCGTCGGCCCTGATCGATCGCCCTTCCGCGGTGAGATATGGCGCGATTTTCCTGGGATTCGTTGGCAGCGCATGGGCTGCGCGCCTGCATAGCGGGAGCTTCCAGAACGTCGTCATTCCCGCTTACGCGATCCTGTCCATTCTTGCGCCCATCGGAATTGTGCGGTTGCGTCTTGTGCTTGCGGACCGCATCGCCCCGCCCCGACGGCCTGACCTGGTCCACATGACGACGGGGCTCATCCTCGTCCTGCAGTTGATTGTTCTGGCGTACAATCCGCATTCTGCGATCCCAAGCCGGCTGGACAAGGCCGCAGGTGAGCGGTTCCTTGCCTATCTGGCCGCGGCGGACGGCGACATTCTCCTGCCCGATCTGCCGTTCCTTCAGGCACGTGCCGGCAAGAGGTCCTTCGGACTGGGAATGGCTGCAAGCGACGTGTTGAGAGGCCCGGACAGCCGCGGACGGCGCGCGCTGAAGGCGAGCCTCCAGGAAGCCGTTCGCGCACGGCGGTTCAGCGTCATCGTTCTGAACGAAAGAGGCGCCAACGTCCCTCCGGCGCTGCATGAGAACTACCGCTTCGCGGGACGGCTCTTCGACGATCGTGCGAGCTTCATTCCCGTGACCGGATGGCCGACGCGGCCCAATTTCGTGTACGTGCCGATCGATGGTCGCCTGGCCGCTCGGCGTGACTGAACGAGATAGCGGAGATTGCGCCGCCGGCCGTCGCCGATGCCCTATCGCGATGTGGTCCTGATTGCATCGCGACGGCGGCCCTACTCTGCTGCGGCTCGATCCGGGAGCGGGCCCTGCATCAAGCATGCCGGTGCGGCGAACCGGCCGGCGAAAACGGTCAGCGCCTCCGCTCCTGCAGGCGTCAGGGCATAGAGTCCGCGCCTGACCCGCTCGAACCAACCATAGACGTCCTGCTGGAGGATTCGCGCCGCATTCGGCGCCTCGGCGTCGATACGCAGGGCCGCCGGCCTCTGCGCCCCGCGCAGCTCGAGCACGCTGGCAACGCGCAATGCCTCCTGGCGATACGCGGTGACCAGTTTCACGCGCCTTGTGCTTCCGCCCGGGTTGGGATCGCCCGACCGCCGCGCGAATTCGCCGAGCAGACGTCCGGCGCGGCGCCTGTTCTGGCGCGGGCGGTACGGTGCGGGGTCGAGGACCGCCTCGACGGTGCGGCCGCGCGAGGTCGGCGAATGCACGATCAGAAGTCCGAGGCCAAGGCGGCGCAACAGCTTGTGGACGCGCCGGTCGAAGACCGGCGACGGCCCGCGCGGGCCTGGCACGGCGAGATAGACCCGGTCGGTCAGGCTCAGCCGCTCGACTCCCTGCAGAATCAGCTCCAGGTTGAGCCCGATCTTGAGCTCGACGATGACGGGCGGCTCGTCGCCGCGCCGGGCCATTACGTCGCACGGTCCGATCTCGCCCTTGACCGTATAGCCGTGGCTCTCGAGGTAGCCCTTCACTGGCGCGTAGAGGCTGGTTTCGTTCACGCGCTCACGCGCGGCGGCCTTGGTGCTGCCTTTAGTCGTGCGGGCCATCGTCGCTCCTTGGCCCGAACCTTACAGGGATTCTCGACGCGATTCAGCGGTCGTGGAACCGTGCATCGGCTGCGCCGTTCCGCCACACCATGAGGCACCGCGCGCAGGAACCCGGTACGACCGGACGGCAAGACTACATGGCCTCCACCGCAATCAGCGGGCCGGCGGGAAGAGTGCCGATCTGGCTAAAGGTCGCCTACGGCGGCTTCGTCGCAGTTCTGGTGCCGGTCTACTGGTGGCAATACGGCCCGCAGAACTTCCTGTGGCTGTCCGACCTGGCGCTGTTCGCGACGACGGTAGCGCTCATCATGGAACTGCCGTGGCTCGCTGGCATGGCCGCGGTTGGCGTGCTGGCGCTCGAAACCATCTGGAGCATCGATTTCCTGTTCGGCGGAAGGTTGCTCGAACTCGCCGCCTATATGTTCGATCCGGCCAAGCCGCTCTATCTGCGCGCCCTGTCGCTGTTCCACCTCGCGTTGCCGCCCACTCTGCTGTGGCTGCTGAGCGGTCTCGGCTACGACCGCCGCTCGTTCGTCCGGCAGACGCTGTTCACGCTGGTGCTGCTGCCGGCGACATGGTTGCTGACGGCGCCGGAGGAGAACATCAACTGGGTTTACGGACCCGGCGCAGAGCCGCAGCAACGCATCCCGCCGCTCCTCTACCTTGCAGCGGAGATGGTGGCCGTACCCCTCCTCGCAATCCTGCCGTCACACCTGTTGTTCAAGCGGCTGTTCGCGCCGCCGCTGAGGCCCGGCGAGCAGTCCGCCTGAAGCAAAGTCGCACGCTTGCGCCGAAGCCGGCCCGCAATTGTCATATCTTATGGAGGCGGTAGAAGGTAGGGTCGCGCCATGAAGGACGCTCGGCTGCTATCGCCCGCAACATTGGCCGCCAAGGAAGCGCACACAGCGGCCCTTGCCTCCGGGGAGACTCCGGGGGCCGCATTCGACATAGCGTGCGCTGCTTATGTCGCGGCCGCTCCGCAAGCATCCATGCTGGAATTGCAGGCCATCATCGCCGAAGCGATCGGGATGTGGCGCAGCAAGCCATGACCTGGCTGGACGATGGCGCTACTTGCTGAGGCCGCGGGCCGCACAATCGTCCCGATCTACGGATAATCGCGCGAGAACCACGCGCGGCCACGAGCCTGCGCCGCGAACCTCCGACGGCCGTCGCGGTAGGCGACATCCCGCACCGGGGTGAAAACCGCTCCTGCCGTGCCTATATATGGTGCATGGAAGGCACGATGATCGAAAATCCGCATCAAAATGGCCGCAAGCGTCGCCAATGCCTGCGTTGCGAAGCCGCTTTCGACAGCGAGTGGGCCGGCGAACGGATTTGCCCCCGCTGCAAGGGCAGCCACGCGTGGCGGAACGGCGGCATATCCGCGGCGCGAACCGTCAGACCGAGATCGGCCGGAAATCGTTAGCGAGCCGTCCCGAGCAGCGTTAACAGGCGCGCGGGCCTGCCTTCTATAGCACGCGCAACTTTTCGCAGGCCAGGATCGCTACTGCCGATACGTCGCGCATCCCGGTAGCCCTCTCCCCGGCCTCCGTTCCATTGCGAGCCCCGGACGCACGACAAAGCCCGTGCGCACCAGGCCGGTACTCCGCATCGAGCCCCGACACCACACGGCTGCGATCCACGCTTTCCGCCCAGCGGAGTGCTGCCCCAAGGCAGTTTCAAATCAATTTAACATGACGGATTAGTATTTTTCTTTTTTAACGTGCCCTGCGCTTGGGTAATCATCCGCCTTGGTCGCGCCGATTTGAGAGCAACAGCTTGCGGGCGCGTAAGAAATGCAGCTAAAGCGTGGGCCACCCGCCCAGCGAGAGCTGCGGCGGGTTTGTCGTCTCTACCGGACCCCTCGGGAGCCGGGGCCGGCGGACCAGCCGGTTTCGTCACCCATGGCCGGGCGCGCAGGCGTCAGGGCCGTAGATTGCAGGAGTTCGGGATGAAGATTTCCATCAGCCGCCGTGCCGCCCTCGCGGCCTTCTCTGCCGCCGCGCTCGTCGCCGCGGCCGGTTCGAGTTCGGGCTCGGCCGCCGAGACGGCCAGGACCGTGACTCTCGACTACGCCTATTACAGCCCCGTCAGCCTGGTCCTGAAGGAAAAGGGCTGGCTCGAGCAGGAACTGGCGAAGGACGGCATCGCCGTGCGTTGGGTGCTGAGCCTGGGCAGCAACAAGGCCATCGAGTTCCTCAATGCGCGTTCGATCGATTTCGGCTCGACCGCCGGCGCCGCGGCATTGCTTGCTCGAATCAACGGCAGCCCGATCAAGGCGGTCTACATTTACTCCAAGCCGGAATGGACGGCACTCGTAACGGGGAAAGACTCGTCGATCCGGACCGTGGCCGATCTCAAGGGCAAGCGCGTCGCCGTTACGCGCGGTACGGATCCGTACATCTTCCTGCTCCGCACCCTGCAGCTGCACGGCCTGACCGAGCGCGACATCAGGCCGGTCCTGCTACAGCATCAGGACGGGCGCACCGCCCTCGAGCAGGGACAGGTCGATGCTTGGGCCGGCCTCGACCCGATGATGGCGCAGACCGAGCTAGAGCAGGGCTCGCGCCTGTTCTTCCGCAATGCGGATCTCAACACCTACGGCTTCCTCAACGTGCGCGAGGCCTTCGCCGCGGAGAACCCGGAACTCACGCAGCGCGTGCTGGGCGTATACGAGAAAGGACGCCGCTGGGCGCTGGCAAACCCCAATGATCTGAAGCGAATTCTCGCGCGCGCCGCGAAGCTGACCGAGCCGGTCGCGGCGAAGCAGCTGGAGCGCACCGACCTGACAAACCCGACCATCGGCGCGGTCCACCGCGACGCAATTCTCGCGGCGGGTCTTGCGCTGCAGGAGAGCGGCGTCGTGCCGGCGGATGTCGACGTGAAAGACGCCACCGACGCGCTGATCGAGCCGCGCTTCGCGCGGTCGCTCGCGCAGGCGCGGTAGATCCGATGCTCGCCGCTGAGCGCGCCCTCGCCAGCGTCGTTTCGGACGCCGGTGCGCAGCAGGGCAGCGCCGCCGGATCCTGGCCAAAGCCACGCCTCGGCGGGTTGCTCGGCTGGATCGTGCCGGTCGCCGTTGCCGCCATCTGGGAGAGCGCCGCCGCGCTCGGACTCATCTCCGGCCGGCTGCTGCCGCCGCCCACGGTGATCGCGACCACGATCTGGTCGCTGGCCGCGAGCGGGGAGCTGACGCTGCACATGCGCGCGACGATCGAGCGGCTGGCGCTCGGTTTCGCGTTCGGTGTCGCCGCGGCGACCGTACTCGGCGCGCTGACCGGCTACTCGACGGTCGGACGCAGGCTCCTCGATCCGACGGTGCAGGCACTGCGCAACATTCCCTCGATCGCGTGGGTGCCGCTCTTCATTCTCTGGTTCGGCATCTTCGAGATGTCAAAGGTGACCCTGATCGCGGTCGGCGCGTTCTTCCCCGTCTATCTCGGCCTCTCCAGCGCAATCCGGGACGTCGACCGCAAGCTGGTCGAGGTCGGTCGCATCTACAATTTCTCGCCTGCGGCGATGATCGGCCGCATCCTGCTGCCGGCCGCCCTGCCGGCCTATGTCGTCGGGCTGCGCAGCGGGCTCGGTCTTGCCTGGATGTTCGTGGTCGCCGCCGAAATGATGGGCGCCAGCGAAGGCCTCGGCTTCCTGCTCGTCGACGGGCAGATGACCGGCAGGCCGGCCATCATCATCGCCAGCATCGTCCTGTTCGCAGCGCTGGGAAAGATCACCGATACCGCGCTGGTGCGGGCGGGCGCACGCGTCCTGAGCTGGCAGGACTCCTTCAAGCCCCAGGGGTGATCCGCATGCTGCGACTGCAATCGGTTTCCAAACGCTTCGAAAACGGTTACCTCGCGCTCGATGGCATCGATCTCGCCGTACAGCCAGGCGAAATCCTCGGCATCGTCGGCGGCAGCGGCTGCGGCAAGAGCACCCTGCTGCGGCTGATCTCCGGCCTGACGGCGCCGACCCAGGGCGGCGTGTGGTGCGGCGATATCCCCGTCCGGGCCCCGCGGCCGGAAATCGGCCTGGTATTCCAGGAGCCGCGGTTGATGCCATGGCTCACGATCGCCGAGAACGCCGAGTTCGGCCTTGGCAGCCTTCCGAAGGCGGAGCGCCGCAAGCGCGCACTAGGTGCCTTGCGGCGCGTCGGGCTCGACCGCTTCGCTGATGCGCTGCCGCGCGAGCTCTCCGGCGGCATGGCGCAGCGCGCCGCGATCGCCCGCGCCCTCGTCGCGCGCCCGTCGGTCCTGCTGCTCGACGAGCCGTTCAGCGCGCTCGACGCACTGACCCGCACCGACCTGCAGAACCACCTGCTCGATATCTGGAGCGACGACCGCCCGACCATGGTGCTGGTCACGCACGACATCGACGAGGCGCTGTTCCTGAGCGACCGCGTTGTCGTGATGCGCGCTCATCCAGGCGCCATCCACGCCGAGCACACGGTCGACCTGCCGCGCCCGCGCTTCCGGACATCGCCGGAATTCCAGCGCTGGAAGGTGTCGCTGCTCGCGGAATTGCAGGCCGCCATGGACGTCGCCACCGCGGCCTGACCGCGCCGCCCCTACACGACCCGAGGAGATCCCGCATGAACGCCGAGGACCTGCGCGCGCTGCAGGCGCCGCTGAAAGACCGATACAAGCAGGACCCGCAGACCGCCGTGATTACCCTGTGCGCCAGGGGCACGCTCGACGAGGCATCGATCGCCTGCAAGGTCGAGACAGGCCGGGCCCTGATCGAAGCCGGGCTGCACCCGGCGACGGGCGGCACGGGCCTGCAGGTCTGCTCGGGCGACATGCTGCTCGAAGCGCTCGTCGCATGCGCCGGTGTGACCCTGCGCGCCGTTGCCACCGCGCTCGGCATCGAAGTGCGGAGCGGCACCGTCAGGGTCGAGGGCGATCTCGACTTCCGCGGCACGCTCGGCGTGAGCAAGGAGGCACCGGTCGGGTTCAAGGCGATCCGGCTGCGGTTCGATCTCGATACCGACGCCGATGCGGACAAGCTTGCAACCCTGCAGAAGCTCACCGAACGCTACTGCGTGGTCTACCAGACACTGCGCCAGCCGCCGGAATTCGACCTTTCTCTGGGCGTCCCGGCGGACCGCGCAGCCGCTTCCGCCTGAGTGCTGCCGCGCGGCTCTGCGGTCATTGCGGAACCTGAGCACGGGATACCGGTTTAGTTCGGTGCCGATCTTCCCAATGATGGAGACCTCGATGCACGCGCAGGAGATGATCCGGACTCATCCCGACGTCAAGGGACAGGCCAACGACGCGCTGATCCGCTCCATTGAGGCGTGTTACGACTGCGCCCAGGCCTGCACATCCTGCGCCGATGCCTGCCTCGGCGAGGACTCGGTCAAGGAGCTAAGGCAGTGCATCCGGCTCAACCTCGACTGTGCCGACATCTGTGCGATCACCGGTTCCGTCGCGACGCGCCGCACGGGCTCGAACGAAGAGGTCATTCGCCGCATGCTCGATGCCTGCGCCACGGCCTGCCGGATATGCGGCGAAGAATGCGCGCACCACGCAGGGCAACACGAGCATTGCCGCGTCTGCGCCGAATCCTGCCAGCGCTGCGAGCAGGCCTGCAGGGAGGCGCTGCGCAGCATGCAGTGAGTCGCCCGCCAAGGCACGCGGCTCTACCTGCCCTTCCCTGCAGCCTGGACCTTCGCCCAGGTGTCGCGCAGGCCGACCGTGCGATTGAATACGAGCCGGCCCGACGTCGAATCGCGATCGCGCGAAAAGTACCCCTGACGCTCGAACTGCACGGTATCGCCGGAATTGGCCGTGGCAAGCGCAGGCTCTACCCTTGCGTCGCCCAGAATCTCGAGCGAGCCGGGGTTGAGATCGGCGAAGTAGTCGCCGCCCGCGCCGGGATCGGGCCGCGCGAACAGGTGATCGTAGAGCCGCACCTCTGCCGGCACCCCGTGCGCGGCCGAAACCCAGTGGATCGTCGCCTGCACCTTGCGCCCGTCCGGCGCGTTGCCGCCCTTCGTCGTCGGATCATAGGTGCAGCGCAGCTCGACCACCTCGCCCGCCGCGTTCTTCACCGCCTCGCGGCAGGTGATGAAATAGGCATAGCGCAGCCGCACCTCGCGGCCCGGCGCCAGCCGGTAGAACTTCTTCGGCGGGTTCTCCATGAAGTCGTCGCGCTCGACATAGAGTTCGCGCGCGAACGGCACCATGCGCGTACCGGCTGACGGATCCTCGGGGTTATTGACCGCCTCGAGCTCCTCCGTCCGGCCCTCGGGATAATTCTCGATGACGACCTTCAGTGGCCGCAGCACCGCCATGCGGCGCGTCGCCGACTTGTTGAGGCTGTCGCGGATGGCGGCGTCGAGCATCTGCACGTCGACGACCGAGTTGGCGCGGGCGACGCCGATGCGGCGCACGAAGTCGCGGATCGCCTCGGGCGGCACGCCGCGCCGGCGCAGGCCCGCCAGCGTCGGCATGCGCGGGTCGTCCCAGCCGCCGACATCGCCGCGCCGCACCAGCTCGGTCAGCACGCGCTTCGACAGCACCGTATAGGTCAGGTTGAGACGCGCGAACTCATATTGCCGCGGCCGCGCCGGAACCGGCAGGTTGTCGAGGAACCAGTCGTAGAGCGGCCGATGATCCTCGAACTCGAGCGTGCACAGCGAATGCGTGACGTGCTCGATCGCGTCGGACTGGCCATGCGCGAAATCATAGGTCGGATAGATGGCCCAGGCGGTGCCCGTCCTGGGATGGGCGGCATGCAGGATACGGTACAGGACCGGATCGCGCATGATCATGTTGCCGGCGCCGAGATCGATCTTCGCACGCAGCACGCGCGCGCCGTTCGGAAACTCGCCGGCCCGCATGCGGCGGAACAGGTCGAGATTCTCCTCGACGCTCCGGTCGCGATACACGCTGGCGCGGCCCGGCTCGGTCACGGTGCCGCGCATCGCCCGCATCTCCTCCAGCGGCGTGTCGTCGACATAGGCCTTGCCGTTGCGGATCAGATGCTCGGCCCACTCGTAGAGCTGCTCGAAATAGTCCGACGCATGGTAGAGGTGCTTGCCCCAGTCGAAGCCGAGCCAGCGGACATCCGCCTTGATCGCGTCTATATATTCCTGCTCCTCCCTGGTCGGATTGGTGTCGTCGAAGCGCAGGTGGCAGCGGCCGCCGAACTCCTGCGCTACGCCGAAATTGAGGCAGATCGACTTGGCATGGCCGATATGCAGATAGCCGTTGGGCTCCGGCGGAAACCGGGTCACGACCTGCTTGTGGCGCCCCGTCTTCAGATCCCTCTCGATGATGTCGCGAATGAAATCGCGTCCTGCTTCCGGCGGCGCCGCTTCGTCGGGCATCGTGCTGCTCAGCTCCATTGATCCAGATACGCGGTGCACAGGCGCGACGCGCGCCGCTTATGTGCCAGTTTCAGGGCCGCTCGCCAAGCCCCTCAGGGGGCTGGGCGGCGGGGCACGTGAGCCCCGCCCAGACCCGGAGGTCGAGGTTGCCCATGACCGTGGGATCGCCTTCCGATGCGCCGCGGGCCGTCAGCGCCGCCCTGAGCTCGACGATGCGCGACGAGCCCACGGAATAGCGATGGATCACGACGATCCGCTCGAATTCGACCAGCTCCGGACAGACCGTCTCCGGATCGATCATCGTTGTGCCGCCGGCATGGGCGACGAAGGCCTGCTGAAGCTTCGACCGCGGCTGCCTCAGCACGAAGGCAGTCGGGATGGCCCGCCCTTGCGGCCAGTAATAGGCGACCGCAACCATGCCGAATGCGTCGGCGCCCGAAATCAGCAGCGCCGACCCCGGCCCTGACGCGGCCGCGGCGGCGGCCGTCGCATCGCGCCAGGGTTCCTTTCCGATGCCGTAGGCGAAGTAGTTGACGAGGTCCTTGGCCTGCGGCACGAGAGCCGCGACTGAGGCTGCAATGAGAATCGAGCGGCTCCTGACGCGCGTCAGCCCATAGGCGACCAGCGGTAGCGCCAGGGCAAGGGCGAACAGGGCCGTGCGCGGCAGCAGGACCGGCGTCTTCTGGCTGAGCCCGTAGAACGCCACCAGCACGAAGGCCAGCGCCGCCAGCAGTCCGAATATCCGGCTCTCCTTTCGGCGCGCGGCGGACCATGTTGCCGCAATCAAGCCCAGAACCAGGATCGCATCGGCCCATGGCCGGGACCACGCCAGGTATGCATGGCCAAGCACCTTCGCATAGACGGCCCCTGCCGAGGCGAGCGTCGGGCGCGCGATCCACGACGCCGCCGAATGCGGGTCTAGCGCCTGCAGCCAGATCGTCAGCAGCGCCGGCGCCGCCAGCACGCCGGCGACGAGATTCGCGGCGACTAGGGGCGCGAGCACCGGCATCCACGGGCCGCGGCGCGTCGCAACGACGCCAAGGACGAAGACATCGATTGCGGCCAGAGCTATCAGCCCGGTGCCGTGCATCCAGACAAGCCCTGCCCCGAGGGCGCCGAGCAGCAGGGCATGGCCTCTGGAAGTTTGGCCCCACGTCTTCGGCTCCGCCAGCCGGGCCGCAGCAATCAGGGCCCAGAGGAACAGCAGGAAGAAAATTGCGTAGTTGCGCGCCTCCTGCGCGTATTCCACATGGATTGCCGCGAGCGCAAGCAGCAGCACCGCCAGGACCGCCGTACGTCGGTCGAACAGACGCAGACACAGCCAGTACAGCGGCGCGACGCACAAGGCGCTCGCGATTGCCGAAGGAAGGCGCAGCGCAAACTCGGACGTGCCGGCAATGGCGATCCACAGTTTGAGCAGCACGTAGTACCCGACCGGGTTGGTTTCGTGCGGCCGAAGCTCGCTCCACAGTGCGGTCCAGGAGGCGCGCGCGAAACCGAGGGACGCAGCCTCGTCGAGCCAGATCGGCTCCGCGTCGAGGCGATACAGCCGGATGCAAAGGGCGAGCGCGAAGACTGCGACAATGATCAGGGTATCCCGGGGACGCGCCACGGCGCGGCCATCGCCTCTCTTCGCGTGTCTCCACGCTGCTTCCGCCGCGTGCATCAACGTGCGCGCCAGGTGTAGACGGAGGTGACGGCGTAGTTCCAGACGGCGCCCACCGCAACACCGGCCATCGCCGAAAGGACCCAGAACGTGTCGTGCTCGAACAGGTAGTTGGCAATGCCGACATTAGCGGCCGCGCCGACGCTGCAGGCCGCAACGAAGGTGAACCATCCCCGGGCGAGCTGCAGCGCACCACGCAGACGCTGGTCGCGATAGGTCAGCGCGTTGTTCACGGCGAAATTGAATGTCATCGCCGAGAGCGTAGCGCCGGTCTGCGCCCACACGAACGGAAGATCCCCAACTTGGAACATTAGCGCCAGCACCACCAGATGCACGACGATGCCCAGCGTGCCGACCACGCCAAACATGAGGAAGCGCACGGGCACGAACCGGCCGACAGTCTTGTCGGCGAGTAGCATGAGGAAGTCCCACGCCACCCTGCCGTCGAGCTTGCTCTCGCCGGCGGCGCGCCGGCGGAACTCGTAGGGCATCTCGCGGCAGCGCAGCGGCCGCGGCGAGGACGCCAGCAGATCGAGCAGGATCTTGAATCCGATCCCGGACAGCGCCCGGACGGTGTCGTGCACCGCATCGGCCTTCACCATGAAGAAGCCGCTCATCGGATCGGACAGCCGGACACGCAGCGCCATCTGTCCAAGCCGCGTGGCGACGCGGCTCGCGCGTGCCCGGCCCGCATCCCAATCGCCGATACCGCCGCCATCGACATAGCGGCTGCCGACGACGACGTCGGCCTCGCCATGCTGCAGGACCGGCAGCATCTTTCCCAGCAGGCGCTCGTCATGCTGCAGATCGGCGTCCATCACCGCGATATAGGGTGCCGCACTCGCCATCATGCCTTCGATGCACGCCGACGACAGCCCGCGCCGGCCGATCCTCTGGAGGCAGCGCACGCGCGGATCGCCCTGCGCCAGCGCACGCGCGGCCGCGGCGGTGCCGTCGGGCGAATCGTCGTCGACGACGATCATCTCCCAGGCCGTGTCCGGCAACGCCTGGCCGATCCGGCGCACGAGCTCTGCCAGGTTGTCGCGCTCATTGAATGTCGGCACCACGATCGACAGCAGCGGCGTGCCCGATCGGGTCGGCGCCGGCGGCAGGTTCGGCAACGAGGCGTCGCTCATGATAAGGTCCGGGTCACGCCACGATGGCGCGCCCGGATACTAGGGCGCGACCGTCAACGCTTAATTAAGCCCGGCTTCGAGCCCATTGTCACTGCGCAGCGGATTGCGCCCCAGACGCCCCTGTGTGCTCGCGGAGAGCCGCGGACAGTGCCGCGACCTCGGCCTCGCTCGTATCCCAGCGGCAGACGAAACGGGCCAGCGACGTCCCGCGCCGGAAAAATCCGATGCCTTCCCGTTCGAGCGCGTCCATCGCCGCCGGCGGCAGCTCGACGAAAAGTTCGTTCGCCTCGACCGGCGCCAGAAGCCTGGTCCCTGCGGCTGGCGCGATCCGCGCGGCGGCGGCGTTCGCCTGGCCCGCAAGGCGGAGCCACAGATCGTCCTCGACATAGGCAAGGAGCTGCGCGGCCGCGAAACGCATCTTGGACCACACCTGTCCGGCACGGCGCAGGTGAAACCTGAGCGCGTCGGCCACGCCGGGCGTGAACACGACAATGGCGTCGGCAAGCATTCCGCCGTTCTTGGTGGCCCCGAACGACATCACGTCGACGCCGGCTTTCCACGTGACGTCCGCCGGCCTGCACTTGAGCCGCGCCACCGCATTGCCGAACCGCGCGCCGTCCATGTGAAAGCAGAGGCCGTGTTTGCGCGCGACGCGGCCGATCGCGGCAACCTCGTCGACACTGTAGACGGCGCCCCAGTCGGTCGCCTGGACCACGTTGACCGAGGCCGGCTGACTCTTGTGCGAGAGGCCGATCCCCGCACCCGCGACCGCCGCTTCGAGCGCCGCCGCGGAGATCTTGCCGTGCTCGCCCGCGAGGGGCACGAGCTTGGTGCCGCCGCCGAAGAAGGCCGTGGCGTTGCATTCCGAGGTGTCGACATGGGCCGCATTGCTGCAATAGACCGCGCCATAGGGCGGGCTGATCGCGCCCAGCGCGATTGCGTTGGCGGCCGTTCCGGTCGAGACCGGAAACACGGTCACGTCCTTCTCGAACAGCTCGGAGAGGCGCTGCTGCAGCTTCGCGGTCCAGGTATCGCTGCCGTAGCCGGCGGCCGGGCCCGAATTGGCGGCGGCGAGCGCCGCGACGATCTCGGGCGCCGCCGCCCCGGTGTTGTCGCTGCGGAAATCGAAACGCGGTTCGGCCATGGTGATCCCCTCAACCCTTGTACGGCGTGCCAAGATGATACAGGCAGTCGCCCCGCTCGGCCCGGCACGGCATGCGCTTGCAGATGACGGTGCCCGCATGCGCGAAGCGCGCGATGCTCGGCTCGCGCCATGGCGTATCGGGGAAATGGATGGCGCCCGCCGGCTGCCCCTCCTCGACTTCATCACCGAGTTCGGCGAACGGCTCGAAGAAGCCGGAATCGGGCGCATAGACGTAGTAGGCGCTGCCGCGCACCTCCATAAGCCGCGTCGCCGGCGGTTCGTCCTTCGGCGGCTCGACCAGTGCGCCGATCACGCCGAGCGCGCGGCGTATGCCCCCCTCCGCCGTACGCAGCGCCGCGGGAGTCAGGGTGCCGCCGCCGCCGAGCTCGGAGCCGAGATGGAGCACGTTCCGGCGCGATGCCGCGGCGGTCAGAGTGCGGTCCTCGCCCTGCGGCGCGTCGGTGACGTAGGAGACGGGCGCGCCAAATGCCTTCAGCAGCTCGATCGCCTTTGCCATCCGTGCCGGATCGTCATGTCGGCGCACCAGACCGCTCGGGATGTACATCAGCGAGCTGCCGCCCGAATGCAGGTCGATGACGTAGTCGCATTGCGGCAGCAGCACGTGCTCGATGTAGAAGGCGACCTGCTCGGTCACGCGGCCGTTCGCATCGCCCGGAAAAGAGCGGTTGAGGTTGCCTTCGTCGATCGGCGAGGTGCGCGTCCCCGCCATCGCCGCCGGAAAGTTCGCCGAGGTCAGGAAAATGAGCCGACCGCGCACGTCCTTCGGCTCGAGCGACCGCAGCAGCTTCATCAGCGCCACCTGTCCCTCGTACTCGTCGCCATGGTTGCCGGCCATCAGCAGCACGCGAGGACCTCCGCCATTGCGGATGCACGCCACCGGAATCGGAATCCAGCCATAGGCGGAGCGATGCACGGAATGCGGCAGGCGCAGAAACCCGACCTGCTTTCCATCGCGCTCGAAATCGACTTCCGACGACAGACGACTTGCGATCTTCATCATCCCCTCGCGTCTAGCCGGCCGTGTCCGGCTCGGCAAAATGGCAGGCGGCGCGATGGCCGCTCGACAGTTCACGCAGCGCCGGGGCCTCGGCGCGGCAGCGCGCAACGGCATACGGACAGCGCGTATGGAAGTGGCAACCCGACGGCGGAGCGCTCGGGCTCGGAATCTCGCCCAGCAGCGGCGTGATAGCTTGCCGCGCCGCCGGGCGCGGCACCGGCACGGCGGCGAGCAGCGCCTGGGTATAAGGGTGCTTGGGCGCCGCGTAGAGCCGGCGCTTGTCGGCGATCTCGACGATGCGGCCGAGATACATGACCGCGACGCGGTCTGAGACATGCTTCACCACGCCGAGGTCGTGCGCGATGAACAGATAGGCGAGCCCGAATTCCTTCTGCAGATCCGCCATCAGGTTGATGATCTGCGCCTGAATCGACACGTCGAGTGCCGAGACCGGCTCGTCGCAGACGATGAACCGCGGTCGCAGGGCAAGCGCGCGGGCGATGCCGATGCGCTGGCGCTGCCCGCCGGAGAACTCGTGCGGATAGCGGGTCGCGTGCTCGCGCGGCAATCCCACGACGTCGAGCAGCTCCATCACCCGCTTGCGGCGCTCGGCGCGATTGCCGGCCTTGTGGATGCGCAGCGGCTCGTCGAGGATTTCAGCCACCGTCATGCGCGGGTCCAGCGAGCCGTACGGGTCCTGGAAGATGATCTGCATCTGCTGTCGGCGCTGACGCATCGCGTCCGGCGACAGGCCGAGCAGTTCTTCGCCGGCGAAGTGGACGGCCCCAGCCGTCGGCTCGATCAGCCGCAGCACCAGTCGTCCGGTCGTGGTCTTGCCGCAGCCGCTCTCTCCGACCAGGGCCAGCGTCTCGCCGGCGGCGACATCGAAATCCACGCCATCCACGGCGCGCACCGCTCCGACCGGTCGCGGAAACAGCATTCCGCGCATGATCGGGAAGTGCTTGGCCAGCCCGCGCACGGAGAGCAGCGGCTCAGCCATGCCGGTACTCCGTCAACGCGATGCAAGCCGCACGATGGCCCTCCTCCATCGGAACGAATGCGGGCGGGCGCGCGGCACAGGACGAGCGCGCCGCCGGGCAGCGCGGATGGAAGCGGCAGCCCGGGGGCAGGTTGGCGAGGCTCGGCACCATGCCCGGTATTGTCGGCAGCCGGTCGCGGTCGTGGTCGAGCGAGGGAATGCTCTCCATCAGCAGCCGCGTATACGGATGCGACGGCCGCTCGAACACGGCGCCGACGCTCCCCTCCTCGACGACGCGACCGGCATACATGACCGATACGCGATCGACGACCTGCGCCACGACGCCAAGATCGTGGGTGATCAGCAGCACCGCCATGCCGAGCTCGCGCTGGAGGTCCCGAAGCAATGACAGGATCTGCGCCTGAATCGTCACGTCCAGCGCGGTCGTCGGCTCATCTGCGATTAGCAGCTTGGGGCGGCAAGCGAGCGCTATGGCGATCATAACGCGCTGGCGCATGCCGCCCGACAACTCGTGCGGGTACTGGCTTAGCCGCTGCTCGGGATTGCTGATCCCGACCTTGTTCAGCAGCTCGAGCGAGCGCAGTCGCGCCGCGTTGCGGTCGAGCCCCTCGTGTATGCGGAGCGTCTCGGAGATCTGCTCGCCGATCGTGAAGACCGGATTGAGTGCGGACATCGGCTCCTGGAAGATCATCGCGATGTCGGCACCGCGCACCTCGTTCATGCGCCGCTCGTCGAGCGCAAGCAGGTCGCGGCCCATGAAGCGGATCGCCTTGGCCTCGATGCGACCGGGCGGGCTCGGCACCAGCCGCAGGATCGACAGCGCGGTCAGGCTCTTGCCCGATCCCGACTCGCCGACGATACCGAGCACCTCGCCGGCATCGAGTGTGAGGCTGACGCCGTCGACGGCGACCTGCTCGCGCCCGGGCGGGCCGAACACGACGCGCAGGTCCTCGATGGTCAGCAGCGGTTCAGCCATGCTGAACCCGCAGCCTCGGATCGAGAACGTCGCGCAGGCCGTCGCCGAGGAGATTCAGCCCCAGCGCCGTGATCGCGACAGCCAGCCCTGGGAACAACGCGATATGCGGAGCCTCGCGCAAATAGTCCTTTCCCTCGGCGATCATGTTGCCCCAGGTCGGCGTGGGCGGCGGCGGACCGACGCCGAGGAAACTGAGGATCGCCTCGGCGAGCACGGCATAGGCGAAGATGAAGGTGAGCTGCACCAGCAGCGGCGCCAGGCTGTTGGGCAGGATGTGGCGCCAGATGATCCAGCCGTGCCGCGCCCCGCAGGCGAGCGCCGCCTGCACGTATTCCATCTCGCGCACCACCAGAACGGTGGAGCGCACGATGCGCGCGGTGCGCGGCGTGTAGACCGCCGACAGCGCGATGACCGCGTTGATCGCCGACGGTCCCAGCGCCGCCGCGATCGCGATCGCCAGCAGGATGGCGGGGAACGCCATCAGCGCGTCCATGGCGCGCATCAGCGGATTGTCCAGGCGGCGGAAATAGCCGGCGGCGAGACCGATCGCGGTGCCGGCGAGGCCCGTGACGATGACGACGGCAAAGCCGATCGCCAGCGACAGCTGCGCGCCGAAGACAAGGCGACTCCAGATGTCGCGGCCGAAATTGTCGGTGCCGAGCGGGAACGCCCATTCCGGCCGGCGGAAGCGGAACCGGACCTGCATCTTCTCCGGCGGCAATATCGACAGCAGGTCGGCAAATAGCGCCAGGATCAGCATCAGGCCGAACAGGATCGAGCCGGTGACGAAGAGGCGGTGCCGCAGCAGCCGGCGCCACAACGGCGCCGCGCGCGCGGGTGACGCCGCGGCCACGGCGGCGGCTTCAACCGCGGCCATATTTCACCCGCGGATCAAGCAGTGCGTAGAGGAGGTCTACTGCCAGATTCAGGATCACGAGGGCCGCCGCGGTGATCAGCAGACCGCCCTGGATCAGCGGATAGTCGCGGCCGAAGATCGCGTTCGCCAGCAGCCGCCCCATGCCGGGGATCGAATACACCGTTTCGATCACAACCGAGCCCGACAGCAGCAGGCCGAAGCTGATGCCGATCACCGTCACGACCGGCACCATGACGTTCTTCAGCGCATGCTTGCCGATCACCATGAACGACGGAAGGCCCTTGGCGCGCGCGGTCCGTACGTAGTCCTGGCGCAGCACCTCGAGCATCGTCGCCCGGGTGATGCGCGCGAGCAGTCCGACCTGCAGCAGCGCGAGCGAGAATCCGGGCAGGATCAGGCATTGCACCCAGCCCATGGGATCGTCGCCGAACGGGATGTAGCCGCCCGCCGGCAGCCAGTCGAGCATGACGCCGAACAGCACGATCAGCATCAGGCTGAGCCAGAAATTCGGCACCGAGACACCGATGAGGGCAATGGTCAGCACGAGCTGGTCGATCCAGGTATTTGGACGCAACGCCGCGATGACGCCGAGCGGCACGCCCAGCGCGATGGTCAGGAACAGGCCGAACCCGGCGAGCGCCAGGGTGACGGGCACGCGTTCGAAGATCGCCTGCGTCACCGGCCGGTTGAGCAGGATGGAGTGGCCGAGATCGCCGTGCGCGAGGCCCATGTACCATTCGACGAGGCGCTCGATGAACGGCCGGTCGAGTCCGAGCTGCTCGCGCAGGCGCGCGATCTCGATATCGGTTGCGCTCTGTCCCGCCATGACCGCGGCAGGATCGCCCGGAACGAGCTGCATGATCGACGCCGCGATCAGCGTCACCAGAAAAAGTACGGGCACGGCGGCGATCAGCCGCCGCACGATGAATTCGGCCATGCGCTAGACTTTACAGATTGCGAAGGGCGGCATCACCCTCATCCTTCGCCTTCCTCGCCCCGAGCCGCCTCCGTCAGCCTCACACTTCGACAAGCGCGGGATGAAGGTCGAGGTGGCGAGTCGAGGAACGCGCAGGCGGGAGAAGAGACGCACCCCAGCGCGCTCCCGGGATCCTCTCCCCCAGGCGGGAGAGGGCCGGGTGAGGGTCGCGCAGCCAGCGACGAGCCCGCAGGGTGAGCACTAGCCCTCGATCCAGACGTTCCACATGCGCGGGATGCGGTACGGCACGAAGCCCTGCACGTTCGCGCGCGCCGCCTGCTTGCGGATCAGATCGCCGAACTTAAGGAAATGGACCTGGTCGTAGACCCGCGCCTGGAACTTGGCGAAGCTCGCCTTCCGCGTCTCGAAGGTCGTGCCGCCGACCATCTCGGCGAAGATCGCATCGAGCGTCTTGTCGGGCACGACCTGGTTGGTCTGCGGCGACACCACGTCCTTGAGGGCCGCGAATGGGCCAACCGACGGTCCGGTCCCCTGCCCCGTGAACCACAGGTTCCACGCCTCCTTGTCCTTCCGGCGCGCCATCGCGGTCGCCCAGTCGAACACGTCGACGCGGACCTTGAAGCCGGCGGCCTTGAGCTGCTCGGCCGCGACCTGGGCCGCCTTGTTCATGCTCTGGTAGCTGGAGTTCGTGACGATGACGAGCTCCTCGCCCTTGTAGCCCGCTTCCTTCAGCAGCTTGGCCGCGCCCTTCGGGTCTTTCTTGTTGTAATACTCGGCGCCCGTGGTGACGTAGTACGGGTTGCCGGGATACTGCAGGCCTGGCTGCAGGGTGTACGCGCCGTCGGTCGAGAACTCCATGATCTCTTCCATGTCGAGCGCGATCTGCATTGCGCGGCGTACGCGCAGGTCATTGGTCGGCGCGCGGTGATGGTTCACCCAGGCGGCATGCAGCCAGAAGTTCTTGAGGTCGTGAATCTTGACGTCCTTGTTCGTCGCCAGGCGCTTGGCCGATTCCGGCGGAAGATCCTCAATGATGTGGAGCTGGCCGGACTCGATACCGGCAACGCGTGCGCCCGGCTCCCTGACCAGCTTGAAGTCGACCGTATCGAACCAGATCTCCTTGCGCCCGCCAAAGCCGTTGGAGCCCTTGTAGCGTTCGTCGGGCTTGTAGGCCTCGAAGCGCTTGAGGCGGATATGGCTGTCGGGCACCCATTCGACGAACTGCAACGGACCGGTGCCGATCAGGTCGATCTTGCCGCCCGCGCGGTCAGCCTGCTCGGACGGCAGGATCGCGATCGGCACGACGAAGGCCGACAATTCCTCGAGAAAGACAGGGATGGGCTTCGTCAGCTTGATGACGAAGGTCGACGCGTCGGGCGCCTCCATCGACGCGACCGACGCTAGCGTCACTTTCGCCAGCGCCATGCGCTTGTAGCGCTCGTAGGATGCCTTGATGTCGGCGGAGGTCAGGTCCTTGCCATTGTGGAACTTCACCCCGCCGCGGATCTTGAACGTGTAGGTCAGGCCGTCGTCGCTGACCGTCCAGCTCTCCGCCAGTTCCGGGATCACGTCATTGTTCTCGTCGCGCGTGACGAGCTGCTCGAAGATGTGCATCGCGATGTTGCGCGTAGAGATCGACGTCGAGAAATGCGGATCGAGGGTCGGCGGTGGCGCCTCCTGCCCGAAAATCAGCGTGCCGCCGCGTTTCGGCGCGGCGATCGCATCGCTCCAGCCGAGCGTTCCGGCCGCGACGGCGAGCGACAATGCAAAAGTGGCTTTCAAGAGACGGCGGTCGGACATGCTTCGTTCCTTTCGTTCTCCCCTGGGCGCGGTCGCAGCGCGAACATCCATGCAGTGCATGGCGGCGCACCGGCGCGTCCCCTTTAAAGGAAAAGGTTGCGCAGCGCCATACGCGGTTGTCAACTTCCGCCGGCACGAGAACCGGACGGAGCGCGTCGAAAATGGAACAGCGGACCATGATCTTCACCGATGTCGATTACGAGGCGGAGGGCAAGCAGGTCGGCTGGCTCCACCTGCCGCATTCGGTGACGCGCTCTGCCTACGGAACGATCACCATCCCCATCGCCGTGATAAGGAACGGTGCCGGCCCGACGGTCTTCCTGATGGCCGGCAACCACGGCGACGAGTACGAGGGTCCGATCGCGCTGTGCAAGCTGATCCGCAGCCTGGAGCCGAAGGACGTCAGGGGCCGCGTCATCATCATGCCGGCGGCGAACCTGCCGGCGGCAATGACAGGCACCCGCGTGTCGCCGATCGACGGCGGCAATCTCAACCGCGCCTTCCCCGGCAGCGCGGAGGGTACGGCAACCCACGCCATCGCCCATTACATCGATACCGTCCTGTTTCCGATGGCGGACTTCCACCACGACCTGCATGCCGGCGGCACGTCGCTGGAATATGTGCCGTTCTGCTCGATGCGCGTCAGCAACGATGCCGATCTCGACGCGCGGGCAATGGCGGCGCTCAAGGCATTCGGAGCGCCCCTCGGCCTGATCTGGGCCTATTCGCCGGACCAGAGGCTGTCATCGGTCGCAGCGCTGCGGCGCAAGCTCGTGGCGCTCGGCGGCGAGTTCGGCGGTGCCGGCAAGGTCTCGATCGACGGCGTCGCTACGGTCGAGCGCGGCATTCGCAACCTGCTCGCCCATGCCGGCGTGACCAGGCCCGCAGACGCACCTCCGGCGCAGCCGACGCGGCTGATGGAAGTGCGCGGGCGCGACTACTACGTCTATGCGCCCGAGCCCGGCCTGTTCGAGCCGTTCGTCGAGCTCGGCGCCTGGGTCGAGAAGGGCCAGCCCTGCGGCCAGGTGCATTTCGTCGACAACCCGGCGCGCGAGCCGGTGCCGTGTCACTTCAGGACGGCGGGGATGGTGATCTGCAAGCGCCATCTCGGCCGCGTCGAGCGTGGCGACTGCGTGGCGCATCTCGCGACCGAGTACCGCGGCTAGGTCCGGCCGGGGCTCTGGAATCGCGCGATGATCTCTTCCGGAATGGCGACGGCGCGGATGCCCGAGGGCGAACCCGAATCCGGCGTCGCGAGCACGCGCGTCTCGCTTCCTTCGACCGCCAGCTTGCCGTCGCGCCTGATCCCGCGATGCACGATCTCGAACGACCGCGTCGTCCAGCGCGCGAAACGGCTGTAGATGGTGAGCTGCTCGCCGGGTTTCGACGGCGCCGAGAACGCAGCGCCCGCCTTGACCAGCGGGTGGCCGGTCACGTTGTAGCGCTCGCGCAGCACCTCGGGCGGCAGCCCGGCCGCCTCGAACAGCTTCCACGTCGCCTGGTCGAACCAGCGGAAATAGTTCGGGTAGAAGACGATCTGGAACGGGTCGCAGTCGCCGAAGGTGATGTCGACCTCCAGCGTCTTGATCTCCTGGGTGGAGGCGGCATCGTCGTTCGGTGGCGGCACGGGACTTTCCTCGTTCACGCAGGCGTAGCGGCTCGCGGCAATTTGGCCGGAGATCGGAACGTCGGCAAGCGCTGCGAGCGGAGCCAACCGGACGCGATCCTTCAGGCGAAGCGTCGCAGCCAGAGATAGGGCGGCAATAACGGCGGACAGTATCGTTCGAGCATCTTGCAGAGGATCGAATGCGGATACCGGTCGGGCGGCCGGTAATCCTTCCACGGCGACTTCTTCAGATGGCGCCAGTACAGGTCCTTCAGCCGGTGCTCCATCGTGTAGAGCCACGGCTTCAGCGAGGTCGTGTAATGGACGATCACCGCCGCTTTGGTGCGCTCCTGCCCCTGCCGGTCGACGATGACGGTGGAACCGACGTGCCGTCCCAGCGCACGCGTCTGCAAGTTCCACTTGCGGTCTAGCGGCAGCCAGCGTCCATGCAGCACCACGTTCAGGGCGCACTGGTCCGGCGGGCGTTGACAAGTCAGGGAGGGCTGGAGTGCGTCCAATCCGGACCGGCTCGGCTCGGGGACAGGGGATAACCCGAAAATCCGCTTCCTAATAGCAACTTGGGAGCCATTCTTCAAGTATCCCGGAGCGGATCATTTCCGCAGCCCGTGCCCTCTCTAGCGCATGAAACTCGCCCGCGCTGCCCCGCCGCTGCCGTTTGCGCCGGCGCCGCGGCGCTGGTGGCGCCAGCGGGTGATGGTGTCGCGCACGAAGTCCTCGCCGAGGGCCGGACGCTTCCAGGCATGGGCGAAGGGGGCCGTGGTGCTGCGCGGCCGGTGGGCGTCGTCGAGATCGTCGAAGCGCAGGCGCAGCGGGATGCTGACGCCGTCGCCGATCGCGATCGCCTCCTGCGGGCGCAGGGCCGGCAGGGCGGCGAGCAGGCCGCCGGTGCCCTCGGGCAGCACGCTGCGCACGAAGTCGTGGTCCTGCTGGTTGGACATGCGCAGCGCGAAGATGGTGTTGCACTGGGCGAGCATGGTCGGCGACAGCTCGGACGGCCGGTTGGAGACGAGACAGAGCGAGACGCCGTATTTGCGCCCTTCCATGGCGATGCGGGTGATGGCACGGCGGGTCGGCTCGAAGCCAAGCCGCTCGTCGCGCGGCACGTAGCGATGCGCCTCCTCGCAGACGAGGAGCGTCGGCGCCGCGTGGTGCTCGACGCTCCACAGCGCGAAGTCGAAGATCATGCGGCACATGACCGAGACCAGCACGTCGACGATTTCCGACGGCACGCCGGACAGGTCGATGATGGTGATCGGCCTGCCGTTCACGGGCACCCGGATGAGACGCGAGACGATCTCGGCAAGCGTATCGTCGACGAAGTCGCGTGAGAACATGAAGCCGAAGCGGTCGTCGGCGCGCATCGCCTCGATACGCGACTGCAGGCGCAGATATGGCAGGGCGCCGCCGACCTTCTCGAGACGGCCCAGTCCCTTCTCGACCGTGGCGAGCACGTCCGCGAGAAGGTAGGGCGAAGGCGTGTCGACAGTAATGTGCCCGACATTGGCGCGACCGCCATGCGCCGCGGCGAACTCGCGCCGCGCCTTGAGGATCGCCTCCTTGAGGATCGCCAGCTCGTACTCGCGCGTGGCGACGTCCTGCGAGCAGAAGATCGAGGCCGTCTCGGCGAAGTTCAGCATCCAGTAGGGCAGCCGAACCGTTGTGGGGTCGAGCACCTCGGCGCGCTCGGCGAAGGCGTGCGCATACTCGTTGTGCGGGTCGAGCATCACGACATGCCCGTTGGGGAACGAGTCGAGCACGGAACGCAGGATCAGCGCCGTCGCGCAGGATTTGCCCGAGCCGGTCGTGCCGAGGATGGCGAAATGCTTGCCGAGAAGGTTGTCTACGTGGACGTGGACGGGACGCGCCGGGTCCTGGTGCAGCGTCCCGATGCGCACGTCGGCGCCGCGGCCGTTGGCATAGACGCTGGCGACGTCCTCCGCATCCGCCGCGAATATCTCGACGCCGATGCGCGGATGGACCGAAACGCCGCGCTGAAAGCGGCCGGCATTGGTGCCGGGACGGCCGACGATCTCGCCGAGCAGCTCGATCTCGAGCATCATCGTCACCTGGGGCAGGTTCATCCACACCTTGCTGACCAGGCCATAGACCAGAGAATCCGGGCAGCGCATCTTGACGAGGGCGCCGTACTCGGGCGCGGCGGTTGCGGCGGCGCCCTCGGGCGCACGCGTGATTCCGATGACGCGCGAGCCCTCGACCGTCGTCACCACGCCGATTTTGACCGCGCGCTCCATCGTGCTTTCGCCCCGCGTGCTACCCCACTACGTCTCCCGCCTAGAAAGCGCGCAGGCCGCTTAAGCATCGGTAAAGAAGCGCCGACTCAGCGCGGCTTTTCTTGGTATCGGTCAACTCTTTGGCAATTATCGGTAACGATACTCGCGGGATGACCGCCCGCCCGCAGATCGACTGGAAGGCCGACGCCCGCCGCCTCGTGCTCGAGAAGTTCATGACGGCGGCCTCGCGCATCGAGAAGAAGTATCGGGAGAAATTCCCGACGGCGTCATCTCTCGCCAACGCGGTCGCGGTCGAGAATCCGCATATGGCAGACCTGCTGTTCGCGCTCGAGGAAGCGCGCGAGCGCGGCCTCGACGCTCCGCCGCCGCCCTCGCTCGCCGACCGCCGCTAGGGCCATTGGCGCCGGCCGCCGTCCCTGCGCTATAACCCGGCGCAGGCAAGCGACGGAGCCCCCGATGAACGCCGACAACCTGCGTGCGCTTCAGGCGCCGCTCAAGGAGAAGTACAAGCAGCAGCCCGAGGCCGCGGTGATCACGTTGCGCGCCCAGGGCGCGCTCGGCGACGGCATCGCCTGCAAGGTCGACACCGGCCGCGCCCTGGTCGAGGCGGGGCTTCACCCCGCCACCGGCGGCAGCGGTCTGCAGGCCTGCTCGGGCGACATGCTGCTCGAGGCGCTGGTTGCCTGCGCCGGTGTGACCCTCAGCGCCGTGGCGACGGCACTCGGCATCGAAATCCGCAAAGGCACGGTCAGCGCCGAAGGCGACCTCGACTTCCGCGGTACGCTCGGCGTCGCAAAGGACGCGCCGGTCGGCTTCAGGGCGATCCGGCTGCGCTTCGATCTTGACACTGACGCCGATGCCGAACGTATCGCGACCTTGCAGAAGCTCACCGAGCGCTATTGCGTGGTGTATCAGAGCCTGCGCCAGCCGCCGCAGTTCGAGGTTCGGTTGCGCACACAGACGACCGCCGGCAGCGCGGGCTAGCGCCACCTGTCACCGGCGCGAGGACGACCTCGCGCAGCTGAAATCTGCGATGGGACGACCCGTCATGACGCGGAGATGGGTATGAACTGGATCGTGCTGTTTCTGGCCGGGCTGTTCGAAGTCGGCTGGGCCATCGGCCTCAAATATACGGATGGATTCACGCGGCTGTGGCCGACCGTGGCCACCGCCGCATCGATGATTGTCAGCGTCGGCCTGCTCGGCCTTGCCCTGAAGAGCCTGCCCGTCGGAACCGGCTATGCGGTCTGGACCGGCGTCGGCGCAGTCGGCACGGCCATCCTTGGCATGATCCTGTTCGGCGAATCCACGGCGCTGCCGCGCCTGGCCTGCATCGGCCTGATCGTCGCCGGCATTGTCGGCCTGAAGCTGGTGACGCCTTAGCGCGCGACGCCGGCCGCCTTGAGTTCCTCGCGGATCAGAGCCTGCAGCCAGGCACGGGTCTGCGCCTCCTGCTCCGCCATCAGGCGCCCGAGCTGCGTGACGACGTCGGCGGCGATGTCGTCGCGCAGACGCTGCCGGTCCTCGTCGCTGAGCGCCGGCACGACTTTCTCGTCGGCGCGCCTGGCCATCGCCTCGTCGATCGCCTGCGACATCTCGGTCTTGAGCTCGGCCTGGCGCAGATCGATCAGCTCTTCGACCTCCTGCGTCGTATACACATGGATATAGGTGTCGCGCGGCATGTCCAGATCCTTCACCGTCGGATCGAGGTACGCGAAGCTGTGGCGCCAGCCGATACATTCCTGTCCCGGCCCCGAGCCGCAGTTAAACGTGTACTGCCGCAGCTTCAGGAGCCGCTCGGTCCCCGCCGCGGGTTGCACGGCGAGACCGGCGAGGACGAGAACGGACAGGGCGGCACGCAGCAGCATGATGACCTCCGGGATGGGTTGCAGATCATAACCCGGCGGCGCGTCATTTCATCCGTCAGAGTTCAACGCGCGGCTGTGTGATGCCGATCACAAGCGAATTGCCGAAACCGTCGTATCAATGATCCGGCCCGCGGCAGGTGGCGTCGCGGGCCAAGCAGCCGCCCCCGTTCGGCTTGCGGAGTAAGCCCTGAGCGAGCACATGATCGCATCGCCGCACCATGGACCCGGCCGCTTCTTGACCTGCGCCGGAATTGCAGCGCTTTCGTTCTCCGGTCCGGCGGATGCGACGGTATCCCTCGGATACGCCCAGGACCACGAGGACGCCTATCTCGCGGCCTGTACCGAGCGTCAGGCTCCGCACGTCTGCGCGTGCGAGATGACCGCGATCGAGGACGCCATGACGTTCGAAGTATTCGCCGAGGCGGTGAGGCGTACCGGCGGCGATCTGCGCGCGGACGCGGTCTGGCCTGCATCTGCTTCCGCGATTGCCGTCGCCTGCTTCGGCGCGGACGCCGATCTCGGCGAGGAGGAGTGAAACCGCACCGGATCGTGCCGGCCGCAGCGTCCTTCACGGCCATACGGTCTCCCTGGACACCGTCAGTGTCGCGCGCAACAGGACGGGTCCATGTTCCCCATGCCGCGCGCGAGGCCTGGGGGTTTTTTCGGGAACGGCCCCGCCGAACGGTGCCCTACTCAGCCCGGATACATCCGGCGCCGCGCCCCACGGCAAAGCTCATTTGATCTGAACCTGCGGCACGGCCCTGCTGGCGGGTACGATCTGCCCGGCCGGCTGCGGGAGGCCCGTCGGCGGCCCGGCGCGGTGCGGATGGGAACTGCCAAGGCACGAACTCGAAAGCAGCTCGAGGCTCACGGCACGCCCGGAATCGGCCCGCACAGCCTGATCGATCGCGGCCTGATGATCTTCGAAGACGAGAAACATCTCGCCCTCGCGGTCTTGCCTGTCCGGATACAGATTGGCACCGAGCTGGAACGACCTTCGCGTGCCTAGAGCGGCCGAGGCTGCATGAAAAGCAGCGGTGCAAGCGCTATAATCCGGATCGCGAGTATCGCCAGGACACTCCGCATGACCGGGCTGGACAGGGCCTGCCGGGCGGCGTCAGGGGAGAGACGATGGCTTCGGATCGGTTGCCGGACAAGCGCAAGCTGCTCGAGCATCATTGCCTGCTGAGTCATCTCGCCCTGGAGGACCTCGACAAGCTGGTCTCCTATTCGCGGGTGGTGCGCTATCGCGCCAACGACAACATCTTTCTCAAGGGTTCGCCCGGCACGGGCATGATGGCAGTCATTTCCGGCCGCGTGAAGATCACCGCCCCCTCGCCGGACGGCAAGGAAGTCATCCTCAATTTCATCAATCCCGGCGAGATCTTCGGCGAGATCGCCCTGCTCGACGGCAAAGAGCGGACTGCGGATGCCGTCGCGCTAACCGATTGCGAGTTGCTGGTGCTCGAGCGTCGCGACTTCCTGCCCTTCCTGCACAGCCGTCCGGAGCTGTGCGTGCGCCTGCTCGGCATCCTGTGCGAACGGCTGCGTCGCACCAGCGAGCAGGTCGAGGAGATCCTGTTCCTCGAGCTTCCCGAGCGCTTCGCGCGCGCGCTGATGCGGCTGGCGCATAGCCATGGCGAGCGGACGAGCGCGGGCATCCGCATCACCTTGCCGCTGTCGCAGCGCGAGTTCGGTGAGATGGTCGGAATCTCGCGGGAGAGCATCAACAAGCAGCTCAGTGCGTGGCAGCGCGACGGCTGGATCGCGCTCGACAAGGGGCAGATCGTCCTGCGCAACGTCCGTGCGCTGAAACGCCTCGCCGATCCCGTCGGCGAATGAGAGAGGGATCTCGCGCTCAGGCCGGCTGGTCGGACGGCGGCTGATTGGCCGGTGGAGGCGTTCCCGCCTCGGGTCGCGGCGGCAGCGACGGCGCCGGCAGCGGCGCCTCCGCAACGCGCCGACGGTCGCGCGCCTGCTTCCATACCGCGACCGGAATACTGGCGAGATAGATGACTCCGACGACGATGAACGTGGTGAACGGCGCGCTCGCCAGTGCCGCTGCAACCAGCCCGACCAGCAGCAGCGCCGGCAGCATGAAGGACGGCGGAATGCGGATCTGCTTGATCGAGAATGTCGGCACGCGGCTGATCATCAGCAACGCGACCGCCACCAGAACGACGGCATTAAGAGTCGGCGTATCGAAGAAGCCGCGGCCGACTTCGAAGGTGAGCATCATCGGCAGCAGCGCCAGTCCGGCGCCGGCCGGCGCCGGCACGCCGGTGAAATAATACCGCGACCAGGGCGGCGGGTTAGGGTCACCGAGGGCGGTGTTGAACCGCGCCAGTCGCAGTGCGCAGCACACGGCATAAAGCAGGACCAGTGCCCAGCCGAGGCCGCCGAACTGGTGCATGGTCCACAAATAGAGCAGCATCGCCGGCGTCACGCCGAACGCGACGAAGTCCGACAGCGAGTCGAGCTCCGCGCCGAATTTCGTGCCGCCGCCCAGCAGCCGCGCCATGCGTCCGTCGAGGCCGTCGAGAATTCCGGCGACCACCGTCGCGAACACGGCAAGGTCCCAGCGCTCCATGATCCCGAAGCGTATCGCCGTCAGGCCCGCGCACAGCGCCGCGACGGTAAGCGCGTTCGGGATGAGCTGGTTCATCGTCGAGCGGCGCAGCCGCGGCCGCCGCAGCCGGAGACGAAGATGGGCGGTTTCGGAACGCAGCATCAGCGCACCTCTCCGATTCGCGCGGGCTCACCGGAAGCCAGATCGGCTAGTACGGTCTCGCCTGCAACCGCCCGCTGCCCGGCAACCACGAGCGGCGCCACGCCGTCGGGCAAGTATACATCGACGCGGCTGCCGAAGCGGATCAGGCCGAAGCGCTGGCCGGCGAGCACCGGCTGGCCCGGCTTCAGATCGCAGACGATGCGGCGCGCGACGAGCCCGGCGATCTGGACAAACGCGATTTCACGGCCGTCGGCCGTGCGCATCCGCACCGACATCCGTTCGTTGTCCTCGCTTGCCTTGTCGAGCGCGGCGTTGATGAACTTGCCCGGCCGATAATTGAGCGCCACGACCTCGCCATCGGCCGGCACCCGGTTCACGTGCACGTCGAACACGTTCAGGAAGATGCTTATGCGGGTAAGCGGCTCGCTACCCATGCCAAGCTCCGCAGGCGGTGCAGCACGCAGGATCGGCTGTACTCGCCCGTCGGCGGGGCTGACGATCAGACCAGCGCGCGCCGGCGTAACGCGCTCGGGGTCGCGGAAGAAATAGACGACCCACGCCGTCGCGCCTGCGCCGATCCATCCGAGCGGCGGCCACAGCCAGCTCAACAGGAGCGTGGCGGCGCCGGCAATGGCGATGAATACCCAGCCGGCAGGGTGGATCGGTGCAATCGCGGATTGAAGAGCGGGACCCATCGAATTCCGGCAGAAGTTCCTGTCATAGGTTTGCAAGCCGCGCGCATTCTATCCGTAAGCGCGCAGCATTAAAGGCATAAACGCCAACCGTGGCGCCGTTTTACGTTTCGTTAAAGGAGATTTGTCTCAATCGTCCCATATACAAGGGGCATCTACCGGCGAGTTTGACCATGGCCGCGCACCACTCCGGCACCCCCAACCAGACCCTCGGTCTGCTGGCCCGCGACACGGCCCCTCTCCTCTTCGACTCCATCATGGTCGGGCCGGACGGCGATATCGCGCATCATGCGCGCGAGAAGCTCTCGTTCTGCTTCGACTTCCTCGGCGTAACGTTCAATGCGGACGGGCGCCACACAGGCGACCGCCTGGTGATGACCCTGACGGCGGATCTCGGTCCACTTCCCTTCAGTGCCGAGTCGGCCTCCGCGCGGCACGCGATTCAGGAGCTCGTGGCGGCGAGCGCGTCAGCGGAGGGATCCGTGTTCTCCCTCGCCGACGATCAGACGATCCGGCTCTTTCACTCCTTCGATCTCTTTCAGCCGGTCTCGCCGGTTCACGTGCTGACTGTCGTGACCGAGTTCCTGATCCGACTCAAGCCATGGCTGGCCCGCTTCGCCGAGCTCCTGGCCGGGCGGTCGCCGCACCACGGAGCCGCGGCTGCCCGACCGGATCGCTAGTTCATCTTCGGCACGACGAAGAGCTGACCCGGATAGATAAGATCCGGATCGCGGATGTGCTCCCGATTGGCTTCGTAGAGCAGCGTATAGCGCATGCCTTGTCCGTAAGTCCGCCGCGCGATCCGCCACAGCGAGTTGCCCGGCTGCACCACGATCTGGGCCTCGCCGGACACAAGCTCGCGGGCCGGTTCGCTGCGCGCGAACGGCATCTCGACGCGCGCGATCACGCGGCCGTCCGAACCAAGCTGATCGAGACGCAGCGTGTACTTCCCCGGCGCCACGAGCGACTCGGGGCTCAGGGTCCACGCGCCGTCCGCCTCGGCCACCACACGGCCTACCGGCCGGTTGTCGATATAGACCTGTACCGTCGAGCCCGCCGGCGCGCGACCGCCCAGGATCAGCGCGCCCTCTTCGCCATAGTCGATCACGTCGAGCCCGAGCCGGTTCGGATCGCCGGTGCGCGCGCCGGGCGTCTGCAGCACGATGCTGCGTCCAGGCCCCTGGCGCGGCGTGGCGACGGCCAGCGGCGTCGCCGCCTCGCCGGTCGGGCGGCCGGCGAGGTCGCGGCCGCGCTCCGGCACGGCGAGCACCACGACATTCTCCGACTTGGAATTCTTCCCGTCGGGCTCCTCGGTCGTCAGACTCAGCTCGCGTGTTCCGGGCGGAAGCGGCTGATTCGGCACGAAGACCCACTCGCCGCGCGCATCGGCCTGAACACGGCCGATCTCGCGCTCGCCATCGTGGATGATGACCTCTGAATTGGGCGCGGCCCGCCCGGCCATGACCGTGTCTCCGGCGGGATTGACACGTACGACATCGAAAGACGGCAGGTTCGGTGCGGCGATCGGAGGTGCGGGCATGCTGCCGGGCGCCGGCGATGGCGCGCTTGGCGCACGCGTAACGGGCGCAGGCGGCGTCCCCGGCGACTCACTCGCTAACTGCAGCCAAGCCCAGATGGTGCCCGCGATCACGAGCGCCAAACCGACCAGCCCTATAACTACAAAGCGTTTCACGGGCCCTAACCGTTCTGTGCCCAGTGCGGCGATTGGCGGCCCAACATAGGTCAAAGGCAGCGACGCGTGCAACCGGCGCTGTTTCGTAAGGGCCGGGATTCACCCGCTCAGCGTGTCTTGCGCGGTACCTGGTTGTCGACCGGCGGGAGCGATTTGAGATAGGCGACGATTGCGCGCAAATCGCCGTCGGCAAGCTTGCCCGTGGTGTTGCGGACGACCTCTCCCATCGAGCCGCCGACGAAGTCGCCGTCCGGAACCATGCCGAGTTTCAACACATCGAGAAGATCGCCCGTGCTCCATTTGCCGATTCCCGTCGCGGGATGCGGCGTGATGTTGGGAACGCGCTCGCCATCCGGCCCATCAGCCGTGCCGGCGAATCGGCGCGAGGTATCGAGCCCGCCCGTCATGGTGCGCGGCGTGTGGCATTCGCCGCAGTGGGCAAGCGCCTCGACGAGATAGGCGCCGCGATTCACGTCGGCCGGCCGGCCCGGATCGGGCCGGAACACGCCCGGCTCGAAATTCAGCCATTTCCAGATCGTCAGGAATGGACGAACGCCGAAGGGAAATCTCACGTCATGCGGCCGGTTCGGCGTCGCGACTGCCGGCACCGAGCGAAGATACGCCCACAGGTTCCTGAGATCGGCGTCCGTGATCCTGGTGAACGCGGTGTACGGAAAGACCGGGAACAGGTTGGCCCCGTCCGGGCGCTCGCCGTGACGCATGGCGCGGACGAAATCGGATTCGCTCCATTGCCCGAGCCCGTGGTCGGGATCCGGCGTGATGTTTGGTCCGTAAAACGTACCGAACGGAGTCGCCAGCGCCCGCCCGCCGGCGAGTGGCGCCCCGTTGTTCTTCGTATCGGTATGGCAGCCGAGACAGCCCCCGGCATTGAAAATGTACTCGCCGCGCCGCACGGCCTCGGCGTCCGGCTGCGCCAAGGCGGCACTGGCACCGACCAGCCAGAGAAGCATCGCGGCCACCAAGGCCATAACGGACCGCGGCGGCCGCAATCGAACGCTCCGTCTTCTACTTCTTGACCCGATAGTTCTCATGGCAGCCGCCGCAAGTGCGGCCGACGATCGGGAACTGCGCCTTGAATCCCGCCTCGTCACCGGCTTGGGCAAGCTGAAGCAGCTTTGCAGATTCAGCCTCAAAAGCTCTTGATTTGCTTTGGAAATCTGACCAGTTCTGCCAGATCCTGGGAAGTGCATCGGTCTTGCCCGCCTCCGGACCGCTGCCCTGCGGGAACACCCCTGGCACCGCCTTCGCGGTATTGGCCAGCGTCGTTGCCGCCTGGACCGCCGTCTGCTGATTCCACGGCCGCTCGCCGCGCACAATCGGCGTGAGCGCACGCATTGCCCCGCCGTTCGCCTTCATTGCTTCCTGGCGCGCCGTGATGGACGCTGCCGCATTGGTCTGTGCCTCGGCGATCGCCGCTGCGCCAGCCACAACGGCCAATGCCATAGTCAGCCCAAACCGCAATTTCATTCCCTGCTCCCCTTCAAATGGTAGATCGAACCCGGGCTTATGCCCCCGATAGAAACACGCCGGTATGTGGTTTATTCCGCCGATCGGGAATTGGTTATCGGCCGCAACTATGTTAGGTCGGATCGGCCGACGGGGAAATACCGCCGGATGCCGACCCAACATATATCATCCTCCACAATACGATCCGAATGGCAAACATCCGTTCGCTGTGCGTCTATTGCGGGTCTTCGGACCTGGGCTCCGCTCGCCATCGCACGGAAGCAGCGAAGCTGGGCGGCATGCTTGCCGCCAAGGGCATCGAGCTGGTGTTCGGCGGCGGCCGCGTCGGCCTGATGGGCATCATCGCCGATGCCGCGCTGTCCGCCGGCGGTCGCGTAACCGGCATCATTCCGGACCATCTCATCCGCGCCGAGGTCGGACACGCCGAAGTCAGCGAGCTGGTCGTGGTGGACAGCATGCATGTGCGCAAGCAGATCATGTTCGAGCGGTCCGACGCATTCGCCGTCCTGCCCGGGGGGCCCGGTACGCTCGACGAGACGTTCGAGATCCTGACCTGGCGGCAGCTTCGCCTGCACGACAAGCCGATCGTGATCTGCAATCTGGGCGGTTACTGGCAGAAGCTCATCGACCTGATCGAGATGCTGATCGGGGAGAATTATGCCCGGCCGGAGTTCCGCAGCTTCTATACCGTGGTCGACACGATCGAGGAGCTCCTGCCCACGCTCGCCCGGGCGCGCGAGCCGACCATCCCGGCGCGCGTCCGCAAGATCTGAGCCTTCCCCGCTCCCCGCCGCGGGTTCGGGCCGCGGCGTATCGAATCCATGACTTCCGGAGCGGGCTGGGCTAGAACACGCCCGCCTTTTCAGCAGCCAGCCGGAGCACTCGAATGAAGAAAATAAAGGTCGCCAAGCCGATCGTCGAACTCGATGGCGACGAGATGACCCGGATCATCTGGAAGATGATTCGCGAACGCCTGATCCTGCCCTACCTCGACGTCGATCTGAAATACTACGATCTCGGCATCGAGACTCGCGACAAGACCGACGACAATGTCACGGTCGAGGCGGCGGAAGCGATCAAGAAATACGGCGTGGGCGTCAAGTGCGCGACCATCACTCCCGACGAGGCGCGGGTGAAGGAGTTCGGCCTCAAGCAGATGTGGAAATCGCCGAACGGCACGATCCGCAACATCCTCGACGGCACCATTTTCCGCGAGCCGATCGTCATCAAGAACGTGCCGCGCCTGATCCCGTCATGGACCAAGCCGATCGTGATCGGTCGTCATGCCTACGGCGACCAGTACCGCGCGACCGATTTCAGGATCCCGGGCCCCGGCCGGTTGTCGATCACCTTCACCGGCACCGACGGCAGCAGCAACATCAGGCATGTCGTGTTCGACTTCCCCGGCGCCGGCGTTGCGATGGCCATGTACAATCTCGACGAGTCGATCCGCGGCTTCGCGCGCGCCTGCTTCAACTACGGCCTGCAGCGGAACTTCCCGGTCTACCTCTCGACCAAGAACACGATCCTCAAGGCCTATGACGGCCGCTTCAAGGACATTTTCCAGGAGGTCTTCGACGCCGAGTTCGCGGCGGAGTACAAGAAGAAGAGCCTGACCTACGAGCACCGCCTGATCGACGACATGGTCGCCGCGGCGCTCAAGTGGAGCGGCGGTTTCGTCTGGGCGGCCAAGAACTACGACGGCGACGTGCAGAGCGACACGGTGGCCCAGGGCTACGGCTCGCTCGGCCTGATGACGTCGGTGCTGATGACGCCCGACGGCAAGACGGTCGAGGCGGAAGCGGCCCATGGCACGGTGACCCGCCACTACCGTGAGCACCAGAAAGGCAGGGAGACGTCGACCAACCCGATTGCGTCGATCTTCGCCTGGACGCGCGGCATCTCCTATCGGGGCAAGTTCGACGGCACGCCGGAGGTGGTCAAGTTCGCCGACACGCTCGAGCGCGTCTGCATCGAGACGGTCGAGAACGGCGACATGACCAAGGACCTCGCGGTCCTGATCTCGCCCGAGCAGAAATGGCTGACGACCAACCAGTTCCTCGACAGGATCGATGCCAATCTCAAAAAGGCGATAGGCTGAGGGAATAGCGGGTCCGGCGGTGCTCCCGGCCTCCGGACCCGGCTTCCCGGCCCCCGGCCGGAGTCGCGCCAGGCTGGTATCTTGCCGGCCGAAGACCTAAATTACGGCCATGAATCAGCTGAAACGCTCCGATCTGCTGGACGAGGACGTGCGGACGATCAAGCTGCACGGCGCTGAGGCCTTCGAGGGCATGCGGCGGGCCGGCCGTCTTGCCGCCGAAACGCTCGACTTCATCACGCCGCACGTAAGGCCGGGGGTTACCACCGGCGAGCTTGACCGCCTGTGCCACGAGTTCATCGTGGCGCGGAACGCAATTCCCGCCCCGCTCGGCTATCGCGGCTTCCCGAAGTCCATCTGCACGTCGGTCAACCACGTGGTCTGCCACGGCATTCCCGGCGACAAGCGGCTCGCCGACGGCGACACGCTCAATATCGACGTGACCGTTATCCTCGACGGCTGGCACGGCGACACGAGCCGGATGTTCTTCGTCGGCGACGTCGGCGTGAAGGCGCGGCGCCTGGTCGACGTGACCTACGAAGCGATGATGCGCGGCATCGAGGTGGTCAAACCCGGCGCCACGCTCGGCGACATCGGCCATGCTATCCAAACGTTCGCGGAGGCCAACCGCTTCTCGGTCGTGCGCGATTTCTGCGGGCACGGCCTCGGCCGCATCTTCCACGAGGCGCCGTCGGTCCTGCATTATGGCGAGCCGGGCACCGGCGTGGTGCTGCGCGAGGGCATGTTCTTCACCGTCGAGCCGATGATCAATGCAGGACGGTGGGAGGTGAAGGTGCTGTCGGACGGCTGGACGGCTGTCACCAAGGATCGCTCGCTGTCGGCCCAGTTCGAGCACTCGATCGGCGTCACCGCGACCGGCTACGAGATCTTTACGCTGTCTCCGAGCGACCAGCACCGGCCGCCCTACGCCGCGTGAGCGGCCGCCTCACGGCCACGATTTCGCCGTCTCCGCGAAATTCGGCCATTGCGGGTTGACGATGCAGAAGCGGTGCCCGCTCGGCGCCTGCATGACCGTCCAGCGGCGAAAATCCCGCACCCGCCTCGCACCCAGTTTCTCGAATCGTGCGATCTCGGCAGCGAAGTTGTCCGTCTCGATATCGAGGTGAACGCGGCTTTCGTGGTCTACCCGCTGCAGCATGATCTTCAGTTCACCGTACGGGACCGCCAGCTCTAGATACTTTCCGTCCCAGTCCGGCTTGGGCTGTACCACGGCGTAGCCGAGCGCTTCGCTCCAGAAATTGGCCTGCGCCGGGAGATCGTCGGTCCGGCAGTCGATGATCAGTGCTCCAAGGCGACTCTTGTGCATTGCTGTGCCTCGTTCGTGGTTCGAAACTAGGGCGACGCAGCCAATCGATAGCCTACCAGCCGCCCTGCGGTACAACCATGCATCAATCCGCCGATACCACCATTCGCCCTGCCGCGCCGGGGGATTTCGCGCTCATTCGCGAGATCAACATCGCCGCATTCGGCGGCAGCGATGAAGCCGAACTCGTGGACCGCCTGCGAAATGACGGGGATGCCGTCGTCGAACTTGTCGCTGCCGCCTCGGACCTGATCGTCGGCCACATCCTTTTCAGCCGCCTCGCCATCGATGCCGCGGCGGGCCCCGCTGCGGCCGCGGCGCTCGCGCCGGTGGCGGTGCACCCGTCGCACCAGCGGCGCGGCATCGGGTCGGCGCTCGTCCGGCACGGCCTCGAGGCCTGCCGCGCGCGCGGTCTCGCGGCCGTCATCGTGCTCGGCCATCCCCGGTATTACCCGCGCTTCGGCTTCTCCGCAGCGGCGGCAGGACATCTTGACGCCCCCTTCTCGGGACCGGCTTTTATGGCCCTGGAGCTGACGCCTGGGGCGCTTCGCCGGGCACGGACCGTCCGCTACGCCGCGGCGTTCGACATCTGACAGGGCTCCACCGGCGATTGTGGCGGTGGTAAACTCGCGGGCCCAGGCAGGAAGGCACGTGAGTACAGACAACGGCAAGCCGGACAAGCCGCACTACCACGGCCATCGCGAGCGCCTGCGCGCGCGCTTCCGCAAGGGCAGCGATCCCCTGCCCGATTACGAGCTGGTCGAACTGCTGCTGTTCCATACCATCCCGCGGATCGACGTGAAGCCCCTGGCAAAGCGTCTCGTCGAGAAATTCGGCAATTTCGCCGGCGTCGTCTCGGCGCCGCGCGAGGTGCTGCTCGGGTTGGGACTGAAAGACGGCACGATCGACATGCTGAAGATCGTCCGCGATGCCGCGGTCCGGCTCGCACGGCAGGAGGTCATCGACCGGCCGGTCCTGTCGTCCTGGCAGAAGGTGCTCGACTATTGCCGCGCCCGGCTGGCCCATGAACCGACCGAGCGCTTCCACCTGCTGTTCCTCGACCGCAAGAACGTCCTGATCGCCGACGAGGAGCAGCAGCGCGGCACGGTCGACCACACGCCGGTCTATCCGCGCGAGGTGGTCAAGCGTGCACTCGACCTCGGCGCCTCCGCCATCATCCTCGTCCACAACCATCCGAGCGGCGACCCGACTCCGTCGAAGGCCGACATCGCCATGACGCGCGAGGTGGCGAAGGCGGCCGAGACGCTGGGCGTCACCGTGCACGACCACATCGTCATCGGCCGCACCGGCCACGCGAGCTTCAAGGGGATGGGACTGCTATAGGCGCGGGCGCTGCCGGCATTGCCACGCTGGACCCGAACGAGCGCCCCGCGCGCAGGGCGGGAGCCCCCTGCGCCGATTGCGTTGGCGCAATCCATGACCGGCGGCTAGGTCTTTGCCGTGCGAACCGGCGCCATGAACAACCTTTTCCTCTATGTCACGACCATCGCCGTGTGGGGCTCGTCGTGGCTCGGGATCACGTACCAGCTCGGAGTCGTGGCGCCCGAGGTGTCGGTGGCGTACCGCTTCGTGTTGGCCGCCGCCCTGCTGCTCGCGTGGTGCAAATGGCGCGGCCTCAGCCTGCGCTTCAGTTGGCGCGAGCATCTGTTCATCGCGATGCAGGGCGTCCCGCTGTTCTCGCTCAACTACGTCATCTTCTACTTCGCCTCGGCCTACCTCACGAGCGGCCTCGTCGCGGTGGCTTTCTCGACCATTGTCGTCTGGAACATCGTGTTCGGCGCCCTGCTGCTGGGCTCGCCGATCCGGCCGCGGGTGGTGCTCGCCGCGGCGCTCGGGCTGGGAGGCCTGTGCCTCGTGTTCTGGCGGGACCTGGCGGCATTCGACACCTCCAGCGCCGGCCTGATCGGGCTGGGGCTGTCGCTGGTTGCAACGATGTCCGCTTCGCTCGGCAACATCGCCTCGGCACGCAACCAGCGCGCCGGCATTCCGGTCGTCCAGGGCAACGCCATCGGCATGGCCTATGGCGCCGCCTGCACGCTGCTCATCATTGCCGTGCGCGGCGTACCGTTCGCCTTCGATCCCTCGCCGCTCTATGTCGGGGCTCTGGTCTTCCTTGCTGTATTCGCGTCGGTCATCGGGTTCGGCTGCTATCTGACGCTGATCGGCCGGGTCGGCGCCGACCGCGCCGCCTATGTCAGCGTCGTCTTTCCCCTCGTGGCGCTCGCCCTGTCCACCGTCTTCGAGGGATTCGTGTGGACGCCGCTGGCCTTTGCCGGCGTGTTTCTCATCCTCGTCGGCAACGTCATCGTCCTGGCCGGGTCGGCGAAGCGCCGCCCTGCGCCGGCCAGGGCGTGAGCGCCGCTTGAACACGGCCGGTGCGGGGCGTACGCTTCGCGAAAAGCGGAGGACTGTCATGCGCGCCATGCACGATCTGGGCGGCGTCGAGCCGGCGGCCTCGAAGCCGATCGATCGCGCCGAGCACGAGCTCACGCAATTCGACAAGAATGTCGACGCCCTGATGTATCTGCTGTCGCACCCGTCGCGCCGGCTGATCCGCGTCGACGAGCTGCGCCGCGCCATCGAATCCTTCACGCCCATGCAATACGCGTCGCTTTCTTATTACGAGAAATGGCTGCTGGCGATGCACAACCTTCTGGTCGAGAAGGGCGTGCTGACGCGCGATGAAGTCGAGAAGAAGATTGCCGCGCTGCGCGCGGAAGGCGATCCTGCGGCATGAGCGTGCAGCAGCGATTCGCGCCGGGTGATCGCGTGCGCGTCCGGCTCGACTGGCCGGAAGCAGGCCCGCGCCGCGTTCACATCCGCACGCCGCACTATCTCCGCGGTCAGGTCGGCATCGTGGAGCGGCACTTCGGCGCCTATCCGAATCCGGAAGAGCTTGCCTTCGGCAAGCCGGGGCTGCCGGAACGACCGCTCTACCAGGTCCGGTTCGAGCAGGCGCCGCTATGGCCGGACGTCGCCGCAAGCACCGACACCGTCGTCGCCGACATTTACGAACACTGGCTGGAACCCGTCACGGAGGGCCGTCATGGCTGAGGCGCACCACCACGACCACACCCATGGGCCGGAAGCCCATGCGCCGATCGCGGCGCACGGCCCGAGGCCGGAATATGCCCTTCTCGAGCGCGCGGTGCGCGAGCTGCTGGTCGCCAAGGGCGTATTTGCGGCCGACGACCTGCGCCGGCAGATCGATCTCACCGATTCGCGGAACCCGAGCCAGGGAGCACGGCTGGTCGCCCGCGCCTGGGCCGACCCGGCGTTCAAGCAGCGGCTCCTGGCCGACGCGAAAGAGGCTGCCGGCGAGATCGGCATCGATTGCAGCAATGCCCCCGACGTCGTCGTGCTGGAGAACACGCCGAATCGCCATCACCTCGTCGTGTGCACGCTGTGCTCGTGTTATCCCAAGGCGATCCTCGGCATTCCGCCCGCCTGGTACAAGAGCGTCGAGTACCGCGCGCGTGCGGTAAAGGATCCGCGTGGCGTGCTCGCGGAGTTCGGCACGACCCTGCCGCGCGAGGTCGAGGTCCGCGTCGTCGATTCGACCGCCGACATGCGCTATCTGGTCCTGCCGATGCGCCCGGCGGGAACCGAGGGCTGGAGCGAGGACAAGCTCGCCGCGCTCGTGACCCGCGACAGCATGATCGGCGTGACGACTCCGGTCGTGCACAGCTGACCGCCGTACCGACTACGGCACTTTGCGCTTCCGCCCGCCCGGTGCGCGGGCTAAATCTCTCACTCGACCCCTTTCGAGAACAGAGGAACAGCCTTGATCCCGCGCTACACCCGCCCGGAGATGGCGGCGATTTGGACGCCCGAGAACCGCTTTCGGATCTGGTTCGAGATCGAGGCCCATGCCTGCGACGCCCAGGCAGAGCTCGGCATCATTCCTAAGGCCGCGGCCAAGGCCGTCTGGGAACGCGGCAAGTTCGAGGTCGACCGCATCGACGAGATCGAGCGGGAGACCAAACATGACGTCATCGCCTTCCTGACCAATCTTGCCGAGCATGTCGGGCCCGAGGCGCGTTTCGTGCACCAGGGCATGACCTCGTCCGACGTGCTGGACACGTGCCTGGCGGTGCAGCTGACCCAGGCCAGCGACATCCTGCTCGCCGATCTCGATCGCGTGCTGGTGGCGCTCAGGGCTCGGGCGCTTGAGCACAAGCGGACACCGATGATCGGCCGCAGCCACGGCATCCATGCCGAGCCGGTGACGTTCGGGCTCAAGCTCGCCACGTTCTACGCGGAGTTCGCGCGCAACCGCGAGCGCCTGGTCGCGGCGCGGCGCGAGGTCGCGACCTGTGCCATCTCCGGCGCCGTCGGCACCTTCGCGCATATCGATCCGCGGGTCGAAGCCCATGTCGCCAGCAAGCTCGGCCTGGCGGTCGAGCCGGTCTCGACACAGGTGATCCCGCGCGACCGCCACGCGGCATTCTTCGCCGCGCTCGGCGTGATCGCCAGCTCGATCGAGCATGTGGCGATCGAGATCCGGCATCTGCAGCGAACCGAGCTGCGCGAGGCCGAAGAGTATTTCAGCCCGGGGCAGAAGGGTTCGTCCGCGATGCCGCACAAGCGCAACCCGGTCCTGTCCGAGAATCTCACCGGGCTCGCGCGCATCGTGCGCGCCGCCGTGACCCCCGCCCTCGAGAACGTGGCGCTATGGCACGAGCGCGACATCTCGCACTCGGCGGTCGAGCGCGTTTTCGGCCCGGATGCAACGATCGCTCTCGACTTCGCGCTGGTGCGTCTCGCCGGCCTGATCGAGAACCTGGTGGTCTATCCCGAGAGCATGCTCGCCAACCTGGACCGGCTCGGCGGCCTGGTCCATTCGCAGCGCGTGCTGCTTGCCCTGACGCAGGCCGGCATGAGCCGCGAGGATTCCTACAAGGTCGTGCAGCGCCACGCCATGGAGACCTGGCGCAACGGCGGCAGCTTTCTCGACCGCCTCAAAGGCGATCCCGAGGTGAGCAAGCGCCTGACCGCGGAGCAGATCGAAGCCCAGTTCGATCTCGACTACCACTTCAAGCACGTCGACACGATCTTCGATCGGGTGTTCGGCCCGGCCGCCGCCGCGGCGCAACCGAAGCCGCGTGCGGCCAACCGCTAGCCACCCGTCGTCACGGCAGGCATTCGTAGATCCCCATGCGCTCGCCCGTGCCGTCGCCGGTCGTGTTGCGCAGGCGGGTCCGCTTGCCGTACCGGCTGCATTCGTCGCGTGCCTTCGCCTCTGCGGCATCGGCGTCGCCTTCGAAATAGTGCACCGTTACGACGTCGGGCGTCGACGATTCGACCCGGGCCCCGCTCGCGCACGCGGCCGACAAGACCGCGGCCGCCAGAACGATCGCTGTCCGCATGATACTCCCGTTAGCTGGTCAATAACGGGGGCAACGCGCAACTTGGCCGTCCGGTTTCCTCGGCCGACAGGAAGGACGGCCTGAAAGCCGGCCTACGAAAGTGCGGCCGAATCAGACCTGCTTCATGATCTGCTCTTTGGCGACCGCGAGCAGCCGTTCCATCTCCTTGCGGAGCTCCACATCGGTTACGGCGACACCCTTCGCGGCGAGATCCGCGGAGACCTTCGCCATGACATCGGCATCGCCAGGCTTCTCGAAATCGGACTGCACGACCTGCTTGGCATAGTCCTCGGCCGCGGCGCCGGCGAGCCCCATGCGCTCCGCGGCCCACATGCCCAGCAAACGGTTGCGCCGGGCATTGACCTTGAACTGGAGTTCCTGGTCGTGCTTGTACTTCTGCTCGAAACCCTTCTCGCGCTCGTTGAAGGTGGTCATGGCCCGTATCGTCTCCTGGTCGCCAAAGCGAAAGACGCCGCACCGACGGGGCGCCCGGCCGGTCTTATACAGATCGCGCCGCAACCTCGCAATCGCACCTGCAGCAGGCTGAGCAGCGATGTGCACTGTCGTTCTGCTGCGCCGGCCCGATCACGAATGGCCCCTCATTCTCGCAGCGAACCGCGACGAGATGGTCAAGCGGCCATGGCAGCCGCCGGGCCGCCACTGGCCCGACCGCGACGTCGTCGCGGGGCTCGATGCGCTTGCAGGCGGGACCTGGCTGGGCATCAACGATCAGGGCGTCGTCTCCGGCGTCCTGAACCGGCCGGGTACGCTCGGCCCTGCGGACGGGCTGCGCTCGCGCGGCGAGCTGCCGCTCGAGGCGCTCGATCACGCCGACGCCGTCGCCGCCGCAACCGCTCTGCGGGCGCTCGATCCGCGAGCATGGCGGCCATTCAACCTCTTCGTTGCCGACAACCGCGATGCGTTCTGGCTGCGCTCGGCCGGCGGCCGCATCACCGCGTCCGAGATTCCCGTCGGACTGTCGATGCTGACGGCACACGATCTCAACGATACGGAATCGGCCCGCATTCGTTTCCACCTGCCACGCTTCGCCGCCGCGCCCGCGCCCGACCCCACGTCGGGCGATTGGGGCGCGTGGGAAACCCTGCTCGCCAGCCGCGAGGCCGAGGCCGAAGCCGGCCCGCAGGGCGCCATGACCATCGCGACTCCGCACGGCTTCGGCACTGTATCGTCTTCGCTGATCGCGTTGCCGAGCGTCGCCGACAGGGCAACGCGCAAGCCCGTCTGGCGGTTCGGCCGAGGCCATCCCGAGTCGATCCGTTTTGAAGATGTAAAGCTCTGATCTGGCAGGCTAATCAGGCGCGTTGCGGTGCGGCAATCAGGGGGATATAAGAGGTCCCCGCATGGGCCACCCCATGCTTCCCGTGCATTGCCGGCGATAGCCGGCCGACCTCCCGAAAGCCGCTGATGTCCCGACGCAGACAGATCTATGAAGGCAAGGCCAAGATTTTGTTCGAGGGGCCCGAGCCGGGTACGATCGTCCAGTATTTCAAGGACGACGCGACCGCCTTCAACGCCAAGAAGAAGGGCGTGATCACAGGCAAGGGAGTCCTCAACAACCGCATCTCCGAATACCTGATGATGCGGCTCGAGGAGATGGGCGTGCCGACCCACTTCGTGCGGCGCCTGAACATGCGCGAGCAGCTCGTGCGCGAGGTCGAGATCATCCCGATCGAGGTGGTCATCCGCAATGTCGCCGCCGGCAGCTTCGCCGAGCGCTTCGGCGTCAAGGAAGGCCAGCAGCTCCCGCGCTCGATCGTCGAGTACTACTACAAGAGCGACGAACTCGGCGATCCGATGATCACCGAGGAACACATCACTGCGTTCGGCTGGGCCTCGACCCAAGACCTCGACGACATGATGGCGCTGGCGCTGCGCATCAACGACTTCCTGTCCGGCCTCTTCCTGGGCGTCGGGCTGCGCCTGGTCGACTTCAAGGTAGAGTTCGGGCGGCACTGGACGGACGAGGACATGCGCATCATCCTCGCCGACGAGATCAGCCCGGATTGCGCACGGTTGTGGGACGTAAAGACCAACGAGAAGCTGGACAAGGACCGCTTCCGCCGCGATCTCGGCAATGTCGAGGAAGCGTACCGTGAGGTGGCCCGCCGTCTCGGCATCCTGCCGGAGGGCGGCCCGCAGGACCTGCAGGGTCCCAAGACGTTGCAGTGATGGTGCAGGCATGAAGGCAAAAATTCACGTCACGCTCAAGAACGGCGTTCTCGACCCCCAGGGCAAGGCGATCGCGCACGCGCTCGGCAATCTCGGCTTCACCGGGATCGGCGATGTGCGCCAAGGCAAGTACATCGAGCTCGACATCGCCGAGAAGGATCGCGCCAAGGCGCAGGCTGCAGTCAAGCAGATGTGCGAGAAGCTGCTCGCCAACACCGTCATCGAGAACTACGCGATCGAGCTGCAGGACTGAGCGTCGCGGGCGTCGGCGTCAGGCCGGCGCCGATGCCAGTCGTCCGTTACGGACCTAGCCCCCTATCGCGGCGTGGGACCCGTCGGCACCGGCGGCACGACGCGATCGATCGTGCTGGCGGGCGTACTGCCGAGAGCACATGGCTTGATCGTGCCCAGATAGCACCCGATCTGCTCGTACTCCGGAGAGTATTGCCGGTAGCGCGGTTCGTGAGTCTTGGCGACTTCGGCGTACATGCTCTCGTTGACGGCCTCGATGAAACGCCGCGCCTCCTCCTCCGTCTGAAAAACGTAATAGTACTGATACACGGAGAAGTTCGAGCTATAGGCGCCGTGCGGGATGTCGGCCTGCACGTGAACGACATAACCGTAGCCTGGAACGTTCGCGACACTGCTCTTGACCTCGTAGATCGCGAAACAGCCGGACACGCTACCGGCCAGTATCGCGACCGCCGCAAGACGGACAAGCGTTCGGATTGATTTCATGAGTCTTGTTTCTCGCGGCAGATGCCAGGGCATCGCCCAGGTCTATTGCGGCGGCGGCGCCGTCGGGACCGGCGGCGTCACCCCGTCGATGGCACGATTGATCACACCCGGGGGCACGCACACGATTCGACCGGTCGCACATGCGATCTTGTGATAATCCTCCGATCCTTCGTCATAACGCGGCCGATGACTCTTGCCGATCGACGCGGTATTGTCCCACTCAAGTAAGTCGATGAAGCGCCTCGCCGCCTCTTCGGAGTCGAAAACGTAATAGCGGTTTGTGCTGCGATACTTCAGAAGACTGCCCTGGCCCGTCTCGTCGGTTTTCGGACTACGCCTTTCGACATGCACCACGTATCCGTAGCCGGGAACATAGTGCACGACATCGGAGGCGAGAAATATATGGCAGCCGGCGACGCTGCCGACGAACAGCACGACCAGCCCGATCCGAAGCAACACCCGGATCAATGTCATGAGCTTTCCCTCTCAGAACCGGTAGGCGAGGCCGCCGCCAAAGCGGGCACCATTGCCTCTATCATTGGCGAAGTCATGGCTGCCGCGTAGCATGGCGTCGAGAAATTCGGTCAGCCGATACGAAATGTGGACGCCGACAGTGCCCGTATCCGTGTCGAGGGGCAGCGCATCCGCCTGGACACGTTGCGAGGCGACATGCGTCCAACCGATGCTGCCGCCGATCTCGACTTCAGGAGTCATCCGCCAGGCGACCGATGCGTCCAGGAGCGATGCCTTGACGCGGCCGCTGTCGCCGGCGATCGGCGCATTGCTGTAGTCCGAGTCGGTTCGGATATCGACATACGCCCCCAGCAGGGTTGCATTCACCGGCCCGACAGGAGCGGTCACGAGCAGGAAAGGTGCTATCCGGCGCAACGTGTCGTCCCGATCGACGATCACGGACGTCCCGACCGTTCGGTTGATGAATTCATCCGTCCCATCGCCGGACCGGTACTGGACGGAGAGGCCGGCGGCCAGGAAAGGCAGCAGGAACACACCGCCCGTCGCGCCGATGCCGGTTTCGTCCGCGTCCCCCTTCAGGTCTTCGAACTGGATAGCTCGCTTCGTGTTGCGGCGGCTACGGATCGCCTCAAGGCGCGCAAAGCCCCGTGCGCCGACGCCGAACTCAAGGCCGAGCTTGACATCCCGGGTGCGGCTGTAGCCGATCCTGGACTCCGCATCCTCAAGCGGGCCGCCGCTCTGACCGACGTCCAGCGTCGCCCGCCAGCCATGCAGGAGCGGCTGGCCGCCCTCGACGACGCGATAGGTTACCGACTCCTCAGAACCCGCTTTGGCAACCGCTGTAGAGGCCGACGCGCCGATCAGGAGCCCAGAGAGCAAGATGCGAAAAAACTGCATTGGATTGGTTGCCAGCGATTCCGAATCGACAGTGTGCAAATTATCGGGACCACAACCGAAGGTGTCCAGAACGATGTGCCTGTAGGCAACGTCAGACAGCAGCCCGGCCATTGCGGTTCCATGCGCGTTGCCGCGGCGGAGCGAATCCCCTATATCGAAGCCTTTAGCGGGCCTATCTCTCCATGAAATCCGCCGTCATCGTCTTTCCCGGATCCAATCGCGAACAGGACGTCGCCGATGCGATCGAGCGGTCCACCGGCAGGCAGCCGCTGCACATCTGGCATCGCGACGCCGAGCTGCCGGATGTCGATCTGATCGTGCTGCCCGGCGGCTTCTCCTACGGGGACTACCTGCGCACCGGTGCCATTGCGGCGCGCTCGCCGATCATGAGCGAGGTGAAGCGGCGCGCCGAGCGCGGCACGCCGGTCATCGGCATCTGCAACGGGTTCCAGATCCTGTGCGAGGCTGGCCTGCTCCCGGGCGTCCTGCTGACCAACGCGTCGCTCAAATTCATCTGCCGCAACGTGCACCTCAAGGTCGAGACGAGCCAGAGCCTGTTCACCCAGCGCTACTCGACCGGTCAGGTGCTGAGCGTGCCGATTGCCCATCATGACGGCAACTACTTTGCCGACCCGGCCACGCTCGACCGCATCGAGGACAGGGGCCAGGTCGCCTTCCGCTACAGCGACGCGGCCGGCAACGTCACGGCGGAGACGAACTGCAACGGCTCGGCGCGCAATATCGCCGGCGTCTTCAACGACACCAAGAACGTACTGGGCCTGATGCCGCACCCCGAGAACGCGACCGATCCCCAGCTCGGCTCGACCGATGGCCGTGCCCTGTTCGATGCCCTCGCCGAGGTCGTGGCATGAGCACAGCGAAGGCGATGGCGCGCCCCGACGACCTGATGGGACTCACGCCTGGGGAATACGACCGTGCTGTCGCGATCCTCGGCCGCCGGCCGACACAAACCGAACTCGGCGTCTTCTCGGTGATGTGGAGCGAGCACTGCTCCTACAAATCCTCGAAGAAGTGGCTCAAGACGCTGCCTACCGAGGCGAAGTGGGTGATCTGCGGCCCCGGCGAGAATGCCGGCGTCATCGACATCGGCGACGGCCAGGCTGCGATCTTCAAGATGGAGAGCCACAACCATCCGTCCTTCATCGAGCCGTATCAGGGGGCGGCGACCGGCGTCGGCGGCATCCTCCGCGACGTGTTCACGATGGGCGCCAGGCCGATCGCAAACATGAACGCGCTGCGCTTCGGCGACCCGTCGCATCCCAGGACGCGCCACCTGGTCGCCGGCGTCGTCGCCGGCATCGGCGGCTACGGCAATTGCGTAGGCGTGCCGACCGTCGGCGGCGAAACGAACTTCGATCCGAGCTACAACGGCAACTGCCTCGTCAATGCGATGACGGTGGGTATCGCGCCGGCGGACCGGATCTTCTATTCGGCCGCCGCGGGACCGGGCAACTCGGTCGTCTATGTCGGCGCCAAGACCGGGCGTGACGGCATTCACGGCGCGACCATGGCCTCCGCCGAGTTCGACGAGAACTCGGAGGAGAAACGGCCGACGGTCCAGGTCGGCGATCCCTTCACCGAGAAGCTGCTGATCGAGGCGTGCCTCGAGCTCATGGCCACCGACGCAATCGTAGCGATCCAGGACATGGGGGCGGCGGGGCTCACCTCCTCCTCGGTCGAGATGGCGGGCAAGGGCGGCCTTGGCATCGAGCTCGACCTCGACCGCGTTCCGACGCGCGAACCGGGCATGACCGCCTACGAGATCATGCTGTCCGAGAGCCAGGAACGCATGCTGATGATCCTCCAGCCCGGCCGCGAGGAGATGGCCATGGGGATCTTCGCCAAATATGAGCTCGATTTCGCCATCATCGGCACCGTTACGACCACGGGGAAGCTCGTGGTCAGGAAGAACGGCAAGGTCGAGGCGGAGATGCCGGTCGAGCCGATGGTGGCGCAATCGCCGGAATACGACCGGCCCTGGACGAAGACGCCCGCGCGGCCGGTACTCGATGCCGGCAATGTGCCTGCACATGATCCGGCCTCGGCACTCAAAGCCCTGATGTCATCGCCCGACCTCGCCAGCCGCCGCTGGATCTGGGAACAGTACGATCATCTCGTACGCGGCCACACCGTGCAGCGCCCGGGCGGAGATGCGGCCGTGGTGCGAGTCCCCGGCACGACCAAGGCGCTGGCCATTACGACCGACTGCACGCCGCGCTACTGCCATGCCGATCCTGAGACGGGCGGCGCGCAGGCCGTGGCCGAGAGCTGGCGGAATCTCACCGCCGTTGGCGCCAAGCCGCTCGCCATTACCGACAACATGAACTTCGGCAATCCCGAGCGGCCCGAGATCATGGGCCAGTTCGTCGGCTGCATCGCCGGCATGCGCGCCGCATGCCTGGCGCTCGACTACCCGGTCGTGTCGGGCAACGTGTCGCTCTACAACGAGACTCAGGGCCAGGCGATCCTGCCCGCCCCCGCGATCGGCGGCGTCGGCCTGCTGCCCGATGCCACGAAGAGCGTCGGCATCGCCTTCCGGCAGCCCGGCGACACGATCATCCTGATCGGCGAGACGCAAGGCTGGCTCGGTGCATCGCTTTACGTGCGCGAGCTTTGCCGTGAGGATCCCGTAGCCAGGCAGGTCTGGGCGCCGCCGCCGGTCGACCTCGGCTGGGAAAAGCGCAACGGCGGGCTGGTCCGTGCCGTCATCGAAGGCGAGCTGGTCAGCGCCTGCCACGACATTTCCGATGGTGGGCTGCTGGTGGCCCTGGCCGAGATGGCGCTCGCCGGCAATGTCGGATTCGACATCGCCACGCCAGAGGACGCCCCTGCCCTCCATGCCTTCCTGTTCGGCGAGGATCAGGCCCGCTATTTGCTCGCTGCACCGGATCCGAAGCCGATCCTGGCGTCCGCTCACGCGGTCGGCGTGACGGCGATCGTGCTGGGCCGGACCACAGCGGGAGGTGCGTTGACACTCAACGGCCGCGTCCTTATATCGGTCAATGAGTTGCGTGAAGCCCACGAGGGCTGGCTGCCGTCTTTCATGGCCGCCCGATAGAGCCGGAACCGAGCCAGCGCCATGCCGATGTCGGCCACCGATATTGAGCGGATGATCCGCGAGGCCATCCCCGACGCCAAGGTTACGATCGAGGACCTGCGCGGCGACGGCGACCATTATGCGGCCCACGTCGTTTCGGCTACGTTCAAGGGCAAGAGCCGCGTGCAGCAACACCAGATGGTTTATCAGGCGCTGAGGGGGCGCATGGGCGGAGAGCTGCATGCGATGGCGCTGCAGACCTCGGTGCCCGAAGGTGCCTGAGGCCGAATTACGAGGAGAGAGTCATGGACCAGACCGTCCAGCAGCGCATCAAGGATGACATCACCGGCAATGACGTCGTCCTCTACATGAAGGGAAGCCCGGTCTTCCCGCAATGCGGCTTCTCCGCCGCCGTCGTGCAGATCCTCACGCATCTCGGCGTGAAGTTCAAAGGTGTCGACGTGCTCTCGGACCCGTCGATCCGCCAGGGCATCAAGGAGTTCTCGAACTGGCCGACGATCCCCCAGCTCTATGTGAAGGGTGAGTTCGTCGGCGGCTGCGACATCATCCGCGAGATGTTTCAGACGGGCGAGCTGCAGCAGATGTTGCAGACGAAGGGCATCAAGGCGGCGTAAGCGGGTAAGAGCCCGGAAAACGCAAGGCGGCTCCCGATGGAGCCGCCTTTTTCGTGTCCGGGCTTCGATTGCCGGCGGTTATTACAAGCCTTCGGGCCCGAACGCCGTGAAACGCGAATCCTCCTGATGCGGCGCATGACCCGGCTCTCCCGCAGCGGACTCGACGGCGAAGCGCTGCTGACCGGGATCGACCACGCCCGGCGGAACGCCGGTGTGCAGCGTCTCCCACGGTGCGCCGGCGATCACCGCCATCAGCAGCAGCGCAACCGCCCAGGCGGCGATCATGTCGCGAAGTTTCGATCGCATTTGCAGAGATCTCCTGCCTTTGACTCAAGTTTGAGGGGACGCTGTCGCCGAACGCGGCCAATCACGATGGAGTGGCCGGATTACGAAAAACTGAATGCCGACATGCTGAGCGAACCCAGCGTGAAGCTCGCATGGATGCGCCGACCGGACGCCTCGGGGCCGCCCGCGCCCATCGCCGCGAACAGGGGCAGAAGATGCTCGTCACGCGGATGTGCCCGCACCGCGTGCGGCGCACGCTGGCGATAGTCGAGCAACGCCTCGGTAGCGCCGCGGTCGATTCGGTCCGCGAGCCATGCGTCGAATTGCCGGGCCCACTCGACCGGCTGCCCGCCTACGGCGTCCCACGCGAGGTCGCGCAGATTGTGCACCGCGCTGCCGCTTGCCAGGACCAGCACGCCCTCCGCGCGCAGCGGCGCCAGAGCGCGGCCGACCGCGAAGTGATGCGCGGGGCCAAGCTCGGGCTGGATCGAGATCTGCGTCACCGGCACGGTTGCCTCCGGATACATCAACATCAACGGCACCCATGCGCCGTGATCGAGTCCGCGGGCCGGATCGGTCGCAGCCTGGAGGCCCGCCTCGCGCAGCCGCGAAACCGCGCGCGCGGCGAGTTCAGGAGCCCCCGGCGCGGGATAGGAAAGCCGGTAGAGCGCGTCCGGGAAGCCGTAGAAGTCGTGGATCGTCTCCGGCCGTTCGGCGGCACTGACCTGCGGGGTCGCGGTTTCCCAGTGCGCGGAAACCGCGAGCACGGCCCTGGGCCGCTCGAGAGTCCCGCCCAGCTCGGAGAGGAAGCCGCGCGCCGGCACGTCCTCCAGCGGCAGAGTCGGTGCACCATGGGAGATGAACAAGGCCGGCAACATCGCTTTCGTCTCGACCCTCGGCTGAACTGATCCCGAACCCTGCAGCGCTCGCAGCCAAGGTTCCCTGCAACTGACAAGCGCGCTTGGTTACTTCGGGTTACTGGAAATATGGGGGGTTGATTTCTTCTGTAAAGTACGTACCTCTAGGTAACTAGAGTTCCGTTCCAATCTCTAGGCCTGGAGGTCCCGCATGCCTCTGCCGAGAAGTCCGATGGGCTGCCCCATGGATGCCATTCTGCGTCTGCTGATGGGGCCCTGGACCACGTACATACTCTGGGTGCTGCGAACCAACGGCCCCACCCGTTTCGGCGAACTCAAGCGCCGCGTGGCGGGGGTATCGGCGAAGGTGCTGACATCGCGCCTGCGCATGCTCGAAGACGCCGAGATCATCGAGCGCCACTACGAGCCGACGATCCCGCCACAGGTGACCTACGCGCTGGCGCAGCGCGGACGCGAGCTGACCGTTGTCCTCGACGATCTCGATGCGATAGCGCGGAGATGGCAGAGCGAGCAGTCTCCGCCCGCCGAAACAGCGCCGGCCGGCAGGGACGAAGTCGCCGTCAAGTGACGAGCGCGGCGGAACCGACCCGGTGCCGGGTCGTTTTCACGGCATGGCCGATCGAGACCGAAACCAGCATGCGCCGCGGATGAACGCCCAGGATGCGCGCCAGGGACAGCCGCAGGGCTTCGTGCGCTATATCATGTTCACGTCGATCGCCGCAGCGCTGATCGGCATGTTCATCGTCTATCTCATCGTCTTCAGCTGACCGACGCCGGCGCAACAAAAAAGCCGCCCGGCCGGGCGGCTTCTTCGCGTCGCGGGTGCGCGACCGATCAGCGCGAATAGAACTCGACGACGAGATTCGGCTCCATCTGCACGGGATACGGCACGTCGGCAAGCTTCGGCGCACGCACGAACGTGCCCTTCAATTCGCCTTCGCTGAACGACAGATAGTCCGGCACGGTGCGTTCCTGCGACTGCACCGCCGCAAGCACCGAGGCCAGCTCCTTTGCCTTTGTCTGCAGTTCGATCGTGTCACCGTCCTTCACGAGATAGGACGAGATATCGACCTTCTTGCCATTGACGCGGACATGGCCATGGCTGATCAGCTGGCGGGCGGCGAACGGCGTGATCGCAAGCTTGAGCCGGTAGACCACGGCATCGAGCCGGCGCTCGAGCAGTTCGACCAGGTTCTCGCCGGTGTCGCCCTTCCGGCGCACCGCCTCGGCGTAGATCTTGCGGAACTGCCGCTCGGTGATGTTCGCGTAGTAGCCCTTCAGCTTCTGCTTGGCGTGAAGCTGCAGCCCGTATTCGGACGGCTTCTTGCGGCGCTGGCCGTGCTGGCCCGGCCCGTATTCGCGCCTATTGAGGGGGCTCTTCGCCCGGCCCCAGAGGTTCACCCCGAGCCGGCGATTGATCTTGTACTTCGATTCAACGCGCTTGGTCATTCGACCCGCTATCTCTCTGAAAATGAAACAGGCGGCCGAGCCTGTGGCCATTGCGGCCCGACCCGTCCCGCCGAAGTCGCGGTAATATACTTGGGGACTTTGGCTTGTCAAACGCTTTACCGGCCGTGCTTGGCCGTTTCGCCCCCCCGCTCCCTGCCCTTTCGGCCGCGCCGTGCGGGGGCGCCCGAGCCCTTGGGCGGCGGGGAGCCGGCATGCGGCCGGCGCGTGAGGCCGGTGACGATGCCGTGCAGCGTGCGCACCTCGTGCGCCATCAGCCCGGCGCGGGTGAAGATGGCGCGGATGTTCCGCATCATGGTCGGCCGCATCTCCGGGTTGCGCAGGAAGCCGCACTCGATCAGCTCGGCCTCCAGCCGGTCGAGGAAGCCGGTGATTTCGTCATTCGTCGCGGCCTCTCCCTGCGCGGGGGAAATTGCCCGTGCCGGCATGTCCTCGCCCGCCAGCAACCATTCATAGGCCGCGATCAGCACCGCCTGGGCGATGTTGAGCGAGGAATAGTCAGGATTGAGCGGGACGCTCAACAGCGCATTGGCCAGACTCACGTCGTCGTTCTCGAGCCCGGTGCGCTCGGGGCCGAACAGGAATCCGGAGCGCCCGCCCGCCTTTGCGCGCGCGCGGACCTCCGAGGCGGCGTCGCGCGCGGTCACGACCGGCTTGACGATCTCGCGCGCCCGCGCGGTGGTGGCGTAAACGTAATGCAGGTCGGCAATCGCCTCGGCGGTCGTATCGAACAGTTTCGCATCCTCGAGCACCGCGTCCGCGCCGGCGGCCGCGGCCACTGCCTTCGCATTCGGCCATGCCGGGCGCGGCCGGACGAGGCGCAGGTCGGTCATGCCGCAATTCAGCATGGCGCGCGCGGTCATGCCGATGTTCTCGGCAAGCTGCGTGCCGACCAGGATCACCGCCGGAGCGTGTGCGGTCATCGCCTCAGACGCGCACGCCGTCGTGCAGCAGCTTCCAGGTGATGGCGTCGTGCAGCGCGTTGTACGACGCGTCGATCACGTTGGCCGAGACGCCGACGGTCGACCAGCGCCGCCCCTGGTCGTCGGCGCTCTCGATCATCACCCTGGTCACGGCCTTGGTGCCGGCTTCCGGGGTCAGGATGCGCACCTTGTAGTCGACCAGCCGCATGTCCTTGAGCTGCGGATAGGCCGGCAGCAGCGCCTTGCGAAGCGCGCCATCGAGAGCGTCGACCGGGCCGTTTCCTTCGGCCACTGTCATCGCGAACTGCCCGTGCACGTCGGCCTTTACCGTTGCCTCCGACACGGTGACCAGCTCGTTCCTCGCGTTCAGCCGCCGCTCGGTCAGTACGCGGAACGAGTTGAGGGCGAAGTAGTCCGGCACCGAATCGAGCGCGCGGCGCGCCAGCAGCTCGAAGCTCGCCTCGGCGCCGTCGAACGCGAAACCGTCGTGCTCGAGCGACTTCACGTCCTCCATCAGCCGGCCGATCCTGGCATTCTCCGGATTGGCCTCGATGCCGATCTCCTTGAGCCGCGCCATCAGGTTCGCGCGACCCGCCTGGTCGGAGACGACGATGTTGCGCTGGTTGCCCACCTTCTCGGGCGCGATGTGCTCGTAGGTGCGCGGGTCCTTGGCGACCGCGGAGACATGCAGGCCACCCTTGTGCGCGAAGGCGCTCTCGCCGACATAGGCCGCATTGCGCGCAGGGGCGCGATTGAGATGCTCGTCGAGCAGGCGCGAGACGTGCGTGAGCTGGGCCAGCTGTTCGTCCGAGATGCCGGTCGAGAAACCCATCTTCAATATCAGGTTCGGTATGATGGAGATGAGGTTCGCATTGCCGCAGCGCTCGCCCAGCCCATTGAGCGTGCCCTGGACCTGGCGGGCGCCGGCGCGCACCGCGGCGAGCGAATTGGCAACCGCGTTCTCGGTGTCGTTGTGACAGTGGATGCCGAGCCGGTCGCCCGGAATTCTCGCCGCGACTTCGCCGACGATACGTTCGACCTCGTGCGGCAGGGTGCCGCCGTTGGTGTCGCACAGTACGACCCAGCGAGCGCCCGCCTCCAGCGCAGCCTTGAGGCAGTCCAGCGCATAGCCCGGATTGGCCTTGTAGCCGTCGAAGAAATGCTCGGCATCGAACAGAACCTCGCCCTTGCGCGCCTTCGCCACGGCGACGCTCTCGGCAATCATGTCGACGTTCTCGGCGCGCGGCACGCCGAGGGCCGTGTCCACCTGAAAATCCCAGGTCTTGCCGACAAGGCACACCGCCTGCGCCGGCGCGCCGAGCACGACGGCGAGGCCGGGATCGTTTGAGGCGCTGCGCCCGGGCCGCCGCGTCATGCCGAAGGCGGTGAATCGCGCCCGCGTCAGCTTCGGCGCGTTGGCGAAGAAGGCGTCATCGGTCGGGTTGGCGCCGGGCCAGCCACCCTCGATGTAGTCGATTCCCAACCGGTCGAGCGCCACCGCGATCGCGACCTTGTCCGACACGCCGAAATCAACACCCTGCGTCTGCGCGCCGTCGCGCAGAGTCGAATCGTAGAGATAAACGCGCTCGCTCACTGCTCCCCCTGCCCCGCCTAGCCGGCCCGCTTCCAGGTCGTGCCTTGCGGCCCGTCCTCGAGGATCACGCCCCGCGCCTTGAGATCGTCGCGGATGCGGTCGGCTTCCTTGAAGTTCTTCGCCTTGCGCGCGGCGAGCCGCGCCGCGATCAGATCGGCGATCTCCGACTCGCTGACGCTGGCGGCGCCGGCCGGCTGCCAGCGAAACCAGTCCTCGGGCGTCGAATTCAGAAAGCCGAGCAGATGTCCGCCATGCAGCAGGTTCGCCTTGAATTGCGCGCGCCGCGCCGGATCCTTCTCGACGTTCAGGTCGCGCGCCATCTCGTGAAGGTAGGAGATCGCAAGCGGCGTGTTGAGGTCGTCGGCCAGCGCGTCGATGATCCCGACCGGAAGATCGCTGCCTTCGGGCGTCACGTCGGCGGCGTTGCGCAGCGCCGTATAGAAGCGGTCGAGCTCTCCCTTCGCCTGGCGCAACCCGTCCTCGGTGAAATCGAGCGGGGCTCGGTAATGCGTCTTCAGCAGCAGGAGACGAATCGCCTCGCCCGGCGCCCTGGCGAGCAGGTCGCGCACGGTGAAGAAGTTGCCAAGGCTCTTCGACATCTTCTCGCCGTTGACGACGAGAAAGCCGTTGTGGATCCAGTAGCGGACGAAGGGCGCCCTATCATGCGCGCATTCGCTCTGCGCGATCTCGTTCTCGTGATGCGGGAAAATGAGGTCGTGGCCGCCGCCGTGGATATCGAAGGTCTGGCCGAGATGCGCCTCCGACATCGCAGAGCACTCGATGTGCCAGCCCGGCCGGCCGCGGCCCCACGGACTGTCCCAGCCCGGCTGGTCCGGTGTGCTCGGCTTCCACAGCACGAAATCGGCGGGGTCCTTCTTGTAGGGCGCCACCTCGACGCGCGCACCGGCAATCAGCTCGTCGCGCGATCGGCCGGACAGCTTGCCGTAGTCCGGCATGCTCGGCACGCTGAACAGCACGTGGCCCTCGGCGACATAGGCGTTGTCGCGCGCGAGCAGGGCTTGGATCATCGCGATCATCCGGCCGATATGCGCGGTTGCGCGCGGCTCGATGATCTCGCCCGGGTTCGTTTCCTCGTCGAGGGCGCCCAGCGCCCGCATGTCCTCGTGATATGCCCGCGTCGTGCGCTCGGTGATTGCCGCGATCGGCTCTCCCGATGCCCGCGCGGCATCGATGATCTTGTCGTCGACGTCGGTGATATTGCGGACGTAGGTCACCTTCGGATAGAGCCGCTTCAGCAGGCGAAAGAGCACATCGAATACCACCACCGGCCGCGCGTTGCCGATATGCGCGAAGTCGTAGACGGTCGGGCCGCACACATACATGCGCACGTGCCGGGCATCGAGCGGCTCGAACACCTCCTTGCGGCGGGTCAGCGAGTTATGAAGTTGCAGGGCCACGGTTGCTGCTTCGAACGGTTCGTGAAATCAGGGGTGATCGGTAGCAGGGTTTTTCCGGCGGGTCCACGCTGGCGCATCACGCCGGCCGGAACCCGTTGGTGATCGGGTAGCGGCGGTCGCGGCCGAAGGCGCGCCGGGTGATCTTGACGCCGGGCGGCGCCTGGCGGCGCTTGTACTCGGCGAGGTCGAGCATGCGCCACACGCGCTTCACATAGGCCGGGTCGTGGCCGCGCGCGACGATGGCATCGACCGGCATCTCCTTCTCGACGAGGCAGGCGAGGATATCGTCGAGCTTGGCGTAGGGGCCGAGCGAGGCCTCGTCGGTCTGGTCCGGCTTGAGCTCGGCCGTGGGCGGCTTGGTAATGACGCGATCCGGCATCACCATGCCGACCGGACCGCGCAGGCGTTCCGCCCGCGCCGCATTGCGCCAGCGGCATAGCTCGAACACCGTGGTCTTGTAGACGTCCTTGAGCACGGCGAAGCCGCCGCACATGTCGCCGTAGAGGGTCGAGTAGCCGACCGACATCTCCGACTTGTTGCCGGTCGAGACGACCATGTGACCGAACTTGTTGGACAGCGCCATCAGGGTGATACCACGCGCACGCGACTGGATGTTCTCTTCGGTGATGTCGGCATTCGTGCCCTTGAAAGGCCCGGCCAGCATCGCGGCGAAGGCCTTCATCGCCGGCTCGATCCCGATCGATTCGAGGCGGATGCCGAGCAGCTTCGCCACCTGTGCCGCGTCGTCGAGGCTCTCGCGCGAGGTGTAGGGCGACGGCATCATGTAGGCGCGCACCGCGTCGGCGCCGAGCGCATCCACCGCAATCGCCGCGGTCAGCGCCGAATCGATGCCGCCCGACAGGCCGAGGATGACGCCGGGAAAGCGGTTCTTGACGACGTAGTCGCGCAGGCCCGTAACCAGCGCCCGGTAGATCTCCTCCAGCTGCGGCAGCGGTGCCACGATCTCGCCGGGCTCGCACCGCCATTTGCCGCTGCGGCCGCGCACCCAGGTCGTCTGCCGCACTGACTCCTGCCAGGACGGAAGCTGGGCGGCCGGCTTGCAGTCGGCGTTGAGCACGAACGAGGCGCCGTCGAACACCAGCTCGTCCTGGCCACCGACCTGGTTGACATAGACCAGCGGCAGTCCGTTCTCGGTGATGCGCGCGACCGAGAGGTTGATCCGCTCGTCACCCTTGTCTGACTCGTACGGGCTGCCGTTGGGCACGATCAGCATCTCCGCTCCGGATTCGGCGAGGCATTCGGCGCTGTCGGGCTTCCACATGTCCTCGCAGACCATGACGCCGAGGCGAACGCCGCGAAACGCGATCGGTCCGGGCAGCGGCCCTGCCGCGAACACCCGCTTCTCGTCAAACACGCCGTAGTTCGGCAGGTCGTGCTTGAAGCGCTGCGCCGCGATTCTGCCGCCGTCGAGCAGCAGGGCGGCATTGTGGAGCCCGCCCTTGTCCAGCCAGGGGGCACCCACCAGCATTGCCGGGCCGCCGCTCCCGGTCTCGGCCGCCAGCGCGTTCACCGTCGCCTCCACCGCCTGCTGGAAGGCCGGCTTGAGCACGAGGTCCTCGGGCGGATAGCCGGTCACAACCAGCTCGGGAAAGACCACGAGGTCGGCACCTTGCGCTGCAGCTTCGGCCCTTGCGGCGCGGATCCGCGCCGCGTTGCCGGCGAGATCGCCCACCGTCGGGTTGATCTGGGCGAGCGCAATCGAGAGGGTATCGGTCATCGGCTCAAGTCACTATCAGGTCGGCTCCGCCCGGTCCACCGGCGCCGCACCAGCGGTGAAGCAGCCGGGCGCCGCTAAGCCATTGGTTTTTTGACATACCTTGCCCCGGCCCGGCGACTGCTTCATTGCTTCAGGGGAGTCTGCAGTTTGCACGCGCCCCTCCCGCACCCGCCGGCCACCCCCTGTTTCACCTGTTTCACGGGGTTTGCGGAAATCACCAACCTCCAAGAACACGGCGCCCGCGCGGTCCGGGGACGGCGCGGGCGCACTTCTTCGGGCGGGATCGTACTGGAACGGCGCCGTCGGTCAATCGCCCGCGGGACGGGGCATGGCGCAGCGGCGGGTCAGAACCCGCCTGACAGAGCCTCCCAGGCGAGGCAAGCCAGCACCAGCAGGGTTGCAAGCAGGGCCGGCACGACGAAGGTCCCGCGCGGCTTTGCCGCGCCGCCTGTCGGGCGCTCGGGCCGGGAGCCGGCATTCGCCGCGGCAGGGACGCTGCGGACGACGGGAAGGGTGAGGATGGTCGCTTCGGGGCGGCGGACGGGTTGCGCGATGACGCGCCGGGCGGCATTGATCGACATTGTCATTCTCCCTGACCAGCTTTCTATCTCGGAGCGGCGGCTGGGCCGCCGCTCCCCGCTCCCGTCGCCGTCGCCACCCCGGCACGATGACAGGAGCCTGTTTCACCTGCGCGTCGATGTCCGGGACGTTTTGTGTCAACGCCGTCGGACGAATCGGCACCGGCTCACGGGCGCTGTTCTAGGGCCGATGCCGGCCGCCGCATGTGACGGCTGTCACAGGCACCGCAAAGGCGCATCATCGGCCAGAAGTTAAGTCGGCTAGTGCAGCGCAACCGCAATTCGGCGCGGCAGGCCGCGCTCTTTATACCGGATCGCCAACTTTTCCAACGAAATTTTCAACCGGCGGTATGGCCGGCTCCGACGAAAGAAAATCCGCTTCTGGCGCGACCGTCGCGGCCCTAGAGTCCCCGGCGGTCCAGAACAGCCGCGGGAGGAACCGACATGATCTACGAGTTCAGGATCTATCGCTGCGTGCCGGGGCGGCTGCCTGCCCTGCTCAAGCGCTTCGAGACCATCACCCTGGACATCTGGAAGAAGCATGGCATCCGCCAGGTCGGGTTCTGGACGGTGCTGGTCGGCGAGTCGAATCAGGATCTCTATTACCTGCTGCAGTGGGACTCGATGGCCCAGCGCGAAAAAGTCTGGAACGGATTCATGAGCGACCCGGAATGGATCGCCAGGCGCGCCGAGACCGAGAAGAACGGCGCGATCGTCGCCTCGATCACCAACTCGTTCCTGCAGCCGACGTCGTTCTCCTCGGCGCAGTGAGCGCCCGCACCGGCGCGGATAGTTTGACAAGCCGAGGTGGAAGCTATACTCGGCACGTCGAGCGACGGTTCCTCATTCTTCGAGGATGAAAAGGGAAGCCGGTGCGGCCCATGAGCGGGCCTATGCCGACGCTGCCCCCGCAACTGTAGGCGGAAAGCCTGCGATCCAAGCGTGCCACTGGGAAACCGGGAAGGCCGGTCGCAGGCGACGACCCGCGAGCCAGGAGACCTGCCGCCGCTCTGTGGTCAATGCGGATTCCACGGGCGGGGTGCACCAGTGGCGGAAATCATCTCGTATTTCAGGGCGACGCGCGGGTCGCGTCCCTTCGTTCGCGTTGACGCTTCCAACGTGCAACGGGGGAACCAGTGCATATCAACCCGCGGCGGCGAAGCCGCCGCCTCGTCGGTCTAGCCGTGCTTGCCGTCTCGATCACAAGTCGCGCAGGCCTCGCGCAGGACGGCGTGCCGCGCCTGCCCGAAACCGTGGTGACCGCAACGCGCCTGCCGACCTCTGTCGAGCGGGTCGGCAGTTCAATTACCGTCATCACCGAGCAACAGATCCGCGAACGCCAAGCCACGAGCGTCGCCGACGTCCTGCGCATCGTGCCGGGACTTGCGATCAGCCGCTCGGGGGCCGGCGTCGGAACCACCACCCAGGTGCGCATCCGCGGCGCCGAGGCGAACCAGACGCTGGTGCTGATCGACGGCGTGGAGGTCAACGACCCGGGCGGCGGCTCTGAGTTCGATTTCGGCCATCTGCTCGCGAGCGGCATCGAGCGCATCGAGGTCCTGCGCGGGCCGCAAAGCGCGCTCTACGGCAGCGACGCGATCGGCGGCGTCATCAACATCATCACCAGGCGCGGCTCCGGGGAGCCTACAGGATTCGCGAGCACCGAGGCCGGTTCGTTCCGGACCGTCCGCGCCGATGCCGGCGTATCGGGCAGCGCTGGACTCGTCGACTATTCGCTCTACGCGACCGGCTATCGCAGCGACGGAATTTCGATCGCCAGCCGGAAACGCGGCTTCGACGAGAGCGACGGTTACGCCAATCGAACAGTCGGCGGCCGCTTCGGGTTTGCACTGCTCGACAATCTGCGAATGGATCTGACCGGCCGCTGGACACAGGACAGGCTCGACACCGACGGCTTCAGCGGCACGACCAGCCCGAACATCGCGATCGACGACCGCTCCGATGCATTGTTCCGGCAGCGGATCGGCCGTGCGCAGGGCACGCTCGACCTGCTGGACGGGCAATGGCAGCACGTCGCCGGCATATCCATCGCCGATACACGGCGCGACTTCCGCGACAACAAGGTGCAGACCGGAACCGTCGACGGAATCAGGCGCAAGCTGGACTACCAGACGAACCTGCTCTACGCGACCGAAGGCGCCGTCGCCACCGAGCATGCGACGGTGCTCGGCCTGGAGCATGAGGACGAGCGGGTCATCAGCCGGAACGACTTTGCCGATGTCGACCGCCGGCTGGAGACGACGAGCATCTTCGCGCAGCAGGGCATCACGATCGACGAGGCGCTGACGATCACCGCTTCCGGCCGTCACGACTGGAACGACCGGTTCGAGGACGCCGGCACCTACCGGCTCTCGGCGGCCTATGTGCTGGACACCGGCACGAAGCTGCGGGCCAGCTATGGCACAGGGACCAAGGCGCCGACGATCTTCGAGCTGTTCGGCTTCACCTCGACCTTCATCGGCAATCCCAATCTCGTGCCCGAGGAATCGAAAGGATGGGATGCAGGCGTCGAGCAGTCCTTTCTCGAAGGACGGCTGGTGGCCGATATCGCCTATTTCGATACGCGGATCGAGAACCTGATCGAGGGATTCGGCAACACAGCGCGCAACGTGCCGGGCGAGTCGCGTACGCGCGGCATCGAGTTCGGCGTCACCTTCCGGCCGCTGCACACGATCGACGTCGCCGGCTCGTATACGTATATGAGCACGAGGAGCGCCGACGGCGAGGCGCTCGTGCGGCGCCCGCGGCATGTTGCCAGCCTCACGGCGACCTGCCGGTTCCTCGACGACCGTGCTTCGGCAACGCTCGGCATCGACTGGAACGCCGAGACGCGCGACCTGCAGTTCTTCCCGTTTCCGCAGCCCTCGCACCGCGTCGTCCTCGACGACTACACGCTGCTCCGGCTCGCGGGCACCTATCGGCTGACCGAGCATCTGCAGGTGTTCGGCCGCATCGAGAACGCGCTCAACGAGCAATACGAGGAGTTGTTCTCGTTCGCCACGCCCGGCCGGGCGGCCTATGTCGGCGTGAGGGCCTCGTTCTGATGCGGTACGCAATCCACGGCGCCGCCGCGCTCTCCGCCGCGCTCCATGCCGCCCTGCTCGCGATCGCCGTCATGAGCGGTGGCAACGTGCCAGGTACGCCGCAGGCGATCGAGGTATCGCTGGTGATGATGGACCGGACGCCGGAGCTTCGCGGCGAGGCGGATCGCACGACGGGCACCGGCATTTCCCCGACCGCGGAACCGCCCCCGCCGCGCGTGCAGCCGAATGCCGGCGCACCCCCGGTGACAGCGCCGGAGGGGCGCCGGCCGGCGGACAGGCAAGCGCGACACCCGGGACGCCGGCCGGACGTCGCGGTTCGCCGCCAGCCGCCGGCGCCGGTGGAAGCGGCCGTGCTCCCGCTGCCGCATGATGCGGCGGCGGGACGGCCGGCTATGGAGCCGGCACCGGTCACGGCTTCCGTCGACCGCGCGGCGACGAGCCACGGAAATCCGCCCCGGCCGGTGGCCTCCGGCGATTGGGGCATCGCGCATCGGGTCGCGCCGGCCTATCCGGCGGGAGCGCGGCGCCGCGGGATCGAAGGCCGCGTCCTGCTGGCGGTGAGTTTCACGGCGGACGGCGTTCCCCGCCTCGTCCGGATCGAGGGCAGCAGCGGCAATGGTCAGCTCGACGAGGCTGCGCGCGCGGCGGTCGAGCGCTGGCGCTTCCGCACCGACCGCGCCCTGACCGTCGAAGTCCCGGTCGTCTTCCGCCTGCGGAGCTCGCCCGGCCCGCAGCAGGTGAGCAATGCGCGCGCACGCGATTGAACCGAGTTGAATCAAGGAGACTTTCGAGATGACCAATTCCCGACCCGCAAGCCGCCTTCTGCCCATGCCGGCGCATTGGCCCGTCGCGCTGGTGCTTGCCAGTACGGCGGGCAGCTACGTGTTCGCATGCATCGCGCCGCTGGTCGCCATCGCGACCATCGCGACGATCACCACGAGCCGGCGCCGCGCGCTGGCGACTGTTGCGGCGGCATGGCTCGCCAATCAGACGGTCGGCTATGGCCTACTGGATTATCCGGTCGATGCGAATTCGCTGGGCTGGGGGCTGGCGATCGGCGCTGCGAGCCTGATCGCCCTGCTCGCCGCGGAGTTCGCGATCGATCGGCTCGGGCGCGCCGGATCTGCGGCCAGGCATGTCGCGGGGTTCGGAGCCGCTTTCGCGGCCTACGAGATATCGCTGTTCGTCGTTTCCCTGGCGCTCGGCGGCACGGAGAGTTTCAGCCCCGCCATCGTGGCCGCTGCCGGCACCGTGAACGCCGTGGCGCTCACGGCGATGGCGCTCCTGCATCGGGCGGTCGCAACCGGGAGCGCTGCGCCGGCCCGGGCGCCGGTGCCGCCAGCCAGTCGCCAGGCGACCTGACGCTGGACAGGCGCTGGAGTGCACGCGCCTGTCACGCCGCCCAGGCGATCGTGGCGACGCCGAGGACCAGCAGAACGAGCCCGGCGATCTCGAGGCGGCTGAGACTTTCCCGGAAGATGCGCTGCGAGACGACATAGCTGAACAGCACCTCGACCAGGCCGAGCGTACGCACATGCGCTGCCGGCTCCAGCGTCATGGCCGTGAACCACGCGATGGATGCGAGCGCGCCGGCGAGCCCGGCGCCGAGAGACCAGCGCCACGCGCGGATGACGGCGCGGATCGTCGCGGGTCTGCGCGCCTGCAGCCAGCCGCCGAGCGCAGCGGTCTGTATCGACTGCGCCCACACCAGCGCGTAGGCGGCGGCGATGAACGCACCGGTATCGAGGCTGAGCGCGGCGCCGCGATAGCCGACCGCCGAGATCGCGAAGCACGTGCCCGAGCCGATGCCGAACAGCGCCGCGCGCGACGTCCAGCCGGTCGCCAAGGCGCACATGCCGGCCTTCTCGAGCTGGGGCGACAGCAGGGTCACGCCGACGGTCCCGACGACGATCGCGATCACCGCGGCCAGCGACAGCGGATCGCCGAGCAGCACGATCGAGAACAGCGCGACCTGGATGATCTCGGTCTTCGAATAGGCGACGCCGATGGCGAAGTTGCGCTCTTCCATCGCGCGCAGAAGCAGCGCCGTCGCTGCGATCTGGCCCAGCGCGCCGAGGGTCACCCACACGAGAAAGGCGCCGTTCGGCGCCGGGACGGGCTGGTTCCAGCCGAGAACCAGGATTGCGAACCACAGCACCGCAAACGGCAGGCCATAGACAAACCGCACCAGGGTGGCGCCGAGCGTGCCGAGTTCCTTGGTCAGATGGCGCTGCGCCGCGTTGCGCAAGGTCTGCGAGAACGCCGCGAATACGGTGATGGGCGCCCAGATCCACGTCAGAAGTTCAAGCGACAGTTCCGCCCCCGATTTGCGGCCATAGACAGCGCCCCTGCGACACCTTCATCATACGTACCACCATCGCGAAGGCGAATGCGACAATTGCAGGAGAGATCGGGAGGAAAATCATGAAGCGCCGCCGGCTCGGAAAGCTGGACGTATCCGCCATCGGCCTTGGCTGCATGAGCATGACGCCGATCTACGGCGAGCCGAGCGAACCGGAGGCCATCGCCACCATCCATCGCGCGCTCGATATCGGCGTCACCCTGATCGACACCGCCGACATGTACGGCGAGAACGGCTCGAACGAGATGCTCGTCGGCCGCGCGCTGAAAGGCCGGCGCGAACAGGCGGTGCTGGCGACCAAGTTCGGGAACATCAAGACGCCCGATGGCGGGCGCAAGGTCAACGGTCGGCCGGAATACGTGCCGCAGGCCTGCGAGGCGAGCCTGAAGCGGCTCGGCGTCGATGTCATCGACCTCTATTACCTCCACCGGGTCGATCCCGACGTGCCGATCGAGGACACGGTGGGCGCGATGGGAGAACTGGTCCGGCAGGGCAAGGTGCGCCACATCGGCCTGTCGGAGGCCGGTTCGGCGACGATCCGCCGCGCGCACAACGTCCATCCCCTCACCGCCCTGCAGACCGAGTACTCGCTGTGGACACGCGACGTCGAGAACGGAATTCTCGATACCTGCGCGGAGCTCGGGATCGGCTTCGTCGCCTACAGCCCGCTCGGCCGCGGCTTTCTGACCGGGACGGTCGACGGAACGACGCTCGGCACCGGGGACCGCCGGCGCGAGCACCCGCGCTTCCGGCCGGAGAACATGCAGAAGAACGCGAAGCTGCTCGAAACCCTGAAGCCGCTCGCCGCCAGGGAGCGCTGCACGCCCGGGCAGCTCGCGCTGGCCTGGCTGCTCAGCCGGCGCGACTTCATCGTGCCCCTGCCCGGCACCAAGCAGCGCAAATGGCTCGAAGAGAACGCCGCCGCGGCCGACCTGGCGCCGTCGCCGGAGACGCTGGCGACACTCGACCTCGCCTTTCCGCGCGGCGTCACCGCCGGCACGAGATATCCGGAATCCCAGATGGCGCGGGTCGGACTCTGACCATCCGGCGCGCGTGCCGGCCGGCATCGGCAGGCCACAAAATCGCCACGGAATAGATCGGCCGCTACGCCCGTAATCCTCGCGATACGGCACCGCGCGTTGTGATCGACGTCACAGCGCCGCCGCAGCGACAGGCGTACACAGAGGGCCAGGAGCATTTGGCCATGCGCGATTTTCTGAGAGACTGGAAACGTTGGAGCCTTGCCGAGCGCGTCGTCGCGGTCGCCTCGGTCGCCGGCATCATCCTCATGCAGATCCCGCTGGTCCTCTGACAGGTTCCCCGCGGCTGCCTGCCGTCACACCAAGCAGCAGGGCCGTCTTCCCGGTCCGGGTTCCGGGCCATCCGGGACGCCGCCGTTTCCGCCCCGCGGGACTTTGACAGACATCTTACAGACAATGACAATTCGCCCCGTCACCTCTCACGCGGAGCGCGTTCTCCCTTCATGGACGTCATCATCGTCGGCGGCGGCATCGGCGGTCTCACGCTCGCGCTCACCCTGCATCGCGCCGGGATTCCCTGCCGCGTCTACGAGGCGGCCCCCGAGATCAGGCCGGTCGGCGTCGGCATCAACATCCTGCCGCATGCGACGCGCGAGCTGGCTGAGCTGGGGCTCGAGCCGGCGCTGGCGCGGGTCGCGGTAGCGACGGCCGAGGCCTGCTTCTTCAACCGGTTCGGCCAGCTCATCTACCGGGAGCCGCTGGGCCGCAATGCCGGCTACGACTGGCCCCAATTCTCGATCCATCGCGGCGACCTGCAGATGGTCCTGTTCGAAGCGGCGAGTCAGCGCATCGGCACTGACCGGGTCCATCTCGGCTGGCAGTGCACCGGGGTCGAGCAGGACGGCGGGAGCGCCACCGCCCATTTCAGCAGGACCGGCACCGGCGAAAAGCTCGTCTCGCAGCGCGGCGACGTGGTTGTAGGCTGCGAGGGCATCCATTCGCCGATCCGCAAGCAGTTCTATCCGGACGAAGGCGACCCGCGCTATTCCGGCATCAACATGTGGCGCGGCGTCACGCGCTGGGAGCCGTTCCTGTCCGGCGCCAGCATGACGCGCGTCGGCTGGCTCAGCCACGGCAAGATGGTGATCTATCCGATCCGTGAAAACATCGATGGGGAGGGCGGGCAGCTCGTCAACTGGGTCGCCGAGATCGAGACGCCCAACTACAAGCGGCGCGACTGGAACCGGCGCGGACGGATCGAGGACTTCATCGATGCTTTCGCGGACTGGCATTTCGCCTGGCTCGACGTGCCCGAGCTGATTCGTAAGGCGGAGTTCGTGCTCGAATTCCCGATGGTCGATCAGGATCCGCTGCCGCGCTGGAGCTTCGAACGCGTGACATTGCTGGGCGACGCGGCACATCCGATGGTGCCGCGCGGCTCGAACGGCGCCGGCCAGGCGATTCTCGACGCGCGCGCACTCGCCGACGCGCTCGCTGCGGCAAACGACCCGGTGTCCGCGCTGAAGAGATACGAGGATCGCCGGCTCGCGGCGACCGCGCGCGTGGTCCTGACCAGCCGCCAGACGCCCCCCGACGCGATCCTGCGCGAGGTCTATCTCCGCACCGGCGACAAGCCGTTCAAGAGCATCCACGACGTGATCAGCCGCGACGAGCTGGCGGCGCTGTCGGACAGCTACAAGCGCGTGGCCGGCTATGACAAGGAAACGCTGCGCGCATCCTCGTGATCGGCGCAAACGCCGCACGGCGAAGCTTGAAAATCCAGCCTGGCCGCACCATATGCGCGAATATGACGGCGCAAACCAATGGACTCTTCCGCTCGCTCGGAAAGCACGAGCGCGACGATACCGTGAAGTTCTGGGCCGAACGCGATGCGTCGGTCTACTGGCGGACGCTGATGTTCTCGAGCCTGATTGCTTCGCCGCTCGCCTTCATTGCGCCTGCGGCCTTCATCGTCGGGCTTCTTCTCGCCGCATTGCTCGCCTATCTGAACAGGCGCATGTTCCGGCTCGAGATGACGCCGACGCATGTTCACCTGAGGGCGTCCTCGTTTATGCCTTCGCTGTATCTTCCCTACGCCGCGGTGTCGGAGGCGCGCGCCGATCTGACAGGCGCGACCGGTCCGGGCACTCTCATTCTCAAGCTTGCGAGCGGCCACGAGCTGCGCCTGAGCGGCATCGTCGAGCCGGTCGAGACCGCTCAGGCATTCCGCACGCTGAAGGCGATGGCCCCCGGCGCGGGCGGCGCAGCGTGGCCGCATCGCGAAGCGGCCTGATCGCATCCGCCCCGGCCAACCCCGTAGCAAAGCCGCCTTGCCGCCGCGCCTGCGCGGCCCTCACGAACCGAGACACGCGGCCGATCTCGCGGGTCGGCCTGTACCGTATCGCCGTCCTTCGGCAGCGAGCGCCGTACTCGCGGCGCCGGCGCAGCTCAGCCTTCCTCGCGTTCGATGACCTCGAAGGTATCGGGGCGGAGCTTCAGGTCGTAGCGGGCGGCGCGATCGTTCGCCGCGTTTCCGGACGGCGGAACCAGGCCGCTTCTAGCCGCCGAGTTCGTTGCGCACGATCCGCGCGCCGTCGACCATGGCCTTCATCTTGCCGAACGCGACCTCGCGCGGCAGGTATTTGAGCCCGCAGTCCGGCGCCACGATGATGCGCTCGGCCGGCACGTGCGGCAGCGCGCGGCGGATGCGCGCCGCCACCGTCTCGGGCGTCTCGACCTTCATGTCCGAGAGGTCGAGCACGCCGAGGATGATCGTCTTGCTCGGCAGCTTCGCCAGAATCGAGGTGTCGAGCGAGGACTGCGCGGTCTCGATCGAGACCTGCTGCGCCGCCGAGCCCTCGATCTCGGGCAGGAAGGAATAGCCCGACGGCCGCTCGTGGATGATCGCGGCATAGCCGAAGCAGATATGCACCGCCGTCGTGCCCTTGACGCCGTCGAGCGCGCGGTCGAGCGCCTTGACGCCGTATTGGCGCGCCTTCTCCGGCCGCGCCTGCATGTAGGGCTCGTCGATCTGGACGATGTCGGCACCCGCGGCGAACAGGTCCTTGATCTCCGCGTTCACCGCCGCCGCATAGTCGAGCGCCATCTCCTCCTCGTCCCTGTAGAAGTCGTTCTGCGCCTGCTGCGACATCGTGAACGGGCCCGGCACGGTCATCTTGATCATGCGGTCGGTGTTGGCGCGCAGGAACTGCACGTCGCGCACCTCGACCGGGTGCCTGCGGCGAATCTTTCCCACAATCCGCGGAACCGGGTTCGGGTGGCCGCTGCGGTCGAGCGCCGTGCCCGGGTTGTCGATGTCGACGCCCTCGAGCGCCGTCGCGAAGCGGTTGGAATAGCTCTCCCGGCGCATCTCGCCGTCGGTGACGATGTCGAGACCGGCGCGCTCCTGGTCGCGGATCGCGAGGATGGTCGCGTCGTCCTGCGCCTGCTCGAGGAACTCCGGCGCCACCCGCCACAGCTCCTTCGCGCGCACCCGCGGCGGGAAGCGGCCGGCGAGCTTCTGGCGATCGATCAGCCACTCGGGCTGGGCATACGACCCGACCAGCGAGGTCGGCAGCAGGATCGGATTCATGCGTTTTCTCCCTGTGTGTTCGCCCATGCTTCCGTCAGACCATCAGTGACGGCAGCCAGACGGAGAGTGCCGGAAAGCCTATCAGCAGTGCGAGCCGTATCGCATCGGCGGCGATGAAGGGCCAGATGCCGGCGATGATCGTCCGCAACGGCACGCGGCCGGCGCCCTGAATGACGAACAGGTTCATGCCGACCGGCGGCGTGATCATGCCGATTTCTACCACCGTCACCAGCAGCACGCCGAACCAGATCGGGTCTATCTGCAGCGCCTGGATCAGCGGGAACACGGCCGGGACCGTCAACAGGATCATCGACAGGCTGTCCATGACGCAGCCGAGGGCGAGATAGAAGACCATCAGCACCAGCAGAACCACGGTCGGCGGCAGGCCGAGTGCCGCGATTTCGCTCGCCAGGATCGCGGGAAGCCGGCTCGTTTCCAGGAACGCGTTGAACAGGGTGGCACCGATCAGGATCAGGAAGATCATGCCGACGGTGCCCGCCGTCTCGTGCACGGCGTCCCACAGCTTCTTGCTGTCGAAATAGCGCCGCGCGATGGCGAACGCGAGCGCGCCGACCGCCCCTACCCCGGCCCCCTCGGTCGGGGAAAAGAAGCCGAAATAGATGCCGCCGATCACTACCCCGAACAGTGCCAGCACCGCCCACACCTCCGCGATCGCCTTGCCGCGCCCGGGCCACGACACGCGGTCGCCGGCAGGCGCCACCTTCGGATCGATCAGGGTCGAGGCCTTGACCGCGCTCATATAAAGCGCGGTGCCGAGCAGCCCCGGCAGGATGCCGGCGACGAAAAGCTTGCCGATCGAGGTTTCCGTGAGCAGCCCGTAGATCGCGAGCATGATCGACGGCGGAATCATGATGCCGAGCGTGCCGCCGGCCGCGATCACCGCGGTCGAGATCCGGTCATCGTAGCCGCGCCGGCGCATCTCGGGGAGCGCCACCCGGCACATCGTCGCGGCGGTGGCGATCGACGAACCGCAGATGGCGCCGAATGCGGCGCATGCGCCGATGGTCGCGTGGGCGAGTCCTCCGCGCCAGTGGCCGATGAAAGCGTAGACCGCCTGGTAGAGCTGGCGCGACAGGCCGGCATGGGCGGCGAAGACGCCCATAACAATGAACAGCGGCACGACCGAGAGGCTGTAGGGATAGACCGCCTCGAAGGGCTGCGTGCCGAGCAGGAAGCCGACGCTCTTCCATGGCTGCAGGATCGCGAGGCCGCCGACTCCGACGATGCCCATCGCGATCGCGACGGGCATGCGGGCGAGAATCAGCGCCAGCACGATCGCGAAGCCGAGCACGCCGATGAAGTGGGACTCCATGTCAGTGCCTGCGCGCAATGTCGTCGCCGCCCGCGGCGACCATCAGATGCCGCGCCGCGACCATGACGGCCGCGACCGCCGCGACTGCCGAGCCGCCGACCAGCCAGACCCAGTAATAGAGCTTGGGTATCTCGATCGTCGACGACGTATCGCCGTAGCCGGCTTCGAGCTTCGCCTGGACGCCGCCATACCACGCCATGCCGACCAGAAGCAGCGCGCCCATCAGCGCGGAGCAACCCTTGAGCGCCGCCAGCGAACGCGGCTTCAGCCCGTCGGTAAGCAGATCGACCGAGACATGGGTATCGGCGAAGAAGCCGTAGGGAATGGCGCAGAACGCCGCGGCCATGACGAGGAGCTGGACCAGATCGGTCGTGCCGAGAATACCGCTGCCCAGCGTGCTGCGCGAGACGATGTCGGCCACCGTCAGCGCGCCTGCGGCCACGATGAGGATCAGGCTGGCGACGCCGCCCCAGCGGGCCACGGCCACGGCCGCGTCATAGAGTCGCCGCATCATCGCAGTTCGCTACCGGGAGCGCATCGGCCAACCACATTTCAAACATCATCTTCTCTACCCCCACGGATGTGGGAGAGAGGGTAGGGTGAGAGGCGGCAGGGCCGGCACACCGCCGACGGACTGATATACGAATCCAACTCTCTATCATCCCGAAGCAGACATTGCGGCGCACGGCCACCCCCTCACCCTACCCTCTCCCCCCGCTTCGCGGGTGGACGGGGATTCTCTTGGTTGCCCCGCTGCCGACTGACTTCACGCGCCCTGACATGATGCGCGGTTGCAGGTGCGATCAGGTCCGAGGACGACAATCTTGCTGTTTGCTGAATCCGCCGCCGCCGTGCCTCAGTCCTTGCGCTTCTCGTACTGCGCCACCAGACGCTTGGCCTCGGCATAGAGCTCGCGGGCGTTCGGTGCACCCTCCTTCTCCATGCGGTCGAGCCATGCTTCGATCGCCGGCTGGGCCTGCTTCTGCCAGCGCGCGCGCTCTTCTTTCGCGAGCTTGTTGGTAACATTGCCCCGCGCCTGCGCCGCCTGACGGCCGAGATCGTCCCACTTGTCCCACCAGCCGCCGAGCCGCTCGACCAGCCAGTCGCCCGAGGTCTCGTCGATGGCCTTGCGCACGTCCGCCGGCAGCCCCTCGTAGCGCTGCCTGTTCATGACGAAGTAGAACGAGGCGACGTAGAGATTGGCGTCGAGATGGTATTTCGTGACCTCGGCGAGCTTCGCCGACTGCAGCAGCTCCCAGGTCGTCGCGACACCCTCGATCACGCCCTTCTGCAGGTTCTCGTAGATCTGGGTGGGCGGCATGCCGACCGGCTCCGCGCCAAGTGCCTTGAGGAACTCGTTGACCACGGCGCCGGGCGAACGGATCCGCATGCCCTGCAGGTCCTCCATCGTCCCGACCGGCTTGCTGCGCGTATGGATCAGCGCCCCGTTATGCGCATGCAGCACCAGCACCTTCACGTCCTTGAACTCGTCGGCAAAGTATTTCGGATACATCGCCCACAGGGTGCGGGTGGCGGCATCCGCCGAATTGACCAGGAACGGCATTTCGATGATCGACATCTTCGGGAAGCGTCCGGCCGGGATCGCGCGCAGGCCGTTGGCGATGTCGACGACGCCGTTGACCACCTGATCGTACTGGCGCGCGGCCTGGCCGTACGCGCTGCCGGCGCCGAAGATCTCCACCTTGACCCGTCCGCCCGCCTTGCGGCTGACCTCGTCGGCCCAGGACCGCATGAAGTCGGTCGTCCAGCCGTGGTTGGGCGCCACGAAATGGCTCATCTTGAGTTCGATCGTCTGTGCCCGTGCCGACGGTGCGAATGCAAGCGCCGCGGCGGCGAGAAGAGGCAGCAGGAGCCGCTTGGACATGGTTTCTCCCTGGAGATAGAGCGTTTTCCCGAGCCTAATCGGCCCCGCGGCGCGCGTCCATCCCGTTGCATGCAACGGCGCTTGGCGATAGTCAGAAACCGGTTCACACCGGAAGGCAGGGTCGATGGCGCTGGGCCACAGCTTCTACCATGACTTCCCGACCTATCGCTTCGCGCGGCCGCCGGAACTCGACGGCCGGCGCATCCGCCACAGCGTCGTCATCGTCGGCGCGGGACCGGTCGGCCTGACGCTCGCGATAGGGCTGGCGCGATACGGCGTGTCCTGCGCGATCATCGAGCCGCGCGGGGCGGTCAGCTTCGGCAGCCGCGCCACCTGCACCTCGCGGCGCTCGCTCGAGATCTGGGACCGCTACGGCATCGCGGGGCCGGCGCTCGCCAAGGGCCTCGCCTGGACCGGCGGCCGCAGCTTCTTCCGTGACAGGGAGGTGCTGCGGTTCGCGATGCCGATGGACGACGACCAGAAGCATCCGCCGATGATCAACCTGCAGCAATGCTATCTCGAGCAGTACCTCGTCGATGCGGCGCTCGCCGCCCCGGAGATCGGGCTGCGCTGGCATTCGCAAGTGACGGCCCTGCAGGCGCAGCCGGACGGCGTCCGACTGCGCATCGCCACCCCGGAAGGCGAGTACGATACCGAGGCCGATTTCGTCGTCGCCTGCGACGGAGCGCGCTCCTTCGTCCGCCAGGAGCTCGGCCTGAAGCTCGAAGGCAACTCCTACGAGGGTCGCTACCTGATTGCCGATATCCGGCTGCGCTCGAAGCACCCGACCGAGCGGCGCGCCTGGTTCGACCCGCCGTCGAACCCGGGCTCGACGGTGCTCATGCACCGCCAGCCCGACGACATCTGGCGCGTCGACTATCAGCTCCGCGACGACGAGGACGCGGAGGCCGAGCAGGACGAGGCGCGCGTACGCGCGCGGATCGGCGCGCATCTCGCCATGATCGGCGAGCGGGAGGACTGGGAGCTGATCTGGGTCAGCCTCTACAAGGCACATTGCCTGACCCTGCCCCGCTACCGGCATGGGCACGGCCGAATCCTGTTCGCGGGCGACGCCGCGCATCTCGTGCCGATCTTCGGCGTGCGCGGGCTCAACTCCGGCATCGACGACAGCGGCAACCTCGCCTGGAAGCTCGCGGCGGTCCTGCAGGGCTGGGGCGGCGACGGCCTGCTCGACAGCTACAGCCACGAGCGGGTTTTCGCGGCGCACGAGAACATCGCCCAGGCGCGCAAGAGCACGTTGTTCATGACGCCGCCTTCGGCGGGATTCGCCCTGATGCGGCATGCGGCGCTCAGCCTCGCCGTCAGCCAGGCCTTCGCCCGCCCGCTGATCAATCCGCGCCAGACCACGGCCATCGTCTTTCCCGCCTCGCCGCTGTCCACGCCGGACGAGGATTCCTGGTCGGGCGGCGCGCCGCCGGGCGCAACGCTGCCGACCGGCCCGGTGATGACCGTAAACGGCGCGCATGCAAATGTCGCCCATCTCCTTGATCTTGTCCGGCTCCAGCCGGCGGCCATCGTCTTCGGCCCGCCGAAGACCATCAGGACGAACGGCCCGCTCGACGTCGTGTCGATCGGCAATGGCGCGGAGCCAGCGAACCGCGCCGATATCCTCGATCACCGCGGGCGGGCCGCTGCATTGCTGGACGGGCAGCCTGGCTCGGTCTATCTGGTCCGGCCCGATGGCCACGTCGCCGCGCGCTGGAAACGTTTCGACGCCGAGAAGGTCGCGGCGGCCTACCGGCGCATGCTGGCACAGTGAGGACAGGATGGGACTGCCCACAGACGATCTCGAGGCGTTCTGGGAGGCGCTGGCGGCCGCGACCGATGCGGCAGGCGACCGCGACAAGGTCTTTCTGGCCAAGCTCGCCCTGCTGATGGCCGACCAGATCGCCGATCGCGCCCGCATCGCAGAGCTGATCGAGATCGCGCAGGCAGACCTGTAGGCCGGCGCTGCCCGCGGCCGGACGGCGCCTGGCGTGTCGTCAACAGAGCTAACGTGCGGACGCTTCGCTCTTTTTCCCGAGCCGCGCGTGAAAACGCGCGAGATCGATGACGGCGCGCTCATGCGTGCCGTCGCCGATCAATTCGTGCTCATCGTACGCGCTGACCTTGAACGCAACGCTGCGGCCTTCGGCAGACACCACCTCCGCCTCCGCGCGAACGCGCATGCCCACCGGCGTCGCCGCGAGATGGCGGACATTGACGACCGTGCCGACCGCGCTCTCGCCCTGCTCCAGGAACGGTCGAATCGCGTTGAGCGCAGCGTTCTCCATCATCAGCACCATCATCGGCGTCGCGAACACCGGCGGCAGAAGCGGATCCTTGAACTGGCTGGCAAGGTGTTCATGCCCGACGACCAGGACGAACTGGCCCTTGGTGCCCGGCGGTACCGGTCGCATGCGCATTCTCCAGAGATCGAGACTCGATGCCGCACATTCTCCACCAGGCACGCGGGAATTGCCACGATGCCGTCGTCCGCATTACCTTGAAGGCACGGTGCAATCCCGCAGCGGCACGATGAGCGACCATCCCGAATACGCGAAACTGAAGCTCGCCCTCGAGGCCACGCGGATCGGGGTGTGGGAGCGCGACCTGGTGACCAGCAGGATCGTTTCGCGTTCGGCCATCATCGATGAGCTGTTCGGCTTTGCGCCCGGCGAGGCCGGCGATGACGGCTCGACTTTCTTCGCGCGGGTCCATCCCGACGATCACGCCCGGATGATGCAGCGGCTCGACGAGAAGATGAAGGGCAGCACGCCGCCGCGGCAGGGGGAGTTCCGTGTCATCCACCCGGACGGCAGGGTGTGCTGGCTGGCGGCGCGCGGCGAAATCGTCACCGACCCCGACGGCACGCCGCGCCGCATCGTCAGCCTCATCATGGACATCACGCGGCAGAAGGAGACCGAGGAGGCTCTGCGCACGGCGCTCGAGCGCCAGCTCGTTCTCACCAAGGAAGTTCATCACCGGGTCAAGAACAACCTGCAGGTCATCGCCAGCATGGTTCGGCTGAGCAAGCGCGAGGTTGCGCCCGACTTCGAGCCGCATCTCGACCGGCTCTCGCAGCGCGTCTGGGCGATCGGCCAGATCTACAACCTGCTGATGCTCGGCGGGTCGGAAACGATCGATCTGGCGGAGCTGTCGAGCCGGATCTGCGCCTACACGGTCGAGGCGCTGGGCGACCGCAGCGGACGCATCCGTGCGAGGCACGATGCGCGCCCGATCCATGTGACGATCGATGTCGCGGTGCCCGTAGCGCTGATCCTGACCGAGCTGCTGACCAACGCGTTCAAACATGCCTTTCCCCAAGGTCGCGAGGGAACGGTCGCAGTCTCGCTGGATCGTCGCGACGATCACGCGATCATGATGGTGCAGGACGACGGCGTCGGCGTATCTCAGGAGATTTCGGAGCGTCCGCTCGGCCTGCGCCTGGTTCGCGCGCTCGCCGAACAGGTCGACGGCGACATAGAGCTCGTGCGCAGCACCGGCGCGGCGTTCCGCGTGACGTTTCCAATCCGCGAGCCGGCGCTCGTGCCGCAGCCGTAGCATCGCGCCGCGCGAGCGCTGATGTTCGCCACTTGATCGATATCAGATTCGCACGCGGAACTTTCACCTGACAGCATCGTGCCCGTTCGGGATACAATCCTCTCCGTCGCGATTCGGCGGGAGCCTGCCGCGGCACGATCAACATCACAGGACCGCGAACTCGTATCCATGCAGAAGCGCATCTCCTTCGGAATGAAACTCGGCCTGTCGCGCGCGCACGCGACCACGCTCGCGCGGTTGCGGACGCCGCACAAGATCCAGGACTTCGTGACGTCGCTGCCGACGAATTTCGAGCCCGAGGGCGACACGTGCTGGTCCGTCGCCGAAACTTTGCGCCGCGGCCGCGCCCATTGCATCGAGGGCGCCTTCGTCGCCGCCTGCGCGTTCTGGATCAACGGCGAGCGCCCGCTGCTGATGGACTTCCAGGCGGTCGGCGACGACGACCATGTCGTGGCGCTGTTCCAGCGCGGCGGCTGCTGGGGCGCGGTTTCGAAGAGCAATCATATCTGGCTGCGCTGGCGCGATCCCGTCTATCGCAGTCCGCGCGAGCTGGCCATGTCGTATTTCCACGAATACGTCCTGCGTGCGCACAAGAGCCTGCGCCGCTATTCCAAGCCGTTCGACCTCAGCCGTCTCGATCCGAAGCTCTGGGTCACCGCCGAAGACGGCTGCTGGGACGTGGCGGAGGCGCTCGACAACTGCCGCCATTACGCACTGATCAACCACACCCAGTCGAAACACCTGCGCCCGCGCGACAAGTTCGAGGTCGGCGCGGGCCGACTGGTCGAATACGAGCCGCCCGACGAGAAGAGCGCGTTGCGCTACTGACCGGCACGGTCGAGGCGCTTGCCCAGAACGACGACCGGCGATCGCGCGAAGCCCATCGCCTTGTAAAATCCGAACGCGGCCGCGTTCTCCTCGGCGACCATCAGCAACAGCTTCGGCGCTCCGCGTGCACGCAGCCATTGCTCGGCCGCGGCGAGCATCGCTTTGCCGATGCCGGATTTCTGCAATGCCGGGTCGACCGCAAGGTAGTAGACCCAACCGCGATGGCCGTCGAAACCGACCATGGCGGTGGCGACGACCGCGTTGCCTCTTCTTCCGACGAGGATGGCCGCATTACCGGCCCCGCGTGCGCGGTCGATGTCGGCGCGAGGATCGTTCTGCGCAACGACGAGATTGCAGCGCTTCCACAGCGAGAGGGTCGCCGCGATATCCCTGTCCTCCAGTTCCGATATGTCCATCGGGCGAGTCGGCCTTTCTTCTGCCTTGCGTAGTGGCGATGCGCCTTGGCGCGGTTGCCGCACATGCTCATCGAGCACCAGCGCCGTGTCCCGCTCTTGCTGTCGTCGAGAAAGAGCCACCGGCGTTCCTCGTTGGCGCAGGCGCGCACCCGGACGAACTTCGGCCCGACAGCAGGTCGCCCGCGGACCACAGCACCGGCGCCGACGGCCGCGACAACGGCAGGCCGGGACTGCGCAAGGACCACGGCGACAACCATCACGCTGCGTTCGTCGTCGATCCGGACCGCTACCGGATCGAGGCCTGTTGCGGCAAGGCCGGCTAGAACTTTTCGACCCAGGGCCGCAGCTCGACTTCCCATGTCCACGCGCTGCGGTGCTGGCGGTGGACATGCAGATAGGTGTCGGCGATCGCCGCCGGGCTGAGCATCGCGTCGGCGCCGCCGTCCCCGCCGGCCTGACCCGGGCCGGCAATGCCGCCGTCGATGACGAAATGCGCGACGTGGATGTTTCGTGGCGCCAGCTCGCGCGCCATGCTCTGGGCCAGGCCGCGCAGGCCGAACTTGCCCATCGCGAACGGCGCCGACTGCGCATAGCCCTTCACGCTCGCCGAGGCGCCGGTGAACAGGATCGTGCCCCGTCCCCTGGCGAGCATGCGCTTGGCCGCCTGCTGCGCCACCAGGAAGCCGCCGTAACAACCCACCATCAGCGAGCGCTCGACTTCGGCCGGGTCGAGATCGACCAGCGGCCCGCGTGCGCGATAGCTGGCATTGTAGATGACCAGGTCCGGTGCGCCGAACTCGTTTTCGACCCTCAGGTACAGCTCGGAAACATCAGCCGGATGGCTGGCGTCGCAGCGGTATGCCCGCGCCCCTGCCTCGAGAATGTCCTTGTCGATCTTTGCGGCGCTGCGCGAGGCGAGCGCCACGCGCATACCGTCCTTCAGGAAAAGCCGGGCGAGCGCGGCACTCAGTCCGTGCCCGGCGCCGACGATCAATGCGGTTTCGTTCGTTGCCATGTTGTCCCGTCCTCGCGGCCAGCGGCCGAATATGCGCCCGGCCGCAGCAGGCGCATGGCCAGGATTGCGGCCCGGCAGATCCTCGCCGGCGCGGCGCGCCGGCTCGATGCGTGAGCGTCAGGCACTGGGCTCGCGCAGGAGGAACTCGCGGCCGACCTTGACCGAGGGCTTGCCGTCATACTCGACGATGTCGGCGGTAGCATATGTCTCGGTCCAGGTCTCCGGCAGATACGAGCCGGTGCCGATCACGTTCACCGGCACATCGGCGACGGCCATTGTCTTGCACTTCGCCGGGGTGAAGCCGGACGACGCGACAATGCGCACGGCAGGGAACCCTGCCTGGTCGAGCTGCTCGCGCATGTGCCAGATCGCCGCCGCCGATACGCCGGTGCCGACGAGATGGCGCAGCTCGGCCTCGGTGCGATAGCCGCGGATCGCGGCCGGCACATTGCGCTCGAGCACGGCATAGGCCTTGGCGAGGTCGAGGCCCTCGACGTAGCGGCCGCCATGGGTGTCGAGACGTACGCCGAGCCGGCCTGCGGCGGCGAGATCGGGAAAGCGCCGGCAGACCGCGAGCGCGTCGGTGACCTCGCGGCCGAAATAGTCGACCAGCACCGTCAGCTCGTCGTTCGGGAACGCCTCCCACATCATCTCGGCCGCGCGCAGCGTCGAACCGGCATAGCCGATGATGGCATGCGGCATGGTGCCCTTGCCGCGCGCCTGGCCGAAATAATGCGCGGTCGCGTCCGTCGCATTGCCGACGAACCCGATCGCACCCACCTCGCGCTTCGCCGCCGCCGAGCCGACCGAAGCCGCATAGGCCATCATGTCGGCCATCTCGGTGCCGGCACAGTGGCGCGCGTCCATCGCCAGGAATGCCACGCGCGGCAGGTCGACGCACATCGTATAGGCATTGTAGGCCGCCACGCAGGGCGGCCCGACCTTCTGCAGATAGATCGTCTCGAGATCGACGAGTTGCTGCAGCGAGCCCGTGATGTAGAGCATCGGCTCGCCGGCACCGACCCACGCCCCTTCCTTGTAGCGCTGGTCGATTGCGAACTCGATACCGCGTTCGGCGGCGACGCCGTTCAGCCAGTCGACTGCCAGGCGCAGCGCGCACACCACCGGGCGGCGCATGAACACCGCGTAGGTGACCTTCTTGTCGCCGAAGCGGCGCACCGTCTCCTTGGTGCGCAGGAAGTAATGGTCCGTGAGCTTCGGAATGTCACCGGCCGACGGAGTGGCCGCGACCGGTGAAACCTTCGCCCCCGCGCCTTTCCGCCGGCCGTCGTCCACGGTCCTCAGTCCGAAGCGCCGACTGCGCGACGCGCATCGAGATCCGTGCGCTCGGCCTTGAGTCCCTCGGCGATCAGGAAAGCCAGCTCGAGCGACTGGCTCGCATTGAGCCGCGGGTCGCAGTGGGTGTGGTAGCGGTCCGCCAGTGCGGTGTCGCTGATCGCCTCGGCGCCGCCGGTGCATTCCGTCACGTTCTGGCCGGTCATCTCGAAATGCACGCCGCCGGCATGCGTGCCCTCGGCGCGGTGCACCGCGAAGAACGTTCGCACCTCGGCCAGGATGCGGTCGAAGGGCCGCGTCTTGTAGCCGCTGGTCGACTTGATCGTGTTGCCGTGCATCGGATCGCACGACCACACGACGTTGCGGCCTTCCCGCGCGACGCGCCGCACCAGCGGCGGCAGTTTCGCCTCGGCCTTGTCGTGCCCCATGCGCGCGATCAGGGTGAGCCGCCCCGGCTCGTTGTCGGGATTGAGGATGTCGATCAGCCGGATCAGCTCGTCGAGATCGGTGCTCGGTCCGCATTTGAGCCCGAGCGGGTTCCTGATGCCGCGGCAGAACTCGACATGCGCGCCGTCCGGCTGGCGCGTACGGTCGCCGATCCACACCATATGCGCCGAGGTGTCGTACCAATCGCCGGTGGTGGAATCGACGCGCGTCATCGCCTGCTCGTAGGGCAGCAGCAGCGCCTCGTGCGAGGTGTAGAAGTCCGCCTCCCGGATCTGCGGCGCCGCATCCGAGGTCAGCCCGGCCGCCTCCATGAACACCAGCGCCTCGGTGATGCGGTCGGCCAGCTCGCGGAAACGCTCGGCGGCGGGACTCCGCTCGACGAAGCCCAGGGTCCAGCCGTGCACGCGGTGGAGGTCGGCATAGCCGCCATGAGCAAAGGCGCGCAGCAGGTTGAGCGTCGCCGCCGCCTGGCTGTAGACCTGAAGCATGCGGTTCGGGTCGGGTTTGCGCGCCTCGGCGGTGAACTCGATGCCGTTGATGATGTCGCCGCGATAGGCCGGCAGCGTCACCTCGCCGACCGTTTCTGTATCGGCGGAGCGCGGCTTGGCGAACTGGCCGGCCATACGGCCGACCTTCACCACCGGCAGCCCGCCTGCATACATCAGCACGACCGTCATCTGCAGCAGCACCTTGAAGGTGTCGCGGATGTTGTTGGCGCTGAACTCGGCGAAGCTCTCGGCGCAGTCGCCGCCCTGGAGCAGCACTGCCTTGCCCGCCGCCACCTTGGCCAGGTCGGCCTTCAGCGCGCGCGCCTCGCCGGCGAAAACCAGCGGTGGAAACGACTTCAGCTTGCCCTCGACCGCCTCGAGCGCGGCCGTATCGCCATAGTCCGGCATCTGCCGGATCGGCTTGCCGCGCCACGTATCCGGCGCCCATTTCCCTGAAGTCCTGAGAGGCATCGCTGAAACCCTTTAGAGCAACTCTGTTTTCAAACTACTCCGCCGCACATGCCTCCCGCAACGGGCGCCCGCGCGGCCGATTCACGCATAAGCCCGGGCACGCCCGGCGGGTCCCGCAACGTTGCCGAGGACCCTGTCGAACCCGTTGTTTAACCGGAGGAATTGGGCAATCTCCGCGCCTGCCCCTGTCGGTCCGGGCACATCCGAAGGCTCTCGCCGCAGCGGCCCGGCACGAAGCAAAGCGGCGCAATACCGCAGCGACGGTCCTCGGCCGATGCTCTAGACTGGCCGGCATGACCGACCAGCACCCGCCGAGCCCGCCGCTTCACCCCGCCACCCGCGCCGCGCAGGCGCTGGGCCATGTTTCCCGGCCGCACCACGAGATCGTCCCGCCGATCCATCTGTCGACGACGTACGAGCGCGCCGCCGACGGCAGCTTTCCGGGCCCGTCCTATTCGCGCGACGGCAATCCCACGTACCGCCAGATCGAGGCGCTGCTGTGCGATCTCGAGGGCGGTGCTGCCGCCATCGTCCTCGGCTCGGGCATGGCGGCGGCCACCGCCGTGTTCCAGGCCCTGGCGCCGGGCGACCACGTCGTCGTACCGCGCGTCATGTACTGGGCGCTGCGCAAATGGCTGACCACCTTCGCGACCCATTGGGGTCTCGCGGTCGATCTGTTCGACAACGAGAGCGCGGACCAGCTCGACCAGCTGAAGCGGCTGGTGCGGCCCGGCAAGACGAAGCTGGTGTGGCTCGAAACGCCCGCCAACCCGACCTGGGCGATCACCGATATCGCCGCCGCCGCCGAAATTGCGCATGCGGCGGCCGCCAGGCTGACGATCGATTCCACATCCGCGAGCCCGGTGCTGACGCAGCCGATCGCGCTCGGCGCCGACATCGTCATGCATTCCGCGACCAAGTATCTCAACGGCCATTCCGACGTCATCGCCGGCGCCCTGATCGCCGCGCGCGAGGACGAGTTCTGGACGCGCGTCCGGTACGTCCGCGCCTCGGGCGGCGCCGTGCTCGCGCCAGTGGAGGCGTGGCTGCTGCTGCGCGGCATGCGCACCCTGTTCGCGCGCGTGGCCATTGCCAGCCGCAACGCGCAGGCGGTCGCCGAACGCATGGCGAAGCACCCGAAGGTCGCCGCCGTGCTTTATCCGGGGCTGCCGGATCATCCCGGCCATGACATCGCCAAGCGGCAGATGAAGGGCGGTTTCGGCGGCATGCTGTCGATCCGTGTCGCCGCCGGCGAGCAGGCGGCGATTGCCGCGGCAGGCCGGCTGCGCGTCATCAAGCGTGCAACCTCGCTCGGCGGCGTCGAGAGCCTGGTCGAGCACCGCGCCAGCGTCGAGGATCCCGACACGCCCTGCCCGCGCGACCTGCTGCGCCTGTCGATCGGCATCGAGGCGGCAGAGGACCTGATCGCCGACCTGGAGCAGGCGCTCGGCTGAGAGCGGGATTTGCGGATAGACCTGGGTAGGGGCTGATCTAAGATCGCCTCCTACACGATGAATCAGCGGGCTGGCATCGCATGACCTTCAACTCCCCGTCCCTCTACTTCACCGACGAGCACCGGATGCTGCGCGACCAGCTCCGACGCTTCGTCGAGAGCGAGATCGTGCCGCACGGGCCGAAATGGGAGGAGGCCGGCATGGTACCGCGCGACGTGCTGCGCCGGATGGGAGCGCTCGGCTTCCTCGGCCTACGCCACCCCGAACAATACGGCGGCAGCGGCATGGACACGCTCGCCTCGGTCGTGCTGGCCGAGGAGATGGGCCGTTCCAGCTTCGGCGGCGTGTCGGCGACGGTGCTCGTCCACACCGACATGGCGAGCCCGCATCTCGTCCGCTTCGGAACGAAAGCGCAGCACGAGCGCTGGATGCGCAAGATCGTCGCTGGCGAGGTCATCACGGCGGTCGCCGTGACCGAGCCGGGCGCCGGCTCGGACGTCGCGTCCATGCGGACGACCGCGAAGCGCGACGGCAACCACTTCGTGCTGAACGGCACGAAGATGTTCATCACCAACGGCGTCCATGCCGACCTCTACTTCGTCGCGGCGAAGACCGACACCGCCGCCAAGGGCTCGCGCGGCATCACCATGTTTGCCGTCGAGAAAGGCACGCCCGGCTTCCGCGTCGGCCAGCAGCTCGACAAGACCGGCTGGCTGTCGTCCGACACCGCAGAGCTCGTGTTCGAGGATTGCCGCGTCGATGGCGATGCGATGCTCGGCGAGGAGAACAAGGGCTTCTACGCGATCATGCGCAACTTCCAGAACGAGCGCGTGGTGATGGGCGCGATGGCGATGGCCGAGGCCGAGCGCGCGATCGAGATCACGCTGGACTATGTCAAGACGCGCCCCGCCTTCGGCGGCACGTTGTGGGACAAGCAGACGATCCGCCTGAGGCTGGCCGAGCTCGCCTCGCGCGTCGCCGCCGGCCGGCAGCTCGTCCACCATACCGCGTGGCTCGACGCGCAGGGACAGGACTGCGTGCGCGAAGTCTCAATGGTGAAGGCGTATTGCGGCGAGCTGGTCAACGAGGTCCTGTACGCCTGCGTCCAGTTCCACGGTGGCGCCGGCTACATGCGCGGCAGCGCCATCGAGCGGATGGCCCGCGACGCCCGCATCCAGGCCATCGGCGGCGGCGCCACCGAGGTCATGCTCGAGGAAGTCGCCAAGCGGATAGGGGTTTAGGCCGCCGGGGGGAGGGAGAGCAACCCTTCAATGATTGCAAGCCAAACGCGGCTCACAGCATCAAAACCTCGCGAACAACTTTCCAAACCGCCGCCGATTCTCGAGCAGACGCATTCCTTGAGAAAGAAGAGCATTGACGACGAAGTAGATCAGCATCAGGGTCGCGTACACCTCCACCGGAGAAGTCATCAGGAGATTGCTGATCTGCTTTCCAATCTCGGTGAGGTCCGAGAGGCCAATGAGAAAGGCCAGCGATGTGTTCTTGATCGCCACGACATAGCGTCCTGACAGCGCCGGAATCATATTGTAAAAGGCAATCGGTAGCACGATCCGCACTTGAATCTGTATCCAGCCCAGGCCCAATACCCTTGCGGCGTCGGTGGTACCAAGCGGAATTGCGTGAATTCCGCCCCGTACGATCTCCGCGATATACGCGGATGTGAAAAGTGTGAGTGCCAGCAGGACCGACGCAAACTTCGATGTCTGAATTCCGAAATACGGTGGAACGAAGTACGCCCAGAACACGAGAATCAGAAGCGGGACGTTCCGAAGTATCTCGATATAGATCAGTGCCGGCACGTACAGGAACACGCGCGATGAGTGGCGCATCGTGCCGACCACTGCGCCAAGAACAGTCGCAAGTATGATGGAGAGCAGGCCGATCTCCAGCGTCAGCAACAATCCGCCGACCTCGCCGGTCGAGTACAGGTTGCCGACGAGGAGTCTCTCCCAATTTTTTGCTGTCCAGACCCTGCCCCAATCCATCTTGCGCTTTCCAGCTAAGCTGTGACCGAACGCGGATGCGCAAGGCGTGCCGCCAGGTACCGCCCGAACAACGAAAGGCCGAAGCAAAGCGCAACGTACAGAGCCGTTATCACCACGAGCGCTTCCATGCCTCTGAACATGAAATTGTCAATGTGCTTGTACTGGTACGTTAGCTCCGCCAGCCCAATGGCAAGGGCCAGGGACGTGCTCTTCACCAGCGACACCGCCTCATTCACCATCGGCGGAGCGGTGATACGCGCGACCTGCGGCGCGATAATGCGAGTCATCGATTGCCAAAAATTCATCCCTAAGGCACGCGCTGCCTGAAATTGGCCGTTACCGACCGAGTTTAGGCCGGCGCGAAACACCTCTGCCATGAAAGCGCCATGATAGAGCGACAACGCGATAGCCGCGGCTGTGAATTCGTAACCGACGACGCGGACCCGCTCGAAAGCCCACTCAGGAAGGAGGACCGATGCCGAAAAATACCAAAATAGAATCTGGACCAGCGGAGGCGTGTTCCTGGCGGTCTCGACGTAAAGCCAGGCGAGCTGCCGCACGATCGGAAGGTTCGCCCAGCGCGCCGTGCCGACGACGACTCCGACTAACGTCGCAAAGGATAGAGAGACCGCCGCAAGTTTGCAGGTTACGAGCAAGCCCGCCAGGATAAGCCCATAGCTCTCCCTGTCGAGCGCGCTCAGGTCGAAAGTGCCCACGGTCAGTGCTTCAGGATCTTGCCGATGAAGGCGCGAGTCCGTTCTTCCTTCGGCTCTCTGAAGAAAGATTCCGGGTCTGCCGCTTCCACGATCTGTCCGGCGTCCATGAATACGATCCTGTCCGCGACCTCGCGCGCGAAACCCATTTCGTGCGTGACCGCAATCATCGTCATTCCCTCATCTGCAAGATCTCGCATGACATCAAGCACTTCGTTGATCATCTCGGGATCGAGAGCAGATGTCGGCTCGTCGAACAGCATCACGTCGGGCTCCATGCAAAGCGCGCGCGCGATCGCCACGCGTTGCTGCTGACCTCCCGAAAGCGTTTCCGGGTAGGCGTGGGCCTTCTCCGCGATGCCGACACGGTCGAGAAGCGCCATTGCACGTTCCCGCGCCTCCTTCGCAGGCGACTTGATGACCAGGCGGGGCCCCACGAGAAGATTCTGCAGGATGTCCAGGTGCGGAAACAGATTGAAAGACTGGAACACCATCCCGACTTTCGGATCGAGAGTTCCAAAGCGGGTATAGTTGCGCCGAACACCGTTGACGACGATGTCGCCGCGGTCCACCAACTCCAGGCCGTTGATGCATCTAAGCAACGTGCTCTTGCCCGATCCGCTGGGACCACACAGGGCCACTACCTCGCCTCGCTTCACCGAGAAATTGATGCCCTTCAGAACCGAATTGTCGCCATAGGCCTTCCAGATGTCGCGCAAGGCGACAATGTCCGGTTCCTCTTTCCGCACCGCCGCCCGACGAGCGGAGCCCTCCGTCATGGCTCCCACACGATCATCTCGAAATCGAGATCAGCCTTCTTGACCTTGAGCGGGGCGCCGATCCACTTGTCGAAGATCCGGTCCCACGTTCCGTCGAGCCACATGTCCTGCAACAGATAGTTGATCTGGTTGCGCCACTTGGAGTCGTTGCGCGGCAGCCCCAGACCGTACTCGCCACCCGAGAAATGTGATTCCTTTCCAAGCAGCTCGAAATTGTCGGGGTTCGCAACATTGGCGCGCAGCCCGGCGAGCAGAATGATGTCGGTCGGCATCGCGTCGATCAGGCCTTGTTGCAGCGCAAGGAATGTCTCCGGCAGGCCCTGGAACGTTTTGATCTGGGCGTCCTTCTGGACCTTCTGGAAGTCCTTGAGCGCCGCAGATCCGACGCTGAATCCGGCCGTCTTGCCTTTCATGTCGGCAAGGGTCTTGATCCCGCTGTTCTTGCGCACCAGCATCGTCATTGGCCCCTTGATGTAGCCAATCGAGAAGTCGACCACCTCTTCGCGCTTGCGGTAATGCGTCATGGTCGCGGCAATGATGTCGACGCGACCAGAAGTAAGCATCGGAATACGCGTTGATGAACTGACCTTGCTGATTTCCAGCTTCACGTCGAGCCGGCGAGCTATGTCTGTCATGAGGTCAACCTCAAATCCGACATGCTCGCCCTTGTCGTTTATGAAGCCGAAGATCGGTGCGTCGCTTTTGATGGCGGCGCGGAGGACGCCACGCTCCTTCACCTGGTCATAAGTCGACTTTTCGGCAGCAAGAGAGATCCCCGTGCAGCTCACAAGGCCAAGCAGCGCAATCGTAAGAAGAGACTTGAGTTTCATCGTCTGGTTCCTCACCTAAGTAAATGCAGTCGCAAAATTTTCTTAGTTCCCGGTGTCATCAATCGGGACCGGAAGATCAAGCAAAGGCGCCCATTGCTGTGCGCCAAACACCGAGCGATCGCCGAAATCGCCGGACGAAACGTCTCTGACCATCGTGAACTTGATCATGTCTGCGGCGTCGTACTCGTAGACCGACACGATGCGCTCGGGCAAGACCTTGTACAGTTCCGCGAAGGTCTCCCTTGTGAATATCCCAGACTGTTTTGCGTGCTGGTACGCCTCCGCGCTCTTGAAAAGAATGTCGAAGGTCGTCAGGTAGGGTCCCGCATTTTTGCTGAACAGGAACGTAACCAGATCTTTCAGAGGTACGTTTCGCTTAGCCGCCATTTGCGCCTCGCACGTTTCGGTACTCGATTGGGAAAAGCTCCAGAAGTTCCTGCGGTCGCTCCGTTTCGACGACATGCATGACACCGAAGCGGTAGCAGGGTCCGCCGTCGGTCACAAGCGGCGAGAACGGGAAGGCGATGTGCGCCGTACGCGTTTTTGCTCCGGAATACGCAAAGCCGATCATACGCGCCTCAAGGAGCGCCGCCACGTCGTGCGCCCGCTCCTGGGTCGATGCCAGCACCTGGACGAGAATGCCGAGTTCGTGAAGATCCTTGCGCTCCCTCAAAGGCTCGCTCGCACCCAGGACGGCATCGCGGCCGTATAGCTTCCAGTCGATCTTGAAATCTTGATCGTCCCCTTCCAGTTCGCGCGTCTGCCGTTCCGTTCCTTCCACGAACGCATCGATTTGCGCGATGAGATCGGCGTCGCGGGTTGCCCCGACCATGAAACTCACGTAGCCGCGCAGCTCTGCGCCTTCGAATCGGTGCGTCGGCCGTTCTCTCCGCTGGAACTGCGTGCCGCGAATGCGCGTCGCACGGCCGTCATTGATGGCCTCGAACTCAACTCCCGAGAAATCCAGACGGCCTTCCGGTTCGTCCTGAAAGAATGGATGCTCTACCTCGTAGACCATGTGGCTCGAGACCGACCGAGGCGTGATACGTCGCGCAGGGTTTGGCGATTCGAGCACAATTTCGCTCTTGCGAAGAGTTGCGACCACCGGATCCCGCCCTGTCGGAGGCATAGCGGACATGCCCGCACATTCGAGAATCTTGCCCATGTGCAACGCCACGCCGCGGTCGAAGCCCCTCCAGATGGCATAGCTGCCGAAAATGGCCGAATCACAGGAGCGACCGGCGACAATCACCTCTGCGCCGGCTTCGAGTGCTGCGATGTAAGGACTGGTCCCCATCTGGGCAACCAGCGGACCAATGTCGTCAATCATCTCTTTCGTGAGTGGTGAAACGCCGGTAAACGGCGTCACGCGACCGGCATCCAGAGCGCGCTGTAGATAAGATTTGTCTTGGTCGGCATGGATGACGGCCAGTTTGAACTGGAGATCCTGCTCCCCGGCGATCTCATTGAGAATATTGAGCACCCAAGCGACGTGCGGCTTCGACCCGGCGAGGCCAGCACTGCCAATCAGGAGGGGGATTTTCGCCGACCGTGCTGCCGCAAGACATAAACCAAGATCGCGTTTCATCGATCTTCGCGACTGGTACATGCTGCCGGAACCTAAGTAATAGGCCCCACAATCGGTCGAGCCGGAATCAACTCCCATCATCGTGGGACGCATCGCCATTCCGCGGCGCAGCGAGTCCTCGTTGATTCCGTACCCTAGAATGGCGATGGGACTGATTATTCGAATCTCGTCGTTCATGAATGCTCCGTCGTCTGCATGCCGCTCGCACGGCTGCCACTGTCGTCGACACTGTCGAAGCAACCTGCGTACCAATAGTGCTGTAGTGGGAAATCAATGACTTACGGATTTCAAAACCGGCGTGTCCGTGCGACTGCGCATCGCTCACGCTGCTTTCACCGATTCCAACGAGTTAGTTGCGCGATTTTCACGCCGCATCATGGAAAATATCAGATTCACCAGGTAAACTTTGCGTGGATTTTACGCAAGAGTCTTTGAATGCGACTAGACGTTGAGCTGATCGGTTCACACCCGCATATGATCGATGTGCGAAAGCAGATCGCGCGCATTGCGCGCAGCGAAGTGGGCTTCGTGCTCGTTTATGGGGAAACCGGCACCGGAAAGGGGATTGTCGCACGGATGATCCATGAGCAATCCGAACGTGCGCGGTCGCCATTCATCAACATCAATTGCGCCGCGATTCCAGGCAGCCTCATGGAGTCCGAACTGTTCGGATACGTGAAAGGCGCTTTTACCGGTGCCGGCACTTCCAAGCCCGGACTGTTAAGTGCGGCCAATGGCGGCACGCTCTTTCTAGACGAAATTCCCGAATTGGAGCTTTCACTGCAGTCGAAATTGCTAACAGTTCTGGATAGTCAGCAATATCGCCCCGTCGGTTCCGTCAAGCCGGTCAATGCGAATGTCCGGTTCGTAGCCGCTACGAACAAGGTGCTTTTCCACGAAGTTCGCGCCAAGCGGTTCCGGGACGATCTCTACTATCGCCTGCTTGTCGTTACAATCAATATGCCGCCACTCAGGAGTCGTGGTGACGACATCTTTGAACTGACGGAGTATTTTCTGGCGCGGCTGTCCAGGCGCTACGGACGGGTTGTTCGGGGCGTCGAGCCCGCTGCGCGGGAGATTTTTCGTGAATATCGTTGGCCGGGAAACGTCCGCCAGCTTCAGAACGTAATCGAGCGCATCTTCCTTCTCGAGGACGATGATCGGATCCTGGTGAAGCACATCCCGCCAAGAATCCTTCATGAGCTCAACAGGGGATATGAGTCAGCCGCTCCCTGGCTCCAGGATGACACGGCGATACCGGCTTCGACCGATGTCCGAGCGGGGCCGATTGCTTTTCATACCGAAGTGGCCAATTTCAAAAAGAACCTGCTTTCGAAAGCATTGGCGGACAGCAGAGGGAATGTCAGCGACGCGGCGCGGCGCCTGGGAATCTCGCGGCACGCATTTCGGCACTATTGGATGACGCTGGCGGAGCCTACCGGAAAGCAGACTCGCCGTCGTTTATGACCGATCGCGATACCTCGGAAGCACATTCGCCGGCCGCTGCCGCCTACGAGGCGGTCATTGCCGTCAAATCCCACAATGATGTCGTCAAGCGACGTGCCGACAATGACGTCGGCGTAGGCGCTGCGGGGAATGGTGGCCATGGGGAGCCCTTCGGTTCAGGAAAAAGACCGGCGCCGCGCGGGGGAGATGTGCGCGGCGCCAGGGACCCCGTCAGATCACGTGGAAGTACTTGCCCGGATCGGCCTGGACATCGTCGGCGGAGACACCGACCAGGGTCAGTGTGTCGCCATGGCCGAAGTCGATGAAGGCGTTGCCGCCGTCGTCCACGACCAGGCTGGCGATGTCGGCAGCCGACGTGATCGCCATGCCGTTGATCCCGGATTCGACGCGGACCATGTCGTGGTCGACCTCGAAATCCATGATGACGTCGCTGCCGCCGCCGCCCTGGAAGTGGAAGACGTCGTCGCCGGCGCCGCCGGTGAGCTCGTCGTCGCCCTCGTCGCCCCAAATCCAGTCGTCGCCCTCGCCCGCATCGAGCCGGTCGTCGCCGCCGAGGCCGATGAGATTGTCGTTGCCGGTTCCGCCGGTGATGACGTCGTCATCCCAGCCGCCGACGAGGTGATCGTCGCCGGCACCGCCGTCGATGACGTTGTCGCCTGCACCGCCCTCGATGACGTCGTTGCCGGCGCCGCCCTTGAGACGGTCGTCGCCCAAGCCGCCATAGATGTGGTCATCGCCGCTGCCGCCGTTGACGACGTCGTCGCCGTGGCCGGCCGAAATGGAGTCGTTGCCGCTGCCGCCGTCGATCGTGTCGTCGCCCTGGCCACCCTCGAGGCGGTCGTTACCCGAGCCGCCAATCAAATGGTCCGCGCCGTCGCCACCCTCGAGCCAATCGCTGCCTGATCCACCGTCCAGCCGGTCGTCGCCCGCGCCACCGTACAGCGAGTCGTTGCCGCTGCCGCCGCCGAGGGTGTCGTTGCCCTGTTGACCATGGAGATCGTCGTCGCCCGAACCGCCGTCGAGGCGGTCATCGTCGAGTCCGCCGTCAAGCCGATCGTTGCCGCTGCCGCCGTCGAGCGTGTCGCTGCCGGCCTGGCCGTAGAGCGTATCGTTGCCGCCATTGCCGCGAACGATATCGTTGCCCGCACCCGCCGCGACGAAATCGTCAAGCGACGTGCCGACAATGAAATCCTGAAACGCACTGCCCGGGATCGTCGCCACTACAATCCTCCGGTTTCAAAAAAACCGGCGCCGCGCGGGGAGAAAAGCGCGGCGCCGGTGCCAGGGACGCCGTTACAGCACCAGGAAGTACTTGCCCGGGTCGGCCTGGACGTCGTCGGCGGAGACACCGACCAGGGTCAGCGTGTCGCCATTGCCGAAGTCGATGAAGGCGTTGCCGCCGTCGTCCGACACCAGATTGGCGATATCCGCGGCCGAGTTGATCTCGAGACCGTTGATGCCCTGCTCCACCCTGACGATGTCGTGCTCGAGCTCGAAATCCACCACGACGTCGCTGCCGGCGCCGCCGTGGAAGACGAACACGTCGTCGCCGCGGCCGCCGATGAGCTCGTCATCGCCGGCGCCGCCCGACAGCTCGTCGTTGCCGGTGCCGCCGTTTAGCTGATCGTCGCCGTCACCGCCGTGGAGCACGTCGTTGCCGGCACCGCCGGCGATGACGTCGTCGCCCTCGCCGCCAAGGATGTAGTCGTCGCCGGCATCGCCGCTGAGACGATCGTCGCCGTCGCCGCCATGGATCGAATCGTCACCGCTGCCGCCCTTCACGGTATCGTCACCGGAACCGGCATCGACATAGTCGTTGCCGCTGCCGCCCTCGAGCGTGTCGTCGCCCTCGCCGCCGTAGAGGCTGTCGTCGCCCGATCCGCCGCTCACCCGGTCGGCGCCCTCGCCGCCCTTGAGCGTATCGTTGCCCGAGCCGCCGTCGATCCGGTCATCGCCAAGGCCGCCATCAACCCAGTCGTTGCCGCTGCCGCCCTCGAGCGTGTCGTTGCCGGCCTCGCCATAGACGTGATCGTTGCCGCTACCGCCGCGCACCGTGTCATTGCCCGCGCCCGCGGTGATGAAATCGTTCAGCGATGTGCCGACGATGAAATCCTGATACGCGCTGCCTGGAATCGTTGCCATTGTAGGCCCCCTCGGTACTTTGGTTTTGCCGACCGTCGCAATCACGAATACAGAACAACCCGACGCGCGGTCAAATAGAATCGTCATGAACAGAGCTGAAACCACAAGTAAAACAACGTATTACTTGCCTTTTGATTTCATGTTCGTCTTAAACTGGATGCAAGACGGATAAAACGCGGGAGATCGCGCTGCGCCGCGCGCGCATGCGCGCGCGGCGCCGAGCCCTCGAACTGCAATGCGAGTTATGGTTGCGCCGACGTTTACCGTACGGGCGCAGCAGCCTCGCCCGGTGTCGGCCGTCGGCAGATCGCGGCTCCCAGGCCGCGACGTCAGAGGATCGCGAGGCCCGGAGCTTCAGGCCGTCGACACTGGGTCCGCCTCGGCAGGGTCGTCCCCTTCGGCTGCAAGTTCACGCAGCGTTGCCATCAGCACGTCATATCGCGCGCCGCCGATTTTCCCGGCCCATTCTTCCTGAAGCTGCTGCGAGCATGCATAGATCGTATCGACGACGCGGTGGCCCCGCGCAGTGAGATAGACCAGCCTGCGGCCGCCGTCCGATGCTGCGCGGCGCTGCAGATAGCCGAGGTCTTCCAATTGCGCGATGAGATAGTTGGCCGCCTGGCGCGAGATGCGGCGCTGGCGTGCGAGCACCGACGGCCGCACCCCGTCAGGAAGCGGGTACTGGAATATTACTAGATGCGCTTCCTGCAGGTCGGTGAATCCGTCTGCCCGGATCGCCTCGCCGATCCGGTTCCGGACGCGCTGCCAGCAGAGGCGCAGCAAGGCACCGATGAAGGGCGGCGCGGAAGGCTGACGCTGTGCGGGACGCGCAACGCGATGCGGCTCCGTTGACATCATCGTAAAATCCCTTTACGAACTGGAGTGTAAAATCACTTTACGGGAGGCATCGTCGTCATGGAAGCACCGAAGAGCGAAGCGGTCAGGATCGGCGAGCTGGAGCTGCACTTCGTCGTCGATGAGACACAGGGTACCGGCGATCTGGTGATGTTCGAGTTCCGGGTCCCGCCGAATGCGCGCGTTCCGGCGCCTCACTTCCACAAGGAGGTCGACGAGGTCATTTACGGGCTCGAGGGCACGTTGACCTGCACGCTTGACGGCCGGAAGCACGAGATAGGGCCAGGCGACTCCCTGTTCATTCCACGCGGCAGCGTTCATCATCATGCAAATGTGCATGCAGAGCCGGCCCGCGCGCTCACCGTGCTGACGCCGGGATCGATAGGGCGCGGTTACTTCGAGGAGATAGCCGCCGAGGTGAACGTGGCCGGCAAGCCCGACCTGGCACGGATCAAGACGGTGATGTTGCGGCACGGGCTGGTGCCGGCCTGACCTCCCGGCCGCGCGACTTCGCCAAGAAGGCACTGACCGGCTCGGCTTCGCAACTCCCGAACGGCGGCACCTCCGCGAATCCCGCCGGGCAGTAGAGCGCCAGCGCCGGCGGGCCGCCGCTCGGCGCGCCGGGCCGCGCCTCTTCTCCACTTGCAGGTCCTCCCTCTGCCGGATGCGGCCGGCGCTCCGGAGGAGCAAATCCGCAAAGACGGCGTCTCCGCCGGCACGTTGCCGACGCCTACTCCGCCGCCCTGGCCGCGGGCGGCCGCACCGGCTCGCGCATCAGCACGAACTCCTCCGCGGAAGTCGGATGGATGGCGACGGTCTGGTCGAACTGCTTCTTGGTCAGGCCGGCCTTCACGGCGATGGCGAGGCCCTGGATGATCTCGGGCGCGTCGGGGCCGACCATGTGCGCGCCGACCACCCTGTCGGTGGCGCGGTCGACGACCAGCTTCATCAGGATCTTCTCGTCGCGGCCGGACAGCGTGTGCTTCATCGGCCGGAACACCGCCTTGTAGACGTCGACCTCGCCGAGCGCGCGCGCAGAGGCCTCGCTCAGGCCGACGGTGCCGACCGGCGGCTGGCTGAAGACGGCACTCGGCACGCCGGTGTGATCCATCTTCGTCGGGTTGCGGTTGAACAGGGTCTCTGCGACCCCGCGCCCCTCGGCGATGGCGACCGGGGTCAGGTTGATCCGGTCGGTGCAGTCGCCGATGGCGTAGATGTTCGGCACCGTGGTCTGCTGCCACTCGTCGACGGCGATGGCGCCGCGCTTGTTGAGGTGGATGCCGACGCGATCGAGCCCGAGACTGCCGGTATTGGGCACGCGGCCGGTCGCGTACATCACCGCATCTGCGGTGAAGGCGATGTCACCCTCGACCTGGACGCGGAACGCGTTCCCGGTCTTCTCGACACGCGCGACGTTGAGATTGGGCGCAATGACGATGCCTTTCCTGGTCATCTGCTCCGTCAGGTGCGCGCGGATGTCGTCGTCGAACCCGCGCAGGATCATCGGCGCGCGGATGATCTCGCGCACCTCGACGCCGGCAGCGTCGAAGATCCCGGCGAACTCGACGGCGATGTAGCCGCCGCCGACGATGACGATGCGCCTCGGCAGGGTCTTGAGATCGAGCGCCTCGTCCGAGGTGATGGTATGCTCGATACCGGGGATCGCCGGCCGCTCGGGACGGCCGCCCACGGCGATCAGGATGTGCTTCGCGGTGTAGGTCCTGCCGCCCACCTCGACCGTGTGCGCGTCGCGGAACCGCGCATGGCCGTCGACGATCGTCACGCGCGAGTCGTTCAGCATCTTGATATAGATGCCGTTGAGGCGGTCGAGTTCGCGATCCTTCGCGGCGATCAGCCGCCCCCAGTCGAGCGCAGCGCCGGTGACGGTCCAGCCGAAGCCTTCGGCATCGGCGAGTTCCTCGGCGAAATGGGTCCCGTAAACCAGCAGCTTCTTCGGCACGCAGCCGCGCAGCACGCAGGTCCCGCCGACGCGGACGGATTCGGCGACGGCGACGCGGGCGCCGTAGGCCGCCGCGCGCCGCGACGCCGCGACGCCGCCCGAGCCGGCACCGATGGTGAAAAGGTCGAAATCGTAGTCGGCCATGATGACGCCTGTCGTTTATGCGCCCCCTGACACTATGTGTCACCCGCAGCCCTCGGATCGAGTCCGAGGGGTACCCCGCAGGTCCATGGTTCCAACGCCAGGATGGATGCCCGAGCCGAGCCCGGGCATGACGCCAGGAGGAGAAGTGAGACAGATTACAAGTAGGTTCGCCCCGATCAATCTTTAAGGGCGGCCAAGGTATTCGAGTGGAACTCGCGGCGCCAGAGGACGAGGACGACCCAGGCCGAAGCGGCCATGAACAGCCACGGATTGACGAACCACGCCAGCGCCGCCAGGCCGAAATAATAGGCACGGATGCCGACATTGAAGTGGTTGACCGCGAGATTGCTCATGCGCGCGGCACGGCGCGCAATCGGCCCGGCCTCCTTGAGGCCAATGCGCGTGCTGATCGGCGCCGCGCCGATCAGCACCAGCAGATAGTTGAGCTGCCGCAGCGACCACGTGAACTTGAAGAACGCGAACACGAAAATCACGATCAGCAGGGCGATCTTGGCCTCCCACCATGCGCCGGCGCCGGGCTCGGCGAACGGCACCTCGGCGATCACCTCGCGCACGCGGTCCTGCGCGCCGAGCACGGCGATCAGGCCGCCCAGGATGAAGATCGAGGTCTGGGCGAAGAACGAGACGCTGCTGGACATGGTGGCGACGAGCGTCGTGTCGACGATGCGGTTCTCGCGCTCGAGCATCCGCTCCATCCATGCCAGCCGGTGGCGCGCCACCGCCCCCATCAGGCCCTGCGCCGCGCGCCAGTGGTCGGCGAACAGCTTGTAGCCGACCGCGCAAAGCACGAACCAGGTGAAAGCCGTGAGATCGAGACCCGATATTCCCGTCACCGGGACAGGCTAGCTATTCGATCACCTTCGCGCCAGCCCCGGCGACGATCTCGTCCTGGTCGGAATGCACGCCGCTGACACCGATGCCGCCGATCACCGTGCCGCCGGCGACCAGCGGCAGGCCGCCCGTCACCGGCATCGCAGGAAAGCTCATGAGCACGGTCCGGCCGCCGGCGATGCTCTCTTCCAGGGCGCGGGTCGGACGGCGGAACATGGCCGCCGTACGCGCCTTGCCGATGGCGATCTCGCTGCTGGATGCCTGCGTGTCGTCCCTGCGCACGAAGTGGACGAGGATGCCCGACGCATCGACCACCGCGATGCAGACATTCCAGCCCTGCCGGCTCGCCTCGGCCTCCGCCGCCGCGGAAACCCGGCGCGCGCCTTCGAGAGTCAGGACCGTGCGCCGCGCGATCAGGTCCGCGCCGTGTTCGTCGGGCATGTCTTCCCCTGCCGGATTCTCGTAATCGACCGGTCCGCTTGCGTCATGCGCGGAAGAGCCCGCGCATGACGCAAACCATACGCGGCGAAGCGGTCCTATATTCCCCCCATGCAGAGGTATTTGATCTCGAGGAACTCCTCGAGCCCGTACTTGGAGCCCTCGCGGCCGATGCCGGATTCCTTCATGCCGCCGAACGGCGCCACTTCGGTCGAGATGATGCCGGTGTTGATGCCGACGATGCCGTATTCCAGCCCTTCCGCCACGCGCCAGATCCGGCCGATGTCGCGGCCGTAGAAATAGGCGGCGAGGCCGAACTCGGTATCGTTGGCGAGCCTCACCGCCTCCGTCTCGTCGGAGAACCGGAACAGCGGCGCCACCGGGCCGAACGTCTCCTCGCGCGCCACCGCCATCTGGGTGTTGACGCCCGTCAGTACGGTCGGCTCGTAGAACGTACCGCCGAGCGCATGACGCTTGCCGCCCGTCGCGACCTTGGCGCCCTTGGACAGTGCGTCCTTGACGTGGCTCTCGACCTTCTCGATGGCCTTGGAATCAATCAGCGGGCCCTGGGTAACGCCGGCCTCGAGGCCCGGGCCGACCTTGAGCTTCTTCACCGCACCGACAAGCTTTTCGGCAAAGGCATCGTAGACCTTGTCCTGCACCAGGAAGCGGTTGGCGCAGACGCAGGTCTGGCCGGTGTTCCGGTACTTGGAAGCGATGGCGCCCTCCACCGCCGCATCGAGATCGGCATCGTCGAAGACGATGAACGGCGCATTGCCGCCCAGCTCCATCGACATCTTCTTCACGGTGCCGGCACACTGCTCCATCAGCAGCTTGCCGATCTCGGTCGAACCGGTGAAGGACAGCTTGCGCACGATCGGGTTCGAGGTCAGCTCGCCGCCGACCTCGCCCGCCGGACCGGTGACGACGTTGATGACGCCCTTCGGCACGCCAGCGCGCTCGGCCAGCTCGGCCAGCGCCAGCGCCGAGAACGGCGTCTGCGTCGCGGGCTTGATGACGACGGTGCAGCCCGCGGCGATCGCGGGACCGGCCTTGCGCGTGATCATCGCCGCCGGGAAGTTCCACGGCGTGATGCAGGCGACGACGCCGACCGGCTCCTTGATGACGACGATGCGCTTGTCGCCCTGGTGCGGCGGGATGGTGTCGCCGTAGACCCGCTTCGCCTCCTCGCCGAACCATTCGAGGAACGACGCCGCGTAGGCGACCTCGCCCTTGGACTCGGTCAGCGGCTTGCCCTGCTCGGTCGTCATCAGCACCGCGAGGTCGTCCTGGTTCGCCATCATCAGGTCGAACCAGCGCCGCATGACATTGGCGCGCTCCTTGGCCGTCTTGGCGCGCCACGCCGGATAGGCCCGCTCCGCCGCCTCGATGGCGCGGCGCGTCTCGGCGGCGCCAAGGCGGGGCACCGTGCCGATCATCTCGTCCGTCGCGGGGTTATTCACGTCGATCGTCGCCTTGCGATCGGCATCGACCCACGCGCCGTCGATATAGCACTGCTGGCGGAACAGCTTCCCATCCTTGAGCTGGACGCCGGTTGCGGCCTGCGGGCGTGTCACCGTCTGCTGCATCGCTTGATCTCCTTACGGGGCTTTCCGGAATTGCGGCCAGTATAGCGGTGCAGGCGGGGTATGATCCAGCCGGGCCCCTGTCACGCGACTACGCACGGGCATATCCTGTAAGTCCGCAACGCCGAATGGAGGAGGTCATCATGCCCGACCGGCTTCCGATCAAGATCGATGCGACGTCCAACGGCGAATTCCGCCCGGTGCCGCTCAGCGCCGAGCTGCGCGCCGCAAGGCGGCTGGCACTCGAGCGCAATGCCGAATACGCCCGGCGAACCGGCATCTCGCGGCGTGCCTTCTTGACCGGCCTGTGCGGCGCCGCGACGACGCTGCTCGCCTACCAGGAGGCGTTCGCCGCGATGGGAGCGGGCGGCAGCGGCTTCGTCCTGCCGAAGGAAGCCGCCTTCGAGACCGCCGCCGCGGCACAAACCCTGTCCGGCCGCGAGTTCATCTTCGACGTTCAGACGCACATGGTCGACGTGAAGGGGGCCTGGCGCCAACGGCCAGGCGCACGGCAATGGGAGCGGGCCCTCGCCAGCTTCCCGCAGGGATCCTGCGGCGAGAGCGATCCGGTCGCCTGCTTCTCGGCCGACCAGTTCATCAAGGACGTGTTCATCGACAGCGACACGCAGATCGCGGTGCTGAGCTTCGTGCCGGGACTGCCCGAGGACAACCCGCTGACGACCGAAGAAGCGAACCGGACGCGCGAGCTTGTGGCGCGCCTCAAGGGCACCCACCGCCTGCTGCTCCATGCGCCAGTCGTGCCGAACGCCCCCGGCGAGATCGATCGCATGGCGGTGATGGCGCGCACGTATCCGGTGGCGGCGTGGAAGGTCTATACGCAATGGGGCCCGGACGGCGTGGGCTGGCGCCTCGACGACCCGCGCGTCGGCGCTCCGTTCATCGAACAGGCGCGCGCGCTCGGCATCAAGACCATCGCGATCCACAAGGGCCTGCCGTTCGCGTCGATGCCGAAGGAGTTCGCGACCTGCGCCGACATCGGCCCGGCTGCGCGCATGTTCCCCGACGTCAGCTTCATCGTCTATCACTCCGGCTTCGAGACCGACCGCCGCGAGGAAGCGTACGATCCCAAGAATGCCGAGCGCGGCATCGACAGCCTGGTGAAGTCGCTGCAGGACAACGGGATCGGTCCCGGCGGCAACGTCTACGCCGAACTCGGCAGCACCTGGCGCTTCCTGATGCGCGATCCGGACGCGGCGGCACATGGCGTCGGCAAGCTCCTGCGCCATGTCAGCGAGGACAACGTGCTGTGGGGCACCGATTCGATCTGGTACGGCTCGCCGCAGGACCAGATCCAGGCCTTCCGCGCCTTCCAGATCGGCGACGAGCTGGTGCAGAAGCACGGCTATCCGGCGCTGGCCCCGGCGCTCAAGGCCAAAGTGATGGGGCTCAATGGCGCGAAGATTTATGGCGTCCAACCGGAGGCGGTGATGCGGCACGGCGCCGCCGACCCGATCGGGCGGGTCAAGCTTGCCCGGGAAAGCCAACCGAGCTTCGCCACCTATGGCCCGCGGACCGCGGCGGAGTACGGTCGATTCCTCGCCGCGACCGGCGGCTCGCCGATCTGACCCGTCACCGGCAATAACGCGACCGAGGCGCGCCGTCCCGGCCCCGATCTTCCCGAAATGCGTGCGCATGCCGGCGCTGTCGTGCCATAAGCGGTGCCGACGCAATCTCCACAAGCCGGCCGATGCCCACCGCGAACAAGCCCCGTTTCTCCACCATCATCTTCGATCTCGACGGCACGCTGGTCGACAGCGCGCCCGACCTGTGCGGCGTGGTCAACGACATGCTGCGACACCATGGGCGCGTCGGGCTCGACATGGACGACATCCGCAAGATGGTCGGCGACGGCGCCGCCAGGCTGATCGAACGCGGCTTCGGCGCCACCGGCGGCCTGCCGGCGCCCCTGCCCGATCTCACCAGCGAATTCATCCGGCTCTACGAGGGCCGCATTGCCCGCGAGACGCGGCCCTTCCCCGGCGTGGTCGATACGCTCGAGCGGTTCAGGGCGGCGGGTCTGAAGATGGGCGTGTGCACGAACAAGACAACGCACCTGTCGAGGCGGCTGCTCGACGAGCTCGACCTCATCCGCTTCTTCACGTCCGTCGTCGGCGGCGACGGACCGGCGCGCAAGCCCGACCGGCGCCATCTCGAAGCAGTGATGGGGGAGCTGAACGCCGACGCGACCGGAGCGCTGATGGTGGGCGATTCCATGAACGACGTGGCGGTTGCGCGCAACGCCGGCGTAAAGGTCGTGGCGGTGTCGTTCGGCTACACCAGAATCGCGCCGCAGGATCTCGGCGCCGACCTGCTGATCGACCGGTTCGACGACCTCCAGGGATTCGTCGGGTTCGACTGATCCCCTGCCGCCCGACGGTCAAGCCTTTGTTAAGTGCGGCGCCGTAGCATGGGAGCGTCACAGAGGCATGCCCCCGATGATCCGTGCCGCCGTCATTATTTTCTTCGCCTCGTGGATTCCGCTGCTCGTCGCCGGCGGGCTGTTCGGCATGGACAATCCGATCGGTCTCGGGCTTCTCGCCTGGGCCGGCAGCGCGCTGGGGATCGCGATCGGCGCGATCGGCGCCATCGTCGCCGTGTACCGATTCTTCACCGGCGGTTCCCGGGACGGGGTCTGAGGCCCTTTCCCGCCGTCATTCCGGCGCGGCGGCGTCGCGCACCGCGCTGAGATGGGCGATGGTCATTCCCCAGTCGCCGTCGATCTCGACCCGGACCGGCATGACCAGCGGGCCGCCGGCATGCGCTACGAAGACCCGCCCGCTCCGGATCCGTCGCTTGGCGATCTCCGGATCGACGACGCGGCGGATGTGGCCGGCGATCGGTTGAAAGACGAAATCGCATTGCACCGCGTCCCCGGCGAAAGCGGAGATGCGCGATTCGCCCAACGGCCGCGTGCCGCGATCGGTCAGCACCAGGTCGTAGCGCCGCCGCCCGTCGAACACCCGCAGGCGGCCGTCGCAAGGATCGCCGGCGCTGATCCGGTGGATGGCGCCGAGAAGCGCGGAAATCGGATCCACGCCTTCGCGGCGCATCGCTTCGCTCACCTCGTCGCGGTCCTCGTCCTCGTGCGGCGGCGGGTCCAGCCGAACGGCGCTGACTTCGCCGGCCTCGTAGTCGATCTCGGTGGCGCGGCGGCGGCCGCGGAACTCGCCGAAGCTGCGGTGGCTCACCGGCGCCACCGCGTCGCGGCGGATGATCCCCGCAGATCTCGAAACCTGAGACCACGAGAGCAGCCAGCCGAAGACGCCCACGGTGTGCAGCCGTGTGGTCGCGTCGTAGCGCTGGTCCGAGAGCGCGAGCTCGAGATCGACGGAGAGAACGTGAAAGCCCCCGCTATAGACCTCGTAGGTCAGCCCGAACCGGTCCGGCCCGCCGCCGGCCGTCTCGGCGGCTCCGTTCTGACCGAAGAGCACAGGCGCCAGAACGACCGCGAAAATGCGGCCGAGGCGGAGCAAGCGCATCGCTTCACCCTGTTGCCGGTCCGCCCATTTTACAGGGCCCGGATGAATGTGCGAGCCCCCCGCAGGGGATTGTAAAACCTGTCGTTTGGGCATTCCGGACCATTGCTTGACACTGCTCGCCGCGCTCTCTTATATGGGCGCCTTCGCGTGTTCCGATGGAAACGGGCGCTTAGCTCAGCGGGAGAGCACCGCTTTCACACGGCGGGGGTCGCTGGTTCAATCCCAGCAGCGCCCACCACCCGTTGGCAGCCGGACGCGCGGCAGGAATAAATGAGCCGGACTGTATAAGGGCCGGTATGAACAGGCGGAACGCTTCGGCGTCAAGAGGAGGCACGGCTTGCATGCCGAGCGACGTTATTCTGGAAACGGCAAACCTGACGAAGGAATTCAGGGGTTTCATTGCCGTCAAGGACGTCAATCTGCGAGTCCGGCGCGGCACCATCCACGCGCTGATCGGGCCCAACGGCGCGGGCAAGACGACCTGCTTCAACCTACTCACCAAGTTCCTGACGCCGACGCGCGGCCGCATCACCTATAACGGGCGCGACATCACGAGCGCGCGACCCGCGGACATCGCCCGGCTCGGCATGATCCGCTCGTTCCAGATCTCCGCCGTTTTCCCGCACCTCACGGTGCTCGAGAACGTGCGCATCGCGCTGCAGCGCCAGCGCGGCACGTCGTTCGATTTCTGGCGCTCGGAACGTGCGCTCGACGCGTTCAACGACCGCGCGCTCGAGCTGATCGAGGCGGTCGGGCTCAGCGAGTTCGCCGGGTTCGTCGCGGTCGAGCTGCCCTACGGCCGCAAGCGCGCGCTCGAGATCGCCACGACGCTGGCGCTCGATCCCGAAATGATGCTGCTCGACGAGCCGATGGCCGGCATGGGCCACGAGGACATCGACCGCATCTCCAGCCTCATCAAGAAGGTGGCCGCCAACCGCACGGTGCTGATGGTCGAGCACAATCTGAGCGTGGTCGCGAACCTGTCGCACACGATTACGGTCCTCACGCGCGGCCAGATCCTCGCCGAGGGCGACTACGCGACCGTGTCCAACGACCCGGCGGTGCGCCAGGCCTATATGGGGGCCGGCCATGCCTGACGGCTCGATGGCCGCGCCGCTCCTTGCCGCCAAGGATCTGCACGCCTGGTATGGCGAGTCCCACATTCTGCACGGCGCCGAGTTCGACATCTATCCGGGCGAGGTCGTGACCCTACTGGGCCGCAACGGCGCCGGCAAGACGACGACGCTCAAATCGATCATGGGCATCGTCGGCCGGCGCAGCGGCTCCATCGTGTTCGACGGAACCGAGCTCATCGGGCTCTCCTCCGACAAGATCGCCCGGCTGGGCATCGCCTTCTGCCCGGAGGAGCGCGGCATCTTCGCCAGCCTCAATGTCGAGGAGAACCTGATGCTGCCGCCGCAGGTGCGCGAGGGCGGGCTGACGGTCGAGCAGATCTTCGAGCTCTTCCCCAACCTCAAGGAGCGGCTGTCGAGCCAGGGCACCAAGCTGTCGGGCGGCGAGCAGCAGATGCTGGCGATCGGCCGCATCCTGCGCACCGGCGCCAACCTGTTGCTGCTCGACGAGCCGACCGAGGGCCTCGCCCCCGTGATCATCCAGCAGATCGGCGCGACGGTCCGGCGCCTCAAGGCGGAGGGCTTCACCATCCTCCTGGTCGAGCAGAACTTCCGGTTCGCCGCGACGGTGGCCGACCGCCACTACGTGATGGAGCACGGCCAGATCATGGACATGATCCCGAATTCCGAGCTCGATGCGAACATGGACAAGCTGCACGAGTATCTCGGAGTATGAGTCAGAGCAAAACGTCAACAACTCAGCGGAGGAAAGAGATGAAAGCCATTCGCACGATTGGCATAGCCGCAGCCGCTACATTGGCGGCCGGCGTTGCCAATGCGCAGATCTCGGACGATGTCGTCAGGATCGGCGTGCTGTCGGATATGTCGAGCCTCTACGCCGACATCGGCGGGCCCGGCTCCGTTGCAGCGGCCCGCATGGCGGTCGAGGATTCGGGCATCGAGAAGAACGGCATCAAGGTCGAGGTCATCGGCGCGGATCACCAGAACAAGCCCGATGTCGGCGCCAGCGTCGCACGGCAGTGGTACGACGTCGAAAAGGTCGACGTCATCCTCGATACTCCGAACTCCGCGGTGGCGCTCGCCGTCAACCAGGTCACGCGCGAGAAGAACAAGGTGTTCATCAACTCCGGCGCGGCGTCGTCGGACCTGACGGGCAAGCAGTGCTCGCCCAACACCGTCCACTGGACCTACGACACGTGGATGCTGGCCAACGGCACGGGCAGCGCCATCGTCAAGACCGGCGGCGACACCTGGTTCTTCCTGACCTCCGACTATGCGTTCGGCCATGCGCTCGAGCGCGACACCGAGGCGGTCGTGGTCAAGAACGGCGGCAAGGTGCTCGGCAAGGTGCGCCATCCGCTGAACACCCAGGACTTCTCGTCCTTCCTGCTGCAGGCGCAGGCATCCAAGGCGAAGATCATCGGCCTCGCCAACGCCGGCGGCGACACCATCAACTCGATAAAGCAGGCGGCGGAGTTCGGCATCGTCCAGGCCGGCCAGAATCTCGCCGGATTGCTCGTGTTCCTGTCCGACGTGCATTCGCTCGGCCTCAAGACGGCGCAAGGCCTGATCCTGACAGAGTCGTGGTACTGGGACCTGAACGACCAGACCCGCGCCTTCGCCAAGAAGTTCGCCCCGAAGAACGGCGGCAAGTATCCGACCATGGTGCAGGCCGGCGTCTATGCCGGCACGCTGCACTACCTCAAGGCCGTCCAGGCGCTCAAGAGCGATACCGACGGCTCCAAGGTCGTTGCCAAGATGAAGGAGACGCCGACCGACGACCCGCTGTTCGGCAAGGGCACGATCCGTCAGGACGGCCGCAAGGTGCATCCTGCCTATCTGTTCGAGGTCAAGAAGCCGAACGAGTCCAAGGGGCCGTACGACTACTACAAGGTCCGCGCGACGATCCCGGCCGACCAGGCGTTCCGCCCGGTCGACCAGGGTCAATGCTCGCTGGTCAAAGGCTGACGGCCGCCGGCTGAAATCGTAGGGGCGGGTTTAAGCCCGCCCCTACATCATCCAGACTAGCAAAGCGACGCGATGTTCGAGCTCCTCGGCATTCCGCCTCAAGCACTGTTCGGCCAGCTTCTGCTCGGCCTGATCAACGGTGCGTTCTACGCACTGCTAAGCCTCGGGCTCGCCGTCATCTTCGGCCTGCTCAACATCATCAATTTCGCGCATGGCGCGCAGTACATGATGGGCGCGTTCGTCGCCTGGATGCTGCTGAACTATCTGAACGTCGGCTATTGGTGGGCGCTGCTGCTTGCGCCGATCGTCGTCGGCATAACCGGTGTGATCATAGAGCGGACGATGCTCAAGCATCTCTACAAGCTCGATCACCTCTACGGGCTGCTGCTGACGTTCGGGCTCGCCCTCATCATCGAGGGGCTTTTCCGCAACTATTACGGCTCTTCCGGCCAGCCCTACCAGATCCCCGCCGAGCTGACCGGCGGACGCAATCTCGGCTTCATGTTCCTGCCGAACTATCGCGCCTGGATCGTGGTCAGCTCGCTCGCCATCTGCCTCGTCACCTGGTACGTGATCGAGCGCACCAAGCTCGGCTCCTATCTGCGCGCCGCCACCGAGAACGCCACTTTGGTGCGCGCCTTCGGCGTCAACGTGCCGCGTATGATCACCCTCACCTATGGTTTCGGCGTCGGCCTCGCTGCCCTTGCCGGCGTGCTGGCCGCGCCGGTCCAGAACGTCAGCCCGCAGATGGGATCGAGCCTCATCATCATCGTGTTCGCCGTCGTCGTCATCGGCGGCATGGGCTCGATCATGGGTTCGATCCTGACCGGATTCGGACTGGGGGTGATCGAAGGCCTGACCAAGGTATTCTACCCCGAGGCATCCAACACAGTGATCTTCATCATCATGGCGATCGTGCTGCTCATCAAACCCGCCGGTCTCTTCGGCAGGGCGACCTGACATGGCGACCGCGGCCTATTCAATCGGCGCGCCGGCCAAGCAGACGTCCCCGACGCATCAGTACGTCGCCTTCGGCATCATGGCCGGGTTCTTCGCGATCGCGCCCTTCATCGGCATCTATCCGGTGTTCATGATGAAGGTGCTGTGCTTCGCGCTGTTCGCCTGCGCCTTCAACCTGCTGATCGGCTATGTCGGCCTGCTCTCGTTCGGCCACGCCATGTTCCTCGGCACCGCCGGCTACATCTCGGCCCACAGCGCCAAGGTGTGGGGATTCCCGACGGAGCTGGCGATCCTGACCGCGACCGCGACGGCCGCTTCGCTCGGCCTGGTGACAGGATGCCTCGCCATCCGCCGCCAGGGCATCTATTTCGCGATGATCACGCTGGCACTGGCCCAGATGATCTTCTTCTTCTATCTGCAGGCGCCCTTCACGGGCGGCGAGGACGGCATCCAGGCTGTTCCGCGCGGCAAGCTGCTTGGCGTTTTCGATCTCGAGAACGACATGATCATGTACTACTTCGTTCTCGCGATCTTCCTCGCCGGGTTTCTGCTCATCTATCGCACGATCCACTCGCCGTTCGGGCAGGTGCTCAAGGCGATCCGCGAGAACGAGCCGCGCGCGATCTCGCTCGGCTACAAGACCGACCACTACAAGCTCATGGCCTTCGTGCTCTCGGGCGCGCTGTCCGGCCTGGCCGGCGGCACCAAGGCCATCGTCTTCCAGCTTGCCTCGCTGACCGATGCCAACTGGCCGATGTCGGGCGAGGTCGTGCTGATGACGCTGCTGGGCGGCCTCGGCACCGTGTTCGGCCCGGTCGTGGGCGCGTTCACGATCGTGGCGATGCAGAACTACCTGGCCCAGTTCGGCGCCTGGGTGACAGTGGTCCAGGGCGCGATCTTCGTGGTCTGCGTGCTGCTGTTCCGCCGCGGGATCATCGGCGAGCTGAGCAAGCTCATCAACCGGCCCCTGTAGCCAATCGATGCGGTCGTGACATGCGAGCTGGACTGATCGCCTTCCTGATCCTGAGCGTGCTGATGTACGCCGCCTTCCGGCCTTTTACCGACCGGCTGCTGCTGCGCATCATGCTTGGCGCGCTGTCGTTCGGCGTGCTGGGCGCCATATTCCGCGCAGCCCTGCGCGGCGAGCCGGCATCGTCGATCCCGCTGAATTTCCTCGTGGCGAGCCTGTGGATCGCCGTCTCGTTCTCGATCGTTCACGCGATCGACAACTGGCTGCAGTCGCGCCGGTCCTGAGCGCCGCTGTCGCGCTACGCGGCCTGGCAGCCCTGCTTCTTGACCTTGCGTTCCGTCGAGGCGGGAAATTTCGCGAGCTTTTCCTTCGGCCTGATCGGGCGGCGCACCAGCTCGCCGCCGCAATTCGGGCAGCGTCCGCCCAGTACCTGCTCGGCGCAGCTCCGACAGAACGTGCATTCGAACGAGCAGATCAAGGCCTCCGCCGAATCCGGCGGCAGATCCCTGTCGCAGCACTCGCAGTTGGGACGGAGCTGAAGCATCGTACTGGCCTCTGTCGGCTGACGATCCGGCCGTGCAGGCCAGGGCAGGATCCAGCCGGATTGAATCGAGTGAGGTTCGGCCGGGTCGCGCAGGGGCCGATCCTGGATCGGCCCCTGCCGCAACCCATCCGCTCGCGGAGCGCGATTACCCGCGTGGTTGCGGGACCATGCGCAGATACGGCTTCAGGGCCTTCCAGCCGCCCGGGAACTTCTTCTTCGCGTCCTCGTCGCTGACCGACGGGACGATGATGCAGTCCTCGCCGCTCCTCCAGTTGACCGGCGTCGCCACCGAATGCTTTGCAGTGAGCTGAAGCGAATCGATGACGCGCAGGATCTCCTCGAAATTGCGCCCGGTGCTCGCCGGATAGGTGATCATCAGCTTCACCTTCTTGTCCGGCCCTATGACGAAGACCGATCGCACGGTCAGGGTGTCGTTCGCATTCGGATGGATCATCCCGTAGAGATTCGAGACCGTCCGGTCCGGATCGGCGATCAGCGGAAAGTTGAGCGCGTGGCCCTGCGTCTCCTTGATGTCGCCGGCCCAGGCCGTGTGGTCCTTGAGCGGATCGACGCTCAGCCCGAGCACCTTCACGCCGCGCCGGTCGAACTCCTTCTTGAGGCGCGCGACCTCGCCGAGCTCGGTCGTGCAGACCGGCGTGAAGTCCTTGGGATGCGAGAACAGGACCGCCCATCCGTCGCCCATGTATTCATAAAAGTCGATCGGACCTTCCGTCGTGTCGGCCTTGAAATTCGGTGCCGTATCGCCAAGTTGCAGCGCCATCTCTGCCTCCTCCTTGTTGGGTTGCCCCAACTTTATTCACCTTCGCCTTTCGCTGCCAGTGCCCAATATGGGCGGGATCGTGCCTGGCGGCGGCGCAGCCGCCGGAATATCGGGCCACGCTGCCCCCGCTGCCGCGATCGCACCAACCGCTTCACGACGTCGTAAAGGGCGCCCCCGGGAACACGAGCAACTGCAATGCGTTGGCAGCAGGAAGCAGATGCAGGATGCCGATGCCCGATCCGCAGAAATACCCGGCCGAGAAAGCGCGGCAGGGCTACATCGCGCTAAATACCCCGGCGCGACGTTGGGTCTTCTTCGGCGGACTGGCGGCATTTGTGGTCCTGATGATCGTCCTGTCGCTCATGACCGGCTGGGCGATGCTGTAGCCGAAGCCGCCGCCGGTCTAGCCTTCGCGCAAGAAAGCCCGCACTTCCTCCAGGAAGCGCTCCCAGGCAGGCTCTCCTTCCAGGAGGATGTGATTCTCGCTCTCTAGCGGGACAAAGCGCGCGCCGGGGATCATCGTCGCGAGCAATCGCCCTTCCTCGAAGTTCACCACATTGTCGCTTCGGCTATGCAGAACGAGCGTCGGCACATCCAACTGCGGCAGCAAGGGCCTGACATCGACCCGCCCACGCGAATGGTACAACTGAACCGCTTTCTCAGGCGACGTGGTGACCCGCTGCAGATCATTCAGCCACGTCATCTGCTCCGGCGTTGCGCCCGGAATGAACATGCTGGTGAACACCTGCCGGAAGGCCGGGTTGTCCTGCCCCCATCCATGCTCGATAAGCTTGCATAGCGCGATGCGGATGGCGGTCTCGTCCGGACGGTCGGGTCGCATTGCCCAGCCGCGTGCATAGCCGCCATACAGGACGAGCCGCGTGACCCGGCCCGGATGGCGCACGGCATAAGCCGCCGCCACCGCACATCCACCTGAGATAGCGAGGATCGGGAAGCGTTCGAGACCGGCCGCCGCAACGACGGCCTCGAAGTCCCGCACCATCGCGTCGAACGACAGATCATGGACATTCCAGTCTGACAATCCGTTGCCGCGCTCGTCGTAGCGGATGAGACGATGGGCGCGTGCAAACTCGCGCACCCAATGCCGCCACACCGGGCTCTGCCAGTCGTATTCGAGATGCGTCATCCAGTTGGCCGGACGCATCAGCGGCGGTCCTTCCCCGACGGAGGCGTAGGCGATCCGCACCCCATCGCTCGCGGTACAGAACCGGATGTCCTGGTGCAGCGGCGAAACCTCGCCGACATTCGGCGGCGGAGCGTCCTGGCCGCAGGCTTCAACCGCACCGACGAACCGCACGCCGCGCCCATGCACGGTCTTGATCAGGCGCTGCTGTGCGCCGTCGTCGCCGATCGCCTTGCGCGCGGACTTGATCCGGCTCGCCAGGGCCGCGTCGGAGACGATGCGTCCGGCCCAGACCTTCTCGATCAGCTCGTCCTTGGTGACGAGCCGGCCGGGATTGCGGACCAGATAGGACAGAAGCTCGAACACCTGCGGCTCGACCGCGCAGACTCGTCCCGCGCGCCGGATTTCGTAAGCGCCGACGTCGATCTCACAATCTGCAAACCGTATCAAAGACATAGACGCAGCCTTTCCAGCGTCGTCTCCGATGCCCCGTACGGCCGGCCCGTCCCCCGGCGCCACGATCTCCCCGAATGACCATAGCTTCTACATGAATTCTGCATGCCGCGTCCAAGCCTGCCGGACGCGCCGGCCCTAATGTCCGCCGCCTCGCCGCCCTTGGCGCGAGCGAGTTACGGAACAGGAGGACAACCATGCAGCACGGATACACCTACGCGAATGCCCTCGCGGCCTCGCAGCGCGTCAACTGGCAGGTCGACGACATCATCGGTGCCGACAAGCCGCTCGATTTCAGCAAGCCGTTCATGCCCGAGTCGCTGGCCCGGGTCCGCGTACTCGATATCCTCGACCGCGACGAGCAGCTCGTGCTCAATCACATTCGCGGCAACGGCTATCTCTACATCTTCGGCCTGGTCGAGGAGTTCATCCTGCCGTTCATCCTCGACCATGCCCGGGCGATGCTCGACCACGACGACAGCCGCACCCGCGCACTGCTCCAGTTCGCCGGCGAGGAAGCCAAGCACATCGAGCTCTTCAAGCGCTTCCGCAAGGAATTCGAGCGCGGCTTCGGCACGCCCTGCCAGGTGATCGGACCGCCGGCCGAAATCGCCAAGGCGGTGCTCGCCCATCACCCGCTCGCCGTCGCCCTCGCCATCCTGCATATCGAGTGGATGACGCAGCGCCACTATCTCGACAGCGTCAAGGACGACGAGGCGCTCGACCCGCAGTTCAAGAGCCTGCTGAAGCATCATTGGATGGAAGAGGCGCAGCACGCCAAGCTCGACACGCTGATGGTCGAGGCGATCGCGGCCAACTGCTCGGCCGAGGTCATCGCCAACGCGCTCGAGGGCTATGGCAAGATCGGCGCGATGATCGATGGCGGACTCGGGCAGCAGGTCGCCTTCGATCTCGACGCCTTCATCAAGGCGACCGGATGCGTACTCCGCGGCGACGACAAGGCCACATTCGAAAGGGTACAACTTCAGGCCCAGCGCTGGACATTCCTCGGCTCCGGCATGACGCACCCCAACTTCCTCAGGACCGTCGACGCAGTCATGCCCGGAGCTTCCGCGCATGTGCAAAAGATTGCGGCCGGCTTCTGCTGACCCCGGACCAGTGGTCGCCGGCGCCCTCCGCCGAACGCTTGCCGCGCTCCTGACGTGGCAGCGGCGTTCGGCGGAGCGGCGCCGGCTCGCCGCTATGGACGAGCGCGAACGCCGGGACATCGGCCTGACGAAGATCGAGATCTCGCGCGAGGCGGGCAAGCCCGCGTGGCGGGAGTGATCGACGGTCCGCTAGCTCACGACAAAGTCGAGCCGGGCCGAAGACAGCGGCCTTGCGCCGTTTGCCGTGACCTCGGAGGTGCGGCCCAGCGTCATCGCCAGCCCGTTCGCGTCGTCGAAGACGATGATGTGGATGAAGAACACGTTGCCCGGCTCCGCGACATACGGATTGCCGTGATAGAACATCGGCCAGTCCATCCAGTTCGGCGCAAAGGTCGTGCCGAGGCTGTAGCCGCAGGCATTGAGCCGGTGCGCGCGGTGGCCGGCCGCGTCGAGCGCCCGCGCATGGGCGTCGAACACTTCGCCGATCGGCCGCCCCGGCTTCAGCGCCGCCTCCGCCGCATGCAGCGCATCGACGCAGGCCTTATGCATGTCCTTGAGCCGCGGGTCGACCCGGCCGATGCCGAGCGTACGCATGAGGCAGGCGTGATAGTGGCGGTACACGCCGGCGAATTCGAGCGTCAGCATGTCCTCCGCGTCAAGATGCCGGCGGCCGGTCGCATAGCGGCACAGCAGCGCGTTCGGGCCCGAGCCGATGATGTACTCGTTCGCCGGATCGTCGCCGCCGCCGCGGAACACCGCGCCCTGCATCGCCGCGATGATGTCGCCCTCGAACGCGCCCGGCTTCGCCAGCCGCCACGCCTCGTCGAGTGCGGCGTCCGCCAGCTCCGCGGCGCGGCGCACATAGGCAAGCTCCGCCGGACTCTTGACCACGCGCAGGCGGCTGACGAGGTCCGAGGCATCCACCAATGTGCAGAACCCGTCGAGCGCCGCCGCGAGCCTTTGCCCGTTGCGCGCGGTCAGGCCGTACGCCTCCCACTCGACGCCGAGCCGTTTCCCCTTGCAGCCACGCGCCGCGAGGATGTCGCGCAGCGCGACCGCCGGTGCCGCGTCCGGCGCATCGACCCAGATCCGCACGTCTTCGATCACCGACGTCAGCTTCGCCTGCAGCCGGTCGGGAGCGCGGGTCAGCAAGGTCATGCGCCCGTCCGCGCCGAGGAACAGGCACTGGAAGAACACGTAGCCGAACGTGTCGTAGCCGGTCAGGTAGAACATGCTCTCCTGCCGGAAGACGAGCATGCCATCGAGCCCGTCCTGCTGCATGTCAGCACATGCCCGGTCGCGGCGCGACTTCAGCTCCTCCGGCGTGAAATGAAGGGCCATTACGGATCGAGCTTTCTGCCTTCGTGCTCGCGCGATGCGCGCGCACTCTCGGCTTCCGTTTCCTTGCGCTCCGCTTTAGTCCGGCCGTACCTGTGGCGGTTCGCCTCCGCCTCTTTCTCCAGCCCGGCACGCTTGCGTGCCTTGCGCGCGCGGCGGAGATTGACGACTTCGGCCACTATTCCGCCCCGCCCTTGCGGCGCTCGGTGACGAAGGCGCCGGACTTCGCCAGCGCCTCGATCTCCGCGGCCGTATAGCCCGCCTCGCGCAGCACGTCGGCACCGTCCTGGTTGAACTTGCGCGGCGTCATCCGCACGCGGCCCCTGGTCCGGCTCATCTTGATCGGGATCCCGGTGCCGCGGTAGGCGCCGTCCTCCGCCACCATGCCGCGATGCGCGGTGTGCGGCGCCGCCAGAACGTCGGGGATGTCGAGCACTGCGCCGCACGGCACGCCGATCCGCAGCAGCCGGTCTGCGAGAAGCGCGCTGTCGTGGTTCGCCAGCAGCCGCTCGAGCTCGTCCTTGAGCGCGTCGCGATTGACGATGCGGTCCGCATTCTTGAGAAACTGCTTGTCCTTCGCCAGCTCGGGCGCGCCCAGCTCGGCGCATAGCCGTTCGAACTGACGGTCGTTGCCGACCGCGAGGAAGATCGGCTTGGTGCCGGTCCGGTAGCTGTCATAGGGCGAGATATTCGGGTGTGCGTTGCCGATGCGCTGCGGCGGCTTGCCCGACATGAGGTAGTTCGCCGCCTGCGGATGCAGCAGCGACACGGCGCAGTCGTAGAGGCTGACGTCGATCGCCTGCCCCTTGCCGGTGCGGTGGCGTTCGTGCAGCGCCATCAGGATGCCGATTGCCGCGTTGAGCCCGGTGCCGAGATCGACGATCGGCGTACCCATCCGGATCGGGCCGGACTCCTGCGTGCCGTTGATGCTCATCAGGCCGGAGACCGCCTGCACTGCCGCGTCGTAGCCTGGCAATCCGCCGAGCGGGCCGTCGGCCCCGAAGCCGGTGATGTGGCAGTAGATCAGCCGCGGAAAGCGTTCCGCCAGCACCGCGTCGTAGCCGAGGCCCCACTTCTCGAGCGCGCCCGGCTTGAAGTTGTGGATCAGCACGTCGGCGGTCTCGAGCAGGCGCAGCAGCACCTCGCGCGCCTCCTGCTTCGCGAGGTCCAGCGCCATGGTCCGCTTGTTGCGGTTGACGCCGACGAAATAAGACGCGGTGCCGTCGCGGAACGGCGGGCCCCAGTCGCGCACCTCGTCGCCCTGCGGCGGCTCGATCTTGATCACGTCGGCGCCGTGGTCGCCGAGAACCTGGGTGCAGTAGGGGCCGCCGAGCACGCGCGTGAGATCGATGACGCGGATGCCCGCGAGCGAGCCGTGGCCGTTTGCTGTGGTCATTGGTTCAGGCCTGATTGGTTCCGTCACGTTCGATGCGCGGACGTGCCCGCGCATGGCGCAGACTAGTTTAGAGCCGGCCTTGACGGAAGAAGGATGGGGGCGCGGCGGCGCCGCTACTTCGTCGGATCGGCCGGTAGGGCCGGGGCTCGTTCTGTCGCGGCGAGGACTTCCGGCGTCTGGTCGGCGGCGAAGGCCTCGACGCGCACTTGCGCCAGACCTTCCTGTTTCATGCCGAGCCGGGCGGCAACCGCCGCTGAAAGGTCGATGACACGGCCGCGCCTGTAGGGCCCGCGGTCGTTGATACGCACGGTCGCGGTGCGGCCGTTGGCTGTATTCGTCACGCGAACCATAGTGCCGAACGGCAGGGTGCGGTGCGCCGCGGTCATCGCACGCATGTCGAAGCGCTCGCCGCTGGCGGTGCGGCGGCCGTGGTGGAAGCCGCCATACCATGAGGCCACGCCCGCTTGGGTGAAATAGGGCTGCTCCGGGACCGGACTCGTCGGCGGCGCGGGCAGCGCCGTCGGTTCCGGCATGGGCATCGAGGGGGCCGGCAGCGGCCGCTCGGCGCAGGCAGCGAGCGCCGCCAGTGCCGCGACCGCGAGAAGATGGCGGAAATTCCGGGTCGATGCCACAAACGTCATCGTCAATGATCTAGCGGTCAAGTCTTAAAGCCCCCTTTCTACTCAGGATTGTCGCCTCGGCGGCGTGACGATGGGGTGAGAACATCGGGACAGCGGAAAGCCGCCGGGCGCAGCAGCACCGTTTGCGCCGATTCCTGCGATGCCGCCGGCCAACGGCTATTCGGCGGCGGCTTGCCCGCCGAACAGGGCGCGGGCGAAGCGCGGATAGGTTTCGGCGATTTCGCCGGCGATGCGGCCGCGCAGCAGGGCGAGATCGTCCGGGGCGAGCGGCTGCGTCTCGCCGACATTGGCCGCCACGTCGAACTCGAAGCCGGTGTTGGCGCGCACGCTGTCCACGCTCTCGCCAGGATGCACGCTCTCCAGCCGGAAGCGGCGTTTCGCCTTGTCGAACGCGAACACGCAACGGCCGGTGACCAGCGCGTGCGGCCCACCCGGGCGGTGGACCTCCGGAGCGCTCGTCCCCGGCGCGCTGACGAAATCCACCTGCGGCACCATGACGCGCGGCGTATGTTCCTCGCGGAACAGGATCACGCGCGGCACGACATAGTAAAGGAAGGCCGACCCGAACGAGCCGGGAAAGCGATGCGTGATCCTGGGATACGGCCCGAGCCCGACAAGGTTGATGTTCCCATGCCCATCGATCTGCCCGCCGCCAAGGAAGAACGCGTCGATGCGCCCCTGCGCCGCGCAGTCGAACAGCTCGCGCCCACCGTCGGTGAAGGCATTGTGCTTCCGGCTGCCGAGCATGAGCATGCGCGTGTCCGGATCCTTCGCGCGCCGCAGCAGCGCCGCCGAGCCCGGGATCGGCGACGAGTTGCCGACCGCAATCGTCCGGCAGCCCTCGAGCAGCCGGTTGACGCAGGCAATCAGCAGTTCGGCGCGGGCGCGGTCCATCTCAGGTGTTCCTTTCCCAAGACTTGCTTTTGCAGAGAGGCCGCCCCTTACCCGCGCGCTTCGCGCGCACCCTCTCCCGACGTGAAAGGGTTTCATTGGCGCTCCGCCCAATCCCCTCTCCCTTGGGGAGAGGGAGGGGCGCGCGCGCGACAGCGCGCGGGAGGGTGAGGGGCACTCTCTCCGCAAGAGAACGTGCCCGCAATGCGCAAGCCGGCATCCCCTTCCCCGCCCTCACGCCGCTGCCCTGCGGCCATCCATGAACTGCGCGAGCCAGTCGCGGAAGCCGGCCTCGGTGCGGGCGGCCTCGGCGTAGCGGGCGATCTCGGCATCATCGACGGTGTAGAGGTCCTGCAGGCCCAGCGGCCAGGCGCCCTGCTTCGCCTCGGCGACGGCGCTGACATAGATCGACGGCAGCACGCCGGCGGCCGTCGCCTCGTCGGCAAGCAGCGAGCCGTCGACGATTTCCTCGACGGTGACGATGGTCTGTTTCGCGGCGTGCGCTGCGGTCACGAGCTCGCGCCGACGGCCGATCCAGACATTGCCGTCGCGGTCGGCTTTGGTCGCGTGGAACAGCGCCACGTCGGGCTGCATCGCCGGCAGGAAAACGATGGGATCGCGCGTGCCTTCCGGTGCAAACGGATTCTCGGCGATCTTCCAGTCCGGGCGGTTCTTCTGCACGTCGCTGCCGATCAGCCCGCGCAGCGGCATGAACGGCACGCCCTTCTCGGTCGCCTGCAGCGCCGCGTGCAGCGCCGGGCACGTCGTGTCCTTCATGCGCAACCGGCCGGACGTCACCGCGGCCGCGAAGCGCGGCGCCGGCCCGAGCTCGCCAAGGAGCACGGCCGCCGCCTCCAGTTCGTCGGCCAGACCGGCGCCGATCAGAAGTTCCGCTTGCAGCCCGCTGGTCGGCACCGCGACGAGGCGCAGGCCGCCCACGCCGCGGCGGATCAGGGCGCGCGTCGCGGCCATGGAGACGCCGCTGTAATCCGGCGGGATCGCCAGCAAGGTGCCATGCTGGATGGGCGCGATTAGGTCGTCGAGGGAAACGGGTTTCATGGCAAGATCATACGCACTGGTTCCGCCACGTCCACCCATCAGCACCAACAAACTGTCATGCCCCGACTTGATCCGGGCATCCATTGCCACCGTGACGAAAGAACCGGTTCCGGGCCGAGAGCGCCTTGGGCCCGCGGATCAAGTCCGCGGGCGACAGGGTCAGTGGATCTGGAGCAGCTCACGCCGCTGCGGCCTTGAGCGCGCGCCTGCCCTCCTGCGTCAACAACGGCGGCAGGACGGACAGGAAGGCGCGCACCAGGCGCGCATTCTGGCGCTCGCGCAGATAGACCACGTGCGCGTAGGTGTAGATTTCCGCGTCGGCGACACGCAGCGCCTTGAGGCGCGGATCCGGTATGTACTCGGCCTCCGAAACGCTGCCGAGGCCAATGCCCTTGGCGACCGCCTCGCGGATCGATTCGCGGCTGCCGATCTCCATGACGATGCGCGGGTGTACGCCCGCCTTCTGCAGAGCCGCGTCCATCGCGCGCCGCGTGGTCGACCCCGGTTCGCGCACGATCATCGGCAGCCCGTCGAGATCGGCGAGCCTGATCCGCGACTTGCGCGCCAGCGGATGCGCACGGCTGGCGAAGACGACGACCTCGGTACGCGCGTACGGGACCGCGACCAGCCGCGCGTCCGGGTCGATATGCGCGAGCACGGCGACATCGGTCTTGTACTCGACCAGCTCGCGCACCATGGCCTGCGAGTTGCCGATGCGGACCGAGACGTAGAGCCCGGGAAAGTTCCGGTTGAAGGCGACCAGCATGTCGGTGACGTGATACGGGCCGACCGCGCCGACCCGCAGATGGCCGGTGCGAAGGTCGCGGCACTCGTTGAGGAAGTCGAGCGCCTCTGTCTCCTGGCTGAACATCCGCCGCGTGATCTCGAACAGGCCGCGCCCAGCGTCGGTGAGCTCGACGCGGCGGCCGCGACGCGCAAACAGCTCGACCGAGAATCCGGCTTCCAGCGATCTCACCTGGGTCGTGATCGTCGGTTGGCTGACCCGGCAGCGCTGCGCGGCGGCGGTGAAGCTGCCGCACTCGGCAACGGCGTGAAAGGAGCGGAGCTGGCTGTATCTCATAGATTTCCTCTATGGATCATGTACGAAAATTGAATTGGATTTATAGGAGCACCGCCCGCACAGTCTTGGCAACAAGGATCGGCAGGAGCGGCACGGCTATGTGGCGGTACACGAACCCGGTGGACGTGCGGTTCGGCGCGGGCGTCTTCGAGCAGCTCGGCGCGGCGGTCGCGGGACGGTCCTACTGTCTGGTCACCTATGGCGAGAGCGCCTTCGATGCGCTGGTCCAGCGGACGGCAACGCTTGCCGGAAAGCCCGTTGCTGTCGTCCGCAACATCGGACCCAATCCTGATTTCGCGACCCTGACGCAATCCTGCAGCAGCCTGCTGGGCAAGGAGCCGGTCGCGGCAATCGTCGCGATCGGCGGCGGCTCGGTCATGGACGCCGCCAAGGTCCTCGCCGCCGCTGGCGACGACTTCACCCGGGTCAGGACATTTCTCGAAACCGGCAAAGGCGCCGGCGCGCTGCACGCGACACCGATCATCGCCGTGCCGACCACCGCGGGCACCGGCAGCGAGGTCACCTGCTGGGCGACCGTATGGGATACCGACGCCAAGAAGAAGTACTCCCTGTCGCACCCCTCGCTCTATCCGACCTGCGCGCTCGTCGATCCGCTGCTAACGCTGGATGCGCCGCGCGGCGTCACCGTCAGCTCGGGCCTCGACGCGCTGTCGCACGCGCTGGAGAGCATCTGGAACGTGAACGCCAACCCGGTGTCGTCCGCGCTCGCCGAATTCGCGGCACGCGAGGTGATGGCCCATCTGCCGCTGCTCGCGCGTGATCTCCGCAATGCGGAGCTGCGCGAACGCATGGCGCGCGCCGCCCTGTTCGCCGGCCTCGCCTTCTCCAACACGCGGACGGCACTGGCGCACTCGCTGTCCTACCACCTGACCCTGCACCACGGCACGCCGCACGGCATCGCCTGCTCGTTCACCCTGCCGATGGTCATGCGGGGCGCCATCGGCGCAAGCCGCGCCTGCGACGAGACGCTGCAGCGGATCTTCGGCCCCGACCTGGAACGCGGGGCACGCCAGCTCGACGCGTTCCTGGAGAGCCTCGACGTATCGACCGAAGCCGCGAGCTACGGCATAGCGCAGACGGACTGGAACGGCCTCATCGACGCGGCATTCCAGGGCGAGCGCGGCCGCAACTATATCGGCCGCCGCGAGGCGCTGATCGCGCCGGCGCCGCTGCGCAGCGTCGCCGCACGCTAAGAACGTCACACGAAGCGATCACAAGGAGCCTGCGCGACAACCACGATACGACCACCAGCAAGGAAACCGGGAGGAAACAATGAGATCACCAAGCAAGTTCCTGTCCGCGATTGCAGCCGCAATCGTCATGGCCTTCGCCGCGCCCGCGGGCGCCCAGGTCCTCAGGGTCGGGCTGATCCCGTCCGAGGACTCGCGCGCCATGCTCGCACAGAGCAAGGACATCCTCGAAGCCGTCGAGAAGAACCTCGGTATGAAGGTCCAGGGCTTCGTCGCCACCGACTACAACGGCGTGATCGAAGCGCTGCGCGCCAAGCATCTCGACATCGCCTATCTCGGACCGTTCTCCTACGTGCTGGCGACGACCGTGACGCCAGTCGAGGCGTTCGTGATCGCCGAGACGGCGAAATCCGGCCGCACCTTCTATCACAGCCAGATCATCACGCAGAAGACGAGCGGCATCAAAACCATCGACGACCTCAAGGGCCGCAACTTCGCCTTCGTCGATCCCGCCTCGACCTCGGGCTATGCCTTCCCGCTTGCCGGTCTGCTCAAGGCGGGCATCGAGCCGAAGCGCGACTTCAAGAACGTGATCTTCACCGGCGCCCATGACGCCAATGCCGTCGCCGTCGCCAACGGCAAGGTCGACGCCGCCACCATCGCCGACCGCATCCTCGACGCGGCGATCAAGAAGGGCCACATCAAGGCCGACCAGATCCACGTCGTGTGGCGGTCGGCACCGATCCCGGAATCGCCGATGGTCTGGCGCAAGGACCTGCCCGACGATCTCAAGAAGAAGGTCAAGGCGGCGTTCCTGTCGGTCAAGAACCTCAACTGGTCGGACCAGGGCAAGCTCAACGGCTTCCGCGAGACTAGCGACGCCGCCTATGACGTCGTGCGCGAGACCGCGAAACTCGCCAATATCGACCTGAAGAAGCAGAAGTAAGGGGCGGGCCCCGCGCGGCCCGGGCCGCGCGGGGCCGCATCCCCGGGCG
>JAWLHE010000002.1:115369-197467 GCA_041690495.1 Alphaproteobacteria bacterium | reverse complement strand
ACGTCGGCGGGGCCGGCCCCCGCCGGCCCGCGCCCTGCCGGGGCCGCATCCCGGGGAGCAGACGCCATGATCGAGATCCGCGGGCTCGGCAAGAGCTACGGGAAATACCGCGCCCTGCACGACGTGAGCCTGTCGATACAGCCGGGCGAGTTTGTCGTCGTGCTCGGGCCTAGCGGCGCCGGCAAGTCCACCATGCTGCGCTGCATCAACCGCCTCACCGAGCCGACCAGCGGCGAAGTCGCGATCGACGGCACCGCATTCGCCTCCAGCGGGCGCGACTTGCGCATGCTCCGCCGCAAGGTGGCGATGATCTTCCAGCAGCACAATCTGGTGAAGCGGCTGTCGGTCCTGAAGAACGTGCTGGTCGGGCGGATGGCCGACCTGTCGCCGATCATGACCGTGCTTCAGCTCTTCCCCGACACCGACGTGAAGATCGCCATGCACTGCCTCGAGCAGGTCAACCTCGTGCACAAGGCGCGGAACCGCGCCGACCGGCTCAGCGGCGGCGAGCAGCAGCGCGTCGGCATCGCCCGCGCGCTGGCGCAGCAGCCGCAGGTCATGCTGGCGGACGAGCCGGTCGCCAGCCTCGACCCGAAGACCTCGCGCATCGTCCTCTCCTATCTCAGGAAGAGCTGCAAGGAATCCAACATCGCGGTGCTGTGCAACCTGCACCAGATCGACTATGCGCTGGAGTTCGGCGAGCGCATCGTCGGCCTCTCGGCCGGCGAGGTCGTCTATGACGGCGCGCCGTCCGGCGTCAACGCCGACGTGATCCGCCGCATCTATCCCGGTCTCGACGACCCCAACATCCTCGACGCCGCGCGGCGCATCCATGATCGCCGCGCCCGCAGCGCCGACGCGGACGCCGCCCTGCGCGAGATGGAGGCCTGACATGAGCATCGCCGGACTGCGCTTCGTCGCAAACCCGCCAGCCGGGCCGCTCGGCTGGTGGATCATGCTGCCGGTCGGACTCATCACGCTCGGCGTGCTGTGGTGGTCCGGCGCCGGTACCCAGCTCAGCATCACCACGTTCGTCGAGGGTTGGCCTTGGATTGCCGATTTCCTCGGCCGCATGCTGCCGCCCAATTGGTCCTATGCGCAGTACCTGATCCAGCCGGCCATCGAGACGGTGCAGATCGCGCTGTGGGGCACTCTGCTCGGTGTGGTTCTCGCCCTGCCGGTCTGCTTCTTCGCCGCGCGCAACCTGTCGCCGCATGCCGGGATCTTCCACGCGCTGCGCCAGGTGCTGAACGTGATGCGCGGCATCAACGAGATCATCCTCGCCCTGATCTTCGTCGCGGCGGTCGGGCTCGGGCCGTTCGCGGGCGTGCTGGCGATCGCCATCCACGGCGCCGGCATGCTCGGCAAGTTCTTCGCCGAGGCAATCGAGGAGATTGACGAAGGTCCGCTGGACGCGCTGCGCGCGGCCGGTGCGGGCACGGTTCAGCGCATCGCTTTCGGCGTCGTGCCGCAGGTGCTGCCCAACTGGGTGGGCGTCATCCTCTACCGCTTCGAGACGAACATTCGCGTCTCGACCGTGCTCGGCATGGTGGGCGCCGGAGGCATCGGATTCGAGCTGATCAGCTCGATGAAGCTGTTCAAGTACGAGGACACCGCGACCTGCGTACTCGTTATCCTCATCCTCGTGCTCGGCGCCGACCTGATCTCGTCCAAGCTGCGCGCGATGATCCGTTAGTCTACCTTGTCGCCATCCCGCGGGACCGGCACAATGGCCGGATCGATACCGGGAGACATTCGGATGAAGAATCACGGTTCTGCCACCTGGCAAGGCGGGCTCAAGGACGGCAAGGGTGCGATCTCGACCCAGAGCGGCGCGCTCAAGGACTATCCCTATGGCTTTGCCAGCCGCTTCGAGGGCAAGCCCGGCACCAATCCGGAGGAGCTGATCGGCGCGGCGCATGCCGGCTGCTTCACCATGGCGCTGTCGCTGATCCTTGGAGAGGCGAAGCTGAGAGCCGATCAGATGGATACGAGGGCGGACGTGACGCTGGCGAAGCAGGCCGACGGCTTCGCCATCACCGCCGTGCATCTGACCCTGCGCGCCAAGATTCCGGGCGTCGACAAGGCGACGTTCGAGGAGCTCGCCGGAAAGGCGAAGGCGGGCTGTCCCGTTTCGAAACTGCTCAACACAAAGATCACCCTCGACGCGAGCCTCGTCGACTGAGCCGCCGCGCCGGCGGCCTCACCGCTTGCGGCAGAACGTGAGCCCATCGCCGATCGGGGTCATTGCCATGGTCACGCGCTCGTCGTGGTGCAGGGCCTTGTTGAAGGCCATGACGCCGAGCGTCCATTCGCGCCGCCACGGCTCGTAGGCCGGATTGTCGGGATCGAGGACGCGGCCGGAGAACAGCGTGTTGTCAATCAGGATCAGCCCGCCCTTGCGCACGAGCCGCAGCGCGCGCTCGTAGTAGTTCGTGTAGTTCGGCTTATCGGCGTCGATGAACACAAGATCGAACGTACCCGCCTCGCCCGCTTGCAGCATCCGGTCCATCGATTCAACCGCGGGAGCCAGCCGCAGCTCGATGCGATCGTCGACGCCGGCCTCCTTCCAGTAGCGCCGCGCCACGGCCGTGAACTCCTCGCTGATGTCGAGCGCCACCAGCCTGCCGCCCGGCGGCAGCGCCAGCGCCATCGAGATCGAGCTGTAGCCGGTATAGACGCCCACCTCGAGCAACTTGCGCGCCGCGGTCAGCTCGACCAGCAGGCCAAGAATCTGGCCCTGCGGCGGCGTGATCTGCCAGAAGTCGAACTTCATGCCCCTGGTTTCCTCGCGCAGCCGGCGCAGCGCGTCGGGCTCTCGCGAGGACACCGAGAGCATGTAGTCGTAGAGCGCGTCGCTGACACCGATCTGCTGGGCCGCCATGTTTTTCTCCGCTTCGGGTGCGCCGCAGTCTGGCACGAACCCGAAGCAGAGCACTAGGCGCGACCGAACACCGCGCGCAGCTCGTCCTTGGCGCGCTCGAGCACGCGCCGGTCGCGGGCCGGCAGGTTCTTCCCGGCGCGGTTGATGTAGAAGGTCAGCATCGACATCGCCGACTGGTACGGGCCCGCCTTGCGCCGCCTGCTGCGCTCGGCCGAACGCTTGAGCGACAGCGCAATGCGGTGCGGATCGCGCGACTTGAACACGTTCGACTCGAGATCGAGCGCGTCGCTGCGCTGCATGACCTGCGCCGACCATTTGCGCGGCGCGGGCTTCTTGGCTTTGGCCGGCCGGCGAGTGGCGCGGCGTGTCCTTGACTGCGATTTTCCAGCCATGTCCAAGCCATCCGGGCGAGCTTTCCCCGCACAACGCAGGCCATGCGGCGCGGTTCCAGCCTTCGCTACCGCTGCGCCGCCTTGCCCTCGTAGCGGCGCTGCCATTCCGCGAGAATGCGCGCGCGGTTCTCGGACGCCCAGGCGAAGTCGTTCCTGATCATCGATTCGGCGACGCCTTCCGGATAGAACGGCCGCGGCGAAGAAATGCCATCGATCGCCACCTGGCTGACGTAACGGCTGTACAGCTCGTTGGCCTTGCGGCTCGCTGCCCAGTCCATCAGCCGCTGCGCGGTGGCGAGATTGCGCGTGCCCCTAAGGATGCCGGCCGCGTCCATGTCCCAGCCCCCGCCCTCCTTCATCAGCAGCGTATCGATAGGCGCCCCGGTCTGCTTCGCATTGGCGCCGGCCAGCTCGTAGGATATCCCGACCGGATACTCGCCGGTTGCCGCGGCGCGGCACGGTGCGGCGCCGGAATGCTGATAGACCGCGATGTTCTCGTGCAGCGCATCCATGAACCGCCAGGCGCGCTCCTCGCCAAACATCTGGATCCAGGCCGAGACGTGGAAATAACCGGTGCCCGACGAGGCCGGGTGCGGCATCACGAGCCGGCCCTTGTAGGCGGGGTCGAGCAGGTCGAACCACGACTGCGGCCGCTTCAGTTCCAGCCTCTCCGCCTCGATGGTGTTGAAGCACAGCGCCGCCGCCCACGCCTCCATGCCGATCCAGTGCGGCGGGTTCTTGGGGTCGCGGAAGTTCGGCTTGAGCGCCGCGAGATTGGCGGGCGCGTAGGGCTGCAACATCCCTTCCTTGTCGAGCAGCAGCATGCTGGTGACGGCGAGGCCCCAGATCGCGTCGCCGCGCGGATTGGCCTTCTCCGCCAGCAGGCGCGCGGTCAGGACGCCGGTCGAGTCCCGCGCCCAGACGATCTCGATGTCGGGATTGTCAGCCTCGAACGCCTCCTTGAACTTGGCGATATGCTCGACCTCGAGCGTGCTGTAGACGACGAGCCGGGTCTTCTCCTGCGCCGCGGTCGGCCCGGCAAGGGCAAGCAGCGCCAGTGCAAGAAGGCTCCAGGCGGGACGGAAATAACGGCTGCGGGCAAATGCGGGAATTGCGGGCTGCTTCATGGTTCCTCTCCCTCCGCCGGCATGATCCGGATCAGGTTCAAGGGTCTCCACGCCGCCGGGATGGCCAGTGGTCTCTCAGCCCCTTGCCGGGACTCCCCTCGGAACGGAGCCGATGCTGGCGGGTTTGACCGGAGGGGTCAAGGCACTGGCCTGCATGCGGGGCATGCCCCTGGCGCACCCTGCAAGCAATTGATCGTCACCATTGGGCTTGACCCGAGGATCCAGACTGGATGCCCGGATCAAGTCCGGGCATGACAATGAGGAGCAGAATTACAAGGCGGGTCGCTACTGCACCTTCACGCGCAGCTTCATCTTCGGGTGGATGCCGCAGTAGACGAGATAGTCGCCGGGCCGTTGGAAGGCGATGCGCTCGTTCGCGCCCGGCTCCTGCAGGCCGCTGTTGTAGGTGAGAAGCGGATGCGTGACCTGGATGTTGTGGGCGCGCGTGTCCTCGTTCTGGATTAGCAGCGTGTCGCCGGGGCGCAGATCGAGACGCTGCGTCGAGAACGCCTTGTCCTTCTGCGTCACTACGGCCTGCGCCGCCCAGGCGGCGCCCGCGGCCGCGCCGGCGGCGAAGCACAGCGCCAGGGCGCTAGCGGAACGGCGACCAGCGCGTGTCGGGCGGGCCGGCATCGCTGAGAGTCTCCAGGAAGGCGGCGAGATCGGCGCGCTCGGCTTCGGTGAGGCTGATGCGCTTCAGATCATCGGAGAGGGTCGGGCGTTCGATGATCCCGTCGGCATAGTGGTCGACGACCTCGCGCAGGGTCGCGAGCGAGCCGTCATGCATGTAGGGCGGCCGCCGCGCGACATTGCGCAGGCTCGGGGTCTTGAACGAGTGCTCGAGCAGCGGCACTTCGATGATCGGCCCGCGGCCGGGATCGTCGCCCGGCAGGCCGGTATCGTGAAACCCGTCGTCGGTCAGGCGCCAACCGCCGTGGCACTGTGCGCAATTGGCCTTGCCGTTGAACAGCGCGAAGCCGCGCTTGGCCGCGTCGCCGATCGCGGCCTCATCGCCGTCGATCCATCGGTCAAAGTCACTCTCGCCCGATTCGATGGTACGCTCGAATGCGGCGACCGCCTTGGCGACCTTCTCGCCGGTGATCTCCGGTGCCTCCGGAAATGCCTCGGCGAACATCCCTTGATAGAACGGCACGGCGCGCAGCCGCGCGACCACGTCGTCCATCTTCTGGTTCATCTCGTCCGGCGCTTCGATCGGAATGATCGATTGCGCCTCGAGGCTCGCAGCGCGGCCGTCCCAGAAGAACGTCTCGCCCCACGCGGCGTCATAGAGCGGCATGGTGCGGCGGCGCAGCGCGTGCCCGCCGAAGCCGAGCGCGCGGGGCTTGCCGTCTTGCCAGTCGCGCTCCGGCTGATGGCAATCGACGCAGGCGAGCGCATTGTCGCTCGACAACCGCCGGTCCTGGAACAGCGCCCAGCCGAGCCGTACCTTCGCCGCGCTGGACGGATTGTCTTCCGGCGCGGGCGCCTTCTCCGCCGGACGCCGGTACTCTGCCTTCAATGCCGGAAGATCGCGGTCAGCCTGCGTCGAGCCCGGAGAAGGTCCGAGCGCGAGCAGTGCCAGGGCAGCAGCCAGCGCGGTTACCGGCCGCATCGTCCGTCCCCTGAGAGCCACAGGCGGTCACTTGAAATTGCCTGCCTGCAGCTCGACGCTCGAGACTGCCGCCCGGAAGGCGCCGGCGCTGACTTGCGGCTTCTCCGGCGGGACAACCGAAGGATAAGCCTTCGCAAGATCGTCGAGCGCCTTGACGATCGCCTCATAGGCCTTTGCGTCCTGCACATGCATCGCCTTCTCGTGCTGGTGCACGAACACGCGGCTGGCCGTGACGAAGCCGCGGCTGTCCTGGTATTCGACGGCATTGGCGATGCGCCCGTTCTCGATCGCCGCCTCGTACTCCTCGGCGGCGACCTTCAATACCAGCACCGCCGTTCCCGCGGCAAATGCCGCCTTGGCGCGGGTCGCCTCCGGCACCCCGTTCATCGCCATGTCGAGTTTAGCAACAACGCGTTCCTGCAGCTTGGCGACCTCGGCCGCCGGGCGTTTCGCTTTGACTGCGCCGGCGAGCACCCCGAGCTCCTGCTCGAAGCCACTGATTCGCCGCTGCTTCAGCGCTGGCTCGAGTTCCTCGTAGATCTCTTCGGAAGGGTGCAGGTAATGCGGCAGAGCATCGTCGGCCCGGTTCATCTCGTACAGCTCCTTCCCGACAGCCAGATGGCCGCGGATGAGCAGGAGCTGCGCGGCGAGCGCCTGATCCGGGTTGGCACCGGCGAGCGCCCCCGCCTCGCCGCGCTCGCCCCCTTCGCCGCCCTGGGCCGCACCCTGCATGCCGTGTCCGTGCCCATGCGACGCCTGCGCAACCTGCAAACCGGCGTCGTCGGCCTGTGCCACCGTACCGGACTGCTGCGCGGCGGCCTGCGCATCGCCGCCCAACCCCAACGCACCGGTCCCGGCCAGCAGCCATGTCCCCATTCCGGCCCAGATCCTGATCTTGCGTTCCGACGGCATTCGCAGACTCCACTTACGTGCGGACGTAGTCGCAGACTATAATGCGAGTAATTCTTATTTGCAAAGTCTTTGCGCTCATCCGCCCCTCGCCCTGCTACTGTCCCGGCCCATCATCCTCTGCATCGCCGATACCCTCTCCCCGACCGACCTCGATCTCGCCCGCCGCGCGATTTTCCGGCAGCACGGCAAGACCGGCGAATTCGACCTGATCGCCAGGAGCTATGCCAACCTGTTGCGCAGGTGGACCGACCTGTAGGGCATGCGGCAAGGACGCCGGGAAGACGCACTTCCAAGGCCGCGCCGACTGCCGTAAATCATCCGGCGGGACATGTCTGCCTTGAAACTATGATCCGGCCCGTACCCTTCTTCTATCTCCGCCACGGGGAAACCGACTGGAACGCCGAAGGCCGTTTCCAGGGCCGAACGGAGGTACCGCTGAATGCGCGCGGCCTGGCGCAGGCGCGCGCGGCGAGAGATCTGCTGACCAGGTCCGGGATCGCCACGATCTGCTGCAGCCCGCAGCTCCGCGCGCGCACGACCGCGGAGATCGTCAACGAGGCGCTCGGGCTGCGCCTCGTTATCATCGACGATCTCGCCGAATGCGGGCTCGGCGTCCGCGAGGGCCAGCTCAAGGCCGAATGGTACACGGAGTGGAAATCCGGACGGACGCCGGAAGGCGCCGAGGCGTATGCGGACTTTCTGGTTCGAGCGCTGCGCGGAATCAACAGGGCCCTGGAGCAGGACGGGCCGGTACTGATCGTCGCCCATGGCGGCACCTACATTGCGGTGCGCGACCATCTCGGGCTCGGCGAAGTCGAGCTTCAGAATTGCCTGCCAGTGCGGCACGAACCCGCGGCGGACGGCTCGTACGCGTGGCGCGTGGAGCCGCTTCGTTAGGGCGCTCTTCATCGGCGCCGGAACGGCTAACGGGCCGGGCCCGATGCGAGATCGGCTCACTGCACGCGGAATTCTGTCGTATATGAGCGGGGTTCGGATCCACCCGGTCCAGCCTTGCCGCAAGTCGCTAGTGCCGCAACGATGCCGAAAAAAGATTGATCACCAGCACGCCGGCGACGATCAGCGCGATGCCGAGCAGCGCCGCCACATCGAGCTGCTGGCGATACAGCACCCAGCCGATTGCGGTGATCAGCACGATGCCGACGCCCGACCAGATCGCGTAGGCGATGCCCATCGGGATCGTACGCAACGTCAGCGACAGGCAGTAGAAGGCGATCGCATAGCCCACGACAGTCACGAGAGACGGCAGCGGCTTCGTGAATCCGTTCGAAGCCTGCAGGGTCGAGGTCGCGATGACTTCGAACAATATCGCGAGCGACAGGTAGACGTGGCCCATGTGGGCCACATTGGCACTCGGCACCACAGCGGGCAATGGCGCGGCCCTAATGCGCCGCCATCGCCTCCATCTCGAGCTTCCAGGCCGGATCCAGAAGCTGGCTACACACGACCGTCAGCGAAGGGCGATGGTCGCCGAGATACTTCATGCGCAGCCGCGTGTTGGCCTCGCGATACTCCGGGCTCGCGAGATAGGTGCGAAGCGAGACGAGATCGCCGTAGCCCATGCCGGCGGCGCGCAGGACGGCCCCGAGATGCGTCCAGATCAGCTCGCATTGCTCCTCGAACGACTCCGGCAACGTCTTGCCGTCGGCGCGGTAGCCGTTGAGACCGCTGATGATCAGCAGGCGCGAGTCGCCCTTGATCTCGGCGGCATGGCTGTAGCAGCGGTATGGCGGATAGACCTCACTCGGGTTGTGCAGGATCACAGGCATTCGGGGCTCCTTTCTGGAGACCAATCAAGGGAAATGGAAGACGAATACGAGGCTAGCACTCTCGCCTGAAAGCAAGACACGTCCAGCGTACGCCGTCGCGGCCCTTCATATCCTCGCGGTCGCTTCGGTGAATGAGCGATAGGCCGTTCTCCGCCGCCTGCGCGATCGTCTCGTCGGCCGGGACCGCGAACATGCGCCGGCCAGCCGGCACGGGCCCGTAGCGCAGGGACATCAGGAACTTGCCGCCGGGCGCGACAAGGGGTGCGACGTTGCGCATCGCCGCCTCGCGCTCGGCCTCGTCCAGATGCATCCACATGGCGGTCGCCATCACAAGATCGAATTGCGGGCCGGTCGTGCGCAGCAGTTCAAGCCCCGGCAGCGAGTCGTCGATCCATGCGATGTCTGCGGCCGCATGCAGGCGCTGCCCAAGCGCACGCAGTTGGGCGGTCGGCTCCAACGCCGTGACCTGGTGCCCACGCGCCGCGAGTGCTGCCGCATCGCGTCCCGTACCGGCACCGATATCCAACGCATGGCACGGCGCCGTCGGGATCAGATGCAGCACCTCGCGCTGCACGCCCTCGAAGGTCAGCGTCTCGTAGGAAACAGCGAGCTTGTCGGCCTCCTCGGCGTACCCCTGCGTGCCGTTTGCACGCGCGCTCATCCCTCCATCACCGTGCGGCTCTGCTCGCGCATGAACTGCGGCAGGTAGTACGGGCCGAGCCCGCCCTTGTTGGAGACGCCCGAGCCCTTCCAGCCGCAGAAGGTCTGGATGCCGGGCCATGCCCCCGTTGTAGCGCCGGAGCGGCGGTTGGCGTAGAGGACGCCCGCCTCGGCGCGGGCAAGGAACAGGTCGAGTTCCGCCTTGTCGCGCGTATAGATGCCGGCGGTCAGGCCGTAGACCACCGTGTTGCCCTCGGCGATGCCGGCCTGCAGCGTATCGTAGGGCCGCACGGCGAGGAACGGCAGGAACAGTTCCTCGGTGACCAGCGCATGCCCCGAGGGCAGGCCGGTGACGATGGTGGGCGCGACATAGACGCCGTGGTCGAACACGTCGCCTTTCAATCGATGGGCTCCTGCGACGATATTGCCGTCGCGTCCCGCGCGCATGACGGACGTATCGAAGCGCTGGCCCGCCTCGGCGTCGATGACCGGCCCGGTATAGACGTCGCGTTGCTCCGGGTTGCCGATCTTGAGCGCCGCCGTCTTGGCGCAGAGTAGCTCGACGAACGCGTCATGCACGCGGCGCTCGACATAGGCCACCGAGCACGCGCTGCATTTCTGCCCGGACAGGCCGAAGGCGGAGCGCATCACGCCCTCCGCCGCCATTTCGAGATCGGCGTTCGCCGACACATAGGCCGGGTTCTTGCCGCCCATCTCCACCACCACCGGGCGTGCATGGGCGCGGTCCGCGAACTTGGAAAAGATCTCCATGCCGACGGCGTGGCTGCCGGTGAATGCAATGCCGTCAATGCCCGGATGGTCGACCAGCGCACGCCCCGACTCCTCGCCGCAGATCAGGTTGACCGCTCCCGCCGGCACGCCCGCCTCGTGGAGCGCCTCGACCAGCAGGCCCCCGGTCAGGGCCGTCTGCGGCGCCGGCTTGTAGACCACCGTATTTCCGCCGAGCAGGGCGCCAGTGATCATCGCAATCGACAGCGCCGCCGGGAAGTTGAACGGGGCGATCACGCCGAACACGCCGACCGGGCGAAGATGGACCGACGTCACCTCGTTGGGGAAAGCGCGGCGCATGTCGCGCACGAAGCCTTTGTTCGCCTCCATCTCGTCGCAGTAATAGGCGATCAGGTCGTGCGCCTCTTCGGATTCGCCCATCGCCTCGAGGCGCGACTTGCCGACCTCGAGCAGGCAGGCGATGCCGAGATCGTACTTGCGCCGCGCCAGGATCGCGGCGGCACGCCGCAGGACCCTTACGCGCTCGGACCATGGCGTGCCCGACCACGCCGGATAGACCTTCCTCGCGGCGGCCACGGCACGGTCTACGGCGGCCGGAGAAGCCTCGACGAAACTGCCGATGGCGACCCGGCTGTCGATCGGGCACTTCACGCTGTAAGGCCGGCCGTCCTCGTCCGGCTTTCCGGCGATGCGGTTGGGATGATGCTTGCCCAGCCCTTTCCGGAACTCGGGAATTGCGCGGTCGAGCATGTCGTGCAGCGGCGTGAAGTCGACTCCGATGTTCGAATAGGTCACGCGCGGGAGATTGTCGGTGGTCATGGAAATCCTTTGGCGCCCTTGATCCGGTTTCCGATCATATCGCCGGATTGGCCGATGTCATGCCGGACGGGCGACGGGCGGAACGGAGCAACCGGCCGGCGCTTCTGCAGATTGTGACGGCCTAGCCATAGTTATGGCCATTTCTTGAAGTTCTGGCGCAAAGGTTGCGAAGCCGCCTGCCGGAGCCTATCTGCAACTCATGGTATGAAATACAAGGAGCGAACTGGAACAGCGACATGAAACGTTGGATAGCAGCGATCGGCGATCTCCTGAACAGGCTGGCTCACCCTTACCACCCGGAACGGCACTACATGCGCGGCGGCAGATCAAGCGGGACGACGCGCGGACGCCACTGAGCCGGCCGCATCGGCGGCCGCGATAGCCAGTGGACACCGGTCGCCCTGCCCTCGGAAAATACCGCATTGCCGTCCCCGCCCCGGCTCCTTTCGGGTCCAAAGAAATACGCCCGCCCGGCTCCGCCGGCGGGCGTTTGTCATTCCAGGGGCTGGGAGAAGCGTCCGGGCCAGGCGTCCGCGCGGCGAGGCGGGAAAGGCGAACTGCAGATTCCGGTGAAACAGTGAAACAGCCACAGTTTTATTTTTGAGCCAGGCGCTTGCCTGTTTCATCGGCCGTTTCACCGCGTTTCATCCGGCGCGACACTGGAGAGCGGACGGGCGACCGCCTCGAGCGGCTTGCGCTCGGCATCGACCCCGATCAGCCATTCGGTGACGGCGCCGGCGATCATCAGGGCAGCGCCCAGGAAATAACCCCAGACGATGCTGGTGCGCTCTCCGGTCTCGATCAGGTAGCCGAACAGCCACGGGGCCACGATGCCCCCGGCAGCGGTGCCGAGCATGAAGAAAAGCGCGATGGCGATGGCGCGCACCTCGAGCGGGAAGCTTTCGCTGACCGTGAGGTAGGCGGCACTCGCCGCGGCCGAGGCGAAGAAGAAGATGATGCTCCAGCACACCGTCTGGGTGGTCGCATCGAGCATGCCGCGGTCGAACAGGATGGCGGTGAACGCCAGCAGCACGCCGGAGACGCCGTAGGTGAGCGAGATCATCGTGCGCCGGCCGATGCTGTCGAAGAGCCGGCCGAGCAGCAGCGGCCCGAGAAAATTGCCGAGCGCGAACGGGAAGATATAGAACCCGACCCGCTCGTTCGGCACGCCGTAGAACGTACCGAGGATCAGCGCATAGGTGAAAAAGATCGCGTTGTAGAAGAACGCCTGCGTCACCAGCAGCACGAAGCCGAGAACGGCGCGCTGGCGATAGGTCGTGAAGATGGTGTGGAAGATCTCCCGGAAATGGGTGCGGGTGCGGAAGCGCACGGATATCTCATGGCCGGGCGGGACCGGCGGAAGCTTGCCGTGCTCGGCCGCGACGCGCATCTCGATCTCGCGGATAATGCGGTCGGCCTCTGCGGCGCGGCCATGGGTGATGAGCCAGCGCGGGCTCTCCGGCACGAACTGCCGGAGATAGAGAATGAACAGCCCGAGCACGGCGCCGATGCCGAAGGCGATACGCCAGCCGATGTCGGGACCGAACCAGTCGGGATCGAGCAGGATGATCGAGCCGGCCGCGGCGGCGGCGGCTCCTACCCAGAAACTGCCGTTGATAGCGAGGTCGGTCCAGCCGCGCGCGCGCGCGGGAATCAGCTCCTGGATCGCGGAGTTGATCGCGGTACCTTCGCCGCCGATGCCGGCTCCCGTGAGGAAGCGGAAAAAAGCGTAGCTCCAGAAATTCCACGAGAAGGCGGTGAGCGCGGTCGCGACGAGGTAGACGCCGAGCGTGATGTTGAACAGCTTCTTGCGGCCGAGCCGGTCGGTCAGATAGCCGAAGAACGCCGCGCCGGATACAGCACCGGCCAGATAGGCGCTGGCCGACAGGCCGACTTCGGCGGCCGAAAGCCGCAGGGTCGGGCTGTCGCGGAGCGCGCCGGCAATGGCGCCGGCGACCGTGACCTCAAGGCCATCGAGGATCCAGGTGATGCCGAGCGCAACCACGATCAGCCGGTGGAAGCGGCTCCACGGAAGCCGGTCGAGGCGCGCCGGAATATCGGTCGTGACCTGCTCGCCCGGCGGCGGCGCATGACCCCGCTTCTGCGTCGGGTCCATCAAAAAAGGTCGCCCTGGCGTGAATCGCGCATCGCCCGCTTCTTCGGTGCAGGCGCCAGCGCCTCGGACTCGCTGACCGGCGCGATGCAGTCCGGATCGTCGTTGCGCACGCTGTTGACGCGCGTGCCGACTCGAGTCGCGGTGAACCACTCCGACGGCGGCGTCTTCAGCAATGTGCGCGCATCCGCATTCGGGTCGAGCCAGGTCGCGTAATCCTCGGGCGCCAGAACGATCGGAACGCGGTCGTGATAGCGCGCCATGATCTCGTTCGCCGCGGTGTTGACGATGGTGAAGGTTTCAAGCGGCGGGCCGCCGTCCCTCGGTCTCCAGCGTTCCCACAGCCCCGCGAAGGCGAAGGGCCTGCCATCGGCCATGCGGAACAGCAGGGGCTGCCTGGAGGGCTTCTCGCCAAGCGTCTCCCATTCATAAAAGCCGTCGGCGGGCACGAGGCAGCGCCGCGCCTTGAACGCCTCGCGGAACGCCGGCTTTTCCGCCACCGTCTCGCCGCGCGCGTTGATCATGCGGCTGGCGCCGGAGATATCCTTGGCCCAGAACGGCACCAGGCCCCACCGCAGCAGCCTGAGCTCGCGCGTTCCGTCCTTCGCCAGCCGGACGACCGGCACGTCCTGGGTCGGCGCCACGTTCCAGCGCGGCCGGAGATTGAGCGCAGGACCTTCGAAGCGGAAGACCGCGCGCAGGGCCTCGACGGGCGTGGTGATCGAATAGCGGCCGCACATTTGCGCAGTATGTCGGTCGAGAGCTGCCCCCTCAAGCGGCGCGGTGATCCGCGTGCGCTGCAGAGCGGTGGGTCGCTTGCGGCCGCGCGCGTCCCGCGGGAACCCGCGCGGGACGATCATGCCCTCCGGATTTGACCCTGCCGCACAGGAAATCGAGAACCGCACGTTCCGCCGGATCGAGCCCCTTCATCCGCCGGCAGCCGCGCTGTGGCGCGAGGGCGCGCGCCAGCGTGCCGTCCGAGAAGGCGTCGAGAACCTGCGGATGGACATAGGCCTTGCGGCAGACCGTGCGCGTGTTGCCGAGCGCCTCGGCGACCCGATCGATTGCCGCATTCATCATCCGCTTCTGCGCCGCCCTTGTCCGCGGCGGCTCCTCCGCGCGTAGCGCGAATGCGGCCATCACCGTTCCGGTCCAGGTGCGGAAGTCCTTTGCGGTGAACTCCTCGCCGGTGACCTCGCGCAGCCAGGCGTTTACGTCCGACGAGGTCACATCGCGGATTTCGCCGCCATCGTCGTGGTACTTGAACAGCTCCTGCCCCGGCAGGTCCTGGCAAGCGCGCACGATCTTCGACAGGCGCGGCGCGGCCAGTTCGAGCCTGCGGAGCCTGCCGCTCTTGGCGCGGAAGCGGAAGGCGATGGTCTTGCCCTTCACCGCGACATGGCCGTCGCGCAGGGTCGTCAGGCCGTAGCTGTCGTTCGACCTGACGTACTCGTCGTTGCCGACCCGGATCAGGCTGCGCTCGAGCAGCCGTACGACGGCGGCGATCACGCGCTCGCGGCAGAGCCCCGGCCTGGCGAGGTCGGCGTCGATGCGCGCACGGATCTTCGGAAGCGCGCGCGCGAAGGCGATCATGCGCTCGTATTTCGTCTGGTCGCGCACCTCGTGCCAGCGGGGATGGTAGCGGTACTGCTTGCGGCCTCTCGCGTCGCGGCCCGTCGCCTGGATGTGGCCGCCCGGATCGCAACAGATCCATACGTCGGTCCAGGCGGGCGGAATCGCCAGCGCGCGGATTCGCTTCAGTACATGCGGTGCCCGCACCTTCCGGCCGTCGGACCGATGATAGGAAAAATCGGCGATAGTCGTGCCGCGACGTGCAATCCCCGGCTCACCGTCATTGACGTAACGGAGCCCCGCCCCTCTCGCGTGCGCCACGGCCTCGGGATCGGACGCGATCGGGCGCTTCGATGCCATGATGGCATAAACCCTCGCATGCCGTGTTTCGTTCCGTTCGCATCACGATGCCGCCGGCTCCTCCGCGCGGCTCGCGGCGGGCCCGTGGACGCGCAGAAGGTTGTGCGCCGTATTGATCAGGGCGACGTGCGAGAATGCCTGCGGGAAATTGCCGAGCTGACGGCCCGCCACCGGATCGTATTCCTCGGACAGCAGGCCAAGATCGTTGCGCAGCGTCAGGAGATGCTCGAACAGCGAGCGCGCCTCATCGTAGCGGCCCATCATGACCAGGTTATCGGCGAGCCAGAAGCTGCAGGCAAGGAACGCTCCCTCTCCCGGAGGCAGCCCGTCTATGCCGGGCTTGGTCCGGTAGCGGACCACCAAGCCGTCCACCATCAGCTCGCGCTTGATTGCCTCTACGGTTCCGACGATGCGCGGATCGCCGGGCGGAAGAAAGCCGACGGGAGCCATCATCAGCAGAGACGCGTCAAGCGTCTCGCCGCCATAGTACTGCACGAAGGTGTTGCGTCCCCGATCGAAGCCGTGCTCGCAGACATCCGCGTGCACCGCATCGCGCAGCGCGCGCCAGCGCTCGACCGGCCCCTCATGCCCATACATCTCGACCCCTTTCACCGCGCGGTCGAAGGCGACCCAGGCCATCACCTTCGAATGCGTGAAGTCGCGACGGGGGCCCCGTACCTCCCAGATGCCCTCGTCCTCGAGATGCCAGGCCGCCTCGAGATAGTCCATCAGCGTCTTCTGGAACAGCCATGCGTCGTCCCAGCTCTCGACATGGAACTTGCGCGCAACATGCAGCGTATCCATGAGCTCGCCGTAGACGTCCAGCTGGAGCTGGCCATGGGCGGCATTGCCGATGCGCACGGGCTTGCTGTCCGCATAGCCGTCGAGCCATGGCAGCCAGAGCTCGGTGAGCCGGCGCTCGCCGGCGACGCCATACATGATCTGAAGCTCAGACGGGCGCCCGGCCGCCGACCGCAGCAGCCACTCGCGCCAGGACTTCGCTTCGTCGATGTAGCCGGCGGACAGCAGCGCATAGAGCGTGAACGTCGCATCGCGAATCCAGCAATAGCGATAGTCCCAGTTGCGCGGTCCGCCGAGCTGCTCGGGCAAGGACGTCGTCGCCGCCGCGATGATGCCGCCGGTCGGCGCATAGGTCAGCGCCTTGAGCGTGATCAGCGAGCGCATGACAGGCTCGCGCCACGCGCCCGACACGTTGCACCGCGCCCATTCTCGCCACCACGATTCGGTATCGGAGAGCGCATGGGCGTGGTCGCAGCCCAGCGGCCCGTCGAGATGCGAGGGATGCCAGCTCAGCGTGAACGGCACGACGTCGCCTGCGGACACCTCGAACTCTCCGAGCGTCGTGAAATCGCGCCCACGCAACGGTACCGGCGTCCGGATGTCGAGCGCATCGGGTCCCGCGATCGCCTTCAGGCCATAGGGCCGGCGCCTGATCCATGGCACGGCGTGCCCGTAGTCAAAACGGATAATCAGCTCGGTACACATCGCGACCTTGCCGCGATCGCCGCGAACCAGCCGCACCAGATCCTCGCATTCCTCGCTGCCGGTGATCGCAAGGAAATCGATGACGGTCACCGCGCCCGAATCGGTCTCGAAGGTCGTCTCCAGGATCGTGGTATCGCCGCGATAACGCCGCGTCGTGCGGCGGACCGGGTCCCGCGGCGCGATCAGCCAGCGGCCGTTCTCAGGCTTGCCAAGCAGCGCCGCGAAACAAGCGCCCGAGTCGAACCGCGGCAGACATAGCCAGTCGATCGAGCCGTCGCGGCCGACCAGTCCGGCCGTGCGCATATTGCCGATAAAGCCGTAATCCTCGATCGGCAGCGCCATGCCTCGCCTCCAAAGCTCCGACGTTGGGTGAATGGTCAAGGCGACATCGCAGTTCCGGAACGGGCGTGAATCGCCGCCTTGCAAGTAGCCGGCACAGCATACTTAAATCATGCGTCGAACGTGATAGGGTCGAACGCATGAAATTCGGACTTGGCCAGCCGGTACGCCGGATCGAGGATCAGCGCCTTCTCACCGGAAGTGGACGCTACACGGACGATCTGAGCCTGCCGCGCCAGACATACGCCTGTTTCCTGCGTTCGCCGCATGCGCACGCAAGGCTGCTCAGGGTCGATGCGGACGCTGTGCGCAACGCGCCCGGCGTGATCGGAGTCGTCACCGGCGCCGATCTGGAAAAGGCCGGCATCGGCCCGATTCCGTGCATGGTACCGCTGCGCAACCGCGACGGCTCGAGCATGGAGATTCCGAAGCGGCCGGCGATCGCCACCGACCGCGTCCGCTTCGTCGGCGACATCGTGGCGATGGTCGTGGCCGAGACGCAGGCCCAGGCCAGGGACGCGGCCGAGCGGATCGAAGTCGACTACGAAGAACTTCCGGCCGTGGCCGATACAGCCGGCGCCCTCGCACCCGGCGCCGCCCAGGTCTGGGATTTCGCCAGGAACAATGTCGCCTTCGACTGGGCGCTCGGCGACGAGCGCGCAGCGAAGACGGCTTTCGCCAGGGCGCACAGGATCGCGAAGCTCGATCTGGTCAACAACCGCGTCGTCCCGACTCCGCTCGAGCCGCGCGTCGCCGCGGCCTCATGGTCGCCGGGCGACGACCGGTTCACGCTTCATGCCGCCAGCCAGGGTGGCCACACGTTGCGCAAGGTGCTGTGCCAGTACGTCCTCAAGATTCCGGAGCACAGGCTGCGCGTCGTCACCGGCGACGTCGGCGGCGGCTTCGGCATGAAGATCTTCGTGTATCCCGAATATGCGGCGATTCTCCATGCCGCGCGCGCATTCGGCCGCCCGATCAAATGGGTATCCGAGCGCGGCGAGGCATTCATGAGCGACACGCATGGGCGCGATCATGTCACACATGCGGAGCTGGCGCTCGACCCGGACGGCCGTTTCCTCGGCATCCACGTCTCGACCATCGCCAATCTCGGCGCCTATCTCTCGCATTACGGGCCGTTCATCCCGACGCTCGCCGGCTCCAACATGCTGACCGGCGTCTATCGCATTCCGGCGGCGTTCGTCGAGGTGAAGGGCGTCTACACGAACACCGCGCCCGTCGATGCCTATCGCGGCGCGGGCCGGCCCGAGGCGGCCTACGTGATCGAACGCCTGGTCGATGTCGCCGCCCGCGAAACCGGGCTGCCGCCCGACGAGATCAGGCGGCGCAACTTCATCCCGCCCGCGGCGATGCCCTTCACCACGCCGCTCGCCGCGACATTCGACTGCGGCGATTTCGCCCGCAACATGGACGACGCGATGCGAGAAGCGGACTGGTCCGGCTTCGCCGCGCGACGCGAGGCATCTTCCCGCAACGGCAGGCTGCGCGGGATCGGGATGGCCTATTACATCGAGATCTGCGGCGGCGGGTCCGATGAAACAGCGCAGATCCGCTTCGAGCCGGGCGGCGGGGTCACCGTCCTGATCGGCAGCCAGACCAACGGCCAAGGACACGAAACCGCGTATGCGCACATCGTCTCCGCGAAACTCGGCGTGCCGATCGAATCGATCCGCGTCGTTCAGGGCGACACCGATCAGATCGCCTACGGCACCGGTACGGGCGGCAGCCGTGCCGTCGCGGTCGGCGGCTCGGCAGTGCTGGCGGCCAGCGAGCGCATCGTCGCCAAAGGCAAGGCGCTCGCAGCACATTTCATGGAAGCCGCGGAGGCGGACATCGAATTCGACGATGGCGTCTTCGCGATCGCCGGTACCGATCGGCGCATGCACATCGCGGAGGTCGCCCGGCTAAGCCATACTCCCGGCAAGCTGCCGAAGGGCATGTCGGCCGGGCTGGACGAAAGCGCAAACTTCAACCCGCCGGAATTCACCTATCCCAACGGCTGCCACGTCGCGGAAGTCGAGATCGACCAGGCGACCGGCGTCACGCAGGTCGTGCGTTACGCGGTGGTCGACGATTTCGGAACGGTGATCAATCCGCTGCTGCTCGAAGGCCAGGTCCATGGCGGCACGGTGCAAGGTATCGGTCAGGCGCTCTACGAGCGCTGCGTCTACGACCCGGACAGCGGTCAGCTCGTTACCGGCTCGCTGATGGATTATTGCCTGCCACGGGCCGACGACGTCCCGTCCTTCACCTTCCGCTACAACGAGATTCCGACCCGCGCCAACCCGCTCGGCGTCAAGGGCGCGGGCGAGGCCGGCGCGATCGGCGCCCCGCCCGCCGTGATGAACGCCATCGCCGATGCGCTCGCGCCGCTCGGCGCCCCGCACGTCGACATGCCTGCGACTCCCGAGACGGTCTGGCGCGCACTGCAGGGCAGCCGCACGGCACGAGCGGCCGAGTGAGCGGCTCGCATCTCGAGACCCTGCTGCCGGAGCTGGTGGCGCTCGCGCGCGCTGCGAGCGAGGCAGTGCTCCGGGTTTACCAGGGCCAGCCCGTCGTGCGCCGCAAAGCCGATGCCTCGCCGGTAACGCAGGCCGACGAGGCATCCGAGGCGATCATCCTGGCCGGCCTCCGCCAGCTGACCCCCGACATCCCGGCCGTTTCCGAGGAGGCGGTCGAGCGCGGCGATTTCGCCTTCGACCCGGCCCGGCCGCCGCACCGGTTCTGGCTTGTCGACCCGGTCGACGGCACCAAGGAGTTCGTCAACCGCACCGGCGAATTCACCATCAACATCGGCCTCGTCGAAGGGCAGAAGCCCGTACTGGGCATCCTGCATGCACCGCTCTCGCACGTGACCTACACGGCGGCAGGCCCCGGTACTGCGGCGATCCATCGCGGTGATGCTGCGGCGGCGCCGATCCACGTACGCCGGCCGCCGCCATCGGGGCTGGTCGTGCTCGGCAGCCGCAGCCACGGTGACAAACCGGCGATCTCCGCCTTTCTCGAAGATTTCAAGGTGGCCGAACTGCGGCTCATGGGCAGCGCCATAAAGTTCGCGCTGATCGCCGAAGGCTCGGCCGACCTCTATCCCCGCTTCGGGCCGACCATGGAATGGGATACCTGCGCCGGCCAGGCCATCCTCGAAAGCGCCGGCGGGCACATCACGTCCCTGTCGGGGGCGGCGATGCATTACGGCAAGCCCGGGTTTCTTAACCCCGATTTCATCGCGCGGGGCGCGACAGACCCGCCGGACGGGGTGTGACGCCCGTCACTGCCCGCCCGGCGCCGACGATGTACATCCCTGCCACGCTTGACGGGCCAAGGAGCGGTCCTGGCCGGCCTGTGTCGGGCAATCCATTTGGTGGAGGATGGGATGTTTGTAGTGCGGGGGTTCCTGTTGTCCGTAGCGGTGCTGTCGCTCGGCGCAGCGCTGATCATGATCACGGCCGGAGCGGCGCCGGCGAGTGCGCAGCGCGCCTGCAGGCCGAACCTGACGGCCAGCCAGTTCTCGCCGGTGGTCGTGTCGTTCGCCACCGGTAGCGTCGCGATCAACAAGGCAGACGCGGAAAAGATCGCCAGCGCCGCAAAGCTCGCCAAGGAGAACTACATCCAGCAGATCTGCGTCACCGGCTTTGCCGACAAGCGGGGCGATGCGAAGGTCAATCAGCGCCTCTCGGAGCGCCGCGCCGAGGCTGTCGCGGCGGCGCTGCGCAAGCATGGCATCGCACCCGACACGTTGGTTGTGTCCGGCAAGGGAGAACTCTGGGGCGAATCGTTCAACGGCTCCAGCTCCGGCAGCAGCGCCGAGCGGCGAGTCGAGATCCGTTTTACCCGCTGACGCAAAGGCGGCGAACCGGGCGCTCCTAGCGCGATAGCGCGGGGGCGTTCGGGTTCGTCGGCTCGGGCGCCCTATTGACAGGCGCCGGGCGCACCTCCCGACCGACGGACGGCGATATGGCCGGAGGTTTCTCGGCATCCTCCGGTTTGCCCAGCGCCGGCTCACCTGAGCTTTCGTTCCGCGCCAGGCAAGCCACCCGCTCGTCGGCGTCGGAGATCTGGCTGCATCTTGATTGCTGCGGATGCGGCCGCTCCAGCTCGCTCGTATCCTTGCCCGCCGGTTTCTGCGCCAACGCAGGACCTGCAAGCATTGCCAAGCCAATGAGCGTGGCCATTCCGAAGCTCCGTACTTGGACCGGCGGAACCGGCTTCGGCGGTAACGGTTCTGGGCGACGAGGACCCTTCTCCGGCGGCGTGTTGATGGGAATATCCGGCGGGGTCCGCAAGGGATCTGTCGGAAGTTCAGGAGGAATCGGCTTGGGGTCCGGGGTGATCGGTTGCATAGTGCGGCGAACGCCACGCACGGAACACCGTTCCAGTATCGCTCGCGATTTCGTCCACGGTCACGCCCAATCGGCGGGGGCGCGGCGTCCCAATTTTCCACCCGCGCCCTTGACGATGTAGTCAGACCATCACATGATTATATTGTGGTTGCTGATGCGATCACGTCCAAGCCGCCGCAATCCAGTGCGGTGACTGGCCCTCCCGCCCATCCGCGGTCGGCGGGAAGCCAAATCTCAATGGAGCCGTCACTCAAGCGTGACGGCTCTTTGCCGTTTATGATACGCCGTGGCCCATGCCACGACGCCCACGCTTTCCGGCCATCCTCAAGCCTACCCCTGCAAACCTCGCGCGCGCCGCGCGCATGATCAAAGCGGGAAGGCTCGTCGCCTTTCCCACCGAAACCGTCTACGGGCTCGGCGGCGACGCGACGGACGACGAGGCGGTCGCAGCGATCTACGCGGCGAAAGGCCGCCCGCGCTTCAATCCGTTGATCGTCCACGTTGCGAGTACGCGCGACGCCGAGCGGCTTGTCGAGTTTGATGGCCGCGCCCGGGCGCTCGCGCGCGCATTCTGGCCGGGACCGTTGACGCTGGTGCTCAGGCGCCGGGCCGACAGCCCGATCTCATGGCTTGCATCGGCAGGTCTGGAAACGCTGGCGATACGCATTCCCGACCATCCGGTCGCGCGCGCGCTGTTGCGTCGCGCGGCATGCCCGATCGTAGCGCCGAGCGCAAACCGGTCGGGACGCATCAGTCCGACGACGGCCGCGCACGTGCGCGACTCGTTCAGGACGGGTCGCGGCCGCAAACTCGTGTCCGTCATCCTGGATGGCGGGCCCTCTCCGGTCGGCGTCGAATCGACCGTAATCGACCTGTCCGGACCAAAGGCCGTTCTGCTGCGGCCGGGCGGCGTGCCGAGCGAGGAAATCAGGCGGCTGACCGGCCCCCTCGCCCGCGCCGGCAGCGGCCCGGCGCGGTCGCCCGGACAGCTCGAAAGCCACTATGCCCCGCGCGCCGCGCTGCGGCTGAATGCCCGCCGCTTGCAGCCAGGCGAGGCCTTCCTTGCCTTCGGACCGGAGCCGCGCGACGCGGGTCGGAACACCGTCGTCAACCTGAGTCGGTCGCGCGATCTCGCAGAGGCGGCAGCCAACCTGTTCGCCATGCTGCGTGCGCTCGACCGGCCGGGCATTGCGCGAATCGCGGTGGCGCCGATCCCCTCGCGCGGGCTTGGCGCCGCGATCAACGATCGCCTGCGCCGCGCGGCGGCGCCGCGCAAGGCGCGCTGACGTCAGCCCTTAGCAGCGCGGCTTGGGCAGCGCCTCGAGCTGCTCGAGGTCCGCCTTGATCGAGAAATCCCTGTAGTCGAACAGGAAGTCGAGACCGACGCCGTTGTCGAGCACCCGCATGCTGGTTTCATACTCCGGTTCCGCTGCCTGTTCCTCGAGGTTGAAGAACGCCATCCGAATCCGCCACGCCGGTCCCTTGACGAGATCCGCGGCGATTTTCGGGTCGAGCGATTCATCCGGCGGCGAACGCCCCGTGATCAGCGCATTGATCTCGAGAGCGCCATCGAGCGTCGCGCCATCGAATACCTGGCGCGCGATTATCTTCTCGCCGGCATTCGCTTTGCGGAGGAGCTCGATCGAATGCTCGGTGGGAAAGATCGTGCCGGGCGGCAGCTCGATGACCTCGTCCTTGGGCTCGGTGAACACGGCCCTGCCCCCCTTGCCCCGGCCATCGAGTTCGGCGCGGCCACGCAGCTCCTCCGCCACTTCGCCGTTTCGCATGGTGCGAAGGGTGAACTGGTAGCTCAGCCCGTCCTTTGCCTCCCAGCTCGAAAACGAGATGTCGCTGTCGAGCGGCTGGCCGTTGTCGTCGAAGATCTGAAAGCGCATGCGCTGGCTGATCGTCCAGCCCTCGCAGACCTCGTGCCAGTCGATGTACATCGCTCCGTTGAGCTCCATGATGCCGCTCGATTTGCCGCTGCCGAGGCTCAGTTTGTAGGCCGCACGATGCGACGCGATCTGCGCCGCTGCCGGCGCGACCAGAAGACCGGAGATGGCGGCCACCAGGCAAACGAGCCTCAACTTGCGCATCAACAGGGCTCCAACGGGGAAAGCATGACTCTGACGGTCGAACGGGGCGGTATTATGGCACCAGACGCCTTGACTGGGCATCCAGGCTTTTAACATAGGCTTGCACGATGAAGTTTCCACGAGTCATTCGTCCGAACGGCAACGATCGTCGCACCGACCTGCCGCCTGCGGCACCCGGCGAATGGGCGGTCACCGGCGCGTTCCGCTTTGCCCATCGCGATCCGGGCACGTTCACCCGGCGAGAGCTCGCGGCTTTCAAGCACGGCTGGCTCGGCCTGGAAAGTTTCGGCAATGCCACTCTCGTCGAGGTCGCCGAGATAACGGAGGAGATTTCCGATGTCATGACCCGCCGGCTCGCCGCTTATTTCATGGCCAATTGCGGGGCCGGCGACGCGCGGGACGCGATCGAGGCCGCCGCGCAGGAAATGTCCTTTGCCGCAAGCCTGTGCGGCCACCCGCTCAAGACCGTTCTCGCCCTCGACCGCGAGTTCAACGAGCAGGGCCTCATCGAGACGACGCGGATCATCGCCTAGGCCTGCAGGGGGAAGCTTTCCACCGTCTGCACCGGTCCCGCGGCACCGACATCGACAACGCTCAGCGCATCGATGGTCCCGCGGACCGCGAGGCGCCGTTCGGCTAGGCGCGTCGCCAGCGCCTTCGCCGCATCTCGGTCCGGCAGGCGCGCGACCGTGAGGTGCGGCAGGAACGCCTCTCCCGATCCCCCCGTCGCATGCGCCCTCAGGCGATCGTGCAGTCGCACCAGACTCCCGTGCCCCTCGTCGGGCACGAGAAACACGTACGAATCCGGGGCCCGATGATGGACGATCACACGCCGCAGCACGAATGCGACCGGCGGCGTTTCGCGCGCGGCGGCGGCAGCCGGACGGAGCAAATCGCCGGCCCCGACCTTCGGATCCGGAAAGACGAGCGTGAAATGCGCCGCGATCCGCGTGGCATTGGGATCGTGCTCGCGGCGAATCTCCTCGATGAGGCGCGCGTCGGCCTCGCCGAGTGTCGGGAATGCGACGACCGCGCCGGCCATGCCGAGGTAACGCTCAGTCCTTCTTCTTCGGCGGCGGCAGGTCCAGCCTGATATGCAGCTCCTTGAGCCGTGCAGGATCGACCGGACCCGGCGCCTGCATCAGCAGATCCTGCGCCTGCTGATTCATCGGGAAGGCGATCACCTCGCGGATGTTCGGCTCGTCCGCGAGCAGCATGACGATGCGGTCGATGCCCGGCGCCGAACCGCCATGCGGCGGCGCACCGAACTTGAAGGCGTTGAGCATGCCGCCGAAGCGCCCCTCCACGTCCTCCTTCGAATAGCCGGCAATCGCGAACGCCTTGTACATGATCTCCGGGAGATGATTGCGGATGGCGCCCGAGGAAAGCTCGACGCCGTTGCAGACGATGTCGTACTGGTATGCCTTGATCGTCAGCGGATCCTTCGATTCCAGCGCCTCGAGCCCGCCCTGGGGCATCGAGAACGGATTGTGGCTGAACTCGATCTTGCCGGTATCTTCATTGAGCTCGTACATCGGAAAATCGACGATCCAGCAGAAGCGGAACTCGCCCTGACCGATCAGCTCGAGTTCCTCCCCGAGCTTCTTGCGGGCGGCTCCCGCCAGCTTCGCGGCGGCCAGGGATTTGCGATCTGCGACGAAGAACACGGCGTCACCGTCACCGACCCGGGCCAGCGTCTTGAGCCTTTCAAGTCGCTCTGCATCGAGGAACTTCGCGATCGGGCCCTTCGCCTGCCCGCCCTCGAACACGATGTACCCCATGCCGGGGGCTCCCTGCTCCTGTGCCCAGCCGTTCATCTTGTCGAAGAAGCTGCGCGGCCGGTCGGCCGTCCGCGGCGCCGGTATCGCGCGGACGACTCCCCCGGCCGCCACGATCTTCGCAAAGATCGCGAAGCCGGAGCCCGCGAACACCTCGCCCGCGTCGGCGATCTCGATCGGGTTGCGGAGGTCGGGCTTGTCCGTCCCGTATTTCAGCATCGCCTCGTTGAAAGCGATGCGCGGGAACGGCGGCTTCGTCACCGTACGTCCGCCGCCGAACTCTTCGAAGACGCCGGCCAGCACCGGCTCGATCGCCGCAAACACGTCCTCCTGTGTCACGTACGACATCTCGAAATCGAGCTGGTAGAACTCGCCAGGGCTGCGGTCGGCGCGCGCGTCCTCGTCGCGGAAGCACGGCGCGATCTGGAAGTACCGGTCGAAGCCGGCGACCATCAGGAGCTGCTTGAACTGCTGCGGCGCCTGCGGCAGTGCATAGAACTCCCCAGGGTGGAGGCGGCTCGGCACCAGATAGTCGCGCGCGCCCTCGGGGCTGGACGATGTGAGGATCGGCGTCTGGAATTCCATGAAGCCCTGCTCGATCATGCGGCGGCGGATCGAGGCGATCACCCGCGAGCGCAGGACGATATTGGCGTGCAGGCGCTCGCGCCGCAGGTCGAGGAAGCGGTAGCGCAGCCTCAGGTCCTCCGGGAAGTCGCCGTCCTGGTTGACCAGGATCGGCAAGACCTCGGCCGTGGATTGCAGCCTGAACTCCCGGATCGACAGCTCGATCTCGCCCGTCGGCAGCTTGGGGTTCACGGTCTCCTTTTCGCGCGCGACGACCGGCCCGGTGAACGTGACGACGCTTTCCGGCCGCAGCGGCTCGATCTGGCCGAACAACGGGCTGGACGTGTCCACCACGCACTGGGTGATGCCGTAGTGGTCGCGCAGGTCGATGAACAGCAGGTTGCCGTGATCGCGCTTGCGGTGGACCCAGCCTGACAGCCGCACCGTCTGGCCGACATGGCCGAGGCGCAGTTCGCCACAGGTATGGGTGCGATAAGCATGCATGGAATAGACGCCTTTTTCTGGAGAGCCGGCCGGGAACGGCCGGCAAAATGACATGCGATTGCACCTTGTCAAGTTGGCGTGGCATTTCCATGCTGACGCTTCGTTGCTTGGTATCTTAAGACAAATCCTTGTAGAACAGCTTCCCGATGCCACTCATCGCCGATTCCGCCCAGCTTGCCGCGTTCTGCGCCCGCCTTTCCAAGGCCGATTTCATCACCGTAGACACCGAGTTCATGCGCGAGCGGACCTATTGGCCGCAGCTTTGCCTGATCCAGGTGGCGGGCCCGGACGATGTGGCCGCGATCGACCCGCTGGCGCACGGCATGGATCTGGGACCGCTGCTGGACCTGCTGGTCGACAAGCGCATGCTCAAGGTGTTTCACGCCGCCCGGCAGGACATCGAGATCTTCTTCCATCTCACGGGCCGGATTCCGACGCCGCTGTTCGACACCCAGGTTGCCGCCATGGTGTGCGGCTACGGCGACTCGGTCAGCTACGAGACGCTGGCGGCCCAGCTCGCCGGCGCCCGGATCGACAAATCGGTGCGGTTTACCGACTGGTCGGCGCGTCCGTTGAGCGACCGGCAGATCGGCTATGCCCTGGCGGATGTCACCCATCTGCGGAAGGTGTACGAGGGGCTTGCCAAGCGCCTGATGACCAGCGGGCGGGCGCACTGGCTGCAGGAGGAGATGGCCACCCTGCTCGAGCCCGGCACCTATCGCCTCGAGCCAGACGAGGCGTGGCGGCGGCTGAAGCCGCGCGGGGGCAGCAAGCCCCGGCTCGTGGCTGTCCTGCGCGAAGTCGCGGCCTGGCGCGAGCGTGAGGCGCAGCGCCGCGACATTCCCCGCAACCGGATCGTGCGGGACGAGACGCTCGTGGATATCGCCGCGCATGCGCCGACCACGGTCGAGGACCTGGCGCGGCTGCGCGGGCTGTCGAAGAGCATGGCGGAAGGCCGCATGGGCCAGGACATCCTAGTCGCCGTCGCCCGAGGGATTTCCATGCCCGAAGACCAGATTCCGGTCCTGCCGCCAGCGGTCGAGATGCCCGGCGGGCTGGGACCCGTGGTCGAGCTGCTGAAAGTCCTGCTCAAGATCAAATGCGAGCGTCAGCAGGTCGCACAGAAGCTCGTCGCGTCCACGGCCGATCTCGAGCGCATCGCCGCGGACGACAACGCCGACGTCCGGGCGCTTCACGGATGGCGCCGCGAGGTGTTCGGCGAAGACGCGCTGGCGCTCAAGCACGGTCGGCTGGCTCTCGCCATGAAAGGCAAGCGCATCGTGCTGATGCCGCTCGACCCGGCGCCGCCGGCCGAGACCGCGCTGATGCGGGCATGAACCCCGGGCCGGCCGCGGGCTCAGTCCTGAATCCTGATGACCGGCTTGCGGCCGAGCGCCCGCGCTACGGCATCGAGACGCCGCTCCACCGCCTCGCCGAGCAGGCCGCGGTGACGCGCCGGCACGAGCAGCTTTAGCATCGAGCCGTCGGCCTTGAGCGCCGCGCGGCGAAGCAGAGCGGTCCCGCCTGACATCGTATAGGCCAGCCGCAATGCGAGTCCGAGCAGATAGGCTTCGCGCAACTCGTCTTCGGGAAGCAGCAGCCATGCCGGCCGCGTGACCGCTCCCTCGGCCGAGCCGTCATAGCGAGTGAACACAGTCAGCGCCAGAAACGCCCGGCCGGCATGGTCGATGCCGGTCAGCGGCATGCGTAGCACGCGCAGGAATGCGATCTCCGCACGATAGTCGGGATGCTCGCCCCAGGCTAGGTCGCCAAGATGGCATGCGGCGAGCCGCAGGCGCCTGCGGCGGGCATCGCCCCTCTTCAGGACAGGTTCGATCCAGTCGAGCAGCGTACCGCCATCCAGCGGGAACCGCGCGTTGGCGCGGGCGAGTTCCTCGCACGCCGCCAGCAGCGGATCGAGCCTGCGCAGGCTCGGTTTCAGCGCGTCGAACAGGCAGCCCTCGCGCAAGCCCATCGCCGAGAAGATCAGATTCTCGGGCTTCGTGCGGCGCAGGATTCGGCCGAGGACCAGCGCCGCCAGCGGCAACGCCTCCAGACGGCGGCGCGGCGCCTGCGTAAGTCGCTCGAGCGACTCTCGCCCGAGGCCCGCGACGAGATCGAGGAACTCCTCGGCCTTGGCGCGCCGGATCGCATAGTGATGAATGATGTGCAGCGGATAGCCGATATGAGCCATGTGCAGCCGCGCGAGCGCCCGCCAGGCCCCGCCGACCGCATAGAAGTCCTTCCCCTGCGCCCGGTTCAGCCATGGGAGGGCATCGAGATGGCGGTCGATCAGTTCGCGCAGCTTGCCTCGGCTCTTATCGGCGACCTCGCGCAACCGCAGCGGTCCGAACGGGAGTGTGTCGTGCTCGGCCACGCTGCCGCGATGGATGCGCACAAGTTCGAGGCTGCCGCCGCCCAGATCTCCGGTCAGCCCGTCGGCATCCGGAATTCCGGACAGCACGCCGAGCGCAGAGAGCCGCGCCTCCTCGGCGCCGTCGAGCACTTCGACCTTCAGACCGGTTCTCCGGCGCACCTCGGCGGCGAAAGCCCGTCCGTCCTCCGCATCGCGCACGGCTGCCGTGCCGACCACCCTCAATTCGCGAACCTCCATGGCTCGCGCGATGACCGCGAAGCGCACGAGATTGTCGAGCGCGAGCGCCATGCCGTCCGCATTCAGCCGGCCGGTGCGCTCGAGCCCGCGGCCGAGCCCGCAGAGGACCTTCTCGTTGAACAGCGGATGAGGAATGCGCGACAGGCCATCGAACACGACCAGACGGATCGAGTTCGAGCCGATATCGATTACGCCGATGTGACGGGCGCGGGCTGCTGAATTACCCCGGCCCGGTCCGCGTCGCTGAGTCATGCGTCAGGATTGCTTGAGGACTCGTACAGTCGTACTGCCCTTCTTAAGCGCCTTCCCGCGACCGGACAAGCTTGGGTTGGTCATGAAGAAGTTGTGGGCGCTGAAGCTTCCCTCGGGGGCGTCCAGACGCTTGTAGCAGCCGTCGGGCGCCATGACCCACGTATTTGCGACGTCGCGCAGATTGGCGACCATGATCTGGTCCTGGATCTGCTGATGCACGGTCGGATTCTCGATCGGCACCAGCGCCTCGACGCGCCAGTCGAGATTGCGCGGCATCCAGTCCGCCGACGAGATGAAAACCCTGGAGCGCGGGCTCGGCAGGCCATGGCCCGCGCCGAAACAGATGATGCGTCCGTGCTCGAGGAACCGCCCGACGATGCTCTTGACGCGGATGTTCTCCGACAGTCCGGGAACGCCTGGGCGCAGGCAACAGATGCCGCGCACGACAAGATCGATCGACACGCCGGCCTGGCTGGCGCGATAGAGCGCGTCGATGACCTCGGAATCGACCAGCGCGTTCATCTTGGCCCAGACAGCGCCCGCGCGGCCGGCGCGCACGTGCTCGATCTCGTCCTGAATGAGATCGAGCAGGCGCTTGCGCAATGTGACCGGCGAATATGCGATCTTCTCCATCTCGTCCGGGCGAGCGTAGCCGGTCATGAAATTGAAGAGCCGCGCGGCATCGCGGCACAGCGCCGGATCGGTCGAGAAGAACGACAGGTCCGTATAGATGCGAGCGGTCACCGGATGATAGTTGCCGGTTCCGAAATGGGCGTAAGACCGGAGCGAGCCGCCCTCGCGGCGGATCACCAGCGAGATCTTCGCGTGCGTCTTGAGCTCGATGAAACCATAGACGACCTGCGCGCCGGCGCGCTCGAGATCGCGCGCCCATCGGATGTTCGCCTCTTCGTCGAATCGCGCCTTGAGCTCGACCATCGCGGTGACCGACTTGCCGGCCTCGGCCGCCTCGATCAACGCGCGAACGATGGGTGAGTTCTCCGAGGTGCGGTAGAGGGTCTGCTTGATCGCGACCACGGCAGGATCGCGTGCCGCCTGACGGATGAACTGGACAACGACGTCGAAGCTCTCGTAGGGGTGGTGGACGACGATGTCCTTCTGGCGGATCGCGGCGAAGCAGTCACCGCCGTAGTCGCGAATCCGCTCGGGAAAGCGCGGGTTGTAGGGCGGGAAGACGAGCTCGGGCCGCTCGTCGATGATGAGCTGTCTGGTGTCCGCGAGACCGATCAGGCCATCGAGACGGAACACGTCATCGGAACTCACCGCGAGCTGGTCGGTTACGAACGCGAGCAGGTCTTCCGGCATCTGGCTGTTGGCCTTGAGCCGAATGACCGATCCGCGGCGGCGGCGCTTCAGCGCGGACTCGAAGTGGCGGACGAGATCCTCGGCCTCCTCCTCGATCTCGACCTCGCTGTCGCGCAACACGCGAAACTGCCCGCGATCGCGCACTTCGAATCCCGGGAAGAGCCGATCGAGATACAGCCCGATCACGTCCTCGAGCGGCAGGAAGCGGATCGCGTCGCCCGGCAGGCGAATGAACCGGTCGATCTGGTTGGGCAGAGGCAGCAATGCCCGCAACACCTTGCCGTCGGAGCGCCGCAGGAGCTGCAGCGCCAGCGCAAAACCGCGATTCGGGATGAACGGGAACGGGTGGGCCGGATCGATCGCGAGCGGCGTGAGGACCGGAAAGATCGTCTCGAGGAACCGCGTGTCGAGCCAGATCCGGTCGGCCTCCGACAGCTCTTCCGGCGATATGATGGCGAAGCCTACCCGCCGCAGTTCGGACTTGAGCGCGATCCAGCATTCCTGTTGCACAGTCATCAGCTGCCCCGCGAGGCGGTTGATCGCCGTGAGCTGTTGGGCGGGCGTGAGCCCGTCCTGACTCGGCTGGGCGAGGCCGGCTGCGACCTGACTCTTCAGGCCGGCGACGCGGACCATGTAGAACTCGTCGAGGTTACTGGCGGAGATCGACAGGAAGCGCAAACGCTCGAGCAGCGGATGGCGCGAATTGTAGGCTTCCTCGAGCACGCGCTGATTGAAAGCCAGCCAGGAGAGCTCGCGGTTTACGTAGCGCGGCTCGCCGCGTTGCTCGTTCGCCAGCTCGGGCTGCTGGATCTGCGTTGCCACGTCGCTTCCTTCCCGGGTCGCGCATGGCGTGGACCGGACGCGACCGCAACTGACGACTGTCTCTCGTCGCCTTCGTATAGCACGCCGACTGTTACCGTGCTATTAGCCGCCCGGGAGCATGCACGCCCGGGTATCAAGTGGCTGTAAGAAAACCGCAACAAAACAGGGAGATAGTGCTGCTCCGGCACGCCAAGTCGAGCTGGGACGATCCGCTGCTCGACGACTTCGACCGGCCGCTGGCAAAGCGTGGCCGAAAGGCCGCGAAGCAGGCCGGTCAATGGCTGAAGCGGCACGGCGTCGCGCCCGCCCTGATCCTGTGCTCCGCATCCGCCCGCACGCGTGAAACACTCGACCTGGTACTGCCTGCGCTCCGGTCGGAGCCGCAGATCGCGTATGAGCGGCGGCTCTATCTCGCCGACGCGGACGATCTCCTCGCGCGCCTGCAGGAGATCGCGGACGAGGTCCCGAGCGTGCTGCTGATCGGGCACAATCCGGGAATGCAGGATCTCGCGCTCGCCCTCGCGCCGACGAGGATGCGTCGCGAGCGCCGCCGCCTTGCGGAGAAGTTCCCGACGGCGGCGGTCGCGTGGTTTCGCTCCGGCGCGAAGAGCTGGTCCGACATCAGGCCGAACGAGACCGAGCTGGTGGCCTACATGCGCCCCGCCGACCTGAAGGACTGAGACGCCGCGCTATTTCCAGAACGGCTCCGCGGACCGGAACTCCTCCCACGCTGCGGGCAGGCGCTTCAGATCCGCGGCGATGCGGCACGCATTCCAGCCCAGCACGGCACCCGCCGCGCGCACGAGCGCGATCTCGTCCGACGAGCTGCCCTGGCCAGGAAAGGAGGCGACGATCTGGCGGGCGATCAAGCCGTCGTTGAGCGTGCCCAGCCGGTCCTGGATCGACGTCAACAGGCCTATATAGGCCTTTGCCGATCTGCCCGGAAAAAGGCTGCGGAAGAATTCGGACGCGTAGCGCAGCTTCTTCGCGTTGATGCGCAGTCTGTGCAAGGCCGTCTCGTCGAGTTCATCGATCTTGCCGACACCCTTGGCCAATTTGCGATGGAGCCGCTTGAGGACGGTCCGGGCGAAGCCGCGGACCGGAATGTCGGCGCCTTCGGCCTCCCGCCACCCGCTGCCCTCGATCCACGCCTCCAGGGCCAGCAGCGTGTCGGTGTACTCCTTGCCCTCGAGCGTGGCGGCGACCGTGGCGTAAGCCTCGCGGTGCATGTCTTCCACCAGCCCGGCGAACCGCTCTAGACCTTGCTCTCCGGGCAGGCGCGTGCGCAACGGCTGCACGACATCCGCCAGGAAGACGTCGAGCTCGCGCGCGCGGCCGCATTGCTGGGCGATCCAGCGCACGCTGCCGCTCATCCGGCGCCGCTCCTCGCGCGGCATCAACGCGCCGAACGCAACCAGAGCCGAACGCAGACGGCGCACCGCAACGCGCAACTTGTGGACGGAATCCGCGCTCGCCGCCGAGCGCACGCTTGCCTCGTTGGCGCGCAGGTGCATGAGGCAGCTGCGCGCGACGACCTGGAAAGCCGCGCCTGCGGGCATGTCCTTGGCCAGCCGGATGCTCTGAGCGCGCCGCGGCCCCGGTTTCGCGTCAGTCATAAGCGCGTAGCCGCGCTCCGACTTGCTGCGCGACTCGACCGTCATGGACACGCGTCTGGTGAGCTCCTGCGCGAGCTTGTAAACGCTCTCGATCCGTCCCGATTTCAGTTCGAGCTCGGCCTCGCAAATCTTCAGATTGCCGCGTCCGCTCTTGATCTCGCCGACGTCCACGGCAAGCTCGATGGAGCTTCCATCGAGGCGCAGCGGCACCGTCGACCGACGAATCTCGGTGACGAAGATCGGCTCCAGCCGGTCCCTGAGATCGCCGTTCAGCAGCTTCCGGACATGCCGGTCATCGATGTCGCGCAAGTCCGGGAGCCGGCCATCAATCTCACGCTCCCATTCCCGGCGGGCGAGGACGCCCGTCTCGGGCTTCGGTGCCAGTTTCAGGGTCTGGATCCGCCGCGCCCCGTGCTGCCGGATCCGCAAGGCCGCCTGCTCGCGCCGCAGCCGGAAATCCGCCGTGTCGAAATAGGTCGAAACCAGCCGGCAGGTCTTGCGCGGGCCGTGCGCCAGCTTGCGCAGCAACGGGTCCCGCAACAGCCGGGACACGCCTTTCGGGTCTAGGCGAAGCGTGAGCTCGACCTCCGTGGAATCGTCCGCGCCGGACATGGAATTCGCTCGCCGCAATTCTCGCGGCCCGCCGGGGGCCGCGCATCAGGTAACGGAGGGACTCTGCCAAATGGCTCGAACTCCGGCAATGAGCCAAAAAAAGGAACCAAGGCCTATCGCCGGCCCGGTCCGAGGCATAAAGGCCTTTGCCAGAGCCCGCGCATGCGCCCGCTCAGAGGGTGCCGGGGTAGGCGCCTCCGTCCAGGACAACATTCTGGCCGGTGAAATAGCTGGCTTGGGCGCTGCACATGAAGGCGCAGAACTGACCGAACTCCTCCGGCGTCCCGAACCGGCCGGCCGGGTTCTGCCGCCGCCGCTCCTCGATGACCTCGTCGAGGGCGCGGCCACCGGATTTCGCCGCATTCGCCATGGTCGTGCGCAGGCGGTCCGTGTCGAACGGACCCGGCAGGAGATTGTTGATGGTGACGTTGTGCCGCGCGACCTGGCGCGCCAGCCCCGCGATGAAGCCGGTCAGTCCGGCGCGCGCCCCGTTCGACAGGCCGAGATTGGTGATCGGTGCCTTGACCGACGTCGACGTGATGTTGACCACGCGACCAAAGCGGCGCGCGATCATGCCGTCGATCACTGCCTTGATCAGCATGATCGGCGTGATCATGTTGGCGTTCACCGCCGCCTGCCAGGCATTCTCGTCCCACTCGCGGAAGTCGCCGGGCGGCGGACCGCCGGCATTGTTGACCAGGATATCGGGTTCGGGGCATGCGGCCAGCGCCGCGGCGCGGCCATCCGCGGTCGTGATGTCGGCGGCGACGGCCTGCACATCGACGCGGGCCGACGCGCGAATCTCAGCGGCCGTGGCCTCCAGGGCCTCCTTCCCACGCGCCAGGATCGTGACGTTTACGCCCTCGCGGGCCAGCGCCATCGCGCAGCCCTTGCCGAGCCCCTTGCTTGCCGCGCAGACGAGCGCCTTCTTCCCCTTGATACCCAGATCCATTTCAGGCTCCCGATCGAACGATGAAGGCTATGCCAGCAGGCCGGCGTCGCGCAGCGCATCGCGAGCCAGCGGAATGGTCGGTGCCCGGCGCGCCGCGAGCGCCGCGCGATCGAGCGTGGCGACGGCGGCCTCGGCAGCGGCAAAGGAGCGGTCGAGGCGCGTCGCCAGATAGGCCACGAGTTCCGGCTCGACGCGTAGCTGCCGGTCGGCGAAGAGCTTCACCAGCACCGCCTGCATCAGATCGTCGTCCGGCGCCCGGATCGCGACTGCGGGCAGGGCCGCGACGCGCGAACGGAGATCGGGCAGTCGCACGGCCCAGCGCGCCGGCGCATCCGCGGCGGTGAGGAGCAGCGAGCCGCGCCGCTCGGCAAGGACGTTGTACAGATGCAGCAGCGCGGGCTCGTCGACGCCGCGATCGGCGTCCTCTATCACCGCGTACCGCGCCTGCCCGATGCAGGCGGTCACCGCGCCTGACGTCAGTGCATCGCGCTCGACGCGGACCGCGCCCGAGCGTGCGCGCCAGACTTCCGCGAGGTGCGTCTTGCCGCTGGCGGGCGACCCGAAAACCACCAGGCCCGGCGCCGGCCAGTCCGGCCACAGATCGATCCAGGCAACCGCCTCCCGGTTGCTCTCGCTGACCAGATAATCCTCGCGCCCCAGCGCGGCGCGGTGGCCCAGTTCGAGCGGCAGCTGGCGCATTACAGTGTTTCGTCCTTCTCCGGCACCTTCGCGACCATGCCAGGGCCGCGGTACAGCGGCGATTCGAGGTAACGCTCGACAGCGTAGCGCAGCAGAACCGCGATCGCCGAGCCGACGGGAACCGCGATCAGGACACCGACGAAGCCGAACAGGGCGCCCCCCGCGAGTACAGCCAGCATCAGCCATACCGGATGAAGTCCGACGCGGTCCCCGACCAGAACCGGGCTGACGAAATTACCTTCGAGGACCTGTCCCGCCATGAACACCGCGCCGACCAGGGCGACCATCCACCAGCTTTCGAACTGGAAGAACGCCACGCCAAGCCCGACGCCCGCACCAACCAGCATGCCGATATAGGGGACGAAGGACGCAAGACCCGTCAGCAGCCCGATAATGAGGCCGTAATTGAGCCCGACCAGCGTCAATCCTATGGCGTAGAAGATTCCGAGCAACAGGCAGACCAGCGCCTGACCGCGCAGGAACCCGGCCATGCGCCGGTCGATCTCCTGGAGCAGCTGGCGGATGACCGGCGCGTGATCGCGGGGCAGCCACAAGTCGATCGTCGCCACGATCCGGTCCCAATCGCGCAGCAGGTAGAATGCGACAACTGGCGTGATGAAGACGAGCGACAGGATGTTGAACAGGGCGATGCCGCCGCTGACCACACGCCCCGCGACGCCACCGGCCCATCGCAACGCCTGCGCGGCGATGCCGAGCCCCTCGGCGCCCCCGCCCTCGCCCGTTGCCGGAGACCGCTCGAGAAACCGGTCGATATAAGGACGAACCAGGACCTGCAGCTCCTCGACACCCTGGATGATCTTGTTCGAAAGCCCCAGGATCTGCTCGTAGAGCACCGGCACCAGCAGCAGCATCGCGGCGATCAGCACGATGAAGAAAAGCGTCACGATGAGCGACGTCGCCCAGAGCCGTCCCACGCCCCACCGTTCGACCTTGTCGACCGCGGGATCGAGAATGTAGGCGATCACAAGGCCGACGAGGAACGGCAGCAGCACCGGGCTCAGCAGCCAGATCGTGAAGAAGATCGCGACGGCGATCAGCCCCCACAAGGCGATCCGTCGGCCGGTCGTCAGCGACGCATCGGTCATCATTGCGGGCCCTCGAGCCGGGCGAGCTTGCGCGCCCAGTGGACGAGATAGGCGCCGCCCGAGAGCACGGTCGTCACCGCCACCAAGGCCACCAGAATTCGGCTGACGCCGTAATCATCGAAGCCGAGCCCGAGACGCGCCAGCACCAGCGTCACGAGCGCAATCTGCATGGCGGTGTTGAACTTGCTGATCAGCATCGGCCGCGCGCGAAACGACTGCGTCAGCGCCTGCACCACCAGCGCGCCGCCGACGATCATGAGGTCGCGGAACACGACGAGAATGACGAGCCAGGACGGCAGATGGCCGAGCCAGCCGAGGGTCAGATAGGCGGCGACCAGGAGCGCCTTATCGGCGAGCGGATCGAGATAGGCGCCGAGCTCGGTGCGGGCATTGAAGCGCTTGGCCAGGTATCCATCGACGGCATCGGACGCGCCGGCGACGACAAAGACCCAGAAGGCCGCGGTGACGTTGCCATCCAGCATCAACCAGATGGCCAGCGGAACCGAGAGCAGCCGCGCAAAGCTGACGACGTTGGGCAGGCTGATCACGGGCGCGACAACGCTCCGGTTTGATCGCCCCCCGGCCGCAGGCTGAGCGACCAGCCGGCGCCGTCCTGGTTCAGCAGCAGGTCCCTCTGCGCGAGGGCAAGCCGCAGCGCCGCCTCGCTGCCGACATAGCGCAGTTCGATCCTCGCGCGATTGCGCGACAGGCTGAGCACCTCCGTCCTGCGAACCATGGCCGATCCCGACAGCCGGTCGCGGATCGCGACCCAGTCGGCGATCGCGGTGAATGCGGCCTCCGCGACGAGGCTCGCCTCGCTGCCGAATTGCAGGGCCACATCGGCCTTCCACTGCTCCTCGATGGCGAGCGCGGTCCGCCTCGCAGCGCGGGCCAGAAGACTGGAAACGTCTTCGTCGGCGCCTGCCGCGTAGCTTTCGACCATCGTCTGATCGGTGCCGATGCCGTCGAAACGCGTCGCGGCGACCTGCGCCACCGGCTGGCCGCTCCGCCCACGGGCGAGCACCGACTCGACCAGAACGGCGCCGCCGGCGCCGTATTTTGCGGCGATCGCGGCGATGCGCTCGCTGTCGCCGCGTTGTGCCTGATCGGCGCTGATGGCGCCGATGTCTCCGAGGTCGCCGAGCGGCACGATCAGCGGTTGCAGCCTGTCGTCCGACGGCAGCGTGCGCCATGCCGCGAGCCACGGATTGGGCTCGTCCCACAGGACCGCGACGTCGCCCTCGTGAAAGACCGGCAGAACGACGAGCGGACGCGCATAGGTTTCGGCAAACGGGATGTTGGCGCGCTGCAGCAGGGCGCGCACGCCGTCGGCATTGAACCTGAACGTATAGGTCGCAATGTAACGCACGGCCGAGGCGCGTTCGCTCTGCACCTCGAAGTTCTCGATGAGATCGGCGATCTGCGCCGAAGACGGGCGCGGCAGGCGTTCGTGATGGCTGCGCAGCGTCAGCCGTTCGAGCAGACGGCGAAAGGCCTTGCGCTGCCCGTCCGCCAGCGCCGCCTCGCGCGCCTCCGATGCGGTCGCGGCGGTCTGGTCGACTTCGACGTTGCGCACGGCGAAAGGCGACGTTTGCTGCTGCGCCGCGGCGGACGCAGGCAGCAGGCCGACAAGCAGCACCAGGACGACTCCGAGCCGTGCTAACATTGTCACCATCGGCGGTTCAGGCTCGGCCATTGAAAACACGTCCGAATCAAGTATGTTCCCGGCGGGTCCGCCAGGGACGCCAATTTCGCACGAGGGCGCCATTATCAGCAACAGCAGCAGCAACCGCTATCGGGACGCCGGCGTCGACATCGATGCCGGCGACGCCCTCGTCGATGCCATCAAGCCGCTCGCCCGCGCGACGCGCCGCACCGGCGCGGATGCGCAGCTCGGCGGATTCGGCGCCTTGTTCGATCTCAAGGCGACCGGCATGCGCGACCCGCTGCTCGTCGCCACGACCGACGGTGTCGGCACGAAGCTGAAGGTCGCGATCGAATCCGGCCGGCACGATGGCGTCGGCATAGATCTCGTCGCGATGTGCGTCAACGACCTCGTCGTGCAGGGCGCGGAGCCGCTGTTCTTCCTCGACTACTTCGCGACCGGCAAACTTGATATCGACTCGGCGCGCCGCGTCATCGCCGGGATCGCGCGGGGCTGCGAGGAGGCCGGCTGCGCATTGATCGGCGGCGAGACGGCGGAGATGCCGGGCATGTACGCTGCCGGCGATTACGACCTTGCCGGCTTCGCGGTGGGGGCGGTCGAGCGCGACCAGCTCATCACCGGCGCGACGGTCGCGCCAGGCGACGCGGTGCTCGGTCTCGCCTCCTCCGGCGTGCATTCCAACGGGTTCTCGCTGGTGCGGCGGATCGTCGCCGAGTCACGCATCGACTGGAACGCGCCGGCGCCATTCGCGGACGGCACGCTGGGCGAAGCATTGCTGGCCCCCACGCGTATTTACGTCAGGAGCGGGCTGGCGCTCGCGCGCCGACGACTGGCCAAGGCGATGGCGCATATCACCGGCGGCGGCCTGGTCGAGAACGTGCCGCGTGTGATCCCGGAGACGATGACGGTCGAGATCGACGCGACGAAATGGCCCCTGCCGCCGGTCTTCGACTGGCTCGGCAAGCAGGGCGGCGTCGGCCCCGCGGAGATGACGCGCGTCTTCAACTGCGGCATCGGCATGATCGTCGTCGTCGAGTCAGGCGCCGTCGCAGAAGCCTCGGAGCTCCTCTCCGGGGCCGGCGAGCGGGTCTTCGCGATCGGCCATGTGGTCGAGCGTCGCGAAGGGATGGCGGGCTGCGTCGTCGCCAACCTCGCGCGCGCCTGGGGCTAGGCAATGGCGCGCAAGCCGGTCGCGGTCCTGATCTCCGGCCGCGGCAGCAATCTGCAGGCGCTGCTCGAGGCGGCCGGGGACCCGCACTATCCTGCCGAGATCTGCCGCGTCATCTCCAATGTCTGGGACGCCGCCGGGCTGAAACGCGCCGAGGCGGCCGGCATCGCCACCAGCGTGATCGACCACCGCGCCTTCGCCAGCCGCGCGGCGTTCGATGCCGCGCTTGACCAGGCGCTGCGCGCGGATGGCATCGAGATCGTCTGCCTCGCCGGGTTCATGCGGCTGCTTACGGCGGGGTTCGTCGAAGGCTGGCGCGACCGGCTCATCAACATCCATCCCTCGCTGCTGCCGGCCTTCCCCGGCCTCGACACCCATGCCCGCGCCCTGGCCGCCGGGGTCCGCTTCACCGGCTGCACCGTGCATTTCGTGCGACCGGCGATGGACGAAGGGCCGATCATCGTCCAGGCCGCGGTCCCGGTCCTGCCCGACGATGACGAACCTGCGCTCGCCGCCCGCGTGCTCGCGGCCGAGCATCAGGCCTATCCGCTGGCGCTGCGGCTCGTCGCCAGCGGCCGGGCGCGGGTGGTGCGCGACCGTGTCGAGATCGAGGGCGCCAAGGCGCCCGGCGGACCGTTGTTCAACCCGCTGCCTTGACCGTCCCGTCCCGGCCGGAGGGCCTACCGATTCTCCGTGAAGCACGGCCGCCCTTAGTGTGAAGCACGTAAGATGCTGATCTGGAATACGTTCTCCCCCTGTTTCACTGCTTCAGGCGAGTCTGCACAATGCCCCCGCCCCTCCCGGTCGCCGGCCCGCCAACCGAGGCCGGCGGCTCGGCCCGGACATTCAGGGCATGACATCATAAGCGGCCTCCGAAACGGACGGCGCCCCCCGGTCCGGGACCGGGCGGGCGCACCTCTCCGACCGGATTCCAGCACGAACGCGGAATCCCGCCAAGGGCCCTTCCGCGCCGGCCATGCGGCCCGCCGAACGTGGCGCAAGTTCATGTGAAAGCGAGCAAATCGTCGCAGGGCCCTTCCCCACAGGCCACGCTTTCGCTATAACGTCGTCGACCTCTCGTATCGGAGAAGACAATGGCAAGTCAGGGTTCAGACGCGCGCGAAAAGTTCGACATGACCCAGAGCATGGAGACGTGGGCGAATTTCCTGGCCCTGTCCAAATGGGTCATCATCGGCTCGCTGATCGCTCTCGTCTTCATGGCGCTGTTCCTGACCGGCAGCAATCCCGCGCCCTGATCGCGCAGCGGCGCAACTCACCGCGCAAACGAAAGGCCGCCATGGCGCATGGCGGCCTTTGCTTTCCCGGTCGGCCCCGTCTCGCCCGCCATGCGCGGGTTTCATTGCGTCCGGCGCGCCGGCCAGTCAGCCGACGATCTCGAGCCCGCTGAAGAAGAACGCGATCTCGATCGCCGCGTTCTCGGCGCTGTCGGAGCCGTGAACCGAGTTGGCCTCGATCGACTCGGCGAAGTCCTTGCGGATCGTCCCCGCCGCCGCCTTCGCCGGGTCGGTGGCGCCCATGATCTCGCGGTTGCGCGCCACGGCATTGTCGCCCTCGAGCACCTGTACGACGACCGGGCCCGAGGTCATGAACTCGCACAGACTGTTGAAGAAGGGCCGCGCCTTGTGGACGGCGTAGAACTGCTCCGCCTGGGTGCGCGCCAGGCGCAGGCGCTTCTGCGCGACGATGCGCAGGCCGTTTTCCTCGAACCGGGCGTTGATCTTGCCCGTGAGATTGCGGCGGGTGGCATCCGGCTTGATGATCGACAGCGTGCGCTCGGCCATGAATTCGATCCTTACGATTGTCTGGAAATCGGCCGGGCTTATAGCGGCGAAAGCCAGCCTATTCAATCGAATTACCGCGCCCGCCCGCCGCGCCTGACGGATCAGAAGGCGAGTTGGAAACGCTCGAACCGGTGCAGGGCCTCCTCGATCCGCGGCTTCCACGAGCGCGCGCCGCTGCCGCCGATCCAGGTCCATTTCCTGACCAGCAGTGCCCTGTTCTCGCGGTCCGTCTTCAGATCGATCGCGGCGACGATTTCGTCGCCGGCGAGAACCGGAAGGGCGAAATAACCGAACAGCCGCTTCGCCGCCGGCACATAGGCCTCGAAGCGGTGCTCGTAGCCGAACAGGAGGCGCAGGCGCTTGCGCTGGATGATGAGCGGATCGAAGGGCGACAGGATGTGGACCACGCCCTCGTCTCCCGCCGGGGGGATTTCCAGCACATCCGGCGGCGCCCAGTGTTCCGCCTTTCCAGCCCCCTCCAGCGCCACCGGAACCAGTTCGCCGCGGCGCACCCGCGATTCGATCAGACGGCGCATCGCCGGCTTGCGCGGCGCGTCGAGGTAGCAGATCGAGTCCAGATTGACGAGCCCTTGCGAGCGCAAGGCACGGTCGAACCGGTACATGAGCACCTCGCGCTCGGACGCCGGACGCGGCCGCCTCTCCCAGCCGAAATGGCGATCGAGGAGCTCGTATTTCTTGAGCATGCCGATGCGCTCGCTGACGGTCACAGCGCCGGTGAAGAAGGCGAGCTGCAGCGCCCGCTTGGACGGCTTGCGGCTCGCCCAGGGGTGATCCTTCTCGACCAGCACGTCGTCGTCGATGTCCCGGATCGAGATCGGACCGTGTCGGCGGATGAGACTCAGGACCTTGCGGACGTCCTGCGGCCTGACCTTCTCGAACCAGCGCTTCGGCGACAGACGATGGCGCCGCATCTCGGGCAGGAAGAACCTGATGTCCTTCGCCGGCACATAGGACAGCGCGTGCGTCCAGTACTCGAACACGGTCTTCGCGCCGCTCTGGGCATGCCTCAGATGCGCGCGTTCGTAGGTCGGGATTCTCGAATAGAGGATGTGATGATGGCAGCGCTCGACGGCGTGGATCGTGTCGATCTGCACGTAGCCGAGATGCTCGACCGCGGCGCGCGTCGCGTCCGGCCCGTCGCCGAACGGCGCGACGGCGTCGAGACGCTGGGCACGCAGCCAGATGCGCTTTGCCTGCGTCCTGTCCAGTGCATAGGGTTTGGATTCAGCGTGCGGCATGGGCGCGCAGTGTAGCGGGACAGAGTTCCGCAAGGTAGGCATCCGTACCGTTGATCGAGTGAGCACAAAGCCCCGCTCCCGGGAAATTTCTGCCGCCTGACCGACAACTTCTGCCCGCTTGGAAGAGTGCGCACCCGACGGACCGCACCGATTCGCATTGAGATGGCTGGCATCTCGATTGCACGGCGCAATTCCCGGAGACGCCGATGACAACGATCACGACTTACGCCCCCAACCTCTATAGCGGCCAGCTCGAACACTATCGCTCCGGCAAGGCCGGCCGCCTCCGCAATGACGGCGACACACGGGACATCGACGGACTCGCCGTGGACGTAACCGGATCCACCGCGAAACTGTCGGTCGCGGCGACGTTCACGCCCGCCGCCGGCGTCCAGGTCGTCCGGAGGGAAGGGCCGCCGAGCCTTCTCGCGCCGTCGACCCTTGGCGCCGCCATCCGGCTCCAGGGGCTGCCGCAGTTCAGTATGGAGGAGCGCGAGGCCGCCAAGGCCCGTGACGCGACCGCCTATGTGACCTCTGTCGGCGAGGTGACGGAGATGTACTTCACGCCGGCCGGCGCGGAGCCGCAATCGGTCGAGGGCCTTGGCTTCATTCCCGGCGACGTGCTGCACGGAGGCGGAAAGTACGCGTACGTCCAGAGCCAGGTCGAGCGTGCCAGGAGGCTCGCCGGGATCGAGGCGAAGCTGGCGGCCGAGTACGGCAGCGACGTGAAGCTCGCCTATGATCCGCTGGGTCAGGACTACGTGATGCTGCGGCCGGGCCAGTTCGGCTACGACCGCGTTACGAGCGCGCGCGAGGTGTACGACCGCGTGCTCCAGGACATTCCGAAGATGGGCTGACGGTACGAGTCAGCCTCCTTTGGCCCATTTCCCTTCGTCGGTCTGCTTCCAATAGGTGAGCGTGTGGCCCGCGTCCTTGTAGGCGCGCCAGCGCTCCCGCGCGGCGGCCACGGCCGTCTCGTCGCCACCGTCGAAAATCTCGATGGCAGACGGCCACTTCGCCACGTCGCTGCAGGTCGCGCCGTCGGCCATCACGAGCATCGCAGCACCGTTCGGGTTCTCCTCGACCGCGGTCAGCCAGATCGGCTGGTCCTCGGCGAAGCCGTCGCGACTCGACCCGTGCGGCAGGAACGACCGGTCGTTGTACGTCCACAAGGCCGCGTTCAGCGCTTCGACACGCTCCGGCGAACCGGCCATGACCACGACCCGATCGCCCCGTGCCAGCACCTTCTCGAGGATCTGCGGCAAGGCGCGCTCGAGCGTCGTCGTGCGCAGGTGATAGAAGCGGATCTCGCTCAGCGCCGCCTCCCGCCTCCGCGTCAGCCGTCGGCCTGCTCGTAATAGTCGGCAACAAGCCGGTCGAGCAGGCGCACGCCGAAGGCGGTGGCGCCCTTCGGCACCGTCGGCGCATCCTTCTTCGACCACGCCACACCGGCGATATCGAGATGCGCCCACGGGACGTCGTTGACGAAGCGCTGTATGAACTGCGCGCCGATGGTCGAGCCCGCCGCACGATTGGAGCCGATGTTCTTGATGTCGGCTGCGTCGGAATCGATGTCCTTGTCGTAGCCTTCGCCGAGCGGCAGGCGCCAGAGCTGCTCGCCCACCGCCTTTCCGGCGCTGACCAGCCGGTTGGCCAGCTCGTCGTTGTTGGAGAACAGACCGGCATATTCACTGCCGAGCGCCACGATGATGGCACCGGTGAGCGTCGCCAGGTCGATCATCGCCTTGGGCTTGAAGCGGTCCTGGGTGTACCAGCACACATCGGCAAGCACGAGACGCCCTTCGGCATCGGTGTTGAGAACCTCGATCGTGCGCCCGGACATCGAGCGGATGATATCGGACGGACGCTGCGCGTTGTGACCCGGCATGTTCTCGACGAGCCCGACGACGCCGACCGCATTGACCTTCGCGCGCCGGGCCGAGAGCGCCTCCATCAGGCCGATCACCGCACCGGCGCCGGCCATGTCCCATTTCATGTCCTCCATTCCGGCGGACGGCTTGATCGAGATGCCGCCGGTGTCGAAGGTAACGCCCTTGCCGCAGAACGCGATGGGGCGCTTGTCCCTCACCTTCGGCGCGCCGTTCCACTGCATGACAACGACGCGCGGCGGCCGGCTGCTGCCCTGACCGACGCCGAGCAGCGCGCCCATGCCGAGCTTCGCCATCTGCTTCTCGTCGAGCACCTCGACCTTCACGCCAAACGCCGAGAGGCGTTTGCAACGGTCGGCAAGCGATTCCGGATAGATGACGTTGGGAGGCTCGGACACCAGATCCCGCGTCACATAGATCGCGTCGGCGATCCGGTCGTATGAAGCGAACGCCTTGCGCGCCTCGGCGATGTCGGTCACGAGCAGGTTGAAAGCCTTGAGAGAGGGCTTCTGCTCCTCCTTCTCGCGAGTCCGGTACTTGTCGAAGCGGTAGGCGCGAAGCTTTGCGCCATAGGCGACATTGGCGGCCATCTCCGGCGCTTCCAGTTTCGCCCCCGCCAGATTCTCGATCGTCAGTGTCGCGGTCGACTCTCCGACACGGTTGAGATGCGCCACGATCTGGCCGCCGAGCGCCTGCAGACGCAGCGCGTCGATCTGGTCCGCCTTGCCGAGGCCGACAAGCATCACTCGGCCGACCGGTACGCCCTTCGGCGCCACGATATCGAGCACGTCATCCTTGCGGCCCTTGAAGCGGCTCGACCCCATCGCGCGGGTGACGAGGCCGCCGGTTTTCTTGTCGAGCGCCGCCGCAGCGGGAGTGAGCTTGCGATCGTCGAGGATGCCGACGATGTAGGTGCCGGTCGTCGGCTGTTCCGGCTTAGCGAACGCAATCTTCATCGGGTAGCGCCTCGGTCCTTGGCAATCGGCGGGTAGCACGGCTGGTCGTCCGCGCGAGCGGCACTGTAGCCAATTTGCCGGCGAATTAAAGTAGAGTTTCAACGATGTACACGATCTGTTCCGAACTCATGCATCGCCTGCGCTGGCACGGCTAAGCCACGGAGCGGGCTGGAGCTGAACCGTCCGGCGCAGCGCTGCCGGCAGGCACGCCGGCACGAAATCCGGAGCCCGTGTTCGTTTTTTGCTCCCGGTCGGGACTCCTGCTGCCGTAGTTTCCCGGCATGCGCCTGATCGAACGGTACATCCTCCGCCAGCTCATCGTCGTGGCCGTGCTCGTCACGCTGACCCTGACCATGGCGATCTGGCTGACCCAATCGCTGCGGTTCGTCGAGCTGATCATAAACCGTGGGTTGTCGCTGGACTCCTATCTCTACCTGACCGTCCTGCTGCTCCCGAGCTTTCTGTCCCTGATGCTGCCGATCTCGCTCTTCACCTCGGTGCTGTTCACCTACAACAAGCTGATCACCGACAGCGAACTCGTGGTCCTGCGCGCGGCCGGGCTGGGTCCGATGCAGCTCGCACGGCCGGCGATCGTTCTGGCGACGGTCGTCGTCGCGCTTGGCTATCTGCTCTCGCTCTACCTGCTCCCGTGGTCGTACCGCCAGTTCAAGGATCTCGAGTTCAACGTCCGAACCGACTTCTCGGCGATCCTCCTAAAGGAAGGCACGTTCAACAACATTGCGCAGGGAATCACGGTCTATATCCGCGAGCGCGGAGCGGACGGTGCGCTCATGGGCATCCTGATCCACGACAACAGGGTCCCCGGCAAGGCGTTCACGCTGATCGCCGAGAGCGGCGCGCTCGCGATGTCGGAGCAAGGACCGCGCGTGGTTCTCGGCGCCGGCAACCGCCAGCAGATCGACGAGAACGGCAAGCTGACGATGCTCTATTTCGACCGCTACAGCGTCGATCTCGGCCGGATCGGTCAGACCCAGAAGGACCGCTGGCGCGAGCCGCGCGAGCGGTACCTGCCCGAGCTGCTGTCGCCCAGCAACGATCCCAACGACCAGGCCTATGCGAGCCGGCTCCGCGCCGAGGCGCATCATCGCCTCACCGGGCCCCTGCTCGGCTTCGCCTTCACCATGATCAGCCTGGCGGCGTTGCTCTCCGGCGAGTTCAACCGCCGCGGCCAGGCACGGCGCGTGCTCGCCGCAGTGGCGCTCGCCGCGGTCGTGCAGACCGGCGCGATCGCGCTCAACAATGTGCTGGTGCGCTGGCCAGCCCTGGCGCCGCTGCCATATCTGAACGCCGTCCTGACGATCGGGCTGAGCGCCTGGTGGCTGTTCCGCTCGCGTCCGCGCGCGCGGTTGTCCGCTGCGCCGGCGGCAGGCTGATCGCAGAAGTCCGGAGCCCATGCGCCTCTCGCTCACGCTCTCCGCCTATATCGGCCGTCAGTTCGCCATGCGCTTCGTCGCCGTCCTGCTGGCGCTGTCGGCGATCGCCTATCTGTTCGACACGATCGAGCTGATGCGCCGCGCGGCAAGCCGGGTCGAGGTCACGTTCTCGATCGTGCTGCAGCTTTCGCTGCTTCGGCTGCCGCAGATCGTCCAGGAAATGATCCCCTTCATGGTCCTGTTCGCGACGATGCTGACCTTCTGGAGGCTGAGTCGCAGCCATGAGCTGACGGTGGTCCGTGCCGCCGGCATATCGGTGTGGCAGTTCCTGCTGCCGGCCCTCGCGATCGTGGTGCTGATCGGCGCGTTCCGGCTGGCCGTGCTCAATCCGGTCGGCGCAGTCCTGTATTCGCGGTACGAGCAGACCGAAGCCAAGCTTCTGCGCGGGCAGACGAGCCTGCTTGCCGTGGCGCAGTCCGGCTTCTGGCTGCGGCAGGCGGACGGCAAGAGCAACGCCGTGATCCATGCGCAGCGGGTTTCGTCCCAGCAGATGGAACTCTACAACGTCGTCGTGTTCATGTTCGAGGGCAAGGACCGGTTCAGCGGCCGCATCGACGCCGCCTCGGCGCGGCTCGGGCCGGGAGCGTGGGTCCTTCAGAATGCGACGATCTCGATGCCGGAACGCGGTTCGCACTTCGAGAAGACCTACAGCCTGCCGACGGACATGACGGTCGAGCGCATCCAGGAAAGCTTCGCCTCGCCCGAGACGATCTCGTTCTGGGAACTGCCCAGCTTCATTCAGGTGCTGGAGAACGCCGGGTTTTCCGCCGTCCGCCATCGCCTCTACTGGCACCGGCTGCTCGCCGGCCCGCTTCTGCTGGTGGCCATGGTTCTGCTTGCCGCAACCTTCTCGCTGCGGCCGCCGCGGCGCGGAGGGACCTTCGGCCTCGTCGTCTCCGGCATCATGGCCGGCTTCATCCTCTACTTCATGTCCAACCTGGTCGCAGCCCTCGGCCAGACCGCCAGCATACCGGTCATCCTGGCCGCATGGACGCCCGCGGGCGTCAGCACGCTGGTCGCCGTGACATTGCTGCTGCATCTCGAGGACGGATAGCCGGTTCATTGCGGCGGCTGCCCGGCCAGCGTATATATCGGGCGATTCAGCTTCCAACGCGGCCCTACCATTTTGATCCGGATCACGAGACGCTTATTCCTTCTTGGCTTGGCCATTGCAGCGTTCGGCCTGCTGCCGGGACTGCTCCATGCCCAGGAGACGCAGCGGATCGCTGCCGTCGTCAACGACGAGGTCATTTCGCTCTATGATCTCGTCAATCGCACCCGGCTCGCCATCATGGCTTCGGGCCTGCCCGACACGCCCGAGACCCGCCGACGCGTCCAGCCGCAGGTGCTGCGCGGCCTGATCGACGAGAAGATCCAGACCCAGGAAGCCGCGCGCCAGAACATCACCGCCACCGAGGCGGACATGCAGTCCGCCATCGCGGTCATAGAGCGGAACAACAACATGCCCCCGGGCGGCCTGGAGCAGGTCATTGCGAACAGCGGCATCGAGCACTCGGCGGTCATGGGGCAGATCAGGGCCAGCGTGCTGTGGCAGAAGCTGGTCACGCGCCGCCTTCGCAGCACGCTTCAGGTCGGCGACGACGAGGTGGACGAGCAGATTGCCCGCCTCAAGGCAGCGCAAGGCACGCCGGAATACCTGCTGGCCGAGATATTCCTGGCCGTTGACTCGCCTGAGCAGGAGGACGAGGTTCGCCAGGCCGCGCTCGGACTGACCGAACAGCTGCGCCGCGGCGCACCCTTCCGCGACATGGCACGCCAGTTCTCGCAGAACGCATCTGCCGCCGCCGGCGGCGACATCGGCTGGGTGCAGGGCGGGACGATGGAGAGCGACGTCGAGGCGGCAATCGAGAAGACGCCACCGGGCCAGCTGACGGAGCCGATCCGCGCGGTCGGCGGCTATTACATCTACGCCGTACGGCAGCGACGGATCATCGCAGCGGCGTCGCCGAACGATACGACGGTGACGCTGGTGCAGATGCTGATTCCGTTCGAGGCCGGCGCCGCGCCGGCCGAGCTCGAGGCGCACAAGAGCCTCGCCGAAACAGTGCGCGAAGCCGTTTCGGGCTGCGCCGATCTCAAGCGCGTGGCGGAGGAGCTCGGGGTCCCGCCACCGACGGATCCGCAGCAGCTGCGGGTCGGCGATCTCGCGCCGCGCATTCGCGACGTCGTCCTGCCGCTCAAAGTCGGCGAGGCAAGCCCGCCGATCGAGATCGATCGCGGGCTGCTGCTTCTGATGGTATGCCAGCGCGAGGACGCGCCGAGCAACATGCCGACCCGCGAGGAGATTACCGAGAACCTGCTGCGCCAGCGCCTTGACCTGCTGTCGCGCCGCTATCTGCGGGACCTGCGCCGCGCAGCCTTCGTGGATGTCCGCGTCTGAGCCGCCGCTCGAGGCGCGGCCGATCGCCCTCACCATGGGCGAGCCGGCCGGCATTGGCGGCGAGATCACCCTGAAGGCCTGGTACGGCCGCGGCGATACGCTTCCCCCGTTCTTCGTCATCGACGATCCGGCACGCCTCCAGGCGCTCGGCAGGCGGCTGTGCCTCGGGGTCCCGATCGCGACGATCGACGATCCTTCCGAGACGCTCGGGGCGTTCGGACGCGCCTTGCCGGTGCTGCCCGAGCGGCTCGCACACGACCCGGCGCCCGGCCGTCCCGATCCCGCGCTCGGGCGGGCGGTGCTCGCGTCGATCGAGCGCGCCGTATCGCTCGTCGCGGCCGACAAGGCGGCCGCCGTAGTCACCAATCCGATCCACAAGAAAACGCTCTACGATTCGGGCTTCCGTCACCCCGGGCATACGGAATTCCTGGCGGCGCTGGCCGGCGGCGTGGCCCGACCGGTGATGATGCTGGTCGGCGCCGGGTTGCGCGTGGTGCCCGTGACGATCCACGTGTCGCTGCGCGAGGCAATCGCCAGCCTGTCCACGGACGCCATCGTCGCCGTCGGCCGCATCGTCGGCCATGCGCTGCGCCAGGATTTCGGGATCGATTCGCCACGCCTGGCCGTAGCCGGGCTGAACCCGCATGCGGGCGAGGACGGCGCGATCGGGCGCGAGGATATCGAGATCGTGACGCCTGCCGTCGCAATCCTGCGCGCGGCGGGCTTCGCGGTCGCCGGACCGCTGCCGCCCGACACGATGTTCCACGACGCAGCGCGCGCCCGCTACGACGCCGCGCTCTGCATGTATCACGACCAGGCGCTGATCCCGCTGAAGACGCTGGCGTTCGACACCGGCGTCAATGTCACCCTTGGCCTGCCTTTCGTGCGGACATCGCCCGATCACGGCACCGCGCTCAACATCTCGGGAAAGGGCGTCGCCAGTCCGGCGAGTCTCGTCGCCGCGATCAAGCTGGCAGGAGCGCTCGCGCAGCAGCGCCGCGCGCGCCGGCAGCAGGACGTCGCCTGAGCGAGAGCGTGCCGATACTGCCGCCGCTGCGCGATGTGATCGGCCGCTACGGTCTCGCCGCGCGCAAGTCGCTCGGCCAGCACTTCCTGCTCGACCTGAATCTCACCGGCCGCATTGCCCGCGCAGCGGGCGACATCGGCACCGGCACCATCATCGAGGTCGGGCCCGGTCCCGGAGGGTTGACGCGGGCACTGCTCGCGAACGGCGCCGCCGTGATCGCCGTCGAGCGCGATCCGCGCTGCATCGCGGCACTCGGCGATCTCGCAGACGCCTATCCCGGGCGGCTGACGATCGTCGAAGCCGATGCACTCGAGATCGCGGTCCATGAACTCGGCGTGCCGCCGCGCCGCATCGTCGCCAACCTGCCCTACAACGTTGCGACCGCCATGCTCCTGCAATGGCTTGCGCATGCGCAGGCCTTCGCGAGCATGACCCTGATGTTCCAAAAGGAGGTGGCGCTGCGCCTGGTGGCGCACCCAGGCGACCCGTCTTACGGGCGCCTTGCGGTGGCGGCGCAATGGCGCTGCCGCGTCCGCCGGCTGTTCGACATCCAGCCCGCCGCGTTCACGCCGCCGCCGAAAGTCGTCTCGACCGTGGTCGAACTGATGCCGCGCGACAAGCCGGCCGCCCCTGCCGATCCGGCCGCGCTGGAGCGCGTGACCGCAGCCGCCTTCAACCAGCGGCGCAAGATGCTGCGATCGAGCCTGAAGGCGCTCGGCGTCGGCTCCGAGGCGCTGCTCGCACGGGCCGGCATCGCGCCGACCCGGCGCGCCGAGGAGTTGTCGATCGAGGAATTCTGCGCGCTCGCGCGGGCCTTCACTGCCCTTCGCGCAGGCCTTTGACGAAATCCGCCAGCCCCACCTGACGGTCGCGCCGTGCACGCTCCGCGGCGAGGATCGCCTCGACCCGCGCAACGCTGTCCTGAATGTCGCGATTGACGATGATGTAGTCGTATTCGGCCCAGTGGCTCATCTCGTCCGCCGCCTTCTCCATCCGCTCGGCGACGACCTTCGGCGGATCCTGGGCGCGGGTCTTCAGGCGCTTTTCCAGCTCCGCGGTCGAGGGCGGCAGGATGAACACGCTGACCAGGTCCTCGCGCGCGGACGCCTTGAGCTGTTGCGTTCCCTGCCAGTCGATGTCGAAAAGAACGTCGCGCCCGTCCGTCAGCGCGGCCTCCACCGGCTGGCGCGGCGTGCCGTAATAATGCCCGAACACCTTGGCGTATTCGAGCAGTTCGCCGCGGTTGACCATCAGATTGAACTCGGTCGGATCGATGAAATAGTAATCGATCCCCTCGACCTCGCCCGGCCGCTTCGGGCGCGTCGTCACCGAGACCGACATCTTCAGGTTCCGGTCGCGCTTCAGCAGGGCGCGCGAGATCGTGGTCTTGCCCGCCCCGGACGGAGACGACAGGACCAGCATCAGTCCGCGGCGCGTAATCTCGCGGTCCATGGCCTATTCGATGTTGGCGGACTGCTCGCGCAGCCGGTCGATCGTCGCCTTCAGCGCCAGTCCGGTCCGCGTCAGCGCGATGTCATTCGATTTCGAACACAATGTATTGGCCTCGCGGTTGAACTCCTGGGCGAGGAATTCGAGCCGCCGGCCGATGGCGCCCTCCGCCTCGAGCAGCGAGCGGGCGGCGCCGATATGCGCATGCAGCCGGTCGAGCTCCTCGCGGACATCGGCGCGGGTCGCCAGCAACGCCACTTCCTGCGCCAGGCGCTCCTGCGGCACCGCCGGCTGCTGGCCCAGCAGCTCGGCGAGCTGGGCCTCGAGGCGGGCCTTGATCGCGGCAGGCTGGGACGCCGCCTGGCTCGCGGCGTCGCGGGTCAGCGATTCGATCTCGTCGAGATGCGCGGTCAGCGCCGTGTGCAGCGCGCGGCCTTCCACCTGGCGGGCCGTGTGCAGCTGGCCCAGCGCCGCGTCGAGGGTGGCGAGCATCGCCGCGTCCCGCCGTCCGGCGGCCTCCTCCGGCTCGCCGGCGTTGTCGACCGTGTCGATCACGCCGCGCACCGCGAGCAGGCCGTCGAGCCGCGCCGGCGCGGCACTCGTCTTTCCCTCCAGATCCTTGACCAGCGCCAGCACCTGGTCGAGCACGTCACGGTTGACAACGACGCGCGTCGTGCCCGCCTTGCGCTCCACGCTCAAGGTCAGGTTGATGTTGCCGCGGCTGAAGCGCTTCGCCGCGGCGGCGCGGGCGGCCGTCTCGAGCTGGTCGAATCCGGGCGGCACGCGGCAGCGCACGTCGAGACCGCGACCATTGACGCTGCGGGTCTCCCACGTCCAGGCGAAACGGTCATCGGCCGCGCTCGCGCGCGCGAACCCCGTCATGCTGGAAATTGCCACCGCTCCCCCAAGCTGTTCGGCCGCCGGATCTGGTGGCCCGTCGAAGTGGCCGCGACTATATTCACTTCGCCTTGAGCGAACAACGGTTTACGGGGCGATTCCTTGAAACAGCCGAAAGCCATCCTGATCACCGGGGCATCGAGCGGCATCGGCGAGGCGCTGGCGCTCCGCTACGCCGGGCCCGGAATCTTCCTCGCCCTCGTCGGTCGCGACATCGGGCGTCTCGGCGCAGTCGCACGGGCATGCGAGGCGCGTGGGGCCCGGGTCGCAACCTGCACTGCCGATGTCACGCATGGGGCCGGCCTCGCCGCGTGGATCGAGACCATCGACGGGCAGGAGCCGCTCGACCTGGTCATTGCCAATGCCGGGGTTTCGGGCGGAACCGCCGGCGCCGGGGAGAGCGCCGCCCAGCTCCGCCGCATCGTCAGCATCAATGTCGACGGGGTGCTCAACACGGTATTGCCTGTCATCCCGCGCATGATGGCGCGCGGGCGGGGCCAGATCGCGCTGATGTCGTCGCTGGCGTCGTTCCGCGGCTTCCCCGGCGCTCCGGCCTACTGCGCCTCCAAGGCCCTCGTGCGGGTGTGGGGCGAAGCGCTGCGGCCCGACCTGGCCCGCAAGGGCGTGCAGGTCTCGGTGATCTGCCCGGGCTACGTGGTCAGCCGGATGACCGAGGCAAACGACTTCCCCATGCCGCTGCTGATGCCTGCCGGGCGCGCCGCCGAGATCATCCGTCGCGGCCTTGCCCGCAACAAGGCGCGGATCGCCTTTCCCTGGCCGATGTACGCGCTGGTCCGCCTCGTCGCGGCCCTGCCCTCCGCCCTGATCGAGCCGCTGCTGGCGCGCCTGCCGCGCAAGGCCTGACCCCCTGACTGCAATTCGATCGCGTCACGGTCCGCCGCTGTTGCCAAGGCACCCCCTTGCTGCGCCGGTGCCTCCGGCAAGCGGCCGGACCAGCGCACGACGGCGCAGATCGATCAGTGATAGCCTTCGCCCTCGCGCACCTTGCCGCGGAAGATCCAGTACGAATAGGCGGTATAGGCAAGCGTCGCCGGCAGGATGAACGCGAGCCCGACCAGAAGAAAGATCTGGCTGCTCGGGGCCGCGGCGGCTTCCCAGATCGTGGCGACGCGCGGAATCACGTATGGCCACATGCTGATCGCGAGGCCTGCGTAGGAGAGCGCGAACAGGCCCACCGCATAGAGAAACGGCGAAACCTCGGCCCGTTCCCGGAGGCCGTGCCACAGGCCGTAGGCAATCAGCACGGTCAGCAACGGAACCGGCGAGAGAAGTGCGATGTTCGGCCACGAGAACCAGCGCTCCGCGATGGCGCGATCGAAGAACGGCGTCCACAGGCTGACGAGAGCGACGAAGACCAGCGTCGCGATCAACAGAATCCGGGCGCGCCCGTACGCCCAGTCCTGCAGCGGCCCGTCCGTCTTCATGATCAGCCACGTTGCGCCGAGCAGTCCGTACCCGGCGATCAGACCCAGTCCGGTCATGACGCTGAACGGCGTCAGCCAGCCGAACAGGCCACCGACATAATCCCGGCCCTCGACCTCGAATCCGCCGATGAAGCCGCCGAGCACCATGCCCTGCGCGAAAGTCGCGAGCACCGAACCCCAGTGGAACGACTTGTCCCACAGATACCGGCTGGTATCGGCCTTGGCACGGAATTCGAAGGCGACGCCGCGAAAGATCAACGCCACCAGCATCACCAGGATCGGGAAGTAGAGCGCCGGCAGGATGATCGCGTAGGCCAGCGGAAACGCCGCGAACAGGCCGGCGCCGCCGAGCACCAGCCAGGTCTCGTTGCCGTCCCAGACGGGCGCGATCGTGCCCATCATCGTGTCGCGCGCCGAATCACTCGGCGCGAACGGAAACAGGATGCCGATGCCGAGATCGAAGCCGTCGAGCAGCACGTACATGAACACGCCGAAAGCGATGATGCCGGCCCAGACGAGCGTAACGTCGATTGTCATGTGCGGCCTCCCCCGACCCCGGGATCCGGCGTGGAAAGCGGCCGGCGGGCGCGCTCTATCATGCTGCCGCGGGTCTCGGTTTCGGCCTCCTCGAGGCCGCGTTGCACGAGGCGCACCATGTAGTAGACGCCGGCCGTGAAGATCACGGCGTATGCGGCAAAGTAGACGAGCAGCGAAGCCAGGACGCTGTTTCCGGTCAGCGACGGGGAGACCGAATCCGCCGTGCGCAGGAGGCCATACACCGTCCAGGGCTGCCGGCCCGTCTCGGTGACGATCCATCCGGCTATGACCGCGACGAAGCCGAGTGGCAGGCACCATGTGCACAGACGCAGGAACAGCTTCGAGTCGTACAGGCGGCCGCGCCAGCGCAGCCACAGGCTTGCCGCCGCAACGGTGAGCATAATCAGGCCGATCCCTACCATGATGCGGAATGCCCAGAAGACGAACGGCACATAGGGCCTGTCGGACTCGGGCCATTCCTTCAGACCGCGCACTATGCCTTCGGTATCGTGAGTCAGGATCAAACTGCCGAGTTTGGGGACCGCAATCTCGAAATGGTTGCGCTCGGCGTCCATATCGGGCCAGGCAAACAGAACCAGCGGTGCGCCCTCGTATGTCTCCCAGTGTCCTTCCATGGCGGCAACCTTCGCCGGCTGATGTTCGAACGTATTGAGACCGTGCAGGTCGCCAAGAAGGATCTGCAGCGGCGCCAGCACGGTTACCAGCCAAAGGGTCATCGACAGCATCGTGCGCGCCTCGGGCACCGAACGGCCGCGGCGCAGATACCAGGCGGCCACAGCAATGACGACAAAGGCCGTCGTCAGGAAGGCCGCCACGACCATGTGCGCGAGCCGGTACGGGAATGACGGATTGAACACCGCGTCCCACCAGCTCGTCACGTGGATCAAACCGTCGCGCAACTCGGTGCCTGACGGGGTCTGCATCCAGCTGTTGGCCGACAGAATCCAGAAGGTCGATATGAGCGTCCCGGCGGAAACCGCGATGGCCGAGAGGACGTGCAGCCCGCGCGGCACGCGCGTGCGTCCGAACAGCAGAATTCCGAGGAAGGTCGCTTCGAGAAAGAAGGCGGTCAGCACCTCATAGCTGAGAAGCGGGCCCACGACGTTTGCGGTGATGTCCGAGAACCTGCTCCAGTTCGTGCCGAACTGGTAGGACATGACGATGCCGGACACGACGCCCATCCCGAAAGAGACGGCAAAGATATTGATCCACAAGCGGGAAACTCGACCGTACGATTCGCGCCCGGTCCACATCCATAGGATTTCGAGCAGGGCGATATAGGCGGCCAAGCCGATCGTGAAGGCCGGAAAGAGGATGTGAAAGGATATGACGAACGCGAACTGTATCCGCGAAAGGAATACCGGATCGAGTTCCATCCCCTTCCCCTGTCAGGATCAAGGCGCGGGCCGGTCGACGCTAGGCGGAGCCCTCCGCGCGCACAAGGGGACATACGGAGCACTCGAACACCTGCCTGCGGCACTGTCCCGGCGAATTAGCTCCATGGTGCAATTCCGGGTACGGCAACGGTCCCCTATTCTCGCGTCCTTACAGCCGGAGACTGCGCGTGCGGCTAACAGCAACGATTCCCAGGTGGCAATGGCTGATCTTCAAGCGCGCTGTCGGCCGCCGGAACCGTTTCAAGCCGTTCAGCCGTTCGTTCGGCAACGACCGCGGCCGGCCCATTGACCGCTACTTCATCGACCGATTCATCGCGTCCGAGGCGGAGCGGGTCCGGGGCCGCGTGCTGGAAATCGGCGGCAACGAGTATACGCGATCCAGCGGCGGCGACCGGGTCACGCAGTCCGATGTGCTCATGCCCGTCCCGCAAGCAGGCGCAACCGTCATTGCCGATCTTCAGGACGCGCCCGACATTCCCGACGACAGTTTCGACTGCATTATCCTGACCCAGGTGCTGCAGTACATCTACGATCACCATGCCGCCGTCAGAACGGTGAAGCGGATCCTGAAGCCCGGCGGAAGCGTGCTCGCGACTCTGCCCTTCATGGCGGCAATCAGCGGCGACGAGGATCCGTGGGGCGAGCAATGGCGATACAGCTCACGTTCGGCCAAACGTCTTTTCGCCGACGTTTTCGGCCCGGAGAGCGTCGACGTGAGGACGTATGGCAATCTCGTTCTGGCGGTAGCCTATCTCAACGGCTTCGCCGTCGAGGACCTCGATCCCGAAGACTTCGAATACATCGACCCGCTGATCGAGCTGATCTCCACCGTCAGGGCGACCAAGGCAGCCGCGCCTGCGGCCGAATGACCGCGCGCCGCTCACTGCGGCGGCTTCGAACGCTCGCGCTCGATCTGGCGCAGGCGCTTAACGTTGCGATTGTGCTCCGCGAGCGTCCGCGCGAACACATGCCGTCCCGTACCGTCCGATACGAAGTACAGGTCCTCGGTTTCGGCCGGCCGGAGAACCGCCTCGAGCGCCGCGCGTCCGGGATTGGCGATCGGCGTCGGCGGAAGGCCGCTGATGACATAGGTGTTCCAGGCGTGCCGCGTGTCGAGATCGGCGCGCGACAGCGGGCGGTCGAGCATCGACTTGCCCTCGGTCAGGCCGTAGATCACCGTAGGATCGGCCTGCAGCCGCATGCCCCGCTTCAGCCGGTTTAGGAATACGGCGGCGATCTGCGGCCGCTCTTCCGGCACGGCGGTTTCCTTCTCCACGATCGAGGCCAGCACGACCGCCTCCTCCGGGGTTTTGAGCGGCAAACCCGGCACGCGCTTCGGCCAGAGCTCGGCAATCGCCTCAGCCATGGCGCGCCGCTGACGCGCGAGCAGCCGGTCGCGCGAATCGCCCCAGGAATAGAAGTAGGTCTCGGGCAGCAGCTCGCCCTCGCCGGGCGCCGCCGCGACCTCGCCCTCCAGTCCCTCGGCACTGCGCAGAAGCGCCATCGCCTGGGCGGTCGTCGCGCCCTCCGCGATCGTCAGGCGCCGGACCACCGTCCTTCCGCTCGCGATGATCGCCGCGGCACCTTGCGGGGAGACGCCGGGTGCGAAGGCATACTCACCGGCCTTCAGCCGCGACGCCTCACCCGAAACCACGGCCCCGATACGAAAGACGAGCGGATCGGCGATGACGCCGCGGTCGCGCAGCAGCTCCGCGATCCGGGCCAACCCGGCGCCGCGCGGGATGACGATGTTCTGGTGTGCCGCCAGCGGCCCCGGCGCCTGATAGCCGTACCAGATCCATCCGGAGAAGGCCGCCGCCGCGACGGTGGCGACGAGCAGCCCGATCGCCAGAAAGCGCAACGCGCGCGTCAGCTCGCCGCCGCGAAGATGAGTGACGCGTTGGTGCCGCCGAAGCCAAACGAGTTCGACAGCGCCTTCCGGACCGGCCGTTCCTTGGCCTGGTGCGGTACCAGGTCGATGTCGCAACCATCCGACGGACTGTCGAGATTGCGCGTCGGCGGCACCACCTGATCGCGGAGCGCAAGGATCGAGAAGATGGCCTCGACACTGCCGGCTGCGCCGAGCAGATGGCCGATCGCCGACTTGGTCGACGACATCGACAGCTTGTAGGCATGGTCGCCGAACAGCCGCTTGACCGCGCCGAGCTCGATCTCGTCGCCCAGCGGCGTCGAGGTGCCGTGGGCGTTGATGTAGTCTATCTCGTCCGGATTCGTCTTTGCGCGGTTCAGCGCGCTGCGCATGGCGCGAAAGGCGCCGTCGCCATTCTCGGACGGCGCCGTGATGTGATAGGCGTCGCCCGACAGCCCATACCCGATCACCTCGGCATAGATCTTCGCGCCGCGCTTCTTGGCGTGCTCATATTCCTCGAGCACGACGACGCCGGCACCCTCGCCCATCACAAACCCGTCGCGGTCCTTGTCCCACGGCCGCGAGGCACGCGGCGGGTCGTCATTGAAGCCGGTCGACAGCGCGCGCGCCGCGGCAAAGCCGGCGATGCCCAGCCTGCAGATCGCCGCCTCGGCGCCGCCGGCCACCATGACGTCGGCGTCGTCGAGCTGAATCAGGCGGGTCGCATCGCCGATCGCATGCGCGCCGGTCGAGCATGCCGTGACGACCGAATGATTCGGCCCCTTGAAGCCGTATTTGATCGAGACATGGCCCGACGCCAGATTGATGAGCGCCGACGGAATGAAGAACGGGCTCATCCGGCGCGGCCCCTTTTCCTTCAGCGTGATGGCGCCGTCGGCAATCGTGACCAGACCGCCGATGCCGGAGCCGATCATGACGCCGGTGCGCTCGCGATCTTCGTCCGCATCGGGCTTCCAGCCGGAATCCTCGACGGCCTGGATCGCCGCGGCAAGTCCGAAGACGATGAACTCGTCCATCTTGCGCTGGTCCTTGGGCGGCACCCAGTCATCGGCGTTGAACGAGCCGGACGAGGTCTCGCCGCGCGGGACAAGGCCGCCTATCTTGGACGGCAGGTCCGACACGTCGAACGACTGAATTCCGCGCAGGCCCGACTCGCCGGCGATCAGCCGCTTCCAGGTCGGCTCCACTCCGCAACCGAGCGGCGTGACCATGCCCATGCCGGTGACGACAACCCGTCTCATTCAGATACCTCCGTGCAAGGCGAGCGCGTCGAGCTCGCTGCCGCGCACCCGTGGCGCCGGGGCCACGGCCGATACGTTACTTGTGCTGCTCGATGTAATTGATGGCGTCCTTGACGGTGGTGATCTTCTCGGCAGCGTCATCGGGAATCTCGCAACCGAACTCCTCCTCGAAGGCCATCACGAGCTCGACCGTGTCGAGGCTATCAGCCCCGAGATCGTCGACGAAGCTCGCGTTTTCCGTGACCTTGCCTTCGTCGACCCCCAAATGCTCGACCACGATCTTCTTGACCCGGTCTGCGACGTCGCTCATCGCGGTTCACCTTTCGCTTTATTTTAGCTGTGAAAATTGTGGCGTCGGATGCCGCGCCTGCTCCCGGCAGACTCCACCGGGGTGGCGCAAAGCGCGGTTTGGTAACACAAACATCCTGCCTTGACCAGCATCCAGAGCGGGCGCCGCCATGGCCGGATAAGGCAGCAAAAACAATTATATCATCGCCATTCCACCGTTCACATGCAAGGTTTGGCCGGTGACATAGGCCGCCTCATCGCTCGCCAGATACAGAACCGCGGCCGCGACGTCCACCGGGCTGCCCATTCGCCCGGCCGGAATTGCCGCCTTTAGCCGCTCCGCTTGTTCGGGCGGAAGAGCCTCGGTCATCGCCGTCGCGATGAAGCCCGGGGCGACGCAATTCACGGTGATGCCGCGGGACGCAACCTCCTGGGCAAGCGACTTCGACATGCCGATCATGCCGGCCTTGGCGGCTGCATAGTTCGCCTGGCCAGGATTGCCTGTGACGCCGACGATCGAGGTGATGCCAATGACCCGACCCCAGCGGCGCTTCATCATGCCCCGCATGGCCGCACGTGCAAGGCGGAAGCCGGCCGTAAGATCGACGTCGAGCACCTTCTGCCAGTCCTCGTCCTTCATGCGGATCGCAAGTCCGTCGCGCGTGAATCCGGCGTTGTTGACCACGATATCGATCTGACCGAACGCCGCTTCGGCGTCCTTGAAGAATGTCTCGAGCCGATCGAGATCGCCAAGATCGCCGGCGACGGCCACAGTCCGCTCGCCCAGCTCCCGCGCAAGGCCTTCGAGAGCGTCCATGCGCCTGCCGGAGATCACGACCCTGGCGCCGGCCCCGTGCAGGACCTTCGCGATGGCACCACCGATGCCCCCTGTCGCGCCGGTTACCAGCGCATGCCTTCCGGTCAGATCGAACATTGCTGCCCCTGTGCTCTCCGGATTGAATAGGAGATGTTGGTCCGACGCACGTTATAGCGTCTTCGCCAATGCCTCGATATCGGCCGGAGCCTGAATGCTGACGCCGGCCAGCTCCGGATCGATGCGGCGGACGAGGCCGGTCAGCACCTTGCCTGCGCCCGCCTCGACCAAGGTTGTGACACCCTGCTGCTTGAGGAACAGGACGCTCTCGCGCCACCGCACCAGGCCCGTCACCTGCTGGACAAGAAGCTGGCGAATCGATTCCGGATCGCTCACCGCCTCGGCAGTGACGTTCGCGACCAGCGGGATCCGCGGCGGTGCGAGCGTCACGGCCGCAAGCGCCTCCTCCATGACATCCGCTGCCGGTTTCATCAGGGCGCAATGGAACGGCGCGCTGACCGGCAGCATGATCGCGCGCCTGGCGCCCCTGGTCTTGGCGATCTCCACAGCGCGCTCGACCGCAGCGCGGCTGCCGCTGACGACGACCTGCCCCGGCGCATTGTCATTGGCCGCATCACAGACCTCGCCCTGCGCGGCCTCCCGCGCCACTTCGGCGGCCTTGTCCAGATCGAGCCCGAGTAGCGCCGCCATGGCCCCCTCGCCGACCGGAACGGCCTTCTGCATGGCGTCGCCGCGCTGGCGCAGAAGCCGGGCGGCGTCGGACAGGCCGAGCGCGCCCGCTGCTGCCAGGGCCGAATACTCGCCCAGCGAATGACCGGCGACGAAGGCGGCGACTCTCGGAAGATCGATCCCGGCTTCGCGCTCCAGCACACGAACGGCCGCCAGGCTCACCGCCATCAGCGCCGGCTGTGCATTGGCGGTCAGGGTCAACTCCGACTCCGGCCCCTCGAACATCAGCTTCGACAGCTTCTGCTTGAGAGCCTCATCCACCTCCTCGAATACTTCGCGTGCCGCGACGAAGGCGACCGCAAGGTCGCGGCCCATGCCGACCGCCTGTGAACCCTGACCCGGAAACGTGAATGCGCGCGCCATTGGCAGCGAAAGCCCTTGATGGTAGGAGCCGGGCTCACGTACTGGGACCCGGAGCCGAAGTCAAGGCATCGCCGATGCGGCGTGCGCGGCATGGAGGGGCTGGAGCGACGGAAATGGGGGCTGTACCGATTATCTATGTCATGGGGCCGTCGGGGGCTGGCAAGGACACGCTGCTGCGTTATGCGCGTGCGCGGCTCGACGGAACCCCGGTCGCGTTCGCGCACCGCTACATCACACGCCTGCCGGTCCCGAATGACGAGAATCACGTGGCGCTGACACCGGCGGAGTTCGCACTACGCAAGACGCGCGGTCTCTTCGCCATGCATTGGGAGGCGCACGGCCTGTCCTATGGCATCGGCATCGAGATCGAGACGTGGCGGCGCGCAGGTCTGATCGTGGTCGTGAGCGGCTCACGCGCCCATTTCGACGATCAACTCGCCGAGTCGCGGGACGTCACGCCGCTCCTGATCACGTGCGCGCCGGACGTTCTCGCGAAGCGGCTTCTGGCGCGAGGGCGTGAAACGGCCGAAGCGATTTCGGAACGGCTGGGCCGGACCACCGCGGCGCCGGCGCATCCGGCCATGGTCGCGATCGACAATTCAGGGCCGATCGAGCAGGCCGGGGAGCGCCTCGTCGCGCTGCTCTCCTCCGCCGCCGCGTCCGCCGGCTGATCCGGGATGCCCCAGCACGTCCGGCACCGAGACGCCGCTTAGCGCGAGCTGCGCTGCCAGCTCGGCCTTGATCCGTTCGAAGGCCGCGGCATCGCCTGCCTCGCAGCGCGCGGCGAGCGCCGGCTCGGTGTTGGAAGCACGCAGCAGCCACCATCCCGCGTCGCGCCGGACGCGAAGGCCGTCGATCTCGAGCATGTCGGCGTCAGCCGCCCGCAATCGCGCGGCGACGTCCGCAACCACCTGGCGCTTGCGATGCTCGGGACACCGGATCCTCAGCTCCGGCGTGCTGAAGACCCTTGGCAGCGTACGGCGAAAAGCCGTCAGCGGCTCCCCCGCGCCGGCCGCGATCGAGAGCACGCGGATCGCACAATAGAGAGCGTCGTCAACGCCATAGAAGCGGTCGTCGAAGAACATGTGTCCGCTCATCTCGCCCGCAAGCGGTGCGTCCCGTTCGCGCATCGTCCGCCTGATCACCGGATATCCCGAAGGCGACATGACCCACCGCCCGCCTGCCGCCTCGATCCCGTCGAACAGCGTCTGACTCGACTTGACGTCGGCCACGACGGTTGCACCCGGGCGCTCGCGCAGCACGTCGCGCGCCAGCAGCAACAGGACCTGATCTGGCCACAGGATCTCGCCTTCACCGTCGACGATGCCAATGCGGTCGCCGTCGCCATCGAAAGCTATGCCGATGTCGCACCCGGCCTGGACGACGGCATCCTGAAGCTGTGCAAGATTTTCCGGTATCGCCGGGTCGGGATGATGCACCGGGAAGGTGCCGTCCACTACCTCGTTGAGCAGGACATGACGGAGTCCCGGCAGACGCTCGCAGAGGGGCGGAATGACATCGCCCGTGACGCCGTTGCCCAAGTCCCAGGCAATCATCAGCGCCCTTCCCGGCCGATAGTCGGCGGCAAGCCGCCTGGCATAGGCGTCGCGCACATCAGCCTTGCGCACCTTGCCGCAGCCCGCAGCGAACGCGCCCTCCCGCGCGATTCGGCCGATCGCACGTATTTCCCCGGCACTCAGCGGCGTACGATCGATCAGCAGCTTGAAACCGTTGTAATCGGGCGGATTGTGCGAGCCCGTCACCATGACGCCGGCGCCGATCTCGCGGTGATGCAGACCGAAATAGAGCATCGGAGTCGGACCGCGGCCGAAGCGAACGACATCGAGCCCGCATGCGGCCAGCCCTGCGACGAGGGCGCGCTCCAGCTCCGGCGAGCTGAGCCGCCCGTCATATCCGACGCCGACCTCGCTTGCGCCCCGTGCGGCGACCATCGTCCCGAAGCAGCGTCCGACCATCTCCGCAACACCCGGGGTAAGCGTCTGTCCAACGATTCCGCGTATGTCGTATTCGCGCAGGATCGACGGATCCAGACCGGTTTCAATCATCTCCATCCGGCACCTCGTTCAGCCCGGCGATCCTGGCCCCATACGGCTCGACCACTGCCGTGCTCAGCGAGCCGGGTCCGATCTCGATGCGGTCATAGAGGTCGAGGGTCAGCCCGAGCAGATGCAGGATTGCCGCCCGGATTACGTCGCCGTGGCTCACGAGCACAAACCGGCCGTCGGGCTTTTGCTCACGCAGCGCATTCATGAAGCCGATCACCCGTGCCTGGACGTCGAGCATCGACTCGCCGTTCGGGGCGCCGGTCCCGCTGCGGAACACGTTGAACATGCGCCATGCGGCCGACCGTTCGAGGTCGCGGAAGGGTGCCCCGGTCCAGTCGCCGAAGTCGAACTCGTTGATCGATTCGGCGGACTGCACCGGCCGCCCGAGGCGCGCGGCAATCGGCATCGCGGTCTCCTGGGCCCGCGTGAGCGGGCTGCTGTAGACGGCGTCGATCTCGCTTCCCGCGAGTTTCGCGGCCAGCCGGTTCGCCTGCTTCATGCCGGCGGCATTGAGACGGATCTCCGGGTCGCGGCCGACGAGCCGCTTGCCGATCAGGTCATGGGCGCCGTGGCGCACAAGCACGTAGGTTGCCACAGCTGCCGGATCAAACGACGGGGTCGCCGCGGATGAACGCTTCGGTATGCCGGTGTGCCTCCGCGTCGGTGAGTTGCTCCGGGGGGCTCTTCATGAAATAGCTCGACGGCCCGTACAGCGCCCCGCCGACGCCCCGGTCGAGCGCAAGCTTGGCGCAGCGGACGGCATCGATGACGACCCCTGCGGAATTGGGCGAATCCCACACCTCGAGCTTGAGCTCGCAGTTGAGCGGGACGTTGCCGAATGCGGTGCCTTCCATGCGGATGTAGCACCACTTGCGGTCCGTAAGCCACGGCACGAAGTCGCTCGGGCCGACATGCGCCTCGCTGTCGGACAGCGCATAATCGAGCTGGCTCGTGACGGCCCGGGTCTTGGAGAGCTTCTTCGATTCGAGCCGCTCGCGCTCGAGCATGTTCTGAAAGTCGGTGTTGCCGCCGAAATTGAGCTGATAGGTGCGGTCCACGCGGACGCCACGCTCGCGAAAGAGATTCGTCAGCACGCGATGCACGATGGTGGCGCCGACCTGAGACTTGATGTCGTCGCCGATGAGCGGCAGCCTGCGTTCCTTGAACCGGTGCCGCCATTGTTCGCGCGAGGCAATGAAAACCGGGATGCAGTTGACGAAGGCGCACCCGGCATCGAGCGCCTGCTCGGCATACCACTCTGTCGCCTTCTGCGACCCGACCGGCAGATACGAAACGACGACGTCGCTCCGGCTCTCCCGCAGCGCGGCCGCGACGTCGACGGGCTGCTCCTCTGCCTCGATCACGGTATCGCGCAGGTACTTGCCGATCCCGTCATGCGTGACGCCGCGACGCACCGGAACGCCGAGATGCGGCACGTCCGCGAATTTGCAGGTATTGTTCGGCTCGGCAAATACCGCGGCGGAAAGGTCCTTGCCGACCTTGCTGGCGTTGACATCGAAAGCGGCGGCAAACTCGATGTCCCTGACGTGATATCCGCCGAGCTCGACATGCATCAATCCCGGGATGAAGTCGGACCCGTTGGCGTCCTTGTAGAATGTGACTCCCTGCACCAGCGATGAAGCGCAGTTTCCGACGCCGACCACGGCCACTCTGACCTTCTTCCTCATGTCCCCTCCCGTACGGGAGACGTAAGTTCCTGTGCAGGGAACGGCTAAGCCAGTGCGCAGTTCCGCATTCGCCACATCGACGCGCTTGCACCGTGCGGTATCGTGCCCAGGAACCCGGAGCGGCACAGTTCGTTAAACGGCGATGCCGCCGCGCATGACCCTGTCCGGATCTCGCATGATATCGTCCGCGACTGTTAGAGGTGGTTCCCGTACAAGCCGGGATCGGCTTCGGACGCGATGACCATCATCGGCCGCCGGCTGCCATGAAGATCGTCATTTTCGGGCTCACCATCAGTTCGTCTTGGGGCAACGGTCACGCGACGCTGTGGCGCGGATTGTGCAATGCCCTGGTGCGGCAGGGGCACCGCGTCGCCTTCTTCGAGCGCGATGTTCCCTATTATGCGGCGCATCGGGATCTCGCCGCGATTTCGGGCGGTGAACTGGTGCTCTACCCCGATTGGAACCAGGCTCTCCCGGCAGCACAACGCGAATTGGCTGACGCCGATGTCGCGATCGTGACGTCATACTGCCCGGATGGAATTGCGGCGTCCGGCGTGGTGCTGTCGTCGCGGTGCTTGCGCGTGTTCTACGACCTCGACACGCCGGTGACATTGGCCCGGGTCGCCGCCGGAGAGAGTCTCAGCTATATAGGCCCTGGCGGCCTGCGCGAGTTCGATCTGGTCCTGAGCTATACCGGCGGTGGCGCGCTGACCGCCCTGCAGCGCGACCTCGGCGCACGACGGGTGGCGCCGCTCTACGGCAGCGTCGATCCGGACGTCCACCGTCCGGTTCCGGCCGTCGAGACCTTCCGCGGGGACCTTACCTATCTCGGCACCTACGCCGCCGACCGGCAAGGCGCCCTCGAACGCCTCTTCATCGCGGCGGCCCGGCAGCGTCCGGAATGCCGGTTCGTCATCGGCGGCGCCGGCTATCCGCACACCTTTCCATGGGCGCCGAACATCTTCTTCGTGCGGCATCTGCCGCCCGCCGATCACGCCGCGTTCTTCGGCTCCTCGCGCCTGACCATCAACGTGACACGCGCCGCGATGGCGCGCATGGGCTATTGCCCCTCGGGACGCCTGTTCGAGGCGGCCGCCTGCGGCGCGCCGCTGATCAGCGACTGGTGGGATGGACTCGATTCCTTCTTCGCCCCCGGCAGCGAGATTGTCGTCGCGTGTGAAACCGCGGACAGCGTAGCGGCGTTGGGCATGAGCGGCGAGGAGCTTTCGCGAATCGCACGTCGTGCCCGCGACCGCACTCTCTCGGAGCACACGTCGGACCGGCGGGCGCGGGACCTCGTGTCGATTCTCGAACAAGCCCGGGGCAGTTGTTACACCGCCCCTGCTCTGGTCTCGGCAATGGGTTAGAGGCGCGGACATGTGGGGAATCATCCCGGCGGCAGGCAGCGGCACACGCATACAGCCGCTCGCGTTCTCCAAGGAGCTACTGCCGGTCGGCAGCCGCCACGACGGCGAGATCGACCGGCCCCGCGCCGTAAGCGAGTATCTGGTCGAGCGGATGGTCATGGGCGGCGCGGACAAGATCTGCTTCGTCATCGCACCGGGCAAATCCGACATTCTGGAATATTTCGGCGGCGGATATGCCTCGGTAGCCTTCACATATGTCGTGCAGCCGCGGCCGCTCGGCCTGTGCGACGCGATCTTCCGCGCGCTGCCCTTCGTCCGCCCGGACGAGCATGTCGTGATAGGCCTTCCCGATACGATCTGGTTTCCCGCCGACGGCCTGTCTCTTCTTCCCGACGACGACCTCTCGTTCCTGCTGTTCCCGGTGGACAGGCCGGAGCTGTTCGACGCGGTCATCACCGACCAGCGTGGAGCGGTCACGCAGATCCAGGTCAAAGTCCCGAATCCCCAGTCCTCATGGATCTGGGGAGCGTTCAAGATGCCGGGAACGATCCTGCACGACCTGTTCCGACTCTGGTGCTCGCGCGAGCGCCGCGACGAGTATATGGGGACGTTGGTGAACGATTATCTCGAGCAGGGTGGCACGGCCGTCGGCGTGCAGGCCGGGCACGCCTATGTCGATGTCGGCACGCTGCACGGCTACCGCGAGGCGATCCGCCTGCTGTCGGAGCCCGCCGCCGTCCTCCCAGAGGAGTCCGCAACTGGAGGCTCGCGCGAATGAGCCATTCGGCCGGCGATTTCTCTTCCGAAGCGATCCGCGAACGGGTCAGGGCGCTCGGAACGTGGTTCCACAACATCGATTTGCGGGGCGTGCCGACCGCGCCGGACCACTTCCTCGGAGACTATCCGGCGGTCAAATGGAGACGTTTCTCCGATGCGCTGCCCGCGGACGTGACGGGAAAAACCGTTCTCGACATCGGATGCAACGCGGGATTCTATTCGATCGCCATGAAGCGGAGAGGCGCCGCGCGCGTCGTCGGAATCGAGCCTTCCAGCGAGTATATCAATCAGGCGCGCTTCGCCGCCGAGATCTGCGAGGTCGACATCGAATTTCAGCAGCTTTCGGTCTACGACGTGGCCCGGCTGGGCGAGCGGTTCGACATCGTGCTGTTCATGGGTGTGTTCTATCACCTGCGCCATCCGCTGCTGGCCCTCGACCTGATCCATGCACACGTCGCGAAGGACCTGCTCGTCTTCCAGTCGATGCTGCGCGGCAGCGCCGAGGTCGAGAGCTACGAACGCAACTATCATTTCTGGGAGCATGGGATCTTCGAGCGTCCCTCATTTCCGCGGATGAGTTTCATCGAGCACAAATATTCGAATGACGAGACGAACTGGTGGATCCCCAACCGCGCCTGCGCCGAAGCCCTGCTGCGCAGCGCGGGCTTCATGGTGCTCGATCATCCGGAGGAGGAAGTCTTCATCTGCCGCCGATGCGAGATTTCCAGTCCCCCCGATGGGCCGCACGCCGTCTATCCGGCGCGGGGACCCAAGCCATGATCGAAGCGGCGATGATCTGGAATGAACCGAACAACAAATCGCATTGGGATTTCCAGATCGACCCGGAATGGAGTGCGTTCGCCGGCATGGCCAAGCTCGCGGGCCAGGCGATCGCGGCGGAGAGCCCGCGCCTGACACGAGTCCTCGGCGGAATCTCGCCGATCGATCCGGCGTTCATCCGCAGAATGGATGGCTTCGGCGTGCTCGACCATGTCGATGCGGTCGCAGTCCACGGCTTCCCGCTCGACTGGAATCACTGGATGCTGAACGAATGGCCCGACCGCATACGCGAGGTCCAGGCCGTCACGCCCCTGCCGGTCTGGGTATCCGAAGTCGGGGTATCGACCTTCGGCGCCGAGGAGGTCCAGGAGTTCGGGCTGCATCGCACGGCGGCGTTGCTGATCGGACGGGCGCCGCGCATCCACTGGTACAGCCTTTACGACCTGCCGAAGGCATGGCCGGCAACCACGCGTCACCGCGAGGCCGAGGGCTCGTCCTACTACCGCCACTTCCATATGGGCCTGCTGCGCGAGGACGGCACGCCGAAGATGGCGCTCAGGTCGTTCCCGGACTACGCGCCCGAACTCGGCATCTGCCAGTGGTTTCATTTCGAAGACCCCAGACTGGACGATGCCGTCGCGTGGCTGCGCCGGCTCGGGGTCACCCAGCTTCGCACCGGCCTGAGTTGGGCCGACAGCTTTCGCCCCAATGCGGAGGCGTGGTTCGACCGCCAGTTTCGGGCGCTCGACGAATTCGCCGTGACCGTGACCTTCTGCTTCACGCCGGAGCATCGCGGCCTTGCCGCGCATCACACGAGCCCGCCGCAAGCCGCCGAGGAGTTCGCCGATTTCTGCGCGCGCATGATCCGCCGCTACGCCAGGGATTCGGACGGCGCATACTCCCGGGGCTTCGGAACAGCCGACGCGCTGCGCTAGACGACCGGTCCGCCGCTGCGGCTATTTTGCGGTCGCCAGCTCCGGCTCGTCATGGCTTTTCATCGCGCCCTGCCCGATGGCCGCCTGCACCACATCCTCGACGCGTTCGGCCCAGATGAAGTTGACGCGGCGGCGCGCCTCCTCGGGGATGTCTTCCAGATCCTTGCGATTGCGGGCCGGCAGGATGACATTGGTGATGCCGGCGCGCACAGCCGCGACCACCTTCTCCTTGATGCCTCCGACCGGAAGCACCAACCCCCGCAGGCTTATCTCCCCGGTCATTGCCGTGTCGCTGCGCACGGTCTTCCCGGTCAGCAGCGAAACGAGAGCCGTGAACATCGCGACGCCGGCGCTCGGTCCGTCCTTGGGGATCGCGCCGGCCGGAACGTGAACGTGGATGTCGCTTTTGGGGAAAACATCCTCGCCGAGACCGATGTCGCGCGCCCGGGACTTGGCCAGGCTGAGTGCGATCTGCGCGCTTTCCTTCATCACCTCGCCAAGCTGGCCGGTAAGGACCAGCTTGCCCTGCCCCGGAACGCGGGTCGCCTCGATGAACAGGATGTCGCCGCCGACGGGCGTCCACGCCAGCCCGGTTGCCACGCCCGGAACACTGGTGCGCGTCGCAATCTCGTTTTCGAAGCGCCGCGCTCCAAGAATCGCCGTGACGTCGTCGGCATCGATTCGAAGGTGCGTTGCGGAGCCTTCCGCGATACGCACGGCTACGTTTCGGAAGACGCCGCCGATCTCGCGCTCGAGGTTGCGCACGCCGGCTTCGCGGGTGTAGTCGCGGATGATTCTGCGCAGCGCCTCGTCCGTGATCTCGCACTGCTCGGGCGAAAGGCCGTTCGCCTCGAGCTGCCGCCGCACCAGATAACGGCGCGCGATCTGCAGCTTTTCCTCCTCGGTGTAGCCCGACAGCTGAATCACCTCCATCCGGTCGCGCAATGGGCCGGGAATGGTGTCGAGCATGTTCGCGGTTCCGATGAACATGACATGGCTGAGATCGAAGGGGACGCCCAGATAGTTGTCCCGGAACGTCGAGTTCTGCTCCGGATCCAGCACCTCGAGCAGCGCGGAGGAAGGATCGCCGTGGAACCCGGCACCGAGCTTGTCCATCTCGTCGAGCATGAACACCGGATTGCGCGTGCCGGCCTTGCGCATTGCCTGGATGATGTTTCCAGGTAGAGCGCCGATATAGGTGCGCCGATGGCCGCGGACTTCGGCCTCGTCATGTACGCCGCCCAGACTGATGCGCACGAACTTGCGGCCGGTGGCGCGTGCAATGCTCTGGCCGAGCGACGTCTTGCCGACGCCCGGCGGGCCGACGAAGCAGAGGATCGGGCTCTTGCCGTCGGGCCGCAGCTTGTGAACCGCCAGATATTCCAGGATACGGCGCTTGATCCGCTCCAGGCCGTAATGATCCTCATCGAGGATCTTTCGAGCCTCCTCGATGTTGATCGCCTCCTCGCTGCTTACGGACCATGGCAGCGCGATCAGCCAATCCAGGTAGGCCCGGATCATCGAGTACTCGCCGGCCGCCTCAGGCATGCGCTCGAGCCGCGACAGCTCTTTCCGGGCCTGCTGCTCGACCTCCTCCGGCATCTTCGCATCGGCGATGGCCTTCGACAGCTCGGTGATCTCCTCGGATTTCTCGTCCGCCTCTCCAAGCTCCTTCTGGATCGTTTTGAGCTGCTCCCGGAGCATGTATTCGCGCTGTCGTGCGCCCAACGCCTCCTGGGTCTGCTGGCCGATGTCGCGAGAAAGGCGCAGCACCTCAATCCGATAGGCCAGGAGCCACAGCACGCGATCCAGCCGGCTGCGAACATCCAGCGTCTCGAGCACTTCCTGCTTTTCCGCCGGTTTGATGTCCATGAATCCGACAACCATATCGGCGAGAGTCCCCGGCGACGAGATCGCCTGTATCCCGCTGACGAGATCGGCCGGCGCATTCGGGATCAGCGCCAGCGCTTCGGCCGCGCGCTGCTTGAGCTGGTGCATCCGGCCTTCCGCCTCTGCGCCTTGGAACTCCTGCTCGCTCAGCAGCTCGACCCGCGCCACGAGATAGGGGTATCCGTCGAGAAACTCGACGACCCGGAACCGCTGCTGGCCCTGACAGACGACATGATGACTGCCGTCCGGCCCCGTCAGATAGCGCAGCACGCCCGCGGTCGTTCCGATCTGATACAGGTCGGTCGCGCCGGGCTCGACGACCTCGGAGTCGCGCTGCAGCAGAACGCCGATTGGCCGCTGGCTGCGCGCGGCCTCCTGGGCGGCCGCGATCGAGCGCTCCCGCCCCATGGTGATCGGCAGCACCACGCCCGGGAACAGGACGACATTCCGCACCGGCAGGATGATAAGGGCATCATCTGGCGGCGACGGCGCCGTGGCCTGCGATGGCGCAGCTCCCGGGGGCGTCTGAACGCCCTGATCGGCGGTGGACATTTCGCGTGTCTGTTGATTGTCCATGTCAGCTCAGCTTGCGAAGGGAGAGTGTGAGACAGCCGTTGCTCAGATCGCGCCGGCGCAGTTCGAAGCGGCCGACGGGAAGAACGATGCGGCGTTCGAACCGGCCATGGGGAATCTCGACCCGATGGATCATGCTGCCCCGACTTTCGAGTGGAAGCGGGCGTTGGCCGGTCACCAGCAGGGTACGGTCCTGAATGACGATCCTCACATCTTCAGGTACGACCCCGGGCAAGGCGACCGCGATCCAGAGGTCCTCCTCCGTCTCGAAGATGTCGACAGGGGGCTCCCAGGCCGGACGCAATGCTTCTCCGGCGGGGCGGAAGAACTGGCGCTGTAGCCGTTCCGCCTGTTCGAGAAGCTCGCAGGCTTCCGCCCACATCCGGGCGCGGGGATCGTGCATCGGGTCGGGTCCTAATTCACTGGAGAATTGCCAATACGGTCATGCGTTGCCGCGGACCGTCCTTTCAGAACAGAAATCCCGGCATTTAGTTCTTCCTATTTGGTTTCCTGGCCGCCGCGTTCAAGAAGGCCACGCTCCGGGCCTGAGCCTGGGCCATACGCAGCAGCCGGTTTGGCCGGCCGGTGGTCCGTCAGGAGGTCCCCGGCTCAATGGAGGAACCGGTCGGGCTGCCCCGTCCCGGCCGAGATCGGGCGGAATTGCCGCACAGCCCCAGATCGGGCGCAGCGTCAAGGCTCCTGAAGACGTTGGCATATCCATGCACGTCGCCGATCGCGCACAGGCCCGACTTGCTGCCTGCGAGCTCAGCGGTCCGGCTCACACGACCGACCTTATTCGAAGGTTCCGAAACTGCACGCGCGAACCGTCGTGATGGTTCTGCAAGCCGATATGACCGCGCCGCGGGCGGCCCACGTCCTCCCCGGAGCGTGCGACCTCGACGCCGTTCAGGGAGACCCCGATATCGATGCCGTGCGCCGTCACCCGAAAATGGTTCCAGGCGCCAACCGGGCGCGAGGCGAGCCGGGATGCCGGTGCAATCCGATAGATCGCACCGCTTATATGCAGCATGCTTCCGGTCGCGTTTGGCGCCGGATCAAGGCCGCGATCGTCGGTCTGGATCTCATAACCCTGGGTCACGGCCAGCCGCCAATCCGAATCGGGGTCGGCGGCGCCAAGCGCGGGAAAGCGTATGAACACGCCCGAGTTGTCATGCCGGTCCCGGATCCGCCAGTCGATGTCCAGGACGAAGTCACCGAATGTCGTCCCGGTGAACCAGTAGAGGCCGGGTCCGCCCACGCTCTCGATGATCCCGTCCGCGACCGCCGCGAACGATCCATGCCCTGCCATTCTCCAGGCGGAGAAGTCCCGGAATAGCTCGATTTCCTGAGTCGAGTCCGCTTCGTCGACGCGCAATGCTTGAGCTCTCCTCCAACCGCGCCACGGGAACCCGGCGACTCCCGACCGGGTTTCGATGTGTGCGGTACGTTTTCCGTGCCGTCGCGCCGGCCTGAAACGGCCGGCTTGTCCATTGGGGAATGGACGATGACGGACGACACGACAGAACAAACGGTCCTGGACACGAAAGGGCACCCGGATCGGGATGCCGCGCGCGAGCGCATGGTCGTGCGACAGCTCGTCAATCGCGGCATCATCGATCCGCGCGTGCTCAGCGCGATGCGACAGGTGCCGCGCGAGCACTTCGTGCTCGAGGGCCTGGAGGAATTCGCGTATGACGATGGCCCTCTTCCGATCGGCGAGGGCCAGACCATCTCGCAGCCCTATATCGTCGCGCTCATGGCCGAGGCGGCTGCCATCCGGCCTAGCGATCGCGTGCTCGAGATCGGCACGGGCCTTGGCTATGCGGCAGCAGTCCTTGCTCAGCTCGGACGCGCGGTCTACACGATCGAGCGCCAGCCGAAACTCGCCCGCTCCGCCCGCGCGCTCCTGTCCGGACTGGGCATGGACAACGTGCAGGTCGTCGAGGGCGACGGCACGCGCGGCTGGCCCGAGGCCGCCCCGTACGATGCGATTCTAGTCGCCGCAAGCGGGCCGGAAGTCCCGCGCAGCCTTCGCGACCAGCTGCGCGTCGGCGGACGCCTCATCATCCCTGTCGGCGACGAAACCCATCTGCAAAGGCTCGTGCGGATCACACGGCGAAACGTCTACGATTTCGACGAGGAGGACCTCGGTCCCGTTTCATTCGTCCCCCTCGTCGGCGCCGAGGGCTGGCAGGAGGCCGACACAAGGGATCGACGCAGCGGCGGCCGCGCCGGACGCTGGTCGTCGGCTCTTCTGGCAGCCAAGAGAGCGTCGGCGGACGACGACGCCATCGCACTGGTCCGACGCCACACGGAGGCCGCACCTCCGCTGTCGGAAACCTCGTTCGGCAGGATGTTCGCCCGGTTCGGCGATGCCCGTGTTGTTCTTCTGGGAGAGGCAACGCACGGCACGTCGGAGTTCTACCAGGCCCGCGCCCGTATCACCCGTCATCTGATCGAACAGCATGGATTCAACATCGTCGCGGTCGAAGCGGACTGGCCCGATGCGGCGCAGATCGACGCCTATGTCCGGCAGCGCGCCGTTTCGGCAAAGGAGAGGCCGTTCAAGCGCTTCCCGACATGGATGTGGCGCAATACGGATGTCCGCGATTTCGTCGACTGGCTGCGGACGCATAACGGCTCGATTGCGGATACGGACGGGAGGGTCAGCTTTCACGGCATGGATCTCTACAGTCTGAACGCCTCCATCGACGCAGTGGTCTCCTATCTCGACAAAGTGGACCCGGAGGCCGCACGCATCGCGCGCGAACGCTATGGCTGCCTTACGCCGTGGCAGTCCGACCCGGTGACCTACGGCCGCGCGGCACTGAGTGCCGGCTATCCGCTCTGCGAAAAGGCAATCACCGATATGCTCCGCGACCTGCTGGACAAGCGGCTCGACTACATGAGGCGCGACGGCGAAAGCTATCTAGACGCGGCGCAGAACGCGCGCCTTGCGGCGGCTGCCGAGCGCTACTACCGGGTCATGTACTACGGATCGGCCGAGTCGTGGAATCTCCGCGACCGCCACATGTTCGAGACGCTTCAGACCCTGCTCGCCGCGCGCGGGCCCTCCGCCAAGGCGATCGTATGGGCGCACAATTCCCATATCGGCAATGCAGCGGCTACGGAGATGGGTGCGCATGGCGAACTCAATATCGGTCAGCTCTGCCGACAGGAATTCGGCAAGGATTGCGCACTGATCGGGTTCGGCACCGACCGCGGAACCGTCGCAGCCGCTTCCGAATGGGGCAGCGGAATGCAGGTCATGGATATCTCCCGATCGCATGCCGAAAGCTATGAACATCTCTGCACCCGGGCCGGCGGCGAGTCGTTCCTCCTCGATCTGCGAACGGACGGACGGCGCGAGTTGTTGCGTGAACTGTCGCGGCCACGGCTGGAGCGTGCGATCGGAGTCATCTATCGACCCGAGACGGAGCGATACAGCCACTACTTCGAGGCGGTGTTGCCGCGACAGTTCGATGCGTGGGTGTGGTTCGACAAGACTCACGCGGTCGTACCGCTTCCCATCGAGCCCGAGCCCGGCACGCCCGAAACCTATCCCTTCGGCATCTAGTCAGGAGAATTTGAGCGTGATGCCGCCGTCCACCGGCAGGCTGACGCCGGTAATGTACTTCGCCTCGTCCGACGCGAGAAACAGTGCAGCATGCGCCACATCCCAGGCGTCGCCCATCTTCCCTGTTGGACATTGGGCGTTGCGCGTAGCGACCATTTTCGCGACGTCCCCGCCCGCATATGCGCCGGCCAGGCCCTTGTGGACCATTGGCGTGTCCATCAGGCCGGGCAGGATGCAGTTGCAGCGGATGCCTTTTGCCGCGTACTGCAGCGCCACGGCCCGCGTGAATGGCACTACGGCGCCCTTCGTGGTCGAGTAGCCGATATACGGGACGCCGGTGTAGCGCATTCCCGCGATCGAGCCGATATTGACGATCGCACCTCCTCTTCCGTCCGCCTCGAACTGCCGCAGCATGTGCGGCAGGACATACTTGCACGTCAGAAACATGCTGTTGAGGTTGATGCGGACTACCTTGTCCCACATCTCCTCGCTCGCCTCGACGGGGCCGCCGGAATCGAGAATGCCGACGTTGTTGTGAAGGATATCGATCCGGCCGAAAAGGTCGATGCAGCGATCGACAAGAGCACGCACCTCATCGCGTCGCGATACGTCGGCAGCGTGCACCTCGCATCGTCCTCCTTCGGACTCGATGATCGCCTTGGTTTCGGCGGCCGCATCGATACTGATGTCGACGGCGAGGACGCGCGCCCCCTCGCGTGCAAACAGCACGGCGACCGCCTTGCCATTTCCCCAGCCCGGGCCGATCGAGCCCGCTCCGGTCACGATCGCGACCTTTCCAGCCAGCCGGCCGGTCATCGGCCGCGGCTCCTGTCGCCGAATTCCCCCGTCGTGCGACGGCTCCGATACGGTGGCCTTGCCCGCTGCATCGCTCCCCCTACATGTCTATGGCGTTGTTGCCGGCAGTTTCGCCCACTCGCGCAGCTCGGTTTTCAGGATCTTTCCGTAGTTGTTCTTGGGCAGCCTTTCCACAAACCGGTACTCCTTGGGCCGCTTGAACCGCGCGATGTTGTCCAGGCATAGCCCGTCGAGCATACGCTCATCCAGGACGGCGCCGGGCCTTGGCACGACGAACGCGACGACCCGCTCGCCCCATTCCGCGTCGGGCGTGCCGATGACCGAGCACTCGGCCACGCCATCGTGCCGCAGCAGCACCTCCTCCACTTCGCGCGGATAGATGTTGCTGCCGCCCGAGATGATCGTGTCCTTGGAGCGGTCCTTGAGCGTGAGGAAGCCACTCTCGTCGAAGGCGCCGACGTCGCCGGTATGAAGCCACCCGCCGCGAAGGGCCTGCGCCGTGGCTTCCGGATTGCGCCAGTAACCTTGCATCACCGAGTCGCCGCGCACGAGGATTTCGCCGACGTCCCCCGTCGGCACCTCCCGGTCGTCGCCGTCGGTGACGCGCACCCGAACCACCGTTTGCGGCTGACCGGCGGAACCAAGACGATCGTCGCGTCCCTCGCGAAAGGCCTGCTCCATCACGGCGCGGCTCATTCCGGTAATGGTCATCGGGGATTCCCCCTGCCCATAGAGCTGAGCGAGCTTGAAGCCGAACCGGCCGATGGCCGCCTTGAGGTCGGCGACGTACATCGGGGCACCGCCGAAGACGATCGCGCGGAAATTGTCCACCTTTGCGGACGATGCGCCCGGATGGTCGACCAGGCGCTTGACCATGGTCGGCGCCGCGAACATCGTCGCCTTCGGCCATCTGGCGACGAGATCGAAGATCTCCTGCGGGTCGAAATGCCCGCTCGCGGGAATGAGCTGTGTGTTCGCCTGCGCCACATGCGGCAGCATATAGAGCCCCGAGCCGTGCGACATCGGTGCGGCGTGAACGATGCAACCGCCTGGCGATGGCGGATCGATATCGAGGAAATAGCTGGTCGCCATCGCGAGCAGGTTGCGATGGCTGAGCATCGCGCCCTTTGGCCGTCCCGTCGTGCCGCTCGTGTAAAACAGCCAGGCGAGGTCGTCCGCCGCGGTGTCCGCCATCGGCATCGGTTCCGCGGCCACAAATGGTGCGAATGCGGCGCTGTCGGAATCGATAACCGGCACCGCTGCATTCGCGTCCGCCGCAGCCGCCGCGACGGTCTGCGCCAGATCGGCCGTAACGAAAACCAGACGCGCGGCCGAATGGTCGATGATATAGGCCAGCTCCTTGGGATGCAGCTTCGCATTGGCGGGGACTGCCACCAGGCCGGCATGCCAGCACGCGTAGAGCAGCTCCGCATAGACCGGGCAGTTCGCCATCACCAGGACCACGCGATCCCCCGGCGCGAGAGCGAACGGGGGCCGGCGCAGCGCGTTGGCGATCCGGGAGACTCGCTCGTGCATCTGTCGCCACGTCGCAAGCACGCGATCGCCCTGCGCGAGGGCCGGGCGCTCCGGATGCGCGAGAGCGGCACGCCGGAGATGGTGTGCGAGATTCATGGTCCTCCCTGCCCTTTTTTCCGTCTGGCGGCAGTGTGGCGGCAGAACGGCGCAGTTTCAACGCCCAGCTGCGGGCCCGCCGTCAGCCGGCAAGCGGCCCGAGGATGGCATACGTGGTGGTCACGTGAGCGGCCAAACCGCCTTGCTCCGCCGGCCGCATCGCGACCTCGCCGAACGCCAGGGTCTTGCCAAGTCGAAGAACGCGCGCCTCCGCAATCACATCGTCCGCGGCGACCGGGCGCATGAAACTGATGGTCTGGCCTACGGTCGTCATCGGGCGAAAACCGCCCGATGCCGACGAGATGGCGATGACCATCGCGGTATCGGCGAACGACATCAACGCCTGCCCGCAGATCGTCCCGCCGACCCGGGTGAGCCGCGCGCTGAACGGCAGCCGCAGGCGGGCGGCCGAATCGCCGACCTCCTCGATTACCAGACCGAGATCGAGAATCCAGGGCGCGAAGTTGTCCCGCAGAATTCGGGACGCGGATTCGACGGTGAAGGACGGCATCGGACCTCCGTGAAGAGGCCCTCACACATAGGCCAAGCGGGGCCAGCAGCCAAGCACCGGCTTCGCCGTTCGCGAGACAGCGGCGAGCCCGGTCGCCGCCTGCCTGCCGGTCAGTCGGATTGGGCGGAGCGCGACTCGGCCGATTTTCCCGTAGCACCCTGCTGGGCGGCGCGCGTACCGTCGACTATCGCGTGCGCCGCGAGATTGAGAACATTGCTCGTGTGGCGCATCGACTTTTCCATGCTGGATCGCATGAGCCCAAGCTGAACCCCGTAGGCGTCGCCCACCGTACGGCATTGGGTGAGCGAGCGAACGGCATTCATGCTGTCATCCATCTGTTCGCGGCTCCACGCGGCCAGCTCTACGTTCATTTCGAGGACCCGCCGCAACGCCTCGTTTCCCGTTCGGACCCACGCCTCGAACGCTCTCTCCCCCATGACGGTGAGCTGGCGTGCGCCCTGTTGAGCAGCCTCGTTCACCCGGCGCCCGGTACTCTCGGCCTGCTGCTCCATTCGTGCGCCGATCTCACTGACACGCCCGCTGGTTTCATCCGCGATGCGCGCCGCAGCCCGGGCCTTGCGACCCTCGCGCTTTTCACGCCGCTTCTGCTGCTGTCGAGCCATGTTGTTGCCCTCCGTCGGATCCAATAACAAGGGTTGAATGCGCGGAGCGGTCGGCTGTTCCGAGATGCGCCAAAATTACGCATGCACGTGCAGCCTTGCGACGGTCACCGCAGCCAGTCGAGGAGACCGATCAACCGCGAGACATGCAACAGAGCCAGGGTGGCCGCATAGGCCGCCACGCCGAACACGACCGCGATGACGATTACCTTGACGTGCGCCATCGCATGACGATGACCGTGTGAATGGGGATTTTACTTGGACTTCGTGCGCTGCTGGAGCAGCTTCATCATGTCTTCCGGCACCGGCTCATTGAGCACGGATCCGTACAAGGACCTGAGGCGGACGTCGAGCCAGGCGTCGAACTCCGGATCCTGCCCGCTGGAACGCCGTTCCTTCGCTGCCGGCTTGCGTTTACGCACGTTCGAACGATCCACCGACCCGCCTCCGCTCCGCTGCTTGCGGCCATTCATCCACAAGCTTCCCACGCGCATGACAGGAATAAGCCGCTAATTATCAACCCCGCAATGCAAAGTCCATCCGCTTCTCGGGATTCGCGCCTGTGCCGCAGGGTGACATGGAAAAGCTTATGCAATGTAAACGCCTTAGCAACACGCATCGGCAAGCGCGGCGGTCCGCCCCGCCAAGGGCAATGTAACGCTCGTCCCCTCAACTCACTGCCTTGATCACGCCGACTCCGATCAGCAGGAAGACGAGGAACAGGATCAGAAAGATTCCAAACAGGATCTTCGCGATCATCGCCGCTGCTGCCGACAGGCCCTTGAAGCCGAGCGCACCGGCAACGACGGCAAGGATCAGGAAGATGAACGCCCAGGAAAGCATCTTGCCTCATCCATGGGAGCTAATTGCCAGAAACGGCGAAGCCAGCTGCCCGTTCCCCGAAATCGCATGGGAGCGGAGCCACCGCCGGGATGCGGACGCCCGGCGATATCCGGCGGTTGTAACGGTGTCCGCGTCAAGCCCGTCAGGCGACACGAGAGGACATCCTTGCAAAGAAAGCGCGGCACCGGCCTTCCTTCCGACCGGCCCACCCCGATCCTGCCGAGATCCGACCACCGTGGCCGTCCGGCCGCAGCTCAGATTGTTCTCTCGTCGCCATTCCCGGCGTTGTCCTCGCCGCAGCAGCCGTTCTCCCTCCGCCGCATGTATCGGAAGGATCTGAGGGCCGCATTTGTTTAGAACACAGGTCGGCGCCCTGCCGGCATGCCGTTCGCTTCGAAGCTGCCTGTCAGCGGCCAGGGATTCGGCCTGTTCGCCGCCTCCGCGGCGGCTTGGCTCGTCTCCAGCCTGGCAATGGGCGTGCGCAGTCTCGTCGCCGTGAATGGCGTCCTGCCCCTGACTTGGTGGACCGGAACGAGCCGGGCGAGGCACGCGTTCAGCCGTCACTCCGCTCAATCGCCCCGATGGAGCCTGCCGGATGGCAAAATCGAAACCGCAGCGACCGCGCCAACACCAGGATCGGCAACCCGGCGTACAAACGGAAATGGCGCCGCGTCCGCAAGGCGAGGCCCGGAGCTACAAGGCCGCCGGCAAACTCGTCGGCAAAGCCGCCATCATCACGGGCGGCGACAGCGGCATAGGCCGCGCGACCGCGATTGCCTTCGCCAAGGAAGGCGCGGATGTGACGATCGTCTACCTCGACGAGCATGAGGACGCGGACAGATCCAAGCAGCTTGTAGAGGCCGAAGGCGCCCGCTGCCTCTGCATCGCCGGAGATGTCGGCGATGAGGATTTCTGCCGTGCCGTCGTCAAGCGCACCATCGACGCCTTCGGACATCTTGACATCGTCGTCAACAACGCGGGCGAACAGCACCCTCAGGCGAGCATCGAGGACATCACGCGCGACCAGCTCGAGCGGACGTTCCGCACCAATATCTTCTCTATGTTCTACCTGACCAAGGCGGCGATGCCGCATCTGAAGGCAGGCTCGGCCATCGTCAACAGCGCGTCGGTCACGGCCTACCGCGGCAACAAGCAACTCCTCGACTACTCATCCACCAAAGGGGCAGTCGTTGCCTTTACGCGGTCGCTCTCCCAGTCTCTGGCGGAGAAGAAGATCCGGGTGAACGCAGTGGCGCCGGGGCCTATCTGGACCCCGCTTATCCCCTCCACATTCGACGAAAAGCACGTCGAGCAATTCGGCGTGCAAACGCCGCTCGGCCGTGCAGGCCAACCGGATGAAGTCGCGCCCTGCTTCGTGTTCCTCGCCTCGGACGACTCCTCCTACATCACCGGCGAGACACTGCATCCGAACGGAGGAGAATGGGTCGGCTCATAGATTGCAGCGGCCAAATCCGCGCGATGGCAGCTCTCCCTTCACTTCCAGGTGACGCCTACTTCACGCCGAGCGCCGCAAGCGCCTTTGCGCTGATCGACTGGCGATTCTCGAGTATTCCGGCCCACGGATCCGATTTGAGCGCCCCGAGCCGTTCCGGGACCGTGAGAACATTGTATTTCTGCGGATCCAGTTTCGGCGTCAGCTCTCGCCATGAAAGGGGCGTCGCAACCGGTGCCCCCGGGCGCGCCCGCGTGGAGAATGGAGCGATGGCGGTCGAGCCGCGGTCGTTGCGCAGGTAGTCCACAAAAATGCGGCCGTGGCGCTCGCGCTTCGACATATTGGTCGTATAGGCGGCGGGCTCGTCGTGCTCCATCGCCGCGGCGACGGCCTTGGCGAACGCTTTCACCTCCGGCCACGCCCGATCCGGCCTGACGGGCGCAACGACATGAAGCCCCTTGCCGCCCGTGGTCTTCAGGAAGCTTTCGAGGCCCAGCGTCCTCAGGCGATCTCGCAGCCCGGCCGCCGCATCGACGACACGGATCCAGCTTACATCCGGCGCGGGATCGAGATCGAAGATGATCCGGTCGGGCCGTTCGATATCGTCCGCGCGCGATCCCCAGGGATGCACCTCCAGGACGCCCATCTGCACCAGCGCTATGAGGCCGGCCAGATCGTCGGCAACGACGTACTCGTGCGTGCCCGATTTCTCCCGGATCCACACCCGGCGCAGCGCCTCCGGCGCCGAGGCGCCGGGATGCTTCTGGTAGAAGCATGACTTGCCCTCGCCTCGCGGGCACCGGACCAGGCTGAGCGGCCGTCCCTTGACATGCGGCAGCATCGCGTCCGCCACGGACACGTAGTATTCGGCGAGATCGCGCTTGGTAAGACCCTGTGACGCGTAGAGGACGCGATCGGGATGGGTCAGATCGATGCCGCCGATCGCGCATGACCGGTTCGCCTGCCCGGAGCGGCGCGGCATTGCTATTTTGCCTACGGGTTTCACCTGGTCCTTCATAACGGCATTCGCCGACTTGTCCGCTCTCAAACCCTGAAACGAAGGATGCCGCAATACGCCGTCGCGGGTCCAATTCGAGTAGGCGATCTCCGCGACGAGCTGCGGCTCGACCCAGATCGCGCCGCGCCGCGTAGCCGCGGGGGTCGACCGGAACGGCGCGGCGCGGCGCCGCAACCGCTCGAGTTGCCGGCGCAACTCGCGCCGCGCCGCGCTCGTGAATCCGGTGCCGACCCTGCCGGCATAGAGTAGGTCATCATTCTCATGGTAGCCGATCAGCAATGCGCCGACGCTGTTCCTCGCCTTCGCATGCTCGGTGAAACCGCCGATGACGAACTCCTGCCGGGCCCCACACTTGGTCTTTACCCAGTCGGTGCTGCGGCCCGGCCGATATGCCGACCGCCTCCGCTTGGAGACGATTCCTTCGAGCGACAGGCGGCAGGCGTTCTCGAACACCTGCGCGCCACGGCCGTCGATATGTTCGCTGAGAACGAAGGCAGGCGCGCCATCGCGGCTCCGGTCGATCAGATCCTCGAGCCGTGCCTTTCGGATTTCCAGGCTCATGGAGCGCAGATCGATTCCGTCAAGATGGAGAAGGTCGAAGGCGAAGAACCGCAATGTCCCGTCGCGACCATTGCTGAGAGCTTCCTGAAGCGCCTGGAAATTGCTTGCGCCGCGCTCGTCGACCGCGACCGTCTCGCCGTCGCCGCG
>JAWLHE010000002.1:0-115359 GCA_041690495.1 Alphaproteobacteria bacterium | reverse complement strand
ACGGCAAGTATGTCGGGGTACGCTACCAGGTCGACATCGAGGGCGCCATGATCCGCCGCCCGTTGCATGGCGATCATGGCCGCGGGCGTGGCGCGGCCCCCCCCCCCGCCCCGAATCGGCCGCCAGCCGGGACTTGACCAGCGTTCCGAAGCGGTCGGTCCAGTCCTGCCCGGTGCGGGTGAGAAAGCGCACGCTGCCGCCGTCGACGCGGCACAGCATGCGATAACCGTCGAGCTTGATCTCGTGAAGCCACTCCGGCCCATCCGGCGGCCGATCAACCAGCGTCGGGAGTTCCGGCGGCACGAAATCAAACCGCCGGTCGGACTTCCGCGCCGGCCCCTTGCGTGTCGCACGCGCCTTCGCGCGCGGCGCCCGCCTTCGCGCCTTGCGGATTTCGCGCCTCTGTTCACCGGACCCAGTCCACACCCGTTCGCCGCTCGAGGCGATCTCATCCATGCTCCGCCCTGTCGCGATGCTGCGATCCTCCCTGTCGAGGATCGATGTGCCGTCGCCCGGCTGGGCCGCCTGATCCCGTTCCTTGATCAGCAGCCAGTTGTCCGTGCGCTCGCTCGCGGCGCGTGCGCCCATGCGCACAAGCACCCAACGCCCTCGCAGCCTTTCACCATGCAGCTCGAATTTGAGATGGCCGTTTGCATACCCCTCTGCGGGATCGCCAAGCGGATCCCATGTCCCGCGGTCCCACACCATCACCGTGCCGCCGCCATACGCCCCTTCGGGAATGATCCCTTCGAAGTCGGCATAGGCGAGGGGGTGATCCTCGACATGAACCGCGAGTCGTTTGTCGCGCGGATCCAGACTCGGCCCTTTGGCCACCGCCCAGCTCTTCAGGGTGCCGCCGAGTTCAAGGCGAAAGTCGTAATGCAGCCGCCTTGCAGCATGCTTCTGCACCACGAAGCAGCGGTGAACGCCCTCCACGACCGCTCCGCGCGGCTCCGGCGTCGTCCGGAAATCGCGCTTCGACCAGTATCGCTTCAGATCCTGGCCGCCGCCTCTCCGGCTTGACCGATTTGCCATGAGACGCGAACGGGACGCGCCTGCCGCCGGTTCCCGCCAAGCTGACCGGCACAGCCGGTCAGATGCGGAACGGGAACTGCAAAGTCTGTACCGCGTTTACTTGGACAATCGCTCGCGCCCTGCCGAAGGCGGAGCCCCATGCGAAGGCAAGTCAAAGGTGGATCAATGCTTTATTGGGCGGTCATCTTCCTCATCATTGCGTTGGTCGCAGGACTGTTCGGATTCGGCGGCATCGCCTCCACGGCCGCCGGCATCGCGCAGATCCTCTTCTTCCTGTTCCTGGTCTTCTTCGTCGTGGCATTGGTCGCCGGGCTGATGCGCCGCGGGCGACCCTAGGAAAGACCGGCACCCAATTCCGACAAGGGGATCCAAGGATGGCAGACGATACTGGCGAACAGTCCCCCACCCCGCAGTCGGCGGACAAATCGCCGGACGGGGCGGCCGCAGTCGACCGGTTGAAGGCCGACCTTCGCTCCCTCCGCACCGATCTCGAAGCCGCGGCACGCGCGGTGAATCAACTCGGCAGCACGGCCGCGCAGGAGGCCATGACCCAGGCCCAGGCCCAGATGGAGGACGTTCGCGCCAGGCTTGAGGAACTGCTGGGGAACGCGGAGGATTATGGCAGCCGCTCCGTCGAGGCGGTCCGCGAGCACGTCCAGGAGCGGCCTTTCCAAAGCTTGCTGATCGCAATGGCCGCCGGATTCGCCTTGGCACACCTTTTCAGCCGGCGCTGACCTCGGATCGGCCGCACGTCAGCACGGCGACCGGAATCGCATCGAAGAGCTCGTCGACACCAACCCGCCCCTCCGGGCATGCCGGTGCGCGACCGCCGACCGCATCGACCGGCGTCGCCGGAGTTCCGGGAAGTTCCACCCAAGTGTCGGCCCAGTATTTCCCGGAATACTGCGCCTCTCGCTCTCCCCAGAGGCGGGCGAACAAACGCCCGACTATGACGACAACGGATCTCTTCTCCGTACCCCGGGCGAATGCGATGACGTTGTCCGCATGAGCGCCGTGCACGGGTAGCGGAATGTAACTGCCGTATGTGAGCAAGTCCGCATGAGCGCGCCGAATCCCGAGCAGATGACGCGTCAGAACGAGCTTGATGAGGCCCGTATGCCAGTTCTGCATCATCGCCCGCCAGTCGCTTCCGGCGTTCTCCAGCCCGTATGCGAGGCGTGCGAAATCAACCGGTCGCCTGTTGTCCGGATCGACAAGGCTAAGATCCCATAGCTCGCAGCCGCGGTAGATATCGGGCACGCCCGGGCAGGTTAGTTTAAGCGCAGTCTGGGCAAGGCTGTTCAGCATTCCGAAGAACGCGATGCGCACCTGGAACGGTATGAAGTCATCGAGAAACGGATTGACCCGGCCCGGATCGACTAGGTCCGTTAGAAATGCGGCGCTTGCGGTTTCGAACGGCTCGTTCGGTCTCGCCCAGCTGGAACGTAGCTTCGCCTCGCGCAGCGCCTTCGTCACGTACTGCCGCAACCTGCCCCGGAACGCATCGTGGGCGGGACCCGGCTCCGGCTTCCGGCCGGTCCACTCGGCTGGCCACACGCCGAGCAGAACCTGATAAAATAAATATTCGTCATTGCGCGATGGCGCGCGGTTTCCGTCGACCTCGGCGCGGCGCGACCGGTTGAGGCGCGACCATCGTGCGACGCGCTCGCTCCAGATCTCCCCGAGCTCCGAAAGCACATTGATCCGCGCCCGCGCATCCTCGCCGCGCTTCGTGTCATGCGTGGCGGTCGCCAGCATCGCATGCGGCCACTGCTTCGCCCTCTCCTCGTTTGCACGATGGAACGCCGGAACGGAGATGCCGAACTGCCGCGGGTCGCCGCCGACCTCGTTCAGTGAGGCAAGCCGATGGTAGCGGTAGAACGCTGTGTCCTCGAGCGACTTCGCGGTAACCGGTCCGGTATATTGCTGGAAACGCATCGCGAATCGCATGACCTCGTTGCGCTTGGGCAAGCCGAGCGCCGTCTGCCAGCGACCGAGGAGAACGTCGCGGATGAAGTCGAAGATTTCCGGATCCGCTGCCTGCCATCGCTTCTTCGCCTGGCTTATCGCCCAATCGATATCGCGTACGTCGTCTGCGGTGGCGCCGGTCTCGCGTACATATGTGCGATAGACGGGAAAGCACGCGACGACCTCTTTCAGCGCGTCGCGTAGCCGGAAGCGCGTGAAGTCCCGCACTCTCCAATCCTGGCCCGACAGACGATCGAGCTGATTGGCCAGGACCGCCAGCTCACTGGCGAGCGCCGTGTCGATGATGTGCTTCTTGCTCTCGTAGACGACCTCCTCGAAATCCGTAGCGCGTGCCAAGAACTGGCTGTAACTCCGTGAAAGCGCCGCTTTGCCGGCAGAATCGACGAAGACGCCATTTACGGTGTTCAGGAACTCGTATCCGCTCGTTCCCTGAACAGCCCAGGATTCGCGCAGGCGTTCGTGTCGCGCGAGGATCTTCTCGACGACGATATAGAAGAGCCGGCCCCGTGCTGATCCCGGGCCATCTTCCCCGGCGACATGATCGGGCGACACGCGACGTGCCAGGGCTTCGAGTTTGGCGCAATATGCCTCCGGATCGAACAATCCGTCGATATGGTCCAGGCGGACACCGTTGATGCAGCCTTCGGCAATCAGCCGCTCCAGAAATTGATGCATGACCGCGAAGAGTTTCGGGTTCTCCGGACGGATGCCGGCCAGGTCGTTGATCTCAAAGAATCGCCGGTAGTTGATCTCGTCTGCGGCCGTGCGCCAGTAGGCGATGCGATAGAACTGGCGCTCGATGAGGTTGTGGAGTCGAACGAACGATTCCGGTTTCCCGGGAACGCCGCTGAAGAGTTCCGCGGCCTCCTCGAGCAGCCGGCGCACGGCTTCGTCACCGGCCGCGAGGTTCCCGAGCTCGGTTTTGAGCCGGTCGGCCCTGTCGCGGGCCGCGCCGCGCCGGATGCGGGATCGCTTGGTCGCCGCGAATGCCGCGAACTCGCCCGCGATCTGCTCAAGGCGCGCGGCCGCGGACGGATCGGGTGTCGCCAGCCCGATTTCGCTCAGGCGGCGGCGAATGATGGCCGCGTAATCGCGCGGACGGATCGGAAACCGGTTCTCGAAGTACCAGATGCTGAAGCCGCCAAACTCGACGTCGAAACGCAGCCTGAGGTCGCCCTTCTCGAGCACAGCGCCATACTGATCGCCGAGCACCGGCAGCAGAACCTTTCCAGGGAAGCTGCGGCGCGCCGCGGTCCAGTCGATGTCGAAGAACTCGGCAAACGGGGACGCCTCACCCCATTCGAGCACATCGAGCCACCATGCATTGTCGGCTTTGCCCACCCCCATGTGATTCGGGACGAAATCGAGAATCTGCCCCATCCCGTGCTCGTGCAGGGCACGGCAGAATCGCGCAAAGCTCTCGCCGGTGCCGATTTCCGGATTGAGCGCATTGTGGTCAACGATATCGTAGCCGTGCGTGCTCCCGGGCCGAGCCTTGAGATATGGCGATGCATAGACATGGCTGATCCCCAATGCGTGCAGATAGGGAACCAGCGCGGTCGCATCGTCAAAGGTGAAATCCCGGTTGAACTGCAGCCGGTACGTCGCGAGCGGGATGCGCGGCGGCGCGCTCATGATTTGCGGTGCGCAATCCGGTTGGACGGGCGCTCGCTGTCAACGATCCGCAATGCCGACGCCACTCCCTCATCGGCAAGGATCTCCGGAAGGTTCTTCGGTAGCCGGCGGCGCCAGTTCGGGTGCTCATCAAGCGTGCCCGGGAGGTTCGCCTGCTCTTCGACCCTGAGCAGGTCCTCGAGCCCGATCATCAGCAGCTGTGACCGCGTCCGCGCTATGAACCGCAGGATCGCTTCGAACGGAACGGCTTCCGCCGACCGGCCCGGCGAAACAAGTCCCTCGCGCTCGAGCGCGGCCATCATGCCGGCGATTTCCTCGTCCCGCGAGCGCCGCGCGGTCGGTGCCCCCGCTTCGTCGGGATAGGCATTGACCCTTTCCTTCTCGTCCAGGTCCCGCCGCGACCAGTACCCCCACAGCGTCGGAAGATCGTGGGTCGATATGGAGACGAGCGCCTCTGCCGGATACTCGCCCGGCGCCTTGAACCGGCCGGTCTCGTCTCGCTCGAAATACAGCAGGCAATACGAGAGCAGGCCCGCGTCCTGTATGGCCGCCTGGAAGCCTTCCGGGAGCGTGCCAAGATCTTCCCCGACGACAAGGCAATGATTCCGCTCGCTCTCCAATGCGACAAGGCCGACAAGTTCGTCGAACGGATATGTCACATAGGCTCCCTCAGCCGGGGTTCCTCCTTCCGGTATCCAGAACAGGCGCTTCAGGCCAAGAACATGGTCGATGCGCAACGCGCCGGCGAAGCGCATATTCGCACGCAGCAACTCGACGAACGGTCGGAATGCCTGTTCACGCAATGCTGCCGTATTCAACGGCGGCAAGCCCCAGTTCTGGCCCTTGCGATTCCAGGCGTCGGGCGGTGCGCCTACCGTCGCGCCCGAGGTAACAAGCCCGGGAGCCGCCCAGGCATCGGCCCCGGCGGCATCGGTTCCGACCGCCAGATCGACATAAAGCCCGATCGGCAGCCCCGCCGCGCGGCCGGCCTCCGCGCAGGCCGCGAGCTGATTCTCGGCTTGCCACTGCAAATATGCGAAGAACTCCGTCCGTTCCGCATTCTTGCGCGCAAACTCTGCTGTCTCCGGCGATTCCGGGTCGCGCAGCGCCGGTGGCCAGCGCCGCCAATCTCGCAGCGAAGTATCGGCTGAGCCAAGAACCTCGCGTAGCGCCTGAAACACGACGAATTGCTCAAGGGCGACGCCGCGCTCATCGCGGTAGCGTTGCAGCGCCCCGCGACGGCGCTCGCCTCCATCTCCTCCGCGAGAACGGAACGTACGGTGCAGATGCTCGAGGACGGGCCGTTTCAATGCAGTGATCCGGCGGTAGTCCACCAGTGCGTCCTGGCGTGCCGATGCGAGTTCCGCTTGAAACGAGGGCGACCGAACCAGCCTGGTCGCCTCCTCGGAAACCGAGAATTCCTCTATGGCTTCCACATCCAGATAGAGCGGATTTATGAAGTACCGGCTCGATGGCGAATACGGGCTGATATGGGCGGGATCGTCGAGAAACAGCGCATGCAGCGGATTGATGCCGACCGCCGCCGCTCCAATGGCCCCGGCCCAGGTCATCAGCTCGGCCAGATCGGTGAAATCGCCAATGCCCCAGTTGCGCGGCGATCGTATCCCATAGAGTTGAAGTGATATGCCCCAAAGTCGGCCCCCGGCCTTGAGCACCTCGGGCTTGAAGGCGCGACGCGGCACGACGATCAACGCCATCTCCGCCGACATCCGGTCCGAGGCGGGCGCATACTCGATCCGGAGCGCGTGATAGCCCTTCTCCAGATCCTGCGGAAGGAGGATGCTTCGCCGCTCGTGGTGCTCCATTCCGGAGCCGCTCCTGTGGACCAGGGGCAGATCCGCGCACGCGGACTCGCCAACATCGATCCGGCCGCCCTCGCGCGCGATCTGCCAGCGCACCCGGGCGCGCGAATCCGGCTCCTGAACGTTGATCGCCACGGCAAACGGCCGCCGGTCCTCGCGAAAGATCGTGACCGGCTCGACCAGACGCATCGCTGCCCGACGATGCCTGTCGGCCATCGCCCGCTCCGCAGCTTCCTCGCTCTCCGCGTCAATGCCGAACGCGGCAAGGAGAGCCCGCTTGGTAGCCTGCGGGACGGTGCGGATCCGTCCTTCCTGGTCGCGATATTCATCCGCGATCCCGAGCTGAACGGCGAGGCGGTCTATCGTATCCGTCATCTCGATGCACCCTCGGCCAGGAGCCACACGACCGACCATGCCGGCAGGTCAGGGCCGGTCGGCGCGAGCGCAGCGTCGGGATGCGTCGCGAACAGGACGCGGCCCGCGACGTGATGGTCCATCCACGTTCCGACGTCGTCGGAAAGCCGTGCAAGCAGCATCAGCTGTGCCCCATCGCCGAGCAGCCACCGCACCCCCAGGGTGGCGCGGTCGCTGATCTCGAAATGCGCTTCGCCGCCGCGAACGCGATCGAGGCGCGGGACGATCTCGCGACGACGGACGTCCAGCAGCGTCCGGTACAGCCCGAGCATCTCGCGATGCGGAGTTCTTTCGCGCTCCGACCAGTTCAGGCGCGAGGCATCAAAGGTTTCTGCCGCATTGGGATCGGGGATGCGATCACGCATCTCGGGATCCTCGAACTCGGTGAATCGGGAGAACTCGGCGCGCCGTCCACGTCGGATATTGTCGGCCAGATCGCCTCCGAAATCGCAGAAGAACAGAAAGGGCGTCGAGGCGGCCCATTCCTCCCCCATGAAGATGAGCGGCGGAGACGGCGCCAGAAGATAAATGGCGGCCGCGGCGCGCACGCGATCCGGCGGAGCGATATGATTGATTCGCGTGCCGAATGCGTTGTTTCCGACCTGATCGTGGTTCTGAAGGAACGACACGAAGCGCGTCGGCGGAAGGTGACGGCTCGGCGCCCCGCGCAGCCTGCCCCCGCGATGCGGGGATGCCTCGCCCTGATATGCAAACCCTTCGGTCAGCGCCCGTCCCAGGTGGCGCACCGGATCGTCGGCGAAATCCCGATAATAGCCGTCCCCCCGCTCCGTCACTATGACGTGAAGCGCATGATGCAGATCATCATTCCATTGTGCGTCGTAGCCGGAATTCCCCGCGATGGCGGTCTCCAGGGGCCAGGCCGCGTTGTCGTCGTTCTCGAGGACGAGATGAACATGCCGGTCCCGCGGAGATTTGCGCACCGCGCGCGCGATCTCCGTCAGGATATGCGTGTTGCTCGTGTCGATGATGGAATGGACCGCATCGAACCGCAGACCGTCCACATTGTACTCCTCCAGCCAGTACAGCGCGTTGTGGATCATAAAGTCCCGGACGGCCCGACTCTGCTTGCCATCGTAATTGATCGCGGCGCCCCACGGCGTGTGGTGTCGCTCCGTGAAGAACGGCGCTGCGTACTGCGACAGGTAGTTTCCTTCCGGTCCGAAGTGGTTGTAGACGACATCGACGAACACCATCAGCCCATGCCGGTGCGCAGTCTCGATCAACAGCTTCAGATCGTTTGGATCGCCGTAGCTGGAATCGGGCGCGAACAGATAGACGCCGTCGTATCCCCAGTTGCGGCGGCCGGGTGCCTCCGCCAGCGGCATCAGTTCGATAGCGGTCACGCCCAGGGCCACGAGCTCGTCGAAACGTTTCGCGACGCCGCCGTAGCGGCCGCTGCGGTCGAAGCATCCGACATGCAGCTCGTACAGTACAACCTCGTGCCAAGGTCGTCCGCGCCAGTCCGCATCCTGCCAGTCGAACTCGCCCGGATCGACGACGATGCTCCAGCCGTGCACGTCGCCTGCCTGATCCCGGGAAGCCGGATCCGGCACGGACGCGCCGCCGTCAATGACGTACATGTAGCGCGTGCCGGAACGTGCTTCGCCGGTGCGCGTCTCGAACCAGCCATCCCCAGCGGCTTGCATGGGAAGGACCTGCCCTGGTCCGCCGCTATTGAGCTTCAGATCGACGCGCCGAGCCGACGGCGCCCAGAGTCGGAAGCGGACCCGGCCGTCCTCCTCCACCGCCGCGCCGAACGGCATCGCGTGCGCGCGCTTCATGGTCTACGGCGGATCGCCGACGTCCAGCGGCTCCCCACCCTCGGCACCGACCAGCACGACCACCGAGCGGCCCTTTACGATCGTTCCCTCGCGGGCGCGCAGCTCCCGTCTGATTCCAATGCCGGTCGGCAGGACGGTATCGAACACCGCCCTCCATATCTCGACGGAGTCGACTGAGGGCATCGTGAACGTCATGTCATCATGATGCGCGTTGAGAATAACGATCAGCGGAGCCTCGTTCTCGATCTCGACATCCATCAGACCGTGGCGGAACGACAGCTCTCCCCACAGCATGAAAGCAAGAAACCGTGCCTCCGGATACCGCCAATCGGCATCCGTCATCTCCTGGCCGTCAGGCCGCAGCCACGTCACGTCCTTGTGCTTGCCGTTCTGTACTGGCTCGCCTTTGAGAAATCGACTGCCCCGTGCGAGCCTGTATTTCCTGCGAAGCGCGATCAGCACGCGGACAAAATCAAACAATGCCCACTTCACCGGTTCGCCGGGTTCAGGCCAGCCGATCCATCCGATCTCGTTGTCCTGGCAGTACGGGTTGTTGTTGCCGCCCTGGGTATTGCCGAGTTCGTCGCCTGCCAGCAGCATCGGCGTACCCAGCGACAGGAGCAGAGTTGCGAGCATGTTGCGTTTCTGGCGCTCGCGCAGCTCGACCACCGCAGGGTCGTCCGATTCGCCTTCTACCCCGCAGTTCCAGCTGTAGTTCTCGCTCATCCCGTCGCGGTTGTCCTCACCGTTCGCCTCGTTGTGCTTGCCATTGTAGCTGACCAGGTCGTGCAAGGTGAAGCCGTCATGGGCCGTAACGAAATTGATGCTTGCGTGCGGCCGGCGGCCGCGCCGGTGGAACAGATCGGCGGACCCGGTGATCCGCTGGGCGACTTCGCCGATCAATCCGCCGTCGCCGCGCCAGAACCGGCGGATCGAGTCGCGGTAGCGATCGTTCCACTCCGACCAGCCAGGCGGAAAGTTTCCCAGCTGATAACCGCCCGGCCCGACGTCCCACGGCTCGGCGATCAGCTTGACCTGCGACAGGATCGGATCCTGTCGGATTGCCTGCAGGAACGGAACGCGCTCGTGAAAACCATGAGGGCCGCGCGCAAGGGTCGTCGCGAGGTCGAACCGGAAGCCGTCGACCCGCATCTCCTCCACCCAGTAGCGCAACGAGTCCATCACCAGCTGCAGCACGCGCGGATGCTCGAGGTTGAGCGCATTGCCGCAGCCCGTAAAATCCTCGTAGTACCGCGCGCTCGAGTGCGAGAGCCGATAATAGGAGGCATTGTCTATGCCCTTGAAGCTGAGCGTCGGGCCCATATGGTTGCCTTCGGCCGTGTGGTTGTAGACCACATCGAGAATGACCTCGATTCCGGCCGCGTGCAGGCGCGACACCATGGTCTTGAACTCATTGGCATCAGCGCTCGACGAGTAGAGTGGCTGCGGGGCGAAGAATCCAATCGTGTTGTAGCCCCAGTAGTTGCGCAGGCCTTTCGCCACGAGGTAGCGGTCGTCTACGGAGGCATGCACGGGGAGCAGTTCCACTGAGGTCACACCGAGCCGGGTGAGATGCTCGATCGTCTCCGGTGCGCCGAGTCCCGCGAACGTGCCGCGCAGCTGCGCGGCGATATCCTGTCTCTGCATCGTGAAGCCGCGCACATGAGCCTCGTAAATGACCGTACGGCTCCACGGCGTATTCGGCTTGTGGTCATTGGCCCAGGAGAATGCGGTGTCGATCAGCACGCATTTCGGCATGCCACGCGCGTCATCGCGGCGGTCAAAGGAAAGATCCTCGCGCGGACTCCCGACCCGATACCCGAAATGCGCATCGGACCACTGCACCCGGCCCCACAATGCCTTCGCATAGGGATCGAGCAGGAGCTTGTAATGGTTGAAGCGGTGGCCATGCGCCGGATCGTACGGGCCGTAGACGCGATAGCCGTAGAGTAGTCCAGGGCGCGCATCGGGCAGGTATGCATGCCAGACCTCGTCCGTGCGCTCCGTGAACCGCACGCGGTCGATCTCGCGCGCGCCCGCGATATCGAATATCGACAACTCGACCCGCTCCGCATTGGCCGAGAACAGGGCAAAGTTGGCGCCACGGCCGTTCCAGGTAGCGCCCAGCGGAAAGGGCAGCCCCGGCTCGACGCGTTGGTGCGTCGGCGACGCCCGCGCCCGACTATGCATCCCGCACCGGTCGGAGGATGAGCACGCCGAGGGGCGGCAGGACAAGATTCAGCGAGTTCGGCCTTCCCTGCCAGGGGACGGGCTCGGCCTGGATCCGGCCCATATTGCCGATATTGCCGCCGCCATATGCACCCGAGTCCGAATTGATCAGCTCGACATAGGACCCGCCATCCGGGACGCCGATCCGGTATTCCCCGCGCACGACCGGGGTGAAGTGGCAGACGGCAATCACATAGTCGGCGGGGTCCGTTCCGCGGCGGATGAACGCGATCACGCTCTGCGCCGCGTCTCCGCCGTCGATCCACTCGAAGCCCTCGGGCCGGCAGTCGCACTCGTGAAGCGCCGGGGTCGAGCGATAGAGCCGGTTGAGATCCAGCACAAGCCGCTGCACGCCGGCATGAAGCGGATCATTGAGCAAATGCCAGTCAAGCGACTGCTGGTGACTCCATTCTCGCTCCTGAGCGAATTCGTCGCCCATGAACAGGAGCTTCTTGCCCGGATGGGCGAACATGAACACGTAGTACGCACGCAGATTCGCGAACTTCTGCCAGCGGTCGCCCGACATCTTCGCCAGCAGCGATCCTTTGCCGTGCACGACTTCGTCATGCGAGAGGGTCAGGATGAAATTTTCGGTGAATGCGTAAAGAAAGCTGAAGGTCAGTGCATCGTGGTGATAGCGGCGATGTACGGGGTCGCGGCCGAGATAGCCGAGCGTGTCGTGCATCCAGCCCAGATTCCATTTGAACCCGAACCCAAGACCTCCGTTGTCGACGGGCCGCGACACCATCGGAAACGCCGTCGATTCCTCCGCAACCGTCATCGCGCCGGGGAATTCGCCAGAAACGAGCTTGTTGAACCTCTTCAGGAAGTCGGTGGCTTCAAGGTTCTCATTGCCGCCGTACTTGTTCGGGATCCACTGGCCGGGCTTGCGGCTGTAATCGCGGTACAGCATCGCGGCGACCGCATCGACCCTCAGCCCGTCGACATGGAAGTGGTCGAGCCAGAACACCGCGCTGGACAGGAGGAAGTTGGCGACTTCGCTACGTCCGAAATTATAGACGAGAGTGTTCCAGTCGACATGGCGGCCCTCTGCGGGATTCGCGTGTTCATAGAGGAACGTGCCGTCGAAGGTCCCCAGGCCATGCGGGTCGTCGGGAAAGTGGCCAGGCACCCAGTCAAGGATCACGCCGATTCCGGCCTGATGGAATCGGTCGATCAGCGAACGCAGTTCGTCGGGCGTGCCGTACCGGCTGGTCGCCGCAAACATTCCTGTCGGCTGATAACCCCATGAGCCGTCGAACGGGTGCTCCGTGATCGGGAGAAACTCGACATGGGTAAAGCCCATGTCCTGAACGTATGCGACGAGCTCGGTCGCCATCTCTGCGTAAGTCAGGAACCGTGCTCCGTGCTCGACCCGCCGTTTCCACGATCCGAGGTGAACCTCGTAAATCGAAACCGGAGAGGAGATACCGTTCGCCGCGGCGCGATTCTGCATCCAGGCTTCGTCGTTCCATTGGTAGCGACCGAGATCGTACACGATCGACGCGGTCGCAGGCGGATGCTCGGCGTAGAACGCGACCGGGTCCGCCTTGAGCGGAAGGAGATCGCCGTCTCTAGGCCGAATCTCGTATTTATAGAGCGCACCCGGATCGACTCCCGGCAGGAAGATCTCCCACACGCCGCACTCGTGCCGGAAACGCATCGGGTGACGGCGCCCGTCCCACATGTTGAAGTCGCCGACCACGCTGACCCGCCGCGCATTCGGCGCCCATACGGCAAATCCGACCCCCGGCACGCCGTCCAGAATCATGCGATGCGCGCCCAATCGCTCGAACGAGCGATGATGGGTTCCTTCCGCGAGCAGATAGACGTCTAGTTCCCCCAGGATCGGCGAGAACCGGTACGGATCCTCGAGATCGACGGCGGATCCGCCGAAATCGGCATGCAGGCGATAGACGAAGGGACGCGACCGCGGAACGGAACCTGCGAAGACCCCGTCTTCGTGGATGCGCGCAAGCTGCGCCACCACCTCTCCGCTGGCTGCGTCGACGACGCCGACTGACTGCGCACCGGGCAGGAACGCGCGAACGACGAGGTGGTCCCGGGCGACATGCATGCCCAGATAGGAGAAGGGATCCGAGTGCTCTGCCGCAGCGATCAGCGCCGCGCCATCGAGTTCGTCAGCCAACATGGCCGCCTTGCGGTGACTCGGGAAACAGGAACGTCATGGCACCCAGCAACGGGATTCCGACCCAGCTCGGCCGGTTCGAGATTTCGTACTGCACCTCGTAGAAGATCTTCTCGACCATGAACAAGGTCAGCAGACTCCGGACCACTGCCTCGTCGCGGGGATGGCTTGGGCAACCCTGGATCGCATCGCCATACGCGGTCAGAAAGGCGGCGCTTGCCTGATCGCGCCACATCAGGGCCTGGCGCTCCAGAAGCTCGCGGCGATGCGGATGATCCTGTGTCACCCGCGGCAACGACGCCCAGGCCGCATAGTCGAAGGACCGCAGAAGCCCGGCAACATCCCTGAGGGGCAGGTGCTTGAGGCGTCGTTCGGCGGGTGTCTTTCGCGGCTCCCCTTCGAAGTCGATGATGAAAAAGTCCTGCTGGGCGACCAGCACCTGTCCCAGATGGAAGTCGCCATGCAGACGCGTTCGGATCGCGTCGACCCGCTCCGGCACATGACCGGCGATACGCCGAAAGATTTCTTCCCGGTTCGTCAAAAGAAACTTCGCGCTCTGCTGCGCCTCGGCATCGAGACCACCCATCCCTTCCTCGAGCGCTGCCAATGCCTTCTCCCCCTCCGCGAGGACGAGATCGCTCCACCGCTGCACGTCCTCAGGCGTCACAGCCTCGCCTTGGAACGCCGGATCGGCCGTTTCGGTTGCCAGCGCCCTGTGCAGCTCCGCCGTTCGCAGACCAAGCTGCCGCACCCGATCGAGGTAAACTGTGTGCCGGTTGGCCAGCTGTGCCTCCTCTTCGGGAGGAAGCAGAGTGCATTCGTCGAGAAACTGACCGAGATAGGTCAGGGTTTGCGACCAGCCATCCCCCTGGTTGCGAACGAAGGCATGCACGACAGCCAGCGGCGTGCGGCTTCCGGCGGAATTGCGGAGCTCGATCGAGCCCAGCAACGGCGGCGTATTCGCGTAATTCGCCACGTCGGTCAGAAACCGCCCCATCTCGATTTCCGCCTCGTTCCCGACCTTCAGGCTGCGGTAGAGCTTCAGGACGACATGATCTTCGACCAGGATCGACGTGTTGCTCTGCTCCCCGCCGACGAGCTGCACCACCGGCTGGGCCGGGCGCTCATACTGGGCAAGCGCCGATGTCGGCGTGAATTCGATGGTGCCATCACTCGCAGCGACAGAACTCGATGCTGCCATGCAGTCGAGCAACTTCAGCACGAAATCGTCCATCGCCACCGCGTCCAACAGGACGCCTTCCCGGGCAGACTGGCGAAGTTTGGCTAGGATGTAGGGTTGGCTGGTAGCAGTCATGGTCTGGGCCGCATGCCAATGCGCAGCGAGCGGAAGAAAATACTGGCCGGCCGAGGAGCCATCGATCGTCCGTGCGTCAACGACGGTGAGCAGCCAGCGCGATTCCGTGCCAATTTCGGCCACGCATCCGACCGTCGCCGATCCGATCGCCAGATTCTTGCTGCCGAACCACCGTTGCTGCGCGAGGTAGGCCGGCAGGATGTCGCGCTCGAGCATCTGCCGGCCGCGACCCTCGAGCAGGCTGCGCCATCCTTGCGCCCAAACGACTGTCACATATTCCGGCAATACGGTTGCGTCGGGCGCCGCCATGAAGTCTCCGCGCAATTTCGCCGGGTCGGCGAGCAGGAACCAGTAGAACGCGTAGCCTGGACAGGTCAGCACGTATGAACCCGCCCCGATCTGTGGAAAGGGGACGCGCCCGACGAGTTCCACCGGAACCAGGCCCCGAAAGCCGGACAGATCGAGCTCCACGGGCTGGGCATGGCGCGACAGATTGGCGATGCACAGCACCGTCTCCTCGCCGTACTCGCGCAGATAGGCGAGAATCCGCCGGTTCTTTGGATAGATGAGCTTGAGCGTGCCGCGCCCGAACACCTTGCGCGACTGGCGCACCGCGATCATGCGCTTCGTCCAGTTGAGCAGCGAGGACGGGCTGCGGCTCTGCGCCTCGACATTGATGGCCTGATATCCGTAGACGGGATCCATCAGCGGCGGCAGGTACAGGCGGGCCGGGTCGGCGCGCGAGAATCCGCCATTGCGATCCGGGGTCCACTGCATCGGCGTGCGGACGCCGTTCCTATCGCCGAGGAAAATGTTGTCGCCCATCCCGATCTCGTCGCCGTAGTAGAGGACCGGGGTGCCCGGCATCGACAGCAGCAGCGCATTCATCAGCTCGATTTTGCGGCGATCGTTCTCCATGAGCGGTGCCAGGCGCCGGCGAATCCCGAGATTGAGGCGCGCGCGAGGATCGGCGGCATAGGTGTTCCATAGATAGTCCCGCTCGACATCGGTAACCATTTCGAGCGTCAACTCATCATGGTTCCGCAGGAAGATGCCCCACTGGCAGTTGTCGGGAATCTCCGGGGTCTGCCTCAGGATATCGGTGATCGCGTGCCGGTCCTCCTGGGCTATGGCCATGTACATCCGCGGCATGAGCGGGAAGTGATAGGCCATGTGACATTCGTCGCCGTTCCCGAAATACTGCTGCACGTCCTCGGGCCACTGGTTGGCCTCGGCGATGAACATGCGGTTCTTGTGGCCCTCGTCGAGCGAGCGCCGCAGCTTGCGGATGATGTCGTGGGTTTCTGCGAGGTTCTCGCTGTTGGTGCCTTCCCGCTCGCAGAGATAGGGGATCGCGTCGAGCCGCAGCCCGTCGACGCCGAGGTCGAGCCAGAACCGCATGATGTTGACGACGGCCCGCACCACGTTGGGATTGTCGAAGTTGAGGTCGGGCTGGTGCGAGAAGAAGCGATGCCAGTAATAGGCCTTGGCGACCGGATCCCAGGCCCAGTTCGACGTCTCCGTATCGCGGAAGATCACCCGCGTGCCGGCGTAGCGCTGATCGGTGTCGCTCCAGACGTACCAGTTGCGATACGCCGCGTCGGGCTTGGCCCGGCGCGCCCGCTGGAACCACGGATGCGCATCCGATGTGTGATTGATCACGAGCTCGGTAATGACGCGGATGTTGCGGCGATGCGCCTCGCGAACGAAGCGCGAGAAGTCGCGCATCGATCCGTATGCCGTGTTGACGGCGGTGTAGTCCGCAATGTCGTAACCATCGTCGCGCTGCGGTGACGGATAGAACGGCAGCAGCCACACGGCGGTAACGCCGAGATCCTGCAGGTAATCGAGCTTCTCGGTCAGCCCGACGAAGTCGCCGAGTCCATCGCCGTTGGAATCGGCGAATGACTTGACATGCACCTCGTAGATGATCGCGTCCTTGTACCACAGCGGATCGTCATCGAGCATCGTTTCTGCCGCCTCGCCTCAGGCGACGATCCTGAGGATCGCCGCAGGACTAACGGCCGGATCGAGCTCCACGCGCTGTTCGGGTCCGCGCCAGCGCTGGCGCACGCCTGCGATCATCTCCTCGACCTCGAATTCCTGATCCTCCGGGATTCCGAGAGCGTCGAGCGGCAGCTTGAGAGTCGCCGTGCGCCTCGTGAACGGGTCGAGATTGACCGCGACGAAAACGCGGTTCGCGCCGTCGGGACTGTGCTTGCCGTAGAAGAGAACGGCCTCATCGCCGCTCGGATAGAAATGCAGATTGAGAACGTCGTGCAATGCCGGATTGTCCCGCCGGATCGCATTGACCGTACGAATCAGGTCCTTGATATTGCCCGGCCTGTTCCAATCCCACACCTTGTATTCGTATTTCTCCGAGTTGGCGTACTCTTCGGTACCTGGAATGGCGGCATTCTCGCATAGCTCGAAGCCGTTGTAGATGCCATAGACGCCCGACAGGGTCGCGGCAAGAACGAGCCGGATGGCGAACGCTGGACGGCCACCTGTCTGCAGAAACGGCGGCAGGATGTCCGGCGTATTGGTGAAGAAGTTCGGACGGAAGTATTCGCGCATCTCGGTCTGGGTCAGCTCGCTCAGGTATTCGATCAGCTCCTGCTTCGTGTTGCGCCACGTAAAGTACGTATATGATTGCGTAAATCCTGCCTTGGCAAGCCGCCGCATCATCTTCGGTCGGGTGAAAGCCTCGGCCAGGAAAATCACGTCCGGGTGCTCGGCCTGGACCTGCCGGATCACCCACTCCCAGAATGGCAGCGGCTTGGTATGGGGATTGTCAACGCGAAAGATCCTGACGCCCTGCCCCACCCAGAACATCAGCACGTCGCGCAATTCATTCCATAGCCCTTCCTGATCGGCGCTCAGGAAGTTCAAGTTGACGATGTCCTGATATTTCTTCGGCGGATTCTCGGCATGCTTGATCGTCCCGTCCGGCCGAAAGACGAACCAGTCCGGATGCTCCGCAATCCAGGGATGGTCGGGCGAGCACTGAATGGCGAAATCGAGCGCCACCTCCATGCCCAGATCGTGACACGCGGCGACGAAGCGCCGGAAATCGTCCAATGTGCCGAGTTCCGGATGTATGGCCGTGTGGCCACCTTCCGCAGCGCCGATGGCATACGGGCTGCCCGGGTCGTCGCGTCCGGCATGAATGGAGTTGTTCGGGCCTTTGCGGTTGGTCCGGCCGATCGGATGGATGGGCACAAGATAGACGACGTCGAACCCCATGTCGCGAATCGCCGGCAGCCGGGCGATGCAGTCATCGAAAGTCGCGCTGCGGCCCGGGATGGCGCCCTGGGACCGCGGAAACATCTCGTACCATGCCGCGAACCGGGCAGCGGGACGGTCAGCGATCATTTCGAGCTCGCGCATATAGGCGCTGCGGTCCTCGCGCGGTCCCCAGCGCGCCATCAGTCGACGGATCTCCTCGGAGAGCAGAATCTCGGCACGCTCGACGGCTTCGGCCGTCCGGTTGAACGCCCGTATCGCGACCTCGAAACTCTCGCGGTCCTGCCGCGGGGCCGCACCGGCAGCGGCCGCGAGAATCTCACGGCCTTCTATCAAGTCGATATCGACATTCTGTCCGGCATCGATCTTCTTGGCGACATCCTGCCGCCAGGAAGCGAAAACGTCTGTCCAGGCCTCGATCGTGTAGAAGTAACGGGCATTCCGCTCGGGCGTGAACCCGCCGATCCAACGGTCGTTGTCATGGTGACGCATCTCCACGTCGTGCCACTCGACCTCATCTGCAGCGCGATAGCGAAGTACAGCAGCGATGACGTCGTGGCCGTCGCGAAAGATATCGGCCCAAACGTCGAATCGGTCACCCGATATCCGCTTGACCGGAAAACGGCCGCAATCGATTTCAGGATAGACCTTCTCGATAGCGATGCGCGCTGTCGGTGACCAGGAGGAACGCGCCGGGCGTATACGCGCCGCCGCGCCGCGCCGGGCCGGTTTTCTGTCTCCGCTTCGGATGCCAGCCGTCATGTCGCAGTCTACCGCCAGGTGATTGACAGTCGCCCGATAGCCCACCCCCGGTTAGAGCCATCACGCGCCGGCTGCAAGAGGCAGGTTGGCGGACTCCGTCACCCGGGCGAGAGACTTGATGAATGATTCATACCAATGTTCGACGCTGTTTTCCCGAAGGATCGCCATCATCGTTGCCCAGCGCTCTCGCCGGGCTGGGAGCGGCATCGATAACGCCTGCTCTATCGCCCGCGAGATGCTGTCGATATCGTAGGGATTGACGATCAGCGCGGCGTCGAGTTCGCGGGCCGCCCCGGCAAACGTCGAAAGCACGAGAACGCCGGGATTGCACGGATCCTGTGCAGCGACATACTCCTTCGCGACGAGGTTCATCCCGTCGCGCAGCGGCGTGACGCACGCAACCGGGCTCATCCGGTAGAGCCCGGCGAGCATTCGCGGCGAGTAGCTCTGGTTGAGGTAGCGGATGGCGCTCCAATCCAGATCGCTGAGGTGGCCGCACATGTCACCCACCAATGTGGCCACTTGCCGGCGGAGTTGCTGATAGGCGGCGACCTGGGAGCGCGTCGGCGGCGTGATCTGGAGAAACGTCACGCGCCCCTTCTCGTCGGGATAGAGCTCGAAAAAGCGCCGATAGGCATCGAAACGCTGGAACAGGCCCTTGCTGTAGTCGAGCCGGTCGACGCCTATGACGACTTTCACTCCCCTGAGGTTGTTGCGAAGCTGTACGGTCGCGGGCGCATGCAGACCAGATGCCGCCATCTGGGCGAACTGCTCGGCGTCGATTCCGACAGGGAAGACGCCGAGACGGATGCTGCGCCGCCCATAGCGGAGTGCATCGTGCCGGTCGCGAATTGCCCCCAGCTCATGCTCCGCATAGTCCTCGAAATACGTCTGGTCATCGATCGTCTGGAAGCCGACCAGGTCGTAGGCCAAGAGAGTGCGGAAGACTTCTTCGTGATGCGGCAGACAGGTCAGCGTGCCGCGTCCGGGAAACGGCGTGTGGAGAAAGAATCCGATCGGACCATTGAAGCCCAACCGGCGCAGGTATTCGCCGACCATGATGAAATGGTAATCATGTATCCATACGAGCGAGTGGGCATCGGATATGCGGGCGATCGCCCGGGCCATGAACTCGTTCACCGCGCGATAGCTGTTCAGCGCATCCTCGTCGAACGCCAGCAGGTCGCTGCGATTGTGCAGCAGCGGCCATAGCGCCGAGTTGGCCATGCGGTTGTAGTAGCCTTGAAAGTGCTGCTCCGGCAGGTCGACGGTCGCGATCGTACCGGCCCCGGCACCCGATAGCGAGGGCAGCACCGGACAGTCGGATTTCGAGAGGCCTCCGCCCCAGCCCAGCCAGACCACACCGCGCCGCTCAACGGCACGGGCCAGAGCGGTCGCCAGCCCACCTGGAACCCCACTGCTGCCAGCGCGTGCAACCCGGTTGGAAACGAGGATGACCTTCATCGACAGGACTTGGGCACTTGCGGACGGCAGCAGGTTGCGGATCGTCGCGAAGACGGTCGTGCAACGCAGCACAGCCACGTCCGTTCCCGTTTCGGTACACTTACGCCGGCGCTATGTGCGACCACGGAATTCATGGAGCGCGACGAATACGGCCATTACCGGCCCGGGCTGCTGAAGCATAATGAGGGCCTGCCTGCGCAGATCGTGACTACTCCACCTCGGCGCTCGTCAGTTCGTCCTCCGGCTTGGTCTGCGAAGGTTGCTCGGATAGCAAGCGGCGCAGCTCGACCCGTGCACGGTTGAGGCGCGACTTCACCGTGCCGACCGCACACTTGCAGACCTCGGCGGTATCTTCATAGCTGAGTCCGGCAGCTGCGACGAGAATCAGAACCTCGCGATGCTGAACCGACATCTTCATGAGCGCTTTACGCAGCTCCCCGAACTCGACGGCGGAGAATTGACCCGGCGGTGTCGGAAGCGCCGCGTCGACGAGATCGTCGACGGGCTCGACCTCCACCTTCCGGCGGCGCAGGTCGCTGATGTGCTGGTTCCGAAGGATTGTCAGCAGCCACGCCTTGATGTTTGTGCCCTTCTGGAATTTGTCCTCGGCTGCGAGCGCGCGCACCAGCGTGTCATGGACGAGATCGTCAGCTCGCTCCTTGTTGCGCGTCAGGACGCGCGCGAATGCGCGCAGCTGCGGCAAGCACTCGACGACCTGTGCACGGAAATCGTTGCTGGCCTCCATGCCGGTCCTTTCGTCAGTGGCCGACTTCAAGTCCTGTGCTCTCGCGGCGCGATGATCGGGTTCGACCGGAGCCGTCATCCTAGAGCAGGAACGCGGCTGATTATCCGAGATCGACGCCGCATCGGCAATCCCGGTATCGGCATGCGCATCTCGCGTCTGCACCGTTCGTCGAAGAGGAAGCTCACCCCGTTCGTCCCTCATCCACAACTTCCCCCTTTGGGTCTGGACAAGAGGTCCAGGATCTCGCGCGGCAGAGGCTCATTGAGCACCGTCCGGTAGAGCGCCTGAAGCTGGCCATCAAGCCAGCAATCGAACGATTCAGCGGCATCAGGCGGATAGGCTGTCCCGCTCCGCACGCCTGCGCCGCCATCGGGAGGCGCGGCAGTTGCCCCGTTACGGCCGCTTGGCCGCTTGGTCCTGTCTGACAGTTCCATGAACACCCCCACGCCGGATGGACTCAGGGACCGCCCCTGCCCGGTCGGCGTATCGGAACATAACGTCCCGAAAACACGAAGGTTCCCGAGCGGTAGCCGGAAGTTTGTGTGGCGGTGCACGACCGCCTCAGGCTGAGCCGGACCGATCGTCCGCGTGGCGGGCCAGGACACCCGGAGCAATGAAACAGTCGAGCGCGGTCGCGCAAATAAGCGCGCTTGTATACTTGGCGGTCTCGTGTAACTCTCCGCGACGTTGGCCACGGAGATGACATATGGATCGGTTGTCGCAGGAACTGGTCAAATGGATTCCGTATCTCCGACGGTATGCACGGGCCCTGACGGGCTCGCAGCAGCGTGGGGATCAATACGTCCGCGTGTGCCTCGAGGCATTGCTTCAGGAGCCGCATCGGCTCAAGCCTAATGGCGACATGAAGCTGCAGCTATTCACCGTGTTTCACGACGTGTGGCGAATCGTCGATTCAGCCATTCCGGAGAGCAAGGAAGATGGCGGCGCGCCCGAGACGAGGCTACGCGAGCAGCTGGCGGCGCTGCCCCCGCTCGACAGGCAGGTCTTGCTTCTCGTTTCGCTGGAGGGCTTCTCTGTTGAGGATGCCGCCCGAATTCTCGACGTTTCCGAGGACGAGGCGCATGACAAGCTCAATGAGGCGCGCGCGGAGATTCAGCGTCAGACCGGCGCCCGCGTGCTGATCGTCGAGGACGAGCCGGTCATTGCCATGGATATCGCGGCGATCGTGCGGTCGATCGGTCATACCGTCGTCGGCGTCGCTGCAACGAAGGAGAAGGCGGTGATGCTCGCCGAGGAGCATCGTCCAGGACTGGTGCTCGCCGATATCCAGCTCAAGGACGGCGACAGCGGCATCGCGACGGTCCAGGAGATCCTGACATCGATCGATGTGCCGGTCATCTTCGTGACCGGGTTCCCGGAGCGGCTCCTGACCGGCGAGCATGTGGAGCCGGCCTTCCTGATAACCAAGCCGTTCGATCCGGAAACGCTGAAGATCGCGATCGGCCAGGCATTGTCATTGAGCGGGCCGGCTCAAGTGCACGCTCTGCGCAACTGACCCCTGCCCTTCCGAAGAGAAACCGGCGGCTGCAATTTGCGTTTCGCAGCCGCCGGCATCCGGGCGTGGATGTTCTCAGGCGAATTCGCGCAGCGCAGTCGTCGGCTCGCGCATTCGCTGTCCGACATAGTTCCAGTTCACGAGATGACCGAGGAACGTGTCGATGTAGTCGGGGCGCCGGTTCTGAAAGTCCAGATAATAGGCGTGCTCCCAGACATCGCACGCTAGCAGGACCTCGCGACCATCGATGAACGGCGGCTCTGCGTTGGCTGTCGAGACCACGTCCATGCGTCCTTTGTCGCGGACCAGCCACGCATAGCCGCTGCCGAACCGATCCACGGCGGCCTGCTTGAATTTCTGCTTGAACTGATCGAAGCCGCCGAATGCGGCATCCAGCTCGGTTGCGATCTCCTTGGGTGGCGCTCCGCCGCCGCCCGGCGTCATGCAGTTCCACTGAACGGTGTGGTTCCAGACCTGCGCTGCGTTGTTGAACACCTTCTGGTGCTCCGGGCGTCGCGCGGAGTCGCGGATGATCGCATCGAGCGGCTTGTTGGCGAACTCCGTGCCCTCAATCAGCTTGTTCAGGGTATCGACATAAGCCTTGTGATGCTTGCCGTGGTGGAACTGGAGCGTTTTCGACGAGAGGTGGGGCTCAAGCGCCGCATGGTCATACGGCAGTGGCGGAAGTTGAAATGGCATGCTGCTCGCTCCTTTAGAATCGTGGCTTGTCGAAGAAACCTTCCGTCGCCGCCCTGCGAACGCGACCGCTCGGTACGTCGTTCCTGCTCTCGGCAGGGGCACACATGATCCGGTCCGGCAAGCGGAACCGGACGGAATCGCTCGCGTTGCTAGGGTACGCCACGGAAGGGAGCGAATAATGCCATCGAACGTCATCGCGGCAAAGAAGGTCCAGGGCACGCCGGTCACCAATCCGCAGGGAGAAAATCTCGGGGAGATTGAGGACGTTGTGATCGACAAGCTTGACGGAACGGTGCGGTACGCCGTGCTTTCCTTCGGCGGCTTTCTGGGAATGGGTGACAAGCTCTTCGCGCTGCCCTGGGAAGTCCTGGACTACAACGAGGGCCAGGGCGCCTATGTCATCAATGTCGACAAGGAGACGCTTCAGAACGCGCCCGGATTTGAAGAGAATGATTGGCCGGACATGACAGATCCGTCATGGGCGGAGCGTCTCCGGCACCATTACAACCTGCCCGAGGCCGCGAGCACGCGCCTGCGCGGGACCGGCAAGCCGGGCGCCGGATTGCAGCCAGGACCGGCCGGAGCCGCCGGCTCGACACCCGCAGCCAGAGGGACTCCCGGAACGCGCCGGTCCTGATCGCCGAGACCGGATGGCAGTCGTTCCCCACCAGCCGCGCGGCCGGCGGCACGACGATGCACAGGATGCACAGGATGCACAGGATCAAACGTGCGCGGACACGACTCGCACGCTCCTCGACGACGGCACGAGTAGATCGCGGCTCTCGGACTCGGGCAGCGGCAGGCCACACACGACGAAGAACAAGGGATATCGCGGAGAGGCACAGTGAAACACCAGACCGCGCGTTAGCGCCCCAAATAAAACATCAACGTTCGGTGTAACTCGCGCGGAACCTTTCATTAAAGCCTCCGTTTTCAGACAACCCGAAACATGAGGAGCTTAGTAATGGCTCAGAAATCCCAGGGCACAGGGACCTCAAATCGCGGGTTCGCCTCGATGGACGCGGCCAAGCAGCGCGAAATTGCGAGCAAGGGCGGCCAAAGCGTCCCTGCGGCGAAGCGTAGCTTTTCTCAGGACCGCCGGCTTGCGGCGGAAGCCGGGCGGAAGGGCGGCCAGAGCAGTCATGGCGGCGGGCGCAGCAAGCAGGCGCAAAGCACCCCCCCGCAGTCGATCGGCCAGACCGCGCGTCCGATGGGCGGCCAGAATGCGGGAGGGGCACCGACCGAGGATCGCGAGCACGCCGAACGGGAGCATGCGGCTGGCGTGCATGAGAAGGTAGACACCCACTGACTGCCCGCGAGCTACTTGAAGGGCCGCGGGCCGCGGCCCTTCCGCCTTTGCGAACCATGCAAGGAAAAGTCGACCGACGACTCCTTTGTGCGGAAGCGTTCGCCGCGACCCATCCCACGCCCCCTCAGCCGGGCACACCAACGAACCCGACCAGGCCGGAAGTGCCGCCCCCTGGGCCGCCCCATCCGATGCCCGGGCCGACACCGCCGCCGGAAATCCAGCCGCCGCCTCCCCCGCATCCGGACCTGCCACAGAACCCGCCGACGGGTACCCGCTAATCCAAATTAGCCGAAGAGTGCGGCTTCGAGGATGCCGCTGCGGCCGATTTCGTCGGCTCCCCCCTGGGCCATGATACGACCGGTCTGCATGACATACGCGCGCTGGACGACCGGGAGCGCAGCGGCCGCGTTCTGGTCGGCCAGAAGAACGGCACCGCCCGCCGCCACAAGTTCGCCGAGACGCTCAAAGACCTCCCGCACGAGCGCCGGAGAGAGGCCGAGCGAGGGCTCGTCGAGGACGATCAGGCGGGTTCTCCTCATAAGCGCCCGCCCGATCGCCAGAATCTGCTGCTGGCCGCCCGACAGCCGCCAGCCGGGCGCGTCCTCAAGCGTCCTCAACACCGGAAACGTGCGAAAGACGTTGTCGATACGCTCTGCCCTCTCGGCCCGGTTCTCCTCCCCCGCCACCTCGAGATTCTCGCGCACCGACATTGCCGGGAAGATCCGACGGCCTTCCGCACTATAGCCGAGGCCGCGACGAGCCCGCTGCCACGGCGCCAGACGGTCAATCGCCTGTCCGGCGAATCGCATGGAACCGGCCGTCAGCGGGACATGCCCGATAATCGCTTTCAGCAAGGTCGATTTCCCGGCGCCGTTCGCCCCGAGCAGAGCGACCGCCTCACCCTCGCGCACCTCGATCGACACGCGATCGAGCGCCACGACCTCGCCGTAGCGCGCAACCGCATTTTCGACCGTCAGCACCACCGTGCTCATTGCCTGGATCCTGGGGTAACGGATGCCGCGCCGAAATACGCACCGAGCACGGCCGGATTGGCGCGGATCTCGGATGGGGTTCCTTCGGCAATGCGCTTGCCTTCATCGAGGCAGACCATACGATCGGCGATGCTCATCAGAAACGGCATGTTGTGCTCGACAACCAGCAGCGTAAGGCCCCCTTCCGCAAGGCTCTTGAGCTGCCCGGCGAGCTGGCGTTGTTCCGACGCGTTCAGACCTGCGGCAGGTTCGTCCAGGAAGACGAGCTGCGGAGAGAGCGCCAGGGCGCGCGCGATTTCGAGTTGCCGTTTGGTCCCATGCGGCAGGCCGCCGGCGCGGTGCCAGGCTGCTTCGACGATCCCCAGCCGATCCATTATCGCCAACGCCTCCGCCCGTGCGGATTGCATAGCGCGGTCGCGAAGCGGGCGCGTCAAAGCTCGCCCAAGGCGCAGCGGGCGGCGCGCCGCAACGGCCACCGCCACGTTATCCACGGCCAGCATCTCCTCGACCAGATGGACGGCCTGGAAAGTTCGCGCGATGCCAAGCCTGGCAATGGCCGCCGGTCGCATGCCGGTCAAGGAACGGCCATCGAACAGGATCCGGCCGGCGTCCGCGGCGTAGAGGCCGGTTGCTATGTTGATCAGCGTGGTCTTCCCGGAGCCGTTCGGACCGATCAGTCCGACGATCTCGCCGGACCGAACGTCGAAGGACACGTCGCGAAGCGCCTGAATACCGCCGAAGCGCTTGCCGATCGCCTGGACCGACAGCAGCGGGGCTGCCGCCTTCGCTTCCGCCCGGAAGCGCGACTCCCCTGTCGCCGGTGCCACGGCACCAGCTATCCGCCCGGCCCGGCGGGACGGCGTGGTACCTGCGGCTTGCCCGAGCAAGCCCGCCAGGCCTTCGGGCGCGACGATGATCATGGCCAGCAGTGCGACGCCGTACGCGATCAGGTAGTAATCTTGGAGGCCGCGGAACCACTCCGGCAGATGTACGAGGACGACCGCTCCGAGTATGGCGCCGGCGACACCTGTACGACCGCCGATCACGGCCATCGACAGGCAAGCGACCATGACGTGGAACTCGAGCACTTCGGGCGACACGACGCGGATCGTATGAGCGTAGAGCGCGCCCGCAACCCCGGCGAAGCCTGCACTGAGCAGAAAGGCGACGGCGCGCAGGCGTGCCGAATCGATGCCGATTGACGCCGCGAGCAGCTCGTTGCTGCGCATGACGTGGAATGCGCGCCCGTACAAACCCCGCATGGCCTGCCAGGCGAACAACCCGGCGAGCGCAACGACGCTCCAGACGAACAGCACCATCGGCAGGCCGCCCGGTACGGCCACATCCAGAAACGTCAGCGCCGGAATTCCGGGAAGGCCGTTCGCGCCGCCCGTGACTGATTCCCACCTGATCGCGACGAGGAGCAGGATCTGCGCGATCCCCAGCGTGGCGAGTGCGAAATAATGGGTTTCAAGACGCAGCACCGGGGCGGCAATGATAACGGCAAGCAGCATCGGCCCCATGATGGACAGGGGCAGAGTAGCCAACGCGGACCATCCGAGCTTCGCGCCGAGCAAGCCGGTGATATACGCACCGAGCCCGAAGAACGCCCCTTGGGTCAGCGCCAGCGCGCCCGCATGGCCGAATATGAACTGATAGCCGATGACCAGGATTGCGTAGATTCCAGCCAGCGTGAAGACCCGCAGGTCATAGGCCGAGGAAAACACGAGCGGCCAGACCGCCAATGCCACGACACCGGCCAGGAGCGGCAAATGCCTGCGCGACGGGATGCTCATGCGCGTCGCCGGGCCGACTCGCCCAGCAGACCCTGCGGCCGCCAGAACAGGATCGCGAGCAGTGCCAGGTACAGAACGATCGTTGCGACGGTCTGAGAGAACACCCACGCCGCACCAGCCGGCAGGGGTACCAGCAGCGGCAGCGCCGGAAATATCACCTCGAAGAGCGCGATGAGCATTGCGCCGAGGACCGCGCCGGCAATTCGGCCCCATCCCCCGATCGTCGCGGCGATGTACGCCTTCAAGATGTAGTTCATTCCATCGGTCGGCGTCACAAAGAATACGTTCGCCAGGAGCAGCCCGGCCGCGCCGGCGAGCGCGGTGGCCAGCGCGAATGTCAGCGCGATCATCGCGTTGACGCGAACGCCCAGGGCTTCGGCCATGTCGCGGTCCTGGGCCGTCGCGCGCATGTGCCGGCCGAGCTGCGTGCGCGCGAACAGAAGATACTGGGCGACGATCAGCGCGGCGGCCACCGCGACGATCGCCAGCGACTGGCTGCCGATGACGATCTCGCCGAGACGCAGCGTTCCGCCGCCGAGCAGCGGCGGCGCCGCTCGCGGCTCGGGCCCGAAGACGACGTTCGCGGTGTTCTGGAATATGATGCCCAACGCGATCGTGCTGATGAACACCGCAACCGGGGGGCGCGATTTGAGCGGAAAGTAAGCCACCGCCGAAAGAACAAGGCCGAGCACGGCCGTCAGCACAATGACCGCAGGCAACAAGACAACTCCCGGAACCGGCCAGACCGTCGCCAGCGCAACCGCCGCGAAGCCGCCCGCCGTCACCATGTCGCCTTGCGCAAAATTGACGGCTCCGGTGGCATTCAGGATAAGCACGAAACCCAGGGCGCACAGCGCATATGCGGCGCCGAGCGCGAGCCCGTTCAGCAGAAGCTGCAGCGTCAGCATCGCGCCGCCCGCACCGGAAAGATCTTCAATTCGAAAGGGCTCCGGTGATGTTGTCGTATCGCTTCACGATCCGCGGGGTCCTGCTGCTGCCGTCGAAGCACATGATCACCGCCGAATGCGCCATGTTTCCCGTCCCGTCGGACCTGTAGCTCATGGCCAGCCCCTCATACCGCATGGTGCTCAGCGCACGCCGCACGTCCTCGGCGGTGCGGGCGCCCTTTGCGATCGCGTCCAGCACCATCATGATCCCGTCGTACTGCCCGAGCGCAAAGCCATCGGGCTCCATGCCGAACTCCTGCCTGTACTGCTGCACGAACCGCTCGATTCCCGGGCTGCCGCCCGATACCGGCGAGGCGTTCGCCTCGGCGCACACGCCGCGCAGCTCACCCGGTCCAAGCAGGTCCGCCGTGGGCGGCTGGTGCATGGCCGAACCGGCCACGATCGGCAGGCCGATGCGCAATGCGGCTGCCTGCCGGATCAGCAGTGCCGTCGGGCCGGAGTGAAGATGGATCATCAGGACATCGGGACCCGCGGCCTTCGCCTTGCTCAGGACCGGGAGCATGTCGCGGATCTGAACCTCGAGGCCGTCCTCGAAGACCGGCGCGAGGCCGGACTTCCCGAGTTGCTCGAGGATCTGCCGCCTTCCGCTTTGCCCGTATGCGGTCGTCTGGTAGATCAACGCGACCCTTCGCTTTCCGAGCTCCTCGACCGCGTAACGCACATGGGCCACTTTGGTGACGTCGTCGCCTGGAAAGAACCGGAACACGTACGGATTGTTCATCTGCGTGATCTCGGCGGTGCCGGACACGGTAATCAGCGGCAGCTTGTAGTCTTTCGCGACCGGCAGCATTGCCAGCATCTGCGTGCCGAGCATCGACGCCGCCACCGCCGTCACCGGCCCGCGCCCTGCGGCCCGCTCCAGCGCGTTCACCGCCGCTTCCGGCGCTACGCCGGTGTCGGTCACCTCCGCGCGGACGCGAATGCCTGCCGGCGCGTTCTTGACCGCCAGCAGCGCTCCGTTCCGCTGGCTTTGGCCCTCGAGCGACAGATAGCCTGTAATCGGCACGAGGACAGGAATATTCACTTCGATCGGACCAGCTGATTGCGCTTGAGCCGGCAAAGTTCTAAACGCCGCAATGACGCCGAGCAGCGCGATCACGAAAGCGAGCGTGTTCTTCATAGCTATGATCCAGACGCCTACCGTAAGCACGAGCGCCGATATTGCCCAGAACCGACCGTCGCCGAAAGCACCTATGATGTGGCGTGGCGGCATGGCTTGACGGAGACAGCCCGGCCTTCCCAAATGCTGCCGGGAAACCGGTGCCGTCATCACGGCTCCAGCAGCGCAGAATCGGGTGGAAATTCATGCTCCCCAGTGTTCAGGACATCGTTGCGGCCGAAGCTCTCGACCGGATTCGCGCGATCGTCGGCCCCCGCGGATGGACGACCGATCCAGACGACATGGCGCCCTTCCTGGTGGAGGAGCGCGGACTCTACAAGGGTCGGGCGCGGATGGTCGTGCGCCCTGCGGCTACCAGCGAGGTCGCCGAGGTCGTGAAGATCTGCGCCGAGGCGGGGATTGCCATCGTGCCGCAAGGCGGCAATACCGGCCTGGTCGGGGGTGGCATCCCTCATGAAGACGGCGAAGAGATCGTAGTAAGCCTCGGTCGCATGAACCGGGTGCGCGCGATCGACCCGCTCAACTACACAATGACCCTCGAGGCGGGATGCATTCTTGCCGCCGCGCAGAAGGCCGCTGTCGACGTCGACCGGCTGTTCCCCTTGAGCCTCGGCGCCGAGGGCACATGCCAGATCGGTGGCAATCTTTCAACCAACGCTGGCGGCGTCGGCGTCCTCCGCTACGGAATGGCGCGCGATCTGGTGCTGGGCCTTGAAGTCGTGCTTCCCGACGGCCGGGTCTGGGACGGGCTGCGCGGACTGCGCAAGGACAATACCGGCTACGACCTGAAGCAGCTCTTCATCGGCGCCGAAGGCACGCTCGGCATCATCACGGCTGTCGTCCTGAAACTCTTCCCGCGGCCCGGAACCATCGAGACCGCTTTCATCGCTGTGCCCGACCCGGCGGCCGCGATCGAGCTCCTGGCGCGGATGCGGGCGGGCACCGGCGATGCCGTCACGGCGTTCGAGCTGATCTCGCGCCGCCCCCTGGAAATGGTCCTGCGCCATATCCCCGGCACGAGCGATCCATTGGCCGGGACACATCCCTGGTACGTGCTGATGGAGGCCTCCTCGGGGGACGCCGGCGGAGGATTGCGCTCGGCCGTCGAAAGCGTACTGGGCGCGGCCGCGGAGGCCGGTCTCGTGCGCGACGCAGCCATTGCCGCCTCGGGCGAGCAGGCCAAGGCGCTGTGGCGCCTGCGCGAGACCATCACCGAGGCACAGAAGCCGGAGGGCGGCAGCATCAAGCACGACGTGTCGGTTCCGGTCTCGAAGGTCCCGGAGTTCATCGCACGGGCGACGGCGGCCTGCGAAGCGGCCCTTCCCGGCATACGGGTGGTCGCCTTCGGTCATGCCGGAGACGGCAACATCCACTACAATCTCAGCCAGCCGACAGCCGCCGACCGCGCGCAGTTTCTCGCTCGCTGGTCGGAGTTCAACCGCATCGTCCACGACATCGTTGCCGATCTGGGCGGCAGTATCTCGGCCGAGCATGGGATCGGCCGGTTGAAACGCGAGGAGCTGCGCCATTACAAGCCGGCCGTCGCCATCGATCTGATGCGTACCCTCAAACAGGCGTTCGACCCCAAAGGCATCATGAACCCGGGAAAGGTGATCCCATGACCTATGCCGCGCCGCTCGCAGAGATGCAGTTCGTGCTTTCGCACGTCGCGGGGCTGGAAACGATCGCCGGCCTGCCCGGCGGTGAAGCCGCCGACCGGGAACTGGTCGCGCACGTGCTGGCGGAGGCCGGCAGGCTGGCCGGCGAGGAACTGGCGCCGCTGAACGGTCCCGGCGACCGCGAAGGGTCGCGGCTCGAGAATGGGGTCGTCCGCACGCCGAAAGGCTGGCGCGAGGCCTACCGCCGCTACGTGGAGGGCGGCTGGAACGGCGTCCCCTTCGATCCGGACTTCGGCGGGCAAGGCGTGCCGTGGCTGGTCGCAACCGCCGTGCAGGAGATGTGGCAATCCGCGAACCTGTCGTTCGGACTCTGTCCCCTTCTCAACCAGGGGGCGGTCGAACTGCTGCAGGCGCATGCCTCGCCCGAGCAGAAGCGCCTGTTCCTGCCGAAGCTCATTTCGGGCGAGTGGACCGGCACCATGAACCTGACGGAGCCGCAGGCCGGCTCCGATGTCGGCGCGCTGCGGACTCGCGCGCGCAGAGAGAACGGTCACTACCGCATCTCCGGGCAGAAGATTTTCATCACCTACGGCGATCACGACCTGACTGAAAACATCGTGCACATGGTGCTGGCGCGGACGCCCGACGCGCCCGCCGGGTCGCGCGGCATCTCGTTGTTCATCGTGCCGAAGTTCCTGGTCGGTCCGGACGGCGCACTGAAGGACCGAAACGATCTGCGGTGCGTGTCGCTGGAGCACAAGCTGGGCATTCATGCCTCTCCCACCGCCGTCATGGCCTATGGCGACAATGGCGGTGCGATCGGCTGGCTGATCGGCGAGGAAAACCGCGGCCTCGAGTACATGTTCACCATGATGAACAACGCGCGCCTCAATGTCGGTCTGCAAGGCGTCGCCATAGCCGAGCGCGCCTATCAGCGGGCGCGCGCCTATGCGCGGGAGCGCGTCCAGGGGCGCGACGCATTCAGTCGGCAGCCTGACGCCGTGCCCATCATCAGGCACCCGGACGTCCGCCGCATGCTGCTAACCATGAAGGCCGCGACGGAGGCGGCGCGAGCACTCACCTATTACGCCTTCGCTTCGCTGGACCTGGCGAAGCGGCATCCCGACGCTGCCGAGCGCGCCCGCCATCAGGCTCGGGTCGACCTGCTGACACCTGTGGCAAAGGCTTGGTGCACCGATCTGGGTGTCGAGGTGGCCTCGATCGGCGTCCAGGTCCATGGCGGCATGGGCTACATCGAGGAGACCGGAGCTGCACAGCACCTTCGCGACGCCCGCATCGCTCCCATCTACGAAGGTACGAACGGCATCCAGGCCGGCGATCTGGTCTTCCGCAAGATCGGCCGCGACGGCGGCCGCTCCGCACGGCAGCTATTCGACGAGATCGGCGCACTTGAAGCGGAGCTGGCTGTCGCGCCCGGCGACGACCTGCCGGTGATTGGCGGACAGCTCGCTGCCGGCGTCGGATCGCTCCGGCGGGCTACCGAATGGCTGGTGGCGCAACAGGCACAGGAGCCTGCGGCAGCGGCGGCGACCGCGGCGCCTTATCTCCGCCTCTTCGGCACGGTCACTGGCGGCTTTCTCATGGCAAAGGCGGCGCTTGCGGCGCAGCGGGCCATCGCCGCCGGGAAGGCTCCGGGCTTCCACGAGACGAAGATCGCGACAGCGCGCTTCTACGCGGACCATTTTCTGAGCGCGGCGCCGGCGCTCCAGCACCCTGTGATCAATGGCGCGGCGAGCGTGCTCGGGATCCTCGACGAGCATCTCTGACGCACGCACTTCCATCTCTTTGCATCGACACGGCGGCATGTGCCCGGCGTGACGCACGAGAGGAAAAATTTACCCTTTGACCCTAGTTTTTTCTTGCATCGGGGGGGCTTTGGTCCCAAATAGCGAGCCTTATGATCCTTATCTCTTTTTTCCACGGAGGATGATGGAAAGAGATGGCGAAGGCAGCAGTCAACAAGTTCGGGGTGGTGACTGGTGGACGGCGCTCGGGCGCCGCGGCGCTGAAGACAGCGAACCCTTCGCTGACGGAGCCACTGGCGGTTGCCGAGACTCCGGCGCGGGCTGAGCAGACCACCGCCAAGGATTATTTCGTCGAGCGCGACGGCGTTAAGTTCGCCGGCACCCATCTGCTTGTCGAGCTTTGGGGCGCCAAGAATCTTGGCGACCTCGCGATCACCGACCAGATGCTGCGCGACTCGGCGGCGATGTCGGGCGCGACACTGCTGCACGTCCACCTTCACCACTTCGGTCCGAATGCAGGCCTGTCGGGCGTGGCGGTGCTGGCGGAGAGCCACATCTCGATCCACACCTGGCCGGAACGCGGCTATGCGGCGCTCGACATCTTCATGTGCGGCGCTTGCGACCCGTACAAGGCAATCCCCGTCATCAAACGCGCCTTCGAACCGGCCACGGTTCAGCTTTCAGAGCAGAAGCGCGGAGTGATCGCATGAACCAGCCGAATGGCGGCGACGCCGGCGGCTGGTTCCAGGAGAAGCTGTTCCCGCACGTCAGGCAGGCGTTCGAGATCAAGCGGGTCATCTATCGGGAGCGCACGGAACACCAGGATCTGGTGATCTTCGAGAACCCGACCTATGGCCGCGTGCTTGCGCTCGACAACATCGTCCAGGTCACCGAGAAGGACGAGTTCGTCTACCATGAGATGATGACGCATGTGCCTATCCTTGCTCATGGCAAGGCACGCAAGGTGCTCATCATCGGCGGCGGCGACGGCGGCATCCTGCGCGAGGTTCTGCGCCACAAGGCCGTCCAGAAGGCGACGATGGTGGAGATCGACCGGGGCGTGGTCGACATGTGCCTCAAGTACATGCCGTCGATCCCGCAGCGGGCGTTCAAAGACAGGCGCGCCGACCTCGTCATCACCGACGGCGCCAGGTTCGTCGCCGAAACCCGGGAGCGCTACGACGTCATTATCGTCGACTCGACCGATCCGGTGGGTCCGGGCGAGGTGCTCTTTACCGACGAGTTCTATCGCAATTGCCGGCGCTGCATGGCCCCCGGCGGGGTTCTTGTAAATCAGAACGGCGTGCCCTTCATGCAACCCGATGAGGTCACCATGACCTATCGTCGGCGCAGGAAATCCTTCAAGGTCTCGTCGTTCTACGTCGCGCCGGTGCCCAGCTACTATGGCGGCTTCATGACGCTCGGCTGGGCAACCAACGAGCCGAAGCTGGGCCAGACAAAGCTGCCAACCATCGAAAGGCGGTTCAAGGCGGCGAAGCTCAGGACAAAATATTACACGCCGGCAATCCACGTCGGCTCGTTCGCCCTGCCGCAATTCATCCAGACTTATATCCGCTGAGCGCACGGCCTTGGCACTCGGTCAAAGGCGCCTGATCGGCCGGCACGCCGGCCGTGCCGCTGCCTGCGCCCGGCCGTCTTCTTCGCCCAGCAGCCGGCAGCGTCGAGCCAGACTTCGTCAGCTTCGACGGGACGAATGACCGACGGCCGCCGCGGCTCCTGCCCGCGTCAGTAGGATTTCGGAAGCCCGAGCACCTTCTCGGCGATGAAGCACAGGATGAGCTGCGGGCTGACTGGAGCCAGGCGCGGGATCCAGGCTTCGCGCATAAAGCGCTCGACGTGAAACTCCTTTGCGTAGCCCATGCCGCCATGCGTGAGGATCGTCGCCTCGCAGGCGCGAAAGCAGGCCTCGGCTGCCAGATACTTGGCGGCGTTCGCTTCGGCCCCGCACGGAGCGCCGCTGTCGTATAGCGATGCCGCCCGGAACACCATCAGGTTGGCGGCCTCGAGTTCCATCCAGCAGCGTGCAAGTGGATGCTGGATCGCCTGATTCTGGCCGATCGGGCGATCGAACACGATCCGCTCGCCCGCATATTGGACCGCCCGGGCGAGGGCGGCACGCCCGAGCCCCACCGCCTCCGCAGCGATCAGGATGCGCTCGGGATTGAGGCCGTGCAGGATGTACTTGAATCCTTCTCCCTCCTCGCCGATGCGGTCCGACGCCGGCACGCGCAGCCCGTCGAAGAACACCTGGTTCGAATCGACAGCCTTCCGCCCCATCTTCTCGATTTCCCGGACCTCGACCTTGCTGCGATCGAGGTCGGTATAAAACAGGCTCAGGCCGTGGGTGCTCCGGCCGGTCTGCTCGATTGGCGTGGTCCGGGCAAGCAACAAAACCTTGGTGGCGACCTGCGCGGTGGAGATCCAGATCTTCTGACCGGAGATCACGTAGTGATCGCCGTCGCGCACCGCCCTGGTCTGCAGCTTCAACGTATCGAGCCCGGCATTCGGCTCGGTCACGGCGAAACAGGCCTTGTCTTTCCCCTGGATCAACGGCGGCAGCATGCGCCCATGCTGTTCGGGCGTGCCGAATTTGACGACCGGATGGAGCCCGAAGATGTTCATGTGAACGGCGGATGCGCCCGAGAACCCTGCCCCCGACTGGCTGATCGTCTGCATCATCAGCGCCGCTTCGGTGATGCCCAGGCCGGCACCGCCATGCTTCTCCGGCATGGCGATGCCGAGCCAGCCGTCCTGCGCCATGGCACTGTGGAAGTCGTCGGGAAAGCCGCCTTCACGATCCCGCCTCAGCCAGTAATCATCGGTGAAGCGATTGCAGATCCTGCCTACCGCATCGCGGATGGCGAGCTGGTCCGGCGTGAAAGAAAAGTCCATCGAAACGCATCCTTGTTCGTTTGCCGCGGCCACCGCGTCCGGCAGCAACGTCGCAGATACTAGATACGGCAGATTCGTCACGGGGTCACTTTCTCCGCTGAGTGCCCGGTTCGGCAATGGCCCTGCCGAGGGCCTTGAAGTCCGGTGCGGCTGCCGTTCAAATGCTGCACAATGCGAAACCGGCTTGACCGGACGGAACGTTCCATAGAGACGCCGATGACGACGAACCCGCCCGCCCCGAGCGCGAAACCGGATATGCGACTCTCGATTTTCTCCGTTCAGGACCACTACCCGGACCAGGCCCGGTCGTTGGCCGAGCTCTACGAGCAGGTCATTGCACAGGCAGAACTGGCCGACAGGCTTGGCTACGACACCTTCTTCGTGGCCGAGCATCATTTCCACGAGTACGGCGCCGTGCCCAATCCGGCCGTGATGCTCTCGACTCTGGCGCAACGGACGAAGCGGCTGCGCCTCGGCTCGGCAATCTCCATCCTCACCTTCCATCATCCACTGAGCGTCGCCGAGAGCTACGCAATGGTCGACGTCCTGTCCGGCGGACGGCTCACGCTGGGGGTCGGCTCGGGTTATCTCAAGCACGAGTTCGAGGGCTATCGCATCGAACCTGCGGAAAAGCGCGAGCGCTTCGACGAGAACCTCGCCATCCTCGAGCGTGCGCTCGCAGGCGAGCGCATAACCTTCAAAGGCAGGTACACGACGCTGGAAGCGGTCCGGATAAACGTTTTGCCCGTGCAGCCTCAGGTGCCGATCTACGTCGCTATCCTGAACAAGCTTGGGGCATACCATGTCGGCCGCCAGGGCCATGCCATCATGTGCGTGCCCTACGCCTCGGTCGACCGGTTCGAGGAGATCGGTCCCATGGTCACCGAGTTCCGAAGGGGCCGTGCCGAGGCCGGCCACGCGCCCGCAGACGACGACGGTGCCTATTGCTTTCACACGCATGTCGCGGAAAGCGACGAGGTTTGCCGCCGCGAGGCGGCCGATGCCTTCGATCTCTATGTGGCAACCCGGCTCTATGCGAGAAAGCAGGTCTACGCCGACATCATGCGTTCGGGGCTGGGTCTGTTCGGCTCGGTCGAGACAGTTGCGGACAAGATTGTCCGGCTTCACGACATGGGCGTGCGGCACGTCCTGGCGCTGCAGAATTTCGGCCTGATGGCGCCGGAGCGCGTGCACAATTCGATGCGACTCATGGTCGAGGAGGTCATGCCGCGGGTGCGCCGCCTTCTCGCACAAAGAGAAGCGGCCTAGCGACACTCAGCCTGCGAGACGCGGCAGAAGCAGAACGATGCCCGGAAACAGAATGATCAGGGCAAGCCGCACGATATCCGCGACGATGAATGGCATGATCCACCGGTATAGCGTACCGACGGGTATCTTGAGAATCGACTGGACAACGAACAGGTTCATGCCGACGGGAGGACTGATCAGTCCCATCTCGACGACCATCACGATCAGGATGCCGAACCATATCGGATCGAAGCCGAGGCTCGTCACCAAGGGAAAGAAGATCGGCACCGTGAGCAGAATCATCGACAGCTCCTCGAAGAACGTGCCGAGGACGACATAGAGCACGCAGATCGCGACGATCACGATGAGGGGCTCGACCCCGAATCCCGTCACGAACGATTGGAGCGCGCCTGGAAAGCGCCCGAAATTCATGAGCTGGGAGAACAGCAGGGCCCCGATCAGGATCGCGAACAGGGCCGCGGTGACCCGCGCCGTCTCGACGGCGCAATCAAGGTAGTCACGCCAGCGCATGTTGCGGCGCCAAAGCGAGAATGCGAAGGCGCCCGACGCCCCGACGCCGGCGGCCTCCGTCGCGGTGAACGCGCCGAGATAGATTCCGCCCATGATCAGCGCGAATAGCGCGAGGACCGGTCCGACCCGCTTCAGCAACGTCAGCCGCTCCCCCCAGTTGAGGCGTTCCCCGCGCGGGCCCGCCGCGGAATTGCGCCAGACGAGATACTGTACCGTCAGCGAATAGAGACCGACCGCGACGATGCCCGGTACGATGCCGGCGATGAACAGCTTCGCTATGTCGGTCCCGGTCATGATCCCGTAGATGACCATGATCACGGATGGCGGGATCAGGATGCCGAGCGTGCCGCCCGCGCAGACCGAAGCGCTGGCCAGCCCCTCGTTGTAGCCGTATTTCCGCATCGAGGGATATGCCACCCGCGACATCGTCGCGGCGGTAGCGATGGCGGAGCCGCACACCGCGCCGAAGGCGCCGCAGGCCATGATCGTCGCGATCGCCAGCCCGCCGCGGCGATGCCCGACGAAGCCATTGCATGCTGCATAGAGGTCGCCGGATATGCCCGACCGGGTGATGAACGTGCCCATCAGCACGAACATCGGCACAACCGAAAGCTCGTAGCTCATGGTGTTCGAGACCGGGATCTGCCCGAGCAGCGCCAGCGCAGGTTGCCAGCCGATCAGTGCGGCAATGCCCCCGACGCCGACGAGAATCATGGCGAAGGCGATCGGCATCCCGACGAGAAGCAGGACGGTCAGGGTGCCGAACGCGTAAAGCGCAAGTTCCCAGGGCCCGATCACGGCCGCTTCACCGTCCCTTCGAAGGCCCGGAAAGCGCCGTAGAGAAAGACCAGACTGGTGAGTGCAAGCAGTATCGCCATGGCGATGGCGATATAACCGCGGCCGATGCCGAGCATCATGGTCGTCTCCCCGGCATCGTTCAGGGCCATGCCGCGCCAGTAGACGCGCCACGCCATGACCGCGCCGACCACCGCACAGAGGACGTCGCCGATACCCGCCTGGATGCAGCGGATGCGCGATGATACGACGTTCTCGAGCAGATTGACCGTGATGTGCTCGCGCGCTGCCGTTGTCAGTGGCATGCCGGCGAAGATGACCAGACCCATCAGGATCTCGGTCATCTCGAACGCGCCGAACAGCGGCACATTGAAAACATCCCGGCCAATGACGTCGATCGTCGTCACGACCATCATGATGAGGATCATGACACCTGCGACGCTCGCCAGCACGCGGCCGGGACGGCCGAGATCGGCGACAGGCGCAGGCGGGCCGCTCGCGCCCTTTTCGGTCGGGGGCGCGGGCGCATCCGTCATGGAATGTTCACGCGCTTCTCTGCCTTGTAGGCCTGGACCATCGCGCGGGCATAGGCGAGGATTTCCTCGCCGGGCAGGTTGCGTTTCTTCGCCTCGGCAAGCCATTCTCCCTCGAGAGGCTTCAGCGCCTGTTTCGCCTTGGCGACCTCCGCCTCCGGAAGCGTAAAGAACGCGACGTTGTTCTTCTGCAGGGCCGCCCGGCCGATCTCATCGCCCCGCGTCCATGCCCAGCCGGCGAGCAGGGCGACCGCCATGCCCGAGTGCTTCTCGACCGCGGCCTTCTGCTGCGGCGTCAGGGCATTCCACTTGGATTCGTTGAAGCCGAGCCAGAATGTATCGGTATAGAGGCCGCCCGGAATGAGGGTAGCGCCCTTTATCACCGGCGTGATCTTGAAGAACTCGATCGATTCGATCGGGAACGTGATGCCGTCCGCCACGCCCGACGACATCGCCTGCTGCGCCTCGGTCGGCGGGAGCTGCACCGGCGTTCCCCCGAGTGCCGCAATGATGCGGCCGGTCACGTTGCCGCCGACCCGGATCTTCTTGCCTTTGAGATCCTCGAGCGTCCGGTTCGGCTCGCCGCGCATGAAGATTCCCGGCGTGGAGTGCACCCACAGGCCGACGACCTTCACTCCGGCGTGCTCGTTGTAGCGCTGGCCGTAGCGCTCGTACGCGGCCCATGCCGCCGCCGAGCCGCCCCAGGGTTCGGGCGACATGAACGGCAGATCCATGACCTGGGTCATGGGAAAACGGCCCGGGTTGTGGCCGGAAACCCCGAATCCGATATCGATGACGCCGTTCTTGACGAAATCGAAGTATTCCGGCGGACGACCGATCGGCGAGGCCATCACGTCGAATTTCAGCGAGCCGCTCGTCTCGCGCTCGATCGCGTCGGCCCAAGGCTTGATGATGCCGGCCACGATCAGGTGATGGTTCGGCAGCCAATTGCCGACGCGCAAGGTCGTCTGCTGCGCAGATGCCGAACCCGCCAGTACCGTGCCGACCAGCGCAATCGCCGCCAGCCCGAAGCCTCTCCACCTCATTCTTGTCTCCCGTTATGTGAGTCGCATTGTCCGACCTTCCGCCCGGCATACAGCCGCATCGCCGCACTCGGGTCAATGTTGCTGTGGCGATCTCATGCCGGCGTCTCGACCGGCCACGGCACGGCGCCCGAATGCGTCACTGCCCCGAGATTCGCGGCACCAACGGCGGCGGCGTATTTCTCCAGCACTCCGCCGAGCCGGCCGCGATCCGCCGGCCGCCATGCCTGGCGCCGTGCGGCGAGCTCGGGCTCGCTCAGCGCGACAGAGATCGTACGGGCGGACGCATCGATCCGGACCCGGTCGCCATTGCGCAGCAAGGCGATCGGGCCGCCGCTCGCGGCTTCCGGGCAGGCGTAGCCGATGCACATGCCGCGGGTCGCGCCCGAGAAGCGGCCGTCGGTCAGCAGCGCGACTTTCTCGCCCATGCCCTGCCCGTAGATGAGGGCCGTGACGCCGAGCATCTCGCGCATCCCCGGACCGCCCTTCGGTCCCTCGTTCCGGATGACGATGACGCTGCCCGGCTCATAGGCACGGGTGCGCACCACCGCCATGCAGTCCTCCTCGCTCTCAAAGACCCTCGCCGGACCTTCGAAGACGAGTTCGCGCAGGCCGGCGACCTTGAGCAATGCCCCGTCGGGACAAAGGTTGCCCTTGAGCACGACGACCCCGCCTGTCGGCGATATCGCCTGTGCAGCCGCCCTGACGACGCGGCCATCCGGACCCGCCGCGGCGCGTGCAACCGTGCCGATCGTCTCGCCCGTTACCGTGAGGCAATCCTCATGCAGGTGGCCGGCCTCGAGCAGCGCCCGCAGCACGACCTGCGCGCCGCCGATCTCGTGGACGTCCTTGGCGAGGAACTTGCCACCGGGTCGCAGATCGGCAAGCAGCGGCGTGCGGTCGAACACCGCGGCGACGTCGTCGAGCGTGAAACGGATGCCGGCCTCATGCGCAATCGCGGGCAGATGCAGGCCGGCATTCGTGGAGCCGCCCGTGGCGGCAACGACGGCACAGGCGTTCTCCAGGCTCCTGCGGGTGACGAGATCGCGCGGCAGCGGCCCGCCCTCGCGCAACAGTCGCATCACCGTCGCGCCCGCCAGCCGCGCCAGGGCCATGCGCTCCGAATGGACGCCGGGCATCATTGCCGAGCCCGGCAGGGCGAGGCCCAGCGCTTCGGATACCATCGCCATGGTGTTGGCGGTGAACTGGCCGGCGCAGGAGCCGATCGTCGGCAGACAGACCCGCTCCAGCTCGGCGAGCTCCGCCTCGCTCATCTCGCCCGTCGTGACGGCTCCGACCGCCTCGTAGGCATCGAGGACCGTCACGTCGCGCCCCCGCCAGCGCCCCGGCAGGGCGCTCCCTCCGTACTGGAAGACCGACGGGACGTTGCAGCGGACCATCCCCATCATGATCGCCGGCAGCGTCTTGTCGCAGCCGCCGAATCCGACCAGACCGTCATAGGCGTGGGCACGAACGACAGCCTCGATCGAATCGGCGATCAGCTCGCGCGAAACCAGGCTGAAGCGCATACCGAGATGGTTCATCGACAGACCGTCGGATACCGAGATGGTCGTGAAGCCGCGCGCGACGCCACCCGAGGCCGCGATGCCGGCCTTCGCCTCTTCGGCCTGCGGTCCCAGGGTCATCGAGCATGGCGTCACCTCGCCGTGCGTGCTCATTACGCCGATGAACGGCTTTTCCATGTCGGCGTCCGACAGCCCCATGCCGCGCAGGAACGCGCGGTGCGGCGCCCGATCGAGCCCCTCCGTGGTGATTCGCGACCGCAATACGGGCTGGTCGGGCTTGTCTCTACGGCCGTTCGCGCCATGCATGAGGGAAGTCTCGTGTGGTGAATTTCCTCAATCTAGGCCGATGGTTAACGGCGGGGCAAGCACCCGCGCCGTGCCAACCGATTGGCCCGGGAATTGCGGAGGACCAGATATCAGCGCCGCACACCGGGAGGCCAAAATGAGCGATGGGCGTGAGAGCTTCTGGAATTCGAGAGCGACGGGCCGCGATTTCTTCTGGCTTGCCTCGGGCTTAGCATCCGGTGCTGCGACCGCGGCGCTGCTGCTCTGGCATGGTATGCCCGTTTACCAAACCGCGCGAATGATCGATTCGCCGACAGCACTGTCGGGAATCGTGACACAGGCCGGGCCGATGGTGGGCATGTATCAGATCGTCGTCTCGGACAACGTGCTGTGGAAAGTCAACACCGCGACCGGCGAGCTTCATGCGTGCGGCGCCGGCGCTTCGACCGGCAAGGATCAGCTGACGGTCGTCTGCGCCCCGCTGACGCCGGAATCGAGCACGCCGAAGACCGGCAATCCGGCACCGCAACCGCAGGCCAAGGCCAAGCGCAGGCTGGCGAGCTGGTAGCCGGCGCCGATCAGGCGGCGCTCAACCAAGCGCTGCCTGAAAGAGCCCCTCCATGTCCGCCGCGGTCAGCTTGCGCGGATTCGTCGCCGCGCAGTGATCGGCAAGTGCCGGGTCGACCAGCAGCCGGATCTGCGACTCCTGAACGCCCATCGCCCGCAGATTCGGCGGCATTTGCAGCCTCGCGTTCAGCGCCTCGATGAATTGCGCGAGGTCCGCGCCGGGCTTCAGGCCGAACGCGGCGCGCAGGCGATCGTACTTGTCGCCGACATGACCCGCGTTGAAGCGCAGCACCGCCGGCATGACGACGGCATTCAGTGTGCCGTGATGCAGCTTGAGATCCGGCAGCCCTCCGAGCGGATGCGACATCGCGTGGACCGCGCCCAGCCCCTTCTGGAAGGCCATCGCGCCTTCCATGGCCGCCATCATCATGTTCCAGCGCGCTTCGCGATCCGAGCCGTCGGCAACGGCCCGCTCGAGACAGCGGATAACGCGCACGCCGCCGTCGAGCGCGATCGCCTCCGCAGGCGGATTGATCACGGGCGACAGGAAGGTTTCGATGCAATGCGCCAGCGCATCGAGGCCGGTCGCAGCGGTAATCCCCGGCGGCAGGCCGAGCGTCAGTTCCGGATCGCACAGCGCCAGCCGCGGAATCAGGTGCGGTGAGATGAGCCCCAGCTTGCGGTGATCGTCGAACACGATCACTGCGCCGCGCCCGACCTCGCTCCCGGTCCCGGCCGTGGTCGGTACGGCGACGACCGGCGCCACTTTCGGCGTGATGCGCGACGCACCGCCCTCGATCATCGCATACCGGCGCAATGGTCCATCATGCGTCGCGATCAGGCCGACAGCCTTGCCGAGGTCCATCGACGAGCCGCCGCCGACGGCTATGATTCCGTCCGCATCGCTCTTCCTGTACATCGCGAGGGCCTCGGCCACCGCGCGCTCGGTCGGATTGGCGGGTGTGCCGTCATAGACGGCGGCTGGCGCCCGCCCCATCGCATCGCGCACGCGATCGATCAGCCCGGCGGCAACGACGCCCTTGTCCGTCACGATCAGCGGCCGCTCGATGCCGAGCAGCTTCAGCTCGTCCGGCAGCAGCCGGATCGCGCCGAAATCGAACTGAATGCGGGTGAGATAGGTGATCAAAGCCATGGCACGGCCTCTATGATCGGGGCATCGACGCGCCCTCGGTGACAGCACCGTCCAGATTAGCACTGTCGAGCGTGGCATCGAGCAGGATCGCCTCGCGCAGGACCGCCCCGCTCAGATTCGCGTCGGTCAGGTTCGCATGGCGCAAATGCGCCCCGCTCAGATCGGCATCGGTGAGATTGCAGTTGGCCAGATTGGCCGGCCATAGCCGCCCGGTCGGCTTGCCGTCCGGCCCCTTCATGTCGACCGCGTTGACGCTCGCCGAGCGCAGCACCGCGCCGGTGAGGTCCGAGCCGGAGAGATTGATTCCGTCGAGATTGGCGTTGCTCAGATCGGCGCCGCGAAGGTCGGCACCAGCCAGATCGGCCATGATCAGCCATGTGCCCTTGAGCCGCGCGCCCCTCAACCTGGCGCCGCGCAGGCTGGCGCCGCTGAGATTGACGGTGCTGAGATCGATATGCTCGAGATCGGCATCCGCCATGTCGGCGCGGGCGCCCGTGCCGCCATCGGTGCGGATCCACTCCTGGTGGTCGCGCAGCAGCTTCTGCACCGAGCTGGAGAAGCTGTCGGCGGAACGGGCGATGTTGGCGCCGGTCAGGTCGGCATTGGCGAGATCGACGCCGTCGAGCGTGGCGCCCAGCAGATCGGCACCGCGGAGATTCGCGCCATCGACAACCGCCCCGGTCAGGTCCGCGCCACGCATGTTCGCGTTGCTCAGATCCGCATTGGCCAGGTTGACGCCCTTCAGGTCGGCGTTGCTCAGATTGCTTTTCTGCAGGGCCGCCCCGGCGAAATTGCAACCGGTCATCCGCGCGCCGGAGCAGTCGGCTTCCGTCAGCGTCGCATTCGACAGATCGGCGCCCGTGACGTTGGCCTTCGACAGAACGGCCTGATCCAGCTCCGCGCCCTGGAGATCGGACACGACGACACGCATCCCCTGCTGTGCATTGAGAAGCGTGCCGCCGCGCAGGTCGGCTTCGCGCAGGTTCGTCCCCTTGAGCTTCGCCCCGCGCAGGTAGGCGCCGCGCAGATCGGCGCGGCTGACATTGGCGTTGCTCAGGTCGGCCCGGTCGAGATTCGCCGCGAAGAGGTCTGCCTCGGCCAGATTGGCACCGCTCAGAATCGCGCGCGACAGGTTCGCGCCGGAGAACTTCGCGGCGCGCAGGTCGGTATTGCTCAGTCCGACTCCCTGCAGATCCACGAGCGTCAGATTGGCGCGCGCTCCTCCGGCCTTCTGCGCGAGCCATCGCTCGTGGTTCGCAATGACGGTCAGCAGTTCCTGCGGGGTCATTCACCAGCCATAACGGCGCCGAAACGAAGCGCCAGACGGCTCCGGCAGCGCTTGCGAGACGAAGACGCGACCATACGCAATCAGCCCGCCTGCGGCAAGGCGTGGCCGCTAGCGTCGCGACGGCCCTGGGCGCAGTCCGCGGCCCCTGCCAATGCTGTCGCGCCCGAATTTCGCCCTGACCTGGTCGATCGCCCGCTCCACGCGCTCGGCGACGGCCGTCTCCGGCTCGAACAGGTCCCGCGGCGCGGCGTCATGGTTCGAAAGCTCGGTCAGGCCGACGCCGATCAGCCGGTAGCGACGGTGCCCGAGCTCGGCCTCGAGCAGCGGAAGGGCCGCGCGATAGATGGTCTCCGCATACCGGGTCGGTCGCGGCACGGCCTGCCGCCGGGTCAATATCCGGAAATCGCTGGTCTTGAGCTTCAGCACGACGGTCCGGCCGGCGAGCCCTGCTTCCTTCACCCGCTCGGCGAGCCGCTCACACAGCCGCCACAGCTCCGGCTGCAGCTCCGCCGCGCCGGCGAGATCGTGCTCGAACGTGGTTTCGGCGGAGATGCCCTTGGCATCCCGGTCCGGCTCGACGGCGCGCTCGTCCCTGCCCTCCGCCCAGTCGGCAAGGCGGCGGCCGATCGAACCGAAGCGCCGCGCGAGGCCTTCCGCGCCGAACGACTGCAGGTCGGCGATTCGCGTAATCCCGGCTTCGGCAAGCCGGGCCGCCATCTTCGCGCCGACGCCGGGGATGACCCGCACCGGTCGGCCGGCGAGATAGCCGCGGGTTTCCGCCCTGCCGATCACGCCGAAGCCACGCGGCTTGTCGATCTCCGATGCGAGTTTGGCGAGGAACTTGTTGTGGCTGAGACCGATCGAGACGGTGATGCCGATCTCGCGCTCGATGCGACGTGCAATGGCGGCCAGCGTCGCGGCGGGCGGCCGCCCATGTGCGGCCTGGGTGTTGACGAGATCGAGATAGGCCTCGTCGAGCGAAACCGGCTCCACCAGCGGCGTCGCCGCCAGCAGCACCTCTCGCACCTCGCGGCTGACACGCGCGTATTTCTCCATGTCCGGCCGGATGACGATCGCCTGAGGGCAGAGCGCCAGCGCCTTGAACATCGGCATCGCCGAATGCACGCCGTAGCGGCGCGCGATGTAGCAGGCCGTCATCGCGACGCCGCGGCGCCCGCCGCCGACGATGACGGGGCTGTCCGCCAGGGCCGGGTTGTCGCGCTTCTCGACCGCGGCATAGAAGGCGTCGCAGTCGATGTGGGCAAGTGACAGTCCCGCCAGCTCGGGATGCGCGACGATGCGACGCGCACCGCAGGCAGGGCAGCGGTCGTGCGCCTCAGCCTCGGGCAGCCAGTTCAGGCAATCGCGGCACAGGCCCGCCAACATGGCATGCCTATGCGGCCGCCGGCGCGCATATCACCCGGCAGCGCGCCGGCGTCCTGCGTCGGCGCCGGCAGCAAGGCCGCGGTCCTTGAGCTTGCGCTCCAGCCGCGCCATCAGGCCATCGAGCTCCTTGTGATCGTCCGCATCGAGCGTAGGTCCCGGCGCGCGCAGCTGCGCCGATTTGATGACGCCGCGACGGCGGAAGATCTCCTTGCGGATGGCGAGGCCGATTCCGGCCTGCTGCTCATGCCGGATGATCGGCAGATAAAGATCGTACAGGTCCTCGGCGCCCTCGGCATCGCCGGCGAAGAAACGGCGGCACACCTCGACCAGCATTTCCGGATAGGCCACACCGGTATTGGCGCCGTCGACGCCGCGGCGCAGCTCCTGAGGCAGATGCATGGCGCTGTTGCCGACCAGAATGCTGATTCTGCGGCGCGTGCCCTTCGCCTCGCTCGCCCGCAGCCTGGAAATCTTGCGCAGCCCGGGGCTTTCCTCGTGCTTCATGACCTTCAGGCTCGGCCACTGTGCGAACATCCGGTCGATCAGGCCGGCCGACATGAAGACATTGGTGAGCTGCGGATAATCCTGCAGCACGACGGGGACGTTGTCGCCCAGCTCGCGCACGACCCCGGCGAAATAGGTCTCGATCTGCTCGTCCGTCTTCAGTCCGGCGATCGGTGAGACCATCACGCCCGCGGCTCCGAGATCCATCATCTTGCCGGCGAAGGCCTTGAGATTGCGCGTCCCCGGGCTGCTCGCGCCGACGATGATCTGGACGCGGCCATTCACCCGCTTCAGCACGCGTTCGGCGAAAGCGACCGACTCGGTCGGCGACAGCTTGGGTGCTTCGCCCATGACCCCAAGAATGGTGATCCCGTCGACGCCGTTCTCGAGATAGAAGTCGATCAGCCGGTCGGTGCTGTCGAGGTCGAGTTCGCCGGCATCGGTGAACGGCGTCGCCGATATGATGTAGACGCCCTTCGCGCTTTCATCGAGCAGTTTGGTCATCTGCGTGCGTCCCAAGGATGGATGCCGTCAGTCGTAGCAGCTTTTTCCGCCCGCAACAATTGGACCGCGATCTTAGCGGGTCCCGAACAGGCGGTCGCCGGCGTCGCCGAGCCCGGGGACGATGTAGCCGTGCTCGTTGAGGTGGGAGTCGATGGCCGTCGTGTAGATCGTGACGTCCGGATGGCTGGCGTAAAGCGCCTCGAGGCCCTCGGGTGCAGCGAGCAGACACACATATCGGATCACGCTCGCCCCCGACGCCCGGATGCGGCTGATCGCCGCGACGGCCGAATGGCCGGTCGCGAGCATGGGATCAAGCAGGAAAACTTCGCGTTCCGCGATGTCGGTCGGAAGCTTGCAATAGTATTCCACCGCCTCGAGTGTCGTCGGGTCGCGGTAGATCCCGACATGGCCGACCCGCGCCTCGGGCACCACGTCCAGCATGCCATCGAGCAGGCCGCTCCCGGCCCGCAGTATGGAAACGAGACAGACATTCTTCGCGGCGAGGATCGGTGCCTGCGTGGTCGCGACCGGCGTTTCGATGGTGATCATCCGCAGCTTCTGCTCGCGCATGACCTCGTATGCCATGAGCATCGCGATCTCTCGCAGGAGGCGACGAAATTCCGCAGCGCCGGTTTCCCGCTGGCGCATGCGCGTCAGCTTGTGCTGTATCAGCGGATGATCGATGACGCGCGCTTTTCCGGCCATGCACTCCCCCTGCCCTGCGACACTACAAGCAGCGCGGCGTTTGACAAAGCACCTGATGCAGCTCTTGCCGAGGTTCCCGGTCTCCTGGCAATTGCGGCTCCACGGATACCGGCTGATCATCACCGCGGCAGCGGCAATTGCCGATGCTGAGACCGCGCGGAAGCCGCGCAGGCGTGCACACCCGCTGCACCAGGGACTACGTGTAGGGCCGTCGCTGACAATGGGCGCGCCTGGCTTCGGCACTCTCCGGAATTCGCGCATTTTCGCCGGAATTTCCGACGTGATGGAGAATGTCGCCAAAGCGGCATTACTTTAGGAGTCAACGCGCTGCGCCCTTGATCTTCTCAAGCGATCTGAGCGCACCCAGGCCAAGCATCCCCATCATGAGCTCGAACAGATTGTCGGAGAGCGTCGGCGGCTTCGGGATGGGATGGCCGGCGATGAAGCCGATCCACTGTCCCAACGGCGAGACCAGATATTCGAACGCGAGCGCCGCTGCACAGGTCCACCCGATGGCAGGACGCCAGCCCGCCACGAAGAGCGCAGCGTGGCCCGCTTCCTGCTGGTTCACCGCCATCTGGGCGCGGTCGCCGTCCTGCAGCAACGCGAACAGCGCTTGGACGGCCTTCTCCCGCGCGGTCGGATCGGGAATGTATTGCGCCAGAAGCTCGATGAGCTTCGGCGCCAGCGCGACCAGCCATGCTGCCATCATGATCCCTCCTCGTACGTTCCGGGCAGCGCCTACCGGCCGGCGATTTCCGCGGCGACCGTGGCGATCTGCCACAAGGCGATGGTCATGCCTCCGATCAGGGAGCCGGCGACCCCGATCAGAATCTTCTCGACCCGCCCGAGCCGCGCAACGATGTTGCCGTATCGCTCCGCGCACACCGCCTCGTGCGCGGTCAGTCGCTTGTCGAGTTCGGCATGGTCCCCGATCACGACTGCCTCCCTTGCAGCAGGTTGCCCGGGCCGAACTCGTGCCCCGTAGCGACCAGGCAGGCAAACGCATCGCCTCCCGAAGGCAGGACGAACATCGACCACGAGCGCGTCGCCGGGTTGGCCAGGATGACCAGCCTGTTCCCGCGCTGGTCCAGCATCGCCACCGCCGGAATCTCCCCATGCTCGACGCGGAGCCTTTCGAAAACGGCCCTCATCGGAGCACAGGCCTGCTGCGCATCGGCCGATCCCGGTAGGACCGTCGCCAGTGTGCAGGCGAAAGCGCCGAGTAGTTGAAACCTTAAACGCCGACTCGAGCAGTTGATCCGGTCACACGGATTCAGTCGCTTTGCCATATGTTCTCCTTAGGTTATGAGTAAAAAAGGCGATCAACCAAAGTTTCCAATCAGGGGCCGTAAAGGCCGCCGGAGCACGAGACGCACATGACCGAGCCAAAAATTGCGCTCACTTCCATCGGTATGGAGGACGGCGAAACGCTTTTTCGTTGGATAAACGACCCGGACACAGTTCGCTTCAATGCGCCCTACAAACCGGTTCATTGGGAGAATCACAAAGATTGGATCAGTTCTTTAGGAAAGGCGTCCACGAAGGTTGCCTTTGCGATTCGTGTCGATGGCGAGTTAGTGGGCGTAACGCAGCTGATCGACATCGATCCAATTCATCGATCTGCAGAACTCACAATCAGGATCGGAGATGAAGCGAATAGAGGGCGCGGTTATGGTACCGAAGCGTTAAAGCTCCTACTTGCTTTCGCATGGAAAGATTTGAACCTTCATCGCGTTTGGTTGCGTGTCTTCTCAAATAATGAGCGAGCCATTAAAGCTTACGTGCGGGCCGGGTTTACTCGGGAAGGCGTCATGAGAGAGGCCGCACACATCGATGGCAGATATGTTGATGTATGCGTGCTGGGACAAATCCGCCCTAAATCCGAATCAAGTAATTGAGAACGATCGACGGCTGAACATTGGGATGAGGCTGGTTTCCGCCCGTAGCACTAGTATTTGAGATACCTACGTTGCCACCCGCAGGAAGTGTATTGCTTCCTGCGCTCTGTACGTCCGTATACGTATGCGTATGTGCGGGCATCTGCGCCGTGACCAAAGCGTGGGTCTGGGCGCCGCCGGTTCCGCCAAGCGACTGCGCGTCGCTCAGGAGCGAGAAGCGTGCCACGGCGCCGGCCGCCGTCGCGGTGGCGTTCGCTGACATGGTGACGGTCGTGCCGCTGATGGCGGTGACGGTCGTGCCGGCCGGCACGCTGGCCGAGATGACGACCATGCCGATCGACAGGTTGCTGCTGGAGGCGACCTCGGCGGCGTTGCTGCCGTTGGTCGTACTCAAGGTGGTCGTCAGCTGGGCGCGATTTACCGCCATGCCGCCCATGTCGTCCCGACCGAGCGCCACGCGGCCGCGAAGGTCGGGGAGGTTGAAGCTGCTCGTGCCGTCGCCCGCCCCGTACGTCGTGGATATGACCGCGAACAGCGCGGCATAGGTGGTCCGCGATACGGCGGCTCCGTCGCAAAGCAGCCAGCCGTCGGGAACCGTGGCGCCGGCGAACGGCGCGATCATTCCGGTCGGCGGCGCATCGTAAGCGGTGGTGCCGGCCGGCGTGACCATGACCATGTCCGTGCCGTCGAATTCGACGGTGACCGGTTGGCCGGCCTGGATGTCACCCGGAGACAGATTCGTTTTCCCGGACAGCGTCATCTTCTTGAGCGTGCGCGCGCCCAGCGCGGAGATGTCCAGCGTGGCCGAGGCCGTGTTCGCGAAGCTGGCCCGGAACGAATATCGCTCCCCGGTGACATAGGCGGCCAGCGCCGCGTCCGGCGTCAGCAGATATGCGTTCGCGGACCCGGTCGACGCGTACCGGCCCTGCATGCGCCCCCAGAAACGCTTGACGGCGCCCATCAAGGACCGGCCGGAGTCGTTCAGGCCGGACATGTTCATGCCTTCGGGAAAGCCTGCCGGCGGCGCGGCGTTGTTGGAGGCATCCGTCTCGGAGAAGGCGGCGGATGATATCTCTGGCATTGAAGGGTCCTCGCTTGATTGCGTGCAGGAGAGCCGGGTGCGCGGCTGGCGCCCGTGCGCCTCAGAACAGTCCGAGCAGTCCGCCGATGCCCGCCCCCGCAGCGGCGCCCCAGGGCCCGCCGAACAGGAAGCCGAGCTCCGCGCCCGCGTTGGCGCCGCCGAGAATGTCGGCGCCGATCGGGCGCCGCGGCAGCGTCGTGGTCGTCGTCGACTGGCCGCCGTAATTGCCCTGAATGAGCTGATTGTAGAGACCGAGTCTTTGCCACGGCTCCATCTGTGCGAAGTCATGGCGCGCCCGCGCTTCGTCGATCGCCTGTTGCTGGAGGCTTTCTCGCAGACTGCCGACCTCTGCCAGTTTGGCGGCATCGAAATAATCCTGCTGGGCAAGCTGCGGCGCGAACAGCATTCCGCGGATCTGATTGCCGCGCTCCTCGCCGTAGTTCTGAAAGGCGAGCTGCCCTGCCGTGTCGCTCAGCGCCGAGGCGAGCGCATGGGCATGGGCGCCGGAGCCGTACCGGCCCGCCGCCGAGAATTGCGCGCCGAGCCGCGGCGCCACCTCGTTCGATATGCGGTCCACCATGGCGCCGAAATAAGGATTGCCGGCGGTCAGGTAGTCGCCCGACAGGGTCTTCGTGAGCTCGGTCTGTGCCGCGCTGGTGAGCGGCGAGCCCGTCATCGCCCGCTGCGTCTGCAGTTGCAGGGCGGTCTCGGTCTCCGGCGACAGGCCGGCGAAGGTCTGGCCGGGAAAGAACCGCTGCGGGATCCGCGACTGCTGCTGGGCGCGGGCGAAGATTTCGGTCAGGTAGTCCTGCTGGCCCGACCAGGGGTCGCTTTTCTGGACGACCTGCTGGGTGCCGCCGCCCCCGCCGCCGCCCTTGAAGCAGCCGCGCGGCGCCATGTCGTGCGCGGCGAAGACCCAGCTTTCATCCTCTCCGCATAGTGCGAGGCTGCGCTTTTTCAGTTCATGCATCATCGAAGGACCTCACGAAAACGGTGTATTGCGGACGATATCCATTGAGCACGCGCGCCCAGCCCTTGCGGCCCAGCAGGCGCATTGCGATACAGCCTTGCGCGGCCGCCCACTGCTCGACGGTCTTGAGGCAAGGCAACCATGTGGCGCGCGGCGCTTCCGACGCCCAGAGCACCAGGAAGCACACGCGCCTGCGCGGATAGTCGAAGATCTCGGTCACGCCCGCGCCGACCGCCTGCCTGCGCCCGAGATCCCATCCCATCCAAAGCTGGAACCGGCCCTCTTCCATGAGCTTGCGGACATCCTCAAGCGTGAACTCTCCGTCCGCGTAGGACAGCGCCCTCCTGAGGTGCGGCTCGGCCAGGTGCCACACCGCGCCAACGTGGCCCGCAGGAATCAGGACGAGCTCGATTGCAACGGACACGATGCCCTCGCTATTGGGTCAGGATCAGGACTCCGCACGCGCGCGGAATGGCAGGGAACAGCCGGCGCAAACGCCCGGGCGATCCTGCTCTTCAGCCGATGAAGTACCGGAACATGCGATCCGCCACCGGACTGATCGCATGCGTTATGACAACAGATCCGTTCGGTCGTGCCCCCTCGTCCACGTGAAGCGTGCCGCCTGCCATCTCCGCGGCGGCGCTGGCAGTCGCAGGCACGAGAATTACGGGGCTGTCGCAGCGAATCCCTCCGTCGACAATTGTCGTCGTCGCGGCCCCCGCCGATAGCGTAACGAGGCCGGTACGGCCGGCGAGCGTCTGCAGGATCAGACGGCGATGCTCGCGCTCGTTGTCGATCCTCATCGCGTGCCTTCCGGCTTTATGCGCGCTTCGAAGGCCGACAGGTGCGACCAGGCCGTCCCCGCCGGAATTTGTATCCTCGCGCGCGGAAACCGGGTCGACACGCGCTGCGGACAGAACCCGTCAGCCGCGGGGACGCTCGGCGGCGTATACGCGACAGCTGCGGCTTGGCTGTCGCGGTGGCCGATGGAGGTCAGGATCGTGCCGGCATCCGCCACGGGTCGAATGCCGTTGACGAAGGCGCGGCGGCCCTCCGCGAGATCGAGATCGCCCGTCTCGACCGTCGCCTCGAGGCTCGCGCCCGAGAAGAACCCGAGCCTGTGATTGACGTCGAATCCCGACAGGATGGACTTGCCTCCAGCCCAGAACCGGGAGTCCGGCCCGAACGGCGACGTCTCGACCGTGTAACCGAGTCCGTCGGCATTGTCCGCGTTGTAGCCGAAGCTGGCTGCACGAAAGACAAGCTCGATTCCGCCGAGCTCGATCACGGACCAGCGATCGAGAGCCCAGTTGTAGGCCAGCATCCGATTCGGAGTGCCGCCGAGATTCCCGGATCCCGGATAGGCCCAGTAGAAAATCTTGTTGATGGGGTCCACCGCGCTCGACATGCGGGCCGAATAGGTCTGATCGAAGTCGGCGAAGAAGGTCTTGTCGATCTTCTCGTTGCCGATCGGGCGGGACCCGTTTCCGTCGAACAGATAGAATCCGTCCTCGCCGAGATAGGCGACGACCCCGCCCAGCTGGACGATGCTTCCCGGCGCCGGCGTTCCCCGGGCGCCCTCCACCAGATCGAAGGCGAAGATCAATGGCGGACCGACATAGGTCACGCGCCACAGCGCCCGCTCCTGGATGACAATGCCATCCGCGCCGCCCAGGCCCCCCACGATTCCCTGGATCCAGCCGCCTTCGCCCACCAGGTCCTGCTGGTCCGACTGAACCTGCGCGGCCTGCGACGTCCCGATCGCCGGAAAGCCGGTCGGATCGTCGATCGCGGACCACCGGACACGCTGCGGGTTGTCATGGAGATGACCGAGCACGATGAAGTCCCTCCAGATCGACAGATATTTCGCCCTCGGCGCGTCGGCCGAAAGCGGGGCGAAGTTGGCCGATGACCCGATCACATATGACTGGACGTCATCGGCAAAATTGGTGGCGATGACGTTCAGCCCGTACTGAACGAATTGCCACACGCCGTCGGCGGACGTGGTGTACACACCGCCGGTCAGGCGGCTGACGTCGCTGAAGGTCGGTGATGCCGCGTGCAGCCGCTTCAGGCTGGTGCCGTCGCCCGCGAAGATGTTGATGTTGCCGGCGTGGTCGCGCGCGGTGAAGGCTCCCTGGCAGCGCGCGGCGAGTGGGTCTGTATAGACCGAAAGCGCGCTGAACGGTCCGTAGCTGGTCCGCGTGCGTGGAATCACATTGCGGCACGTGACAAGCCCGGGATTCTGGTGGGCCGGCTGGTCCGGCAGCCACTCGGGCATTGCGATGAAAGTCATGTCAGCTCACAGCCAGCATGACGGTGACGTTGAGTGTGTCGCCGCTGGCGACCGGCCGCGTCGCTGCAAACGTTCCTGCCGAATAGAGGGTCCCGGACGCCGCGCCCTTGCCGTTCGCATTGGCGACGAATGCGCCTCTTATCGCTGCGCTTGCATTGATGCTGAAGGCTGCCGGGCTTGCCGCATTGTCGATCGCGCCCGCGGAAGCAGCACCCAGCGCCAGCGCGGGGCGCGTCGCATTCGCATATGCGGTACTCTCCGTCCAGCCCGGATGCGAAGCCATCGTATCGGCGGCAGCTACGGCAGCGAACGCGGCGTCATCGATCAGGCCGACATACCAGGCCGCCGTATAGGCGTTCCCCTTGAAGTACTGGCTGAGCAGATCGTTGCGGCCGGCGGTCACGACCATATTCGTGAACCGGTCGCGCCAGCGGATCCGGCCATACGCGTCGACGCACTCCACTTGGTACACTGCATTCGGGGCCGCGAGAGCCTCGCCCACTCCGCCGGCAGCGAGGACCGCGGCGCCCAGCGCGGCGCCGACGTTGCATTGTTCTTCCATGGTGCTCTCCTATTGTTTGGACCAGCTGCCGCCGGACAGGGCGGCCGAGGTCCAGGCGGCCCCATGCGGCGGCAGCCCGATCCACGGCCCGGTGCCCGGCGCGACGACCGTCCAGATGCCGCTTGCGGCGTAGGCGTCGGACATGTTGAAGGTCGCGGAAACCACATCGGTGACGCTGCCGCCCGGCACCGCCGCGGTGCCCAGGAGCCCCGCGATCTCGGACACGGATGCCGTGAGTCCCGATTGCGCCAGAACCTGGTCCGCGACCGCGGACGGCTCGACGATGGCCTGGTTGTACGATGCGCCGCCGGCAACGGTCGCATTCGCGCCGGATGCGATTGCGAATTCCGAAACCGCGCCCCCCGAAATCGCCATCGCTTACTCCGGCCAGAGCGGGTGGCTGTCGATCGTCTTCGCGAATTCGAAGACGGCCGTAGAGTCGGGCGAGGCGGCGATAACTGCCTCGAGTCTGTCGCTCGCCGCGCGCAAAGCCTTGACGCGCGCCCACAACGCCTCACCCGCGGACCACTCCGACCGCTCGGGTTCCGGGTACTGGTCAGGCGGCGATCCTCCTTGCCGGGCTGCGATCTCGACGGCGCGCGCGATGAGGTTGCGCTGCGCGTGCTCGGGCAGGATCGCAAGGATCTTGCGTCGGGCGACAGACTTGACCAAAGCAACCGCCTCGGCTCTGACAGCGGCCACAGGCAGGTGCGCCCCAACCTCGATCGTGACCTGCTCGCCGCTCGCAAAGTTCCTTTCTGTGATAGTCCTGGACTGACGCATGTGCTGCCTCACGGATGCGAGAACCGGATCTGCACGACCGGCTGGTTGGCGCCGCGGAAATCGTTGAAGGTCACCGACGAAGGAAACGGACCGTACGCCACATTCTTCCGCAGACCGCAGATGCCATTGCCGTCGGTCATCGACGTCGCGCTGTTGATGCCCATGACGTAATTGTTGATCGCGCTGTTGCTGCCGCTGGCCCCGGTGCCGTCGAACGACATCAGGTTCGTGCTGCCGAGCAAAGCCGTCCAGTAGATGCCCGGCTGCACGAAATGGTCGATTGCGGCGACCGAGCGGATCGCGGGCGTGGCGCTGCTGCAATCGATCTCGCCGCTGTCGACCACCAGGTCCATCGGCTCCGAGGCGGCGCCATTCTGCCTGTAGACGCCAAGTCGCACGGACCGGCCCGCCCCGCTTCCGCCGGTCTGGCGGGCACGCAAGCCGGCGATGACGGCCGGGTAGGGAATCACGATCGGGCACGCCAGGACCGCGACCTCGATATTGGCCGCACTGTATGTGCTCGCCGCGAACAGCGGTGCGTGCCAGAGATTGGCCGAGGCGAAGAGGTTCGGACCGAATCCTGTCTCTGCGGCTCCGCTCGGATGAACCACGAAGACGTCCGGCGAACTGTTCTCGCCCGACGCGGACCAGTCAATGAAGCCGTCGGTGGAACTGGCGATCCGCCGATCGCGCGACAGCGAATCGGTCGCGGCGCCGGTGACCGTTCCCACGAACACCTCCCAAGCGCCGGCGGGATTTCCGTTACCGTCGACCTTCTGCGCGCAGGCAACGCATTTATGGCCGCTGCCAATTCCGGATACGAAGCTTCGGAACCCGACTCTCGGGCCGCCAAGATCGAAGGCTGCGCTTCCGCCCGGCCTGTTCGTGGTCGTCTGTTTGACGCGCTCGGCGTATCTGAGGGTCATGCGTCTGGCTCCGTTCTGGCTCTCGAATCATGGCGTCGGTGTAGTGGTCGCCATCAGAAGAGGCGCATTTCCATGCCGCGCGCGCCGGTCCTGTGCTTGCAGCGCCCTTACCGCTGCCGAGAACATCGCGAACCATCTTGCGAGCTGAGCGTCGTCGCCGATATACGGGGATGCTTCGAGCAGCACACCGAACAGATAGACGTTCGGCGCGGCGGCCAGCAGCCAGTTCGAAGGCGCAGAATCGGACAGCGCCGGAACGGCGGCGTAGTAATGAAGCTCGGCCGTCAGTCCTCCGCCTGGCACCGGCGCCGGGCCGAACCGGATGTCGTTCCCGACCAACGTGTAGACACGGGGTATTCCGGACGCCGACGACGCCGCGGTTTCGGCAAATTGCTGCGGCGTCACATAGGTCAGTTTCCGCTCGGGCGTCGTGTTGATCTTGATTTCGCGCAGTTCGGTGAAATCCGGCGGCAGGGCGATGTACTCGCCCGCCAGAAGCGCGGTCGCGCGCGATTCCATCTGCCGTACGCGCAAGGGCGGCGAGTACAGATCGTGCCCGGCCTCGCCGGAACCGAAATTGATGCGGGCCTCGGCGAGGCGGATCAGGTCCGGAGCGACGGTCGCCACAATCGCGTCGCCGGGCCGGGCCAGCCATTCAGCGACGGCGGATTGCAACTCCGCATAGGTGGTGATGGTCACAGGTGGATCTCCGATGTTCTGAGATAGCGCCATTCCGGGTCGTTCAGCAGCCGCCTGACCGCCTTCTCCTGATCCGGGTCGAAAATGTTGACGCCGTAGCGCTTGAGCCACTCGTATTGGACGACGACAGGAATCGATGCGACGCGGGCGAGATCCCGCCGTCGGTCGAACCCGTCATTCGCGGTCTGAAGCGTCTTGTTGCGCTCGAGAATCGGCCGCACGTCCTGACGGGTTTCGATGACAAATGTCCGGTCGGGCTGGGCGTGGTACCAGGTCTCGACCGGCCCCCGCCGGCTGAGCATCCGCGAAAGCATGGACGATGGCCCTCAGGCAAAGGCCTGCAGGGGCAGATGCCCCTGCAGGCCGCTCTGTTGCAGCAGATCGGACTAGGTCAGGTCGGCGACGACACCGTGAGCCGCCTCGTTGCAGACTTCGAGCGCGTACTCGATGAGAACCTGGCGCTTCTCCGTGTCGCCGGTCTTCGCCAGTTCCCAGTTCTTCATCGGCCGCAGCGTGGCCAGCTTCGCCATGCGCGGATCGACCAGAAGCGCCGAGCGACTCCTCTGGAACAGGTTCGGCACCACGTTCAGATTTCCGAAATCCGAAACGTAGACGTCCGCCGCCCCGACGATCACCCCCTGCTCGGCGCCGTCGACCTGGTGGCGGTTCGCCGCGATACCCGTGAACGTCGAGAAGGTCTGCTTCTGCGAAGGGCCGAGCATCAGGATCGTCGGCTTGCCGCCGTTCTGGAAGCACGAGGAAATGACGTTCTTCAGCAGCGTCTCCGTAAATGCCCGTGCCGTTCCGTCGGTCGGCGCGCCGACCAGCCCGGTGCCCTGACTGAAGCCGCCATTGGCCCCGCCCGTGCCCCGCGACACGTTGGAGGTCAACCAGGATTCGAAACTCGCCGAGCGGGCGGCCGTTCCCGAAGCACCTGCGTTCGACGCCTTGTTCGATAGCATCTGCTTCTCGACGTCGCGCTTCAGCTCGAGTCCCTTGAGAAGCACCTGATATTCCATCTCGGATTCCCGGCCTGCCTTGTCCACCGCTTCCATCGTGCCGGTCACCGATGCGACCTTGTCGGAGATCTGGCAGAAATTGCCGACGCGAACGGTCGGAATGGTGTTGTTGACGCTCGCGTCGTCGCCTTCGATGACCTCGTTGTCGTCGACTGCGTTCGCCAGGTTCTGCACCTGCCATTCATGCTTCTTCGCCGACGCCTTGCTCCTGCCGATGTTCGAGGTGAAGGGTACGTCGGTCGGATCGATGCGATAGATGATGTCAGCCAAATCCTCGCGCAGCCCTTTGGCTGCGTAGGTGTCAAACGTGCCTGCAGGCATTGCCATTTCGCGGTTCTCCTTAGATACGGAGGAGGCCGACCGCATCCTCGATGCGTCCGGACTTCTCCAGTCTGTTCAATCTGGTCGCGCGCGCCTCACCTGCGCGTTCTCCCCTCGTCGCCGCCGTGCCGGGCGTCTGAACCCGCGGCACATTTCGCGAAACGGCGTCGGCCTTTGCCCGCTGCGCACGGTCGTACAGCATCGCCTTCTCGAGAATCAAAAGGTTCACGTGCGAGAGATTGCTGTCGAACTGATCGGGCGTGTAGCCGGCGGAGACCGCATACTCCCTCAGATCCCTGGCGAGGCGGTCACGAACGGCCTTGTCTTTCAAATCCGGGCGCTTCTCGATAAGCGCCTTCTTCTCCTGCTCGATGACGGTCCGAAGCTGGGCGCTTTGCTGCTCGACCGCTCGTGCGTGAAGCTGAGTCTGCTCCGCCTGTGCATGCTGCAGGGCATCCTGCCTGGCGCGCAGCACGGCGTATCTCGCCGGATCCTTCTGCGCGAGCGCGACAAGGTCGGCGGGCGTGCGAATGTCCGCGAATTCCGATGCGAGCTCGTGCCGGGCGCTCAGAACAAGAGCGTCCAGTTGCTGCTGGAAACGCTGCCGCTCGGCCTCGAATGCCGCACGCTCGCCGTCGGCAGCCCGACGCTGCGCGGCGGTCTCCCTGAGCGCCTCGTTGACGGCGCGCTCGCGCTGCTGCTCGCGGGCGGCAATCCGCTCCTGAAGTGCCGCCGGCAGGCTGCGGAACAGCTCCCGGTCGGATGCTTGCCACGACCCGGGCGGCTGGATGGTTTCGCTATCCTCGTCTGCCGCCGGATCGGTCGGAGCATGATCAGCCGGCTGCGTGCTTTCAATGCCTTCGGCGGCGGAACCAGCCGCATTGGGCCGTTCGCCAGCGGAAGCTGGATCGTTGTGTGCTTCGTCCCCACGATCGTCTGACAGCAGATCCAGGGCGGCGTCGAGGGTGAGCGAAGGCGCAGCCGCGGCGGAGATGGCATTCTGTTGCGTCATACGTGTTCCTCATCTGGCGGGCGAAGCGGCCCGCAGCGCTTTGCAGCGTCACATTCTCTGCTGCCGCCCCTGCCGTGACTTTGACCGTGACGCTACACGACCGTCGCAGGACGATGGCGCGCTGGGCATCCGTTCTCGCAGGTGCTGTATCGGGCCGTGGCCCGCGTCGGCTAAACCGTTCCGAAGAATCGCCGTCGGTCGCCGAGCCGGGCGATCTCGGCAAGCTGCCGCTCCGTCAGTTTCCGGTTCGCGGCCGATGCGCGCAGGTGGGTCTCCACCCGACCGATGACCTGCACGGCCTGCCACAGCCGTTCGCGCGCATCGACGTCGCGCGCCGGGGTCGACTTCCAGGCCATGACGTATTCCTGTTCGAGCCTCGTGAAGGCCGCAGCAAGCATATCGAGCGCATTCTCGGCCGCGGTCGCCGCGGCAAGCTCCTCGCGGAGCTTCGCTTCCACGTTGGTCATCGTTGCCCCTGTACGTCAGCCGATTGCGCCGCCCGGGCGGACATTCGGCTTGATGAGAGCGATCTGGGCCTCGAGACCGGCGACGCGCTGCGCCACGGCGGCCTCCAGGTTCGCCTTGTAGACGGCGATCTGCGCGTCGAGATCGGCTTTGTATTTGCCGAGGCGCGCGTCGAGCTCCGCCTCGCGGGCGTGCCGCGCCGCATCCGCCTGCATCTTCAGCGCCGCAGCCTGGAGCCGCTCCTGCGCCGCCATCATCGCCGTGTCCGGCCCCTGCTGCGGCACCGGCATGCGGCGCGGATCGGGCGCCGTAAAGAACGGATCCGCCGACTTGAACCCGGCGTTCTCGGTCAGCTTCCGCAACGTGTTGTAGACATTCGTCAGTGTAACCAAAGGCCCGTCCGCGCCGCCCTGCATCTCCAGCGCTCGGATCTGCATCTGGAGAATGGAGCTGAGATAAGCCTGCACCTGGTCGCGCGTGCCGGTGCCCAGGCCGACCGTCACCGTCATGTCCTGGCGGGTCCGCCACTGGCGCGGATCGACGGTCACCCACCGGTCCCGCAGCTTCACCTGCCGCGCATCCTTCCCGTGCTTCAGAATCAACTCATGTATGCCGAGGAACATGTCCTTCATGCCTGTCTCGGCGAAGGTGCGGGCGATCAGGCGGATGCGTTGTTGCGCTGCGCTCGCCAGCAGGTTCGCACCCGTCGCGGTCATGCTGTACGGATTGAGCGAGTTCGGATCGGGCCCGACCGCCATCCGGTTCACGCCCGTACGCACTTCGCGCGCAGCGTCCATGTACTCGAGCACCGGGAAGATATGCGGGCCGATCGGGTTCGTCGGAATGGGAACGAGCCCGCCCGGCATTTTGGTCCGAACGATGCCTCCGGGACGGTTGGTGAGCAGGTCGTCGAGCGTATGGTCCGTGGTATGGCTCTCCGCGACTTCTACCCGCTGATTGTTGGCGAAATACGCATTGTCGAGGACAGCGCGGATCAACGCGGTCTTGATCTTCTGGATCTCCACGACGAGATCAGCCACCGACCGGCCCCAGAACCGATGCGGCATCAGGATCGGCGTGATTCCGGCGAACGGAATCCGGTCGTAAGGCTCATTGTCGAGGATCTCGTCGCTGCTACCCGCCGTCGTGATCTTCCGGAGTTCGGCGATGCCGTCGCCGTCCCAGTCGACCCGGATATAGTGTTCGGTCACCTCGACGGTACGCATGGCGCGATTGATATCGCTCCCCTCGTCACGGTCATTGTCGTCGACCGTCGCCCGCGCCTGCTCCTCTTCGGTGGCTGGTGCGGTGCCGGTGGGAAGATTCTCCACGATCCGACGTGGGTATCCGGCCTGTATCAGCTCGGACACGGTCTTTCTCACCCGGTGCGCGCAGTAGGGCGCCTCGACGATGGAGCGCGCCCGCTTCGAGATGAGGAATTCCTCGGGCGGGATCGCCATCACCTTCACGCAGCCGTAAGGTCGGCGCCGGAGAACGACGACGTCGTGCAGAACGGATGTCGCTGCGACACTCTCCACCATGCTGCCCAGGCCGACGGCGCTCGGCGAATCGGCCCGCTCGGTGTGTTCGACGACTTCGACCGAATCGTCCGCGAGCAGCAGCGCGTAGGCGTCGTCGGTGAGGCTCAGATAGGTCTCGCGCGATTCACCGAGTCCCTCCTGCCACCAGAACTTGGCGATTCCGTTCTTCTGGATCAGGGCATCCTTCATCATCGAGTACAGGACGGCGAACCCCTGATTCTCCTGATGGAAGACGTGGTTGACGAAGTCCGTCTCCTGCGCGGCGGCAAGTTCGTCCTCGGGGCCGACCGGATCGAACCGTACGACTTCATCGCCAGCGGTGAATATGTCCATCAGAGACGGCATGATGCCATCGACGGTATCGGCGACATCCGTGGAGACGGCGCGCGAACGGCCTTGGTGTACCGGGGTATCCGCGTCCATCTCGCCAAGATAGTAATCCATTGCCAGTGCACGCTGGTGCGCGAGTTCGGATCCCTGCGAGCCGCCGAGTGCCGAAGCCTTTTCGGCCGCGAGAATCGATTTGAGAGTTGAATGGTCCATGCGCGCCATCAGCGGTGCCCCTTGCGTGTCTTTGCGGACGCCGATCGATCGATACCCTGTTTGCGGTCCTGTGCACGACCCAGAGCTTCCAGTGACTCGACTCGCGCGGTCAGCTCCGATACCCGCGCCTCCAGTGCGGCGATGCGCGCGCTATCTCGAATGCTCATTCTTGCTTCTCCGTACGATTATGGGCATGCGGCGACGCGATGAACCGCTCCGCATCGAGCGATCACCTGGTCGACGTCGCACTGTGAATCCGCACCGGTCGCAGTCGTAGCGATCCCTCGTCCCGACATGCGGCCTACTGGCCCAAGGCAACAAAAAACCCGCCGGCGGAGACCGCGGCGGGTGATTCTGGACGTACTGTCCCGTCCCCAAACATAGTCGCGCCAAGCCGCGCGTCAACCCACTTTCTTTCGCCGCACAGATTTTTCTAAGCCTTTGTCCGTCACGTGAACGCGTTCGAGCACGTTCGAAACAAACAATCACAGCACTCTACTTTAAATCGCGTACTGATGACAGCTACCCGTCATGGGCGTATGATCCCATCGCGTCGTCGACTGAGGACCATTCATGAAAGTCTCTCTCGGAACCATACTTGCCGTTATGCTGGTCAGTGTCGTCGCACCTGTATCGGCGGCTGTCGAAGACCTGACCGGGCGCGAGTATGTCGGTCGCCCGGACGCCGCCGGCACATGGCGCGTGGTCACGCAAACCTCTGCCAGCAGCGACTGCATCGGCGATCCGCGCACGCCCGCCTGCGCCCTCGACACTCTTGCGGCCTGCATCGCCCGTCGCGACGCCGTGCTCTGCGATATCAGCACGGTTCGCGGCTATCACATCTGGAAGGACCACTTCCTGGATCTGGATCCGTCCGGCCGGCGCGACCTCCAGTATCGTATCGTTGCGATAAAGGAACTCGGTGAGGACTCGCTGAACTGGCTGGAGAAAGCCGAGGGCGAGATAATGGCCAGCGACATCCGAATCGTCGCCGCATATCGCGAGTGCTTGTCTGCGTCCGGTGCCGCGCCAAGCTGCGGACCTGTCTTTCATTTGATCCTGTGGGCGCTGCCGGATCACATAGGATGGCAGATCGAGGACTGGATCGAGATCGACGAGATCGCCCTGAACGCGACTCGCGACGACTTCGGCGCCGATCATGTAACCGCGATGAAGGCGGCCGCTGCGGCGGCAGTGGCGAACAAGACCCCAGCCGAGATCCGCGCATCGGCACCTGCCGTCCACCCGCGCGTGCGCCTGGCCCCCTTCATGAAGGAAGGCCTTCGGCCGCAAGATCCTGCCATCGTTTCGCTGGCGACTGCGGATCCACCCGGTACGTGGCGCGATCTGCCCCGGACGATCGTTTTTGATGACTGTCTCGTCGACCGGACCCGGCCGCTCTGCGTCGTCTATACCTATCTCGTATGCAGGCAATGGCTCAAGGAATCGGACTGCCGCGACATCGACTACACCACTCTTACTTTAGCGTCACGCTTGCTCGAGTCCGGGCAAAGATGGAACAGCAGGCCGTACAGAGTTGCCGCCGTTAGCAGCCCTCGAACCACGCGATCGTCCCCGGCTTCCGGGCCTGGGGGCGGCGCCTCACCCTCGGGACCGGACCAGCTCCAAATCACCATCGAGTCTCGATGCGACCTGATGGGCCGCACGGTTTGCGCGAGTCATTCTCTGACTGTTTTCCAGCTACATCGCCACGGTGAACGCTGGAGGATCGAGCATCAGTTCCGCTCCTTCTACAGGCATCACGACAAATTAACGCGCGAAGGTCTTGTCGAATTCCGGTTCCGTCCCCCCAGCAAGCAAGAGCTGGATTCTACAATTGCACCGGCCGACATCATCCAACCAGACCCTCCCTCCACGTGGCGCAGGAACACTGCCAGCTCCTGCATTGGTGACGTTGCGTCCGTGTCCTGTGCCGTGGATACGTTGCTGGCATGCCAGTACAGCCACGATCCTGTACTCTGCGACCTGATGAATGAGGATCCCGACCAGAGCACGAATAAGAGGACCCTTCCAAGCGACGCTTACGAGGAGTACCGCATCGAGTCGGCGCACGTACTCAAACCCGGTCTTCTGACAAGTTTCGAATACTACACACAACTGTTTCGTGACGACGTGCGTGTCCATGTGCGATTTAGACGGTGCGAGACCGGCTGGCGGCCTCGGTGTTCGGAGCACCCGCCGACAATCTACTGGCTGCGGTGGTTCGAGAATCGGTGGCACATCGAGAGATACCGCGAGGTCGACGAGATTTACCTGGCGGCGGCAGTTATCTACCAGCAAGACTAGCTGGCGGCTGACTTCGCCCTTCCCGGTGGCGCCCGAATCGCGCAAGTTCTCCGGCTGCCCTCGGCTTTCCTTTCACTGGCTTGCTCCGCGCGTCGGCCAGGGCGCCGAGAAGCCGGGCGGCCGTCTCAGGGCTGTCCTGGACCAGCGCCTTGAGCGCGCCAAACGTGCCTGGCCCCATTTTCCGGTCCAGCGTGAGGCGGCCAACCGCCAGCCGCCGGCGTTCAGTCTCCGGCAACCCATCGATGATTTCATTGACGGCCTCTTGGATGAACCCCGTGCCGCCGGCACCGCCATGCTGGAAGAGCGAATCATAGAGCGCTTCCGATGCGGCCCGGTTGATCTGTTCGAGAGCCGCAATGCCGCCAACGGTGCGCAGCCGCTGGTTCGCGATATCTGCATAAATCAGGGCCGCGAGTTCGGGGGTAAGTTGACCGACCGAGGCGATGTTTGCCAGCTCCGGAATCCTTCCGCTGCGGTTTAGCTCATCGAACGTCACCGGCATGATCCCCGCTACCGCACCGCTGCTGGCATTGGGGGTCATCCCGCCTTCCTCCGCAAAAGTCCGTCCGAACGCCGACAGCGCATTCGGACCGATCCCCTGCAGGCGCCCCAAGCTGCGATGGAACGCCGTCCAGTCAGCCTTTCGGACCGACTTGCTCTTGTACGCGGGTATCGGCGGCACATCCGCCGAACCCGGCGAGTCGGGTGCCACACCGGGCGCCGTTTGGGCAAGCTGGTCAGATGGCAACGCGCTCTCGTCCGCTGCCGGCAGCGATCTTCGCGATCGGGCATCTGAATCTCCGACCATCCCGAGCAGCCCGGGCGGCTTGTCGTCCTCGTCCATAGCTTCGAGCAAACCGACTGGCCGACCGATCGGCCATCCCGGAAGGTCCGGCCGCATCTGCGGGACGCGGGGCCGCGGCCAGCCGACGGACGTGCCGCCAGGCAGGTTCTGCGGCACCAGCCCGCGATTCAACAGTTCGAGATACCGAAGCAGCATGCGGGTCTCCATTCGCTTCGAATTGAATGATGATGCTGGCGTATGGCGATGCATTTGTGTTGCAGCCAACAAAAAACCCGCCGGCGGAAACCCGCGGCGGGTGATTTCGGACGTACTGTCCCGTCCCCGAACATACGTGCCTCGATGAGGACGTCAATCCACTTTCTTCACGCTCTGATACAGATATCGCCGAGCGTATCGCGGGGTCGGCCATTTCGCCGCGCGCAAGTCATGCGAGAGCGTAGTTCGGGTATTCCAGTTTCCGTCCAAATCCTCGTGGATCCGATTCCGGTGCAGCAAACCGCAGGCACATCAGCGCATAGCGCGTAGCGCACATCAGATCGTCGTTGCGCTTCACGACCATGCCGTTGTCGCGATGGTAGATCCGGAACTCCGCGAACCAGTCCTCGAGATGGCGGAAGACCTTGAACCGCCCCGACTGCATGCGGTCGAGCATATCCATCAGTCCGGCTTCGACTCCGCCGGCACCCGAAGTTCCGTCGGGATTGTCGGGATAGCGTGCGTGCTGCGGTAGCAGCCTGAGACCATGCCGGCGATACTGCTCGGCGAGAGGCTTGCCCGAGTCCCTGGAATGCTGCAGCCCGTCAGCCGGCCAGGCCCAGGTCAAGGCGGCGCCCCATGACCTCAAGGCAGCGGCATGCATGAGCGGCGTCGCTTCGCGTACACGGTATGCATTGGTCACGTACACGCAATCCGCATCGCGGTCCCATGCAAGCTTCACTGCCGCGAATGGATGATCCCAGCCGAAATCCATGCCGCCGAGCCGCGGCCAGTGCCGCGGAACCGGAAATGACTGGACTGCCAGGCTCTCCTCCGGAACCGGGAAGATGCGGCCGGAACCGAGCATCGGAATGCCCTTCGCGCGTGCATCGCGCTCATGCGGCGAATAGCCGGCGACGACCCTCTGCCGTTGCTCCGCCGTATAGTGCTCCGCCTCGTCAATTGCCATCTGCGTTACGGCACGATCGCGCGACGTATCTTGCAGGAATCGTCCGACCACCTCGGTCATCCCGAGCAATGGCGTGCAGGTCAGATAGACCAGCCCGTTCGTCGCGCTGGTTCGCGCGAGCCCCTCGCTGTAGATCTCTGCAGGTGGTTCCTCGTCGAACCAGACGAGATCGAGCGTTTCGCCCTGCCATTTCTCGCGGCCCTTCTCGTAGAACTTGAAGGACAGGACAGACTCGCCGCCGCTTGCATGCCTCACGCGAACCGTGTCGATCAGGTCGCGGATGCCCGCAGCGCGCGAGAGCTTGCCCAACGCGTTGGCCGATATCGACCCCGTGCCCCAGCGGCCCGGGCGGCCCATCAGCATGCGTTGCGGATTGTCACGTGTCGATTCAGCCGTCACGCCCGCCGCCCAGGCGACGATCGGTCGGTCCCAGCGACGACCGCTCCACCACTTCGGATAATTTCCCGTGAGATGAAAGGCGAGCTCATTTCCGCCGGCCAGCGTTTTCCCGAGCTGATTGCCGGCCAGGAACAGCCGCTCGCGATGCATGGCGCCGGCCGCGTGAAATGCCGCCTGCTTCGGATACGGACGATACTTGATCAGGCGATTCCGCATCGCCCGGGCCGCCTGCTCCCGCTCCATCGCGCTCAACAGGGCCAAGCGCTTCCCTGATGTAGGCAATAGCCTTTGCAAGTTCCTCATCGTTCAATTCCTCGATTGGTCCGGCTGACGCCGTCGCGAACTCCTGCGGCAAGATCGTCGCCATCATGCGGACATAGGCCGCCGGACTTTTCTCTCGCGCTGCTGCGATCGCCGCCGCGCCGTGTGCGGCAAAATCCGCCCGGCATGCCGCCGCGAAATCCTTGCCGTGCGTTGGATCGGAGGCACCGCCCCGGCTCGGCCTGCCGGCGAGTGGCTGCCCGGTGCGAGCTTTCCCCGTGCGCTCGGCGCGCATCCTTCTCGTTTCCGCCATGATGCTGTCCCTCGAGGTCGCGACTGCATCCGTCGCCGGGCACAAAAAAACCCGCGCCGAAATTCGGTGCGGGTCGCTGCGGACGCAATTTTCCGCCCCCGAACATACGCCGGCGCCGAGGGCCGTCAATATGGTTTCTTCGCCGCCAGTATTCCCTTGATCGGCATCGCACTCCTCCCTCGCTTTGGTTGTTTTAATTTTCCTTAACGATCTCGATTGATACTGTCGGCATGGCATCGATCCGAAAACCGGACTTCAGCGACCCCGCGGTGCGCGTGTGCACCGTCAGCGGGGTGACTGTTCTGCTGCTTTACCTGATCGCGATCTTTTCCGCGAGCGAGGTCGACGTCGAGAAGATGTCACCGTCGACACCGCGCAAGGCGATTGAGATGAACAAGCGTAATGAAGGCGTCGTCCATTCCGGCCCGGGCGAGCCGCTGTCCGGGCGCATGTACCGGGCCGGCGTCGGCGACCACTAGGCGTCCGGCGTAAAGCGGTCAGAGTCCCCACCACGTCGCCAGCCGCCCCAGCTGGCCCTGCAGCATGAGCACACCGTCGCAGCGATAGCGGCGGCCCCAGACGTCGGGCGCCATGTCGGTGATCACCACGTCGAACAGGATTCTCCGGCCGTCGCGGCCCATCTGGCGCATCGCCAGGGTATAGCGGTGAAAGGCCGTATCGTCGCCGACCCAATCATGCGTGGTCTCCGACACGCGCTCCAGGCTTCCGGCGCTCAGATCGGCCATGCAGAGACCAGCCTGCTCCCACAGATCGCGTAGCTGACTTGCGGCGCTATACTGGCGACCGTCGATCATTCCCCGGTCGAACAGGCGGTCGGCCATCCTCTGCGTGCGATTCACGGCGAAAACAGCAACGGTGCCGTCCGGGCCGGCACCGCGGACGACATCCGCCCGGTCATGGCCGTTGTTGATGGCTTCGGAGCGAATGACCTGCCGCTTGCCTTTCATGGACGTTCCCCGTGTGTCTCTGAGTTGATCGGGCCGGCCGCGCCCGCCCGCAGGAGATCAAGCATATGCACGGTAACATGCATTTATGCAACTTGTTTTTCATAAGTGCATATGGCATCGTGCATCCATGACGGATTTGCATCGGGACGCGGCGATCGCCTATGTCGATGCGCTGCTGCGCGAGACCGGGCTCGACCTCACCAACCTGGCACGGCGGGCCGGCGTATCGTCGACCACGCTGACGCGCTTTCACAACGACCCGAACTACACGAACAGCCTCAGCGCCCGCACCTTGAAGAAGCTGAGCGACGCAACCGGCGTGCCGCTGCCGCCCGATCTCGGCGGGGCGCCGTCAAACGCGATCAATCACGCCGGCGCCCCGGTGGCGCCCGGGTCGATCAGAGCCAACGCCATTCCTCCGGCGGGGCCGCGCGATCTGCCGGTCGTCGGCCATGCACGGGGCGGCAAGGAAGGCTACTTCTTCGACAACGGGATAGTCGAATCCTTCGTAGAGCGGCCATGGTTCCTGCTCGGGCAGAGCAACGCCTATGCCGTCTACGTCAACGATTCCAGCATGGAGCCGGTTCTGCGCCATGGCCAGCTGGCCTATGTTTCGCCGACCGTGCCGCCTACGCCGGGCGACGACGTGATCGTCCAGCTGACCGACGGACAGGGCCTCATCAAGCGGCTCGCCCGCCGCACGACAAGGCACCTGGTTCTCGAACAATTCAATCCTGCCAGGCGCCTCGAGATCCCGGTCGATTCGGTCCGCTCGGTGCACCTCGTCGTCGCCGTCCTGAAGGTCCGGACCTGATCCCGCGCACCCGCCGCATATGCATTTTCGGTTGCGTAATGCATATGCAATTGAGATGATGCCTTATGCAAACCGGCGGGCTCGGCTGAAATGGATGCCAACGCGGCCGATGGCCCCGCCATCGACGACGATGCCCGGATCGCCGCTGCCAGGACACTCGTACCGCTCGCACGGGTCGTACGGGATCAGATCAAGCAACAGGCTGACGGCATTGGCCGTGCCGAGCGGCGATTTGGCTCCGCCGAAATCAGGCATCTGGCCCGACTCCTTGACGACGCATGGATGGCCTGCGACGGGCTGATCGCAGATCTCGAACAGGTCCGCTAGGCCCTCACCCGCGTCATTTCCGGATCGTACAGAGGCCGCACACTCAGAGTGGCTGGAACACGCCTGGTCGCGACCTCGAGTTCGTAGCGGCCCTGCGCAAGATACTCGTCGGTGACTCCGGCCTCGTCGCGGACATACCCGAGACCGATATTGCTGCCGACCGTGTAACCCCATCCTCCACTCGACAGCCAGCCGACACGCTTGCCATCGCGATAGATCGTCTCTCTCCCAATCAGGACCAGCGACGGGTCGTCGACGCGGAACCCGGCCAGACGCCGCAGGAGCGGCCTGTCGCGCTGCAGGGACAGCGGCTCGCGTCCGAGGAAGGGGATGTTCTGCCGAAATTTCACGGCCCAGCCGAGGCCCGCCTCGAGCGGCGTATAGTCAGGACCGATATCGCTGCCCCAGGCCCGGTAGGCTTTTTCCAGACGCAGCGACTCGATGGTGCGGTAGCCTGCATTGACGATGCCGTGGCGCGAGCCCGCCTGCATCAGCCGGTCGTAGACGGCTCCGGCGGCGTCGCTCGGCACGTGCAGTTCCCAGCCCAGCTCGCCGACATAGGTGATTCGCAGTGCCCGCACTGCCGCGCCGGCGATAGTCACATCGCGGCAGGTGGCGAAGGGAAACGCGGCATTCGAGACGTCGTCCGGCGTGACCGCCTGCAGCACGTCGCGGGCGCGGGGGCCCATCAGCGACAGCACCGCAAAGGCGGACGTCACATCCAGCAAGCGCGCATCCAGCCCCTCCGGAATGTTACGCGCGACCCAGTCGAAATCGTGCGTCGCGAAACCGGTGCCGGTGACGATGTAATACGCATCGCGATCGAGCCGCGTGACGGTCAGGTCGCATTCGATGCCGCCGCGGCGATTGAGCATCTGCGTATAGACCACCGATCCGGCGGACCTCGACACGTCGTTCGCACAGATCCAGGACAGTGCTGCCTCGACATCGCGGCCGATCATCAGGAACTTGGCGAACGAGGACTGGTCGAACAGCACCACCGACTCGCGGCAGGCGCGATGCTCGCCGGCGACCGCGTCGAACCAGTTCTGGCGTGCGAACGAGTACACGTCGCGCGGCGTCTCGCCGGCGCGCGCGAACCAGTTGGGCCGCTCCCAGCCGAGCTTCGATCCGAAGCAGGCCCCCTGGTCCTTGAGCCGGTGGTAGAGCGGTGAAACGCGTAGCCCTCGCGCGCTCTCGTACTCTTCATGCGGGTAGGCGATCGTGTAGTGCTTTGCGTAGGCTTCGAGCGTCCGCTGCCGCACGACATGATCATCGCGATGGATCCGGCCGAACCGGCGAATGTCGACCGGCCACAGGTCCATCGGCGGCTCGCCGCCGGCGACCCATTCCGCCAGCGCTCTGCCCGCGCCCCCGGCGGAAGCGATGCCGAACGCGTTGAATCCGGCGCCGACATAGAAATTCCTGAGCTCGGGCGCCTCGCCGAGAATGAAGTTGCCGTCGGGCGTGAACGATTCCGGGCCGTTGATCAGCTGCTTGATCCCTGCCGCCCGTAGCGCCGGCACGCGCGCCAGCGCTTGTTCCATCATCGGCTCGAAGTGATCCCAGTTGCTGTCGAGCAGGGTGAAATGGAAGCCGGGCGGAATGCCGTCGAGTGCCCAGGCGATCGGGTTGGGCTCATAGCCGCCCATCACCAGCCCGCCGACCTCCTCCTTGAAATAGGTCAACCGGTCGGGATCGCGTAGCGTCGGGAGATCGCGTGGCACGCCCGCGATTGGCTCGGTGACGAGGTACTGATGCTGAACCGACTGCAGCGGCACGGAGACGCCGGCCAGCCGGCCGATCTCCTTGGCCCATTGGCCCCCGCAATTGATGACGGCTTCGCACGCGACCTCGCCGTACGGCGTGACGACGCCGGTCGCCCGGCCGCCCGCGGTGTGGATCTCCGTCACGGGGCAATCCTCGAGAATGCGGACGCCCGCCATGCGCGCGCCCTTCGCAAGCGCCTGGGTGACATCCGACGGATTTACCTGACCATCGGTCGGCAGGAAAACCGCCCCGACAAGATCGGCTCCGTCCATCGGCGGCCACAGATTCACTGCCTCCTGCGGAGACAGGACCTCGACTGCCAGCCCGAAGCTGTGTGCGGTCGTTGCCTGGCGCAGGAGCTCGGTCATGCGGTCGTTGTTGCAGGCGAGCCGCAGCCCGCCATTGCGCTTCCAGCCGGTCGCCTGACCGGTTTCGGCTTCGAGGCGATCGTATAGCTCGACGCTGTAGGTCAGCAGCTTTGTTATGTTCGCCGAGGTTCGGAGCTGACCGACCAGCCCGGCCGCATGGAATGTCGATCCGCTCGTCAGCTTGGCACGCTCGAGCAGTACGATGTCCCGCCAGCCGCACTTCGCGAGGTGATACGCCGTGCTGCAACCGATGATGCCGCCGCCGATGATGACCGCACGCGCGTGGGAAGGCAAATCGGGCATACGCGTTCCAGGTGAGCGGCCAAGGCGGCTTCAATCGCGCGGCGTTGAACGCACTTACCGCCGTATAGTCATTCGAGCGCCATGCAGTTGCCCGGTCTCGTTGCCGGCGAGCGGCATCGAGACCGGGTTCGTGCGGCAGAAGCTATTTCTTGGGTGCGGACTTGCCGTCGTATCGCTTGGTCCACTCCGCGAGAATCCGCTCGCGCTGCGTAGCCATCCACCCAAGATCGTTCTTGACCATGGCCTGCTCTGCGTTCGCGGGATAGTTCGGAGGCGCTGCCTTGACGTCCGGGTGCGCGACAATGGCGAACCACTTGCCGTACGCCTCGTTCGCCTGGCGAGTGACGGTCCAGTCCACCAGCTTCTGCGCGGCGGCAAGGTTCTTCGTCCCTTTGACGATTGCCGTTGCCTCCATCTCCCAGCCGGCCCCTTCCTTCGGAAGGATGATGTCGATCGGCGCGCCTTGTGTCTTTTCGCGAGCCGCACGCATGTCGAACCCGATCCCGATCAAGCGTTCGCCGCGCGCCGCCTGTACGCACGGCGCCGAGCCGGAATGGGTGTAAACGGCAACATTCTCGTGCAACGCGTCCATGAACTTCCAGGCGCGCTCCTCGCCCATGACCTGCAGCCAGGCCGTGATCGTGAGATAGCCCGTCCCGGAGGACGCCGGATTGGGCATCACGATCTGCCCCTTGTACTCGGGCTTGGTCAGGTCGGACCACGACGCCGGCTTGGGCGCCTTCGCCTTCGCCGCCTCTGCTGTGTTGAAGCAGACGACGGACAGATAGGCGTCCATTCCGGTCCAGGCCATCGGATTCTTGGTATCCCGGAACGCCGGCTTCAGGGCGTCCGCTCCTTTGGGCGTGTACGGGATCAGCATGTTCTGCTTCTCGAAGAGAACGATGCTCGATGCCGCGACACCCCAAATCACATCGGCGCGGGGATTATCCTTCTCGGCGAGCAGGCGCGCGGTCATGACACCTGTGGAATCGCGAACCCACGCGATTTCGATATCCGGATTGGCCGCTTCCGCCGCCGCCTTGAACTGCCCGAGCTGGTCGTTCTCGACAGCGGTATAGACCGTGAGGCGGGTCTTGCTCTGCGCTGCCGCATCGCCCGCACCGAACGCCGCCAGACTGATCGCAGCCAGCGCGCCGCCGATCAGCCGGTTGATCGAACTCCTGTACATCGAAGCCTCCTGTTTATCGCCTCCGCTCGGAGCGGCGGAGGTTACATCGTGCATGTGACGGTCAGATGACCGCAGCAATCCGAGCAGCGCGCCGTTCCCGCCGTATGATGGCAGCAGCGCCCTGTTCATTAGTCAGCACCCCGCGGGGGTTTTATGTCAAGCTCGCACCGGGGCACGCGAATTCATGAAGGCCATGACAATCTCTGCTTGCGGCGACCTATCGCAATCCCGGTTCGGGCTGGCACGCTCTGTTCGACCACTTGGCAGGCACCTACCGCACCGGGAACGGACGCTCCCTCCGGCCGGATCTCCGACGACAGCCCCTGCGAAACCGGGCACGGCATCGTCCCGGAAGTCAACAAAAGCGAAGCCCTCGGCCCGGACGCCCTGCGCCTGATCGCGGCGGCAGCGGTGTGCCGCCGCCGCCTTGATCGGCCAGCCAAGACCAGGAACGCTCCATCTCCAGACGACCGGATTCGGATGTACCGGCACGAGTGCACGACCGCCGCGGTCAGCGGCGCCGCACGGCCCGTTTCTTCGCCGTCTTCTTCCGGCCGGCGGCTCCCTTCCGCGCCGTCTTCTTCGCTGCGCGCTTGACAGCGCTCTGGCTGCGCCTGGCGGCCTTGGCTCCGCGCTTCTTCGCAGCCTTCTTTGCCTTCGGGCGCTTGCGAGCCGCTGGCTTCTTTGCTGCCTTGCGCTTGGCTTTCGGCCGTCCGCCGGCGGGTGTCCGGGCGGCGGGGCCCGCCGGTGTCGGGGTGATTGTCCCTGCCGGCGCCGGTTTCTTAGGAGTGCCCATAATCGATTCCCCCATCGCGCCGGGCAGCGTCGACTGAGGCTGCATCTGTCCCCCTTCCATGAAGGGGGGCTTGGGTATCGTGTTCATTAGTGCTCTCCCGTCGTTGGCCGTCCTTGTTGGTGACGGCTCCGGAATAGAAAGCGGCAAATGTCGTTTCCGCGCAAGAGCAGGTTCAATCGCTTCGAAAAATGCGGGCTGATTCCAGGCTCGCCGCACGGCAGGTTTGTACCGAATGGCGACTCGGATACTGCAACTCGTACTACCCCGAACCCGCGAGGCCGCGCCGCGGCGCCCCAGGAACCCTCCGGAGCGGCCCTCGTTGGACCTCCGTGCCTGAATCCGGTGACAACGCTGCTCCCTTGCACGCGGCAGAGATGGCAGCAGAGATGATCGTGTTTCGCGACCAGGACGGCTGGCGCGTCCACTTCGATGGCTGCAACCACGGGCCCCATCCGTTTCGGTCGAGCGCCGTGAGGGCGGCGGTCGAGACCGCCCAGCTCGCCGGAAGGCTGGGGCGCACCGTGCGCGTGCGAGAGATATCATGCCAGTCGCGCAGCCGGGTCCTGTGGCCCCGTCCAAAAGGCCTCCTGCGGCGCGTCGTCGCCCGCTGAGCGGGCCCATCAGAATGCCGGGCGGTTGCCCGGCGGGTTGTTGTACGGGCAGTGCCTTCGACCTATGTTGCTACGGCGTGCGCCCCACGGGGGCAGCCGCATGATTCTGGTCGAAGCCCCCAGCCTTCCGCACTCGATGAAGCTTCTTGATCCTACAGCCCTTCCCGAGCGCTTTGCCGATGTCGACGCGCTCGAGGACTTCATGACCCTGCCGACGCAAGCCCTGGTCGACGACCTCGACCGGACTCCCGGGGACATCATCATACTTGGCGTCGGCGGCAAGATGGGACCGACGCTCGCACGCCTGGCGAAGCGCGCGGCCCCCCAAAAGCGCGTCGTCGGGGTCGCCCGATTCTCGGAAAAAGGGCTGGCCCAAAAGCTGACGAGCTGGAACATCGAGACGATTGCCTGCGACCTGCTCGACCGCGATGCGGTCCGCGCCCTGCCGAAACTGGCGAACGTCATATACATGGCGGGCCGCAAGTTCGGCTCGGCAGGCGCCGAGCATCTGACCTGGGCGATGAACGCCCATGTCCCAGCCCTCGTGGCGGAGACTTTCGCGCAATCGCGCATTGTCGCGTTCTCGACCGGCTGCGTCTATCCGTTCGTCAATATCCTGCATCAGGGCGCTACGGAGGACGTCCCGCCCAATCCCCCGCCCGGCGAATACGCGAATTCCTGCGTCGCCCGGGAGCGGATATTTCAGTACTTCTCGCATGCGCGCGGTACGCCTGGCCGGCTGATCCGCCTCAACTACGCGATCGACATGCGTTACGGCGTGCTGTTCGACATCGCCAGCCGGGTCAGGGATGGTGCGCCGATCGGTCTTGCAACGGGCCACGTCAATGTGATCTGGCAGGGCGATGCGAATTCCCAGGTGCTGCGCGCGTTGAATCACTGCACCACGCCCACCGCGCCGCTGAACGTGAGCGGGCCCGAGGTGGCAAGCGTCCGCGCCCTGGCGGAGGCCTTCGGCCGGCGTCTGGGCAAAACGCCGGTCTTCGTCGGCAGCGAAGCCGCCACGGCCTGGCTGGTAAACACGGCGAAGGCAACGCGCCTGTTCGGGTATCCGGCCGTGCCGCTCGGCCGGATGATCGACTGGATCGCGGACTGGGTTTCGCGAGCGATGCCGATCCTCGGCAAGGATACCCATTTCGACGTGCGCGACGGCGTCTTCTGATGACTGCCGGCCGGAAGGCGGGTTAAGGATACGAGATGGCTCTCGACCGCTCCCAGATTCCTCCGGAAGCCATGGCCATATTGCGCCGCGGAGCGGTCATCCCGGCGCATCCCCTGGCGCTCGATGCCGCGCGGAAGCTCGACCGACGCCGCCAGCGAGCGCTGACACGCTATTATATCGACGCAGGCTGCGGCGGCATCGCCGTCGGCGTTCATACCACCCAATTCGCGATCCGCGACGTCGGACTGTACGAGCCGGTATTGCGTCTCGCCGCAGAAGCGGCGGCGGAATGGACAAATCGGCCGCTGGTCAAGATCGCCGGCGTTGCCGGCCGTACGGAGCAGGCAGTCAAGGAGGCGCGGACAGCCGCCTCGCTCGGCTACCATGCGGGCCTGCTCAGCCTCGCCGCGTTCAAAGGATCAAGCGAGGACGAGATGATCGCGCACTGCTCGGCGGTGGCAGGGGAGATTCCTGTCGTCGGCTTCTATCTGCAGACCGCGGTGGGCGGGGTTCCCCTTCCCGTCTCATTCTGGCGGCGCTTCGCCGCAATCGAGAACGTCGTCGCGATCAAGATGGCGCCGTTCAACCGCTATCGGACGCTCGACGTCGTCCGCGGCGTCGTCGAGGCAAAGGCCGAGGACCGCATCGCGCTCTATACTGGCAACGACGACCACATCGTGCTTGATCTGCTCACCCCGTTCGATGTCCGGCGCGACGGAGAGACGGTGCGTGTGCGGGTTCGTGGCGGATTGCTCGGCCACTGGAGCGTCTGGACCAAGGCTGCCGTCGATCTGCTCGATCGTCTCCACCGGGCGGTCGACGGCGACGACATCGGCCTCGATCTGCTCGCCCTGGATAGCCGTGTGACGGACTGCAATGCTGCTGTGTTCGATGTCGCCAACGACTTCCAAGGCGTGATCGCCGGTTGCCACGAAGTCCTGCGGCGCCAGGGTTTGCTCGAGGGAATCTGGTGTCTCGATCCCGGGGAATCGCTCGGGAAAGGACAGGCAGATGAGATCACCCGGGTCGCGAAGGCGCATCCGGACCTGACCGACGACGCATTCGTGAAAGCCAATCTGGAGCGTTGGCTTTCATGAGGTCACGTCACATCCGGCCGGACCGCCCCCTACGGCGGCCCCGCCCGTCATGATCGCCCCTTCGCCCGAAGCCGCTATTCCGCCGCAGAGCTGACCTTCGGCACGAATGCGCGCTCGGCGAAATGCTCGTTGCCGGTCGCGAGCTTCAGCCCGACCTGCTTCAGCGCGCCGTCGGCAACCTTCTCCAGCGGGACGTAGTAGCGGTCATGCTCGCGGATGAACGTGTCGTTGTCGACGCGGTTGTAGCAGCACAGCAGCGTCCAGCGGCGGTGCTCTGAGCGGTTCTGCGCCGACCGGTGCAACGTATTCGAATGGAAAAACAGGGCGTCGCCCGGTTCCAGCTCGCACGGGACGACTTCGAGCCGCTTGGTGATCTCGGCCATGCGCTTCGGATCGGCGATGTTCTGCCCTTCACCCGGCACCGGCACATGATCGATGCGTCCGAGCTTGTGCGACCTACGCACCAGCTCCAGGCACCCGTTGTCGCGGAACGAGCGGTCCAATGCGATCTGACAGCTCGCCATGTCCGGAAAGAGGCAGCCGTTATAGTACCAGTACCCATAGTCCTGATGCCATTCCCAGGCGCCGCCGACGAACGGTTCCTTGGCGGTCAGCTTGGACTGGAAATGATAGATCGGGCCCCCGAGCAGATCCTCCATCGTGTCGACCATGCGCAAGCAGCGCGCAGCCATGCCATAAACGCTGTCGCCCGCGCGGTTCCACAGCGCAATCCGCGTCGCCGCTCCGTTGGCGTCGAGGCGGTCGATCATGTGGTTGCGGACCTCCGGATCGACCTCCATCGCCCGACGCAGAAGATCGGTCTCTTCCGGGTCGAACATGCCGCGCACGATAATGAATCCGTCCTCGTCGTAGGCCCGGCGCTGGTCAGGGGTCAGAATCGAAGGCATCGCGCTTTCTCCCGCATTCCTTGGGCGGGGCCTGTTCGACCGACGGCAGAACCCCGCATTCCGCTACTCTGGTCGGCTACTTTAGCCATCCCGGCGTGACCGCACAACTCCGAGACGCACCGCGGCGCGTCAGCCGCCCTTCAGTCTCTGCGTCCAATCGATAAGCGACTGGAGCAGCTCGCGCACGAGCTTGCGCGTGGTCTCGTCAGTCAGCTCGCCTGCCTCGTCGAATTTGGTGTTCGCCGCGGCGATCATCACCTCCGGCTTGTTGACGAAATGCATGTTGAGGAACACGCAGATCTGCCGCAGATGGTACTGTGCGCGGGCGCTGCCGAGCATCCCTGGGCTCGCCCCCATGACCGCCACCGGCTTGCCATTGAACGGCTGATCCGGGGGACGCGACGCCCAGTCGATCGCGTTCTTGAGCACGCCGGGCACCGAGAAATTGTATTCGGGCGTCACAATGAGGAGCGCGTCGGCACCGGCAATCCGGCTCCGGAGGTCCTGGACCGGCGGAGGAAAGCCGGCCTGCCTTACATCCTCGTTGTAAAGCGGGATCGGGGCGATATCGAAAGCGTCGAGCGTGGCGCCATCCGGGACGAGCTTCTGCGCGGCACGCAGGGCCGCCGCGTTGTATGATCCTTTCCTGAGACTTCCGGCGATTCCCAGTATCCTCACGACTTTCCCTCCATTCATTCGCTTCTCCTTGCTTCGCCGGCGCGCAATTACCGATCCCGGTCGAGGCTCCATGCGGCGACGATCAGATCCGCGGTAGCCTCATTGCAGGCAATCGGAATGTTGTAGAGGGTCGAAAGTCGGATCAGCGCCTTGACGTCGACATCGTGCGGCAAGGCGCTGAGGGGATCGGAGAAAAAGATCAGACCATCGAGCTTGCCTTCGGCGATCATGGCGCCAAGCTGCTGATCGCCACCATGCGGGCCGCTCTTGAGAAGCGTGATGTCCAGCGCGGGATATGCCTCCTGAAGCAGGCGCCCCGTCGTTCCGGTCGCATACAGTGTCTGCTGCGTCAGGAATGCCCCGTGCCGTTTGGCCCAGCCGATGATTGCCGGCTTCTTCTGGTCGTGTGCGACCAATCCGATTCGTCTCATGGCCCACAGGCTCGATGGAGCAGCTTCAAGCGAGGCATTTCATTCCCGGACTGGAACGATATGCTGCGTGAGCGGTTCCGATGCTGAATCCCTTGCGCCGATCGCACAGTCCAGGAGGACGCCGACGTGGCTGGAAAATCGAAGCGGCACGACATTTCCGATATCGGCGGGCTGGTCCCGCAGCACGAGCCGATGCACCGTGGCGACAATCCAGAAGGGCGGTTTCGCGGCGCTGTCCCGACGTCGACGGCGCACGCCGAGCCGGGCGACACGCGTGCCTTCAGCCCGGCCGAACTCGCGCTGATAAACGCCTTCCTGTCCCTCAGGGGCTACCCGGACGCGAGGCCGGCGGAGGAGCCGCGCGATCCATCCCGCGAGGTCGTCCTGTCGACCCCCGAGGACGAGCGGCCGGCGGTCGTGATCGGAAAGGAGGACGGTCGGTACTCCTACGCGCTGTTCGAGCGACGCGGCGCCGAGGAAGGCGTCATGAGTTCCGGCCATGAGAACGTCGACAGCCTGCCGCTCATTCTGGCGATGATCGATCGCCCCGACCGGTTCTGAGCGGAGCATTACGCTTCGCGGGTCAGCAGCGATACGCCCAGACGCGCACGGCGGGTGAGCCACGGACTGGGGCGGTAGCGCGGGTCGCCGGTGAAGGCAGACAGCGACTGCAGGATTTGCAGAATCCGCATTGAGCCGAGCGCATCGCCCATCGCCAGCGGCCCGCGCGGGTAGCCGAGACCGAGGGTCACAGCGTCGTCGATATCCTCGGGTGTGGCGATGCGCTGCTGGGCGATGTCGCAGCCGATATTGACGATCATCGCGGCCACACGCTGGGCGACGAAGCCCGGACTGTCGTGCAGGCGGGATACCGGCGTCCCGTCGGCGGTCAGCAGGGCGTGGGCCGAGGCCAGGAAATCCGGCGACGTTACGGGCGTGGTCATCAGGCTGCGCCGGCGGGCCAAGCCAAACAGCATGTCGACCGCCACCGTCCGCTGCGCGTCGAGATCGCGCGCCAAGGCGCTGGTCGTCGCGTCCTCACCGAGAGGTGCGATCAGACAGAGCGCGTTCTCGCCCGGATGCTCATTGGAGTCGAGCGGCCAGTCCGCTTTCTCCACCAGCTGCACGAGTTCGCGACGCCATGCCACCTCCGCGGCATCGATCCAGACCGGCATCCGGCGGCCTTCCGGCACAGCGCGGGGGGGAACAGGTTCCTGCTTTCCCTCGCGATAGGTATAGAAGCCGCGTCCCACCTTCCGGCCGAACAGGCCCGCAACGTGGCGCTGGCGCAGCAGGTACGATGGCCTGAATCGTGGCTCCTGATAGAACTGATCGTAAATGGACTCCATGACCGGGTGCGAGACGTCGACACCCGTCAGATCCAGCAATTCGAACGGCCCCATGCGGAAACCTGCAGCCTCGCGCAGGACGCGGTCGATCTCGTCGAACGGCGCAACGCCCTCCTGGAGTAAGCGTAGTGCCTCCGTGCCGAACCCGCGGCCAGCGTGGTTCACCAGGAAGCCGGGCGTGTCCGCTGCACGTACCGGCTTATGCCCGACCCGCCGCGCCAATGCCGTAAGCGCGTCGCCGACCCATGGCTCGGTCATCACACCGTCGACGACCTCGACGACCTTCATCAAGGGCACCGGGTTGAAGAAATGAAAACCGCCGATACGGCCCGGCCGCTTGCAGCTTGCGGCAATTGCCGTCACCGAGAGCGAGGACGTGTTCGTCGCAATGAGGCAGTCGTCGCCGACAATACCCTCGAGCGTTGCGAACAGGGCCTGCTTCGCGGCGAGATTCTCGACGATCGCCTCGATGACAACCTGACAGCCGCCGAGCCCTTTTTCGTCGGCAACCGTCTGGAGACGTCCGGTCGCCTCGCGCGCGGCATCAGCGGACATGCGCCCCTTGCCCGAGAGCATGTCGAAAGTCCGCGCGATTTCGCTGCGGGCCTGTTCCGCGGCGCCTGCCCGGCTGTCGAGCAGCCGCACCGAAATCCCCGCCGCGGCCGCGATCTGGGCGATGCCCCGGCCCATCACGCCGGCTCCGACAATTCCGATCATCAGGTCGGTACGTTGAATATCGATCATGTCGTTAAGTCCTGTAGCAGCTGTCGATGTCTTGCACCACGCAGGCGCGGCGCCTGTTCATGTCCGATCAGCGGGATAATGGCAATGGACGAGACGCCGCGCGAAGCACTGAAATCGCATGCCGGAATTGATGTTTCGCATCGCGAAATTCGATTTCGCAATCGTTGACGGCAAAGCCAATGTTCCCCTATCTTCCTGTAAACAACCGGCAAACCGCACATGGTTCCCGCCTCGAACCGAAGACCGAGCACCCGGCCCAAGCGCTTCGATGTAGAGGCGGGTGCCAGGTTCGTGGCAAACGAGATCAAGGATCGGCAGTTCGTCATCGCGCTTGCGCGGGGTCTCGATGTCCTGCGCGCATTCACGCCGCAGGACGGACTGCTCGGCAATCAGGAGATCGCCGCGCGCACCGGCCTGCCCAAGCCGACGGTGTCGCGCCTCACGCACACGCTGACGCGTCTTGGCTATCTCACGCATTCCGAGCGTCTTGGAAAATACCAGCTCGGCACTGCGGTGCTTTCCCTGGGCTATGCAGTACTTGCGAACATGGGATTGCGGATGGTGGCGCGTCCTTTCATGCAGGAACTGGCCGAATACGCCAACGCATCGGTCTCGCTGGGAAGCCGCGACCGGCTGAACATGGTTTACATCGAGCACTGCCGCTCGAACGGCACGGTGACGCTGCGCCTCGATCTCGGCTCGCGCATCCCGATCGCGACGACGGCGATGGGGCGCGCCCTGATGGCCGCGCTGCCAGAGCGGGAACGCGAGTATCTCATGTCGCACATCGCCAAGCGCGATCCGAAGAACTGGCCCCGCATCCAGGCCGGAATCGAACGGGCCATCGAGGATTATCGGTTACACGGCTTCACGGTCTCGTCCGGCGACTGGCAGACCGACGTGCATGCGGTCGGCGTACCGATGATTCCGCCTGACGGCTCGGGTATCTTCGCCTTCAACTGCGGAGGTCCGGCGTTCCTTTTCGACCGCAAGCGCCTCGTCTCGGATCTCGGGCCGAGACTGGTCAATGTCGTGCGGAATGTCGAAGCGGCTTTGACAAGGCGCTAGCAATCAGCGCTGCCGTCGCGGGCCATGTCCCGGCGCGCGACCACGGTGCGCCACTTGGCGGCAGACCTGGATCGTCAACTCAGTTCGGGCGACGTTCGCTCGGCCGTGGTGACGGACCGCCCCGATGGCGCCGGCTCTTGCCGATCCGGCGGTATGCAAAACGCGGCGGAGGCGCCGCGCTCTCCTCTTCGGCGATAGCCACCAGAGCATGATGCGCGGGCGAGAGACCGCACGCGGGATCGACCGCGTCGGTCTGTCCGGTCAGCGCGAAAGCCTGGCAGCGGCAACCGCCCCAGTCGATCTCGCGCCGCTCGCAGGAGCGGCATGGATCCGGCATCCAGTCGGTTCCACGGAATGCCTCGAACGCCGCCGATTCCGCCCAAATCGCGGCGAGCGGCCGCTCGAGGACGGATTCGAATGTCAGCCGCGTGATCGTCTCCGCCGCATGACATGGCAGCACCTTCCCGGCGGGACTGACGTTGAGAAAGCGCCGCCCCCAACCGCCCATGCAGGCCTTCGGCAGGCGTGCATAGTAGTCCGGCACGACGTAATCGATGGTCAGAATGCCCATGAGCCGCGAACGCGCCGCGTTCACTGTCTCCGTCGCCTGCACCAGCTGCCCTCGTGTCGGCATCAGCGCCGCGCGGTTCCGCAGTGCCCAGCCATAATACTGGACATGCGCGACTTCGAGACGAGCCGCGCCGAGCATCACGGCGAGGTCGACGATCGCCGCGAGATTCTTCAGATTCTGACGGTGCACGACCGCGTTGATTGTCAGCGGCAGCCCGGCGCTGCGGACCATCCGGCAAACCTCGAGCTTTCTTGCGTGGCCCCCCCGATAACCGCCGATGCGGTCGGCATTGTCCGCCTCGTGGTCCTGGATGCTCAACTGCACGTGATCGAGTCCAGCCGCCACCAGCGCCGCCATGCGCCGCTCATCGATCAGGACACCCGCGGTGATCAGGTTCGTATAGAGGCCGAGGCCCGCCGCGTGCGAGATCAGGACCTCCAGGTCCCGACGCACGGTCGGTTCGCCGCCGGAGAAATGCACCTGCAGGACGCCAAGCGCCGCCGCCTCGTCGAGAACCCGGCACCAGGTCTCGGTGTCGATCTCGCTCGCGGCGCGCTCCAGTTCGAGCGGATTGGAGCAATACGGGCATTGCAGCGGACAACGATGGGTCAGCTCCGCCAGCAATGCCAGGGGCGGAGCCGGCGCGCTCATGCCGCCACCGTGCCCTTGTCGGCGAGATCCTGCAGCAGCTCGATCACATCGCGCTCGACCTCCTCGTGCGGCGCCTGGAACTTCTCCGCGAGCGTCTTGGCGATCGACCCGATCGTTGCGGAGCCGTCGCAGCGCAGAAGGATTTCAACGGCAATCTCGTCAGGCAGCAGCACGCGTTCCGGCGCCAGCAGAACCCAGTGCTGGCGCATTTCGTCGAACCGCAGCTTGATGTGGCGCGGCAACCTGGGGACGCTCACAGCGGTGATCAGCGGCCGCTCGCTCATGACCGGACTTCCGGAAGGAAGGCTCCGGGCGGCACATGGCCCGGCTCCACATAGGCGTGATACAGCGCATCGAGCTGCGCCCACAGGACATCGCACTTGAACACGAGCGCAGCCAGCACCGCATCCTGCTGCTCGGGCGTGCGCGCCTCGCGCTTCACGTGGTCCAGTGCAATATCGGCATCGCGAGGTGCCTGGGTCAGGCGCGCATTGAAATAGGCCAGCGTCTTCTCGTTGATGAAGTCGTAGTTTTCGAGCATTCCGACGACACGCTCGGAGATTATGCTCGGCGAGAACATCTCGGTCAGCGAGGACGCAATGGCTTCGAGCAGGCTTCGCTCGCCCACGAAGCGGACATAGGCGTCGACCGCGAAACGCGTGGCCGGCAGCACGCCGTCTCCAGACTTGACATAATCGCGATCGAGTCCGAGGCCTTCGGTCAGGGCAAGCCAGCGCGCGATGCCGCCCTCGCCCGGTTGCTCGCCGTCGTGATCGATCAGGCGCTGGCGCCAGATGCGGCGCAGCTCGGGGTCCTCGGTCCGGGCGATCAACGCCGCATCCTTCAGCGGAATCCGGCTCTGGTAGTAGTAGCGGTTGAGCGCCCACGCCTCCACTTGCCCGCGTGTCAGCCTGCCGCCATGGAGCAGCCTGTGGAACGGATGGAGATTGTGGTAGCGCCGGGCACCGATCTGCCGAAGCCGCTCCTCGAGTTCCGACGGCGTGAGAAGCGATTTCACAGCCGGACCTCCATCCCGTCGTGCGCGACCTCCCAGCCGGACGCTTCGACCTCGGCGCGCTCCGCGGAATCCGCGAGCAGGACCGGATTGGTGTTGTTGATGTGCACGAGGATCTTGCGCCGGACTCCGAGCGGGGCGAAGGCCGACATCGTGCCATGCTCGCCCGATATGCTCATATGGCCCATTCGCTTTCCCGTCTTGCTGCCGACACCGGCAACGATCATCTCGTCGTCGCGCCACAGCGTCCCGTCGAAGAACACCAGCTCCGCACCTCTCAACCGATCGGAAAGCTCGGGCGGCATGGCAGCGCAGGCCGGCACGTAGTAGAGGCGTCGCCCGCTGCCATCCGCAACCTCGAGGCCGATCGTATCGCCGGGCTGTGTACTTAATCCCCGCCCGGCAATGGTCCCCTCCAGATAGAGCGGCAACTTTCCGGGGACGGGAAAGGCGGTTACGTCGAGGCCCAGCGGACTGCCATCGGCGGCGCGCATCGATACAGCGGCGTCGAGCGGCAGTTCGCGCCGGACGACCATGTCCGGATGGAGAACATTGAAGATCGGATTGCTGCTCAACACGTCGAGTACTCGCCTGGCGGCATGAACGACAAGCGGCTGGTTCTCCCGCAACGAGAGGAGTCCAGCCGCATGGTCGATGTCGCCATTGGTGAGGACCGCGCCTGCGATCGGGCTATCCCGCACCCCTTGGCGTGGGTGGAGCTGGCCGGTTGCGAAGATCTGTTGACGCAAATCCGGCGAAGCGTTCAGCAAGAGCCAGCTGACACCGTCGCTGCTGACGGCCAGGGACGACTGCGTCCGCGGCACGGCTGCCGGATCATTCGCACGCGCCCGCCGGCAATTGCTGCAGTTGCAATTCCACTGCGGAAACCCGCCGCCCGCCGCGCCGCCCAGGACGAGGATTTGCATCGAGAATCCGCGTCACGTGCCGCGCCGGCGGCTGCCGGATCAGGCGGTTACCGCGCAGGCATACGAGTTGATCTCGAGCCCGACCGCGATCTCGATGACCTGGGGCTTCTTCCACATGGTGCTGTCCTCCTGCTGGTCGCGCGATCGTGTTTTTCCAGCGCTTCTAAACAGTCGAACGCTAGGCGGCGGAACCCTTGCTGTCAATCTGCGGCCGGATCCACTTCGGAAGTAACTCTTCAGACAGCGTCCGGGATCGTCCGACGGGGCAATGACACTGTGGTTGCACCGCCCGGCGACAAGCCACCGGCACAATCCGTGATTACCCCGGCCGCATGCCACTCCGGCCCGACTTGTTCAAGGGCTACGCGATGGCATTCGCCGTGCAACCGGTTGCCCTGCAAACGTTCGCAATCGCCAAGCCGCTCGATCCGACAGCCCCGGGCCATTGCCACGCTATCCGTCTGCTCCAGAGGCCCTGGAAACGAACGTTGGGGGCATACTTGCCGTCAACAGCGTTCTGGCATCGACGCCAGAGCTTAATCTCATCCAATCCATGGCGCGAAGGACCCTTGGCAGGCAATCCGCTTGAATGATGAAGCATCGCATTCTCCGCATGATCGAAGATATGAGATGCGCGTACAGGATGGGGAGTCCTGGCGGCTTCGCCGCGCCGCCGCGCGGCCCCTGGAGTCGCCTGATGGTGGTTGCTATCGCCCTGTCGCTAATCGGCGGCTGCGGCGGAAGACAATCGGCTTTCTCGGTGTTTGGAGTAGAGGCCGAATCAACGCGCACCCTGACCTTGGCCATGTCGGTCGCGGCCGGCGTGCTCACTGTCGGCGTTGTCTGGCTCGCCTTCCACGCCGCGCGAACGCCAGCCGGCCGACTCGACTTCACGAGCGGAATTCGCGTCATCCTCTGGCTCGGCGCGATCGGCCCGACCGCGCTGCTGACCTTACTGCTGCTCTTCTCCCTCCCCAGAATGCAGACCTTGCCGGTTGGCGAGAGCGATCTCGGCATCGCCGTCGACGGCGAACAGTTCTGGTGGCGCGTGCGCTATCTACCGCACGATAGCCAGGTCGTGGAAACGGCCAATGAGATCAGGGTGCCGGTCGGCCGGACCGTGGCCTTCGCGCTACGGAGCCCGGACGTGATCCACAGCTTCTGGATACCCGGCCTCGCCGGCAAGGTAGACATGATTCCCGGGCGAACGAACGATCTCGTCGTGCGCGCCACCAGGCCCGGGATCTTCCGCGGCGCTTGCGCCGAATTTTGCGGCTTGAGCCACGCGCGCATGGCATTCGACGTGGTCGCGATGGAACCGGACGCGTTCGATCGCTGGCTGGAGAGCGCGGCGCGGCCCGCCGTCGCCGTTGCCGGTCCCGGCCGCCGGCTGTTCGACGATTACGGCTGTGGCAGCTGCCATGCGATCCGCGGTCATATCGAGGGAAGCCCGATCGGACCCGACCTTACCCATTTCGGCGCGCGTCGCACGTTCGGGGCGGGAACGCTGCCGATGACCACGGAGGCAATCGCTGCTTTCATCCGCAATCCCGCCGTGAGCAAGCCGGGTGCGCTCATGCCCGCCTTCAGCGCGATGTCGGCGGCCGACGCGGAGGCCATCGCAACCTATCTTGCAGAGCTGCGCTAGATGCCGGATCGCGCCATCGCCATACCCGACCAGGACGATCCTGCCGTCCGCGCTGCACAGGAGGATCGGTTGCGCGCCGTATGGGCGCCTCCCCGTGGACTATTTTTCAAATGGACCGACACCAACAACAATGCGGTCGGCAGCTGGTACACGCTTACCGCCTTCGGCATGATGCTGTTCGCCGGCGTTCTGGCGCTGATCATGCGCGCCCAGCTCGCCGTTCCCGACAATGACCTCGTCGACGCGTCGACCTTCAACCAGCTGTTCACGCTGCACGGCTCGGCGATGATGTTCTTGTTCGCGGTGCCGATGTTCGAGGCGGTGGCGGTTCTGCTCCTGCCGCAGCTGCTCGGCGCGCGCGACCTTCCCTTCCCCAGACTTTCGGCTTTCGGCTATTGGAGCTTCCTGCTCGGCAGCATCTTCGTGGCCGGATCGATCTTCTTCGACGCGGCCCCCGACGGCGGCTGGTTCATGTATCCGCCGTTGTCCACCGAGCCCAGAACCGCCGGCGTCGGCGCAGACATCTGGATGCTCGGCCTCTCCTTCATCGAAGTATCCTCGATCGCGGCTGCCATCGAGCTCATCGTCGGCGTGCTGAAGTGCCGGCCGCCGGACATGCGGCTCAATCTCATGCCGCTCTACGCCTGGTACATCCTGGTCGTGGCCGCGATGATCCTCTTCGCCTTCCCGCCGCTCATAGCCGGCGACATCCTGTTCGAAATGGAGCGGCTCCTCGACTGGCCATTCTTCGATGCCACGCGCGGCGGCGACCCTCTGCTCTGGCAGCACCTGTTCTGGGTTTTCGGCCATCCCGAGGTGTACATCATCTTCCTGCCCTCGATCGCAATCTTCGCGATGGTCGTGCCTACTTTCGCGCGCCGCCACCTGCTCGGCTATCCCTGGATCGTACTTGCCGCCGTCGGCACCGGATTCCTGAGCTTCGGGCTGTGGGTCCACCACATGTTCACCACCGGCCTGCCGAATATCAGCCTTGGCTTCTTTTCCGCCGCGTCGGAGGCCGTTGCGATTCCGACCGCCGTCCAGATCTTCGCGTTCATCGCAACGATCTGGGCCGGCCGACTTGTCTGGTCGACACCGATGCTCTATGCGGCGGGATCGCTCGTCATCTTTGTCATCGGCGGCCTGACCGGCGTCATGGTGGCGGTGGCGCCTTTCGACTGGCAGGCGCACGACACGTATTTCATCGTCGCCCATCTCCACTATGTCCTGATCGGCGGATCGGTGCTGCCTCTGTTTGCAGGCCTCTACTATTACTGGCCGCTGGCGACCGGCAAGAAGCTGTCCGACCGGTTTGGGCGCACTGCGTTCTGGCTGATGTTCGTCGGGTTCAATCTCGGCTTCTTCCCTATGCACTTTTCCGGCCTGATGGGAATGCCGCGCCGGGTCTATACCTATCCGGCCGAGCTCGGGATCGGCCTACCCAACCTGCTTTCCACGATCGGCGCTTACTTGTTCGCCCTAGGGGTCGCGGTCGTGGTCGTCGATCTCTGTCTGTCGCCGCGCCGCAAGCTTGCCGCGCGAAATCCATGGAATGCCGGAACGCTTGAATGGCTGGCGCTTCCGAGAAGCGAGGCCAACAATTGGGGCGTTCGCTCGGTTCCGCTGGTCCAAGGTCGCTATCCGCTCTGGGACCAGCCCGATTTCGTCAGAAAGGTCGACGAGGGCCGCTATTTCCTGCCCGACGCCGAAGAAGGGAAACGTGAGCTGGTGATCACCACGGTCCTTGATGCGCGTCCGCTCCAGGTTGCGCGAATCGGAGGCCCGACCGTCGTACCGATGCTTGCTGCGATCACGCTTGGCGGCGTCTTCATCCTGACCACCTTCCACTTCTATTGGGCGGCAGCGGTCAGTGGCCTGGCCGCGCTCGGCGTCATCCTCTGGTGGCATTCGATGGGGACCGGGATCATTCCGGAAAAAGCCGAAAAGCATGCCGGCTGCGGCCTCATGCTGCCGCTCTATGCTTCCGGCCCCAGCTCCGTGGGCTGGTGGGCGATGTTCATTACGATGACCGCCGACGCGACCGCGTTCGGCAGCCTCATCTTCGGCTACTTCTTCTATTGGACGATCCATGCCGATTTCCCGCCGGACTCGCTCCCGGGCAGCGCCGGACCGGGTCTGTTCTGGCCGATGCTTGCTCTTGCCTCGGTCCTCGTCGGCTGGATCCTCACAATCGCCGCCCGTGAAACGAATGCGCGACGCCGCATCGGGCTGGCGAGGCTTGCACTGGCCGTTGCTGCAATCGCGACGATTGGAGGCGGACTTGCCGGTCTGGCGGGCCCATGGTTCACCGGCCTCGATCCCGGGTTGCATGTCTATCCGGCGATGGTCTGGGTGCTCGTGCTCTGGATTGCGGCACATGCGGCGCTCGGCGTCATCATGCAGCTTTTTGTCCTGGCCCGCAGTCTCGCGGGCAGGATGACCCCGGTTTATGACGGCGACATCCGGAACGTTACCGTCTACCACCACTTCCTGGCTCTGAGCGCACTGATCACCTTCGTGGTGATCGGCTTTTTCCCGAGGCTGACATGATGCGAGCGCTCCGCCAACGCGCCCAGTGGCGGGAAGCGAGCTTGTGGGCGCTGATCGTTCCGCCCACAACATGGGCGGTGCATTTTCTGCTCTGCTACGTCTATGCCGCCGTCCGCTGCGCCAAAGGCGGACCGCTTCTGGTGCTCGACGATGTCCGCATCGTGATCCTGGCCGCAACGGCCGTCGCGCTTCTGATCGTCTCCGCATCAGCATGTGTCGCGTGGGCGCAAATGGGCGTTGAAGGCGACCCGCCTCCGCATGACGAGAGCACCATCGAGGATCGCCACCGTTTCCTTGCGACTGCGAAACTTCTGCTCGCGGGGTTGAGTTTCGTCGCCATCGTGTATACGGCCATTCCGGCCTTAATCTTTGCGAATTGCCGATGAAGCTGGTGATTCTCCTCTCAGGCTCTGCGGTGCTCGCTGCCAGTTGGGCCCTAGCTGCCGCTGCGCATGCCGGAATGACCGGACATATGGCAGCACACATGGCGGCGGTGGCCATTGCGGCGCCGCTCATCGCCCATGGAATCGCCGGAGCCCGCTTCGATCCCGCGGCACGCTGGCCGTGTATCGTCGCGCCACTGCCGATGTCGATCATCGAATTGCTGGTCGTCTGGGGATGGCACGTGCCCGCCGCGCGCGCCCTGGCCTCGTCGAACGCCGCAGGCCTGGTGCTGGAACAGGCGATGTTCTTCCTGGCCGGGCTGTTGCTGTGGAGCGCCTGCCTTGGCACGCGCGACGCGGGCAGCAGCGCGCGTCGTGCTGCCGGTATCGTTGCGCTGCTGCTGACCACGATGCACATGACCTTGCTCGGTGTGCTGATCGCACTCGCCCCCCGCACGCTTTTCGACACTGCAGGGTTCAGTCTTCTGGGGGCAGTGCTTCCGCCTCTGCAGGACCAGCAGATCGGCGGAGTCGTCATGCTGGTCGTCGGCGGCGGCAGTTACCTGTTCGGCGGGCTGGCATTGCTCTTGCGCCTGTTGCGGGACGACGCGCAGGGAGCCGCGCTGTCATGATGATCAAGGTCACCTGGACGCGCGCGTTTCTGGCGGTCGCGCTGTTGGCAACGCTTGGCCTGACCGTCGCCTGGCTGGGAATCATCAATATCGGCGCGTCGACCGGCCATTGGGTGATCACAGACAAGTTTCTCCACTGGTCGATGCGCAACGCGGTCCGCACCCAGTCCGCGCTGACCGTGTCCGCGCCCGCGACCGACCCGACCGGCCTGACGTCCGCCGCCGGCCATTACGCCTCCAACTGCTCGTTCTGTCACGGCGCGCCCGGTGAACGGCCTTCGCCCGTCATGCAGGCGGCGACCCCTCCTCCTCCGGACCTTTCCGTGACCGCCGAAGAATGGAGCGACCGGCAGCTATTCTGGATCGTGAAGCACGGAGTCAAGTTCACGCCTATGCCGGCCTGGCCCGCTCAAAGCCGATCTGACGAGGTGCGCCGTATGACTGCTTTCGTTCGTGCTCTCCCTCGAATGTCGCCCGCACAATACCGTTCGCTCGCCTATGGCCCCGGCGGACGCGTGGTCGGCGGCAAGGCCGTAAAGCTGCAGGACGCGCTTCCCGATTGCGCGCGCTGTCATGGTGACGACGGGCGCGGACGCGGGCAATCCGATATCCCCATCCTGGCGGGTCAGCATGCAACCTATCTGTTGGGCGCGCTTGAGTCCTTTGCCTCGTACCGCCGGGCCAGCGGCGTCATGCAAGCCGCCGCTGCGCGCGTAAGCCGGGAGACGATGCGCGCGCTGGCCGAGTACTATGCCGCCCTGCCCGGTCTCTCCACTTCCCGGCCTCCCATGCTGCTCAGCGGCGGAACGGCGGAAGACCAGCTCGTCGCGCAGGTCGTCACGCAGGGCCTGCCGGAAGCGAATCTCCCCGCCTGCTCCCGGTGTCACGCACCCGGCAAGCGTCCCGAGTATCCCGTGCTGGCCGGCCAGAGGAGAGAGTACATGGCCACCCGGCTCCGCCTCTGGCGCGGCGAGGAAACGGTCGTCGATGCGCGCAAATCGAACGAATCCATGGCAATGATCGCGCGCCGCATTCCGGAGCATTTGATCGAGCCGCTGGCCGACTTCTACGCGAGGCAGTAGCGGCAGGAACGGTTCGCGGGATGTGCGGCGTCTGGCGGAACATCTCGCTGGCAGCCCGCGCGATCGCCCTGTCGTGGCGACCGCACAAGGCTTCAGCGCACCTTGGCGGACCGGTTTATCGGCTAGTTGCTTTCCGGCGACGGCCGGTCAGCGAGCGCCGCTTCGCCATCGCACCGGATCGTCTCATAGCAGGTCCGCGCCAACACGGCCGCGCCAAGCGGCGGCTGCCCGCCGAAGACTTTGGTGCCGCCCGCGTCGGCGCAGGCCTCGACCTCGAATGCCTTGTAGTGTGCATCGCCATTCCGGCGGCGAGAAAGCGCCTGGGCGCCTTGGCAACGATTGTCGTATCGACCAGCACGACATCCGGATTGTCATCGAACTTGCACACCTCCGCGATGCGGTGCGAATCGTCATAGATGACGATCAGTCGGCTGGTCGACGCGTCGTTGGGGGCGATGGTCAGGGTTCTATCGCGATCACGATGCGCCCGCGGATGTGGCCCGAGAGGATCTCCGTCGCGAGTTCGGGAATGCGGGTCATGGGTTCCACGCGAGCCATGCTGGCAAGCTGCTTGCGGTCGAGATCGCGGGCGAGCCGCGTCCAGGCTTTCTCCCGCTTCGCCGCGGGAGCCATGACCGAATCGACACCGATGAGCGCGACACCGCGCAGGATATGCGGGAATACCGTGCCGGGCAGATCCGTCCCGCCGGCCAGGCCGCAGGCCGCCACGGCGCCGCCGTATACGGTCTGCGCCAGGACATTGACCAAGGTCGTCGAACCGACGGAATCGATTGCGCCGGTCCAGCGCTCCTTCTGCAGCGGGGCCCCCTTGGCCGCGAGACCGGCGCGATCGACAAAGGCGCTGGCACCGAGCGCGGAGAGATAGGCGTGCGTCTCGGGACGTCCGGTGGAGGCGGTCACCTTGTAGCCCGCCCGGGCCAGAAGGCTCACCGCCACGGAGCCGACGCCCCCGGCAGCACCGGTCACCAGCACTTCCCCGCTGCCGGACCGGATCGTGCCCCAGGCTTCGAGGGCATCGACACACAGCGCAGCCGTATAGCCGGCCGTGCCGATGGCCATGGCGTCCTCGAGGCTGAACACCTCGGGCAGGCGAACGAGCCATTCCGGCTTGACGCGCTGAAAACGCGCATAGCCGCCCCACTCCGTCTCCGACAGGCCCCAGCCGTTGACGATGACCTTGTCGCCCGCCTTCCAGGCCGGAGAGCGCGACTCAATCACGGTGCCGGCAAGATCGATCCCCGCCACCATCGGAAGCTTGCGCGCGATGCGCCCCTTGCCCGAGACGGCAAGGCCATCCTTGTAGTTCAAGGTCGAGAAGGCAATCTCGACCAACACGTCGTGATCGGGCAGATCGGCCAGCGAGAGGGACTTGAACTCCGCCTTCGGCTTGCCGCCCTCGTCCACGATGACGAGTGCCTTGAATTTGTCAGTCATTGCATCCTCCGGATTCAAACTCGACGCATCACGCGGACGTGGCGCCGTTTCCAAGCAGAACCGTCGCCATTTCCTTGAGCTTATGACGCTGGATTTTCTCTCCATTGGGGCTCATGGCCACAGGGAATCTGGCGATGGGCACGAAACGATGGGGCACCTTGAAGTCGGCCAGCATGGCGCAAGCGCGGGCACGCAGCGCGCCCTCGTCGAAACTCCCGCCATCGGGTACCTTGACAAAGGCGACCGGCTTGTTGCCGCGTGCTGTCGCCGCCTCCACCACCACGACATCGGCCCCACCGGCCGCCGCTTGCAAGATGTGCTCGATTTCGTTCGGGTTGACCAGAAATCCGCCGAGGCGGAGGAAATCGCCATGGCGACCTTTTACCCGGAAGCTTCCGTCTTCGGCCAGGGCGGCAAGGTCGCCGGTGATGAAGAAACCGTCTGACGTGAAGGCAGCGCGCGTCGCGGCCGGATCCCCGAAATACTCGCGGAACAGCGTATCCGAGGCGATCTCGAGAATGCCCACCTCGCCCGGCGGCAGGAGCGCATTGCTGTTCAGGTCGCGCACCCGCACCCGTGCTGCCGGATTGACCGGAAAGCCGCCAGGCGTGCGGCGCACATCGGGCGGCGCATCGGCGGGCTGACGTGAGAAGAATGAGAAGATCTCGCTCATTCCGAAGCCGTTCACGACAGTCACGCCGCGCGCATCGGCGTCTTCCACGAAGCGCGCCAGAGTCGGATTGAAGCTCGCGTAGAGAATCTCGCGCAGGGTCGGGAACGGGTGCTCCTCGAGCACTGAGTCGAGGAGCCGCCTGAGGAGGTCATCTGGTCCGCTGGTATGCGTGATCCCGCGCGCCTTGATGAGTTCGGCCGCCGCTCCGGGCTCGAATAATGTCATCAGCGTCGCGGAGGCGCCGGCAGCGACTGTCGCGACCCATTGGCTGAAGCCCCAGATGCCGCAGAATGGAACGGCCTGCAGGAGATGGGCATCCGGGACATCAAAGCCGAAAACGGAGGCGACCTGGGATGCATGGCGGGCAACATTGCCCTGGCAGTGAAGCGCGAACTTCGGCGCACTCGTCGTGCCGGAGGTTGGAAAAATGGCGCCCGGCGCATGCTCGGCGGCCTTGCTCGCGACAGGAGCGGCGGCGAGCAGGTCGCGATGGTGCACGACCTGGACGCCGGGCAATGGAAAATCCGGACGCGTGGTTTCGCACAGTATTGCGACGCGCAGGCCGGCAATAGCCCGGGGCTCGATCTCGCTCAGTATGTCGAGAAACGGGATGCCCTTGAAGGTCGGCCACACCACGATGGCCGACGCACCGGTGCGCGCGAGAATGGATTCGACCTCGGCTTGCCGGAAACGCGTGCATGGCGTGCTTCGCAAGGTCGATCTCCGCAGATCGGCACGACTCTCCCATCCAAGCGACGCGCCCGCCAACGGCACCATGTGGCCTGCATCATCCTCGACTAGCGATAATGCTACGCTACTCGATCCGACGGGCGCCCCTTATCGGGAATAATGATACTCCGCGACCGGGTCCATCCTGATGATTTCGCCCAGCCGCGCATAAAAGGGCCCGCCGAGCCGTGCAAGGGGCCTCATTTCTGCCGTGGCGATCTTCCCGTTCTTGTAAAGATCGTCCCGAACGTGAAACACAAGCACTTCGCCGATCAGCAGCTGGGTCCTGAGTCGACCAAACTCGAGTATCTGCTGCACACGGCATTCCAGCGATACCGGCGCCTTGGAAATCCTGGGCGGCGCCACCATTCTGGACGGCAATGTCGAAATTTCCAGAGCCTCGATCTCGCTGACTGACGACGGAAACTCAGCCGAACTCTTGTGCATGGGGACGATCAAGTCCTCGTCGACCACGTTCAGGACGAATTCGTGCATTGCGTTTGCATTCGCGGCCGTATCCTTGCTGATGCCGGCCTTTCTTCCGCAGCTGATTGCAACGAGCGGGGGCGCGCTCGAGATGAACGTGTAACAGCTGAACGGCGCGGCATTTACCCGGCCATCCGGTCCCACGGACGTTACCCATGCGATTGGGCGCGGCACGACGCAGCCAGACAACAATTGATAGACCGCCCGCGTCTCCAACTCTGAAACCAGAAGCTCCATCCCGTTCCCCCGTTATTCCCTGCCACCGCCCATTCAGCCGGTGGAACCTTTGACGATATCTCCGTTGTCGTGGAGACGCACCGATACTGGGACAGAGCAAGTTACAGCGATAGCGGCTGAGAGACACTCACTGCATCCGCAGGAACTTCTCGAATCCAATCATCCGCTCGACGGCAAAGACCAGCAGCGCCGAGAACGCGATGAGAATCGCAGCCATCGCGGCGACCGTCGGGTCATCGAAATCGCGAATGTAGAAATAGGCCTCGACGGGAAGCGTCGTCGTCTGCGTATCGACGAGGAAGACGGCGATAGAAAAGTTGTCTATCGCCTCGACGAACACAAAGGTGGCGCCCGCCAGCAGCCCGGGCTTCAGCTGCGGCAATGTGACGTGAAAGAAGCTTCGCCACGGCGAAGCTCCGAGATTGCGCGCGGCCTCCTCGATCCTGGTGTCGAGCCCGATCAGGTTCGCGACCAAAGCCCGAACTGCGAACGGAAGGGCGAAGATAAACAAGCCGACCAGCAGCCTGGCGAGACCGAACTCGACGCGCAGATTCGCAAACAGGACGAGGAACGCCATGCCCGTGACGACTCCCGGGACGATCAATGGCGAAAGCAGCAGAGAGGCGATCAGATTGCGGCCCGGAAAGCGGCCCCGTACCAGCCCCAGCGCAGCAGGAAGACCGATCAACAGGCTCGCCGATGTCACGACGACCGCAATGATGAGTGAGTTCATCGCAGCGCGCATGAATTGCTCCGAGGCGAAGAAGTTCGCATACCAGCGGAGCGAAAACGCGGCCGGCGGCCACCTGAAATACACAGTATCGCTGAACGAGAAAAGCACGATGCAGGCGATCGGCACCAGCAGGAACAGACATCCCGCCCATGCGACCGCAAAGATTACGGCTCCGTACGGCCTCTCGAGATCGGTTCTCTTCAACATCACCGGGCACTCGCTCGACGGGCCAGGCGCTCAAGCGCCGAGAACGAAGCAATGACGGAAACGGCGACCGCCAGGAACACGACCGACGTGGCTGCCGCAAACGGCAGGTCATAGGAAACGAAGATACGCTCGTAGATGTAGTTCGCCACCATCCGGACCCTTCCGCCGCCGAGAAGCATCGGAAACAGAAAGGCCGAAAGCGCAAGCGAATAGGTCAATGCGGCTGCCACGACGATGCCCGACGATAATAAAGGAAGCGTGATCAGGAGGAATGTCCGCATCCGGCTCGCGCCCAGATTTCTGGCCGCTTCCTCGACGGAGACAGGGACATTCTTGATGGCGCCGACCAGCGTGAAGACGAGGAACGGCAGGAGGAAATGGACGAGCGCGATCGAAACGCCGGTCCAGTTGTGCACCATTTGAATTGGACTGGAGGTCAGCCCGAGCTGCTGCAGCCAGCTGTTGATCAGACCTCGATTGCCCAGCATGATCAACCAGGCATAAGCCCGGGTCACGCCGCCGGAGAGAAACGTTACGGCGAGCGAGAACAGTATGAACCCGCGGAACAGCTTTGAATGGGACCGCGCAATCGCAAGCGCCATTGGCAGACCGATCACGAGCGTCACGGCCGTGAGCTCCAGGGAAACCCAGAGCGTATCGCCAAGAATTGCAAGTTCCTCCGGCGAGGAGAGAATTCGCACGTAGTTATGCAGGCCCGGCGCGCCGCCCAGCGCGAGTCCTCCTTCCGCCCCGGGGCGGAATAGGCTTGCCCAGAAAAACCAGCCGTACGCGGCGAACAGCACGACGATCGCGGCGCAAGCCGGCAGGAGAAGGCAGAAACCGCACCGGTACCGGTCTTGCGTCATGACTCGAGCACGACGGTATGGGCCGGATCGAAAATGACGTGGACCTGAGTGCCAGGCGCCCGTTCGGCTCCCGCTCCGTGCCGCGGCACATGCACCTCGAGTTCCGCGCCCGATGCCAGCTCCAGGTTATACGTAATGCGCTCGCCAAGAACGCTGTGATAGGCGACTTTGGCAGGGACCCCACTGTCGCTGCCGGTCGCGTCGGCAAGCTTCAGATGGCTGGGCCGGACGGCGACGACAACGTCGCGCCCCACCGAAACGCGCGCTCGCGTCCAGCCCTCTATGAGCCCGCCGCCTGCCAGTCGTATCGCCACCGCATGGCCGTGCTCGCGCTCTATCCGGCCATTGAGCAAATTCGGGATACCCATGAACTGCGCAACGAATGCCGATCTGGGCCGATCGTAGATCTCAAGCGGCTCGCCAAACTGCTCGATCCTCCCGCAATTCATGACCGCAATCCAGTCGGACAGGAGAAGGGCCTCCTCCTGATCATGCGTGACCATGACGGTGGTGATTCCCAGATGCCGCTGGAGCCGCCGCAGTTCGATCTGCATGGCATCCCGCAAATTCCGATCCAGCGCGCCAAGCGGCTCGTCCAATAGCAGTACCTTGGGCTCGATTGCCAGCGCGCGGGCAAGTGCCACGCGTTGCTGTTGGCCACCGGACAGCTGCGATGGATACCGGTCCTCGAATCCGCCAAGCTTCACCAGTTCCAGCGCGGCGCCAACGCGGCGGTCAATGTCGGAGCGAGCGACACGTCGCATGCGCAGCCCAAAACCGACATTGCCTGCCACGGACAGATGCGGAAATAGCGCATAGTTCTGAAACACCATCCCCGTGCCCCGCGCCTCGGGAGCCAGATGGCTGATGTCGCCGCCGTCGATCAGAATGCGCCCCTCGTCCAGGTTGGCGAAGCCTGCAATCATTCGCAGGATCGTTGTCTTGCCGCAGCCTGAGGGTCCCAGGAGTGTCAAGAACGCCCCCCTGGGAATCTCGAGCGCGACGTCACGCACCACCTGGATCGCACCATATCGTTTTCCGATATGATCCAGGTTCAGTGCGCCACTAGAGACTGCTCTCACTTCGCGAAACCCTTCAGGATGTGGTGCAACGGTACTATGCGCATGGAACGGAATAATCCGATTGCAAACAATGCTGGCCGCTACTGATCAGAGCCTCCGATATTGCGAGTCCACGGCCAGCCGTGGCCGCCGCGCCGCACCTCCTGGGCCGGGGCACAATCGGTCGCCGCGGCTGCTCGCCGTCCCGACAAAGGATGCACCACCGGCACAATTTTCCTTCAAGTAGTGCCACGGGCGCCAAGTCCATGAATGATGCTCGCAAACATTGCGCCCCGATCCGCCAGGCTGCCGATATCGATCGTTTCTTGCCGGCTGCAGATGTCCGAGCAGACCGGGCCGAGTCCGTCGAGCGTCGGGACACCAAGCGCTGCGGCGAAATTGCCGTCCGACCCGCCGGGGGTCGGGCCTATTTCCAGAATGTCCACGCGCAGTTCGGCGGCAGCTGATTTGGCCATCTCGAAAAGAGACCGGTTGCGCTCGGGGATAAAGGCCGGTCGGGTCAGCTGCCCTAACAGCTCGACAGATACGCGATCGTTGGCGCGCTGTGCGGCGATGCTTTTGATCTTGCCGAGCAGCCGGTCCGCCTCCGTTTGGGTGCGCGCGCGAACGTCGATTTCGATCTCCGCTTCATGCGGCACGACCTGCCGAGCGGCACCGCCTCGAAAAATGCCCACATTGACAATGGTCCCGCGATCAGGATCCGACAGCGCCTCGAGCGCGGGCACCTTCAACGACAGTTCGCGTATGGCACTGGCGCCCTTCTGCGGATTGACGGCACAATGCGCGCTATGCCCGTGCGCATGCATTCGGAACGCTCCGAGGGCTCCACGCGCAGTCACGACGCCGCCCCCCGGTCGTCCGGGCTCGAGCACCAGCGTCCAGTCGGCGTGCCGCGCCACATCCTCGATGCGCGCCCTTGACTGGATGCTTCCGAGCTCTTCGTCCGGAACGATGAAGAACCTGATGGACTCGAGCGCATCGAAGCCATCCGCCAGGAGCTGTCGGAGTGCGAAAGTCGCCATGACCAGACCGCCCTTCATATCGCCAACGCCTGGCCCGGTCGCCCGCCCGTCCGCCATTGAAAACGGCCACTCCTGGACCGTGCCCTCGGGCCACACGGTGTCGGCGTGGCCGAGGATGAGCAGGCGCCCCTTGCCTTTCAGCCGCCTCGTCGCGATGACCTGATCGCCGCGGTCACGCAAGGCGTGCCTCTCTATGTCGAAGCCCAACCCGGCGAGTTCGTCGGCGAGCATGGAGCTGACCCGGTCGACTCCGTTCTTGCAATACGAACCGCTGTCGATGTTCACCAGCGTCTCCAGCAATTGAAGCATCTGCGGCAGCTGGTCTTGCAGATTGCGTCTGAAACGCCCGATGTCGAATTTCATCCGTGTCTCCTCAGGCCCACTATTATTTGATTCCACCCCGACGCCGCCGGGACAGCCCGCGGTCCGCGCCGAAACACTCCTGCCGCAACTCATCGGTAATGCCATCCGCGGCTCAGACATAATGCATCGTTCCGATTGCGGCTTCAGGCTGCCGATATACGAGCTGGCCCCCTTTGACGACGGCGGCACAGCGGTTTTCTCCGATGAAATAGGCGAGCTCCGCAGGGTGCTCGATATCCCACACGGCCAGGTCCGCGACCTTTCCCGGCTCCAACGTGCCATGGCTTTCCGCGATTCCGAGTGCTCTGGCACCATCGCGAGTGAAGCCTGCAAGCGCCTCCTCTGGAGTAAGGCCGAACCTCTGGCACGCAATGTTCATCATCATCGTTGGCGATGTCGTGGGCGAGCTTCCTGGATTGCAATTGGTCGCCAGCGCCATCGGTATGCCGTACGAGCGGAGCAGATCGACGCGCGGCCTCTCCTGTGCGGACAGGGTCCAGTTCGCCCCGGGCAGCAGCGTTGCGACCACGCCCGCCTCGGCCATCGCTCGAATGGTCCGCTCGGAGGCGCATTCGATGTGATCCGCTGAGAGGCCACGGTACTGTGCAACGAGCCGCGGAGCCCCAAAATCGCTGTATTGATCGGCATGCAGCTTCACGGGAAGTCCATGATCCGTGGCGGCCGCAAACAGCTTTCCGATCTGTGCATGCGTGAATCCCTGCGCGTCGCAAAAGCCGTCAACCGCGTCGACCAGCGACTCTTCGATCGCCGCCGGAAGCACTTCCGCGCAGAGAAATTCGATATAGTCGTCAGGTCGCCCGGCGTACTCCGGCGCGAGGGCATGCGCGCCGAGAAACGTCGATTTCACCGTCAGGGGAAGAGCATCGCCGAGCTGCCGGGCAATCCGCAGCATGCGCAGCTCCGTGTCCAGATCGAGGCCGTAGCCTGACTTGATCTCGACCGTCGTGACGCCCGCCGACACGAGCTTCCTTGCGCGCGCAGCGCTTTGCGCGAGGAGAACCTCGTACGACGCGGCACGCGTCGCACTCACGGTGCTGAGAGGCCCCCCGCCGGCATCGATGATGTCCTTCCTGTTCGCACCGGTGCAGCGCTTCTCGAATTCGCGCCACCGTGTCCCGGCGTAGACGAGATGCGTATGGCAGTCGATCAGGCCGGGCGTTACGACGCGCCCATCCGCGTCAAAGACCGCGCGGGCCGCCTTCGCCGGATCCCCCTGGAGCGAATGGGCGTGGCCGATCCAGGCGATACGGTCGCCGCAAAGTGCAATAGCGCCATTCCGGATCAGGCCATATTTCGTCCCGGCCATGGTGGCCAAGGTGCCGTTGATCCAAAGGGCATCCCACACGACCCGAACCTCTCTCCTGCCGGGCGCAAGCCAAGCTCCCGGCCGCCATTCACTCCGATGGTGGTGCGATCATCGTATCGCAGTCTGCGAGGCCATCGCCGCGCAGAGCGCGACCGACGGAATCGGATCGCCGGGGAAACGCACCCCCGGCGATCCGATCAGCGCTCAGCGAGCGATCTCGCGGTTGAATCGCTCGTTCCAGGCCGCGATGTTCGCGTTGATCTTCGCGTCATCGAAGGCGACGCCGTCGCCCTGCTTCGGCAGCGAGGCGGCCATCGCCGGCGCCGGCTCGGCATTCCTGTTGACCGGCCCCATTTCGAGTTTCTCCGAGATCATCCGCTGCATGGCCGTCGAGCTGACGAAATCGATGAAGCGCGCGGCATTCGCCTCGTTGCCGCTTTTCACGATCATCATGACATCGAAGAACATCGGGGCGGGTTTCGGGCTCACCATCTTTACATCGATCCCCTGATCGCGCACCCGCTTCGCCTGGGACGGCGGAGCCACCAGCACCGCCGCTTCACCCTGCGCCAATGCCTGACGCGCCGGCGAGTCGGACCCATAGAAGAGAGCGATGTTCGGGCGCAGTTTCGCCAGCGCCTGAAACCCGGGCTCGACATTATCGACCCCGCCGCCGTTCAGCTGCGCCGCCACGAGAAGCATGGAAGCCTGGTACATGTTCATGTTCGGCAATGCCAGCTTGTTTTCGAACCGCTGGTCCCAGAGGTCCTGCCACTTCGTGATCGGCTCTTTCACCATATCCGGCCGGTAGATGATTCCGATCGGGTAGTAGTACGCGGCGACCCAGTACTGGTCGTGTGCGGCTGGATCGAGCTGCGAGAGGTTTGGAACACTCTTCGTCGGGATAGGCGCAAACAGCTGCGTGTCCTGGGACGCCCGCTTCGCCACCGATGAAGTCGTGAACCAGACGTCAACGGTGGGCTTCTGCTTCATTGCCTGAAGCTTCACCAGCCCCTCCCCGGAGGAGCTCTGCGTAACGAGCTGAACCGCGATCCCGGTCTCCTTTCGGAAAGCTTCGCTGACCGCCTGTATCGCGGACTGCCATGTGTTTGCCCAGATCTGAACCGTCAGCTTCTTGTCTTGTGCGGATGCCGGAAGGCTCGCGAGCATCAAGATGCCGGCGGCGACGAAGGCGCGATTGTATAGGCTTACAATGTTCATTGGCTGGCCTCTCCTGTGGTTATTCGTGGCTCGTAATTCGGAACGCGGACAGAAGATGAGCGCGTGTCAGGCTCTCGGCTCTGTCGCCGTCCCGCGCCCGCAATGCAGTGACGATGTCGCGATGATCCCGGACGGCTTTGCGGGTTTCTTCCGGTCCGAAGCGCTGCAATCCGTGCTCGTCGATGAAGTATTCGGCGTGGCTTTCTATCGCGCGAATGAGCTGCGGAACGCGGCATGCCCGATACACGCGCGCGTGAAACTCCGTATTGGCGTTCACGCGCTCCTGGATCGCCTGGAGCGGCAGATCCATGCTGATCCGCAACAGCTCCTCCAGCCTGTCGATCTCCGCGTCCTCGATCCTGCTGGCCGCCAGCCGCGCCGCGTAACCCTCGAGCGCAATGCGGATGTGCCGCATGCCCAGCAGCTCGGCCATCATGTCGACGACCTCGACGCCTCCGCTCTGGGCGCGCCGAACGAGTTGGTCGCCGATCAGCCGCGCCATCGCCTCGCGCAGCGGCGTGCGGCTGATCCCGAGCTTCTTCGCCAGGTCGATTTCTCGAATGCGGGTGCCCGGCGCGAGCTGACCGCTGATGATCATTTCGCGCAAATGCCGGTACACGGCGTCCGCAGTACTGACCTTGGTCGGCCGCCACGCTTCGGCCGAAGACCCGGCCGCAACGGCTGAAAGTGCTTTGTCCCGGCTCACGAATGCAGCCCCGCGAGGCGTCCCGCACGGCGCTTGGCGCTTTCCTGATCGAACGTACCATAAAGCGCCATGGACTGCGCCATGATCGGGCTTTCCGCAAATATCTGGTACGACTGAGCCCTGCCCGCATAGGCGCTCGCGGTGATCTCGCTCGCCAGGTTCAGAACGCGAATGCGCGCTTCAGCCGAGATGTCGCCGATGCGGAAGTACTTCTCGAGGTCCGGCCTGATCTCGGCGTTTTCCATGTTGCGACGGTCGGGAACAATGATCGGGCTGCCGCCCACAATGTCGCGCAGCAGATGGACGATGCTGTTGTAGGTCGATGACGCATAGACGCGGCCAGCGTTTTGAATCGCCTGGTTCGGCATCCACAGCCCTGTCTCCGTCCTCTCGGCCGCCGATTCCGCAGCGAGTATGAATGCGTGCAGCGTCTCGCGGAACACCATCATCTGCGCGATCCGCTCTCGCACCTGTGGAATGGATATCGTCCGCGTGTGTTCGGCCACGAGCAGTGCCGTTCCGACGATGACGTCGGCTTTGGAGAAGGAGCGGAGGAGGAAGCCTTGCGCGGCCCAGCGCGTCAAGTCGGTCCGGATCAGGTTCGCCAGTTCCGGCTGGCGGCTGAACATGACGTTCTCCCATGGGACGAATACGTCGTCAAAAATGATGAGCGTATCGATCTCGTCGACTCTGCTGGAGAGCGGCCTGTCGAACGGGTCCGCGCCCTTGATCAGGGGCGGCCGACAGATGTGCTTCAGTCCGGGGGAGTTGAGCGGAACGATGCAAGCGATCGCGAAATCCCTGTTCTCCGGGATCCAGGCGCCGACCGTCGGCTTCACGAAGGCGACATGCGCGTAGGACGCACCCGTTTCGTATTTTGCGCCGCGGATCACGATACCGTCATCGCGCTCCTTTACGACCCGCAGATAGTGGTCGAGGTCAGGCTGCTGATAGGGCTGCTTGCTGCGATCCCCTTTCAGGTCCGTATTGCCGCTGGTCATGAACAGGTTGGTCTGCTGGAGCCGGTCCAGCCAGTTGCGGACGTTCTCCGCATAGCGAAGATCGAAACGATCCAGGGTGGCTTTGCGGTCGGCAAGAACGAACAGCGGGGTGACGGTTTCGTCGCCGAACCGGTCGATCATCGGATTGACCTCGTTCAGCACGGCCAACGTCATGTGCCGCCGCATTACGAGATCGTCCCGAGTTTCCGGCAGCTTGTAGAACCGCCCCCGACGGTCGCCGTCCGGGCCCGAGTACGTGAGAACATCCTGAAATGCCGGCTCGCTCTGCATGTCATAGATGCGCGAGACCGCATCGATCATTCCGCCAAATGCCGGATGATTGGTGACGTCCGGGACCTTCTCGCCCTCGATCCAAACCTGCCGCTGGTCGCGCAGGCTTTCCCGATACTGTTTCCCGGTCATAAGGGCCATTCGCTCTCTCCCTCGATGGCTTAAGCCGACAATTCGCCAGCAAAGTTGGCAACCGGCGCGCCGAATATTGCCACTGGTTCCTGCACGTTCCTCGACGCCGGCCGCCTGCACGCAACCGCAGGCGTCGACGCGGATCGGCTTCGGGACGCCCCGCCCGCACCCACGCTGCGCACAGTGCTCGGGCAAGCGTTCACGCCCGCGGTTGCCGCCCCATTGAGGCCGGCGACGACCGCGCCGCCCTCCTCGGACCGGCTATTGCGGCATGCGCCTCTCGGGAGAACGCTGGCCCGCTGCGCGTGTGGTCCGAATTTCTGCCGCCCCATCGGTCGATCTGGAATAATTGTATACAGGCATTCAGTATGCATGGATGCTAGCATCCTCGACAAGAGGAATCACGACCGCAGAGAATGCCGTTGCCGCCCGCCGAGCGGCCGAGATGGCTTAGGCCCCGTGATTCGCAGAACGGAACGGGCGTCTGAAATCGATATTTTGGACGGATCACACGTCTCTGCCGCCACAAGCCGCCTGCCCTGCGTGGCTCCGCGCCGTGCAATACGTATTTGCCGCTACGCCCCGCGCCCAGTTCCGTGCAGCCGGGCAGATGGTTTCTTGCCAGCAGCGCTCGAGCGGCCGATCAGTCCAATCGAAAGTCCGGATTCTTCCCAGAGGACGACGCCGGACCCGCGCTGGCCGGGTCCCTGGCCCACCGGACGAACAGGTCGATCTGTGGCGCGTAAGCCGACCAGAGAGCACAAAGCGCCCCAAGCGGGTCCTGATGATCGTCGACCCGCAAATCGACCAGCGGGAAGCTCTCCTCGCCGACGACGAGCAGTGCGGCAGATCGCAATGGACGGATTTCGCCCCCGGCCTCCAATCCTGCCCGCAACGCGGCAAGCAGCCTCGCGGCGATGTGTTGATCGGGATCGGCAAGGAATGCGTCAATTTCGGCCGTGCATACTCTCGGGCTCGCCAGGATATTGCCGATTGCGACGACACCCGGCCCCTCCGCGGCGGCGAAGATCGGCCGCAGCTCCGCGCCATTCGCGTACGCGACGCCCCCATGCCTGTCCACGGCTGCGAGTTGGCGCCATGCATGATGCGGCGTAGAGGCTACCAGGTTCTCGATCGCTTTCGGGGCAGAACATCCCGTCGAAAGGAAGTTCAGGCCGAGCGGACCGAGGCTCGGATCCGTCCGGTGTTGCGTCAGTACGGCCCCAGCGTCACCGCGCGCAAACAGGCAACGGCTGCCGACGGCGATGCTCGAGGTTGTGACAGCCGCGCCTATGAGACGCGTACGTGGACACCGCGCTGCGATCGAGAATGTCAACCTACGTCCCCCAAACTCAATTGCCCAAGCTGTACTAAGAGCGCCAGAAATGCCCAAGAACTTTTTCTTCTCGCTGCGATGCCGGGCGCCTTTTTGCGGCGAAGGCGAGCGCAAGCAGCACCACCACCCGACTGCGGATGACTGCCGAATCCAAGAGGCCGAGGCAGCCGCGCACAACACGCGCATCATCGTCGACGACCTTTGGTCTGCCGTCTGAATGAAATCTTGAGCGACCGCGCCCATACATATCAGGAGAATCGGACGGAACCTATGCCCCCTGCCACGTCACGGTAGTGCTCTCCAAGATCCACCCCCGAAAAGCTCAAAGGCCTATCCGATCGGCAAGGGAAAGTGCGTGGAGGATATTCCGACGTTCATCGTCCAGATGAAGGAGGGATGGAGCCGATCCGGGTCTATGCCTGCGGTCTCTCGAAGGCATACAAGCGCCGACCGCTTCCTGGCAGAGTCATCGTCTCGCGTATGGCTGCTCGGCGCGACAGATGGCGCACGAACTCGGCCTCGGAATAGTTCAGCGAGCCGGGCACGCGTCGGCCGATCAGCCGCGCGGCCATTGGATCGCTCAGCGGCACGAACTCCAGCACTCCGCGCGGTGCCAATGACGTAACCCAGTCCACCGCCCATTCTAGAGGAACGTTCCGGGCAAGAGCCATGTGGTGCAGCACGGCAAGAGCGAGCACCGCGTCGACATGCACCCGATCCCGGATGGCCGCGCGCTCCTCACCGTTCCATCCTTGGTTGGGCGACGGGTTCACGAGATCCTGGTAGAGCGGCAGAAAATTCAACGCGGCTGCTCGGGCGCGTTTGTAGGCGAGATCCAGCGCGTCCGGATCGCCTTCCAGGCCGACGACAAGGCCCGCGCCGCTCTCGAGCGCTGCGGCTGCGAAGTCGCCGGTGTTGCAGCCCAGGTCCAACACAGTCTTGGGCTGATGGATGTTCATGAAGCGCGCGACCCATGCGCGTTTCGTCGCGGCGGCGTCGACACCATAGGAGTTTGCCGTGGCGTAGTCGTTCCAGATGCCGCCCGTGCTGCGCGCCCTCATGCCGGCGATAAACGAGCGCAGCTGTCCGAGAAGCGCCTGGAATACAGGCAAGGACGGCCCTCGTGCGCGCCATGCGGTGTTCGCGTCCTTCGATGCCGCGCGGCGCTGAAGATGTGCGGGCAGCACAATATTCGCGAAGACGGTCCATCGCAACGCCCAGCGGATCGGCAACAGGCGCGAAATGACGTCTGACGGAATGCCCTCCATTGAACCGCGAAAATAGGCGTTGTGCGCGATACCGAGAGCGGAGCGCAGCAGAATCGGGTTCAGGAACTGCTCACAGAACTGGCGGTGGCCGAGCCAGTATGAACGCTCTTCGTAGCGACGGAACGACAGCAGGTCGATGAAGATGGGCTGGGGCCCCTTGAACTGAATGTTGTAGGCGCTGCCGTCGCAAAGCGTGAATCCGGCACGTAATGCCTCGAGATGCACATCGAGATGCAGTAGCGCCGCGGCCTTCAGCGCCTCGAAACTCCACTCGTAAGGATACGTGATGAGCGGAAGCGTCTCGTGCTCGACGACCGCGACGACCTCATCGTCGGGACACAGTCCCACATCGGCGTCCGAGGTCGGCACGAGCCAGCCACGGGAGACCAGCCGGCCTATCAGGCCGCTCGCGCGCAACGCATAAAAATCCTCCGCCGCCGGCCTGCGAATGGCACGGTAGACTTGCTTCCCCCTATGAAAGACGAAGCCCGCAGGATCGCGGTATGAAGCCGGATCGGGGACGATGAGGCCACGATGATCCAGGGCGGGCACGACGCCTCCGGTCCAAAGAGGTAAAGCCCTTGCGGAGGCCGTCTGCGCCTGCTCAACCATTCGCATCCGAACGCACGTCGTCGCGGACCTTGCTGAAGCCGAAGAACTTCGTGATACGGCCCCACCAGCTGCGCGCGAATACACTCGCCGCAACCAGGGCTCCGATGATGGCCTGCGCGATGATCGACCCCGTTCCGGGGTCGAGGTAAGCATAGGCCGGCATTGACATGACGATCGAGAACGCCGCCGTCAGGGCGGGTATTTTCCAGCGCATGTATTGCTCCTCTCGTTCAGTGGATCTCGAACAGACCGGGTACTGCGTGGCGCCGGCCAGGCAAGATGTCCAAGGCCTTCTCCAACACGACCTCGGGCGATTGGGGCCCGGCGGGAACAGGCGCCGATCGAAAGCCGTTCTGAACCAGCAATTCGATCAGCTTGTGAACCGGAATGGCGTCAGCGACATAACGCGCAGGGGTTTCGGGCACACGCACGGCAGCGAGAGCCGCATAGGCATCGCGGAAGTGCTGCGGCGAGAGCGAGTGGGCGTTCCCCTCGTTCGGATCGACATCAGTGACTCGCGATCCGTGGTCGCCGTGGACGATCACGATGAAGTCCTTATCGGGCCGGGCAGCCTCCAGCGTCTGCACCAGGCGTTCGATCTGACGAACGGCGCAGCGCCACTGCTCCGCGTAGGCGCCGTAGCGTTCCGCCCGCGAGCGGAAGGCCGTCTGTCGGCCTGTCCACTCGTCTTGCGGCTTGATCCGGCATGACGCATCGAATGCATAGGGATAATGCGGCAGGAGGACATGTGCGAAATACGCCTCGCCTGCTCGTGCGTCGCCAACGTGACGGATGAGATGTTCGAGCGCGTCCATGCCGCCAAGCGCCACCGGGAAGCGGCCTTCGTCCCAGTTGAGCGGCGGCAGCCAGCCGGCCCACCGCCGCGAGGCCGCGACGAAGGCGTCGTACAGCTGTGCCGACAGGTCGAGCACGTCGGACAAGGAGGCGAACGCCCGCAGCAGCACCCTTGCCTTGTCGTGAACCGACAGGTCGCTGTCCGCAAGGACACGGTAGGGTCTGGCCGTCCAGCACGCGCCGACATCTGGATTCCGGCAGTAGTCCGTCGTGTCGTTCTGATACACGGTGATGGCATAGCCGCGGCCCTTGAGCGCCGCCATGTACCGGTTTGCGCCGAGGCTGTACTTGGGGCCTTGCCTCTCAAGATCTCCTTCGGTCCCGAGCCCCAGTATCTGAGGCACCGAGTTGACAGTGTGCATGTGCTCGGCGTAGGCGCGGCCGTAGACGACGAAGCCGGCATCCAGGAGCCGCTCCTTGGCCCACGCGGATGCGCCGGCCGTTGCGGACAGGTCTTTCGGCATTCCTTCAATTCCGATCGCCTCGTCGACGATGACGTGCACCAGAACCGGGAGCCGGCCGCCTTGCGACCGCGCGACCGTGGGAACGCTCGTGCTCGCGAAGGCGAGTCCCTGCGCTAGCTGAAACAGCAAGATGATCGAGAACGCGATGCCGGCGAAAGTGATCGAGCTGGTCCCGAAGGCCAGCGCCGTGGCGATCGTCACCAGCACCATGAAAGGGCCGCCATCGAAGATCATCGGCACGAGGACGCCGAGTAGCAGTGCCGAAAGCAGCCATTGTTCACGCGGCCGCAGCCGCGCGAGCAGCCATCCAACGGCCAGACCAATGCCAACCAGTATGGCCAGACAGATCCATATCTCGATCCGCAGAAACGGGTAAGAAATGTGGTTCAGAAAAGTAGCCAACGGGGCAATCAGACAGGCGCCGGCGGCCAACCCGAGCGCCAACGCGCGGCCGGAATGCGGCCGCGTTCCATCCTGCGTGGGTGCCAAACCGAACATTTGAATAGGATTTTCCAATCACGCGCCTCGCCGCGGCTATCTGACTACACATTTCTTTCGTCGGCCTTAATGGATGCCGGCCAGCGGAGAATTTTGGTTAACGGCCGATACGCCAAATGCGGTGTTGCGATTCATGTAGAGGACTCGTCTCGCCCACTCGATGACGACTGCGACGAGTGCCACTAAGACGGTTGCCAAGGGTGTGACCGCGACTCGGAGGAGTTCGACGCGCAAACGGTCACGACGATCGGTCTCGACAACGCAATGGCGGTGATTCAAGCCCACGGCATCGACAAGGCCGGCGCCCGGGCTGTCTGCAACGCGGCGACCCGGGCGAACATGCCGTAGGTTGAGACGAAGATGCCCGAGCAGCAGAACCGCCTGATGCTCAATCCGACCCGCCATCTCTTCATCGGCCAGCAGCCGTCCACAAGCGGACGCCTGACCAAGGATGGATTTGACCCGCTGCCACGCGGACTTTCAGTCCCCGCGTATTCTTAGTAGATCACATGTTTGGCGATAACTTGGGTAGAAAGCTGTCCGACGAACATCAAGCAATCCCGGGCCCGTGGAAAGCTGGACACGGTTTGCTTAGCCGAGACCCTGGCGCCGACATCGGATGTCCTCGCCGGCGAGCGCAGAACCACGGGGTTGAAATCCGCTTAGCGGCAGCAAGTAGACATTGCTCAGCGCATGCGCCAAGCCGCCGAATGCCCCTAAGCGGACATTTCAATACGAAGCTACAACGGTGCCATCAACGAGGATCACGACGCGTCTGGTGTGCCCTATCTCGCCTGCCGAGAGACGCGCTGATTTGCACGAGTGCGACCTTCGGACTATCGCCTTAAAGATACCGCGCGCGGATATCGATGCTCGATTCGACATTCAGCCGGTCGAAATTGGCGTCGAGCCATTCTGCCGCTGCGTCCCGTCCCGTCTCGCGAAGATGGCAGAGGAAGTCCCAATCGGCGTTGAGCTTGCTGGCGACGCCAAGACCAGACATGACGCCATTGGCTTCGATGGCGTGGATCAGGATCCGTCGGGCCTTGGCCTCGCTAAGTGACCCCTCATCGATGAGCCTCGTCACGAAGCTGATGGCCCGCATCTCGCGCATGAGCGATGAAGTGAAGCTGATCTCGTTGATCCGGTTGTGAATGTCGATCGCGCTCCGGGGCAGTTCCGCGCGTTCCAGGGGATTGATGTGGATGACCACGACATCCGCACTCTTGCAATTGTAGATGATGGGAAAGATGGCGGGGTTACCCATGTAGCCGCCGTCCCAGTAGTGCTCGCCCGCGATCTCGACGGCATGAAACAGAAACGGCAGGCAGGCTGAAGCCATCGCCGCGTCCGCGCTGAGCTCGTTATTGCCGAACACCTTGATCTTCCCGGTCCGGACGTTGGTGGCCGACAGGAAGAGCTTCACCGGACACGAGAGAGAACGGAGCCGGTCGAAATCAACCGTCTCCTCGAGAATCGTCCGCAGAGGATTGAAGTTGAGCGGATTGAACTGGTACGGCGAGAACAGGCGTGAAAAGACGTCGAACATCATGAAGGTGGGCGAGTACGTGAGTGCGTGATTGCCGAGAAAACGATCGAGCATGGAAGGCTGCAGCGGGCCGGAGCATGCGGCATCACTGATGCGCCGCCAGAACGCCGTCAGATTCTTCCGCGCGCCCTCTCTGCCGCCGAGCGCAAATCCGGATCCGGCGACGACGGCATTCATCGCGCCCGCGCTGGTGGCCGTTATCGCCTCGACGTCTATGCGGCCGTCTTCCAAAAGCCGGTCGAGCACGCCCCAGGTGAAGGCGCCGTGGGCACCGCCGCCCTGAAGCGCCAGATTGATTGTCTTTACAGTCGACCGGGGTGACTTGCGGCGGCTGGGGTTTAGCGCACGTGTTCTCACGGGCGGGTCTAAGTGCATGTTCATGGGACCTCCGGAATGTCAGGGTCGATGGGCGATTCAGCCGCGGCCGTCGGACAGCGCGACGGCGGCGGTTTGCTGGCCGGCCGCGATAGTCCAAAAACGCGCTGGCCTTTGGAGATGCCCTTCAATGCAAACCTGCCAAGCGGCACGACCGTCTCGGTGTGCGCGCGGGCAAAGTCTTCGGAGAGCACCAGGCGGGTCCCGACGCGGCGCGTCAGCTGCTCGAGGCGGGCGGCGAGATTGACCGCCGGCCCGATCACGGTGAAATCCAGCCGGTCGGCAGCTCCGATATTGCCATAAGAGACCTCGCCGACATGGAGCGCCACGCCGCAGCCGATGGGGAAGTGCGTCCGGGCGAGCCATGTCTCATTGAGGTCGTCGACGGCCGTGATCCCTTCGCAGGCGGCCGCGAGTGCCGCGCGATGGACCACGCTCCGGTCGGCGCCATCTGGCAGCGGAAAGATCGCCAGCACGCTGTCGCCCATGAACTTCAGGACCTCGCCGCCGTGCCGCTCGATCGGTCCGACGACCGCGTCGAAATAGTCATCGAGGAGCATGATGAGATCGCGGCCGGAAAGAGTTTCCGAGACCGCCGTGAAGTTCTCCAGATCGCATATCCAGAGCACCGCATCGATGGTTTCGCATTCGCCGCGCTTGATCGATCCATTGAGGATACGGTCGCCTGCCCGCGCGCCGACATATGTTTTTAGGAGCCGCTGCGTATCGTCACGATCGTGGACAATCTCCACGGCGGCCGCCAAGGCAGGCAGGATGGTCTCCAGGATTGATATTTCCGCCGGTCGGAACCCGCCAGGATGATTGCTGGTGAAGGCGACCGCCTGCTTGCGCCGGCCGTAGAATTCAAGCGGGAACGCCGCGTAGTCGGTCCCTCCATCTGCCTGCAATTGGCCCAGAACTGGATAGTCCAGGACTGCCCCTGGCTCTTCCAGCCTGCGTCGAATGTGTTCGCCGCGTTCGAAGATTGCGGAGACCGGATTCTGGCGGTAGTACGCCGAATCCTTGATGCCATGCGGACGGGGCTTTTCGACGACTACATCCTTGGTGCGGTCCCACACGATGGCACGTCCGACGAAGGCAGGATGCAGCTGATGGAGGCCGACATAGATCCGCCACACCGGAACGCCTTCCGCGATCAGGCGGCCCCCCAGCGCGCGGATCAGATTGGGCAGGCTTGGCTGATGACGACCATCGCGCAGCAGCCACGCAGTGAGGCTTGATGTGGTCCGTTCGCTCCACCGCTCGAGTGGGGGTCCGTATTTCATGTTCAATGCCCCTGATGGCCGCCGGAGACCGCCTGCGCGATCTTGACCGAGAGCAGGATCGGCACGGCGACCACGAACAGCAGCGCCAGCGCGAGAAACGCCTCGCTGAACGACAGGACGGACACCTGCGCCTGAAGCGCCTTCTGAAGCACCGCGGTCGCCGCGGACGCCGCCTCTTCCGGGTTGTAGCCGCGCGCGGTCAGCAGACCGGCCACCATCTCCTGGCGCTCGGCCAACGCGGTGTTACCGGATGTGAGATATGAGGCGAGGATGCCGCGATTGAGCGCCGCCTGATGATCCAGATAGGTCGACAGCCCGGCGATACCGACGAGGCCGCCCATCTGGCGCCCGAAATTGAACAGCGCCACGCCATGGGCGACCAGCTTTCCGCCGAGATCCGAAAGGGTGATGATCGTCAATGAGACGAAGAGGAAAGCGAGCCCGAGCCCTCGCAGCAGGAGAGGAGGCGTCATGTCCGGCACGCCGCTCTCGACCGTCAGGTCGGACAGCATCCACATGGCCGTCATGAAGCAGAGAATGCCGATCGGGATGAACTTGAGCGGCGGCACCTTCCGGACTTGGATGAGACCGCCGACCGTCAGCAGCCCGAGCCCGAGCGCCGCGCCGCTCGGCAGCAGCAGCAGCCCCGCGTGGGTGGGTCCGAGATCGATGACCGAGAGCACGAAGGCGGGAATGATGAAGGCGCTGCCGAAAAGTGCGAATCCCGCGACGAAGCTGACGATGAAGCCGAACGTGAAGTGCTGGTTCCGGAACACGCTGAAATCGATCAGTGGGCCCCGCCTCTGAACGCGGATTTCCCAGGCGACGAGCAGTACCAGGGCGATAGCGCCGCCGATCGAGAGATGCACGATCTTCGGCTCCTCGAACCAGTCGTAGCGGCTGCCCTCTTGCAGCACGAACACGAGGCAGCCCATCGCGATCCCGAGCAATGCCGCGCCGGGCCAATCAAGCCGCACGGCGCGCCGCGGCCGCTCATCGGCAGGAAGAAGTAGCGACAGCAGGCCGATCGCACCGAATGGCAGGGTAAGCAGAAAGATCCACGACCAGGAAAACGCATCGGTCGTCCAGCCCTGAATCGCCGGTGCGATCGTCATCGGCATCATGACAACAGCCAGTGCGAACACGGCCTGCACGACCCCCTGCTGACGTCCGGGGAAGATATGGAACAAAAGGGTCTGCGCCGCCACGAGCAGCACCGCGCCGCCGGCGCCCTGGGCCACGCGACAGGCGACGAGCTGGCCGAGATCGGTCGTCGTGCCGCACGCAAGCGAGCTGACGAGCAACAGCAACGTCGCGCCCGCCAGCGCGCGTCGAAGACCGACGCGCGCCGCCAGCCACACGGCGACCGGGAACATCGTCAGTTTGGCGACCAGGTAGGCGATATTGATCCAGGCGATCTCGTCCGGCGTGGCATGGCTTGACCCCATCATCTGCGCGCGAGCGATCGACAGGACGGTGCCGTTAATCGCGTCCATGACGGCGGCGCTCGAGAGCCCGGCGAGCAGCAGCCATGGCCGGATCCCGACGCCGACGCGCGCCTTCTCGGGGACGAAGATGGACGCGTCATGGGCCGCGACCGCATTCATGGTCAGCCCCCCTCCCTGAAGGTCGCCGCGAGAGTGTCCATGAGGCCGCTCTGCAGAATCGGTGCGGCGCCACCGCGCGAGCGCAGATCGACGGCGACGTCGACCGACAAACCAGGGACGAGGCGGCCGGAAAGCGGGTGATTGGGCGCGAGCCGGATCTTGACCGGTACGCGCTGGACGATCTTGGTGAAGTTCCCGGTGGCGTTGTCGGGCGGCAGCAGACTGAACGCGGCGCCGCTCGCCGGGGCGAGGCTGTCGACGATGCCACGAATCGCGACGTCGGGATAGCCGTCGACCGCGACATTCGCGATCTGTCCGACGCGAATGCGGGCGAGCTGCGTTTCCTTGAAATTTGCCACGACCCAGACGGCCTCGACCGGGACGACCGACATCAGCACGGCGCCGGGCCGGATGTACTCGCCGGGCCGGACGCGCTTGTTGCCGATCACGCCTGACACAGGGGCGCGGATGACCGTGTCGTCGAGCGCGATACTCGCCAAGCGCAAACTCGCATCTGCTTCCTGCCGCCGCGCCGCGACCTGCGCAACCTCGGACTCGATGACGGCGAGCTGGGCGCGCGCGGCCGCTGCAGCAGCTTCCACGCGGGCGAGCGTGGCACCCGCACGCTGCGAGTCGGCCGTCGCGATATCGTGGCTGCGCTCCGGGGTCCAGCCGTTGGCGACCAGCTTTGTCGCCCGCGCCAGATTGCGCTGCGTGAGATCCATATCGGCGTGCGCCGCCCGAACCGCCGCATCCGCCTCGCGAATGAGCGCGAGCTGTAGCTGCTTGCGGCGTTCCAGATGCTCGGCGGCGGCTTCGATCTGGGCGACCGCGGCCCGCGCGCGATCGGCCTGCGCGCGGAAATCAGAGTCGTCGATCCGGACCAGGATCGCACCGGCATCGACGATCTCGTTGTCGTCGACGAGAACCGCCGCGACATAGCCCGAGACCTTGGGGCCGACGGCCGTGATGTCCGCGCGCACATAGGCATTGTCGGTGGACTCGCGATCGCGGGCGGTTGCCCACCAGTTCCACCCCTGAAAGCCGCCTGCACAGGCCAGGCCAAGGACGATACCAGCCGAGGCCAGGCGCATGAGGCGTCTCCGCCGGGGAATCGCGGTGGCTCCAGCGACTCCGTCGCGCGATGCGCTGGCGGCTATGCGCGCGTGCTCGTTCATCGCACCTGTTCCCTCGCCCTCGGCCGCGAAACGCCCTCGGCCCGGCCGAGCGCGTTGAGCGCCTGCTCGGTGGTCCAAAGCGCGGTTGCGATGCCGCGGAAGTTGACGAGCGCGGAGAGGTAGCCGTCGCCCTCGGGAAGCTTCGGACCGGCGATCGCATCACGCACGACGGCAACTTCGAAGCCCTGTTCGAGGAAGTCGCGCAGGTGGGATTCGAGAGGGAGATTGGCGATCAAGCCGCCAAGAATGACCTGTCGGACACGCTGCCTGCGAAGCTGACGCCCGCTGTCGTTGACCCGCGGGAGCGGCGTATAGCGCTTGTGAGGCGAGCAGATGATCGTCGTGTCTCCCGCGATGTAGGGTTTCAGGTCCGACATGAAGAAGTCGGCGCCCCTGAAGCCGTCGGCGGTAAGGGAAATCGCGACGGTGATTCCCACGTGCTGCGCTGCCTCGCACAGCCGGGTCAGATTCCGGATTGCCCTGCATTGGGTCGTGCCGTGGCCGGGAACGGGTGGGGTTGCGTTCATCGATCTCAGGAAATCCGCCTGAGGGTCGATCACGATGAACGCTGTCCTCTCCAGGTCGAGCGTCATCCCTGACGGAACCGCGGAGAGAGATCTCGGCTCGACGGGTGCGCCGCCAGCGACAGGGATGGATAGCGCGAACTGCTCGTGTACCTGATACATCTCTGGAATCCTCCTCGTCTCTTTATTTCTGGGGAAAGGGCGCCGCGTGGCGACGGCCCCTACTGGGCCGTCCACCCGCCATCGATCGCGATGGCGGTGCCGGTAATCTGATCGGCCGCCGGCGAGCACAGAAATGCGACCGTGCCGCCGAGCTGTTCGGGCGTTACGAACGTTTGCGACGGCTGCTTCTCGCCAAGAAGAGCCATGGCCGCTTCCTGATGGCCGATCTTTCTCCGCGCCGCGGTGTCGGCGATCTGCCTTTCGACGAGCGGTGTCCGTACCCATCCCGGGCAGACGGCGTTGGCGGTGATG
>JAWLHE010000001.1:673557-806269 GCA_041690495.1 Alphaproteobacteria bacterium | reverse complement strand
CCAGACCGCCAACACCATGCAGAACCTTCGCCAAAGACGACGCCATCCGCGTCCCAAGACCGGCTCCCAGTATCACTACGCTTGTCCCAATCATGTCAGATCTCCAGCTGCCGATCGGGTCGCGGACGCCGGGCGGGCGCCTCACGAATCCTGACGGAAAGGACCTTGCCTGTACTCGATGCGGCCATGATGCCGGCTCTCCTGCCGTCGCCGGCGATGGCGATGAACGCCGGTTCGATTATGGCGCTAACACTGAAATATCCCTTAACCAATCCGGAACCTCCGGCTGCCGACACTGTGTAAATAAGTTCGACAGTGCGGTAACTAGTTACGCAGGCCCTTATACCTCGTCCGGTCGGTGTCAGAGCTTGAGACCAGGTTGCCTGAAAAGGCCCGAAATACCACAATCTCTGGTATCTCCGCCCCTTTTCCCCGGATCGGCAGCCTATCCTTTTGAGGATTGAAATCCCGTACTTATTGGCTACCGTCGAAGGAACGGCCGCGCTGCGGGCAGGCCGGATGGCGTGCCCCCGTCGAGAGACTTTACACAATCTTTGGTTAAGCTGAGAGAATCACATCAAGCCATTGAATTTCAAAGATAAAATACATGGCCTGTGGATTGCATCGATTTCAGGGCGAATTACGGTTTGAGGATTCCATGTCGTCTGATCGGCCGGAAAACCGCAGGAAGTATCTCAGGCTGCTGCTGATCTTCGGATTGGCGAGTTCGGCGGTGGCGATGAGCGCGGCTATGTTCGCATGGGCCTGGGGACCACGCGCGACCAGCTGGATTCTGCCGCCGCAGGCGATCGTCGAAGAAGAGGCTTCGCCGAAGGTCGACAAGCGCTGGACTGCCCTGCACATGCCCGTCGCGACGATCTCCGGGCCGATGACCACCAACACCCCCGGCCCTGAGCCTCGGTCCGACGAGATCGCGGTGATGGCGGAAGTCGGTTCGGCTTTCGCCCCGGCGCAGCCGCCGGACGAGTCCGACTCGCCGCCGGCCGATCTGGAATCCTATGCCGGCCTGGGCGCGCTCAATGTCGGCGGCGGGACCGGGCGCTCATCGCGCGGCACGATCAATCCGAACAATTCGGGCCCCGGCGCCTTGAGCTTCCCGGGCTATTCCGGCGGCGGCAGCGCTGGAGGCGGCGGCGACGCCGGTTTCAAGAAGCCAGCGCCGACACCCGGCGAGTGCGAAGGCCCCGACGCGAGCAGCAAGCCGCAATGCCAGACCCCGTCGACCACAGGTCCGGGCGAAGGCGGTTCGTGCGTCACCACGACCTCGATCATCAACGGCCAGACCGTCACGACGCAAAGCGGCGACTGCGACGCTGAGGACGACGAAACCGGGGATCAACAAGAGACCGGCACCGGCGGTTCGTGCGTCACCACGACCTCCATCATCAACGGCCAGGCGGTCACCACCCAGAGCGGCGATTGCGGCACCGGCGACGAGACCGAGGACGAACAGCAACAGGCCGGAGCCGGTGGCTCGTGCGTCACAACGACCTCGATCATCAACGGGCAGGCCATTACCACCCAGAACGGCGATTGCGGCACCGAGGACGAAGAAACCGACGACCTGCCGCCGACCAACCTGATCGGCGCGCCGATGTGCCTCAGCGAGGAGGGGTGCGAAACCGGCAGCCCGGTCGGCACCGGCCCATTGGTCGCGGTCCCGGAGCCCGGCTCGCTGGCGCTGCTCCTCACCGGCCTCGCCGGACTGCTCGCGCTGCGCCGTCGGCGCTGACGGTCGCGGCGCCCGGCACGCCGCACCGGCGCGCTTCCGCCGACCGAGCAAGAAAAGCCGCAGCCGGCCGACCTGCCGGCTGCGGCGTTATCGCGCAAACTGGAAATTGTCTTCGGCGTGCCGTCACGGCGCCGTGGCGCGGCAACGGATGAGCGCGTCGATCTGCAGACGGCGCCGCCGGAGCGCCGTTGTCATCGAGAGCCTTGCGGCTCCGCCGATGCGCCTCAGGCGGCTTTGGTGGCCGGAAGCGCCTTCTTGGCGGACGTCTGGACCGACGCCGTAGCGCCGGTCTCGGCCATCCCGCCCTGCTGCTGTTCGCCAGAGCAGATCGCAATTGCCCGCCCCATCAGCAGCGCGGCAATGCCTCCAACCAGCGTCCAGGCCAGCACGAAATAGATCGCGAGCATCATGCCCTTCTCCTTCGATCTCAAGTATCGCCCGCCGGGATTAACGCCGGATTAACACGGGAACATCGGCGCGGCACGACGATCTGGAGTTGTGCGGCGCGGCTCAGTTCGGGCGCGGCATGATGCTGTCCTTGACGATCGCGCCGGCGAACATCGTTCCCGTGGTGATGGCGCGCCCGAAATTGGCATAGGACAGGTCGGTCTTGCGCAGATCCGCGCCGGTCAGGTTGGTGACGGCGAGGCGGCCGGTGCGCTGGCCGTACGGATCGAGGATCTGCAGCGGGCCGCAATTCGCCCGGCACAGGCAGGCGGCCTGAAGGATCGCGTAGCTGAGATCGGCGCCGGAAAGGTCGGCGTCGGTCAGGTCGGCCTCGAACAGATTGGCGCCGCCCAGCAGCGCCATCTGCAGCTTCACGCCCGACATCTTCGCGCGCCGCAAGATCGTGCGGATCATGACCGCGCCGCTGAGATCGCGGGCGCGGAGATCGCTGCCGGAGAGATCGCGCCCGGTGAAGTCGGCGCGCTGCCCCTCGCCGCCGCTGCTGCGGATCCACCGCTCGTGCAGATCGATCGCCCGCGGCGTGGGAATGCTTGACGCGTCCGGGCTGGCGCCGATCGTCGCGTTCTTGAGATCGGCGCCGGTAAAATCGGTGTCGCTGATGCGCGCTCCCGAGAGATCCGCGCCGACCAGCGAGGCGCCGCGCAGATTCGTACCGGTGAGATTGGCGCCGCTCAACTTGACTCGCGACAGGTTGGCGTTGCGAAGATCGCATTCCGACAGATCGACATTCGGCAGCATCGCGCCCGCGAGATTGGCCGATACCATGCTGCTCTTCGCCATCGACGCGCGCACGATATTCGCCTCGCGCAGGTCGGCGTGGTCGAGCACGGCCATCGACAGATCGACTTCCGAGCTCTCCGCCGAGCCGACGCCCAGGCTGCCGGGTCGCAGGTCGGCCTCACGCAGGTTGGCCCCGGCCAGGCGCGCGCCGCGCAGCTTGGCGCCGCGAAGATCGCTGCGCGACAGGTCGGTGCGCGTGCAGTTCGCATACTCGAGATTGGCGCAGAACAGATCGGCGAACCGCAGGTTCGAGCCCGACAGATCCGAACCGCGGAAATTCGCGCCGCTGGCCAGCAGCGCCTCGAGGTTCAAGCCGACCAGCAGATGTCCCGACAAGTCCGCATTGGCCAGATTGGCGCGCTCGCCGCCGGCCGCGCCGCGCAGATAGCGCAGGTGCTTGGTCAGGACCTTGCTGAGCTCATCGGCCAGCGGTTGCGGATTGACGGACTCCCCAGCGCTCATTTTCGGCGTTCCTTGAAGCAGCGCGCGTTTTACAAGGAAATTCTTGGGGCTTTGCGCGTAAAGAAACGATTTACGCGCGCGCCGAAGTACGGATCGCTGCATCAAAGAATCCGGCGGTGCGATCACCGTGAATGGCGCAATTTCCGGCCAAATCCGTGATGGATTCACAGCTGCGCGAAATCGCATGCGTATTCGCCGCGACGCGACGGTGCCGCGCCGGCATGGTTAACGGGCACAATTCTCCGGTTCGCGGATCGGCGGGCCAAGCCGCCGTGCCGCGCCGCGCTAGTGGCGAATGCGCATCGGCGCGCTGGCCGACCGGCGCACCGGACGCTCGTCCTTGACGACGAATACCGCCGAAGGCCCGCGATCGCGCATGATCACGCGGATATCGTGCAGGGTCCGTAGGATGTCGCGCAGCAGCCGCGCCTCGTCGCGCGCGCTCACCCGGCCGTTGCCGTTGACCGCAGCCCGCAGCGTGTCGGGCGACAGATCGACGTTTCGCTTGCGCGCCAGCGCCATAACCTTGTGCGACAGCCAGTCCGGCAGCTCATCGCCGACATAGCGCGTCTCGTAATAATAGTACGATGGCAGCTTGAGCCCGACGGCGCGCGCCATACGCTTGATGGTCAGGCCCATCTTGTGCCGGACCACCGGCAATTCCGATTTCGAAAGCCCTCTGGCGCGCGTCTTCATCGATCCACTCCCCCGTAACCGTTGCCTGCCACTGCGGCCATCTCCGCGGACCGGCGGAGAATGCGCACAACCTCGTTGCCCGCCTCGCTGAGAGACAGTTCCGGACGACGCGCGATGTAGGCGTTCACGGCGCCGAAGAGCGCATCGGCCCGGGACTGCCCCTGAGCGCGTGCGGTGTCGTAGGCGTCGATCACATCCGTCAACAGATCCATTCGATGCAACCCCGGTTTCCGGCCGCCTGCGATTTGCAACGCGACTCGCGCCTGCCTCGGTGTCCGAAGACGGCTCGGCGCGAGTCCCGCCGCACCCCGCCAGAACATGTGCATTTTCTGTGCCGGGCAGAAACCCTTATGTAATCCGCGACTTACGCATTAACCAACCGGCGATTGTAATGCCGGCCGACAGGATGCGGGCGCGCCTTCCGGCGCTGCCCGCGCCGACGGAGCGGACGGACTTTTACATTTCTCACATTTCTCATCCACGTCGCGCGGGGCTACCCACGCGCAAGCTCACGCGGTAGGCTTAAGGTACGCGACCGATACGCGAGACGTGTCGGCCGCGTCCCGATCCTTGGTCCTCCTATGCCAATCAGTTCGCCCGCCCCGCGCCCCTGCCTGTTGATTGACGACGCCGGCCGCGTGCGCCGCTGGCCCGGGCCGAGTCGCGGCGCGGCCTTCGGTTATCGCAATCCTGATTTCGATTTCGTCGATTACGCCGTGCGCAATCTCGGCCACGTGATGGTCGCGGAACGTGCCCGCTTCGTCCGGATCAGGCTCCGGCCGCTGTTTGTCGGCGGAAGAACTGCTGCGGCTCTGTCGGCGTATCTCGCGCGGCGCACGCCGGACCGCGTCGTGCTTTCGGTGTTCGGCGACGCATGGCATGACACGCTGCTCCCGTACGCCGAGGCGCGGCAGCGCCTCGATGCGATCCTCGGCGCCACCGCGGAAGAGCAGCAGGTGCCGCCATACACGGCGGTGCGGCGCAGTCTCGCCGCTATCCTGGACGATGGCAGCGACCGGTTCGCGCCCGTCCTTCGGCGATGGCTCGACGGTGCCTGTCCGGAGAACCCATCGGCATTTCTCGATACATGCGGGCTCTATGACCGCGCCATGATCGTCGAGCATTGCAGCGACACCGGCGCGTTCAGATTCCGCCACAGCGGCAATCGCCTTCGGCTTTATGGCGCGTCATGGCCGGCGGCGGCGCCGGGACGGCGCGTCGAAGATCAGCCCGACAGTTCCTATGGCGAGCGGATCGCCCAGGCCTGCCGGTCGGTCGATGAACTTCAGGTGCCGCACTATGAGCTGATCGATGCGCGTATCGGCGCGGCCGGGCGCCCGGCGCGCCGCTGGCGCTACGAACGTCTGATGCTTCCGTGGCGCGGCGCGGCAGGCAGCCGGCTTGTGATCTCGATCAGCCGGCCCGAGCGTGCGCAATTCTCGAACGGCTGACCTGGCGGTCCCCCGGCAGGTTTGCGTTATGCAGCACCATCGTCGTTTCGAGATCAAAAACGAAGTCGTCCTGCGCGATCCACATCAGCGCGAAATCGAGATGCTCGCCGGCGGTTGAGCCGCGCCAGTCGACCGCGTACTCGACCTGCCGGAAGCCGTAGCGGCGCGATGCTCCTTTCTCGGCCAGACGGCGCAGCACCAGGCTGAACGCGAAGTCCGTATCCCAGCGCGACAGCGCGATTGCCCGCGCCATCCGCGGCACGATCGACGCCAGTCCGCGGCCGCGATAGTCCGGCCGGAACCAGGTGCCGCCCGAATTGACCACGCGACCGCGGATCCGTGCGGCGGTCGGCGCGCTCACCTCGCAACGCTCGCCGCGTTGCGCATGCCGCGCGGGATCCGCATAGAAGAACCGGAGGGTCCGCAGCTCATCGGCGAGGCTGGTGTCATTCAGCGGATAGTAGCGGACGACCTGGGTAAGGACCGCCTCGCCGTCCTCGTTACGCCCGAGGATCCAGAACCCGTTGTCGCCATCGATGGCGCTGCAGCGGGGATGGAAGCTCGGCGCGAGCGGATGCCAGTGCGCGCGATTGGCCTCGTTGAGCGCAAGCAATGCGTCGAAATCGTCCTCGAGCGAAAGATAGACGCCGCGGTCGCGCGCGGCGCGATCGGCGAGCAGCAGGAACCGTCCAAGAACTGCATGCGGTCCGTGGACCAAGGTGACCTGATCGGGAAGCCGTGGGCGGCTTCTCCGCCGTTGTTTGGCCAGCATGGATTGTCTCCTTTGAAGAGTCATTCATGCCGGGATCATGCCGCGCCCCTGTTGACCGGAGGTTGCAATTCTTTGTGAACAGGAGACGGAATCCCTCAATTGTCACACAGAATTTCGTCGCGCCGGAATGCAGATCAAATCAGATAAATTAGGGACAATCTGAACGCCGATGCGCGGATCGCACAAATGAATAATACAATTTACGATTGTTTTCCGTTTCCCGGCTGCCTTGCAACCCGGTGCGGGCTCCGCACATGTCATTTCTCTGCCGCGGTGTGAACCACGCCACAGATGCCCGGTCGAAGCGGCGCTATTGAAGATCGGCAAATCCGCCTGCGCCGCCGGGCATGCGCCCGAGAAGGTGCCCCTACGGCCGGCAGGCGGACCGGCGTGGAGAGGGGTAACGCATGCAATCGGATTCCGGCCGCCGGCGGCGACGGCGGGTTGGAGCAAGGGCGGCCGCGGGCCAGGCGGTCTATGTCTACCTGTTCGCGACGAGTCAGGGGACGGGCGAAGCCGTCGCCATGGAGCAGGCGATCGAAGCCTGGCGCAAGCTTCGTCCCGAGGACGACGAGAGCGACGCACGCAGCGAAATCGAGCTCGCCATCGCCCGCAAGCTGCACAAGGGTCCGGACGGAAGCCTGGTTTGGCGGCAGTGAGCGGCGGCATGGATCATGCGCACGCGCGGTCGCACGACGCCGCGACGTATGAGACAGATCACACGGCCGCCCGCCCGATGGCTGATAAGGTTGCTGAATGCCGCTGGACGCGACGGGGAAACGCATGTCGGCCTTGCCCGGTCCAATCGTCAGGTCCGTCGATGCGCCGGTCGCGATCACGAGCGGCGACCGCGGCGGCGCCCGACTGGCGGAAATATTCCCGGCGGACGCCAGCGAGATCGCGGCAGGAACCGATATCCTCAAGCGAGGACATTGCTCCCCCGACGTCTTCATCCTGCGTCGCGGCTGGGCGTTCCTCTACCGGATCCTACCCGACGGCCGACGCCAGGTCCTGAACTTCGCGCTGCCCGGGGAAGTGCTCAATCGTCGCGGCGGGATCGGCCGCGCCGCGACCGAAAGCGTCCAAGCGCTGACCGACGCCGCGATTTCCGCGATGCCGCGCGACCGGCTCGATGCCGCGGCACAGCGCGCGCCGGATATCGCCCGCCAGCTCGCGGTTCTTTCTGAGACCGACCGGCTGCTGGCCTACGAGCACATGACCAGTATCGGACGCCGCAGCGCGCGCGGACGGATCGCCAGCCTTCTGCTCGAGCTGTTCTGCCGGACCCATCGCCGGCTGCCCGAGACGCCGAACGAGACCGCGCCGATGCCGCTGACGCAGAACGTCATCGCCGACGCGCTCGGGCTGACCTCGGTTCATGTCAATCGCACGTTGCGCGGCCTTCGCGACGAAGGAACCGTGCGGCTGCGTCACGGCTCGCTGACGGTGCACGATCCCGCGCGATTCGCCGCGCTCGCGGATCTCTCGCGCGAGTTGTTCGCCCTCATCACGCACGCGGACGGCCATGATTGCGAAGCCGCTCGCGTGCGCTGACCGTCTGGCGCCGGCACGGACTGACGGGACGCAAACGGAGGTCCTGCGGAGGTTCTGGAAAGACTGGCGCGCCCGGCGAGACTCGAACTCACGACCTCTAGCTCCGGAGGCTAGCGCTCTATCCAACTGAGCTACGGGCGCGCACGCGGGGGCGGAGATTAGCCGACCGACGCCCCAGGCGCAAATGTTGTGCGAAACCAGGGAATTCGCCCCGCAATCGCGGGCTCCGGGGCGATTAGCTCGGCGGTTGGCCGATCCCCTGGGCGCGAAAAGCCCGGTCGATGGCGAAGCGCAGGTCGCTCGCCACGTCGGTCATCTGCTGCGCCTGCGCCACCGTGACCTGCAGCTCGAACTGGAACGTCCCGCCGTTGAAGTCGTTCAGGATGACCTTCGGCGGCGGCCTTTTCATGACGAGCCGGTGGGCCGCGGCGCACTCGAGCAGCACGGCGCGCACTGCCGCGGCATCGGTAACGTGGGCAACCGTCACGGGAATGTCGATGCGGCCCGACATGTCCTTGTGAGTCCAGTTGGTGACAGCGGTGGACACGAGCTGCGAGTTCGGAATGAGCACTGTCGAGCGGTTAAACGTCTCGAGCTCGGTCGAGCGCACGTTGATGTGCTTGACGATGCCGGAGTTGCCGCCGACCACGACCCAGTCGCCGGCCTTGATCGGCCGCTCGATCAGGAGAATCAGGCCAGAGACGAAATTGTTGACGATGTTCTGCAGGCCGAAACCGATGCCGACCGAGAACGCGCCGGCGACGATGGCAATGCTCGACAGGTTGAAGCCGAGCATACCGATCGCGAGTCCGCCCGCTATCACCAGGCCGATATAGCCCACGCTGGTGTGCAGGCTGTGGCGCAGTCCGGCATCGAGCTGGGTGCCTGGGAAGATGCGCCGGTCGAGGATGCGCTGCACGTAGCGCGTGACGCCGAGCACCGCCGCGAACACCAGCATCGCCATCAGCACGTCGTTGATCGACACCGTGACGGGGCCGATGCGCACGCCTTCGACCATGCGCGAGCCGAGCCCCAGAATGTCCTCGCGGCTTGCCCCCCATACGAGGAGCAGCGCCAGGCCCGCCGCGATCACGATCAGGAAATCGAGCGCCAGGCCGAGCCAGAACCGCGTCTGCCGCAGGCGCTGCGAGCTCTCGCTGAACGCTCTGGCGACGGCGCGGCCGAGCCGTCGATCGGGCTCGAACGCCGTCCCGACGGCGGCTCGCGCGAACAGCTTCGCGCCTGCCGCGGCGTAGAGCACGAGCCCCGTCTCGATCACCCCGACGGCAATGTATTCGGCAAGATTGGCGTAGCCGGCCGCGGCGATCAGCGGCGCGCTCCACATCGCGGCCACCGCCGCATAGCGCAGCAGGCGCCAGACGGCCGAGCGCGCGCCGGCGACCGCTGCCTCCCCTCCGGCATCCTCAGCATGCCGGTGCGCCGGTACGAGCGCCTGCATCCAGAGACGCCGCTGCAGCACGCGGATCAGCGTGACCGCCATAGCGATCACGATCAGGAAATTCCAGACGCTGGTGAAGTTGTCCACGACGCTGAGCGGCGCCGTCGCGCGATCGACCGCGATGTGAATCGCAAGCACCCAGATGGCGGCGCGAAGCCGTCGCGCCAGAAGGACCGCGACGGCATCGCCAACCGGGACCGGGCGCCAGGCCGGCCGCGCCGGCTCGATCGAGGCATCGATCGCCCAGCGGCAGAGCAGCAGGACCACGACGCCGCCGATCAGTCCGTAGACGAGCGACATGACCGCGGCATTGGGGAAGAACCCGGGCGGCGGCCACACCGTCCATGCGCCGAGCAGAGTCAGGACCAGCGGGCTTGCATCCCCCATGAATGTGGCGCCCGCGGCAGCCAGCAGCCCGAGCCGACCGCGGGCCGGTCCGGTCGGCCGCCTGCGGCCGAACCGTCGGATCAGGTAAGCGCGCAAGACGAGGCCCCCCGCGAACCCGAGCGCGGAAACCCCGAGGACGACGAGCATCGCCGGGCCGATGTCGCTTCCATCGAACAGGCGCGGCACCCAGGCCGCGAACGAAGTGCCGGTCAGGACGGCGAGCGAGTGGAGTTCGCGGCCGGCACCGATCCAGACCTGCGGCACAAGAGGCGACGGTCCGCGCCGCAGCAGCGTCCGGGCGAACAGCTCGATACGCTTGGCCGAGATGCGGTCGATCAGCTGGTCGGCGCGCGCGATCACCACGTCGGCCTGGCTTTGCCAGCCTTCGGCGCGGGCCAGCCGCTCCTGAAGCTGCTTGCGTTGCGCCGCGGCCTCGGGCGACTCGGTCGCGCCTTCGGCCAGCGGCCCCATCGAGTCGAGCAGCTCGCGCGCTTCTGAGACCTGACCGGCGATCTTCTCCTTGAGCGCGGCGGCATCGCCCCTGACCGCGGTGATCCGCTCGGTCAGCCGGCGAATGTCGGCTTCTTCGAGGCGCAGATTGCCGGCCTCGCGCCCGAACCGGTCCACCAGGCGCGTCCACTCGGCGAGCTGCGCGCGCGCCTGCTCCGGCTCGAGTTCCTGCGCGCGCAGCGGCGCGACGGCCCAGGTCACGACGAGCGTCAGCGCAAGAAGCGCAGCATCCAGCCGCTTCACGGGAATCGGGCAAAGGCAGCGCAGGACGGCGACCCTCCTCTATGGGATCAACGCCCGGGAGAGCTGCCGCGCCTCAACCGAATGTCCGAAGCGATCGTCCCGTCAAGGTTCGCGCTCGCCCGCACGCGGCACATCGGCCACGGCCGGCGCCTCGGGCATGTCTGCGCCGGAAGGCAGCGCCGCCATCGGATCGACGCCTCGCGTCAGCACCCAGTGCGCCACGTCGCGATGCACCACCGGCCCCTGAAGGTCGCGGAACAGCATGTGATAGCCGTTCCGGTAGACCGCAACGCGGCGGTCGCGTCCCTCTTTCGGCGGCATGCGCGACAGCATCAGACCGGTTGGTTCCGAGGGAATGAGATTGTCGTGTCTGCCCAACAGGATGAGTGCCTCGCGGTCGAATGCCGGCGCCGCTGCCAGCGCATCGTCCATCAGGTCGATCAGCCCATAGAACGCGTCGATGCGCGTCTCTTTGATGATCAGCGGGTCGCGGCCGAGAGCGAGCAGCATTTCGATGTTGTCGGATGGCATGTAGCCGAGATTCGGCGGCGGACGCCCCGCGAGCCACGGCACGGTATGCGCCGCAAGCCACAGGCCGACCCGTCCGAACACGTTGATCGTCTCGCGCCCGCGCACGGCCGGCGCCGAAAGGATGAGGCCTTCGGCATCGGCGAGCTTGCCGTCGGCGACGGCCGCGAGAATGACCGCTCCGCCCATGCTTTCACCGGCGACGAACAGCGGCACGTCCGGATGACGCTGCGCGATCAGCCGCGCCGCCGTGTCCGCATCGGCCGCCAGCGTTTTCGTGCCGGGCCACAGGCCGCGGACGCTCGTCGCGCCGAAGCCGCGCTGATCGTAGGCATAGGTGGCGATGCCCAGCTCCGCCCACGATTCGGCCGGCATTGCGAAGGCGTTCGAATAATCATTGAAGCCATGAAGGCCGAGGATGACCGCCTTCGGCTGCCGGTCGGGCAGCCAGGATCTGAGCGGCAGCTCGACGCCATCGGCCATCACGATGCGGTCGGCCAGCAGGCGCGGCGGCCCATTGGCCGGTCCCATCTCCGCAAGCCGCGGCGCGCATGACGCGAGCGTCAGAACGATCAGCAGAAACGAAGTGCGAAAGACGCAGCGCATCATCCGGCCGGCTTGCGCGTCAGCTCCAGGAATATGTCCTCGAGATCGGCCTCCTCGGTCGACAGGTCGACGATGCCGATCTGCGCCTTTTGCAGCGCCGCAAGCACAGCGTCCACGCGCATGCGGCTCGGCTCGTAGCGGAAGATGAGCCGGCGCGGCTCCTCGCGGCTGAACTCGAACCCCGCCAGCGCATCGGGAATCGTCTCGAGGTCGCGATCGATCGTGATTCGCAAGGTCTTGCTGTCGAGCCGGGCGAGCAACGCCGCCTTGGTGTCGAGCGCGACCAGCCGGCCGTGATTGATGATGGCGATGCGGTCGCACAGCTCCTCGGCCTCGGGCAGGTAGTGCGTCGTCAGCAGCACCGTCGTGCCGCGGGCGTTGAGCTCGCGCACGTAGCTCCACAGATGCTGGCGCAGCTCGACATCGACGCCGGCCGTCGGCTCGTCGAGCACCAGCACCGGCGGCGCATGCACCAGCGCCTTGGCGACCAGCAGGCGCCGGCGCATGCCGCCGGACAGCGTCCGAGCGTATGCGTCCGACTTGTCGGCGAGCCCGACGGCGCGCAGGATCTCGTCGGTGCGGCGCTCGCGGCGCGGCACGCCGTACAGGCCGGCCTGCACGTCGAGCAACTCGCGCGGCGTGAAAAATGCGTCGAGGTTCAGCTCCTGCGGGACGACGCCGATCGCCGCCCGGATGCCGCGCGGATCGGCGTCGAGCTCGATGTCCCAGATCCGGACGCTGCCCGACGTCTTGTTGACCAGCCCGGCCATGATGTTGATGAGGGTCGACTTGCCGGCCCCGTTGGGCCCGAGCAGCCCGAAAAGCTCGCCGCGCCGGACCTTGAGACTGATGCCGTCGAGGGCGCGCTTGGTCTGGCCACGCTCGCCGCGATAGACCTTGACCAGGTTCTCGATCTCGACGGCGTATTCGGGCATATCGGCCGGCTGGCGCGGCTTGGGCGACGGAATCTGGGCGTCCTGCGGGAGGTCGGAAACGCTGATGGCCATGGCAGCCGATGAATATAGCATGTCGCGGCCCGTGCAAACGGCGACCGTTGCAAGGCAGCGCGCAATCGCTATGATCGCGCCGCTTTCGGGCATGATCGTGACGCCCGCGCGACGAGAGACGGACAGATATGGCCAAGCCGCAACCGCAACCGCAACCGCCGGAAATCATCGAGGTCGAAACGCCTACCGTTGCCTGCGACGGCGGCGGCGGCGTGCTCGGACATCCGCGGGTCTGGATCAATCTGAGCGTCAATGGCAAGGCCGAGTGCGGGTATTGCGACCGCCTGTTCGTCCTGAAGCCCGGCGCCAGGATCTCCGGGGCGCACTGACCGGCCTGCGGCCCGGGCTGCTTCCGCCTGCGGCACCGGTGCTGCGGATCGGAACACCTTGCGCGGCATGGCCGATGCGATGCTCGTGACGGCGGCACCTCCGGCCGCAGCCGGGAGGGCAAAGACATCGAACCGGCAAAGGCTTAACAGACCATCGAGCCGGCACAGGCGAAACCTGCGCGCGCCGGCTGCACGGTGGCGGCAAATGCGCTACATCTGAACGATGGCAACCAGGACCAAAACGAAAGCCGCACCGGCCGCGGGCACCGCCCCGTCCAAAATGAAGCATCTCTGCCTCGTCGACGGCTCGGGATTCATTTTCCGCGCCTACCACGCGCTGCCGCCGCTGAGCCGCCCCGACGGCACACCGGTCGGCGCCGTGCTCGGCTTCACCAACATGCTGGTCAAGCTGCTCGCCGAGAACCGCTGCGACCATCTCGCGGTGATCTTCGACGCCGGCCGCAAGAGCTTCCGCAACGACCTCTACGCCGACTACAAGGCGCACCGGCCCGAGGCGCCCGAGGACCTCGTCCCGCAATTCGCCCTGGTGCGCGAGGCGACCCGCGCCTTCAACGTGCCGGCGATCGAGCTGCCCGGCTACGAGGCCGACGACCTGATCGCCTCCTATGCGATGTGCGCGAGGAAGGCCGGCGCCGAGGTGACGATCATCTCGTCCGACAAGGATCTGATGCAGCTGATCGGCCCCGGCATCGGCATGCACGACCCGCTCAAGAACCGGCCGATCGGCGAGGCCGAGGTACGCGAGAAATTCGGAGTCGGTCCCGACAAGGTGGTCGAGGTGCTGGCGCTGATCGGCGACACCTCGGACAACGTACCCGGCGTGCCCGGGATCGGCCCCAAGACCGCGGCCGAGCTGCTGGCGACCTATGGCGATCTCGACACCGTGCTGGCGCGCGCCGGGGAGATCAAGCAGCCCAAGCGCCGCGAGACGCTTCTCGCCAACATCGACAAGGCGCGGCTGTCGCGCGAGCTCGTCCGGCTCAAGCTCGATTGCGACCTGCCCGAACCGGTCGAGTCGTTCGCGGTGAAGAAGCCCGACCCGGACACCCTGACGCGGTTCCTCGAAAGCAACGGCTTCCGCACCGTGCTGGCGCGGCTCAAGACCACGGGCGTGTTGTCGGGCGAGGCCGGGTCGGCGGCGCCTGCGGCAGCAGCCGCCCCCGCGCCCGCCGCGAAGCCGGCGATCGCGCCGGCAAAGGCGGCGCCATCGGGCCCGCCGCGCTACGAACTGGTGCAGGACATCGCGGCACTGGAGGGATGGATCGCGCGGATCAACGCCGCCGGATATGTCTCGGTCGATACCGAGACGACCTCGCTCGACGCGATGCGCGCCGAGCTGGTCGGCATTTCGCTTGCCGTGACGCCTTCCGAGGGCTGCTACATCCCGGTCGGCCATGTGGCGCCGGGCCAGCCTGTCCCGGGCGCGGCCGCGGCAGCCGACGAGGGCGGACTCGGCCTGCAGGGCGGCAACGTCGCGATGCTCGACGCGCCGAAGCAGCTTGCACGCGAGGTCGTGCTGCAGCGGCTCCAGCCGATCCTCGATGACCCGGCCATCCTCAAGATCGGCCACAACATCAAGTTCGATGCGCAGATCCTCGCCCGCCATGGCGTCGCGCTCGGGCCTGTCGACGACACCATGCTGATGTCCTACGTGCTCGGCGCCGGCGCGAACGGGCATGGCATGGACGAGATCGCGCAGCTCTGCCTCGGCCGCAAGACCGTCACCTATGACGAGGTCACCGGCACCGGCAAGGGCCGGCTCAACTTCGCCCAGGTGCCGCTCGACCGCGCGTGCCAGTACGCCGCCGAGGACGCGGAGGTGACGCTGTGCCTGCACAGGCACCTCAAGCCGCGCCTCGTCGCCGAGCGGCTCGTCACGGTCTACGAGACGATGGAGCGGCCGCTGATCCCCGTGCTGCGCGCGATGGAGGCCGAGGGCATCACCGCCGACCGCGAGGAGCTGCGGCGCCTGTCGAACGATTTCGCGCTCCGCCTCGGCGAGCTCGAGAAGCAGATCCACAAGCTGGCCGGCCGCGAGTTCAACATCGGCTCGCCCGCGCAGCTCGGCAAGATCCTGTTCGACGAGCTGGCGCTGCAGCTGCCAGGCGGCGGACAGCCGGCGAAGACCAAGACCGGCGCCTACGCGACCGGTGCCGACGTGCTAGAGGATCTCGCCGCCTCGGGACACGCGCTGCCGCAGAAGGTGCTGGACTGGCGCCAGCTCTCCAAGCTGAAGTCGACCTACACCGATACGCTGATCGAGCAGATCAATCCGCGCACCGGCCGCGTTCATACCTGCTACTCGCAGGCGGTGGCGTCGACCGGCCGCCTGTCCTCGAACGATCCGAACCTGCAGAACATCCCGATCCGCACCGAGGAAGGCCGCAAGATCCGCAAGGCGTTCGTCGCGGCCCCGGGCTGCGAGCTTCTCTCCTTCGACTACTCGCAGATCGAGCTGCGCATCGTCGCCCACGTCGCCGGGATCGAGCCGCTCAAGCAGGCGTTCCGCGACGGACTCGACATCCATGCGATGACCGCCTCGCAGGTTTTCGGCGTGCCGATCGAGGGCATGGACAAGGGCGTGCGCAACCGCGCCAAGGCGATCAACTTCGGCATCATTTACGGCATCAGCCCGTTCGGCCTCGCGCGCCAGCTCGGGATACCCCAGAGCGAGGCGCGCGCCTATATCGACGCGTACTTCAAAAAATACCCCGGCATCCGCGACTATATGGAACGCACCAAGGCCGAGGCGCGACGGCAGGCCTATGTGACGACGCTGTTCGGCCGGCGCGTGCACGTGCCCGGCATCACGGCGAAGAACCCGGCGCAGCGCAGCTTCGCCGAGCGCGCCGCGATCAACGCGCCGATCCAGGGAGCCGCCGCCGACATCATCAAGCGCGCGATGGTGAAGATCCCCGCCGCGATCGAGGCGGCCGGCCTTAGAGCGAAGATGCTGCTGCAGGTCCATGACGAGCTGCTGTTCGAGGCGCCGCCGACCGAGCGCGAGAAGATCGTCTCGGTGGTCAAGCCGATCATGGAGAACGCCGCGAAGCCGGTCGTCGAGCTGTCCGTGCCCCTCGTCGTCGAAGTCGGCCACGGCCACTCCTGGGACGACGCGCATTGATTGAATTCGCCGCTCTCCCCTTCGCGGGTGGAGAGCCGCAGCTGGAGCACCCGCCGCTTGCGGTGCGGCGGGCGCTGCGCCATCCTGCGCGAAGGGGGGAGTCCAGAACAACAGTCCGGGATTGCGAACAGCGTCCCCCGAGTCGGGACCGCACGTCCCGCCTGCGAGCGGTATGGCATGGCCACGACGCTGCAAGAGCGCGTGAAGACGTTCAGGATTCCGCGGCAGGCGCCGGCCGCGGTGCGATTCGGCGGCTGCGCCGACGCGCTCGCCCCCGGCGACCGCGCCCCGCCTTTCCAGTTGCCCGATTGCGATGGCCGCCTGACGAGCCCCTGGGCCGTGCGGCTGTGCGGTCGGCCGGTGGCGCTGGTGTTCGGCGATGCCGATGATCCGCGTTACGCGGACGAGCTGCGCGCCTATCGCGACGAGCACGAGCCGCTGACGCGCCACCGCGTGCTGGTGGTCGCGATCGCCGCCGCGCCGCCTGAAAGCGATTCGGCCCTGCGCGCCCTGGACAGCCTCGGGTTCCCGGTACTGCGCGATCGCGGCAAGAGGGTGCAGCGCGGCTACGGCATCGGCGGCGCCCTATCTGGCGCCATCACCATCCTGCTGGACGCCAACCGGCGGGTACTGGCCCGCCTCGAGGACGGGGCCAATGCGCCGCAGGCGCTCCGCGCGGCCCGCATCCTCGACGATCTGGCGGCCGCTGTGCCGGTACAGCGACTCGGCGCGCATCCGCCGGTGCTGGTCATACCGCGCGCGCTCGCCATGTCGGACTGCGAGCGCCTCATCGCGCATTGGCACCGCCCAGTGCGGGTATGGGAGCCGGACCTCGTGAATGGCTGCAAGGCCTACCAGGTCGAGACAGGCGACTTCAAGCTACGCGAAACGCATTACGGCAGCGTCGTGCAGATGGTCGTGCGCGACGCAGCGATCCAGTCGCTGCTCGATGCGACGCTGATGCACCGCGTCATTCCCGAGATCGAGATTGCGTTCCAGACCACGATCACGCATCGCGAAGCCTATCGCATAGCCTGCTACGATGCCGCGGACGGCGGCGGCCTGCCGCAGCACCGCGACAACAACAGTATGCCGACGCGCGACCGGCGCTTCACTGTCTCTGTCGCGCTCAATGCCGGTGCATATCAGGGCGGGCAGCTGCGATTTCGGGAATATGGCGAGCAGCTCTACGAAGTCGAGACCGGCACGGCGATCGTCTGGTCCGCGGCACTGCTGCACGAGGTTCTGCCGGTGACTGGCGGCCGCCGCTTCATGGTCGGCACCCACACCAGCGGGTGATCGCGCCGCGACCGCTGCCGCGCCGTCCGCCTCCGTCAGCCGGCGTGACGGCATGAGCGGAGCGTGCCGAAACTCAGCAGGCCTGCGCTCAACAGCAGCAGGGTGCTCGGCTCCGGAACCGGCGTTCCATTCGGCTCCCCGGCAAGGCCGTACTGCAGATGGTCGACCTCGATGCCGCCGGTCGAGTTGCTGATGAAGATGCGACCGATCCCGCCTGCATCGATGAAGCCGAAAAACCGGTCCTCACCCGTGCCGCCAATGAAATTGTCGTCGGGCAACCCGAAAGCAGTTGTCGAGCCCAGGACGTTGTCCGCGGCATCGAAAGCCTGAAACGTGATGGACGCGTCGGTGCCTCCATCGGTCCAGACGATCCCGACATGAGTCGGCAGCCCGCCCAGGGTTGCGGCATCGAACGTGAAGCTGATCCCGGTCGAGCCGGGCGTGGAGAACAACGAGTTGCCGGCAAGCCCCGAGCCGTCGATCGCGCCGTCATCCGCATCGACCGAATCGACGATGGGATTGCATTGCCCGTCGCCCGCGCCGCCGCACCCGGCCTGACCGGAAACGATCACACCGCCCGAGCGCGAAGCGCCCGGCGTGTTCAGCGCATCGTCCTCGAAATTCTCGAGGTGGTAGTACGAGAACGATCCGCCGTTGAACGGGCTGTCGGCGAAGCTGAGATAGGGGCTTGGGCCGACCGGTACAGCCTCCGCCGTTGCGGACCATGCGAACAGACCGGCTGCAAGCACGAAACCATAGCGTTTCATGTCGGGTTCCTCCTTGCCATGCCGCACCCGTCGGGGCGCGGCCAGATCGCGGGTTGCTCCCGCGGTGTTTCGTATGGTTAATGCAAGGCTCGTGCCCGCGTGGCAGACCTGCGGAAGTCAATCCCTTAGAAGGTTGCAGGAGCCGGCGCCGGCTGGCACTTCGTAAGCCTTTCCGACAATCCGACCCGCTGCCGTCGAGACAGACATGACCGCCAAGCAACACAGACTGCGCTTCTCTCCTTCCGACTATCTCGATCATCTCCTCTCGCTGCCGAAGCTCGGTGGTGCCGTTGTCTCGCCCGACCTGAAATGGGTGGCGTGGACGTGGTACGGGCGCGGGCCCGCCGCCGACGTCTATGCGGCGCCGACCGACGGCTCGGCGCCACCGGTGCGGCTCACCGACACGAAGCAGGACACCGGCGTGGTGACGTGGAGCCCGGACAGCCGCTTCGTGATCGTCGTCGAGGACAGGGATGGCGACGAGCGCGACCGGCTCTACGCCGTGGCACCTGACGCGCCGTTCAATATGCGGCTGCTGACGGACGAGAACCCGACCTACTTCCTGCGCGGCGGCAAGCTCGCCCCGGACGGGAAGACGCTCTACTACGCCGCCAACCGCGATCCCGACACGGGTGCGGAGATCGAGCCCTATCTCGTCTACGCCCACGACATCTCGACCGGCGCGCGGCGCGTGATCGCGCGGCCGCAGAAGCCGGGCACGGGTGCGCCGCAGCTCAACGAGCAGGGCACGCACATCCTTTATTCGCGCAAGGACCAGCATCCCGCCGGCCAGCAGGTCTGGCTGGTCGCCGCCGACGGCAGCGGCGACCGCGAGCTCTTCAATGTCGGCGCCGACCAGAAGGTGCGCGCGACCTGGCTGCGCGATGGACGACGCGCCCTCGTCATGGCCGAGACGAAGACGCACAAGAAGCTCGGCGTGTGGGACCGCAGCAGCGGCGCCCTGCGCTGGCTGATCGACGATCCGGCGCGCCCGCTCGAATACGCCTACGCGCCGCGCGGCGCCGATGCAATCGTTGCGGTCGAGGTGAGCGGCGCCAGAAGCCGCGCGTTTCTCATCGATCCGGATACCGGGAAAGAATCCGGCTTCACCGACCTGCCCGCCACGTTCATCCCGCTCGCGCGGATCGGCGACGACTGGATCGGCGAGGTCTACAGCGCGCGTCAGCCGCGCGACATCGCAAGGCTCGGCGTCGGCTCCTCCCCCTCCACCGTCATCGCCGGGCTTGACCCGGCGATCCAGGCCGGTCCGGAAAGGACAGCGCCGTCGGCCCTGGATGCCCGGGTCAAGCCCGGGCATGACAGTCAAGGAAAAGGCTCCACATCGCAGAGCCTCACCGGCCTGTGGGAGATCACCAGGCTGCGCCCCGACGATTTCGTCGCAGCCGAGGACATTCGCTGGAAAGGCACCGACGGCCTCGAGATCCAGGGCTGGCTCTATCGCGCCAGGCGGCAACCCTCGCGCGGCCTCGTCCTGCATGTCCATGGCGGCCCCACCGCGCACAGCGAGGACCGCGTCAGCGCAATGGTGCAGTTCCTGGTGTCGCAAGGCTTCGATGTGCTCGAGCCGAACTATCGCGGCTCGACCGGCTTCGGCCTGCCCTTCCGCGAGGCGATCAAGAAGACCTACTGGGGCGGCGCCGAGCAGGACGACATCCGCGCCGGCATCGAGCACCTGATCGCGAAAGGCGTCGCACGGCCGGGCAAGGTCGGCATCACCGGCACGTCCTATGGCGGCTATTCGTCATGGTGCGCGATCACGCGCTGGCCGCGCGAGATTATTGCCGCCGCGGCGCCGATCTGCGGCATGACCGATCTCGTCGTCGATTACGAGACGACGCGGCCCGATCTGCGCCCCTATAGCGAGGAGATGCTCGGCGGCTCCCCGGCGCAGGCGCCGGAGCGCTATCGCGAGCGCTCGCCGATCCATTACGTCGGCAACATCAAGGGCGCGCTGCTGATCGTCCAGGGTGCGCGCGACCCCAACGTGACGCCGGAGAACGTCGCCGCCATCCGCGCGGCGCTCGACGCGGCGAAGGTCCGGTACGACACGCTCATCTTCGACGACGAAGGCCACGGCATCAGCAAGCCCGCCAACCAGAAGCGGCTGTTCCTCGCCCTGGCGGAGTTCTTCGGCGAGGCGTTTGCCTGAATCAGTGCCAGGCAGTCTGTTGACCTGAATCAATGCGGCGCTCTCTCCGGTCGGGAACACTAGCCCGTCTGATACGTCTGCCGTGTGCGCGCCCCGCATTCCGCGCCGGCAGCGTCCATTCGAGCAGGGAGGCTGAAAATGGCTAAGCCACTGACGATCACCGTCGCCACCTTGGCGCTTGGCCTGAGCGTGCCATCGCTCGCTGAGGATAGTCACCATCCCGCAGCGGCCACTGCACAGGCGCAGCAGACACCCCAGACGCCGCAAGCCTCGCCCTCGCGCCCCATGCAACCCGGCATGGGACCCGGGCCCGGCATGGGGATGGGCCAGGGCCGCATGATGGATCAGGACAGGATGGGGCCGGGCATGATGGGCCCGGGGATGATGGGTCAAGGCATGATGGGCCCGGGCGGCATGTCCGGCATGATGCCGATGATGGGCATGATGGACGGCGACGAACGCATCGAGGGCCGCCTTGCGTTCCTCAAGGCCGAGCTCGGGATTACCGAAGCGCAGGAGAAGGCCTGGGCCGAGTTCGCCGACGCGATGCGCCAGGCCGCGGCAAAGACGCAAGGCGCGCATATGCGCATGCGGCCGATGTCGGGCATGGCCGGGGGAGATATGACGCTGCCGCAGCTTGTCGATCAGCACGAGAGCAATCTCGCGGCGCGGCTCGAAGCTGTACGGACCGTCAAATCGGCGTTGGGACCGTTCTACGCGGCGCTCGACGAGCAGCAGAAGGAGACGCTCGCGCAGCTCCACCCGATGTTCCGCCGCTTCATGTAGAACGGCCGCGCATCCAGCCCGCCTCCCGGGCCCGGTCGGATGCTCCGCCCTGGAACAGGGAAGCTTCGCCGCCGTTTCGAACAGGCCCCTACCCGCGCGCCATGTGAGGAGACGGACATGAGCTATCTCAGCGATATTCAGGAGATCCGCAACCGCGCCCGCCAGAAGATCGAGGAAGGGCCGGTCACCGCCGATTACGGCCTCGACAAGGATCGGGCCGTCGGCATCCTCAACGAGGCTCTGGCGACGGAGATCGTCTGTGCGTTGCGCTACCGGTTTCACTACTACATGGCGACCGGCATCCACTCGACCGCCGTGGCCGACGAGTTCGCCGAGCATGCCCGCGAGGAGGAAGAGCATGCCGCGCAGATCGCCGAACGGATCAAGCAGCTTGGCGGCAAGCCCGACATGAACCCGGCCACCCTCGTCCAGCGCAGCCACTCCGAGTACAAGGAGGGCAATTCGCTGATCGACATGATCCGCGAGGACCTGGTCGCGGAGCGCATCGCAATCGAGAGCTATCGTGAAATGATCCAGTTCTTCGGCGACAACGATCCGACCTCGCGACGGATAATGGAGGAGATCCTCGCCAAGGAGGAGGAGCACGCCGACGATCTCGCCGATCTGCTCTTTGCGATCGGCCCCGACGAACATGCCGCGCCGACGCGTCTCTATGCCAAGGACGAGGTGCCGGGCGGCGGTGCGATGCCGGGCAAGACGCGAGGCTGATCTGCCTCGCGCCATTTCTTCCGACTGTCATCGCCGGGCCTGACCCGGCGATCCAGTCTGGATGCCCGGGTCAAGCCCGGGCATGACAGTTTGAAGTGATGCAAGGTCGCGGCTATGCGTCCAGCACCAGCAGCACCGGCTGATGGTCGGAGGCGTTGGTGTTTGTGTCCACGACGACGTCCTTCACGCGGCCCGCTATCGCATCGCTGACGAAAAAGAAGTCGCGGCAGTGCGGCCCTTGCGGCCATTGCACGCGGTCATGGATGCCGCAGGTCGGGTCGTGGGCGCGCTGGCCGCTATGCAGCGTCCATGCATCCTTCAACGGCGGCACGCCGGCGCCGAACGGCGCGGTCATGCGCGCGTACGCGGCATCGTCGGGGCCGAAATTGAAATCGCCGCACAGCACCGCCGCAGGCGGGCGCGGCACGAACTGATACGGTCCCTCGCCCGGATCGAGCGGCGGACGCGTCGTGTTGGCGCAAGCCTCCTCGTGCAGCGCGCGCAGCGCCTCGACCTGCGCCGCGCGATGCGCGGCGGAATGATACTCGAGATGCACGGTCGTGACGCGCAGCGGCCCGCCGGGTGCGGCAATCACCGTCTCGATCGCGGCGCGGCGCATGTGCTTGATGCCCGGCTCGGCCGGCTGCGGCAGCGGCTGCGTACGAATCTCCAGGACCGGGAGCCGCGATAGCAGCACGTTTCCGAACTGGCGGCGCCGCGAACGCGACGGCCCCGCACGGTCGAGGGCGGCGCCGAAATACGCCTCGTGCTGGAAGAATCGCGCGGCGAGAAACGCGACCTGATCGGCGCCGACGCCGTCGTCGAGCGACGGATCGTGCCGGGCCACCTCCTGCAGGCAGATCACGTCGGCATCCGCCATCGCGCGGATGACCTGCGCGATGCGGTCGAGGTCGAGCACGCCATCCGCGCCCTTGCCGCACTGGATGTTCCAGGTGACGATGCGGATCATCTGATGCCGGCGCGCATGAAGGACTGGACGAACTGCCGCTGGAACAGCAGAAAGGCGACCAGCAGCGGCGCCACCGTCATCAGCGTGCCGGCGCTGATGATCGACCAGTTCACCCCTGATTCGGGCGCCGCGAAGATCGCGAGTCCGACCGTCAGCGGCCGCGTCGTCACCGAGTTGGTGATGACCAGCGGCCACAGGAAGTTGTTCCAGTGGTAGCTGACCGACACAAGTCCGTAGGCGACATAGGTCGGGCGAGCCAGCGGCACATAGACCTTCCACAGGATCTGCAGGAACGAGGCACCCTCGACCCGTGCGGCCTCCTCCAGCTCCTTAGGCACGGTCTTGAAGGTCTGGCGCAGCAGGAAGATGCCGAAGGCGCTGGCCATGTAGGGCAGGCCGATCGCCAGCACCGTGTCGACGATGTCGAGCCGGCTCATGGTGCGGTAGTTCTCGACGATCAGCACTTCGGGCATGATCATGAGCTGCAGCAGCACCAGACCGAAGGCGAACTCGCGCCCGAAGAACTCGAAGCGGGCGAAGGCATAGGCGGCCAGCGTGCACAGAATGAACTGCGCCGCCAGCACCATCGTCACCAGCATGAAGGTGTTGAGGAAGTAGCGCGCGAACGGCGCCACCTGCCACGCCGCCTCGAAGTTCTTGAGCGTGAGCGGCGCCGTCAGATCGAACTGCGTCGCGTATTCCGGCGGGTGGAAGGCCGTCCAGAACGCATAGAGCAGCGGCGCGATCCACAGGATCGCCAGCAGCCAGGCCCCCGCCGTTTCCAGAACGCCCGCAATGGAAAAGCGCGACGCGGTCACTGGTAATGCACCCGGCGCTCGAAATAGACGTATTGGCCGATCGCCAGCACGATCAGGACCGCGAGCAGCAGCACGGTCAGGGTGGCCGCATAGGCCGTGTCCCAGAAGCTGAACGCGACCTCGTAGATGTAATAGAGCAGAAGCGCGCTGGCGTTGTCGGGGCCGCCCTTGGTCAGCACGAAAAGCTGGTCGACCAGCTTGAACGAGTTGATCACCGCGTTGATCATCACGAACAGCGTGGTCGGCATCAGCAGCGGGAACGTCACGCGGCGGAAGAAGTACCAGCGGCTCGCACCCTCGAGCGATGCCGCCTCGCCCAGCTCCGGCGAAAGCGTCTGCAGCGCCGCCAGATAGAAGATCATGAAGAACCCGGCTTCCTTCCAGATCGTCATGACGATGATGCACCACATCACCGTCGAAGGATCGCCGAGCCAGTTGTGGGCGCCGGCGCCGAACAGCCCGCGGATCTGGTCGAGCAGGCCGTATTCCGGCGTGTAGAAGAACAGCCAGATGTTGGCGACCGCGATCATCGGCAGCACGGTCGGCGTGAAATAGGCCATCCGCAGGAAGGCGCGGCCGGGCAGGCGCTCGTTGACCCACACCGCCATGAGCAGGGCGAGCACGATGCTCGCCGGAATCGTGCCTGCCGCGAACCAGATGTTGTTCCAGAATACCTTCCAGAACACCGGGTCCTCGATCATGCCCTGGTAGTTGTCGAGCCCGACGAAGCGCGGCGGCCGCCCGCCGCGCGGCGTCGAGAAGAAGCTGTCGATCAGGCTGGCGATGGTCGGGTAATGCGTGAACGCGACCAGCAGAACCGCCGCCGGCAGCAGCAGCAGCCAGCCGTAGAGGTGGACGCTTGGATTGCGGGCGTGCATTGTCATGGCGCGCAATGCGGCCGAAACGATTCACATCTCGGCCGCATTGAACCGCTCCCCACCTTCCAATTCACTGTCATGCCCGGGCTTGACCCGGGCATCCAGACTGGCGCCGCGCCTGCCGCACGGCCCGTTTCTGGATTGCCGGGTCAAGCCCGGCAATGACAATGGAAGGACGGTGGGCCATCTGCCTTCTTACCGATAGCTCCTCAGCACGCGATCGGCCTGCTGCTGGGCGGCCTTGAGGGCCTCTCCCGGCTGCTTGGCACCGGTCAGCACCGACTGGATCGCGTCGTCGAGGAACTTCTTGACCCGGGCATTCTCGTGAACCGAGAACTCCGCGACCGAGTACTGGAACTGGTCGCGCGCGACCAGCGCGGGCGGAAACTCCGCGGCGTACTTCTTCATCGTCGCGGTCTCGTAGGCGTCGGGCCGCGTCGCGACATAGCCCGTCGCGATGCTCCACTCCGCCGTGATCTCGGGCTGCGTCATCCACTTGATGAAGGTGAGCGCCGCCTTGCGCTCCTCCGGCGTCGCCTTCTTGAAGATGTAGAAATTGCCGCCGCCGGTCGGCGATCCCGGCCGCTTGTTGGCCGGCAGCATCGCCACGCCGAAGTCGAACTTCGCCGCCTGGCGCACCGGCGTCAGGTTACCGGTGGTGTGCCACATCATCGCCGTGGCGCCCTCGAGGAAGTCCTGGCGCAGCGTGCCCCACTCGACCGTGCCGGGCGACATCACGCCGTGCTTGCGGCTCATGTCGGACCAGGCCTGCAGCGCCTCGACCACAGCCGGCTTGTCGAAATAGGTCTGGTTGCCGGCCTGGTTCATCAGCTCCTCGCCGTTCTGGATGGCGAGCGCCTGGAACATCCAGTAGGCATAGCCGGTCGACGGGATCTTGACGCCCCAGCGCGTCACGTTGCCCGACGCGTCCTTCCTGGTCAGCTTCTTGCCCATCTCGACCATCTCGGCCCAGGTCTTTGGCGGCTTGTTGGGATCGAGGCCCGCCTCCTTGAACGCGTCCTTGTTGTAGTAGAGGACGATGGTCGAGCGCTGGAACGGAATGCCGTAGGTCTTCTCGCCCGTGATGCCGTTGGCCATCAGCGCCGGATAGAAGGTCTTCATCCACGCCTTGTCCTCGGCGCTGGTCGCGACCTCGTCGAACGGCACGATCACGTCCTGGTCGATCAGCTCGAACAGGTCGATCGAGAACAGCACCGAAAGCTGCACCGGCTGCCCGGCCTTGAGAGCGGTCAGCGCCTTGACGCGCGTGTCGTCGTAATTGCCGGCGTAGACCGGCTTGACCGTGATGCCGGGGTTCGCCTTCTCGAACCGCGCCACCATGCCGTCGATGATCTTGGTGATCGGGCCGCCGACGGCGACCGGGTAGTACATGGTCAGCTCGACGGCGCGCGCCTGGGCGGCGCCGAAGACCAGCACGACAGCAATCGCTGCTGCGTACCAGGCTCGTTTCAACAATCCCTGCATCTGCTTTCTCCCTTGCTGAGGCCTGTGGCTCGTTACACTCATGCGTCGCGCTCGGCGACGCGCGGAATCGAAGGACTGTCGGTGCGGCGCTTTCCCGACGCGCGATCGAACAGATGAACCGCATCCTGCGCCCAGCTCAGGCGCAGCCTGGCGCCCGGCGCCAGCGTCAGGCGGCCGGCGGCGCGGATCGCGATCGTCTCCGATCCGGCCTGGCAGGTCACCACCGTATCGGCGCCGAGATACTCGGCGGCGACCACGGTCGCCGGCACGCCGAAATGATCCGAAAGCTGGACGTGCTCCGGCCGCACGCCGAGCAGGAGATCGGCTCCGGCGCCGAGGACCGGCGGGCCGTCGGTGCCGGCGATCGCCGCCCCGCCGCGCCCGTCGCTCAACGCCACCACGTTCATGGGCGGAGTGCCGATGAAGCGCGCGACGAACGCGCTGGCCGGCCGCTCATAGAGCTCGTGCGGCGCCGCGTCCTGCTCGATGCGACCGTCCTTGAGCAGGACGATCTGGTCGGCCATCGTCATCGCCTCGATCTGGTCGTGCGTGACGTAGATCATGGTCATGCCGAGGCGCTGCTGGAGTGCGCGGATTTCGCGTCGCATCTCGGCGCGGAGCTGCGCGTCGAGGTTGGACATCGGCTCGTCCATCAGGCAGATGCGCGTCTCGGCGACGATGGCGCGACCGAGCGCCACGCGCTGGCGTTGCCCGCCGGAGAGCTGCGACGGCTTGCGCGCGAGCAGGGCCGAGAGGCCGAGCAGATCGGCGACACGCTTGAGCCGCGCCGCGCGCTCGGCGGCATTCACCCGGCGCACCCTGAGGCCGAACAGGATGTTTTCGGCGACGCTGAGATGCGGAAACAGCGCATAGGACTGGAACACCATCGCGATTTCGCGCTGGGCCGGCGGCAGGTCGGTCACGTCCCTGCCGGCGATGAAGATGCGGCCTGCACTCGCTTCCTCGAGGCCGGCGATCAGGCGCAGCACGGTCGATTTGCCGCTGCCCGACGGTCCCAGCAGGACGGTGAAGGCCCCCTCCTTCACCGTGAAACTGACATCGTCGACGGCGCGGGTCGGGCCCCAGGATTTCGCGACGCGCTCGAGGCGGATTTCCGACATGAGTCCTTCGTGGCCGGGCGCGGCGTCTCGGGTCCGCCTGCCCGTAACAAATCCGTAACACAGGGCCGGTGGTGTAACAGCCACGCGCGGACCTGTACAGCGCCAATGGTTTCAGACTCGCGACGGTTTCATGACGGACCGGCGATACAAAAAACCGGATTGACCGTACCTCCCGTTGTGGTCGAATCGGTCCGGAGAAACACGCCCGCGCGGCCCCGACGGCCGGCGGGCGTTCTCATTTGCGGGGTTCGCAGGTTCGGAGCCTGCCATGACCGCCGCGTCCCGTGTGCCCATTGCGAAAGCCCCGCAGGCGGCAACAAGGAGCAGGGAGGCAAAATGCAGACTCGCGTGAAGCAATGAAGCAGGACGGAATCGTGTTTTATGTTTCAACGGCTTGGTTTTTTCAGAGGGGCGTCTCCCTGAGACCGCTGAAACACCTGAAACGGGCGAAGCACCTGAAACAAGTGAAACAGCCGAAACAGTAAACGGCCATGGCCAGCGCCGCACCCGGCGTGGGACCAGGGTGCGGGCGACCGGTCAGGCGGCCTGCCGCGCGCGCTTGACCAGCCGCACCAGCTCCGCTCGCGCCTTCTCGGCATCGCCGACCGGATGATCGAAGGGCAGCCGCGCCACCTCCCCGCCGCGGCGGAGATCGGCGCCCTCGGGATCGATGCCCGTCATGCGCCAGCCGTCGCCGTCGCGGCCGAGCAGCTTCACCGCATAGAGCTGCACGGCGTCGGCATGCTCGCCGTTCATGTGCTCGAGGATGCCGGGCTCGCCCGCGGCGAGCGCTTCGGCGCCGGCAACATCGAACAGCACGTCGCGCGGCGCGAGCCAGTGTATGCGGCCGAAGCCGGCCACGAGATGCGCGCGCGCAACCTCGACCCGGTAAAAGGCGAAATCCCCGAACCCGGCATACAGCGCCGCACCGGGATGGCGCGCAAGAAAGCGCGCGCGGTGGCGCGGCTCCGCGGTGGGCGCGGCACGGCCCTGCAGCGAGACGCGCGGGCCGGTCAGCGGCTCGTCGAGCCCGGCCGTGCCGTCGAACAGCAGCGAGACGCGCGGATCGGCGTCGAGATTGCGCGTATGGTCGGCGAGCTGCGAGACGAGCAGGATCGGGCTCGCATCGTGATCGAGCGCGGCCAGCACGAGCGAGGCATAGGGCGATCCCGCATCGGGCTGGTCGCCGCGCATGACGGTTGCGAGCGTCGCGCGGTCGGCGCGACGCATGACGTTGCGGGCGATCGCGCCCGGCGCGGGTTCGGTCATCGCGTCAGAATAACGCCTGATCGCGGAAAACGCAGGCGCGGGGATCCTCCCGCCCCGGCGAACACGTCCGGCACGGCCCTAGGCCAGCCGGCGATGCAGCCAGCCCGACAGGCCGCCCAGGACGACCCAGAATGCCGCCGCGGCGACCAGCGAGGCGACGACGAATTCCGCGGCGAGCTCGGCCGGGACCGTTCCGACGGCTTCGGGACGCGGCGCGCCGATGACATGCGGCGCCAGCAGCAGGGCGAGACCCAGCGCCTTCACCGGAAGCGGGCGCACGAACGCGATGAGCGCAATCCCGCCGGCGCTGGCGAGTGCCGTCGCCAGCCACCATACCTGCCGGTCGAGCAGATCGGCCGCGGCCATGCCGGGCAGCTCGGGCGGCAGGCCCATCGCCGGGGCGAGCGCGAAGCAGACGAAGCCCGCGAGCCCCCAGGCGACGCCGGTCTTCGCGTCGGGCACGCCCGCTTTCGCGGCGGCGCCGCGGAGCACCAGCGCGCCATTGAGCAGCAGGGCGAAGCCGAAGCCGGCCAGGATGTTGAACAGCAGGGTGTATGCCATGCGCTCGGTGCCGTCACGCGGCTCCCAAGCCTCCGCATGGACATGCGCGGCCTGGTCCGCGCCATGATGATGTCCAGGCGTGGCCGGCTCCTCGAACTGCTCGGCGGCCGCGATCAGCGGCCACAGCCGGGCACTCTGCAGCGCGGTCGCGACCAGTCCGGCCACGGCGCCGGCGATCACGGCCACCAGCAGAATGCGTCGGAGCATGGCCGTATCAGTGGCAGGGAAAGGCGAAGGAATGGCGCGAGTCGTGCGCCGCGTTGTGCAGGACGGACGAACCGGCGAAGCCGACCCCGAACAGGACAAAGCTGCCGAGCAGGAAGGCGACAACCGCAGGAAGGGCTGCGCGTGACAGGCTTTCGACGCCGGACTGGCCTAGCTGGGATTGGGTCATCGCTTCCTCGTTCCTGGGTCCCCGCGCGAACCCCACGGGAACGCGGGGTTCTATCGAATCGCGGTTTTACCTATAATGCATAGTCCGGCTGGACGAAGGGCGTCAATCGACGCGTGTCGCGTCAAAATCACACCACATTTCGTCCGACTATTGCGTCCCTTTCGAGCTGGAGTCCGGGGCGCCACCCCGACCGAAGGGGTTACGAGCGAAGCCGTCCGTAAAGGAAGACAGACCGTGCCGCAGACCATCGCCCTCGTTGACGACGACCGCAACATCCTGACCTCCGTCGCCATCGCTCTGGAGGCCGAGGGATTCAACGTCAGAACCTTCAGCGACAGCGTCGAAGCATTGCGCGAGCTAAGCAGCCATCCGCCCGATCTCGCCGTGCTCGACATCAAGATGCCGCGCATGGATGGCATGGAGTTGCTCGGCCGGATCCGCAAGCAGAGCCAGATGCCGATCATCTTCCTCACCTCGAAGGACGACGAGGTGGACGAAGTGCTCGGCCTTCGCATGGGGGCGGACGACTACATCACCAAGCCGTTCTCGCAGCGGCTGCTGATCGAGCGCATCCGTGCGATCCTGCGCCGGCAGGAGCTGCTGCGCGACAAGACCGGCAGCGTCGCAGCGCCGGCCGAGGCGCCGATCGTCCGCGGCGAGCTGACGCTCGATCCCGCGCGCCATGTCTGCAGCTGGAAAGGCCAGGAGGTGGCGCTCACCGTGACCGAGTTTCTGCTGCTCAAGGCCCTGGCGCAGCGGCCCGGCATGGTCAAGAACCGCGACCAGCTGATGGACTCGGCCTATGGCGAGCATATCTATGTCGACGACCGCACCATCGACAGCCACATCAAGCGCCTGCGCAAGAAATTCAAGGCGGTCGATCCGGAGTTCGCGCATATCGAGACGCTCTACGGCCTCGGCTACCGCTATCGCGACAAACCGTGAGGAACCGGCCGCATGGCGTTCTCCGCCCGGAGGCGAAACTCGCCTGAAGAGCGCGAGGCGCCGCGGCTCGAGCTGCCGCGCGCCGAGGCGCGGCCGCCGCCCGTCGAAACCGCGCGCGCCGTGCCGGAGCAACGCATCCGGCGGCGCCGCTTCTCGCCGCTCACGCGACGCATCCTCATCGTCAACTCGATCCCGCTGGCGCTCCTGGTTGCCGGCCTGCTCTATCTCGACGACTATCGGCAGTCGCTGATCACCGCGCAATTCCGGGCTCTGACGACGCAAGGCGAGATCATCGCCGCGGCGCTGGGCGAGGCGGCGACCGACGTGAACGACGAGGAGATAGGCGCCCGGCTCACCCTCGAGACCGCGCGCACGATCCTGCGCCGGCTGGTCGAGCCGACCAATACCCACGCGCGTCTCTTTGCCGCCTCGGGCGAGGTGGTGGCGGACAGCCGCGTGCTGGGCCGGCCGGGCGGAGAGGTGGTGATCGAACTGCTGCCAGCTCCCGGCGAGCCGCACGGTCTGATGACGCGTATCGCCAACGCGATCTATGACCTCGTCGTGAACTGGCTGCCGCGCCGCCATCATCTACCCCGCTACTACGAGATGATCGCTCCGCGCGTCGATGACTACGAGGAGGCGAAAGACGCGCTTTACGGCGAGATCGCGACCAAGCTTCGCGCCGGCCGCGGCAACGACGTCGTGCTTTCCGTCGCGGTCCCGGTGCAGCGGTTCAAGCAGGTCCTCGGCGTGCTGATGCTGACGTCCGGCAGCACGGCGATCGACGACAACCTGCGCTCGCTGCGCTTCGATATCCTGAAGATATTCGTCCTCGCCCTCGGCGTCACGTTCCTGCTGTCGGTCTATCTTGCCGGAGCGATCGCGCGGCCCTTGCGTCGGCTCGCGGTAGCGGCCGAACGGGTGCGGCGCGGCCACGGTCTCGGCACCGGCCGCACTTCCGGCCTGAGCGCGGGAACCCAGCCGGTGATTCCCGACATGAGCCGGCGCGGCGACGAGATCGGCGAGCTGTCGGCTGCGCTCAGGGAGATGACCGAAGCGCTGTGGCAGCGGCTCGACGCCATCGAGCGGTTCGCCGCCGATGTCGCACACGAGATCAAGAACCCGCTGACCTCGCTGAAGAGCGCGGTCGAGACCGCGTCGCGGATCAAGGACCCGGCGCAGCAGCAAAGACTGATGACGATCATTCTCGACGACGTCGCGCGGATTGATCGCTTGATCGGCGACATCTCCAGCGCCTCGCGGCTCGACGCCGAACTGTCCCGCGCCGCGGCACAGCCGGTCGACTTGGCGGCATTGCTGCAGGCCCTGGTCGAGCTGCACACGGCGACGACGCCTGCGGGCGGCCCGCGTCTCGTCCTCGATGTCGGCCCGCATCCCCTGATCGTGCCCGGCCTGGAGGACCGTCTCGGGCAGGTGTTCCGCAACATCATCGCCAACGCCATCTCGTTCAGCCCGCCCGGCGGCACGATCCGGATCGCCGCCGTCCGTCGCAAGGACGCGGCCCGCGGGTCGGTCGTCGAGGTCAGTGTCGAGGACGAAGGGCCGGGTATTCCCGAAGACAAGCGCGAGGCGATCTTCGAGCGGTTCTACAGCGAACGACCGAAAGGCGAGAAGTTCGGGACCCATTCGGGGCTGGGGCTTTCGATCTCGCGCCAGATCATCGACGCCCATGCCGGCACGATCACCGCCGAGAACCGCCGCCGCGCGGACGGCAGCGTAGGCGGCGCGCGCTTCATCGTTCGCCTGCCGGTCGATTGACGGATCGCCGCGGGCGCCCGCCCGGCCCGGCACGGCCCCCGGTTGCGCTGCGGTTGACAGAACCGCATTTCGGCCACACCCTGCCCGCCGTCGTGGACCACACCAACCAACTTCAGATTCATGCGAGCTGCGTCGAACTGGGCGGAACCGGCATCCTCCTGCTGGGGGATTCCGGCAGCGGCAAGTCCGATCTTGCGCTTCGCCTCATCGATGCCGGGGCGCGCCTCGTCGCCGACGATCGCACGGATCTGCATCGCGACGGAGCTCGGTTGATCGCGTCCGCACCCGCGACCATCGCCGGGCGCATCGAGGTGCGCGGGGTCGGCATCGTGCCGGTCGCCCATGTCGCCCGCAGTCCGGTCGTGCTGGCGGTCGACCTCGTCGGACCCGACCGCGTCGAAAGAATGCCCGCGGCGCAATACCGGACCTGGCTCGATATTGACGTTCCGCTCGTCGCACTCGACCCGTTCCAGGCGTCCGCCGTGGCGAAAGTCCGGTTCGCAGCCCGCGAAGCCGCTTGCGGCCGCATGTTCGCCGCCTGACCGATGAACGCGCTGCCCGGAGCCAGAAACATGAGAGCGTTCGCACCGAAGGAACGCCGCGTCGTGCTCGTGACCGGCATGTCGGGAGCCGGCAAGACCAGCGCGCTCAAAGCGCTCGAGGATGCGGGCTACGAGGCAGTCGACAACCTGCCGCTGTCGCTGCTCAACTCGCTGATCCGGGCCGACGACGGCATCGACCGCCCGATTGCGGTCGGAATCGATTCGCGCACGCGCGATTTCGCGGCGGAGCCGTTCCTGTCGGCCATCGACCGGCTCAAGGCGGAGCCTGCCCTCAGCATAAGCGTGCTGTTCGTCGACTGCGACGACGAGGTGCTGCGGCGGCGTTTCACGGAGACGCGCCGCCGCCACCCGCTCGCCGCGGACCGCCCCGTCGTCGACGGCATCGTCGCCGAGCGCAGCCTCATTCACGTGCTGCGCGACCGTGCCGACCTTATCCTGGACACCTCGAGCTTCGCCCAGGCCGACCTCAAGCGCGTGGTGCAGGCGCATTTCGCGCTGGATGCGAAGACCGGCCTTGCGGTGACGGTCATTTCCTTCGCTTACCGGCACGGCCTGCCGCGCGAGGCCGATCTCGTCTTCGACGTCCGGTTCCTCGCCAATCCGCATTACGAAGCGGCGCTGGAACCGCTGTCGGGGCGCGACGAGCCGGTCGGCGACTATATTCGCCGCGACGAAGGATTCGTGCCGTTCTTCGATGGCCTTACCGCCATGCTGCGCGCCTTGCTGCCGCGCTTCGAGCGCGAGGGGAAAAGCTACCTGACGATCGCGGTCGGCTGCACCGGCGGCAGGCATCGCTCTGTCTTCGTCGCCGAGCTGCTCGCGGCACAGCTGCGCGACGCGGGATACCGCGTTGCGTTAATACATCGCGACATCGAGCGTGAGCGTGAACGGCCACGCTAGAGCGGGCCAGATGGGGAATGTCGATGATCGGAATGGTTTTGGTTACGCATGGGCGGCTCGCATCGGAATTCATCGCGGCGCTCGAGCACGTCGTCGGCCCGCAGCGCAATGTCGCCGCCGTGTGCATCGGGCCGGAGGACGACATGGAACTGCGGCGCAAGGAGATCCTTGATTCGGTCGCGCGCGTCGACGAGGGCGATGGCGTCGTTGTGCTGACCGACATGTTCGGCGGCACGCCGTCCAACCTCGCGATCTCCATCATCGACAGAGCCAAGATCGAAGTGATCGCCGGAATGAACCTCCCCATGCTCATCAAGCTGGCCAGCGTCCGCAATACCGAGAAGCTGGCGGATGCGGTGACCGCAGCGCGCGAGGCCGGACGCAAGTACATCAACGTCGCATCTCAGCTCCTCGCGGGCGATTCGCGGTGAACGATCGCCAGTTCAACGTCAATGAGGACGGATTGGTCGAGCGCGAGGTCATGATCCTCAACAAGCGCGGGCTCCATGCCCGCGCGGCAGCGCGCTTCGTCAAGCTGGCGGGCCAGTTCGACGCATCCGTGACGGTGACGCACAAGGACACCTCCGTCTCGGGCCGTTCGATCATGGGGCTGATGATGCTCGCCGCCAGTCCGGGGAGTCATATCCGTCTCAGGGCCACCGGCCCGCAGGCCGAACAGGCAGTCGAAGCAATTGCGGCGCTGATCGCGGCCAAGTTCGAGGAGGACTGACATGTCCCCCGCCGGCAAGCGAACCGGCGTGCGAGTACGACGCGACGCGACGGTCGCGCGCAGGGAATCCGTTTTCGAAGGACTGGGCGTCTCGCCGGGAATCGCGATCGGACCGGCTTTCCGTCATGAGGCGGGCACCGTGGCGGTGCACGAGTATGCGCTCGGCCCCGGCGATGTCGAGGCGGAGCGCGAGCGGCTGCGCACGGCCGTCGACAAGGCGCTCCGCCAGCTGGCGAAGCTCAAGTCGAAAAGCGCGGGGCTGCCGCCCTCCGCCGCGGAGGAAGTCGGCTATCTGCTCGACGCGCACGGACAGATGCTGTCGAACTCGCGGCTGGTCCGCGGCGTCGATCGCCGCATCCGCGAGGATTGCATCAATGCCGAGGCGGCGGTGCAGGCCGAAGTCGCGGCCATCGCGCGGGATTTCCAGTCGATGGACGAGCCCTATCTGGCTGCGCGCGTCCAGGACGTGCGGGAGGTCGGGGCGCGGCTGCTACGCAATCTGACCAAGACGCCGTTCCAGGCGTTCAAGCAGCTCCCCGAAGGATCGATCATCGTCGCAGAGGAAATAACGCCCGCGGACACCGCGCTGATGGACCCGGAACGCATCGCCGGCTTCGCCACGATCTACGGAGGCGCCGAAGGTCATACGGCGATCATGGCGCGCTCGCTCGGCCTGCCGGCCGTGCTCGGCGCGGCCGGCCTGATCGGAGCGGTCCGCACCGGCGACATCGTCGTCGTCGACGGGGATACCGGCCGCGTCGTCGTGCATCCGGCGGCCGCCACGCTCGATGCGTATGAGCGACGACGGCTCGAGCATGCGCGCGCGGCGCGCCAGCTCGCGCGGCTCTCCAAGGTTCCCGCGGTGACGCGCGACAATGTCGAGATCGCGCTGCAGGCGAATATCGAGCTGCCGCGCGAGGTCGCAGCGGCCCGCACCGTCGGCGCCATGGGCATCGGCCTGCTGCGGACGGAGTTCATGTTCATGAACCGCGACGAGGTCCCGGGCGAGGACGAGCAATACAAAACGCTGGCCGAAATCGTTCAAGGCATGGGCGGGCGCCCGGTCACAATTCGCACGCTCGACGTCGGCGGCGAGAAGATCGCCTCCGCACTTGGGCAGGATATCGTACCCGGCCCCAACCCCGCGCTCGGCATGCGTGCGATCCGGCTCTCGCTTCGCCAGCCGGACCTGCTCGAGGCGCAGCTCGCGGCGATCCTGCGCGCCGGCGCTCACGGACCGGTCCGGATCCTGCTGCCCCTGGTCACGACTCCCGCGGAGGTCCGGGAGGTGCGCATCGTGCTGGCGCGCGTCTCGCGCCGGCTGATCCGCCGCGGTCTCGCCATCCCCGATCCTCTGCCGGCGGTTGGAGCGATGATCGAGGTGCCCGGGGCTGCCCTGGCCGCGGATGCGCTGGCACAGGTCTGCGACTTCTTCGCGATCGGCACGAACGACCTGACGATGTACACGCTGGCGATCGACCGCGGCGACGAGCAGGTGGCGCACCTGTTCAACCCGCTGCATCCGGCCGTGCTGAGGCTGATCCAGTTCGCGACCGAGGCGGCGCTGCGCAATCGCATCCCGGTCAGCCTGTGCGGCGAGATGGCCGGCGAGCCCCGCTATACCGGCCTGCTGATCGGCCTCGGCATCCGCGAGCTCTCCATGGCCACGGTGCGCCTGCTCCGCGTCAAGCAGCGGATCCGGGCGCTCGAACTCGGTGTCGCCGTGACCCGGGCGCGGGCCATCATGGACCAGTCCGATTCGGAGAAGGTGGCCGCCCTGTTGGATGACTTCAACGCCTCGGTCTGACCGACCGGCCTGCTCCGGAAGGCCAGGCCGTTCGTTCTCAAAAACCCGTTGCTGGCCGCAGGGTGCGGCTGCTATTACGCCCGCTCTGCCTGCGTTGGGCGCCCGACATTTCCCGCATCCCAGGAGCGAAAAATGGCCGCGAAGAGCGACTACAAGGTTGCCGATATCAAGCTTGCCGACTGGGGCCGGCGGGAGATCGCGATCGCCGAGACGGAGATGCCGGGCCTGATGGCCGTGCGGGCCGAATTCGGCAAGCAGCAGCCGCTCAAGGGCGCGCGCATCGCCGGCTCGCTGCACATGACCATCCAGACCGCCGTGCTGATCGAGACCCTGAAGGCACTCGGCGCCGACATCCGCTGGGCCTCGTGCAACATCTACTCGACGCAGGACCACGCCGCGGCGGCGATCGCCGCAAGCGGTACGCCGGTCTTCGCCTACAAGGGCGAGACGCTCGCCGAATACTGGGATTACGCCCACAAGATCTTCGAATGGGCCGACGGCGGCACGCCGAACATGATTCTCGACGACGGCGGCGATGCGACCCTGCTCGTCCATCTCGGCTCGCGCGCGGAGCAGGACATCTCGGCCCTGCCGAAGCCCGAGAACGAAGAAGAGGAAGTCCTGGTCGCCGCGATCAGGCAGAGGCTCAAGGACAAGCCCGGCTGGTATTCGTCGCTCGCCAAGAACATCAAGGGCGTGACCGAGGAGACGACGACCGGTGTCCACCGCCTCTACCAGATGGAGAAGGAAGGTCGCCTGCTGTTCCCGGCCATCAACGTCAACGACTCCGTGACCAAGTCGAAGTTCGACAATCTCTACGGCTGCCGCGAGAGCCTGGTCGACGGCGTACGCCGCGCCACCGACGTGATGATGGCCGGCAAGGTGGCCGTGGTCGCCGGGTTCGGCGATGTGGGCAAGGGATCGGCCGCCAGCCTGCGCAATGCCGGCGCCCGCGTGATGGTCACCGAGATCGACCCGATCTGCGCGCTGCAGGCGGCGATGGAAGGCTATCAGGTCGTGACGATGGAGGATGCCGCACCCGTCGGCGACATCTTCGTCACGGCGACCGGCAATGTCGACGTGATCACGATCGACCACATGCGGCAGATGAAGGACCGCGCGATCGTCTGCAACATCGGCCACTTCGACAGCGAGATCCAGGTCGCCGCGCTCAAGAACCTGAAATGGCATAGCGTCAAGCCGCAGGTTGACGAGATCGAGTTCCCCGACGGCAAGCGCATCATCCTGCTGGCCGAGGGCCGTCTCGTGAATCTCGGCTGCGCCACCGGCCATCCGAGCTTCGTGATGAGCGCATCGTTCACGAACCAGACGCTGGCGCAGATCGAGCTGTGGACCAATCCGGGGAAGTACGAGAAGAAGGTCTACACCCTGCCCAAGCGGCTCGACGAGAAGGTGGCTGCGCTGCATCTCGCGAAGGTCGGCGCCAGGCTCACCAGGCTTTCTCCGAAGCAGGCGGCCTATATCGGCGTGCCGGAGGCAGGTCCGTTCAAGACGGACGCCTACCGCTACTGACGCAGACGGCCGTGGCGACAGCACCCGTTCAGCCCGCAGATAGCTTGTTCGACCGGACCGAATGCGCCTAAACTGCGCTCGGCCGACCGGCAAGCCCGTAAACGGGCGGGTCCGGTTGCCCCGCGTTTCAGCATTTTGAACGGACGCAGGTGCTGCTCCTCACATGACCGGCGACCTTTTCGCTTGGTCCTTGGCGTTTCTGGCGATTGCCGCCGCCCTCGTGACCTACTTCCTGCAGCGGCGGCGCCTGGCTGAAAAGACGGTTGCCGCCGAGCAGGCGGCGCGTGCTTCCGGCGCGGAACGTGCGCGGATCGAAGAGGAGCGACGCGCGCTCGCCGAGAAGGCGGCGCAACTCGAGTCGGAACTCGCCAACGAGCGCGACGCGCGCCGGCAATGCGCCAGCGCGATCGACCTGCTGCCGATCCCGGTGTGGCGGCGCGGCCCGGATCTTCGGCTCGTCGACTGCAACCAGGCCTATGTTCGCGCAATCGAGTCCGACCGCGTCAGCGTGCTGGAGGGCAAGCGCGTCCTCGGCGGAGCCTCGCTCGCCGAGCAGGGCCGCGCCCTCGCCGCCCTCGCCCGCGCCGCGCGAACACCGCAGAGCGAGGCGCACCATGTCGTCATCGCCGGTGCCAGACGGCTGATCGAGTTCACAGAGGCCGCCCTGCCCGACGGCGGCTCGGTCGGGATCGCGCTCGACATGACCGAGCGCGAGGAGACGCAAGCCGAACTGCAGCGCCTGCTCAAGGCTCACGGCGAGGTCCTGGAGAACCTGACCACCGCGATCGCCATCTACGGCTCCGATACGCGGCTGAGATTCTTCAATACGGCCTTCGCCAAACTCTGGAAGCTCGACGAAGCCTGGCTGCGGAGCGAACCGGATTTCGGCTCGGTGCTGGAGCTGTTGCGCGAGCGCCGCCGCCTGCCGGAATATGCCGACTTCCGCGCCTTCAAGCTGCAGCGCCTGAGGCTCTTCACCACTCTGCTGGAGCCGCTCGAGGAGCTCACCTACATCCCGGACGGAACCACGCTGCGCAGCCGGATCACGCCCCATCCGCTCGGTGGCCTGTTCTTCACCTACGAGGACGTTACCGACAACCTCGTGCTCGAGCGCTCGTACAATACCCTGATCGCCGTGCAGCGGGAGACCCTCGACAATCTCTACGAGGGTGTCGCGGTCGTGGGCGGCGACGGCCGGCTCAAGCTGACCAACCCGGCCTATGCGCGGATCTGGCACCTGCCGACCGACTCCCTGGCGGCGGAGCCGCACATCTCCGAGATCGTCGAGCAGTCGAAGGGATTCTTCGATTATGGCGACGACTGGTCCGGCTACAAGGACCGCATCATCGCGCGCCTGACCGAGCGCGCGCCGCGCACCGGGCGGCTGGCGCGCACCGACGGCTCGGTCCTCGACTACGCCTCCGTGCCGCTGCCCGACGGCGCGATCCTGCTGTCCTATATCGACGTCACCGATTCGATCCGCGTCGAGCGCGCATTGCGCGAGCGCGCCGAGGCGCTGGAAACCGCCGACCGGCTGAAGTCCGAATTCATCTCGAACGTGTCCTACGAGCTCCGCACGCCGCTCAACACGATCATCGGCTTCGCCGAAATCCTCGCCAACCAGTATTTCGGCGAGCTGAATGCCCGGCAGATGGAGTATTGCCGCGGCATCATCGGGTCGTCCGAGCGGCTGCTGACGATCATCAACGATATCCTAGATCTCGCCTCGATCGAGGCGGGGCGGATGACCCTTGACCGCGAGCCGGTCGAGCCGAAGGCGCTGCTCGATACGGTCGCCGGCATCATGAACGAGTGGGCGCGCTCCCAGAATCTTCGGCTGAACGTCGACTGCCCGCCCGACCTCGGAGTCCTCCAGGTCGACGAACGGCGGCTGAAGCAGGCGCTGTGCAACCTCGTCTCCAACGCGATCAAGTTCACGCCGCCGGGCGGCGAGATCACCATCGCCGGCCGGGTCGAAAACGGGACGGTCATGTTCTCCGTCTCCGACACGGGCATCGGCATCGCCGCGGAGGACCAGGAGCGCGTGTTCAAGGAGTTCGAGCGCGCCCGCCGTCCCGAATCGCGCCGTGCGGGCGCCGGGCTCGGACTGTCGCTGGTCAAGCGCATCGTCGAGCTGCACGGCGGCCAGGTAACGATGGAATCGGTGCCCAATCGCGGCACGACGGTGATCTGCACGCTGCCAGTGGAGACTCCGGCGGCGCAGTGACCCTCTGCGCCGCGCTCAGTCGTGTCCCGGCGTCGCGCCGGGCACGCCCCTGGTCGTGGAATATTCGAAATGCAGAACCTCGCCCGGGTATACAAGCGGATAGATCGCATGCGCCGCCATCGCCGCCTCCGAGAAGCCGCTCAGGATCAGCTTGAGCTTGCCCGGATAGGACACGATGTCGCCGATGGCGAAGATCCCCGGCGCCGAGCTGGCGCACGTCGCGGGGTCGACCTTGATGTGGTTGCGCTCGAGGTTCAGGCCCCATTGCGCGATCGGGCCGAGATTCATCGCCAGGCCGAAGAAGGGCAGCAGTACGTCCGCCTCCAGACGGCGCGCGCCGCCGTCGAGGTCCTTGACGATCACGCCGGAGAGGATGCCCCCGGCGCCTTCGAGCGCCTCAAGCTGATAGGGGACGACGAGCTCGATCCGGCCGCCCTGCGCCAGGGCTTTGAGCTTCGCCGCGCTGTCCGGCGCCGCGCGGAACTTGTCGCGGCGATGGACCACCATCACCCGAGCCGCGACATCGGCCAGCGACAGCGCCCAGTCGACCGCCGAATCGCCGCCTCCGGCGATGACCACGCGCTTGCCCCGCAGGTCCTCGCGCCGCTTCACCAGGTAAAAGACGCTCTTGCCTTCGTAAGCCTCGATCCCCGGGAGCGGCGGCCGGTTCGGGCCGAACGCGCCGACTCCGGCGGCGACGATGATCGCGCGTGCGCGCAGCCGTGCGCCGGTCGAGGTCGTCAGAACCCAGTTCTCGCCGTCCCGCGCCAGCGAGTCGACGCGCTGGTTCAGGTGATAGACGGGCTTGAAGGGTGCGGCCTGCTCCGCCAGCCGGTCGATCAGCTCCATGGCGCCGATCTGCGGGTAGCCGGGAATGTCGTAGATCGGCTTCTCCGGGTATAGCGCCGCACACTGGCCGCCGACGACGTCGAGGGCATCGATCACCTGACAGCTCATTTTCAACATCCCGCATTCGAAAATGGCGAACAGCCCGACGGGGCCGGCGCCGATGATGGCGACATCGCTGCGGGGGACGGTAGACATGGGCACTCCAACTCGGGCGCGCCGACTCGGCGCGCGAACGCGGCATAACATGATGCGCGCGCGAAGGCCGATCAACCCTTGTCAAGCTCGGGGCTTTGCGGCGGCAGCGGGGCGACGCTGTATGGTTGCGAGCGGCGGCACGTTCCGGATACAAGACCTGACAATGATCGAGTCCGCTGCCGCCCCGCTCGATATCGCACTTGTCGACATCGCCGCGACCGAGCGCCTTGCGCAGACCCTGGCGAAGAATACCCTTGCCGGCGACGTGGTCGCGCTGTGGGGCGGGCTCGGCGTCGGCAAGACGACCTTCGCGCGCGCCTTCATCCGCGCGCGGCGCGGCGGCGAAGCGGTCGCCGAGGTACCGAGCCCCACATTCACCCTGGTCCAGGTCTACGAACTCGCCGACTCGGTCGTCTTCCATTTCGATCTGTACCGCCTCGCCCAGCCCGATGACGCGTGGGAACTCGGCATCGAGGACGCATTCGCGGACGGGATCTCGCTGATCGAGTGGCCCGACCGGCTCGGGCCGCTCCTGCCCTCCGACCGTCTCGACATCGAGTTCAGCGCCGGCGAGACGCCGGCATCGCGCCGTGCCCGGCTGACCGGGCGGGGACGCTGGTCGTCGCGCCTCGAAGGTCTCTCCCGACATGTCTGAGGCGCCCGGTCCTGGCCGCGCGGGCGCGATGGCCGAATTCCTGCAGCGCGCCGGCTGGGGCGGCGCCGAGCGTCGCCTGCTGGCAGGCGACGCCTCCTTCCGCAAGTACTACCGCATCGAGGACCCGCCGCGCCGCGCCGTACTGATGGACGCGCCGCCGCCGCAGGAAGACGTCCGGCCCTTCGTCGCTGTGGCCGAACACCTTGCCAAGCTCGGCTTCAGCGCGCCGCGCATTCTCGCCCGGGATGCCGGACAGGGCTTCCTGCTGCTCGAGGATTTCGGCGACGACACCTACACGCGCAAGCTCGCCGCCGGCGCCGACGAAAGCACGCTCTATGCGACCGCGGTCGACCTGCTGATCGACCTTCACCGCCGCACCGACGCGGCGAAAATCCCGGTGCCGGGCTATGACGATGAGCGCCTGCTCGCCGAGGCGGCGCTGCTGACCGACTGGTATCTGCCCGCGCTCACCGGCGGGCCCACCCCCCCGCCGCTGCGCGACGAATATCTCGCGATATGGCAGTCCCTGCTGCGGCGGGCGCGGCACGGAGCGCCCACATTGGTGCTGCGCGATTATCACGTCGACAACCTGATGTGGCTCGAGGGGCGTAGCGGCGTCGCGGCATGCGGCCTGCTCGATTTTCAGGACGCGGTGATCGGGCCCGCGGCCTATGATCTGGTGTCGCTGCTCGAGGATGCGCGGCGCGATGTTCCCGCCGCACTGGCCGAAGCGATGATGAACCGCTATCTCGCGGCGTTTCAGGACATCGATCGCGACGCCTTCCGCGAGGCCTATGCGATCCTCGGCGCGCAACGCAATGCCAAGATCGTCGGCATCTTCACGCGCCTGATGGTCCGCGACGGCAAGCCGCAGTATCTGAAGCACATTCCGCGGGTCTGGCGCCTGCTGGCCGGCGATGTGGCGCACCCGGGCCTGGCACCGATGCGCGACTGGCTCGCCCGTGTCGTCCCGCCGGAGCGGCGCATCATCCCGCCGGCGCTCGCGGCATGACAGCCATGATGCCGAAGCGCGCGATGGTACTGGCCGCCGGGCTCGGCAAGCGAATGCGGCCGATAACCGACACCATCCCCAAGCCGATGGTCGAGGTCGCCGGCCGGACGATGATCGACCACGCGCTGGACCGGTTCGCCGCGGTCGGCGTGCGGGACATCGTCGTCAACCTGCATCATCTCGGGGCAAGGCTCGAGGCGCATCTCGCGAACCGGCGGGATCTGCGCATCACCCTCTCGCCGGAAGCCGAGTTGCTGGAAACGGGCGGCGGCGTCGCCAACGCACTGCCTCTGCTCGGCGCCGAACCGTTCTACGTCGCCAATGCCGACATCATCTGGTTCGATGGCGCAACCCCCGCCCTCGCGCGGCTGGCGCAGGCGTGGGCCGACGACAAGATGGACGCGCTGCTGCTGCTGCAGCGGACGGTGACCGCGCATGGCTATGACGGGCCCGGCGATTTCTTCCTCGATCCGCTGGGCCGCGCGACGCGGCGCCACGGCGGGGCGGTCGCGCCCTACGTCTTTGCCGGCGTGCAGATCCTGCATCCACGTCTGTTCAAGGATGCGCCCGCGGGTGCGTTCTCGCTGAACGTCCTCTACAACCGCGCCGAGGAGTCCGGGCGGCTGTGGGGCGTCGCCCATGACGGGTTGTGGTTCCACGTCGGCACCCCGGACAGCATCGCGCCTGCCGAGGCGGAACTCGGCTATGTGCGGCTGGCCCCGGGCGAGCGGCGCGCGGCGGCCACATGAGCGGGCGCGCGGCGGCGCGGGCTGAGCGTCGGCGCGGCTCGCTCCGTCATCGGCCCCGCGTCTACAACATTGCCGCCGGGTATCCCTTCCTCGACCTCCTCGCGAAGGGGATCTGGGAAGATGCCGGCGGCAACAGGCTGGCGCTGGCGCGCGCCACCGTGCTGCTGCCCAACCGCCGCGCCTGCCGCTACCTGCGCGATGCATTCCTGCGCCTGACCGACGGAGCGCCGCTGCTGCTGCCGCGGCTGCAGCCGATCGGCGACGTCGATGACGACGAGTTCGTCCTGACCGCCGGGGAGGCCGGCGGGCTCGACCTGCCGCCCGCGATCTCGCCGCTCGAGCGCCAGCTCCTGCTGACGCAACTCGTGCTGAAGCGTCCGGATGTCGGTGGCGATCCGGGCGTCGCAGCACGCCTTGCCGAAGCGCTCGGCACGTTCCTCGACAGTGCGCAGATCGAGGAGGTGCCGCTCGATCGGCTTGACCAGCTCGTCCCCGCCGAGCTCGCCGACCATTGGCAGGTGACGATCGAGTTCCTGAAGATCATCCGCGAGAGCTGGCCGAAGATCCTCGCCGAGCGCGGTCAGATGGACCCGGTAGCGCGGCGCGTGCAGCTGATCCGCGCACTTGCCGCGCGCTGGAGCGCCGATCCGCCCGCCGACATGGTCTACGCCGCGGGGTCGACCGGAAGCATTCCGGCGACGGCGGAGCTGCTCTCTGTCGTGGCCCGCCTGCCGGCCGGCAAGCTGGTCCTGCCCGGACTCGATCTCGCGCTGGACGAGGAAGGCTGGTCGGCGATCGACGCTGAGCCGAGCCACGCGCAGCACGGGCTGCACAAGCTGCTCGACGCGATCGGCGTCAAGCGCGACGAGGTCCGGCCATGGCCGAGCGCCGGGAGAAGCGCGGTTCGCGACGCGCGCGCGCGCATGATCTCGGGCGCGCTGCGGCCGGCGGTCACGACCGATGCCTGGCTCGGACTGGAGCCGCTGCCCGACCCGGCGTTCGACGGCCTGCGCCGGATCGATGCCGCGAGCCCGCAGGAAGAAGCGGGCGCAATTGCGCTGGCGATGCGCGAGACACTGGAGACGAGCGGGCGGACGGCCGCACTCGTGACTCCCGACCGGAATCTCGCGCGGCGCGTCGTCGCCGAGCTCGCGCGCTGGAATATCGCGGTGGACGACTCCGCGGGCATGCCGCTCGCGCACACCGCGCCCGGCGTGTTCTTCCGGCTGGCGGCGCAGGCCATCGCGGAGCGCGCCGCGCCGGCTCCGCTGCTCGCGCTGCTCAAGCATCCGCTCGCCGCGGGTGGCCGCGACCGCGCGGCCTTTCTCGGACTGGCGCGGTATCTCGAGCGCCGCATCCTGCGCGGGCCGCGTCCGGCCCCCGGCCTGAAGGGACTTGTGCAGACGGTAGCCGGCAGTCGCTATGCCGGCGATCTGCTCGCCTGGGTGGAAGGGCTTGCCGCCGCCGCCGCCTCGCTCGAGCAACTGATGGCGAGCAGCGATGCGAGCCTGGCCGATCTCCTCGGCGCGCATGCGCGCTTCGCCGAATGGCTGGCCACGACGCAGGACGGACAGACCGGGCTGTGGCGCGGCGAAGCCGGAGAGGCGCTGGCAACCTTCGTGGGCGAGCTGCGCCTCGCGGCCGGCCTGCTCGAGCGAATCGACGGCAGACGCTGGCCGGCATTGCTGGAGGCGCTGCTGGCGGGCCGCGTCGTGCGCCCGCGCTTCGGCAGCCATCCGCGCCTGTACATCTGGGGACTGCTCGAGGCGCGGCTGCAGCACGCGGACGTCCTGGTCCTCGGCGGTCTCAACGAGGGCGCATGGCCGCCCGAACCGCAGGAAGATCCATGGCTGTCGCGTCCGATGCGCACGAAGCTCGGGCTTGCCCCGCCGGAGCGCCGGATCGGCCTGTCAGCGCACGATTTCGCGCAAGCCGTCGCGGCGCCCCTCGTCGTGCTCACGCGTGCCAGCAAGGTCGACGGCGCGCCTACGGTGCCGTCACGCTGGCTGCTGCGCCTCGACGCCATGCTGGCGCGCGACCCGCGCTGGATTGCGACGCTTTCCAACACCCATATCCATTGGCATCGCGGTCTCGACGAGCCTGTCGTGATCGCGCCGGTAGCGCCGCCTCGCCCGCGCCCGCCGCTCGCCGCAAGGCCGAGACGCCTCTCGGTCACCCAGGTCGAGACCTGGATCCGCGACCCTTATGCGATCTTCGCGCGTCACATTCTCGGCCTGGAGCCGCTCGAGCCCATCGATGCCGATCCGGGCGCGCTCGACCGTGGCGTGATCATCCACCAGGCGCTCGACTGGTTCGTGCGCGAGCTTCCCGAGCGCCTGCCGGCGGACGCGCTCGATCGACTGATCATGTGCGGCGAGGAGGCGTTCCGCCCCTATATCGATCGCCCGTCGGTGCGCGCCTTCTGGTGGCCGCGCTTCCTGCGCGTCGCGCAGTGGTTCGTCGAGTTCGAGCGCGAGCGGCGGTCGCTCGGACTTCGCGTGCTTGCGACCGAGGCGACGGGTCAGCTTTCGCTTTCCGGCCCCGGCGGCGCGTTCATCCTGCGCTGCAAGGCCGACCGCATCGACGCGGCAACCGACGGTTCGCTGTCGATCCTCGACTACAAGACCGGGCAGCCACCCTCCGGCAGGCAGATCGCCAGCGGCCTCAGCCCGCAGCTCCCGCTCGAAGCGGCGATCGCGCTGGGCAACGGCTTCCCGGGCATAAAGAGCAAGAGCATCGCCGAGCTCGCGCATATCCGCCTCAGCGGCGGCACGCCGGCAGGCGAATACAAGCCGGTCGTGCCGGCGCGCGACGGCGGCGTTATTCCGCCGGAAACGCTGGCGGCGGAGGCGCGCGAAGGGCTGCTGCGGCGCATCGCTCAGTTCGACCTGGAGCAGACTGCCTACCTGTCCCGGCCGCGCCCGCAATGGCTCAACCGCGACGGCGACTACGACCATCTCGCCCGCGTCAGGGAATGGTCGATGTCGTCCGGTGACGGTTCATGATCCGCGGCGACACCGATCCGTTCGTGCCGCAGCGCCGCGCGGCCGACCCCGCCGTGTCGGCCTGGGTGATGGCCAATGCGGGGTCCGGCAAGACGCGCGTCCTGACCGACCGCGTCATCCGCCTGCTGCTCGCGGACACGCGGCCCGGCGCCATTCTCTGCCTCACCTTCACCAAGGCCGCCGCCGCCGAGATGGCGAACCGGCTGCACCAGCGGCTCGGCGCATGGTCGGTCATGCCCGAGGCCGAGCTACGCGACGAACTCATCACGCTGCAGGGCAGGCAGCCCGCCAGGGAAGAGATCGCCCTCGCCCGGCAGCTCTTCGCGCGCACGCTCGATTCGATCGGTCGCCTTCGCATCCAGACCATCCACGCCTTCTGCGAATCGCTACTCAAGCGCTTTCCCCTCGAGGCCGGCGTGCCGCCGCATTTCGCCATTGCCGACGATGCCACTGCGAAACAGCTCATCGAGGACGCGCGCGAGCGGCTCCTCGCCGGGGCGCAGTCCGACGGCGCTCTGTCCAAGGCGCTCGAGTTCATTGTCGGCGAAGTCGAGGAGATCGGCTTTCAGGCGGTGCTCGCCGAACTCGTCGCCGAACGGCGCAAGCTGCGCCGCCTGCTCAGCGCGCATGACGGCGATATCGAGGCGGTGATCGACGCCACGCGCGAGCTGCTCGGCGTCGCGGCCGACGATACCCCCGAAAGCCTGCGCACCGCGTTCGTGGCCGATCTGCCCGAGGCGGCGTTGACGCGGGCTGCCGCCGCACTGGATTCCGGCAGCGCATCGGATCAGGAGCGGGCGCGGCGCATCCGCGATTTTCTCGGCGCGACGAATCGCGCGGACCGCGTCTCGAGCGACTGGTGCGAGATATTTCGTACGGCGGAAGGCACTCCGCGCAAGAACCTGATCACGAAGCAGGCCCAGAAGGCCGATGGCGGCGCACTCGCGATCCTCGAAACGGAGCAGCGGCGGGTCATCGAATTCTGCGAGCGCATAAAGTCGGTCACGGTCGCCACCGGAACCGCGGCGCTGCTGCGGCTCGGCAACGCGCTGCTGGAGCATTACGAGAGCGGCAAGCGCGCGCGCGCCTTGCTCGACTACGACGACCTCATCCTCCACACCGGAGCACTGCTGCGGCGCCAAGGCTATGCGTCCTGGGTACTCTACAAGCTCGACGGCGGCATCGACCACGTGCTGATCGATGAGGCGCAGGACACCAGCCCCGAGCAATGGGATGTCATTGCCGCGCTGTGCGAGGAATTCTTCTCCGGTCACGGCGCTCGCGAGCGGCCACGCACCGTGTTTGCGGTCGGCGACCGCAAGCAGTCGATCTTCAGCTTCCAGGGCGCCGATCCGGCCGCCTTCGAGAGCATGCAGACGCGCTTCGCGGTGCGCGTGCGCGCCGCCAGCCAGGTCTTCGACCCGGTCGAATTGAAAGTGTCGTTCCGCTCGTGTGCGGCGGTGCTCGATCTCGTCGATACCGTGTTCAATCAGCCGGACGCACGCGATGGCGTCATTGCCGATGGCGATGCCGTCCGTCACTTGCCGCATCGAAAGAGCGCCGGCGGCCATGTCGAACTGTGGCCCACGGTCGTGCCCGGCGACGATCTGCCCGGCGATCCATGGGACGCCCCGCTCGACTACGCCGGGGCGTCCAGCCCGTCCGTAATCCTGGCACGACGCATCGCCGCCGTGATCCGGCGGTGGATCGATGACGGGGAGATGCTCGAGTCGTGCGGCCGCCCGATCCAACCGGGCGACATCCTGATCCTGGTGCGCAAGCGCGATACATTCTTCGAGGAGATGGTGCGCGCGCTCAAGGCCGCGAACATTCCCGTGGCCGGCGCTGACCGAATGGTGCTCGGCGAACAGATCGCGGTGATGGATCTCGTCGCCCTGGCCCGATTCGTGCTGCTGCCCGAGGACGACCTTAACCTCGCGACCGTTCTCAAGGGACCGCTGTTCAATTTCGACGACGAGGATCTCTTCGCCCTGTGCCACCGGCGCCCGCGGCGTCTTTGGCCGACCCTGCGGGCGCGCGCCGCGGAGCGGCCGCATTGGACGAGCGCGGTCGACGAGCTGATCGCGCTGCTCGCGCGCGCCGACTATGTTCCGCCGTTCGAGTTCTTCGCGACGTTGCTCGGCAAGAACCGCGGCCGCGCGCGGCTTCTGGCGCGGCTCGGACACGAGGCGACCGACCCGATCGACGAGTTTCTCGCGCTCACTCTCAACTACGAGCGCCAGAACGCGGCGACGTTGCAGGGCTTTCTCGAATGGTTCGAAGCCGGAGCCGCCGAGGTCAAGCGCGACATGGAGCAGAACCGCAACGAGACGCGCGTCATGACCGTGCACGGCGCCAAGGGTCTCGAGGCGAACGTCGTTTTCCTGCCGGACACGTGCGGCATGCCGGATGGCCGCAACGATCCGAGACTGCTGTGGGCCGGCGCGCCGGTGCCGATGGCCCTGTGGCCGATTCGCAGCTCCAACGACGACCCCTGCTGTACGCTCGCGCGCGAGACGGCGCGGCGCGCCCGCGAGCGGGAGTATCGTCGCCTGCTCTACGTCGCGGCCACCCGCGCGCGGGACCGGCTCTATGTGTGCGGGTGGCATGCGGCAAAGCGGTCGCCCGGCTCCTGGTACGATCTGGTGGCGCCTGCCTTCGAATCGAGGACGGATGCGATCTCCGTCACGCTGCCGTGGCGGGAGGCGGGCCGGCGCCTTGCGGTGCCGCAGGCCGGCCCCTGCGATGCGGATCGGGCGATCCGCATCGACACCGCCGTTGCGTCCGCTGCACCCGCCTGGACGGGCAGCCCCGCCCCCGTCGAGCCGACGCCGCCGCGCCCGCTGATGCCATCGCGTCCCGAGGGCGAGCCGAGCGTGCGCTCCCCGCTCGGTGCCGACGACGGCGCGCGCTTCAAGCGCGGACGGCTCGTCCACCGGTTACTGCAGACTTTGCCCGACCTCCCGCCCGAGGCGCGCGCGGCGGCGGCCGCGCGCTACCTCGCCCGCCCCATCCATTCGCTGACGCCGGAGCAGCAGGCGCAGATTGCGCGCGAGGTTCTCGCGATCTTCGACCAGCCCGATCTTGCACCGCTGTTCGGCGCAGGCTGCGTGGCCGAGGTTCCGGTGGTCGGCCGTCTCGGCGAACGCGTGATCTCGGCACAGCTCGACCGCCTCGTCGTGACCGCGGACTGCGTGCTCGTGCTCGACTACAAGACCCAGCGCCCGGTACCGGACGCGCCGAAGGACGTATCCCCCGCCTATCTCGCGCAAATGGCCGCCTATCGCCAGGCGCTTGCCGCGATCTATCCAGATCGGCCGATACGATGCTGCCTGCTATGGACGGACGGGCCGCGCCTGATGGAGCTGCCGGCCGATCTGCTGGATGCGCATGCCCCTCATTCATCGCCGCGGGGTTGAGGTTCTCCGCCCGAATTCACACCTGATTCGGGTTGGACCCGATTTCGGACCGGCCATCTGGACCGGAATGGGCTGTCGTGGCGGAAGACCGGATGACAAGGGTCAGCTTGACCTGTTCAGGAGCGGACCCTTAAAGTCGCCGCGATCCGGGAAGCGCGGGTTCTCTCCCGCGCTCTGAGACGAATCGTATAGAGCAAGACCGTACGAGGACCTATGCAGACGCGCAAAGTCACTGATGACAGCTTCGAAGCCGACGTCCTCAAATCCAGCGTTCCTGTGCTGGTCGATTTCTGGGCGGAATGGTGCGGCCCCTGCAAGGCGATCGCGCCGGCGCTCGAAGATCTGGCGAAGGACATGGCGGGCAAGCTCACGGTCGCCAAGATCAACATCGACGAGAATCCCAGCACGCCCTCGAATTACCGCGTGCGCGGGATCCCGACGCTGATCCTGTTCAAGGACGGCCAGGTGGCCGCGACCAAGATCGGCAGCCTGCCGAAGAGCAAGCTGTACGAGTGGGTGCAATCGGTCGTCGTCTGATCCGGCCGATCCAGCCGATCCGGAAATCAGCCGTGCTCGGCGAGCACGGTGCCGCATAGCAGCGCCAGAGAGCCGCAGATGAGAATGCGATGCGGGCCGTCCGCCTGCCGGGCGAGTTCGGCAACCGCGCTCTTGTAGTTGCCGGCGACGCCGACGTCGCGCATGCCGGCGGCGCGCGCCGCTTCGGCGATCGTTTCGGCCGGCAGCATCAGTTCGGCGCCGTCGATCGTGATCGCGCGGAAACGCCGCACGTGCGGCGCCAGCCGCGCGAGGAACCGATCCGCCTTCTTGGTCGACATCATCCCGCAGACCACGTCCAACGGCTTGCCGTCGCGCTGCGCCGCCGCCCAGTCGGCGAGCACGGCGCCGCCGGCTTCGTTATGGCCGCCGTCAAGATACAGCTCCGCATCGGGACGTAGCAGGTGCAGCAGCGGTCCACGCGTCAGGCGCTGAAGCCGTGCCGGCCAGTCGACCGTGCGCAGGCCGCGCCCGATTGCATCCTCTGCGATCGTGAAGCCCCGCTCGGCAAGCTGCTCGGCAACGGCGATGGCGATGCCGGCGTTCTCGATCTGATGGCGGCCGGGCAGCGCCGGCAGCGGCAGCCTGCGCGCGATCCTGCCTTTGTACTCGAACCCGACCGCATTCGACGCGACATGCCAATCGCGGCCGTATTCGAAGAGCGGTGCTCTCGTGAGCACCGCATGCTTGCCGATCAGAGCCGCAACCTCGTCGGGCTGCGGCCCGACCACGACCGGGACCTGCGGCTTGATGATGCCGGCCTTCTCGCGTGCGATCTCGGCGAGCGAATCGCCAAGATACTGCATGTGGTCGAACGAGATCGACGTGATCGCGCAGACCGCAGGGTGCCTGACCAGGTTGGTTGCATCGAGACGGCCGCCGAGCCCGACCTCGAGCACCACAAGGTCGGCCGGGATGCGCGCGAATGCGAGGAATGCAGCTGCAGTGGTGACCTCGAAGAACGTGATCGGGCGTCCGGCGTTGACGCGCTCCACCTCCTCCAGGATCGGCACGAGCGTTGCGTCGTCGATCAAGCGGCCGGCGACCCGTATGCGCTCGTTGAACCGCACGAGATGCGGCGAAGTATAGATATGGACGCGGTAGCCGGCCGCTTCGGCGATAGCGCGGACATACGCGACGGTCGAGCCCTTGCCGTTGGTGCCGGCAACGTGCACGACCGGCGCCAGACTGTCCTGCGGATCGCCAAGCTCCGCCATGAGGCGGCGGATGCGGTCGAGGGAAAGATCGATCGCCTTCGGATGAAGCCGGGTGAGGCGATCGAGGATGGGGTCGGCGCTCAGGTTTTCGCGGCTCCCGATGTGTCCTTCGCCGGAATGCCGAGCCCCGGCTGCGGCAGGGGCAGGACCTCGGCGCTCGGACCCGGCGCCACGAGGAAGCGCAGGATGCGGATCAGCATGTCGCGCAGCTCGTGACGATGCACGACGAGATCGACCATGCCGTGGTCGCGCAGATATTCGGCGCGCTGGAATCCGGGCGGCAGCTTCTCGCGAATCGTCTCCTCGATCACGCGCGCGCCGGCGAAACCGATCACCGCACCAGGCTCGGCCACGGCGATGTCGCCGAGCATCGCGAACGACGCCGAGACGCCGCCGGTGGTGGGATCGGTGAGCAGAACAATGAACGGCAGCCCCGCCTCCTTCACCTCGTCCGCCGCGATCACCGTGCGCGGCAGCTGCATCAGCGACAGGATTCCCTCCTGCATGCGCGCCCCGCCGGATGCCGGCACCACGATCAGGGAGGCCTGCTGCAGCGTGGCGAGGCGCGACGCGGCAAGCAGGGCCTCGCCGACGGCGATGCCCATAGAGCCGCCCATGAAGTCGAAATTGAACACCGCGGCGACGACCGGCAGTCCGCCCATGCGCCCATGCGCGACGATGATCGCGTCCTGTTCTCCGGTCTTCTCGCGAGCGTCCTTGAGGCGGTCGCCGTAGCGCTTCTGATCGCGGAAGCGCAAGGGGTCGCTGACGACCTTCGGCAGCTCGATACGGGTGAAGGCGCCGTCGTCGAACAGCATGGCAAGGCGGCGCTTTGCGGACAGGCGCATGTGATGGCCGCAATGCGGGCACACCCGTGCGTTCGCCTCGAGATCGCGATGAAAGATCATCTTGGCGCAATTCGGACACTTGTCCCAAAGATTCTCGGGCACGTCGGCCTTGCGCACCAGTGCGCGGATCTTCGGGCGGACGAAGTTGGTAAGCCAGTTCATACAGGTCTTTCTGTCAGGCCTGCGAGGCCGCCGCAAGCCGTGCGCCGCGCACCGCCATGCCGAGCGCGCGCACGAAGCCATGCGCCGCGTCGACCGTCGCCGACCGGCCCGCGCCGTTGGCAACCTGCTGAGCGATGGTCTGCACCAGTGCGGTGCCGACCACCGCGGCGTCCGCGGTGCGCGCCATCTCCGCCGCCTGCTCCGGCGTCTTGATGCCGAAGCCGACGGCGATCGGCAAACGCGTGTGCTTACGGATGCGCGACAGCGCCGCTGCGACATCCGCCGCCGCCGCCGATTTCGTGCCGGTCGGACCGAGCACCGCGACATAGTAGACGAACCCGCTCGCGTCCTTGAGAACATACGGCAGGCGCCGCTCGTCGGTCGTCGGTGCGATCAGGCGGATCGTATCGATGCCGGCCCGGCTCGCTAGCGGCCGCAGCTCGGCATCCTCCTCCGGCGGCAGGTCGACGATGATCAGCCCGTCTGCGCCCGCCGCGCGCGCCGCGGCGGCGAAGCGTTCCGCGCCGAAGCTGTAGATCGGGTTGTAATAGCCCATCAGCACGACCGGCGTGTCGCGATCGCCGCGGCGAAATCGCTCGACGAGTTCCAGCGTGCGCGTCAGGGTCATGCCGCCCTTGAGCGCGCGCAGGCCCGCCGCCTGGATCGCGGCACCGTCGGCCATCGGGTCGGAGAACGGCATGCCGATCTCGATCACATCGGCGCCCGCGGCGGGAAGGCCGGCGACAATGCCGAACGACGTTTCGAAGTCCGGATCGCCGGCCATCGTGAACGTGACCAGCGCCGCACGGTTCTGCTGGCGCAGCGCCGCGAAGCGCGCCTCGATGCGGCTCACAGCGACACCCCCAGCGCCTTGGCGACGGTGAACACGTCCTTGTCGCCGCGGCCGCACATGTTCATCACGATCAGGTGCGAAGCGGGCAGCGACGGCGCGATTTTGATGACCTGCGCCAGCGCATGCGCCGGCTCGAGCGCCGGCAGAATGCCCTCGAGCTTCGAGCAGAGCTGGAAGGCCTCGAGCGCCTCGTCGTCCCTGATCGCGACATAATCGACGCGCCCGGTTTCATGCAGCCAGGCGTGCTCGGGACCGATGCCGGGATAGTCGAGGCCCGCGGAGATCGAATGCGCCTCGGCAATCTGGCCGTCCTCGTCCTGGAGCAGATAGGTGCGATTGCCGTGCAGCACGCCGGGCCGGCCGCCGGACAGCGACGCGGCGTGCCGGCCGGTGTCGAGGCCGTCGCCCGCCGCCTCGACGCCGACCATGCGCACCGAAGGTTCGTCGAGGAACGGGAAGAACAGGCCCATCGCATTCGATCCGCCGCCGATCGCGGCGACCAGGGTATCGGGAAGACGGCCTTCCTGTTTCATGATCTGCTCGCGCGTCTCGCGGCCGATCACGGACTGGAAGTCGCGGACCATGGCCGGATAAGGGTGCGGGCCGGCAACCGTGCCGATCAGATAATAGGTCGTATCGACATTGGCGACCCAGTCGCGCAGCGCCTCGTTCATCGCGTCCTTGAGAGTCGCGGCTCCCGACGTCACCGGCTTCACCTCGGCGCCGAGCAGCTTCATGCGGAACACGTTGGGCGCCTGCCGCTCGATGTCGGTGGCGCCCATGTAGATCGTGCACGGCAGATCGAACAGCGCACACACCGTCGCGGTGGCGACGCCATGCTGGCCGGCGCCCGTCTCGGCGATGATCCGCCGCTTTGCCATGCGCCGCGCCAGCAGGATCTGGCCGATGCAGTTATTGATCTTGTGTGCGCCGGTGTGGTTGAGCTCGTCGCGCTTGAAATAGATCTTCGCGCCGCCCAGCCGCTGCGTCAGCCGCGCCGCGAAATAGAGCGGGCTCGGCCGTCCGACATAGTGCTCGAGATAGTAGTCGAGCTCGCTCCGGAACCCCTTGTCCGCCTGCGCCGCCGCATAGGCACGCTCTACCTCGAGAATCAGCGGCATCAGGGTTTCGGCCACGAAGCGGCCGCCGAACCGCCCGAAATGTCCGCGCTCGTCCGGCCCGTTGCGGTAGCTATTGAGACTCGTACTCATGCGGCCGCGTTTATAGACCACGCGCCGCGCCGTGACACAGCCTTTCTTGACGGCAGCCAAGCCCGCGGCCGGGCTCGAAAATCAGGCGACGCCGCCGGCCGGACGGCGCCGCTGAACCGGGCTCCCGCCCTACCGCTCGCGGACCGTGCTGGTCTGCGGGTCGACGCTGACGGTGACCTGCCTGCCTTCCTTCATGGCGGTGGCCTGCCAGCTGTCACCGACGCGCTCGATCCGGCCGATATTGGTATAGCCTTCGGCACTGAGCGCATTGAGCGCCGCGGTCTGGCTCATCTCGTGCTGTTCGATGCCGCCCGCCCTCATCGGTTGCCGGCGGTCGGACGGCGGCTGGGTCATGCGCTGCTGCCGGGGGGTTCCCTGCTGCATCGAGCCGGAACCTTGCCGCTGGTCCATCGGCGGCGGCGCCAACTGGTCCGATGGCTGACCGGGCCGGTCGGCGGCACCCGAGCCCGGACGCTGGCGCGGTGTCTGCTCGCGCCGCATTTGCGGGGTCGATGGCGTCTGACCGCTGCGCATCCGCTCCTCGCCCTGCGGCATCGTTTGCTGCGCCGGCGGCACGGCCTGGGCCCGCTGCGGCACGTAGGTCGGCAGCAGCTTGCCGTCCGGCCCGCGCTCGCCGGTGAAGCGGGCGCGCTCGCGGTCGGCCGTCGGACCGATCCGTCCGGAAGCGTCGGGCTCGCCAGGGCCGACGAATTCCGGCTCGGCGCGGTTGAGGTCGCCGCGCTGACCGATGAACGGTCCCTGCGTGAAGGAAGGCGACGGCGGCACCGTAAACGGGCTCGGCGTCGGTACGTTCTGCGGAGACAGCCCGGAGCTGCCGGGCGGCAAGGTGCGGTTGCTCGTGGTCCATCCCGGCTGACCCGGAGCCATGAATTGGGCGGCAGCGAACGTCGGTGCGCCGAGCACGAAGGCGGCGCCGAGCGCGGGCAACAGGAGCTTCTTCATCGGAACCCTCATCCCATGGGTCGGTGCTGCGCGCCGCAACCGCACTGCAGACATTTCCGGCGCAGCGCGCGGCTTATCGCCCAGTTAACGGGCGGCGCTGGAGCGGGTTCCGGGCACGCTGTCGCCGCGGACCGCGCCGATGAAGGCTGCGATCCGCACCGGGTCCTTGCGGCCGGGATGAAGCTCTACCCCGGACGAGACATCGACCGCGTCGGGCCGCGTACGCGCGATGGCGCCGACGACATTGTCCGGGCCGAGCCCGCCTGACAGGAACCACGGCCGACGCCAGCTGCGCCCCGCCAGCAGCGCCCAGTCGAAGCTGGTAGCATTGCCGCCGGGCAGCGCGTCCGCGCGCGGCGGCTTCGCATCGAACATCAGCCAGTCGGCGATGTCCTGATATGCCCTCGCGCGATCGACATCGTCCGCATCGCGCACGGCGACCGCCTTGATGACCGGCAGGCCGAAGCTCTGCCGGATCGCGGCCGTGCGCGCCGGAGTCTCGCTGCCGTGAAGTTGCAGCAGATCGGGTCGAAACCGTGCGAGCAGCGTCTGCAGCAAGGCATCGTCGGGATCGACCAGCACCGCCACGCGCCGCACATGTCGCGGCAAGCCCGAAGCGAGCTGCGCCGCCGCCTCGGGCGCCAGATTGCGCGGCGAGCGCGGGTAGAACACGAATCCGGCGAAGTCGGCCGCGGCGGTGGCGTCGACCGCCTCGCGCGAGGTCAGCCCGCAGATCTTGACGGCGGCGCTCATCCGCCCGCCGGAACCGCCGCGATCTCGTCGGCGATCCGCTGCAGCGCCGCCGCCGGGTCGTCGCTCTGGGTGATCGGCCGGCCGATTACGAGATAGTCGGCGCCGCGCGCAATTGCCTCGCCTGGCGTGACGACCCGCTTCTGGTCGTTCGACGTGGCCCATTCCGGGCGAATGCCGGGAACCATCAGCTTGAAGTCCGGTCCGCACAGCGCGCGCAGGGCCGCGACCTCATGGGCCGAGCAGACGACACCATCCAGGCCGGATTTCTGCGCCAGCTCGGCAAGGCGTTTGGCCTGATCGGCGACCGGCCCGCGCTGGCCGACCGCGTCGAGGTCACCGCCGTCAAGGCTGGTCAGCACGGTAATGCCAAGGAGCTGCGGCCGCGCCGGGCCGGCGGCGCGCGCGGCATCGGCCGCGGCGCGCATCATTGCCTCGCCGCCGGCGGCATGGATGGTGAGGAAGCGCGGCGACAGCAGGCAGGCCGCGCGCACGCCGCCGGCGACCGTGTTGGGGATGTCGTGCAGCTTGAGGTCGAGGAACAGCGGCACCGGACCCGCGACGGCGCGTACGCCCTGCGGCCCGTTGGCAACGAAGAACTCGAGCCCGAGCTTGATGCCGCCGGCCAAGGTCCTGAGTCGCGCGACATCGGCATGGGCTGCCTCAAGATCCATGCGGTCGATGGCGACGAAAACGCGGTCGGCACGGCGGGTCATGGTGCAGTCCTCAGCTGGGATGCCCGGTTTCTAGCATAAAGCCGCGCCACACTCCCACCGCCTCGCACGGCAAGGTGAAACAGCAGGGGCCGACCCAGGAGCAGCCAACATGCTGATTCAGCACGTCGATTCCAGGGGTGCTTCGCTGCTTCATGCGAGTCTGCCGTTTGCCGGGCCGTGTTCTGCTGCCGTGGGCCCGTTCGGGCGCGTCGGACCGGCGGGGCGAAAGGGGCTCCGAATCACGACGCCCGCCGGTCGAGGGACCAGGCGGGCGCGTTTGTCCGGCGATGATTGTGCACGTTCCGTTCCGGTCGGCAAGCCCCCCGCCCCCCCGGAGGCGCCTGGCCTCACGGATAGCGGACGGGCGGCGGCGGATCCTGCTCGGGCAGCGGAATGAACTCGGTTTCGTCGGGCACGGGCGGGAAGCGGCCCGCCATCCAGTCGGCCTTGGCCTGCTCGATGCGCTCTTTGGAACTCGAGACGAAATTCCACCAGATGTGGCGCGGTCCATCCATCGGCTCGCCGCCGAACAGCATCAGCCGCGCCGGCCCCACGGCGCGGACCACGACCGGCTCGCGCGGGCGCAGGACGAGGAGCTGGCCCGTCTCGAAAGTCTGGCCGGCAAGCTCGACCGCGCCACTGGCGACATAGATCGCCCGCTCCTCGAAATCGGCAGGCAGCTCGACCCTGGCCCCGGCCGCGAGCACGGCGTCGGCATAAAACATGTCTGAGAACAACGCGACCGGCGCACGGCGCCCGAACAGCGCGCCCGCGATGACGCGCATCTTCATCCCGTCGCCCTCCATCTCCGGTAGCGACGCCCTGGGGTGATGCGCGAAGGTCGGATCGGTTTCCTCGTGCCGGCGCGGCAGCGCCACCCAGGCCTGGATGCCGAACATAGGGCCGCCGGCGCTGCGGGCCGCCGCCGGCGTCCGCTCGGAATGCGCGATGCCGCGCCCCGCGGTCATCCAGTTGACCTCGCCGGGACGGATCGGCTGCACCGAGCCGAGGCTGTCGCGATGCAGGATCTCGCCCTCGAACAGATAGGTGACGGTGGCAAGCCCGATATGCGGATGCGGGCGCACGTCCATGCCCCTGCCTGCATCGAACGTGGCCGGCCCCATCTGGTCGAAGAAGATGAACGGGCCGACCATGCGGCGCTGGGCCGACGGCAGCGCGCGCCGCACCTCGAATCCGCCGAGATCGCGCGTGCGCGGAACGATGACCGTCTCGAGGGCTTCCGGGTGCGCAGCGGCCCGAGGGCTTGCGGCAGGTGGCTCGCTCATCGCGTCGCCTCCGCTCATGATGGTTCACGGGCGAGTCAGCCGGATTTTCGCAGACCGGGCAAGCTCGAATATGGAGGAAGATGAAGATCCGGACCATGCGTGCAAACGCCCCGCTTCACCCTCGGGACGCGAGCGGAGCACGTATGCCAGCTATGCGACCGCAGGCGATGCTTCGCCCGGTAGAGCGTGGTCGAGCATCGCGCGGCCGATCTCGCGCTCGCCCATGATGACGATGTCGGCGCCGAGATCCTTGAGATAGTCGACCTCGGCATCGAGATGCGCGCGCGCGACGATCTTGATGTCCGGATTGGCGGTGCGCGCCTGCCCGACGATCTGGCCGCATTCGAAGGCGTTCGGAATGGCGAGGAACAGGATGCGCGCACCGCCGACATTGGCGGCGCGCAGCATTTCGGCCGTCGCCGCATTGCCGGCCAGCACCTCGACGCCCCGGCTGCGGAGCTGCTCGACCGTCTTGCTGTTCGCCTCGACCACGAAAAGCGGCTCGCCGCGGGCCAGAAGCCCCTCGCCGATGGCACTGCCCACCCGGCCGTATCCAATCAGCACGACATGGTTCGTCAGGCCGGTCACCGGCAGCTCCTCCGGCGCAGGCAGCGGCGCCTCGACGCTGACCGGCTTCATCCGGCGGTCGAGCCACGGCCGCAGCCGGTCAATGGCGACGAAGAAGAGCGGATTGGCGAGGATCGACAGGATGGCGCCGACCAGGATCAAGTCGCGGGCGCGCTCCGGCATCAGCGTGAGATCGACGCCGAGATTCGCCAGGATGAACGAGAACTCGCCGATCTGCGCCAGGCTCGCGGAGATGGTCAGCGCCGTGGCGACCGGATAGCGAAATGCGAGCACGATCATGAACGCCGCAATCGACTTCCCGATGAGGATAATGAAAAGGACGCCGAGCACCGGCCACGGCTCGCGCAGCAGGATGTTGGGGTCGAACAGCATGCCGACCGAAACGAAGAACAGGACCGCGAAGGCGTCGCGCAGCGGCAGGGTCTCGTTCGCGGCCTGCTGGCTCAGTTCGGATTCGGCAAGCACCATACCGGCGAAGAAGGCGCCCAGCGCGAACGACACGTCGAACAGCGCCGCCGCTCCGTAGGCAACACCGAGCGCGATGGCCAGCACGGCGAGCCGGAACAGCTCGCGCGAGCCGGTATGCGCGACGTAGTGCAGGATCCACGGGATTACCCGCCGCCCGACCACCAGCATCAACGCCATGAAGACGGCGACCTTGCCGATGGTGATTGCCATCCTTCCCAAGACATCCCGCGCATTGAAGCCGCCCTGCCCGGCGGCTCCCTCACCCGAAAGCAGGAACTCGGCCAGGGCCGGCAGCAGGACCAGGGTCAGCACCATCGCCAGATCCTCGACGATCAGCCAGCCGACGGCGATGCGCCCGCGCTCGGTCTCCAACAGGTGGCGATCCTGCAGCGCCCGCAGCAGCACAACCGTGCTGGCTACCGACAGCGCGAGACCGAAGACGAAGCCCGCGCCGGGCGACCAGCCCAGCAGCCAGGCGAGACCCATCCCGAGCAACGTTGCGATGCCGATCTGCGCGATGGCGCCGGGGATGGCGATGCGCTTCACTGACAGCAGCTCGCCGAGCGAAAAATGCATGCCGACGCCGAACATCAGCAGGATGACGCCGATCTCGGCGAGCTGGTTGGCAAGCCACTGGTCGGCGACGTAGCCTGGCGTATACGGGCCGACGACAACACCCGCCAGGAGATATCCCACGAGCGGCGAAATCCGCAGCCGGTTGGCCATCGCCCCCAGCACGAAAGCGAGGACGAGGCCCATGACAATGGTTCCAATCAACGGCGTATAATGCGGCATCGTTCCGGGTCGACTCTCCTGGCCAGGGCGCGCCGCGATCCGCGATCGTGCGCATGATGAGCCATAATAGTCGGGGCACGCGCCGACGACGAGAAAAGCTCGCGCCGAGTTTCGAAAAATTCGTGCGCGGGCCGACCTGCGGTTCCCGGGTCGCGTGATCAGGCGGTCTGCAGCATCGCTTCCTCGAGGCAGGCCTGCTCGAACATGGCGCGGGCGATCTCGCGCTCGCCCATGATGACGATGCCGGCGCCGAGATTCCTGAGATAGCCGACCTCGGCATCGAGATGCGCGCGCGCGACGATCTTGATGTCCGGATTGGCGGTACGCGCCTGCCCGACGATCTGGCCGCATTCGAAGGCGTTCGGAATGGCGAGGAACAGGATGCGCGCACCGCCGACATTGGCGGCGCGCAGGATCTCGGGCATTACTGCATTGCCGGCCACGGCCTCGACGCCGCGGCCGCGGAGGTCCTCCACCTGTTTGACGCTGTCCTCGATCACGAAGAACGGTTGACCGTGCGCCTCAAGCGCAGCACCGATGGCGCTGCCCACCCGTCCATATCCGATCAGCACGGCATGGCCCGTCAGGCCGGTCACGGGAAGCGGCTCCGGCACGGGCAGCTCCGGCGAAGCTTTCTTGCCGGGCGGCGCGAGCCAGCGCTCGAGCCGCGGGCGCAGCCGGTCGAGCGCGGCGAACAGGGCCGGGTTGGCGAGGATGGCTATGATGGCACCGGCGAGAATCAGGTCGCGGCCACGCTCGGGCAACACGCCGAGCGCCACGCCGAGTGCCGCGAGAATGAACGAGAACTCGCCGATCTGGGCAAGGCTGACCGACATCGGCAGCGCGGTCGCGACCGGATAGCCGACGGCGCGGACGAACATGAACGCGACCGCCGACTTGCCGATCACGATGATGAACACGGTCGCGATCAGTGCCGCCAGATCGTCGACCAGGATGTTGGGATCGAACAGCATGCCGACCGAAACGAAGAACAGGACCGCGAAGGCGTCGCGCAGCGGCAGGGTCTCGTTCGCGGCCTGCTGGCTCAGTTCGGATTCGGCAAGCACCATACCGGCGAAGAAGGCGCCCAGCGCGAACGACACGTCGAACAGCGCCGCCGCTCCGTAGGCAACACCGAGCGCGATGGCCAGCACGGCGAGCCGGAACAGCTCGCGCGAGCCGGTATGCGCGACGTAGTGCAGGATCCACGGGATCATGCGGCGACCGACCACCAGCATCAGCGCCATAAATGCCGCGACCTTGCCGATCGTCAGCACCACCGTGGCAACGACTTGCGGCAAGCCCAGCACGGTCGGCTCCTGTACCTGGGTCTCGCCATTGAGGAGGGCCGCGACCGCCGGCAGCAGGACCAGAGTAAGGACCATGGTCAGGTCCTCGACGACCATCCAGCCGACGGCGACACGGCCCCACTCTGTCTGAAGCAGGTGACGCTCCTGCAGCGTCCGGAGCAGGACGACCGTACTGGTCACCGACAGCGCGAGCCCGAACACGAAGCCGCCGCCCGGCGACCAGCCCAGCGCCCACGCCAGCGTCATTCCCATTCCGGTCGCGAACAGGATCCGGATCAGAGCGCCGGGAACGGCAATCGCCCGTACCGCGAGCAGGTCCTTCAGCGAGAAGTGCAGGCCGACGCCGAACATCAGCAGGATGACGCCGATTTCGGCAAGCTGGTCCGCGAGCGCCTGATTGGCGACGAAGCCGGGCGTATAGGGTCCGACGACAACGCCCGCCAGCAGGTAGCCGACCAGCGGCGAGATGCGCAGCCGGTTGGCCAACGCGCCAAATACAAAGGCGAGCACCAGCGCGCCGACGATCGTGGCCATGAGTGGCGCGTGCTGCGTCATCGTTCAGATGCACTCCCGGTGACGCGGCGCGAGCGACGCGTGGCGTCGAGCGATGATAACCGCTGCACCGCCCGCGAACGAGACAAACCCGCGGGAATTCTCTCGCGTCCTGTCAGATCGGGACGATTCAGATCGGGAAGATCAGGCAGGTCGTCGTGCCGTGAGCGTAGAGCTTGCCCGCCGCATCGATGATGCGGCCTTCGGCGGTGCCGACGCGATTGCCGACATTGATGCTCCTGCCCTCGCAATAGACGGTGCCGGTCCGCTCGGTGATCGGGCGGACGAAATTGACCTTGAACTCGACCGTCGTGTAGCCGAACCCCTTCCTGAGGTGCGAATGGACCGCACAGCTCATCGCCGAATCCAGCAGGGTTGCGGCGAAGCCGCCATGCACGCTGCCGATCGGGTTGTAGTGGCGCCGCTCCGGCATGCCGGCAAAGACGACGCGGCCCTGCTCCGCCTCGTGCAGCCAGAAGCCGAGGGTACCGGTGATGGGCGGGGCCGGGAGCCTGCCCTCGATGATCCCGCGGAACAGCTCGAGGCCGTCCAGCGCGCGAAGCTGCTCCGGCGGAACCGTGCCGGTTTCCCGGCGGGGTGGATCGGCGGTCACGGGGCGTTTCTCCTCGACAGGTTCGGCACGGTTACCATAGCGGCAGCGGCTTGACGTGCACCAATGCAGGACGCTCCGGGAGTGCCAGCTACCGGGTCTAGCCTGTCGGCCATGGCCGGTTGACAAATAACACCATTAAAATGTATTTTTTTCCTATTCAACATGACTGGCAAGTAGATATGCCCAAGGTATACGTCCTGCACGAGAATGAGGCATGGGTGGAGCCGCTGCGCGCCGCTTTCGCAGCGCGCGAGATCCCGTTCGCCGAGTGGTTCCTCGATCAGGGCACCGTCGACCTAGCGGCGACGCCGCCCGAGGGCGTGTTCTACAACCGCATGAGCGCATCCTCCTACACGCGAGACCATCGCTACGGCCCCGAATACGCTGCGGTCGTACTCGCCTGGCTCGCGCGTCACGGCCGCCGCGTGGTGAATGACGGCCGCGCCCTGCAACTCGAGATCAGCAAGGCCGCGCAATATTCCGCCCTCGAGGCCGCGGGGATCCGCACGCCGCGCACGATCGTCGCGGTCGGACGCGAGGCGATCGCCGAAGCGGCGGCGCGGTTCGGCGATACCCCGGTGATCCTCAAGCCAAACCGCGGCGGCAAGGGACACGCGGTACGGCTCTTCGCGAACGCCACGGCGTTGCAGGCGCACGTCGCCGGTGCGGCGTTCGAACCGCCGGTCGACGGCGTGGCGGTGCTGCAGGAATACATCGCGGCGCCCGCGCCCTTCATTACCCGTGCCGAGTTCATCGGCGGGCGGTTCTTCTATGCGGTCCGGGTCGACACGCGCCAGGGATTCGAACTGTGCCCGGCCGATGTCTGCGCGGCCGCAGGCGTGTTCGGTCCGACCACGGCCGCCGCGACGCCAGCGCCGCGTTTCGAGATCATCGACGGCATCGAGCCGGCGCTGCGGCGCCGCTACGAATCGTTCCTCGCGGCGAACGGCATAGGCATCGCCGGAATCGAGTTCATCGTCGATGCGCAAGGCGAAGTCTACACCTACGACATCAATACCAACACGAACTACAATGCCCAGGCAGAGGCGCAGGCGCAGCGCTTCGGCATGGATGCGGTGGCGCGCTATCTCGGCGAGGAGCTGGCGCGGCTCTATGCGCCGGCGCCGCAGGCGGCGCTCGCGGCACTCGGCGCGATCTGAGGCAGCTCATTGATCCTTGCGGCGGCCCGGAGATGCCCGGCAGCCGACCGACATTTGCGGGAAGTGCGCGAGCCGTCTGCCGGTCAGAATGCGCTGCGTTGACAGGCCCGCAAAATGGCGCTGCACAAAGTGTGCGAGTAGAGCGGCTTCAGCACTGCCTCGACGCCATCGAGCCCCGCGAGGCGGGCGCGGAGATCCGTCTCGTCGACCGCGCCGGTGATGATGACAATCGGCATGTTGCGCCGCGCACGGATGACGCCGGCGGCTTCGATCCCATCCATCGGCCCGGTGAGCTGCACGTCCATGATTACGGCGTCGGGTGCGATCACCGCGGCGGCGCCGACCGCGGCAAGGGCGGAGGTGATCGTGCCTGCGACGGCCCCGCCGGCATCGCGCACGATGTCCTGGATGACGGCCGCGACGAGCGGATCGTCCTCGACGACGAGGATCCGCAGCGGCCGGCCGGAAACATGACGCAGATTCAGCTCGCGAGAGCCGTTGTCGTGATCTCCCGGTGCCGGGCGCTCGGCGGCAGCCGTCCGCCCCGCTACCGCGAAAGATATTGCGTTCTTCCTGCGCGTGTCTGCCCCGGCACGCGCCGTTGCCAGTTCGCTCATGTCGGTTCCTGGCGGGGGGATCAACGGCACCGGACTATATCCGCGCCGCCACCGGGGCGTCCAGAGCGGAAGCCGGACGCCGTCGGCCCGGTGCGGGATGCCTTTGATCGGGATCCGGCGGAACGGAACGTCATTCGACGACAAGCCCGAGCCGCTCATGCCATTCGGCGATGCTCTCCTCGGGATAGCGCGGAAAGCGCTTGTCCCCCCGGTCGGCGTGCAGCGGCACCCAGGACGGCTTGAACTCCAGCATCAGATGCGTGTGCTCGGGCGCAGCAGGCAGCGCGGTGTCGATCGCCGAGGCGAACGGATGCACGAGCTCCGGCCAGCGCGGGTCCCATAGCCAAAGTGCGCTGCCGCAGCGGCCGCAGAAATGGCGCCCCGCCGGACTCTGCTCCGGTGCCGCGTCCTCCGGGTTCTTGATCTTTGCAAAGTATGTGCGCAGGTGACGCCGGCCGGTAACCTTCAGGGTCGCATTGTCGCCGGACAGGTTGATCGCGTATCCGCCCCCTCCCGCGGTCTTGCGACAGATCGAGCAGTAACAGAGGTTGAACGGATAGGGATGGTGCGAGTCGACGCTGAAGCGGACCGCGCCGCAATGACACGAGCCTTCGAGCCGCATGCTGCACCTCGCAAGAGTTCAGCCCCCGGCTCCGATCGTAGCGCGAATTCGGGCCGCCGTTGCGAACTCTAAACGCGCTGCCTCACCGCCCCGGCCTGCGCCCGCCCGACGATGCGGCGCGGCAGGCGTGCGATCCAGAGAATCGCGCCGGCAACCAGATCGCCGATCGCCTGCGCGCGGGCGGCGCGGGCGCAACGCTCGAGTTCCAGTGCCGCGCCGGGCGCGAGACGGACAACGAAGACTTCGGATGACGAGGGAACGTTGACAGACCGCATGGCCAGCTCCTTGGTCGACGGATGCCTCGGCGCTCCCTCCCGGCCTTTGTGTTGCATTGCGTGATGGAAATACTAATGGAAATTCAGAAGACTAATGGGCGTTTTGCTGCAATGCGGCATTGCAGTGGCAGCATGCCATGGGCGCAGGCAGTTGCCCGCGCGGCACGCACGCCCTGCCCGGTTCTGCGGCATTCCCGCGATCAGCGTTCCGCCAGCACGCCCGCCGCCCAAGCCGTCAGCGAGGAGCCGTCGCGCTCGCCGGCAATGACACGAGCGACCTCGCGGCCGACTGCCGGCCCGAACTTGAAGCCGTGGCCCGAGAAGCCGGTCATCACCCACGCCGCACGCGCGAGCGGCTGGACGATGAAATGCTCCTGCGGCTCGACATCGTAGAAACAGGTCTTCGCCTCGGCGAGACGGTAGCGCGGAAAATCGCGCAGGCGCTTCGCGCATAGACTCGCGACCGCGCGCGCCTCGTCCTCGCCAGCAATCCGATCCCGGTCGGGATCGCCGTTCAGGGTGAAGCCGTGATTGCCGACCTTGAGGCCGGTGCCGGCGCGCGGCGGCACGAGATAAAAGCCGGAGGCCGGATCTATATCGAGGATCATGGGGTGTCGCTGCCATGCCGCCGCGAGATCGGCGGGCGGCGCCAGATACGCGACGACCTGCCGCGACGGGGTAACGCGCGCGGCGAGCGCCGGCACGAGGCGCCGGACCCATGGTCCTGCCGCGACGACCAGCGCATCGGCATCGACCACCGCGCCGTCGGCCAGGGTGACGCGCCGGCGCTCGGGATCGATGTCGCGCACCCGGGTTTCCGTCGCGATGCGCGCGCCGTGCCCGCCGAGCCAGCGCGCGAGCGAGGCGACAATGCGGTCCGCGAACAACGCGCCGCCAGTCTCGAGATAAAGTCCGAAGCGGACGTTTGCGGGATCGACCAGGGGAAATTCGCGCGCAACGTCGGCGGCGGTCAGCCGGCGGAAAGCAATGCCCTCGGCGGCGAGCGAAGCCGCGCTGTCCTCGCCCCAGTTGCCGGCGCTGGTCTCGAGCACGAGCGTGCCGGTGGCGGCGTAGTGCTTTTCGCCGAGGTCGCGCCACAGCGCGTCCCAGGCGTCATACGCGGCGCCGATCATGCGCGTGTAGCCGCGCTCGGCGCCGTAGGGATGGCGGATCAGGCGATGCTGGTCGACCGACGAACCAAGCGGATTCGGGATCTCCGCCTGCTCGAAGACCGTCACCGCATGGCCGGCGCGCACCAGCGCCCACGCCGTCGACAGGCCCATGACTCCGGCGCCGACAATGGTGATCTTCATGCGGCCTCCGGAAGAACCCGCGGCTCGCGTCCGCCCGATTTGTCGAGATGCTCGATCATCACCCTACCTGATGTGGAAATCGCCGCACCCGACGGGACGATTACCCGCGCAGCACGCCGGTGCTCTGGAAGCCGAACTCCGAAGCGCCAATGGCGCTCTCGAAGACCAGGATGGCGGCGGCGAGGTCCTCGATCGCCGTGCCGACCGACTTGAACAGAGTGATCTGGTTGTGGAAGCGGCGCCCGGCAACGCGGCCCTGCGTCAGCTCGGCAAGATCCCCCGCAATCGCCTGCTCGGCAAGCACGCCGCTCCTGATCGGCTGGACGATGTCGCCGGCCTCCTTCAAGGCACCGGCATAGGTGTCGACGAAAATGCGGGCGCGCTCGACCGCCGCATCGTCCGCCTCGCGCATCTCGGGCGTGAAGCCGCCGACGAGATCGACATGCTGGCCGGGCTGCAGCCATTCGCCGCGCACCAGCGGCTCCTTCGACAGGGTGGCGCAGGAGATGACGTCGGCGCCGCGCACCGCACCCTCGAGATCGGCGGTGGCGCTGACGGAGAGGCGGCGGCTCGCGAGGTTATGGGCGAGCGCCTCCGCCCGCTTCGCATTGCGGCCCCACACCAGCACCTCCTTGATCGGCCGCACCCGCGCATGGGCGAGGATCAGGTGCGGCGCCAGTGCGCCGGTTCCGACCATCAGCAGGCGCGCCGCATCGCCGCGGGCGAGATACTGCGCAGCGAGGGCCGAGGCGCAGGCGGTGCGGCGCAGGGTCAGCATGCGGCCGTCGAGCATCGCCAGCGGCTCGCCGGTACGCGCTGAGAGCAGCGCATAGGCCCCCATCACCGCGGGCAGGCTCTTGTCGCCGTTGCCCGGGAACACGGTGACGATCTTGACGCCAAGATAGCGCCCCTCCTGCCACGCCGGCATCAGCAGCAGGGTGGCGTCCGGTCCGCCGGGAACGGGCACGGTATGGTGATGGCGCGTCGGCGTCGTCGCCCCGGCGCGGAACATCTGGCGCAGCTGCTCGACCAGCGACTCGGTGTCGAGAGCCGCCTCCACCTCGCTGGCCGACATCACCCGCATGGCCGTTCAGGGCTGCGGCCAGCCGGTGGAAACCGGTGCGGGCACGGGCGCCTGACCCGGCTGCGGCGCCGGGCCGGGCCGGACGGGCATGTCGATCGCCGGCGGCCGGGGGCGGGCTGCATCGAGCTGCGCCCGGAGGGCGTCGCGCTCGCGCTGCATCGCATCTGCGCGCCGCGTCTCGCGGCGGGCGCGGGCGCGGCTCATGCGTCCGCCCCACCAGGCGACCAGCGCGCCGAGGAGGAAGCCGACGTAAAGCGCGCCGACCAGGGCCACGAACAGCGGCATCGATACCTTGCCGAACAGCGGCCACAGGTCGATGGCGACGATTTCGCGGTTGGCGATCGCGAAGAAGGCCGAGATGAACAGCAGCGGAATGACGACGATCCAGAACAGCACGGTAGATACTCGCCTCGCTTGGCTGCGGCGCGGCCTGCTCCGCAGCGGCCGGCCTCACCGGCCGGGTGACGGCACGCGTTGCTGCATAGTCCCAGAAACCGGCGAGGCCGCGCAAGCGAGCGCGGCCGATCCTACTTCTTCCCGTTGAGCTTTTCGCGCAGCTCTTTGCCGGTCTTGAAGAACGGGATGCATTTTTCGGCGACGTCGACTGCCGCCCCGGTGCGCGGATTGCGCCCGGTGCGCGCGCCCCGCCGCTTGACCGAGAACGCGCCGAAGCCGCGCAGCTCGACCCGGTCCCCGCGCGACAGTGCCGCCGCAATCTCGTCGAAAATGGTGGAGACGATCCGCTCGACGTCGCGCTGGTAGAGATGCGGGTTCAGCTCGGCGAGCTTGAGGATCAGTTCGGATTTCGTCATCGGGACCGCCCACCCCCAGCGTTTTAGTTGGCTCCCTGCGCCCGCGACAGGCTTCCCGCCTACCGGACGCGCAGGTCAGGGTGCCAGACAGCCACAAGCCCGTCAAGTTTAAGTCTCTCAGAAAGATAGGTTTTTCCGGTCAGCCGGGCAAGCGCTCCGCCCATCCAGTCGGACCAGTCCTCGTCCTCGCGCACGACCTTCAGCTCGCGCACCGGGAGGCCGCGCGAAACCCCCTTGGCCTCGTTGAGCCAGTCCCGTGCCTCGTCCTCGCCGCCGATCGCGTCGATCAGGCCGAGCTGGCGCGCCTGACGGCCGGTATAGACCCGGCCGTCGGCCAGTTCGACCGCCTTGGCCCGGTCGAGGTTGCGGCGTTCGGCGACCATGTCGACGAACATGGCGTACATGTCGTCGACGAGCTGGCGCGTCACCTCGCGGCCCCGCTCGGTCAGCGGCTCGAGCGGCGACGGGACCGCCTTCAGCGGGCCGCTCTTGATCGCCTCGGTGCCGATCCCGAGCTTTTCCAGCAGGCCGGTGACGTCGGTGGTCTGCATAATGACGCCGATCGAGCCGGTGATCGTTCCCTCGCGCGCGAAGATGCGCTCGGCCGCGAGTGCGGTCATGTAGCCGCCCGAGGCCGCGAGTTCGCCCATCACCGCCACCACCGGCTTGTGCTGCGCAAACGCGCGCAGCTCGCGGAACAGCGCCTCGCCGCCGACGACGGTGCCGCCGGGGCTGTCGATGCGCACGATCAGCGCCCTGACGTCGCTGTCCTGCGCCGCCTTGACGATGGCGCGGGTGCGATCCGGATCGTCGGTGATGATGCCGTCGATCGAGAGCCGTGCCACGTGCCGGTCGCCGAACAGCTGGGCGCGGCCGAGCCCGGCGGCGATCACGCCGACGAGCGCGACGACGGCGAGCGCGCGCCACACCGAGATCTGCCGCTTCAGGCGCCTGCGGTCGACGAGGAGATCCGCGTCCAATGGCATCGTCCAACCCTATCCCCAAAAATCGTAGGGGCGGGTTCAAACCCGCCCCTACAACATTCGCAACCGTGCCTTGGAGTCAAGCCGGACTCAGTCGCCCGACTTCTCCTGCTTCGACTTGAGCGCCGCCCCCAGGATGTCGCCGAGGCTGGCACCGGAGTCGGAGGAGCCGTACTGCGCCATCGCCTCCTTCTCCTCGTCCATGTCCTTGGCCTTGATCGACAGCACGATCTTGCGCGTGGCGCGATCAAGCTGCGTGATCTTGGCGTCGACCTTCTCGCCGACGGCGAAGCGGTCGGGACGCTGCTCGCTGCGGTCGCGCGACAGGTCCGACTTGCGGATGAAACCCGACACGCCTTCCTGCAGCTGCACCTCGATGCCGGCATCCTCGATCTTGCTGACCGTGCCGGTCACGACCATTCCCTTGTTGAGCTTGGCCATGGCACCCTCGAACGGGTCGGAGGCAAGCTGCTTGATGCCGAGCGAGATGCGCTCCTTGTCGACGTCGATGTCGAGCACCTTCACCTTCACGCGATCGCCCTTCTTGTAGTCCTTGATCGCGTCCTCGCCGGGCTTGTTCCAGTCGATGTCCGACAGATGGACCATGCCGTCGATGTCGCCGGGCAGGCCGACGAACAGGCCGAACTCGGTGATGTTCTTGACCTCGCCCTCGAGCTCGGTACCGGCCGAGAACTTGTCGCGGAACGCCTCCCACGGGTTCGCCATGGTCTGCTTGAGGCCGAGCGAGATGCGCCGCTTCTGCGCGTCGACGTCCAGCACCATCACCTCGACCTCCTGGCTGGTCGAGACGATCTTGCCCGGATGGACGTTCTTCTTGGTCCAGCTCATCTCGGAGACGTGGACCAGGCCCTCGATCCCCGGCTCCAGCTCCACGAAGGCGCCGTAGTCGGTGATATTGGTGACGCGGCCCTTGAACTTGGTGCCGACCGGGTACTTGGCGGCGACGCCTTCCCACGGGTCCGCCTCGAGTTGCTTCATGCCGAGCGAGATTCGCTGGGTCTCCGGATTGAAGCGGATGACCTGCACCTTGACGTGCTGACCGATCTGCAGCGCCTCGGACGGATGATTGATGCGGCGCCACGCGATGTCGGTGACGTGCAGCAGCCCGTCGACGCCGCCGAGATCGACGAACGCGCCGTAATCCGTGATGTTCTTGACGACGCCCTCGAGCACCTGGCCTTCCTTGAGCGAGGCGACGAGCTCGGAGCGCGCCTCGGCGCGGGTCTCCTCGAGCACCGCGCGGCGCGACACGACGATGTTGCCGCGCGAGCGGTCCATCTTGAGGATCTGGAACGGCTGCGGCGTGCCCATCAGGGGCGTGATGTCGCGTACCGGACGGATATCGACCTGCGAGCCGGGCAGGAACGCGACGGCGCCGCCGAGATCGACGGTGAAGCCGCCCTTGACGCGGCCGAAGATCACGCCGTTGACGCGCTGGGTCGTCTGGAACGCCTTCTCGAGCTGGCCCCATGCCTCTTCGCGCTTGGCCTTCTCGCGCGACAGCATGGCCTCGCCGTGACGATCCTCCATGCGCTCGACATAGACGTCGACGAGATCGCCGACCTTGAGCTCGGACGGACGTCCGGGCACGGCAAATTCCTTGAGCGGAACGCGGCCCTCGGCCTTGAGGCCGACATCGATGACCGCGAAGTCGTTCTCGATGGCGATCACGCGGCCCTTGGCCACGGTGCCGTCGAAGCCGGAAGAGCGCTTCAGCGACTCTTCAAGCATTGCAGCAAAATTCTCTTCGCCGCCGGTCTCGGCGGCGGGCTGAACGGAAGCAGGAGACATACGGATAAGGGGCCTTTCCTGGGATCCGGTCATCCGCCCCGCCCCATGCGGAACCGCCGATGCCGGGGTTCTGCCCGCGCCACCATGGCACGGGCCGTTGGTCATGCGCGCCCGGCGCTCGGCCTGGGCGGGTTCCTGGACTCGATGAAGCGGAGCGCAGCTGCGAACGTCTGGTCCGCATCGAGGTTCGACGTGTCGAGGTCGAACGCGTCGGGGGCCTTTTTCAAAGCCGCCACGCCGCGACTTGCATCGCGGGCGTCCCGTTCCTTCATGTCCTGAAGAACGGCTGAATATATAGCGGGATCGCCCTTTTCCTGCAACTCCTTGAGCCGGCGCATGGCGCGCGCCTCGACCCCGGCATGGAGGAAGAGCTTAACCACGTCGGGCTCGGGACAGATCACGGTGCCGATATCGCGGCCGTCGAGCACCGCGCCACTGGCCCCATCCGGGGGGTGCCGGGCAAAGCTGCGCTGGAAGCCGAGCAGCGCCTCGCGGACACCCGGGTGCACCGCGACTTTCGAGGCCGCGGCTGCCACCCGTTCCTCGCGCAACGCCGGCAGGCCCAGATCCTCGGGCCTGACCGCCCTGGCCGCCAGCGTGGCCGCGGTCGGGTCCGCAGGGTCGCCCCCGGCCCGCAGGACGCGAAGCGCGACCGCCCGGTAAAGGGCGCCGGTGTCGAGATAGGCGAGGCCGAAGTGGCGGGCGAGCCGCCGTCCCAGCGTGCCTTTCCCCGACGCCGCGGGGCCGTCGATGGCGATGATCATCGACCGCGTCTCGCCCACCGCATCCTCACGCCCGGACCGCCTTGATCGTGCCGCCCAGCCCGCGCATCAACTCGAGGAAGCCGGGGAAGCTGGTGGCGATCGGCGAGACGTCGTCGACGCGGACGGGCTGCCGCGTGCCGAGGCCCATCACCAGGAAGGCCATGGCGATGCGATGATCGAGGTTGGCGGCGATGGTGGCGCCGCCGGCAGGCAACGCACCCGTCCCCGTGACGACCAGGTCGTCGCCCTGCACGTCAACCTCGACGCCGCACGCGTCGAGGCCGCGCGCGATCGCGCCCAGCCGGTCGCTCTCCTTCACGCGCAGTTCCGACAGGCCGCGCATGACGGTGCGGCCCTTCGCGAACGCGGCCGCGACGGCGAGGATCGGATATTCGTCGATCATCGACGGTGTGCGCGCGGCGGGAACTTCGACGCCCGCGAGCGCGCCGGCGCGGACGGTGATGTCGCCGACGGGTTCGCCGGCCTCGACGCGCCGGTTGGCGACCGCGAGGTCCGCTCCCATCTCGCGCAGCGTGTCGTAGAGACCCGTACGGCGCGGGTTGAGCCCGACATTGCGCACCGTGACGGATGAGCCGGGCACGATCAGGGCGGCAACCAGTGGAAACGCCGCCGAGGACGGGTCGCCCGGGACGCGGACCACCCGGCCGGAAATCTCCGGCTGGCCGGTAACGCTCACGGCGTGGGCGCCGTCCTCGAGCGTCTCGCTCGCAACCTCGACGCCGAAATGGCTGAACATCAGCTCGGTATGGTCGCGCGTCGGCTCCTTCTCGATCACCGTGGTGCGGCCCGGCGTGTTGAGGCCCGCGAGCAGGACCGCCGACTTGACCTGCGCCGAAGCAACCGGCGATCTGTACGTGATCGGCAGCGGCTCCGCCGTGCCGATCACGGCGAGCGGCATGCGGCCGCCGTCGCGGGCGACAATCCGGGCGCCGATCTCGGTCAGCGGCCGGGCGACCCGCGCCATCGGCCGCGAGCGCAGGCTGGCGTCGCCGGTGAAGAAGACGGTCAGGGGCGACGACGCGACCAGCCCCATCAGCAGCCGCGCGCTGGTGCCGGAATTGCCGAGATCAAGCATGTCGGCCGGCTCCTCGAGAGCGCCGATCCCGCGGCCCTGCACCCGCCATATGCCGTCGGCGGCGCGCTCGGCGGCGGCGCCCATCGCCACCATCGCTGCGGCAGTCCGCAGCACGTCCTCGCCCTCGAGCAGCCCGTGGATCTCGGTCTCGCCGGTGGCGATGCCGCCCATCATCAATGCCCGGTGCGAGATCGACTTGTCGCCCGGCACCGCGACCGTGCCGGCCAGCCCTTGGGCGAGGCTCGCCTCGAACGGCCCCGAGGCCGGCTCGGTCGCGCCCGAAGCGCGCGCGCGGTGCTTGGGTGAAGCCACGATATGTCCTTGCAAAACGCGCCCGTCTCTACCACATCGCAGCGGTCCGGCAACAGCCGCGGCCGGATTGCCAGGGGCAGTTCCGCGCCGCATTGACACGACCGGCCGGACGTGGCATGTGGCGGGCCGTTTTTCGGCCCGGGGAGTTTCGATGGCAAAGGCTGAATGGGGTCTCAAGCGAACCTGCCAATCGTGCGGTGCGCGCTTCTATGACATGGGCCGCGATCCCGCGGCCTGCCCGAAATGCGGCGCCAAGTTCGACCCCGAGGCGGTTCTGAAGACCAAGCGGACCACCAAGGCGGTCGCCGAGAAGCCGGCGCCGGTCGCGAAGAAGCTGCCCTTGCCCGAGGAGGCGATCGAGGCGGACGAGGAGGAACTGGTCGAAGCGGAAGATACGGAAGAGGAAGAGGTCATAGAGGACACCTCCGAGCTCGGAGAGGACGACGAGGACGTCGCGGATGTCATCGAGAACGTCGACGAGGACGAGGAGCGCTAGCGGGCGGCGCTAACGACGCGTTTACGCCCGACCGCCTATTTTTCGCTTGCGCCAAAGGGCCGGGTGGTCGTTTAAGTCTGTGCGCGCGGAGCTGGGCCAGCGACCGGCTTCCGCACCGCGAAGTTTCGGGGCCATAGCTCAGCTGGGAGAGCGCTACAATGGCATTGTAGAGGTCAGCGGTTCGATCCCGCTTGGCTCCACCAAATAAAGCGGCCCAGCCGGAAACGGCCGGGCCGCTTTTTCATTGGGGCAGCGCGAGGTAGCGGCAGGCCGAATCCGGGCCCTGCTCGACCCGGACCGTAGTGGCCGCCACTCGTCTCCGGCGCCGGCCCTTGCCATCGTTCCCTGCCCTTGGCGTATCGTGCGCCGACGATGAATATCTTGCGGACCATCAAGCATACGCTCCTCGCGCAGGCATATCGTTGCGCGGCCGGGATTCTTTGCCGCGTTGGAACGAGGGCCAGGCGCAGCACGGAACGACAGCTGCTGGTCGTGTGCAGCGCGTTTCCGCCGAACGTGGGAGGCGGAGTCTATCGGCCGTTATCCTGGATCAGGACGGCCGAAGAATTTGCCTGGCGGGTGACGGTCGCGACGCAGTCGTCGGACGTCGTGCGAAGCCGGGCGGGCAAGGAATTGCTGATGAGAGTACCGGAGGACGCATCCGTCCTCCGTCTGCCGCGCATCTGGATCAAACCAGGTCGCACATTCTTTCCTTCAACCGACGGCGATCTTGCCATGGCCTTCTATCATGCCCTGGTCACGATCAGGCGCATGAAGCGGGCGCCGCCGACGCTGGTCCTGGTTTCGGGGCCAGAGTTCGACAATTTCACGCTCGCACGTCTGGTCGCCCGGTATTTCAGGGTGCCGCTGGTTCTGGACTATCGGGACGAGTGGTCCGACAGTCCGTTCGATTTCGTCCGGCATGGAAGAGATGACCGGCTCTACGAGCGCCGAGCGCTCGATGCCGCAAGACTGGCGGTCTTCACGACGCGGTCTCAGCTGGAGGCCAATCGCCTCTCCTTCGGCGCCACGCCCGAGCGCATCGTCATTCCGAACGGGTGGGACGACGATCTCTTTTCCCCATCCGATGCGCCCGACACCGGCGATCCGCGCAGGAGCACCATCACGATCCGATATACCGGCAATCTCGGGGCACATGTCGATCCCGCAGCCTTCTTGTCGGCTCTCGCCGGCGCCAGTCGGCAGCGGCCGGATCTCATCGACCGGGTGCGGATTCACATAACCGGTTCCGTGCCTGAGACCGTCCGGCGGATGCTGACCGAGCTCAAACTTGAATCGCTCGTCTCCGTCGACGATGCGATCCCCCAGTCGGAGGTGCCTCGACTGCTTCGCCAGAGCGACGCGCTCCTCATCCTGTATCCCCGCATCATGGCGCGATACATACCCGGCAAGCTCTACGAGTACCTGGCGACCGGCCGCCCCATTCTCGTCATCGGCGACGAGGGCGAAGTGCCGGACCTGGTGCGAACGCTGCGCGCCGGCCTCGTTGCATCCGGCGCGTCGCCGCAGGCCCTGATCGAAATGGTCGAGCGGCTTCTCGACTGCGCACCCCATACCTTTCAGACACCCGAACGCCGCCGGTGGGTCGAACGCCATTCCCGCAGCGAAGCGGCGCGAACGTTGTTGCGGAAGTTGGACGGTATTGCCGCCGAATGCCGCATACCAGGAAACGGACATACGCTCTCGATGTAGTCGTCGCGGAAAAGACGCGACGTGGTCTCAAGCGGCACAAGTCGATCAGGGGCCGATCCTCCGCCTGCGGCCCCGCGACACGAGCCCATCCCTGAACCTCTCCAACTGCGACAGGTAGACGGCCGGTTCGGCCCACCAGTCGATCATTTCCCGGCGCCCGGTTGCGGCCGCGAACAGTGCACGCGGCATAATGCGGGAAGACCTGCACCACGCGCTGCTCCACCGTGCCGCGAAGAATGCAAGCAGGCCATTGAGAGGGCGCCGGCTTCCGCGACCGCCAGCCTCCTTGTCGGCCGGGTACTCCTCTTCGAAGGGGACATCGCGAAATCTCGGAAATCGCTTCCGGATCGCGTCATTCTGGAACTTCGGGTCAACCGTCAACGCATGGGGCAGTCCGAGTGCGAAGTCCACAAGGTCGATGTCGTCGAGCGGACAGTAAACGGTGTCGTTCCGCAATATCCTGAAGGTGTAGTAGGTCGTCGATCTCACGACCCGGTTCCAGTAGTAGAACGCCTGGACCGGGTTGGGCGCATCCCTGTGGTCCCGAATCGCCCGGGACAATCGCTCCAGCGCCAGGTCTCTCGAAACCTTCCGATAATACGCATCCGTCATTATCAGCCTGAGGCAATCTTCCGAAACGGAAAGCATTCCGGCGGCGAGTTCTTCGAATTTCCCGGCTGTAGCCAATTCGAACTTCTCACCCATACCGCTGACGCGCCCGAACAGAACCCCGCCGTTCAGGCCATCGTACACCGTTCGATAGCTTGCCAGGCGTTCCGCCAAAGGCAGGCTCCAGGCATGCTCGGACACGCAAAAATCGGTAAGAGCCATGACGTCGAGTTCGGCGCGCAGCTCGTCGGCTCTTACATCGACGACGTCGTGCGCGACATTCAGCATCGCAGCGATGCGTCCGGCGATGGCTATCTCGGCGCGGGTGCTCCCGCGATAGGTTGCCGAGGTGAAGAGCCTGTCGGGCAAGTGACCGAGCTCGGCGAGTTGAAGGAGGATATGGCGCGAATCCCGGCCGCTGCTCAGCGGCATTGCGAATTCCGAGTCCGGAAGACGCCTCTTCACGGCGCATTCGACGATCCCGAGATACTCTTCAAGCGCTTCATTCCGCGACGGGGACCGTATGCGCGGCCTGTAAGGAAGCCTTTCGATCGCGAGAGAACCGCCTCTCCAGGTGAGCTTTGCATCGGGCCAAAGAGCGTGGATGTCGGCGAACGGCGTTTCGTCGCCAATGAACGAGCCGCAGCGGAGCATCACGGCCAGTCCGGGCCAGTTCCAGGCCGCATCAGCGCCGCGCTTCAACAGCTCGGCGATCGATGTCGATACGATGATCGTGCCGCCACGAGCGAAATAGTAGACCGGTACGAGCCCATGCGGACAGGTCTGTACAGCAAGGGATCGGCCGTCCCACCGCCATTCCATCCAGGCGCCGTCATTCACCCCGCTTCCCCGGTCGGGACGAGGAATCTTGTGGCCGACGGCGTATTCGCGAAGCCCCTCGATCCGGAACGACTCACCGGTCTTTTCGACGAGGAGATACGGTGCGGGCCTAGTCTCGTCCATGCGCGCCCCTCTCAACGCATAGTTGCAGACTAGCAACCCGGAAGGGCGGTGGGTAGTGGGTCAGTTTGCCGTGTCCTGGCTAATCCGTGCCGGAGCTGTCAGCCTGGCGCGTGCAGTCGAGGTCCAAGGGGTGCCAAGGCGCGCCGCAGCATCGCGCGTGGACGCACGGAGGGACCTGAGCTCAATGTTCTTCCCGGCTCATGCGGAACATCGGCGTCGCGCCGTTCAGCTCCATGCCGAAGTTCGCGCCCTGCGCGCGCGCTATCCGGGCGATCATCAGCTCGCCCAGCGCCGCCTTGTAGTGGCCCGGCTCCCAGTACCAGCGCATATCCGTCTGCATGTCGCCCTTGGGCGGCACAGGCTCTCTGATGTAATCGCTGTCCTGGCTGAAGTCGATGAGGCGCTCCCCTGCCGGCGACTCGTTCACGACCCTGATAAGCGCCCGTTTCCATGCAAGAAAGCTGTCCCGCAGCCCGGCATCGCGGATCACGTCCAGATAGTCCGCGTGGTAGGGATGGATCAGCAGAACCACCTCGATGCGGTGCCGCGCGGCGAAATCAAGGATCGCCCGGAGCGTACGGAAATCCTGATAGGCGTCCGGGTCCGCGAAATCCGGCCCGGGTCTGCCCGCGTACTGCCTGACATAGGCGGTCAGCTTTTGCGTGAACAGCCCATGATGTCCCACCGTGCGGACGTGACGGATATATTCGCGCAACGGGTTGAAGCCGGCGCGCGTCATGGTGATGCCGGTCTCGCGGTCCTGCCACAGCATCGTCAGGACGCTGTCCCTCAACGCGTCCAAGGTCAGAGTTGCCGACAGGAGATCCCGCGCCTGCTGCCATCGCCGCACGGGATTCGGCTCCCCCTCCCGGGTGACAAGCAGCCGTCGCTCGTCCGGCCCGGGCGGCGGCATGCCGGTCATCGGCGCTGCAATAAAGTCCTGAACGTCCACCGCCACGATGATTCGCTGCGGCGGTTCGGTCGCGGAGACGTGCTGCAGCAGCCTGTAGGCGGTGAACAGGTCGCGGCCCGCCAGCGCACCGTTGAACACCGGACGCCAGCTTGCCGGCCACGCATCGCTTTCAGGGTCCAAGCCGACCTCGATGCGGGAGTTGCCGAGCAGCAGCGTGCGCGGGCGCGTGCGTTCCATCTGAACGGTCTTGGCGAGAACCGCCTGATGGTAGATGGCGGGCTTTATCGGGAAGGCGGGCGAATCGAACAGCCGGTACGGATCGGCCACCATCGCCACGCCGGCGCATGCAGCGGCGATGACGATACCGCTGGAGAGCATCCACGCAATGTACGCCCGGGCCTTCATCAGAACTGCCAGTAGAGGAACTCGCTGGCGCGCGCGATCGACATGATGCCGGCCATCGCCACGGCAGCCGTCGCCACTGCCCATGAACGACTGAGCTGCCAGGATATGCGAACCGGAGCCTTGATGCCGCGGCGGGCCTCCAGGGTCGGACGCCACGTTTCGAACAGCTCCTGGACGTTGGGCATCAGCAGGGCTATCGCGCCGAGCCCGAGCACCATCGCATACGTCTTCACGAACGCACTTCCCGATCCGTCGCCGATCCGCACGCCCATCCCGGCCAGCGCCGGCTCCAGGCCGAGGGCGGCAGCAAGGCCGGCAGGAACCGCGACGCCGTTCAATCCGGCCATTCCGCGCAGCATTTCGAACGCCCCGGCGAGCGTGGGGGAATAGAAAAACACCCAACCAACGACGACGGCGAGAAAGGTCAGCGCCCAGCTGGCGACATAGGCGGCCCGCGTCCGCATGATCGAGCCGAGCAGCGGCGAGCGGGCGGAGAGCGCCGTCCATGCATGATTGACGGCGAGATAAAGGCCGTGCAGGCCGCCCCATACGACGAACGTCCAGTTGGCTCCGTGCCAGAGCCCGCCCAGGAGCATGGTCAGCATCAGATTGAGATACCGGCGCGCCGTCCCGCGACGGTTTCCGCCGAGCGCGATGTAGAGATAGTCGCGCAGAAAGCGCGAGAGCGTCATGTGCCAGCGCCGCCAGAACTCCGTGATGCTCGACGACTTGTAGGGCGACGCGAAATTCGCGGGGAACGTGATGCCGAAGCACCGGGCACAGCCGATCGCCATGTCGGAATAGGCCGAGAAGTCGAAATAAAGTCGCATGGTGTAGGCGAGAGCGCCGCCCCATGCCTGCAGCGCATCGAGCGGTTCGCCGGCGGCCGCGGCGGCGAACACCGGGTTTGCGTATGGTGCGATACCGTCGGCGAGCGCCGTCTTCTTGAACAGCCCGAAACAGAACATCGAAAATCCGACCGCGATATCCTCGGCGGTGACGCGCATCCGGCCGGTGCGCGGGATCTGGGGCAGTAGCTCGCTCGCACGCAATATCGGGCCTGCGACGAGGCGCGGAAAGAACGCGACGAACAGCGCATATCGAGCGAAGTTGCGCTCCGGCGCGGTACCGCGCCGCACGTCCACGAGGTAGGCGATCTGCTCGAACGTGAAGAAGGAGATTCCGAGCGGCAGCAGGATATGGCCCGCACTGAAATCGGTCCCGAAAAGCCGGTTCAGATTGTCCGTGAAGAACAGCAGGTATTTGAAATAACCGAGGACCGCGAGATTGATCGCGACGCCGGCGGCAAGGAGAAGCTTGGCCCGGGAATGCCCTTCAATGGCCCGCGCCAGCAGATAATTCGTCGTAATGGACCCGAGCAGCAGGACGAGAAATTCCCCGTCCCACCAGCCGTAGAAGAACAGGGATGCAAGGACCAGCCACGCGACGGGATAGATCGAATCGAACCGCCGGGCGAGACATACGAACACGCCCACCACGATCGGCAGGAAGGCGAAAATGAACTGGTAGGAGTTGAACAGCATGGATGCGCCGGATGAATGGCTCTTGATTCATTCACCCGCGCGCGGCGCTGCAGCTTCGGTGACGGACGCGGAATCCCGAATCCGACCATGCGAGACACGGAGCGGGCAAGTGACATTGTAGGGACAGCGGCCCGATCCTCAAGTCTCGCCGGCAGAACGGGGCGATCGATGCCGAGCCTGGATCTCCGCCCTTGACGTTCTAGTGCCGCACCGGATCGCAAGGACGGGTCGGACCGGCCGCCCTCCACAAGGCGCAGAACGCATGCTATTCGCTCGGCCTTCGTTCGCCGCTTCCGGGCCGTAGGGCACGCGGTTCTCCCTGACTTCGGAAAGTCCGTCACGGCGGCGGCACGGCGCCCTTGCGCTCGCAGATCATGCGGTACTGCTCGGGCTCCCGATGGCGCGCGAAGTTGAACACGGAGGTCTTGTAGGAATTGCACAAGTCGAGGTCGCAGCGTGCCACGGCCAGCTCGTCGCCCAGAGTCGTGCACGCGCCGACGACCTCGCCGGACGGCGCGATGATCGAGCTGTTGCCGATCAGCTCGCATCCTTCCTCCAGCCCCGCTTTCGCGACGCCGACGACCCATGTTCCGTTCTGATAGGCGCCCGCCTGCATGACGAGCTGATTGTGGAAGTTCGACAGCAGGTCATGCTCGGGCGCGGGCGGATTGTGGACGGGCGTGTTGTAGCCAAGCATGATCATCTCGACTCCCTGCAGCCCCATGACCCGATAGGTTTCGGGCCAGCGACGGTCGTTGCAGATGCACATCCCCATGACGCCGCCGAACGCCCGCCACGTACCCCAGCTGAGGTTTCCGACCTCGAAATAGCGTTTCTCCAGGTGCTGGAAGCGGCGCCACGGTTCGTGCTCGGCATGCCCGGGCAGATGAATCTTGCGGTACTTCCCAACCAGACTGCCGCTCTTGTCGACCAGGATCGAGGTGTTGTAGCGGTGAGTCGCGCCATCCTCGACGCACAGTTCGGCATAACCCAGATAGAAGCCGATCCCGAGTCGCGCCGCCTCCTCGAACAGAGGGCGCGTCTCCGGCCCCGGCATCTCGCGCTCGAAAAACGTATCGATCTCCGCCTGGTCCTCGATGTACCAGCGGGGAAAGAACGTGGTGAGCGCCAGCTCCGGAAAGACGACGACGTCGCAGCGCATTGCATGCGCATGGCGGAGCAGATCGAGCATCCGCCCGATGACCGACTTGCGACTGTCGCTGCGCGCGATGGGCCCGAGCTGGGCCGCGCCGACGGTGACGAATCTGGGCATGTCTTCCCTCCCCTCGAAGAACGGGATACGGCTCAGGATGCGAGTTCGAGCAGCGTGTGCAGGAGCACGTTGGCGCCGGCCGCGATATCGGCCGGCGCGGTATATTCACGCACGTTGTGGCTGATGCCGCCTATGCTCGGCACGAAGATCATCGCGGCCGGGCAGATCCGCGCCAGCATCTGCGCGTCGTGGCCCGCACCGCTGGCCATGCGCTTCGTGCTGTAGCCCAGGCGCCGCGCGGTCCGTTCGACGAGCGCGATGGCGGCGGGGTCGAAGTCCACCGGCGCGAAGCGCGCAAGCTTGCGGCTGGCGATAGAGACGCCCTCCTCGGCGGCGAGCGCCGCGACGAAAGCGTGGAGGCGCCGTTCCGCCTCCTGCAGGGTCGCCTCGTCCGTGTTGCGCAGATCGACCGTCAGAAGCGCGCGATTGGCGATGACATTGACGAGATTGGGTGACAGTGTCAGCGCGCCGACCGTCGCCACCTGATTGCCGCCGAGATCGCGCGCGATCCGTCGTGCAAAATGGGCAATGGCTGCGGCGGCGTAACCGGCGTCGTGGCGCAGCCGCATGGGCGTGGTGCCGGCGTGATTGGACTGTCCCGTCACGGTGAATTCGGTCCAGGAGATGCCTTGTACCACGTCGACCGCGCCAATCGTGATGCCTTCGGCCTCGAGAACCGGCCCCTGCTCGACGTGCAATTCGACATAGGCATGCACCGCAGGCGCGCCGCACGGGACCGTCCCGGCGTAACCAATGCGGCGCAGATTCTCCCCCACGGTGGTCGCGTCGATGCCGGTCGTAGCAAGCGCCTCCTCGAGCGCCATGCCGCCGACATAGACGAGGCTTCCCATCATGTCGGGACTGAAGCGTGCACCCTCCTCATTGGTGAAGAACGCGACGGCCAGCGGGCGGCGCGTCGTAACCCCGGCGTCGGCGAGGGTCTGCAGCACCTCGAGGCCGGCAAGGACACCCAGATTGCCGTCGTAGCGCCCGCCCGTGCGGACCGTGTCGATGTGCGAGCCCGTCATGACCGGCGGGCCGTCCTCGCGACCGGTGCGCACCCCGACGACGTTGCCGATGGCATCGACCGACACGGTGAGCCCGAGCTCGCGCATCCAGCGCACCACGAGATCGCGGCCGGCCTTGTCCTCGTCGCTGAGCGCAAGGCGGCACACGCCGCCGCCCTCGATTGCGCCCACCTGGGCGAGAGCCTCGATCCGGCCCGCGAGGCGGTCGGCATCGATGCGGAGATCGGAGAGCTGCATCAACCAGCCCGCACCCGGGCCGCGGGGCGACCGACGATACGCTCGTAAAGTGCGGGATCGGTATCGCCCTCGCTGCCGATGAGCAGGATCCGGCTGTCCGGTCCGAGGCCGAGCGCAGTGCGCTGGTCTTCATGCGCGGCCGCGATCAGCAGGCCCGCCAGTCCGGCCACGGCCGACTCGCCCGCGACGACCGGCCGGTCGCCACCGACCGGAGCGGCCAGGAGCCGCATTGCGTCGGCGGCTGCCGCATCGGACACTGTCATGAAGTCGTCCGCGCCCGCCTCGAGGATCTGCCACGCGAGCAACGACACTTCTCCGCAGGCAAGGCCGGCCATGATCGTATCGAGCTCGCCGTGGACGGCGGTGGGCCGGCCGTTGACCGCGCTCTGATAAAGGCAGTCCGCCTTTTCCGGCTCGACGACAACGAAGCGCGGGCGGTCCCGCCCGCAGGTCTCCCACAGATGGCCGCACACGGCAGCCGCGAGCCCGCCGACACCGCCCTGGACGAACACATGCGTCGGCAGCCGATCGCGAGGCAGCTGCGCCAACGCCTCGTCGACCATGATTGTGTAGCCCTGCATGACATCGCGCGGCACGTCCATGTAGCCCTCGTAGGACGTGTCCGACACCACGAACCAGCCGTTGCGTGTCGCGTCTTCGGCGGCGCGGCGAACGGCGTCGTCGTAGTTGCCGGGCGTACGGACCACCTCGGCGCCGTAGCGGGCGATCGCCGCCTTGCGGCCCTCGCTCACCGTCGCATGGATGTAGATGACGCAGCGGCAGCCGAACATCTGCGCGCCCCAGGCGACGGAGCGCCCATGATTGCCGTCGGTCGCGCAGGTGACCGTGATCCTCGCGGCGATATCCTTGTACCGGCCGTCCAGGAGAGCGGCGACGTCTGCGCTCTCGCCGCGCCGGCGTTCGATTTCGCGCGCCAACAGGCGATAGACTGCATAGGCTCCACCCAGCGCCTTGAAGCTGCCGAGGCCGAACCTGTCGCCCTCGTCCTTGTACCGGATCTCGCCGAGGCCGGCCGCCCTGGCCAGTCCGCCGAGGGCGACGAGCGGAGTCGCGCGGTAGCCGGGCCAGGAGGCGATCTCTCGCCGCGCGGCGCGGAACGCGTCCGCGTTCAGGATCTCGCGCCGTGTCCGGCCGTACTCCAGGTCGGGCTTCGCGCGGGCGTTATGGAACAGCCGCGCGGCATGTTGCGCGAAACGGGACAACATCGGCTTGGAAACTCTCGCGGTCTGGGCAATTGCGCCGCCGGCCGGGCAGAGCCCGGCCGGCGCACGCCGGATCTTACTTGTTTGCGGCGTCGATTGCGCCGAGGAACGCGGCAAGCATGCTCTCGCCTTCCGCGCCGAACGTCTTCTTCACGTAGTTCAGCACGGCGGGCTGCGCCGCGGCGCGGAATTTCGCCCGTTCTTCCGCGGTCGGGCTGTAGACCTGCATCTTCGCTGCGAGCGCCGGCAGGCCGCGGTCCGAAGCCTCGATAATGCGGCTCACCCCGCGGCCGGCGACGATGCCCGAGCGCGCCGCGTAGTCGACAACCGCCCGCTCCTGCGCGCTGAGGCCGTCGTAGAAGCGCTTGTTGATCACCCATACATAGGGCGTGAACAGGTGATTGCTCAGCGTAAGGTATTTCTGCACCTCATCGAACCTGGCGAACTTGATGATCGGCACCGGGTTCATCTGGCCGTCGGCAACGCCGGTCTGGAGCGAGGTGTAGACCTCGGCCCAGTTGATCGCGACCGGCTGGCCGCCGAGGCTGCTCACCATCGCCTTGTGGGACTCGAGCCCCATGGTGCGGATCTTCAGGCCCCGCATGTCCTCGGGCGCCTTGATCGCGCGCTTCGAGTTGGTGAACACGAAGAACCCGCCCGAGTCGCCGAAGCCGAGCACACCGAGGCCCGTCTTCTTGGTGATGTCCGCGGCCAGCTTGTCGCCGAATGGCCCATCAAAGACGGGGTAAGTGGCGCTGATGTTGGGAAACGCGAACGGTACGTCGAGCACGCCGATCATCGGGTAGACGGATGCTATGCCGCCGACCGAGGCGATCGAGGACTGCACGACGCCTGCCTTGACCTGCTGCAGGACCTCGTTGTCCTTGCCGAGCTGTCCGTCGGGGAACACCTCGACCTTCACCGACCCGTTCGTCCCCGCCTCCACCAAGGCCTTGAACACGGCCGCCATCGCGCCGGTGGCGTTGTCGAACGGATCGTTCTTGTTGAGATGCGCGAGCTTCAGGGTCTTCTGGGCCAGGGCCGCATGAGGATGCAGCGCAATGGCGCCGACCGCGGCGATCGCGGCTGCGGCGAATAGAGTGCGAACCAGACGCATTGATTTTACTCCCTCCATGAAATTGTCCCTTCCCACCGTCTTCCTCGCCTCGGCGCGTCAGAGCCCGAACAGCCGCGGCACCGCGAGCGTAAGGCCGGGCCAGTACGCGACGAGGAACAGCACCGCGACCTCGGCGATCACGAACGGCCACATGGCCGCCGAGATCCTTTCGATCGACTCGCCCGTGACCGAGCTGAGCACGAACAGGCTCGCGCCGACGGGCGGAGTCATGAGCCCGATATTGAGCGCCAGAACGATCATGATTCCGGCCTGGACCGGATTCATGCCAATCGACATCGCCAGCGCGCCGAGCACAGGCCCGAGAATGATGAGGATGGCGTTGATGTCCATGAACATGCCGAGGACCAGCAGGAGCAGCAGGATCATCAGGATGATGGTCGCCGGATTGTCCGAGATCGACAGGAACAGCGAGGTGATCATCTGCGGCAGACGCTCGTAGGTCATCCACCAGCTCAGGATCGACGCCGACGCAATGATCAGGAACACGACGCCGGTGATCCGGGCGGTGCGCACGAGCATCTCCACGAGCGACGCGAAGGTGATCTGGCGGAACACCACCGTGCCGATGAACAGAGCGTAAAACACGGCGATCGCCGCCCCTTCGGTCGGCGTGACGATGCCGCCGAGGATCCCGCCGAGAATGATGACCGGCATGACCAGGGCGAGGACGCTCGATCGGAAAGCCTGAATGATGCCGATGAGGCTCGGCCGGCGTTCGCCCTTGGGCAGATTGAGACGGCGCCCGAGCGCGGCGATCACCGCCATGCAAAAGAGCCCCATGAGCAGGCCCGGCAGAATCCCCGCGGCGAACAGCCCGGCGATCGACACGCCCATGAGCGAGCCGTAGATCACCATCAGGTTGGACGGCGGGATCGTCGGCCCGATGATCGAGCCGGCGACGACCACCGCGCAGGCGAAGGGCCGCTTGTAGCCCTTCTTCTCCATCGCCGGTACCATGGTGTTGCCGAACGCGGCGGCCTCCGCGACGGCGGCGCCGGTGATGCCGGCGAACAGCACCGACGAGACCATGCACGACTGCGCCATGCCGCCGCGCAGATAACCGACGAGCGAGTCGGCGAAGGCGGCGAGGCGCTCGGTGATGCCGGCGCGGTTCATGATCTCCCCGGCCAGGATGAAGAACGGCATCGCCAGGAAGGTGTAGAGGTCCAGCCCGGCGAAGAAACGCTGCGGCGCCATCGCCATGAACTCCGGGCCGCCGATCTGGAGCATGCCGACCACGCCGGCAACGCCGAGCGCGTATCCGATCGGGAACCCGATCGCGATCAGTCCGAACAGACTGAGAAGGACGACGGTCACGGGTGAACCTCGGAAGCGGCTTCCTGGCCGCCCAGGTCGCGCAGGCAAACAAGCGCGATCTGCAGGCATGCGAGCGCTGCGGAAACGGGCACCGCGGCATAGGGCAGCGTCATCGTCATGCCGAAGATGGTCGCGTATTGCGTCGCGCCGTCGGCCGTCATGCCGAGCCCGAAATAGAACAGAAATCCGAAGAAGGAGAATGCGAGGACGTCGAAGGCGACCGCGAGCCCGCGCCGGAGCGGCTGGGGAACGAGATGGAACAGCATGGTGACGGCGATGTGCTCACGCCGCGCGACGCCGCAGGAGACCGCGAGCAGCGCCACCCAGATCATCAGATAGCGCGCCAGTTCCTCGGTCCATGTGACGGGCAGCTCGACCACGTAGCGGCCGAAAATTCCCAGCCCGACATCGAGCAGCATGATCGCGAGTAGCAAGGCGCAGAGCCGCTCCGTCCATCTGTCGAGCCACGCGCTCGCCGCCGCGGCCCATCCGCTCCTCCGAACCACCAGCCCGTCTCCATTCACTTGACGCCCCCGTTACGGAGCCCCTGTCCGTACCTTGCGCGGCGATGGGGCGAACACGCCGGATACCTAACGACGAGCGGTGGCAGGGCGTCAACAAGAATCTGAAACGTTAGTTTCATGAGTTCGTAGATATGTTACATTTGTTTCTTCCATTGCACGACTCGCAACATCCAGGTCAATTTCCACCCCGCCATGTCCACGACCCTCGACCAGCGCATACGCGACGCTTACGAGAGTCTGCCGAAGAGCGAGCGCCGTCTTGCGGACGTCGTGATCGAGCATCGAGCCGGCGTCGCCGCCTATTCCGCGACCGAGCTCGCGCAGCAGGCCGGCGTCTCGAAGGCGACCGCCGTACGCTTCTTCCGCCGGCTCGGTTATCGGGACTTCAACGCGGTCCGCCGCGAATCACGCGACACGCCCAATGCGGGATCGCCGCTCTCGGCGCTCGCGGAACTGTCGGCCTCCGGCGGCCCCGACGGCGATTTCGGCCGCCATCTGCGCCAGGACCTGAACAACCTCTCGCGAACCGCCGAGGGCATTCCGGCGGAGGCGATCGATCGCGCGGTGCGGGCACTGGCGGGCGCCGAGCGGATCTGGGTGCTTGGGTTCCGCAACAACTACGCGCTGGCGATCTATGCGCGCGGGCTCCTGATCAACGTCAAGGAGGACGTTCGCCTCCTGCCGATCGGAGGCTTCACGCTCGCCGAGGACATGGCGAGCATGACAAGCCGCGACGTCGCGCTCGTCTTCGGATTCCGGCGCCGACTGCCGGTCCTGCGCAACGTGCTCCGCGCAACGTCGAAAGCCGGCGCGCGCATCGTCTATCTGACCGACCATAGCGCCGGACCGACCGCCAAGCTGTCGTCCGTCGTTCTGCGCTGCCACAACCGCGGCGCGTCGCTGTTCGACTCTTACGTCGCCGCGTTGAGCCTGACGAACTATCTCTGCGCGGCAGCCGCGATGGCCGCCGGCCGAAAGGGCCGCACCCGCCTGGCCCGGATCGAGCGCATCCACGAATCGCTGCAGGATTTCGGAGACCGCAAGCAGGACTGATTTCGCGGAGACGATACGCACCTCTCCGCTCCTGGAGAGAGCCTTTCTCGCCACCCGGCTGCCTATGCGCAGATCAAGGATCGCGGCCCGCACGTGATGGCATACCCAAGACGCCTTCAGGCAACTCGGCGAACCCGCATTCGGGCGTCCTGCCCAAGCTTTGCCGGGAGGTGTCCAGGGTTGAGATTGTGTTAATCGGCCGATGCTAAGAGGAGCCCGCCCGCATGAGGGCAGGGCGTCCGGGCAAACCGGGCTGACATGTCGCGCATTTCCGAGCGGCGACGGCGAAGCCTGGTTTATAGTCACGCCATGCCCGCCGCCACGCTTGTCCCGGTTCCGTGAGCAACATTCGCCGCTCCGTCGTTCTGTCGTTCGCCGAGAAATACACCAGCCTCGCGATCCAGATCGCGGCGACGGTCGTGTTGGCGCGGCTGCTGACTCCCGAGGATACCGGCATCTATTCCGTGGCGGCGGCCCTTGCGACGATGGCGCATTGCGTCAGGGATTTCGGCACGGGCTCCTACCTGATCCAGTCGAAAGACATCGCCGCCGAGCGGCTCCGGACGGTTTTCACCATCTCGCTCCTTATCGCCCTGGCGCTCGCTCTCGGCCTGTTCGCCGCAAGCCCCCTGGCCGCAGACTTCTACCGGGACCCGCGCGTCGGAACCGTTCTGCTGATCTCTAGCCTCAACTTCCTCGTGACCCCCTTCGGGTCGATCTCGCTGGTCCTCCTGCGGCGCGAAATGAACTTTCATGCGCTGTACCGGATCGGCCTGATGCAGGCCGTCGCGCATGCCAGCGTCGCCATCCTGCTCGCCTTTCTTGGTTTCGGCGCGGTGTCGCTGGCATGGGCGTCGCTGGCGGGCGTGCTGGCCGTGGCCGGGCTCGCACACCGGTTCCGGCCGATCGGGACGGGCCAGCGCCTCTCCCTTCACGGCTGGCGCGAGATCGTCCGGTTCGGCTCCTATGCGACCGGGGCGCGGTTGCTGGCCGACATCGGGGCACGAGCGCCCGACCTGATCCTCGGCCGCGTCCTCGGAATGCACGCCCTCGGCATCTACAGCCGCGCCTCCGGGCTCACCCTGCTGTTCGAGCAATTCATCCTGAGCGCGGTGGGCGCCGTGGCCCTGCCGACCTTCGCGCAACGCTACAGGGCCGGAGAAGACGTGAAGGCGGGATTTCTGCAGGGGCTGGAATGCATCACGGTGATCGCCTGGCCCTTCTACGGCGTGCTCGGACTCATGGCCGCGCCCGCCATCAACCTGCTGCTGGGGCCGCAATGGGGCGACGCGATCCCCATCCTGCGGATACTCTGCGCCGCAGCCGCGGTCAGCTCGCTGGCAAGCCTGAACTGGGTCGTCTTTCAGGGCAGCGGCGCGGTACGTCAGAACCTCAATGTCCATTCGTACACCACCATCGTTCAGATCGTCTGCGTCGGCCTCGCGGCGTTTCACAGCCTCGCTGCCGTGGCCTTCGCCACGGTCTTCACCAGCGCCGTCCAGGTGACTGTCTCATACTTGTTCGTGCGCTCGATCGTCCGGGTCTCTCTCGTCGATGCGCTCCGCGCCACGCGGAAGAGCGTCGCGGTGACGGCCGCCACCATGTTCCTGCCGGTCTGCGCCTATCTGCTGCTGCCCGGCGGCGCGCTCGGCAACGCGACGTCCCTCCTGATCGCGGCACTCGGCGCGGCCGCCGGCTGGCTCCTGGCGCTGTGGCTGCTGCGCCACCCCTTCTTCCCCGAGATCGGCAAGATGTGGAGTGCGGGGCTCAGCCTGCTCGGCGAACGCCGCGGCTAACGCTGCAGGCGCGTGCGGACGCGGCCGGCGAGGGCGAGTGGGAGGACCGCGACCGCAAGCGGGTCGAGCTTGAAATACCGCCGTGCGACCGGAAGCACTTCGCCGCGGCGCGCCGAGGCGCTGGCGCTGATGATGTTGTTCAGGAAATCGCGCCGGTGGCGCTGGGTGACCGCGCGAAACATGGGACGATAGCGCGGCGCACCGCCCCATTGCCGGGCCGCATCCATCATGCAGAGCTGATCGTAGAAGATCCTCCGCAGCATTTCCGGGGTTCCCCATTCGGCGCTGTTGTAGTTGTTCACGCCGTAGCCGAGCCGCACATTGCAGGCGGTGCTGAAGATCGTTCGCGGACTTCCGCTCGCCACCTGCATGAACATGAAATGGTCCTGGGCCATGCGGAGGTCCGTGCGGAACAGGGCCGGGAATGCGCCGACACGATAGACGACCGCCGGAATCTGCATCGGCCGGCCGGCCAGGACCCGCCAGAACAGATCCCCGGTGAACGCAAACAGCTTGTGCTCCGCATCGACGAGTCGGCATTCCTCGGGCGGAATCGGCCGGGTCTCGAATACGGTTCGCTTGCCGTCGCGATGGACGGCATCGCAGAAATAGAGATCGAACCCGCCGTCGAGCGCCCGCTTCGCCGTGCGGAGATGGGCCGGCTCCCAGCTGTCGTCGGAATCCAGAAAGGCGATGTAGCGGGCGTGATTGCGAGCGTATCCGATGCCGGTGTTTCGAGCGGCGCCGGGACCGCCGTTCTCCTGCCGCAGAACGACGAGATGCCGCGGATGCTCTTCCAGCAGATCCCGCACCTCGCTGTCGGCGCTGATCGGGGAGCCGTCGTCGACGACGATCACCTGTGGCGTCGGGATGCCTTCCTGACGCAAGGCGCTGACGACCGCCTTCCGCAGAATCCCGCGCTCCCGCTGGAAGAACGGGATGACGACCGAAACCTCCCAGCGCGTATGGCGGTCAGCCGGCATCGGCCCGATCATGTCGCATCGCAAGCATGTCAATCCAGCTTGACGAAAGAACGTCGGCTTTCCACCGAAGCTAGACCGAAGTCCGCCCGGCGCGCCAGCTAAAGAGCACCGCAGCGTCGTCAGAATTGATTCCGATCAACGGCTTGCGCCCAAGTGCTGCCGCTCCAAGTCGTAGCGGCAAACCTTCGCGGCAGGCGGATACGGGTGCACACGCAACCTGCGGCGACGTATTGCGTTTATGATCGATGTGGTGCTGCCCCACGCCAACAGGAGTGCGGCGCCATGACGGTATTCTGGATATGCGTCGGCTGGCTCGCGGTCTCCGTGGCCTTGGGAGTGCTGCTCGGCCGCGCGATCGCGTACACGAGCGACGAAAGACCGGCGCGACGGAACCCCGATGAACGTCACGAGGCGCTGCGTCCGGACTACCGCGCGTCGTCGCACCTGCGCGTGGCGGCTGCGCGCTACAAGCCGCCGCATTCGCCGCACCTCCATGCACTCGCGTCGCTGGCGGTACTCGGAGGCTGCGCGGTGCCGACCGGCGGCGAGCCGCGCGTGACCTCGATCTCCGGCAACAATGCTACGGTCGAGTATTCCGGCGAGCGCGCAGCCGAAGCCGATCGGAAGGCGCGCGAGGCCTGCGCGCGGAGCGGCAAGCAGGCCGGGCGTGCCTCGACCACGGCCGGGGCGGCCGGCGGATCGGTAAGAAGCTACACGTGCACGCCATGAGGCGCGCTCCGCGCGGACGCGTTCGTCCCGAATGCCCCGAGGGAAACCATGGCGCGTGAGAAGCGAAAGCCATCGGCGCGCACACCGCGCACGACGGGGCTCGCGTCACCGACGACGGGCGCTGGCAATGCACCGACGGATAGACCCGACGAGGTCCGGCAACATCCGCAGGGCGCAGGCGGCGTCGATGTCGCCGACGACGCGGGCCGCGGCGAGCACCGCCAGGCGAAGCGGCGCCTGAGGCGCGTACTGCGCTAGCGGTTTCCCGGGCCACGCCCGCTCGTGCATATCCTCCATCCCCGCATGGGTGGCACAGTCGCGGCGCGCTTCGTATACGTCGGAGAGTTTTACTTAATGCGCGCGTCGCGACGTCTTCGGTTTGGTTAAGTCGTCCGCAATCAATGCCTTGCCGATTCAGGCATTGCTTTTGCTTCGTTGCAGGTTGCCGACAATCAACGAGGTTGCACCATGATTGACTCCAGGCTTGCTGCCGTCCTCGGCCTGATCGCACTCGCGACGGTCGTCGTTGCCGCTGATTCCGCGTTGTCCAATCCGGATTCGCTCGCCACCGGCCTGATGACGCCCGGCGCCAGCCTGTTGCTGCTGCCGCTTGCGGCGATCGTCGCCTATGCCTCGACGGGAAGCCGCGGCCTGTCGGCTCCGGTGCGCCGCCGGCGCGTCAACCGCGCCCGCTTGCGCGCACGCCGCGCGGCGTCGTGAGCATCCGCCCTGCCGCGACGGATCGGGCACCCGTCCCGCCGCCAAAACGCCCCGCGCCGAAGCCGCCCGGCTAATGCAAAGCGAACCGCGCGACGAAAGAGAACGCCGTCGCGCGGAACTTACCACCAAAGGGTGAATGCAACGCACGGTCTCGCGCCTTACGATATTCGCACATCCGGAGGGGATCATCATGGAATTCCGGACCGAATTGAGCATGCACCTGTTCTATGCCGCAACGTTTCTCGCTGGAATGCTGGGTGGCGGCCTCGTCGCCGCCCTCACTTGGATGCACTAGCCACACGATGATCGCGGGCGGCGTCGAATGCCGCCCGCGATTCCGTTCAGGCCAGCGCCGCCGAGGCCAGATTGCGCTCGATGTCCGAAAGCAGCGTGCCCGTGATCGGCGACGGCGTCACCGGCACCACCGGCACGGGCTCGACAACGACCGGCGCGGCGGGTGCCGCGACCGGCGCCGGGGCCGGGGCCGCGAAGACCTCGCTGGCCTGCACGGGCTCGTCAGCCGCAGCGGAATCCACCCCGCCGCTCCATGCCGGCATCTGCGACGCATGGACATTGTCGAACTCCGACCACGAGCCGGCGGTGCCGTTGAGGTTTGGATCGGCGGTATTGATGAGCGTGTTCTCCGCATACGAGCCGTTGAGCTGAACCGGCGCCTCCGCGACAATGGCGGGATCGCGCAGGTCCTTGAAGAAATTTCCTGTGATATCGAAGTCGTTGCGATAAGCGGTTCCGGCGTCGTTCCCGTCCCAGCTGTAGATGCCGGTGCCGACGCCATCGAAGAAGTTGTCGCGGACCGCCATGTTCGTGACGTTGGACGGCGAGCCCAGCGTCTCGGTAATGTTGATTGCCGCCGACCAGCTCCCTTCGATGCGGCCGATGAAGTGGTTGTTCTCGATCACGCCGTTCTGGATCGTGCCGCCGATACCGTAATGTGCATGGTCGGTGAGAATGAAAGTATTCCCGGCGATGACGCCGTCGGCGCTCTCCTGCACGACCATATTGCCCTTGCCGCTATCGGTCTCGCCGGCGAACGACATCACGTTGCCGCGAACCTCGTAGTCGCTCATCCGGTAGGAGTGGACGTTGTCCGAGGACGGTCCCGTGGGCGTGTCGAAATGGTTATTGAGGATCTTGACGTCCGAAGCGTCCCACAGGAACACGCCATCGCCCGCGACATCCTTGTAGCTGGAATTCTGAATGGTCAGCTCGCTCACGTCGCGAAACTGGAAGGCGGAGAACTCGTTGTTGCCGGGCACAAACGCCTTGCCCACGTCCTCGACATCGACATTGTCGATGACCCAATCGGTCGAGCCGAAGCTGATCACGCCCGCACCGCTCTTGTCCGTGATGTGAAGGTCGCGAACGACAATGTGGTCGTGGCCGTTACCCGACACGCCATTGGCGCCGCCGGTGATCACGGGCGCCGCGCCCTCGCCATAGGCGCCGAAGGTGATCGGCGCGTCGGCCGCCCCCGACTCATCGACATCGATCGTCCCCTCGAATGTCGCGCCGCGCGCGAAGAGGACTGTGTCGCCCGGCTCCAGGCCGGCACTGTTGACCCGGTCGAGCGACGCCCAGGGCGCATTGGCGCTGCCTGCGCCGGCGTCCGATCCGGTGCGCGAATCGACATAGAAGGTCCGGCTCATCATTTTGCTCCCAAATACTGTGTCGTGACGCGAGGAGCCTTGATGATCTTGGTTAACAAAGTGTCAACGCGATGTATTCGATTTAACCTAATTCAGGTTTTATTACCGCCGGTTGTAATGTATATTGATCGTTCGGCAAACATATATTTATATTATTATTCATAAATGCTGTGCGGCACCCACAGGCGCGCGCACCGATGCCATAGCCGCCAAGAGGCCGGAGACTGGCTTTGGAAAATGGCCGTCCTATACTCGCGGCTCACTTGCGGTCCTGGAGGGATATCTGTTGCGACCATTCGGCGAGATTCCCGCCGGCGAGCTTCGTCGCCTGCGCTTCATTCTGTGCGATATCGACGACACGCTGACGACCGAGGGACGTCTCACCGCTCGGGCCTATGCCGCGCTGGAGGCGCTCGAACAGGCCGGCCTGCAGGTGGTGCCGATTACCGGACGGCCGGCGGGGTGGTGCGATCACATCGCGCGCATGTGGCCGGTGGCCGGCGTGGTCGGCGAGAACGGCGCGCTCTATTTCCACTATGACCGTGTGCGCCGTGTCATGCGCCGGCGCTTCTGGCTCGACGAGCACGAGCGCGCCAACGGGCGGCGGCGGCTCGCGGCCCTGCGCGAGAAGATCCTGGCCGCGGTGCCGGGCGCCGGCATTGCCAGCGACCAGCCTTATCGCGAGGCCGATCTCGCCGTCGATTTCGCCGAGGATGTCGGACCGCTTCCTCCGTCGGCCATCGACCGCATCGTCGGCCTGTTCGCCGCCGCCGGGGCCCACGCCAAGGTGAGTTCGATCCACGTCAATGGCTGGTTCGGGGATTTCGACAAGCTGGCGATGACGCGCGTGATGATGCGCGAGGTCTTTGCCCTCGATCTCGACCGCGAGCGCGAATCGTGCCTGTTCATCGGCGATTCGCCGAACGACGCGCCGATGTTCGGGTTCTTCCCTGTTTCCGTCGGCGTCGCCAATGTCATGGATTTCGCGGACCGCCTCGCCACGCGGCCGGCCTATGTGACGCGCGCGCGGGCCGGCGACGGCTTTGCCGAGATGGCAGGGCTGGTGCTCCGCGCGCGCGGCGCCTAGGGCCTAATCCCGCTCGACGCTTGCCAGCGGCTTGAACGCAGGGCCGTTGATCGGCGTGCCGTCCGGCGCGAACTGCGAGCCATGGCACGGGCAATCCCAGCATCCCTCGAGCGGATTCCACGAAACGATGCAGCCGAGATGGGTGCAGATCGCCGAATGCTCGTGCAGCATGCCGTCTTCGTCGCGATAGACGGCGACCTTGCGCAGGCCGCGGCGCACGACGGCGCCCTGGCCCGGTTGCAGCGCGCGCAGCGAGGAGACGTCGCCACCAGTGATGTAATCGGCAAACTGCGCCGCGACATTGAGGTTCTCGCTGACGAAATCGCCGCTCGCCTTCGCGGTGACGCGCGCCGGATCGTAGAGCTTCGCCCAGCGGCAATCACGGCCCAGAATCAGGTCAGAGATGGTCATCCCCGCGATCGTTCCATGGGTGATGCCCATGCCCGAGTCGCCCGTCGCAATATGGATGCTGGGTGCATCGCCCGGGTTGCGGCCGATGAAGCCGACATAGTCGACCGGCTCCATCACCTGCCCGGACCAGCGCCAGGCGAAATCCCCGATTCCGGGAAAGCGCTCGCGCGTCCACGCCTCCAGCCGGGCGAAGCGCGAGTCCATGTCGTCGGCCTGACCGGTCTTGTGATCCTCGCCGCCAGCGATCAGCACGTCGCGTTCGTCGCCTGGCTGCAGGCGGACGTAGTGATAGGGATCCGTGGTGTCCCAGTACAGCGCGTCGACGACGGACCCGCGCGGCACGGGCGCCGCAACGACATAGGTGCGATAGGGCGCCTGCTTGGTGTGGATCGAGACCTTGTCGTTGATCGGCGAGTTCGTCGCCACGACCGCCGCACGGGCAGTGACACGGCGGCCGCCGTCGGTTTCGACGACGGCCGTGCCGTCGCCGCTTACCGCGACGACGCGCGCGCTGAAAAAGCGCCCGCCGTCGCGCCGGACCGCACGCACGAGCCCGGCGAGGTATTTGAGCGGATGAAACCGTCCCATTCGCGCAAAGCGCAGGCAGCGGCCGGTATCGACGCCCGCTATGGGCGCCCGATCGGCCCAGTCCACGTCGCGAAGACCGACACGGTGCACCGCATCGATCTCGCGGACCAGGATCTCCGGATCGTCGCCCGGCGCACGGAAAAGGTAACCGTCGATACGGGCGAAGTCGCAGTCGATCTGCTCGGCGTCCTGGATCTGCTCGATCAGGTCGATCGCCGACATGTGGCTCTCCGCCGCGAGCCGCGCCTGGTCCAGACCGCGCAGCCTGATCAGCTCCTCGTAGCGGTCATCGAGCGCGGCCGAGAGGTGGGCGGTGGTTCGCGCCGTCATGCCGCCGCCGATCGGGCCGCTGTCGAGGACGACGACGCTTTGGCCCGCGCGCGCAAGAAGATAGGCGGTCGAAACCCCGACAATGCCGGCACCGACGACGACGACGTCCGCGCGCAAATCCTCACCGGGCGGCGGTGCGGTTTCGAGGGGGCCCCAATCCATCCACAGCGAACGCGTGCGCTGGATCACACTGTTCATCGCCAATCCCTGGCTCCCTGCATTGCTTGCAAAACGGGGGGCAGCTACTGCCGTTCCCGGGTGGGGCGGGCGCGGCCTTGATCGGTTCGGCAAATCGCCCCATATACCCACTGTCGGTGGTGCCTTCGGGGCTGCCGACCGGTGCGTCCTGGCGGGACCCGCCGGACTAAACCTTTGGCATTGCTCAGTAAAGGAGGATGCCCGATGTCGACAAGGCTTTCCCTGTTCAATCACCCGCTGCTGCTCGGATTCGACCAGTTCGAGCGCACCCTGGACCGCATATCCAAAACGGCGGCCGAGGGATATCCGCCCTACAATATCGAGCAGATCGGCGAAACCGGGTTCCGCATCACGCTGGCAGTGGCCGGCTTCGGCCAGGACGAGCTCTCGGTGCAGGTGGAGGACAACCAGCTCGTCATCCGCGGCAAGCAGAGCGAGGACTCAGGTCGCGTGTTCCTGCATCGCGGCATTGCCGCGCGGCAGTTCCAACGCAGCTTCGTCCTCGCCGAGGGCATCGAGGTGACAGGAGCGGCGCTGGCCAACGGCCTGCTTCACATCAAGCTTTCGCGGCCGCCGGCCGAAGCGAAGATCAAGAAGATCGAGATCGCAGTCGGCGAGGCCAAGGCGCCGCGCAGCGCGAAAATCAAGACGATCGACGCCGCCTGAAGGGACGTCGAGGAGCATCGAATATGGACAGACAGACCGCCTTCATTCGGATGTCGGCGCAGGATTTCGCCGCGCTCGGCATGCAGGACATCGCCTATCTCAAGCCGGTGATGCGCGACGGCCGGCGGGTCGTGGGGATTCATGCCGCAGACGGCACGGAACTCGCCGTGGCGGACTCCTACGACGTTGCCATGGCGCTCGTGCGCCAGCATGGCCTCGAGCCGCTCAGCGCCCATTAGGGCGCGCCCCCGAAATGTCGCCGCTCAGGCGGCGTGGCTGCTCGCGGCGTGCTCGGTCAGGAGCGCATAGAGCGCATCCGCCGTATCGGAGCCGCGCAGCTTCTCGCAAACCTTGCGGTCCCGCAGCAGACGCGACACGCGCGCCAGCGCCTTCAGATGATCGGCGCCGGCGGCGCCCGGCGCGAGCAGCAGAAAGATGAGATCGACCGGTTGCTCGTCGATTGACTCAAAATCGACCGGCTTCTCAAGCCGCGCGAACACCCCGTACAGCCGCGTGATCCGCGGCAGCTTGCCGTGAGGAATGGCAATGCCGCCGCCGACTCCGGTGGTACCCAGACGCTCGCGCTCGATCAGCACGTCGAAGATTGCGCGCTCGTTCTCGCCGGTCAGCTCCGCCGCCTTCTTCGCAAGTTCCTGAAGGGCCTGCTTCTTGCTGGTCACCCGCAGGTTGGCGATCACCGCGCTCGGAGTCAGAAGATCAGAGATTTCCATTTGAGCCTTCAGGCCGCGCTGTTGCTGTAGGATGCCGGCGCCGCTTGCGGGTCGACCCACCCGACCGTTCCGTCGCTGCGACGATAGACCACGTTGAGGCGGCCGTGCGAGCGATTGCGGAACATCAAGACGGGCAGTTCGCCCAAGTCGAGCCGCATGACGGCCTCGCCGACGCTGAGGGATTCGATTTCGGAGACCAGCTCCGCCACGATCGCGGGTTTCCCGTGCTCGGGATCCTCGGCGACCTCGGCCGCATCTGCCGCCAGGACATAATGTTGCGCGGTCTCGCGCTGTTCCTCTATCGACGGCCGATCCTTGCGCCGTCCGATCAGGCGGCCCTTGTAGCGTTGCAGCCGCGTCTCGAGCCGCTCGATCGCGCCGTCGAACGCAGCGTATGCGTCCGAAGCCTCGCCATGGCTCTGCACCAGCAGCCCGCGCGCGACATGGACCGAAATGTCTGTGCGGAAGAGATGCCGCTCGCGCGCGAACGAAACCTTCGCCTCAATTGCGCTGCCGAAGTGGCGCTCGACCGTTGCCGCCAGCGTCGCGGAAACATGGCCGCGCAGCGCGTCGCCCACGTCGATATGCTTGCCGCTCACTGAAGGCTGCATGAGTCAATTATGATTGGCTGATGCCATTGCGCGCCTGCCGCCATCGGTCAGGCCGGTTACCTGCAAGGCCGCGGACCATAGAGTTGGGGTCATGCGTAGTCAATAGACGTAGGCCTAACGACTCTGCTTGGCAAGTTCCGCCTGCAGTTGTGACCATAAGGCCACGCTTCAGACGCCGAAATTCTTCTCCCGCCGGCGCTGCACGGACGAAGGAATACGCAACGCTTCCCGATACTTAGCCACCGTGCGCCGGGCGATATCGACGCCATCCCGGCGCAGCATGTCGACCAGCTTGTCATCCGACAGCACGTCGTCGGCCATCTCTGAGTCGATCAAGGTCTTGATCCGGGCCCGTACCGCCTCGGCGGAATGCGCCTCTCCGCCCTCGACATTGGCGATCGCGGAGGTGAAAAAGTATTTCAGCTCGTAAATGCCGTGCGGCGCCGCGAGATACTTGTTGGTCGTCACGCGGCTTACCGTCGATTCATGCATCGAGATCGCCGTGGCGATGTCCCGCAGGACCAGCGGGCGCAGATGCTGCACGCCGTGGCGAAAGAACGCGTCCTGCTGGCGCACGATCTCGGTGGCGACCTTCAGGATCGTCTGCGCACGCTGATGGAGCGACTTCACCAGCCAGTTGGCCGCGTTGAAGCGCTCGACGATGAATTCCTTCTCGTTCTTGTTGCGCGCCTCCTTGCTGACGCGCGCGTAGTAGCGCGTGTTGATCAGGACACGAGGCAGCGTGTCCTGGTTCAGCTCGACGATCCATTCGCCGTCCGATGCCGGCCTCATGATCACGTCGGGCACGACCGGCTGTGCGACCGTGGCATCGAATGCCAGGCCGGGCTTCGGGTTGAGCGCCTTGATCTCGGCGACCATCTCGGCGATGTCTTCGGCGCCGACGCCACAGATGCGCGTCAGCGCCGAAATGTCGCGCCGCACCAGCAGGTCGAGATGCTCGAGCAGGGCCGCCATTGCCGGGTCGAGCCGGTTGCGGTCGCGGAGCTGCAGCGCCAGGCATTCCTTGAGACTGCGCGCGAAGACGCCAGGCGGATCGAGGCGTTGCAGGTTCTCAAGCGTCGCCTGAACTCGTGCGATGTCGCATTTCAGAATTTCGGCGACCTGCTCTATGTCGCCGGTCAGATAGCCGGCATCGTCGAGCAGGTCGATCAGATGCGTGGCGATGATGCGATCGACCGGGTCGACCACGTCGACATTGAGCTGGGACAGCAGATGCTCGCGCAGCGACAGCTCGCGCGACAAGGTCTGTTCCAGGCCGATCTCGGAATCCTCGAAATCCGCGCGACCGCCCTTGCCCCGCCAATCTGCGAAAGCCGAATCGCCTTCCTCCGACCAGACATTGCCGAAGTCCGCATCGAGCGGCGCCTCGGTCGCTTCGGCACCGCGGCCGTCGATCGGATCGAGCAGCCCGGCCTCCGCGCTCCCGCTGTCGGGTTGCCCGTCGCGCTCGACGTCGCCGCCAGGCTCGCCCTCACCGTGGCCATCGTCGCGCTCGAGCAGCGGGTTCTGCTCGATCTCCTGCTCGACGAAAGCGGCGACCTCGAGATTCGACAGTTGCAGCAGCTTGATCGCCTGCTGCAATTGCGGAGTCATCACCAGAGACTGGGTCTGGCGGAGATCTAGCCGGGGCGTTATGGCCATGGCAAGTGCCTACAGGCTAAACCTTTCGCCGAGGTAAACCCGCCTGACGCCCTCGTGCGACACGATCTCGGCCGGCGAGCCTTCCATGAGCACCTGGCCGTCGTGAAGGATGTAGGCCCGATCGACGATGTCGAGCGTCTCCCGCACATTGTGGTCGGTGATGAGCACGCCGATGCCGCGATCCTTCAGGTGCAGTACCAGCTCGCGGATATCGCCGACGGCGATCGGATCGATACCCGCGAACGGCTCGTCGAGCAGCACGAAGTGCGGCTGCGACGCGAGCGCGCGCGCGATCTCGACGCGACGCCGCTCGCCGCCCGAAAGCGCCAGCGCCGGCGTCCGCCTGAGATGGGTGATCGAAAACTCGGCCAGCAGATCGTCGAGCATCGATTCGCGTCGCTCCGGATCCGGCTCCACCACCTCCAGAACCGCGCGCACGTTCTGCTCGACACTGAGACCGCGAAAGATCGAGGGCTCCTGCGGCAGATAGCCGATTCCGAGCCGCGCGCGCCGGTACATCGGCAAGTCGGTGATGTCGGTCCCGTCCAGCCGGATCTCGCCGTAGTCGGGTGCGATCAGGCCGGTGATCATGTAGAAGCACGTGGTCTTGCCTGCGCCATTCGGTCCGAGCAGGCCGACGATCTCGCCGCGCTGCACGGTCACGCTGACGTCGCGCACCACGGGGCGCTTCTTGAATCGCTTGCCGAGATTGGAGGCGAGCAGCCCGGGATTGTCCGCGACCAGACGTGGCCCCTTCGCCGCGCCGGCATTCGCGCCGTTCTCCTGTTTGCGCAACGTCGTCATTGCGGCTGCCGCCTGTCCGGTGATGACGGCTGCGACTGATCTTCCGGCTTCTGGCTTTCCGGCACGAACAGGCCGCGCACGCGATTGTCGCCTGCCTGGTCCTGCCGGCTCAGCAGCCGGCTTATACCTGTGTTGGTGTTCACCTCGGCGTAATCTCCGTTCAACTGGTTCTGCCCACGCGTGATCTTGACATTGCCCGCCAGCACGGCGATGCCCGTCCGCGCGTTGTAAACGCCGCGATCGCCGACAACGATCTCGGCCTCGGTCGACACATGGACGTTTCCGAACGCCTCGACGCGCTGCAGCCGCTGGCTGTCGGCCTGCGCTCCGCTTGGCGCGGCCGCACCGCGCGCGCCTTGCCGCGCGGCACCGCCGCCGCGCTGATCGACGAAATGCGCTGTCAGCAAATCCGCCTTCATGCGCCGGTTGTCCTGCGTCACCACGAGCGCGTCGCCGCGCGCCACCGCGATCTGACGCGGGTCCCAGTACTCCAGCGCGTCGCGCGCCGTGATGACCTCCGTCGGCGTCGTGAGCTTCAGGTTCCTGCCGGTCAGGACCAGAACGCCCGTATCGGTGTCATAGATTGCGCGGTCGCCGACCGCGCGATGCGTCGGCGTATAGATGCGCACATTGCCGTCCGCCTGATAGCGGAAGATCTCGGTTCGCGAAGTCTCGCCTTCCCGATAGAAGGCCGTCAGCAAGTCGGCCTCGACCGTCGTCTCGGCCTGCGTCGCGCGGGCGTCGCCGCGCGCGATATATTGCTGCGTCTCGCGGTTCCACTCGATGCCGTCGCGTGCGACGATCTCGATCGGATCGCGCGAGCCGCTGGCGCCGAGACTGAGTCCTTGGGCGACGGCCCGCGGCACCTCGGCCCCCGGCATGATTGCCAGCACCAGCGAGGCGAGCGCGGCGAAGGCGCGCGCCTGCCTCATTTCTGGGCCGCCGGCGCGGCGGGACGGATGAGCAGCCTGGACTGGCCCGTCACGAGAACGCGATCGCCGCGGTTATAGACGCGGAAGCCCTCGCCCTCGAGTTCGGTGTCGGGCCCCTGCCCGGTCACCGGGCTGTCGCCGGACGCGGTGCCCTTTTCGAGCTCGACGCGGGCCTTCGGCGTCACGATCTCGTAGCCGTCGTCATGGAAGAGATTGACGTTGCCCTCGAGGTCGAGAATCTCGTCCTGCTTGCGATAGACTCCGGCCTCGGCCGACAGCGCCAGCCATGTCCCATCCTTCAACGTGATATCGCCCTTGGGATTGACGAGATCGGTGAGATTGCCGTCGCCGGAGAGCTGCAGCGCCTGATCGGCCGTCAGCGTATAGGGCTGGTCCTGCGAGTCGCTGCCGACATAGCGCGGATTGACCATGCGCAGGTTTTCCAGGTCGTCGATACTGACTCCGGCCGAGCCCAGCCGGAACCGCTCGTCGATCGGATTCAGCTGCGGCCACAGCAGCACCATCGCCACGAGTCCGAGCGCCACCGCCGGCAACAGAACCTTGAGCAGGTTGACGACCTGGCTGTGCCGGGCGCTGTAGCGGCGGGGAACGGCGCGCTCGATGAAATCGAAGAAGCTGGAATGCGCCGCGCGCGGCAGGGCCTGCGCGACGGCACGGGCGGGCGAGGATGTCTTCCCGGCGCGCATCACACCACGCCGGAGCGAAGAATGTCGTGGATGCGCACGATGCCGAGCGGCGCACCGTCGGCGACCACGAAAAGGGCGGTCACCTTGTTCGCCCTCATCTGGCCAAGCGCCTCGGCCGCCAGCGCCTGCGGCCGGATGGATTTCGGCGCACGGGTCATCACCTGCTCCACCTTGTGCGCGAAAAGGTCGTTGTCGATGTGGCGCCGCAGGTCGCCGTCGGTAATGATGCCGGTCAGCTTGCCGTCGGCATCGGTGATCCCGACACAGCCGAACGTCTTCGCGGTCATCGTCAGCACAGCCTCGCGCATGAACGTGCCGAGCGGAACCAGCGGCACCTCCGGCCCGGTGTGCATGATGTCGCTGACCTTGATCAGCGACTTGCCCAGCTTGCCGCCCGGATGCAGGACCTGAAAGTCGTCGGCGGTGAAACCCTTGCGCTCGAGCAGGGCCACGGCCAAGGCATCGCCGAGCGCCAGCATCATTGTCGTCGAGCTTGTCGGGGCAAGGCCGAGCGGACAAGCCTCCACAGTCGCGGGCAGAAGGAGCGCGACATCGGCCGCCTGCGCGAGAGTCGAGCCGGCGCGGCCGACGATAGCGATCAGCGGGATGGCGAACCGCTTGGCATGGGCAACGAGGTCGCTGAGTTCGGGCGTCTCGCCGGAATTCGACAGGCACAGCACGCTGTCGGCCGACGTGATCATGCCGAGGTCGCCATGGCTCGCCTCTGCGGGATGGACGAACTGGGCCGGCGTGCCGGTCGAGGCGAGGGTCGCGGCGATCTTGCGTGCGACATGACCGCTCTTGCCCATCCCGCTGACGATGACCCGACCGCCCGTCTGACGGCTGCTGACCCGCTCGAGCCGATCGATCGCCGCGGAAAAGGCTCCGTCCAGCGAGTTGGCCAAGGCCCGGATGGCATCGGCCTCCAGGGTCAGGACACGGACGGCGGACTGGCGGGCGGCGTCTGCGCTGTCTGCGGTGGGGACAAGTTTGGGCTTCATGCGGCGCAAGCGGTCTTCGACTGGTTTCACGATCGAACCCCGGCTTTCCGCCGGTGCCCTAGGGACCTGCCGTAGCTCGGTCCGGAAGGGGCAACGGCCGCCCCGCGACGGCACCCCATTACGCAAAAAATATGCCTATTGCGGCGTTAAAAATCAATGTAACCGAGGCCGTTGCTGAATCAACGGCTTACGCCCCCTCAGTGGGCGAATATGTCGACTTCCGGCCAGCCGGCCAGATCGAGCTCCGCCCGGCTTGGCAGAAAGCGGAAGCAGGCCTCGGCCAGCTCGCGCCGCCCCTCGCGGGCGAGCATCTCGTCGAGCTTCGTGCGCAGCGCATGCAGGTGCAGGACGTCCGAGGCTGCGTATCTGAGCTGCGCCTGGCTCAGTTCCGCGGCTCCCCAGTCCGAGGACTGCTGCTCCTTGGACAGCTCGACATTGAGCACGTCGCGGCACAGATCCTTGAGGCCGTGACGATCCGTGAAGGTGCGGCACAGCCGCGACGCGATTTTCGTGCAGTAGACCGGATTCGGCATCACGCCGAGGAACCGGCGGATCACCGCGAGATCGAAGCGCGCGAAATGGAAGATCTTGAGGACCGCGGGATCGGCCAGCAGCGCCTTCAGGCGCGGCGCCGCATACTGCCCGGCGGCGAAGCGCACGATATGCGCATCGCCGTTGCCGGCCGAAAGCTGGACCAGGCAAAGCCGGTCGCGATGGGGGTTGAGCCCCATCGTCTCGGTGTCGATCGCCACCGCCGGGCCGAATTGCAGCCCGTCCGGCAGATCGCCCTGGTACAGCTCCACGGCCATCAGCTTGCTCCAACCCTAGTCCGGTTTCCCGGAGCCGCAGAGGAAAGAGGTTGGTGCCCGAGAGAAGACTCGAACTTCCACGGGGTTTCCCCCACTAGAACCTGAATCTAGCGCGTCTACCAATTCCGCCACCCGGGCACATCCGTCGCGGCGACCAGCGAAGGCGGGATTAGCTACCCCCCGCCCCTCGGCTTGTCAATTTTTTATCCGTTTGCGAGCGGTGCGCTTGACCCGCTCATGCGATATCTGTAACCGGCAACACCGAAAACAAGAGCACGAGCGGAGTTGCACATGGCCAGCGAGAGGCTCACCGAAGGTCGTCGAGTCACCGTATTCGGCGGGTCCGGCTTCATCGGCCGCTACGTGGTGCAGCGGCTCGCGGCGGAGGGCTGGGTGGTGCGCGTTGCCGTCCGCAACCCGGTCCGGGCGGCCTTCCTGAAGCCGATGGGCAATGTCGGCCAGGTCGTGCCGATGCGCGTCGACCTGACCGCACACGATGTCGTCCTCGAAACCGCGATCGCCGGTTCCGATGTCGTGATCGACCTGGTCGGCATCCTCTACGAACGGCGCCGGCAAACCTTTCAGGCCATTCATGCGCAGGCGCCGGCGCGGCTGGCGCAGATCGCCGCCCGTGCCGGCGTCTCGACGTTTATCCATATGTCGGCCATTGGCGCAGATGCCGAATCCCCGTCGTCGTATGGCCGCAGCAAGGCTGCCGGCGAGGCCGGCGTGCGCGCGGCATTTCCGGCCACCACCATCCTGAGACCCTCGATCGTGTTCGGCCCCGAGGACGAATTCTTCAACCGCTTCGCTCGCATGGCGCTCGTCTCGCCGGCGCTGCCGCTGATCGGCGGCGGCAAGACCCGCTTCCAGCCGGTCTATGTCGGCGACGTCGCCGACGCGGTGATGCGTGCACTGCATGCGCCCGCGGCGCGGGGCCAGACTTACGAGCTTGGCGGCCCGCAGATCTATACCTTCCGCGAGCTGATGGAACTCATGCTGGCCGAGCTGCGACGCCATCGCGGTCTGATACCGATCCCGTTCTGGATGGCCGAGATGCTCGGATTCATCCTGCAGTACGTCCCCCTGATCGCGCCGCCGCTGACCCGCGATCAGGTGCGCTCGCTCAAGCGGGACAACGTCACGGACCCCGGCATGCCGGGTCTGGTCGAGCTTGGCATCGCGCCGACCGCGCTCGAGCTGATCCTGCCGACCTATCTCGACATCTACCGCAAGGGCGGTCGCTTCGCTGCCAGCCACGCAGCCTGATTTTCGCGATTCTCGGAACGCGACGGCTCGTCGTGCGCCCGGCCTAAATAGTACCGTTATATGACCTATATCCCGATCCCTGCCCTCAAGATAAGGTAAAATGTCCGACATCCCGGCGGAAGAACCACAAATTAGGGAACTCATACTGCCATATTTGTGCGATTCCGCTCGGCAAGGTGGTTTTATTGCCGTATAGAGGGGGCTTCAGACAAGAAGTCCGCAAACACGGTCCGGGACACGCAGCATGGCGACGACCAGCAAGATGCTCCGCTTCGTCCAGCTGGAGCAGGAGATGCCCGACAAGCGCGCCGCCGCCGAGCGCCGGCGTGATTTTCAGGAGATCTATGCCGAATTCGACCGGACCCGCGCGGCCGAGCAGGCCGGGCGCTGTTCGCAATGCGGCGTGCCGTTCTGCCAAGTACATTGTCCGCTGCACAACAACATCCCGGACTGGCTGAAGTTGACCGCCGAGGACCGGCTCGAAGAGGCCTACGAGCTCGCGCAGTCGACCAACACCTTCCCCGAGATCTGCGGCCGCATCTGCCCGCAGGACCGGCTGTGCGAGGGCAACTGCGTCATCGAGAAGGGCTTCGATTCGGTGACGATCGGCGCCGTCGAGAAGTACATCACCGATACCGCCTGGCAGATGGGCTGGGTTCGCCCGCCACGGCCGCCGCGTGAGCTGCGGCATTCCGTCGGCATCATCGGCGGCGGGCCGGCCGGCCTCGCCGCGGCCGAGGCGCTGCGCCGGCGCGGATACCAGGTTCATGTTTATGACCGCCATGACCGCATCGGCGGCCTGATGATCTACGGCATCCCCAACTTCAAGCTCGACAAGGCAGTCGTGAGCCGCCGCGTCGAGCTGCTCGAACGGGGCGGTGTGGTCTTCCACACGAATTTCGAGGTCGGGCGCAACGCAACTCTCGAGGAGCTGCGCAACCGTCACGACGCGATCCTGATCGCGACCGGCGTCTACAAGGCGCGCGACATGGCGGCGCCCGGTATCGGCCTCGGCAACATCCACCCCGCGCTCGACTTCCTGGTCGCCAGCAACCGTCATGGGCTCGGCGACGTCGTACCTGCCTATGAGGACGGCAGCCTGAACGCCGCCGGAAAGGACGTGGTCGTGATCGGCGGCGGCGACACGGCGATGGACTGCGTGCGCACCGCGATCCGCCAGGGCGCAAAGTCGGTCAAGTGCCTCTACCGCCGCGACCGCAAGAACATGCCGGGCTCGCAACGCGAGGTCTATCACGCCGAGGAAGAAGGCGTCGACTTCGTCTGGCTCACGGCCCCCGAGGCGTTCATCGGCCGCGCGGCCGCAAAGAGAAAGAAGGGCCGCGAGTTGGTCGCCGCCGTGCGTGCTGCGCGCATGCGGCTCGGCGTCGCCGATTCATCCGGCCGCCAGACTCCCGAGAAGCTGCCAGGCTCCGAGGTCGACCTGCCCGCCGACATGGTGATCAAGGCGCTCGGCTTCGATCCCGAGGACATTCCGACGATGTTCGGAGCACCCGAGCTCGGCGTCACGCGCTGGGGCACGCTCAAGATCAATTACAAGACGATGATGACCACACTCGACGGCGTCTTCGCCGCCGGCGATATCGTGCGCGGCGCCTCTCTGGTCGTCTGGGCAATTCGCGACGGTCGTGACGCCGCAGCGGCGATTCACAACCACATCACCAAGCGCGAGGCCGCCCGCGCGAGCGCCGAGCTCGCAGCCGCGGCCGACTGACGACTCCGTCCTTCGAGACGCCGCCCCGCGGGCGGCTCCTCGGGATGAAGATGGAAGAAAACAGAGGAGACCTCATCCTGAGGGGGCCGCGCAGCGGCCGTCTCGAAGGATGAAGCAGCAAGAGAGACCGGCCATGAGCGACAACACCGAGATCGACGGCGAAGGCTTCGTGCGCGACTACGCGGCGAACGAAAAGCGCCTGATCGATGCCAAGGCCTATGATCCGGCCGAGGAGCACGATGCGTGCGGCGTCGGCTTCATCGCCGCGATCGACGGCAAGCCACGCCGCTCCGTCGTCGAGGCGGGCATTGCGGCCCTCAAGTCGCTGTGGCATCGCGGCGCCGTCGACGCCGACGGCAAGACCGGCGACGGCGCCGGCATCCACGTCGGCATCCCGCAGGACTTCTTCAAGGCGCATATCGAGCGCCAGGGCATCAATCCGGGCAGCCAGAAGCTCGCGGTGGCGCAGGTCTTCCTGCCGCGCAACGATCTCGATGCGCAGGAGCGCTGCCGCTGCATCACGGAGGCCGAGATCCTGCGCATGGGCTATTCCGTGTTCGGCTGGCGCCAGGTGCCGGTCAACAGCGCGGTATGCGGCGAGAAGGCCAACGCGACCCGGCCGGAGATCGAGCAGATGATGGTCGCCAATGCGCGCGGCGTCGACGACGACCAGTTCGAGCGCGACCTCTACGTCATCCGCCGCCGCATCGAAAAGCAGGTGCTGGCCGAGAACATCACAGACTTCTACATCTGCTCGCTGTCGTGCCGCTCGATCATCTACAAGGGCATGTTCCTTGCCGAACAGCTCTCGGAATTCTACCCCGACCTGCAGGACGAGCGCTTCGCCTCCAGCTTCGCGATCTATCACCAGCGCTATTCGACCAACACCTTCCCGACCTGGAGGCTGGCGCAGCCGTTCCGCGTCCTCGCCCATAACGGCGAGATCAACACGCTGCGCGGCAACGTCAATTGGATGAAGAGCCACGAGACGCGCATGGCGCACGAGCTGTTCGGCGCCGCGGTCGAGGACATCAAGCCCGTCATCCAGCCCGGCTCGGACTCGGCGCAGATGGACAACGTGTTCGAGCTGCTGGTGCGCGGCGGGCGGCCGCTGCCGATGGTCAAGACCATGATGATTCCGCCAAGCTGGACAAACGATGGCAATGTCCCGCGCGACCTGCGCGACATGTACTCGTACTGCAACTCGGTGATGGAGCCGTGGGACGGGCCGGCGGCGATCGCCGCAACCGACGGCCGCTGGGTCATCGCCGGCATGGACCGCAACGGGCTCAGGCCGTGCCGCTACGTCATCTCCAATGGCCTGCTGATCGTCGGCTCCGAAACCGGGATGGTGAAGATCGATGAGGCGAACGTCGTCGAGAAGGGCCGCCTCGGGCCGGGCCAGATGATCGGGGTAGACCTGGTCGAAGGCCGGTTCTACCGCGTCAGCGAGCTGCCGCAGAAGCTCGCCGCCTCGAAGCCGTTCAGCAATTGGGTCAAGAACATTACCGTCATCGACAGCCTGGTGAAGAGCCACGGCGAGAGCGAGCCGGTGGCCGAATACAATCGCGACGACCTCCGCCGCCGCATGGTTGCGGTCGGCTGGACCATGGAGGACATCGAGCTCCTGCTCCACCCGATGGTCGAGGAGGGCAAGGAGGCGGTGGGCTCGATGGGCGACGATACGGCGCTTGCCGTTCTGTCGGACAAATATCGCGGCCTGCACCATTTCTTCCGGCAGATTTTCAGCCAGGTCACGAACCCGCCGATCGACTCCCTACGCGAGCGTCGCGTGATGTCGCTGCGCACGCGCCTCGGCAATCTCGGCAACATCCTCGACGAGGACGAGAGCCAGTGCCGGCTGCTGCAGCTCGATTCGCCGGTCCTCCTCAACGAGGAGTTCGAGGCCATGCGCGCCTATATGGGTGCCACCGCCTGCGAGATCGACTGCACCTTCGTGCCCGGCCAGGCCGGCGACGGCGGTGCAGCGCTGCGCGACGCGCTCCGGCGCATCCAGCGCGAAGCCGAGGACGCGGTGCGCGGCGGCTGCGTTCATGTCATCCTGACCGACAAGGCAATGGGACCGCATCCGGACGGCACCTTGCGTGCCCCGATCCCGATGATCCTCGCCGCAGGCGGCGTTCACACCCATCTCGTGCGCCAGCAGCTGCGCACCTTCACGTCGCTCAATGTCCGCTCGGCGGAATGCATGGACGTGCATTTCTTCGCCGTTCTGATCGGCGTCGGCGCCACCACGGTCAACGCCTATCTGGCGCAGGAGGCGATCGCCGACCGCCACCGCCGCGGACTGTTCCCGGGCCTGAGCCTGCGCGACGCGCTGAAGCGCTACCAGAAGGCGGCCGACGAGGGCCTTCTCAAGATCATGTCCAAGATGGGCATCGCCGTCATCAGTTCGTACCGCGGCGGCTACAATTTCGAGGCGGTCGGCCTGTCGCGCACCCTGGTCGCCGACTTCTTCCCGGGCATGACCAGCCGCATCTCCGGCATCGGTCTCGGCGGCATCCAGCGCAAGGTGCGCCAGCTGCACGAGCGCGCCTGGGATGAGGATGTGATCGCGCTGCCGGTCGGCGGCTTCTACCGCTATCGCAAATCGGGCGACCTGCATGCCTGGCAGGGCGACCTGATCCACACGCTGCAGGCGGCGGTCGCGAGCGATTCCTATTCGACCTATAAGAAATACACCGAAGCGGTGCGCAAGCTGCCGCCGATCAGCCTGCGCGACCTGCTCGACTTCAAGCCGGGGCGCACCGCGATCCCGGTCGACGAGGTCGAATCGATCACCGAGATCCGCAAGCGGCTGGTGGCCCCCGGCATCTCGCTCGGCGCGCTCAGCCCCGAGGCGCACGAGACCCTGACCATCGCCATGAACCGCATCGGCGCCAAGTCCGATTCGGGCGAGGGCGGCGAGGACCCGGCGCGCTACAAGCCGCGCGCCGACGGCGACAACGCCTCGTCGGCGATCAAGCAGGTCGCATCCGGCCGCTTCGGCGTCACCGCCGAGTACCTCAACAACTGCCGCGAGATCGAAATCAAGGTCGCGCAGGGCGCCAAGCCGGGCGAGGGCGGTCAGCTGCCAGGTATGAAGGTGACCGAGCTGATCGCACGGCTGCGGCATTCGACGCCGGGCGTGACCCTGATCAGCCCGCCGCCGCATCACGACATCTACTCGATCGAGGATCTCGCCCAGCTCATCTACGATCTCAAGCAGATCAATCCCGACGCGCAGGTCTGCGTGAAGCTGGTGGCGCGCTCGGGTATCGGCACGATCGCCGCGGGTGTCGCCAAGGCGCGGGCCGACACGATCCTGATCTCCGGCCACAGCGGCGGCACGGGCGCCTCGCCCCAGTCCTCGATCAAGTATGCCGGCGTGCCGTGGGAGATGGGCCTGTCCGAGTCGAACCAGGTCCTCACCCTCAACCGGCTGCGCCACCGCGTGCGGCTGCGCGTCGACGGCGGCATCCGCAGCGGCCGCGACGTGGTCGTCGCGGCGATGCTCGGCGCCGACGAGTACGGCATCGGCACGGCGTCGCTGGTGGCGATGGGCTGCATCATGGTGCGCCAGTGCCACTCCAACACCTGCCCGGTCGGCGTCTGCGTGCAGGACCCGAAGCTGCGCGCCAAGTTCGAAGGCACGCCCGAGAAGGTGGTCAACCTGTTCACCTTTGTCGCGGAGGAGGTGCGCGAGATCCTCGCCTCGCTCGGCTTCCGCAGCTTGCGCGACGTCATCGGCCGCAGCGACCTGCTGACCCAGGTGCTGCGCGGCGACGAGCATCTCGACGACCTCGACCTCAATCCGCTGCTGGTCCAGGCCGATCCCGGCGAGTTCCCGCGCTACTGCACCCTCGAGGGCCGCAACGAGGTGCCGGAGACGCTCGACGAGCAAATGATCAAGGATGCGAAGCGCGCGCTCGAGGACGGCGAGAAGATGCAGCTCGCCTACAACATCCGCAACACGCAGCGCGCGATCGGCACCAAGCTGTCTTCCAAGATCACGCGGCGCTTCGGCATGACCGGCCTCAAGCCCGGCCACATCACGGTGCGGCTGCGCGGCTCCGCCGGTCAATCGCTCGGCGCCTTCGCCGTTCAGGGGCTCAAGCTCGAGGTGTTCGGCGACGCGAACGACTATGTCGGCAAGGGGCTGTCGGGCGGCATCATCGCCGTGCGTCCGACCACCGCCTCGCCGCTGCAGACCAATCTCAATACCATTGTCGGCAACACCGTTCTTTATGGCGCCACCGCCGGCAAGCTGTTCGCGGCGGGCCAGGCCGGCGAGCGCTTCGCGGTGCGGAACTCCGGGGCCGAGGCGGTGGTCGAGGGCTGCGGCTCCAATGGCTGCGAGTACATGACCGGCGGCACGGTGGTGATTCTCGGGCCGGTCGGCGACAACTTCGCCGCCGGCATGACCGGCGGCATGGCCTTCGTGCTCGACACCGACGGCGGTTTCGCCGACCGGGTCAACCCGGACACGGTGGTGTGGCAACGCATCGAGACGGCGCACTGGGAAGGAGTCGTGAAGCGGCTGGTCGAGCAGCATTTCCGCGAAACCCAGTCGCGCTATGTCGAGCGCCTGCTCGCCGACTGGGATCTCGTCCTGCCCAGGTTCTGGCAGATCGCGCCCAAGGAGATGCTGGCCCGCCTGCCCCATCCGGTCCGCCGCGCCGATGAGAAGATTGCCAGCGCAGGCGACGAGTAGCGTCACCCATCGGTCGCGAGAGGCAGGTCGTCACGACCGGCCCCGTCGCGAGCAGATCGTGCGCGAAAACCATGCCTGACATGCCCTCCGTCCTGATCGTTCCGGGGCTGGGAAACTCCGGTCCGGAGCACTGGCAGACGCTGTGGGAAGCGGCGAACCCGGCCTTCGCCCGCGTCGTGCAGCGCGACTGGGACAGACCGGATCGTGACGAATGGGTCGCCACGCTCGATCGCCATGTCGCACAACAGTCCGCGCCGCCGATCCTGGTCGCGCACAGCCTCGCCTGCGCCCTCGTGGCGCACTGGGCGGCGCGTCACGAGCGGCCGATCCATGGCGCTCTTCTGGTTTCGCCTTCCGACGTCGACTCGCCCGCGCACACCCCGCCCGAAGTGCGTAGCTTCAGCCCGATGCCGCTGCGGCAACTGCCCTGGCCCAGCATCGTCGTCGCCAGCGCCGACGATCCGTTCGTCGATCCCGCCCGTGCCGCGTTCTTCGCGAATGCGTGGGGTGCGCAGTACGTCGATGCCGGCAGCTGCGGCCACATCAATTCGGCATCCGGCCTTGGCGACTGGCCGACGGGCCGGAACCTCCTGCGACGGCTGGCAAGCCGCTGATCACGGCATCGCAGCGTATTACCGCGTTACGGCAGCAACCTGCAGCATGGCCGTTCTCCTGCACACCTGCCGCCTTTTCGCCATTTCGCAATGGTATTAGATTGACTACATACATAAGAGCAGACGCGCCCCCTCCCCAACCCCCGGAACCGAATCCCAGAAATGCCCGATGCTTGCGCGAGCGCCCGCGCCAAGGCCGCCGCCACCCCGCCCAACCCCGACACACCGACCAATGCGATGCGCTCCCGCCCCTGGCGGGAAGCCGTTGCGCCGTTCGCCCGGTCCGACGCCCGCCGTGCCGCCTTACAACTCCTCAACACAGCGCTGCCGTTCCTCATGCTCATGGCGCTGATGATCTATGGCCTCGACAGCGGCATCTGGGCCGCGCTGCTGCTGGCGGTACCGGCGGCCGCCCTTCTGGTGCGGCTGTTCATCATCCAGCATGATTGCGGCCACGCTTCGTTCTTCAAGTCGCGCCGCCTCAACAACCTGCTTGGGCGGACCTTGGGCGTGCTGACGCTGACACCCTATGCCTACTGGCGCAGGGATCACGCGATCCATCACGCCACCTCGGGCAATCTCGACCGGCGCGGCGTCGGCGACATCACCACCTTGACCGTGCGCGAGTATCTGCAGCGTCCGGCCTGGAAGCGGTTTGTCTACCGCCTGTACCGGCATCCGCTCACCCTGTTCGCCGTCGGCCCGGTCTACCAGTTCCTGATCCGGCACCGCATTCCGAGCGGCAATCCGGTCCGTCACCGGCAATCCTGGCTCAGCGTGATCGGCACCAATGCATCGCTCGCCGCTGCCGGCGCCGTGCTGGCGCTGACCGTCGGGCCCCAGCCGTTTCTGATGGCCTATGTGCCGACGATCGCGCTCGCCGCGTCGATCGGCGTGTGGCTGTTCTATGTTCAGCATCAGTTCGAGGACACCTACTGGGAGACCGAGCGACGGTGGGACTTCCGGGCGGCAGCGCTGCAGGGCTGCTCGTTCTACGATCTTCCGCGCCTGCTGCATTGGGTCACCGGCCATATCGGCTATCACCACATCCATCACCTTTCCAGCAAGGTGCCGAACTATCATCTGCGCGCCTGTTTCGATGCGAACCCGGAGCTCCAGGACGCGAGGCGCCTCGGACTCCTGGAAAGCCTGCGCTGCGCGCGGCTGACTCTGTGGGACGAGGAACTGCGCAAACTGGTGACGTTCCGCCACGCCCACCGCGTCCGCGCGGCGGCCTAGGAAAAAGCGGCAAACCGAAGGCCCGCCGCTTGCACTTGGGATGAGCGGCTACTCCGCCGCGTGCTGCTGCGGAACCTGCGCAGGCGCCGGCTGCTCGCCCGATGCGCGTAGCGCCGAGCGGTCGCGCGCCAGCAGGGTGTAGGCCGTCGGCACGACGAACAGCGTGAGGAGCGTGCCGAGCAGCAGGCCGCCGACGATGACCAGCCCGATCTGGTTGCGGCTTTCCGCACCCGCGCCGACCGCCATCGCCAGCGGCGTGGCGCCCAGCACCATCGCCGCGGTGGTCATCAGGATCGGCCGCAGTCGCAGCGCCGCCGCCTCTACCACCGCGTCGAGCCGCGATTTGCCCTGCTCCTGGAGCTGGTTGGAGAACTCGACAATCAGGATTCCGTGCTTGGTGATCAGGCCAACCAGAGTCACCAGCCCGACCTGGCTGTAGATGTTCATCGTCCCGCCGCCGAGCTTGAGGGCGAGCAGCGCGCCGGTCATCGACAGCGGGACGGTCATCATGATGATGAGCGGATCGATGAAGCTCTCGAACTGCGCCGACAGAACCAGATAGATGAACAGCAGAGCCAGCAGGAAGGTGAAATAGATGTCGGCCGAGGCCTGCTTGTACTCGCGCGACGTGCCGATATAGTCGATCTGCACAGCCGCCGGCAGCACCCGGCGCGCGGCTTGCTCCAGCGCCTCGAGCGCTTCGCCCTGCGAATAGCCGGGGGCGACGTTTGCCTGAATGTCGGCAGCGCTCATCTGGCCCATCCGGGTCAATTCGCGCGGCGCCACCGATTCGCGCACGTCGACGAGATTCGAGAGCTGGATCATCTGCCCGCTGCCGCCGCGCACGTAGATCTTCGAGAGGTCGTCGGGATTGGTGCGATCGACATCCGCGACCTGGACGATGACGTCGTACTGCTTGCCGTTCTGCTTGAAGCGCGTGACCTGGCGGCCGCCGAGCATGGTCTCGAGCGTGCGACCGATCGTCTCCACCGGCGCGCCGACATCGGCGGCCTTGTCCCGGTTCACCTGAACCTTGATCTCGGGCACGTTGAGCTTGAGCCGGGTCTCCAGGTTGGCGAGCGAAGGCTGCTTCTCGGCTTCGAGCAACACCGCCTCTACCATCCGGTTGAGCTCCTCGGGCGGCACCGACGCCTGGATGGTGATCCACACCGGCTTCGAGCTGGCGCCTTGGCCGAGCGACGGCGGGTTGGTCGCGAAGGCGCGCACCCCGGGGAGCGCCGCCATCTCGGGGCCGAGCGATTCGACGATCGCCTGCTGCTTGCGCTCGCGCTCGCCCCACGGCGCCAGCCGCGTGAACGCAATGCCCTGAGACAGCGTCGGGCGGCCCGACACGACGAAGTAGGCTTCCGCCTCGGGGATCTTCTGGAAGATCGTCTCCATGCGCCGCGCGTAGCGGTCCATGAAGTTGATGGTGGCACCCTCCGGGCCGATGAAGAAGCTGATGATGGTGCCGCGATCCTCGACCGGCGAAAGCTCGGGCTTGATCGTAGTGAAGATGAAATAGCTGCTGCCGGCCACGGCCAGCCCGATCAGGACCACGACGATCCGGACCCGCAGCACGGCGCGGAGCGCCGAGCTGTAGCCTCTGGTGAGCCCGACCAGGGCGCGCTCGACGAGGTTGTAGAGAAAGCTGTGACTCGGCTGGTGGCGCAGCAGGCGCGAGCACATCATCGGCGTCAGGGTCAGCGCCACGAAGCCCGATATGACCACCGAACCGGCCAGCGCCCAGGCGAATTCGGTGAAGAGCTTTCCGGTCGTGCCCGACATGAACCCGATCGGCGCGTAGACCGCGGCAAGCGTCAGGGTCATGGCGATGACGGCGAAGCCGATCTCCTTGCTGCCGCGGAATGCCGCCGCCATCGGCGACATGCCTTCCTCGATATGCCGGTAGATGTTCTCGAGGACGACGATGGCGTCGTCGACGACCAGGCCGATCGCCAGAACCATCGCCAGCAGAGTCAGCGTATTTACCGAGAAGCCGAGCGCATACATGATCGCGAAACCGCCCATCAGCGAGGCCGGAATCGTGACGATCGGGATCAGCGTCGCGCGGATGGAGCGCAGGAACAGGAACACGACGATGACGACGAGCAGGACCGCCTCGCCGATCGTCCAGTAAACGGAATCGATCGAGGCCTGGATGAAGACCGAGCTGTCATAGGCGACCTCGACGCTCATGCCGTCCGGCAGGTTGTCGCGGATAAGCGGCAGCTCCTCGCGCACGCTCCGCGAGATGTCGAGCGGGTTGGCAACGGCTTGCTTGACGATGCCGAGCGAGACCGCGCTCTTGCCGTTGAAGCGGACCGCTACGCGCTCGTCGACCGGGCCGAGCTCGATCCGCGCCAGGTCGCGCAGGCGCACCGGATACCCCGACGCGTCCTTGACGATGATGGCGCCGAACTGGTCGGGCAGGCGCAGGTCGGTTTCCGAGAGGACCGTGAACTCCATGTCGCGGCTCTCGATGCGTCCCGCCGGCACTTCGACGTTCTGCGCGCGCAGCGCGTTCTCGACGTCCTGCGGAGTCAGGTTGTACGCGGCCAGCCGCGCCGAATCGAGCCAGATGCGCATGGCGTAGCGGCGTTCGCCGAAGATGCGCGCCTCGGCGACACCGGTGATCGACTGCAGCCGGTCCTTCACCACGCGGTCGGCGAAATCGGTGATCTCGAGGGCCGAGTGCCGGTCCGACGAGAACGCCAGATACATGATCGGCTGCGCGTCGGCCTCGGACTTCGAGATGACCGGCTCCTCGATCTCGTCGGGGAGCCGGCCGCGGACCCGGCCGACGCGGTCGCGCACGTCGGCGGCCGCGGTGTCCTGGTTGCGCGTGAGCTGGAACTGGACGACGACGAGGCTGCGCTCCTGCCGCGTGATCGAGCGGATGTAGTCGATGCCCTCGATGCCCGCGATCGATTCCTCGAGCACGCGCGTGACCTGGCTCTCGAGGACCTGGGCGCTGGCGCCGCGCCAGATCGTTTCCACCAGGACCACCGGCCGGTCGATGTTCGGGTATTCGCGCACCGTGAGACGGGTGAACGAGACTACGCCGACGAGGATGACGACGAGGCTGAGGACGGTCGCGAAGACCGGCCGGCGGATGCAGAGGTCGGAAAGGACCATGGATCAGGCTTGCCGCGGCGACACTGTGCGGACGGTGGCGCCGTCGCGCAGCTTGACGGCGCCCTCGGTGACGATCACGGCATCGTGCGCCAGGCCTTCGACGATCTCGACCTGGCCCTTGCGGCGCTGTCCGATCACGACTTTGGTCAGGACCGCCTTGCCTTCGACCACACGGTAGATGAACTGGTCGCGGCCGACCGGCACCAGCGCCGTTTCCGGCACGACGATCGCCTGCTCGCGCTCGTCGACGAGAAGTGTCACGCGCGCGAACATGCCGGAGCGCAGGTTGCCGTCGCTGTTGGGCAGCCGGGCGCGCAGGATGATGGCGCGGCCATTGGGGTCGTAGGCGGGATCGATCGCGTATACCGTGCCCTCGTAAGAGCTGTCGGGAATCGCATCGAGGTTGATCCGCACCGTCTGGCCGACCTTCAGCTGCATCGAGTAGATCTCCGGCACGCGGAAATCGACCTTGAGCTGCTCGATGTTCTCGAGGTTCACCAGATCCTGGCCCGGATTGACGTAGTCGCCGATGCTGACCTTGCGCAGGCCGATGATGCCATCGAACGGCGCCAGCAGAGTCGCCTTGTCGAGAGTCGCCTGGGCGAGCGCTACCGAAGCCTCGTCGGCACGGAGCTTGGAGACCGCCTCGTCGCGGGCGCGCTGCGTGCCGGCGCCGCGGCGGTAGAGATCCTCGGCGCGCTCGTGATTGGCCTTGCTGAGCACCAGGCTCGCCCTCGCCTGTTCGAGCTGGGCGCGGGCGATCGCGGCGTCGAGCCGGAACAGCGGCGTGCCCTTGCGCACCCGCTCGCCCTCGTCGAACAGGATCTCGGTGATGCGGCCGGCAATTTCGGGCCGGATGATCACGGACTCGTTGGAGCGCAGGCTGCCGACCGCCTCGATCTGGCGGCGGACGGCGCTGAGCTTCACCGGCGCGGCCTCGACGGTGATCGCGGCCGGACCCGTCGGCGACTTGACGGCCGCCAGCGTGCCGGCCCCGCGATCGCCGAGCAGATACCAGGCCGAAGCGCCGGCCACGGTCAGGACGAGCGCTATTGCAATCAGCCAGCGCATGCCGTCTCCGTGCTGGTCACGTTTCGCATCTGAGGAACGCCGGGCAATATATACTCCAGATTAGCGCTCGATTAACAGCGACCTATATGCCGCGCAGCATAGAGAATACGGGCCCCCGCCGCAGTAATCTTGCGCGCCTGATGCCGTGCGGGAGCGTCTGGCGCTCCGCCGGTGTCTTATGGTCCGGTGCGGCAAGACGCAGCCATAGTCCCGGGAGCACGCAAGCGGCATTCCAGGCGAGGGCGGCGGACCCGGACGGGTCCCGGAGCCGCGGTTGAGCGCTCCCCGAATCAACCCGGTCCCCCTGCCCAAGGGCGAGCGCGCGCCGGAGGATTCGATCGAGACGGTGCTGCGGCGGATCGGCAGCCACTCGGAGGAGGAGCGGCTGACCCTGGGCGAGATCCTGTCGAGCCTGGACCACCGCGCTTACGGATTCGTCCTGCTGCTCCTGGCCGCGCCCAATTTCACGCCGGGGCCGAGCATGCCGGGCTTCTCGACCATCTTCGGCCTGCCGGCGATCGTGATCGCGGCGCAGATGATGCTGGGCCGCACGCGTCCGTGGATGCCGGCGCGGATGGCGCGGCTGAGCATGCGTCGCCATACCTTCACGCGCATGATCGTCCGAGCCCTGCCGGCGATCGCGCGGCTCGACCGGATGCTGCGGCCGCGGCTGGGCTGGCTCACGCGCCTCACCGGCCACCGCTGGACCGGCGCGGCAGCACTCGTCCAGGCGTTTCTGCTTGCATTGCCGCTGCCGCTCTATCCGATGGCGCCCGCCGCGGCGCTGGTGCTGATGGCGCTCGGCATGATCGCGCGCGACGGGCTCATGCTGGCACTCGGCCATGCCGCCGGCGCGGGAGCGCTGGCGCTCGGCGTCGTGCTCGTCTTTGCGGCCCAGGAGCTGCTGGCGCTGATCTAGATCAAGCGAACGGCATAGAACGTAGTTACAACGTAAGGCAGTCCCGCTAGATTAGACATCCGTGCGCACGCTCTACCATCTCTGGCTTTCCCCCTTCTCGCGCAAGATCCGCGTCGCCCTCAGGGAAAAGGGCCTCGAGTTCGAGCTCAAGATCGAGAAGGTGTGGGAGCGCCGCCCCGATTTCCTGTCGATGAATGCAGCCGGCACCGTTCCCGTGCTGGTGGACGACGACGGCACCACGATCGCCGACTCGGGCGCGATCTGCGAGTATCTGGAAGAAGTCTATCCCGAAAAGCCGCTGCTGGCAGGTACGCCGGCCGAGCGCGGCGAGGTCCGCCGCCTGCTCGCCTGGTTCGACCAGAAATTCGCGCGAGAGGTGTCGGACAATCTCTACCGCGAGAAGATCATGAAGCGGTTCCTGCGCATCGGCGAGCCGAACTCGTCGGCGATCCGCGCCGGGCACCAGAACATCCACTACCATCTCGACTACATCGCCTGGCTGACCGAACGACGGCGCTACCTGGCCGGCGAGCGCTTCTCGCTCGCCGACATCGCCGCGGCGGCGCATCTCTCGGCGCTCGACTATCTCGGCGACGTGCCCTGGGAGCAGCACTCGGGCGCCAAGGATTGGTACGCGCGCATCAAGTCGCGCCCGTCCTTCCGCCCCATCCTCGCCGACCACATCCCCGGCGCGCCGCCACCGAAGCACTACGCCGACCTCGATTTTTGACGCGCCGCGGCGGCGGCTCAACCATCATCGCCGCCGACGCGGCGCCGCCGGAGCCGGTTCGTCGCCCAGTTTCAGCTCCATGCGCTCGATATTGGCGCGCGCCGCCTCGCCGGCCGGGCCCTCGGGGTCGAGGACGAGAACCTGCAGGAAGTCGTGCCGTGCCGCAGGCACGTTGCCCTTCAGGCGATTGAGGATACCGCGCTCGAGCCAGCCGTCGGGCAGCCGCGCGTTCAGCTCGACCGCGCGGTTGGCGTCCTCCATCGCCAGGCTCGTCTCGCTGACCATGCGATAGGCCGCAGCACGGAACGCATGGGCGTCGGCGCGGCGACGGTCGAGCTCGATCGCGCGGTTGAGATCGTCGATCGCTTCCCAGTAGTTCTCGGCCGCGGCATAGGCCTCGGCGCGGTCGATCCACAGCTCGGGATTTTCCGGCGCCAGCTCCTGCGCCGCGGTGAAAGCGGCCGCGGCGCGCGCGGTGTTGCGGCCCTCGAGCCAGGCGCGGCCGGCCTGCGCCAGCACCTCGGCGCGCCGCGCCGGTGTGTGCAGGCGCATGTCCTGGGCGAGCTGCTCGAGCCGCGTCGCCGCCGCCTCGGGCTGCCCGTTATGGAGCAGCGCCACCGCGGCGCAGTGGCGGGCCGCCTCCGCCCCGCCTTGCGACGCCCACGCCAGGGCCTCCTCGAACGCCTCGGCCGGCTCCTTCGCCGCCTGTTCGAGGCAGCGGTCGTAACGCGCCCCTTCCGCGACGCCGGACGGCAGGCGCGGCACCTGGCTCCGCTGCGCGAACGCTGGTGGCGCCAGAAGAATAAGGACGGCAAAGGTCGTGATGAGCTTGGTCGACATGGCGCGGACATTAGCGCCCTCTCCCCTTCAGCGTCATCCGCGGACTGACCTGTCCTCGGACCCGGCGATGTGAACGACCCCGGCCTCTACGGCATGACGATCCGAGGATGTGCGGGGTCCATCGGCCGCATGGACGATGGATGCGCGAGTTATCGCTCGGGCACGGCGCAGGCGATAAACCGTGGCCAACCCGCCACGCATTTCGGGTAGAAGAGCGCCCATGCGACACGCCCCGCGACAAGTGCTGCCGGGAAAGCTGTTCGTCTTCGGCCTCGGCTACAGCGCGATGGCGCTGGCGACGCGGCTGAAGGCCAGGGGCTGGAGCGTCGCCGGCACCTGCCGCGAGGAAGAGAGGCGCGCCGAGCTTGCCGCGCGCGGCATCGTCCCGTTCCTGTTCGATCGCGGCCGCCCGCTCGTCGATGCGAAGTCCGCACTCGCCGGCACCACGCATCTGCTCAGTTCGGTGCCGCCCGATGCGCAGGGCGACACGGTCATCGACACGCATGCGCCTGACATCGCTGCGCTGCCGGGCCTGCGCTGGGCGGGCTACCTCTCGACGACCGGCGTCTACGGCGACCGTGGCGGAGATTGGGTCGACGAGAATGCCGGGCTGCACCCGACCGGACCGCGCGGCCGGGCACGGGTCGATGCGGAGCGCGCATGGCTCGACCTGTTGCGGGTCGGCGTACCCGTCCATGTGTTCCGCCTTGCCGGAATCTACGGACCGGGCCGCAGCGCCCTCGATGCCGTACGCAGCGGCACGGCGAAGCGCATTGTCAGGCCGGGCCAGGTCTTCAGCCGCATCCATGTTGATGACATCGCCGGCGTGCTCGAGGCGTCGATGTCCCGGCCGAATCCGGGTGCGGTCTACAACGTCTGCGACGACGACCCGGCGCCGCCGCAGGACGTCGTCGCCTACGCCTGCGCGCTGCTGGGCAGGGAACCGCCGCCGGAAATTCCCTTTGCCGAAGCCGCTCCGGGAATGTCGGAGATGGCGCGCAGCTTCTACACCGACAGCAAGCGCGTCTCGAACACGCGCATCAAGCTCGAGCTGGGCGTGAAGCTGACCTATCCGGATTACAGGTCGGGATTGAAGGCGCTGCTCTCGCCCCCGCCCGCGTCACGCTTTCCGGCCGGCTTTCAGCCCTGAGCGAGGAATTCATTCACGGTGTTCGTCAGCAGTTCCAGATCCTGATCGCGCGAGAGACGGTGGTCGCCGTCCTTGACGAGGATGACGCGGACGTCCTGCGACTGCAGCTTCTCCGCCAGCAGCAGCGAGCGCTTCCACGGTACGTCGGTGTCGAGCATGCCGTGCAGCAGGCGCACCGGGCGGTCGAAGGCGATGTCACCGCGCAGGAGGAGATGATCGCGACCTTCCTGGATCAGCTTCATGGTGATCGGGTAGGGCTTGTCGCTGTAGTCCGAGGGTTCGTAGATCACCCCATCGGTTTCCAGCAGCATCTGCGCCTCGGGCGGGAACTCGTGCCACATCAGGTCCTCGGTGAAGTCGGGCGCCGCGGCGACGCCGACAAGTGCGGCGACCCGGTGCGGCCGCGCCAGGGCGAGGTTGAGGGCGATCCAGCCGCCCATGCTCGATCCGACGATCACCTGAGGGCCGCTGGTGAGGCCGTCCAGCACCGCCAGAGCGTCCGCGGTCCAGTCGCCGATCGTCCCATCCTCGAACTTTCCCGATGACTGGCCGTGCCCGGCGTAGTCGAACCGGACGAAGGCCTGCCCGCGCCGGCGGCAGAACGCTTCGAGCGCCAGGGCCTTGCCCCCCGTCATGTCGGACATGAAGCCGCCGCAGAACATAACGCCGGGAGACTTGCCGGACGTGCTGTGATAGGCGATAGAAACGCCCCGCCCCGACTTGAGAAACGCGGGACCAGTCGCGACGGCGGTGGATTCGGTCATGGGGCGCCCGGTCGGTGGAAAAACATTGAACACCCAGCCTAACACGCCCCCCAGCCCCTCGGAACCGGACCGGCAAGCCGCGCCGGATGCGGTCGCCGGCCCCTGTATTCTTCAGGTTCTGCCGCGGCTCGAAACCGGCGGGGTCGAGCGCGGCACTGTCGATATCGCCGCGGCGATCGTGCGCGCCGGGTGGCGGGCCGTGGTCGTTTCCGCCGGAGGGCCGATGGTGCGCGAGCTCGATCGCGCCGGCGCCAAGCATATCGTTCTGCCGGTCGATTCGAAGAACCCGCTGGTGATCCGCAAGAACGTCGACCGGCTCGCAGAGGTGATCGACCGGCACCGCGTCGATCTCGTCCATGCCCGCAGCCGCGCCCCGGCCTGGAGCGCATGGTATGCAGCGCGGCGCGCCCGCGTGCCGTTCGTGACGACATTCCACGGCACCTATAACGCCGAGAACCGCTTCAAGCGGATGTACAACGCGATCATGACGCGCGGCCACCGCGTCATCGCCATCTCCGAATTCATCGGCCGCCATGTGGTCGAGACTTACGGAATCTCGCCAAGCCTGGTCCGCGTCATCCCGCGGGGCATCGACGTGGGCAATTTCGACGTGGCGCGCGTCAGCGCCGAGCGCGTCATGCAACTCGCGCGCGCATGGCGCCTTCCCGACGACGTTCCGATCATCATGCTGCCCGGCCGGCTCACGCGCTGGAAAGGCCAGACCGTGCTGATCGACGCGCTGGCGCAGCTCGGCCGACGCGACATCTGCTGCCTGCTGGTGGGTTCCGATCAGGGCCGCACCAACTATCGCGCCGAGATCGAGAAGCTGGTCCGTGCCCGCGGCCTGGAAGGCGTGGTGCGCGCGGTCGACGAGTGCCGCGACATGCCGGCCGCGTTCAAGCTCGCCGACGTCGTGGTCCACGCCTCGACCGATCCCGAAGCCTTCGGACGTGTCATCGCCGAGGCTCAGGCGATGGGCCGGCCGGTGATCGCGACCGACCATGGCGGCGCGCCCGAGATCGTCATTCCCGGCGTAACCGGCTGGCTGGTGCCGCCGGGCGATCCCGCCGCCCTGGCCGCGGCGCTCGACGAGGCACTGTCGCTGACGGCGGAGCAGCGCACGCAGCTCTCGGAAACGGCCAACGCCCATGTCCGCGAGCGATTCAGCCGCGAGCAGATGTGCGCCTCGACGCTGGCGGTGTACGAAGAAGTCCTGCATGAAGCCGCGGGGGCTGCGCGCACGTGAGCGATGGAGAGGTGCAGCGCATCCTCGTCATCAAGCTCAGCGCGCTGGGCGATATCATCCAGGCGCTCGGGCCGATGGCGGCGATTCGCCGGCACCACCCCGATGCGCACATCACCGCGCTGACGACGAGGCCATACGCGTCGCTGCTCGGCGCTTCACCGTATTTCGACGCGGTGTTGACCGACGCGCGGCCGTCGCTGTGGAACGTGCCCGGTTGGCTGACTCTGCGCGCCCGGCTGCGCGCCGGCCGGTTCGACCGCGTCTACGACCTGCAAACTTCAGACCGGAGCGGCTTCTATTTCCGCCTGCTCGGACCGGGAAAGCGGCCGGAATGGTCCGGCATCGCGCCGGGCTGCTCGCACCCGCACGCAAACCCCGGCCGCGACTTCATGCACATCGTCGACAGCCAGGCCGAACAGCTGCGCATGGCCGGCATCGCCGAGACGCCGCCCGCCGACCTGTCGTGGCTCGGCGCCGACATATCGCGCTACGGCCTGACCGCGCCCTATGTGCTGATGGCGGTCGGCGGGTCGCCGCACCGGCCACAGAAGATCTGGCCGGCGGAACGGTTCGCGGCGCTGGCGCGCGCGCTGGCGGCGAAGGGCTACACCCCCGTCATTCTCGGCACCGGACCCGAGCGGCCGATCGCAGACACGATCCGCGCGGCCTGCCCGGAGGCGCGCGATCTCACCGGCGACACGTCGTTCGCCGAGCTGGCGCAGCTCGCGCGCGGTGCCGCCGCAGCGGTCGGCGGCGTCACGGGCCCGATACACCTCATCGCCGCCGCCGGGGCGCCGTCGGTCGTGATGTTCTCGAAAGTCAGCGACCCTGCGCAATGCGCTCCCCGCGGCCGCAAGGTTACCTGTCTGCGAAAGGACAGCCTCGCCGACCTTTCCGTCGATGCCGCGAGCGCCGCTCTGCACGAGTTCCTTGCCGCTGATCGGCTGCCGTGAGACTGCTCCTCGTGATCGGGCCGCGCCCGCATCAGCCTTGACAGCGGCGGCGAATCCGTCCGCCTGTGGCGGGCGCACCTTGACACCCCGCCGTTTCGCCTTAGATTGCCAAGCCTTTTGGGAATTCAGGATCTTATGGTCGCGATCAGGCTGCCTGACGGCAGCGTAAAGAACTTTCCGCAGGCGGTGAGCGGGGCCGAAATCGCCAAATCGATCGGCGCCGGGCTCGCGAAGGCCGCACTCGCCATCAAGGTTGACGGCACGCTCAGGGATCTCAAGAGCGTGATCGACCGCGACGCGAGCGTCGAGATCGTCACGGCGAAATCGCCCGACGCGCTCGACCTGTTGCGCCACGACGCCGCGCACGTTCTCGCCGAAGCGGTGCAGGAGCTCTATCCCGGCACGCAGATCACCTTCGGCCCCGCCACCGAAGACGGCTTCTATTACGACTTCGCGCGCGACGAGCCGTTCACCCCGGACGACTTCGCGAAGATCGAGCAGCGCATGCGCGAGATCGTCGAGCGCGACGAGCCGATCACCTGCGAGGTGTGGAGCCGCGACCAGGCGGTGGACTGGTTCAAGCAGCACGGCGAGCGGTTCAAGGCGGAATGGGTCAACGAGATCCCCAGGGACGAGGCGATCACCATCTACCGCCAGGGCAACTGGCTCGACATGTGCACCGGGCCGCATCTGCCCTCGACCGGCAAGCTCGGCAAGGCGTTCAAGCTGATGAAGGTCGCCGGCGCCTACTGGCGCGGCGATCCCAATAACCCGCAGCTCCAGCGCATCTACGGCACCGTCTGGCCGAGCGAGGCCGAGCTCAAGGCGCATCTCACCCGGCTCGAGGAGGCGCAGAAGCGCGACCACCGCCGGCTCGGCCGCGAGATGGACCTGTTCCACGTGCAGGAAGAGGCGCCGGGTGCGGTGTTCTGGCACCCGAACGGCTGGACCCTGTGGCGGACTCTCGAATCCTATCTGCGCGGCAAGCTCGAGCATGACGGCTACGTCGAGGTGAAGACTCCGCAGCTGCTCGACCGCAAGCTGTGGATCGCGTCCGGTCACTGGGACAAGTTCCACGACGCGATGTTCACCGCCTCGCCGCGCTCCGAGACGGCGCGGGAGAGCGAGGGCGACCGGCTCTATGCGATCAAGCCGATGAACTGCCCGGGACACGTGCAGATCTTCAATCAGGGGCTGAAGAGCTATCGCGACCTGCCGCTGCGGCTCGCCGAGTTCGGCGCGTGCCACCGCTTCGAGCCGTCGGGCGCACTGCACGGCATAATGCGGGTGCGCGCCTTCACCCAGGACGATGCGCACATCTTCTGCACCGAGGACCAGATCACCGCGGAGAGCGTGAAGTTCTGCAACCTGCTGCGCAGCGTCTACCGCGATCTCGGCTTCACCGACATCATGGTGAAGTTCTCGGATCGCCCGGCGCAGCGCGCCGGCAGCGAGGCGGTGTGGGACAAGGCGGAGGCGGCGCTGGAGCAGGCGGCGAAAGCCGCCGGGATCGAGATGACCCGCAATCCCGGCGAGGGCGCCTTCTATGGGCCCAAGCTGGAGTTCGTGCTGCGCGACGCGATCGGCCGCGACTGGCAGTGCGGCACCCTGCAGGTCGACCTCGTGCTGCCCGAGCGGCTCGACGCCTCCTATGTCGGCGAGGACGGCCAGAAGCACCGCCCGGTCATGCTTCACCGCGCGATCTTCGGCTCGTTCGAGCGCTTCATCGGTATCGTGATCGAGCACTATGCCGGCCGGCTGCCGCTGTGGCTGGCGCCGGTACAGGCGGTCATCGCCACGATCACATCGGACGCCGACCCGTTCGCGCGCGAGGCGGCCGCGGCGATGCGCGCCGCCGGCCTGCGCGTCGAGCTTGACCTGCGCAACGAGAAGATCGGCTACAAGGTGCGCGAGCATACGCTTGCCAAGGTGCCGCTGCTGTTCGCGATCGGCCGGCGCGAGGCGGAGAACCGCAGCGTGTCGCTGCGGCGGCTCGGCGGCGAGGCGCAAGAATCCCTTGCGCTTGACGAAGCCATCGCTAGAGTCACCAAAGAGGCAGCAGTCCCCAACGCCTGATGTTCAACCGACCGTTCCTGAGGGGTCCCCGGGGAGCGGCGTCGCGCTATTGTAAGAGCGGCGCACGCAGGAGTCCTGGGCGAGAGCGGTGCTTGTGACGGAGAAGTCTCGATCGCACGTGGAATGATGGAAGCGCCGGCCAAGGAAGGCCCGCGCGTGAACGACCAGATCGAATCCGCGCAGATTCGACTGATCGACCAGAACGGCGACATGGTCGGAGTCGTCAGCCTTCACCAGGGTCTGCAAATGGCCTATGACGCCGGACTGGATCTCGTCGAGATTTCTCCCGGCGCGGTCCCGCCGGTATGCAAGCTGCTCGATATCGGGAAGTACAAATACGAGCAGCAGAAGAAGCAGAACGAAGCCCGCAAGAAGCAGAAGGTCATCGAGATCAAGGAGATCAAGATGCGCCCCGGTATCGATGACCACGACTACGAGGTCAAGCGGCGGGCCATGCTCCGGTTTCTCGAGGAAGGCGACAAGGTCAAGATCACGCTACGCTTCCGCGGCCGCGAGATGGTGCATCACGATCTCGGCGCCAAGGTGCTGGAGCGCGTGCGCAACGATCTCGCCGAAGTCGCCAAAGTGGAATCGTCGCCGCGGATGGAAGGCCGTCAGATGACGATGGTCGTGGCGCCCAAATGATCGCGCCGCGCGAGTCGCCACGCGCCGGCGACTCGCGCGACCCAGTTATCGCGCGGTCGAAACGCGCTTTTAGCACCTGCTTATTGCAGTTAAGCCTGTATAATGCCGGGTAGTACTAAGCCTTTTTACATCTTGCGCGCGAGTTGATTTGCGGTAGTTTTTCGTTCTCAGTACGCAGCGCGACTCTGTTCAACGCCTATGCCATAGAGGGAGCTGCCCGGATGCCCCGACTGAATCACGCGCGTCGGGAACGAGAATTCGTCGACGAGCCGGACCCCGTCGATATTCATGTGGGAAGCCGGGTTCGCCTGCGTCGTACGCTGCTTGGTCTGAGTCAGGACAAGCTCGCGCGCGCGATCGGTGTTTCATTCCAGCAGCTGCAGAAGTACGAGCGCGGCACGAACCGGATATCGGCGAGCCGTCTCTACGCCCTCAGCAAGGTCCTGGGAGTCGGGATCTCGTGGTTCTTCGAGGATGCGCCGTCGACCGCGAAGCGCCGCACGCCGGCGGCGGAAGCCCGCCAGCCGGCGAACGAGGCCGCAGGCGAGCAGGACCCGATGACCGCCAACGAGACGGTCAAGCTCGTCCGCGCCTATTACATGATCGAAGACCCCAAGGTGCGAAAGAAGATCCTGCACATGGTCCGGGCGGTTTCGCCGATCTCCTCCGGCCGGCGCGGCCGCAGCTAGGGCCGGTCCGCCTTACATCTTGAAAACAGGGAAGAATCCGGGCGGCGCGCAGGCTGCCGGCCTGCCCTTGCGCTGATCCGTTCGGCTCTGTATAACCGCGCGTCCCGAGCGGCCACGGCCGGGCTCACCCACGAGCCTCGTCACGGGCATGCCTAACCGCTCGTTTCGGGCCCCGCCTTCGCAGGTTTGCGGGCCTTCATTTCAAGGAGAAGAAAATGCCCAAGATGAAGACCAAGTCGAGTGCCAAGAAGCGGTTCAAGCTGACCGCATCGGGCAAGGTGAAGGCTCCCGTGGCGTACAAGCGCCACAATCTGCGCAAGCGGCCCAAGCAGATGAAGCGCAAGGCGCGCGGCACGATGCTGCTCGCGCCGGGCGATGCCAAGAAGGTCATCCGCCACTTCCTGCACAAGTAGCCCCGCCTCATCCCACGGAGATTCTGAACCATGGCACGTGTCAAACGCGGCGTTGCCGCCCATGCCCGCCACAAGAAAGTCCTGAGCGAAGCGCGCGGCTATGTCGGCCGCTCGTCGACGACCTTCCGCCCCGCCCTCGAGCGCCTCGAGAAGGCGCTGCAATACGCCTATCGCGACCGGCGCAACAAGAAGCGCGAATTCCGCGCGCTGTGGATCCAGCGCATCAACGCCGGCGCGCGCGAAGAGGGCCTCACCTATTCGCAGCTCATGAACGGCATCAGGAAGGCCGGCATCGCCGTCGACCGCAAGGTCCTCGCCGATCTCGCCATGAGCGATCCGGACGGTTTCAAGGCGCTGGTCACCCAGGCCAAGGCCGCCCTCGCATAACGCGGCGCCCCGTCCGGGGCGCATGTCGCACGGAACAGAGGGGCCTGGCCGGGACGGTCGGGTCCCTTTTTCTTTTTCGAGCTATAAGACGATTGCATGAACGACGATCTCGAAACTCTGCGCGGCGAAGCCGCGGGCCGCATCGCAAACGCCGCGTCGCTCGAAGCGCTGGAGACGCTGCGCGTCGAGCTGCTCGGCAAGAAGGGCCGCGTCACCGAGCTGATGAAGACGCTGGGCGGCCTCGCGCCCGAGGAGCGGCGCGCGCGCGGCGCCGCGCTCAACACGCTGAAGGATGCGATCACGCGCGAGCTGGAGGCGCGCTCGAGATCGCTCGCCGACGCCGAACTCGACCGCCGGCTCGCATCCGAGCGGATCGACGTGACCTTGCCGGCGCGGCCGTGGCCGGACGGCCGCGTCCACCCGATCAGCCAGACCATCGACGAGATGGTGGCGATCTTCGGCGACATGGGCTTCGTCGTCGCCGAGGGGCCGGACATCGAGGAGGATTTCTACAACTTCACCGCGCTCAACATTCCGCCCGAGCATCCCGCGCGGCAGGCGCACGACACGTTCTATCTGCAGACCGCCGGCAGCGAAGCGCCCAAGGTGCTGCGCACGCATACGTCTCCGGTGCAAGTCCGGACCATGCTGTCGCAGAAGCCGCCGATCCGCATCATTGCGCCGGGGCGCACCTACCGCTCGGACCACGACGCGACGCATTCGCCGAATTTCCACCAGATCGAAGGCCTGGTGATCGACCGTACGACGCATATGGGCCATCTCAAGGGCTGCCTGATCGAGTTCGCGCGGACGTTTTTCGAGGTGCCGGAGCTGCCGGTGCGCTTCCGCGCCAGCTACTTCCCGTTCACCGAGCCGTCGGCGGAAATGGACATCGGCTGCTCGCGCGCGGGCGGCGAGCTCAAGATCGGCGCCGGCGGCGACTGGCTTGAGATCCTCGGCTGCGGCATGGTGCATCCCAAGGTGCTGGCGAATTGCGGCATCGACCCCGCCGAGTACCAGGGCTTCGCCTTCGGCATGGGCATCGAGCGCGCCGCGATGCTGAAATACGGCATCCCCGACCTGCGCACGTTCTATGAGGCCGACCTGCGCTGGCTGCGCCATTACGGCTTCCTCGCGATCGATCTGCCGACGCTGAGCGGAGGGCTGGCGCGATGAAGTTCACGCTCGGCTGGCTCAAGGCGCATCTCGAGACCGAGGCGCCGCTCGACAGGATCACCGACACGCTGACCATGATCGGACTCGAGCTCGAGAGCGTCGAGGACCGCGCCGCGAAGCTGGCACCGTTCACCGTCGGCTATGTGGTCGAGGCGAAGCAGCATCCCGACGCCGACCGCCTGCGCGTCTGCATCGTCGACACCGGCACCGGCAAGGTCCAGGTCGTGTGCGGCGCGCCCAACGCACGCACCGGCATGAAGGGCGTGTTTGCGCCCGCCGGCACCGTCATTCCCGGCACCGGCGCCGAGCTGAAGCCCGGCATCATCCGCGGCCAGGCGTCGAACGGCATGCTGTGCTCGGCGCGCGAGATGGGGCTGGGCGAGGACCACGCCGGCATCATCGAGCTGCCTGACGACGCGCCGGTCGGCGAGCCGTTCGCCAGGGTGCTCGGCCTCGACGACCCGGTCATCGACGTGTCCGTGACGCCGAACCGCGCCGACTGCCTCGGGGTGCGCGGCATCGCCCGCGATCTCGCCGCGGCCGGGCTGGGCCGGCTCAAGCCGCGGGTCGTGGCGCCGGTGCCCGGCACGTTCAAAAGTCCGATCGGCGTGCGCTTCAACCTGCCGACCGGCGCCGCCGATGCCTGCCCGCTCTTCGTCGGCCGCTACATCCGCGGCGTGAAGAACGGCCCGTCGCCGAAATGGCTGCAGGACCGCCTGACCGCGATCGGGCTGCGGCCGATCTCGGCACTGGTCGACATCACCAATTTCTTCACGGTCGACGTCAACCGGCCGCTGCACGTCTTCGATGCCGACACGGTGGCGCAGGAGATCATCGTCCGGCTGGCGAAGCCGGGCGAGCGGCTCGCGGCGCTCAACGGCAAGGAATACACGCTTGCCGGCGAGGAGACGGTGATCGCCGACGCCGACAGCGCGCTCGGCCTCGGCGGCGTCATCGGCGGCGAGCCGTCGGGCTGCACCGAAAGGACGGTCAACGTGTTCGTCGAGGCGGCGCTGTTCGACCCGATCCGCACGGCGATGACGGGACGCCGCCACCAGATCGTCTCCGACGCGCGTTACCGTTTCGAGCGCGGGATCGACCCGGCCGCGGTGTTCGAGGGCATGGAAGCGGCGACACGGATGATCCAGGAGCTGTGCGGCGGCGAGGCGAGCGAGCCGGTCGTGGCCGGCGACGCGCCGCAATGGCACCGCACCTACACGCTGCGCCCGGCCCGCGTGCACGCGCTGGGCGGCGTGCAGGTGCCGACCGACGACGCGATCCGCATCCTCAAGGATCTCGGCTTCGAGATCGAGCGCGAGCCGACCGAGATGCTGCGCATCACCCCGCCGTCATGGCGCGGCGACGTGCAGGGCGAGGCCGATCTGGTCGAGGAGATCGTCCGCATCTGGGGCTATGACAGCATTCCCGCCGTGTCCCTGCCGCGCGAGACGGCGACGCCGACCGTGGCGCTGACGCCGGCGCAGCGCCGCAGCCGCGACGCGCGGCGCGCGCTCGCCGCCGCCGGGCTCACCGAGGCGGTGACGTTCTCGTTCCTCAGCCGCGCGCATGCCGCCCTGTTCGGAGGCGACAACCCCGCGCTGTTGCTCGCCAATCCGATCAGCGCCGATCTCGACATGATGCGGCCATCGCTGCTGCCCAACCTGCTGCTGGCGGCGAAGCGCAACGCCGACCGCGGCATCGCCGATTCGGCGCTGTACGAGGTCGGGCCGCAGTTCGGCGACGACACGCCCGAAGGCCAGCGCCAGGTCGCCGCCGCGCTGCGCGCCGGCGCCACCGGCCCGCGCCACTGGGGCGCGAGGCCGCGCCCGAGCGACGCGATCGACGCCAAGGGCGACGCGCTCGCCCTGCTCTCCGCGCTCGGACTCGCCATCGACAACATCCAGGTCGCCGCGGAAGCGCCGGGCTGGTACCACCCCGGCCGCTCCGGCGCCCTGAAACTCGGGCCGAAGACCGTGCTCGCCTGGTTCGGCGAGATCCATCCGCGCGTGCTCGCCGCCTTCGACATGAAGGGACCGGCGGCCGCCTTCGAGCTGTTTCTCGATGCGCTGCCCGCGCCCAAGGCGAAGGACTCGAAGGCGCGGCCGCTGCTGCGGCTGTCGCCGTTCCAGCCGGTCGAGCGCGATTTCGCCTTCGTGCTCGACGCCGACGTGCCGGCCGACAAGGTCATGCGCGCCGCCAAGAGCGCCGACAAGGCGCTGATCGCGAATGTCGGCGTGTTCGACGTCTACCAGGGCAAGGGCGTGCCCGAGGGCAAGAAGTCGCTGGCGATCTCGGTCCGGCTGCAGCCGACGACACGCACCCTGACCGACGCCGAGATCGAGGCGGTCGGCCACAGGATCGTCGCGGCGGTGGTCAAGGCGACCGGCGCGACGCTGCGGGGGTAGGCGCCTCGCCTCCGAGTCTGCCCTTGCCGCCCGGCCCTCGACCGCATGTCGATTGACATGCGCCTCTTCCGCTTGCGCGAGAAGGCGGGAGAGGGTCGCGCCGCATGAAACGCCCTCGCCAACGCGGCGCACCCGGTAAACCACTGATTCCCCTGAATTTCTGACGCTGTTT
>JAWLHE010000001.1:0-673457 GCA_041690495.1 Alphaproteobacteria bacterium | reverse complement strand
CAGCTGTTTCAGCTGTTTCAGCTGTTTCAGCTGTTTCAGCTGTTTCAGCTGTTTCAGCTGTTTCAGCTGTTTCAGCTGTTTCAGCTGTTTCAGCTGTTTCAGCTGTTTGCCGCCAACGGGCGGTTCGCATCCCCGCCCGCCCCGCGCAAGCGTCAAATCATCAACACCCCCTGCATCTGGTCGATCCGCGCAAACGAAAACGCCCGCCGGTCAGGCCGACCGGCGGGCGCAATGCTTCGGTCCGAATCAAGCAGGCGCGGCCCCATCGGTCAATGCGGTTTCTGTTCGGATCGCAAGACCGTCGATCGGGCGACATGCCTCCAGCCGCCCCGCGCGCGGAAAGCTTGACGGGCCCGGATAATCATGGATAAATACTATCCATGATTAGGCACGTGCGATGAAGCTCGGCGACGGCGTCGAACAGGCGATCCACTGCGTCGCGATGCTGTCGCAGCTTTCGCCGGACGGCGTGCTCTCGGCGGCGGCGCTGGCGGAATTCCACGGCGTGTCGACGAGCTATCTGCTGAAGCATCTGCAGGCGCTTTCCGGCGCCGGCATCCTGCAGACCGTGCCGGGACCAAAGGGCGGCTACCGCCTGGCGCGGCCGCCGGCGAAGATCAGCCTTCTCGACATCGTGCTCGCGGTCGAGGGGCCGGAACCGGCGTTCCGCTGCAACGAGATCCGGCGCCGCGGGCCCAGCCCGCCGCCGGCGCGCCTGCTCGCGAAACCCTGCGCCATCAACGCCGCGATGCTGCGCGCCGAGCGATCCTACAGGGCCGAGCTCCGGCGCGTCAGCATCGCCGACATCCTCGACGAAGTGAACGAGATCGACGACGGCTCGATCGCGCGGCGGGGCTGCGCCTTTCTCGCGATCCACGAGCGGAAGTCGGGCACGAAAGCCTGACGCAACAACAGGAGAAGACCATGCAAGCCCGCCTGAATTTCGTCAAAGCCGCCCCCGACGCCTACAAGGCCGTTGCGGCGCTCGAACATTACGCCGTTCGCGAATCCGGCCTCGAGCATCGGTTGATCCATCTGATCAAGCTGCGCGCCTCGCAGATCAACGGCTGCGCCTATTGCGTCGACATGCACGTCAAGGAAGCGCGTCGCGACGGCCTGAGCGAGCAGTGGATCAACCTCGTCTGCGCGTGGCGCGAGTCGCCCGTGTTCGACGCGCGCGAGCGCGCCGTGCTCGCCTGGACGGAAGCGTTGACCAACATCGCCCAGACGCGCGCTCCGGACGAGGATTTCGAGCCGCTGCGCGAGCACTTCTCCGACGAGGAGATCACCAAGCTGACGGTCGTCATCGGCGTGATCAATGTCTGGAACCGCCTCGCCGTCGGCTTCCGCTCGCAGCATCCGATCGACACGCCGGCCAAGGCCGCCTGACGCGGCCCCTGCCGTGCCAGGCGGTCAGGTCACGCCCGGACGTCCCGCGCCCATCCGACCAGCACGTCGCACAGCGCGTTCATCAGCTCCGGACGATCGTCGAGATAGTGCGGGGCGCCGACGAGATCGTGCCTGACGCCGCGCGTCCCGGCGGCCTGCAGCCATTGATCGATGTGACTCGGGAACACCGTCTGGTCGGCGGTGTGGTTCACCACCAGCACCGGAACCGACGTGCCGGCGAGGCATCGCGGACCGTTCGCGCGCGTGTGGACCGGACTCCACTGGCTGAGGAACGATCGCAGCGTGCAAAACCGCGCCAGTCCGTTCGCCGCAAGGTTGGCGAGAACCGCCTGCCCCTGGATCGAGCCCTGCCTGCGGTCATTGGGGTCCAGCGTCAGGTCGAGGAGGCGTGGATCGGCCTGGGTCCGGTGAATGATGAACGGCTCGTCGGCCACTTCCGCAGGCTGGGTCGCTTCGAGCTGGCCGATCCGGGCGAGCACGCCGTCCGTGATGCGCTGCAGCCGCGTGCGCTGCGCGGCCCGGTAGCGGGCGAGCCATTTCCGGTCGAAGGGCGGCCGGACCGACGGGTCGTACATGTCCAGCGATTTGTCCCTGAGGTCCGGGCAGCGCTCGTCGATGACCGCGGGATCGATCTTGGCGAGCAGCTGCTCGGCGCGCCCCGGATGCGCGCAGACCAGCGCCAGCGCATCTGCGGGCGGCAGATCGGCGGGCCCGAGATCGATCGCGATCCCGTCGGGCGTATCGCGGATCGTGAGCCGCTCGGCCTGCTCCTGGTACATGGCGGCAAGCGAGCCGCCCCCGGAATTGCCGATCAGCACCACGCGGCGGAAATCCAGGCCGCGCAGATGGCGGATCGCGGCGCCGAGGTCCTGGACCGCCCGCTCCATCGTCAGCATCGCGTCGTTCGCCACGTAGCGCGTGTTGACCGCGAGCACCGCGCAGCCGCGCGCAACCAGCGGCTCGATGAGATAGTGGCTGTGGAAGTTGCTGGTCGGATGGACCAGCACGAACGCGGTGTCGCGCGAATCGTCCTTCGCGACGAGGCGGCAGAAGATCTTCGGCCGCCGCCGCTGGATTCCGCTCTGACTCTCCATGAAGCCGCCCGGCTTCACGGGAACTTCGATGATCTGGTCCACTGTCCTCAATTCCTCGCTGCTGCGAGCCGGGCGCCCCGGACGCAATCGATCAGGGCATCAACCCCGGCCTCAGGCCATGCGTTGCCGCGCCAGGCGACGTGGCCGTCCGGGCGGACGAGAACGAGCGACCTCCGGTACAGGGCGACGACCTGCGGCTCGTCGCAGTCCACGATCTCCAACGGCACGCCCCGCGCCGCGGCCGCGGTCTTGAGTTCCGATACATCCGGAGCGGCACGGTCGAGGCGCAGCAGCACGAAGCCACGACCGAAGAGATCGAGCGTCGAGCGCCCGTCGGACAGCCAGACGTGCGGCGCCCGCGCGCCGGGCCGGCTGGTCTGGCGATAGACCATGACCTCGGCGGCATCGAGTTCCTTCCACTCCATCCGGACCGGGTTGCCGTCCGAGAGATGAACGAGGAGGCGCTGCCATTCGCGCAGCACGCTCGGGTCGATCGGCGTGCCGTCGGACAGGAACCCGGTCGGGATGTCGTGCTTCCCGAGCGCCGCAACCGGCACGGACGCGGCTTTCGGCTCGTCCTCGATCTCGTCCGGCCAGCAGACCGGCGAGTCCTGGTAGACATATCCGAGATCGATGCCGAGCTTGTACCACTCGCGCAGCATCGTCGCGGAAAAGCGGCGGCCGACGTCGTAGCGGATCAGGGCGCCCTCGTAGCTTTGCTCGAGAAGGCGGGGATTCGCGCCGGGCGACATCATCCGGCGCCAGTTCCCGCTCGCCTCGCGGACCGCCCGCGCGCCGGACGGGCGGCGCTCGGCGTCGTACGAGTCGAGCAGGCGCGGTCCCGCCCACCCCTTCAGCTCCGCGTCGAGCTTCCAGGCCAGATCGACCGCGTCCTTGATCCCGGTGTTCATGCCGAAGCCGCCGGTCGGCGACGTCGCATGGCAGGCATCGCCCGCCATGAGGACGCGGCCCTTGCGATAGGTATTCGCGACGAGCTCGCGGCGCGACCAGTGCAGGGTCGACACGATCTCGTAGTCGAACCGGCGGCCGACGATCCGCTCAAGGCGTGCGCCGATCTCGTCCTTATCCAGCGGCTTCCCCTCTTCGGCGAATAGCTGCGCGCGCCATTCGTCGCGGCCATTGATGGCCGACATCGTCGCGTAGGTGCCTTCCGGCCCGATGAAGATCCACCGGTAGCCGGGCCGCTTGTCGTGATAGGCGAAGAGATCCGCCGACCGGAACAGAACGTTGGTCGTGTAGTTGAGGGCGCCCAGCCCGTCGAACCCGATCCCGAGTTGCTTGCGGACCGTGCTGTTGGCGCCGTCGCAGGCGACGAGATACCTGCCGCGCACGGCGTGCGTGCGCCCGCTCGAGACGTCCTCGTAGAATACCGTGACGCCGCCGTCGTCCTCCTCGAACCGGGTATAGCAGCAGCCGAAGCGCAGCGCGTTGGCCGGGAAGGATTCGGCGAACCGCCTCAGGATCGGGTCGAAGAATGTCTGGGGGCACCGGATGCGCGTTTCCGGGCTCGGGGAGCCGAAGCATGCCTCGGGACCGCCGGACGGCGTGACGAAGGATTCGCGGCCGAGCTCGAAGCCGGCAAGGCTCGTCACATAGACCATGTCCTGCGGGTAGTCCCGCGGGAACGGGTATTCCTTCATCTGCCCGATGAGACCCCATCGACGGCAGAACTCCATCACCCGCAGGTCGATGCCGTCCATCTTCGGATGGCGAACGACGCCGTCGGACTGCTCGAGGAGGATGGCGGAGTTGCCGCGCCACCCGAGCTCGCCGGCGAGCGCAAGACCGACCGGACCTCCGCCGACGATGACGACGTCGGCCCCATCATGCTTCAGAACCATCTCGGCTGCTCTTCAGATAGGGCGTTCGAGCGCGACGTCGCGCACGGGCTGCCGTGTTTCGTTCCAGCGCTCCAGCACCCGATGCGCATCGCGCTCGGTGCGCTCGTCGGGAGTCACCTTGCGGTTGGTCAACTCGAGCCGATGGCCGCTGGGATCGAAGAAGTAGATCGACACGCACAGATGGCCGTCCTTCGGGCCGATGACCTCGATGCCGGCCGCTTCCAGCCGTTCCTTCGCCGCCATCAGCGTCTCGCGGTCCTTGACCCGCAGCGCGAGGTGCTGGACCCAGGCCGGCGTGTTGGGATCGCGCCCCATCGGCGGCTCTTCCGGCGTTTCGAAGAAGGCGACGCAGCTGCCGTCCTCCATCGCGAAGAACACATGGATGTGCGGGCAGTACTCCTTGGTGGACTGCACGTGGGAATCCGTGACCGCCGCGACCAGCCGCATGTTGAGCAGCTTCGTGTAGAACTCCGTGGTCTCCTTCGCATCGCGACAGCGATATGCCACGTGGTCCAGGCCGCAGGGAGTGATCATCATCTTCAAGTCTCCTGTCGAATCTCGCGCAATGTGAAAGGCTGCAGCGGTCGCGCCGACGTCCCGCTCCGCGTTCGCGCCGGAGGCGCGACATCGGCGTTGACTGTTTTAGAACGTCATTCTATTTTTTTTCAAGACCTGATCAGATCCGATGATTCAGGGCTCCGGAAACCGGCGGCCGTACGAAACAGCCGCCGCCCGGCATGCGTGCCGCCGGGGCGATATCGCCATCCGTTCCGAGTATCGAGGAATTGCGCCCATGAGAAATGTTTGCAGAGCAGCCCTTCTTGTCGCCTCGTGCGTGCTGGCATCGGCAGCCCAGGCGGAAACCTATCCGTCGAAGCCGGTACAGATCGTCGTGCCGTATGCGCCGGGAGGCGGCACCGACATCCTCGCGAGGCACGTTGCCGAAGGCATGGCAAAAGTTCTCGGCAAGAACGTGCTTGTCGAGAACCGGCCGGGCGCGGGCACCAATATCGGGGCGGGCGCGGTGGCGAAGTCCGCACCCGACGGATACACGCTCCTGATCGGCGACCTCGCGCTCGCCGCAAATCCCAGCCTCTTCCGGAACATGCCGTATGAACCGACAAAGGACCTGGCTCCGGTCGCGATGGTCGGCACGGCGCCGCTGGTGCTGGTGACCGACGCCACGATCGAGGCAAGCTCGCTCGATGAGCTCGTGGCGCTGGCGAAGGCCAGGTCGGGCGAGATGTCGGTTGCCACCGCCGGATACGGCAATCCGCCGCACATCGCCGCGGAAGTGTTCAAGTCGGCGGCCGGTCTGGACCTCATCGTCGTACCGTACAAGGGCGTCGGTCCGGCCCTGACCGATGTTCTCGGCGGCCGCGTTTCGATGCTGTTCACAGGAATCAGCAGCACGAAATCCTTCATCGAAGCCGGCAAGGTGAAAGCGCTCGCCGTCACAGGCGCCAGGCGCGAACGCACGCTGCCGAACGTCCCGACGACCGCCGAGGCCGGCTATCCGCAGGTGAACGTGACGTCGTGGTGGGGCCTGTTCGGTCCGGCCGGCCTGCCGAAGGAGGTCGTGTCGACGCTGAACGAGGCGGTAAGCAAGACCCTGGCCGACCCGGAGATGCGCGAGCGGCTCGCCGGCCTCAGCATCGAGGCCGCGTACGGGCCTTCCGAAGTCCTGAGCGAGCGCCTCCGTTCCGAGACGGAGCGCTGGGGCGTCGTCATCAGGAAGGCCAACATCACGGTGGATTGAGCAGCCGGCTGCGGCAGAGTATAGGAAGCCTTCATGGAAGAAACCGACCTCAAGACGGTCGCCGCCGTGGAGCGCGCGCTCTCCGTCCTGGACGCGTTCCGGGACGGCGAGCGCTTCCTGTCTCTCGCCGAGCTGTCCGACAGGACCGGCCTCTACAAGAGCACCATCCTGCGCCTGGTCCAGACGCTGCTGGCGGCCGGATACCTGGGGCAGGACCAGAATGGCAAATACTATATCGGCCCGGCCGTGTTTCGCCTCAGCCGCTTCTATCAGGCGGCCGTGACGCCGCCCGGCCTGATTGTTCCGGTGCTGCAGGCGCTGGTGGACGCGAGCGCCGAGAGCGCCGGGTTCCAGGTGCGCGCCGGCGACCAGCGGATGTGTCTCTACCGAGTCGATTCCCCGCAGCGGCTTCGGGACAACGTCAGTCCGGGCGACCTGCTCCCGCTGGACCGCGGCGCCGGCGGCAGGGTCATCCTGGCGTTCAGCGGACGCCACGATCCGCGGTACGAGCCGATCAGGAAACGGCTCGTGGTCTCCACGGCGGGCGAGACGGCGAAGGGCATGGCCGGCGTAGCGGCGCCGGTCTTCGGCAGCGAAGGATTCGTCGGCGCGCTCACGATCAGCGGACCGGAGTTCAGGTTCGACAAGACGGCGATCGAGAAATTCGAGACGCTGCTGCTGAAGGCGGCGCAGGACGTCACGACGCGTCTCGGCGGCGATCCGGGCATTTTCGGCGGCCGACGGCCCAACGTCGCGCGCGCGCGTCCGCACGGAACCGGCAAGTCCCGGTCGCAGGACAGCGCCGCGTAGCCGGCGCGGCTCCTGCCCGGGCGGCGCGTTGCGGCCCGCGCCTCAGTCGCGGTCGGGCGCGCCGAGCGGAAAGAGCGGACGATAGGGCCGGGCCTCGTCCACCGCGCGCGCGAAGGACGGCCGCGCGAGCAGCCGCTGACGATAGGCACGGACGTTGGCGAAGGCGCCGCCGATCGGGTGGACCCAGTCGGCGTAGAACAGCGCGGGCGCCGCGGCGCAGTCGGCGAGGCTGAAGCCGTCGCCCGCCGACCATTCGCGCGCCGCCATCGTCCCGTCGAGCCAGCGATAGGCGGTGTCGAGCATCGCCCGTGCCTCGGCGACGCCGTGCCGGTCGCGGTTCTCCGCCGCGCGGAGGCTGTCGCCGACGATCTTCTGCATCGGCGTCATGACGTAGTTGTCGAAGAAGCGGTCCATCTTCCGCACCTCGAGCGCCGCGCGCGCGTCCTCCGGGATCAGCCGCACCGGCCCGGGATGATGAAGCCCGAGATGCTCGATGATGATGGTCGCCTCCATCACAGTGCGGCCCTCGTCGACGAGCACGGGAAAGCGCTTGAGCGGCCACAGCGCCGCAAGCTCCGCCGCGGACTGCGCATCGTCCAGCATCCGGAACGTGAAAGGCGTGCCGTTCTCGTAAAGCGCGATCAGTACCTTCTGGCAGTAGGAAGAGAACGGGTGGGCATAGAGTGTCGGCGACATTTCCCCCTCGCGTGGCGCGGTCGCGCCAATAGTGGACGATAGCCGCCTCGGAATCGAGCGGCTTCGCCCGGTCTTGACGCCGGAAACCGCGCCCGCATCGCGCGGGGGATTGCCGGCCGCTCCGGAGTCACGGCAGCCGTGACGCCGGCAGACCGCGGCGGCGGACGGCAATGCAGGCTCAGAACAGCAGCGCGAACGCGACGGACGCGACCAGGAGCACGGCGAAGGTCACGTTGATCGCCCGATTGGCCCGGGGCTCGCGAAAGAACCGCGTGAGCGCGGCCCCGGCGAAGAGCCATGCCGTATTGACCGCGGCGGTGATCGCCACCAGCACAGCCACCTTGGCCACCGCATCGAGCTCGAGGCGCTCCCGTACCAGCACGAAGCCGGAGGACAGGGCGGCCACGGCGGCGTAGCCCTTCGGGTTCACGAGCGACAGAAACACGCCGCCGGCGAACGACGGCCGGCGATCCTGTCCGGCGGACTCCGACAGGGGCGGCGCAGTGGCGATGCGGACGGCGAGATAGAAGAAGTACACGGCAGCCATGACGGCCACAGTAGGCGCAGCTCCCGGCAGAGCGAGCAGCACGCCCAGCACGCCAGTCACGGTGATCCCCATGACGGGGATCATGCCGATGACGATGCCGGTCATGTAGCGAATCCCCCGGCGGGCGCCGAATGCAGCGCCCGTCGCGGCGAGGCTCAGCGTGGCCGGGCCGGGGCTGCCGGCCAGCGCCACCGCAGCCAGAACGAAGCCGAGCAGCCCTTCCATGTCAGATGCCCTCCGTGTCGCGCGACGACGGGCGCGCCGCCCGGGTGGCGGCATTCCGCGGCTCGAACGGCGCTGCCGTCCCCGCCATCCCGATCGCGCCGAGCACCAGGCGACGGCTGTCCCGCTCCAGGGGATTGAAGACCTCGATCCTGACCGGCAGGTCCGCGACCGCCGGGGGCCGGCGGTCCGTGCGCAAAGCGCGGACGTCGCCGATCGTGCCCAGGATGCGCCGGAGCTTGCTCATCCGTCGCTCAGCCGTGGCGCCGGCGCGCCGTCTCGAGCCGCCCTTCGAGCGAGGCGCATTGCCCGGTTCCCGAAACCGGAGAGCCGGGCAGGATCACCCTCACGGCGCCCGCGGACATCCCGCGCCCCCGAATCACTCAGTCGCCCGCACGAGGCGTCCGGCGCCGTCGCAGCACCGCGCCGAGCAGGCCCACGCCGCCGAGCATCAGCGCCGAAGACGGCTCCGCAACGGTGACCGGCGGCGTGCCGGTGTCGGGAAGGATCAGATCGTGGAACTTGATGTTGTCGATGAAGAGGGCGTCGGTTCCCCTCGTAAGGAACAGGATGCGGTGCGCCACGATGTCGTCCGGCGTGAAGGGGTCATCGGCAAGATTGATGGTGTAGTGCGCGAACTCGCACTCGAGCCTGCCGCATGTGTCGGACGGGTCCGGATGCTCGATGATGTCGAGCGTGATGATCGAGTCGCTCGAAGCCGTCTTCGTCACAATCTCTGCGTAGCTGCCGAAATTGCTGATCGACGCATCGAATTCCACGATGCCCCTGAAGCCGCCTTCGATATGCATCACGGTGCCATGCTCCTTGCCGTTCTGCAGGTCACCGAAGATGAAGAGCGCGTTTCCCTTCCCGCCGTCGCAATCGAACGGCGCATGGCAGATCGCCCGCGGCTCGGTGGACGTCGCGTCGAAGGGCAGGAAGGTAATGCCATAGTCGGGGCCGGGCCCGGAGCCCAGCGAGCCGAATCCGCCATTGTAGAAGTTGGCCGGTCGTTCGAAGTGGAGGAGGTCGGTCCCGCCGTCGAGCCCGTCGAAATCGATGGTCACCACGGCTGCATGAGCGCCCGTCGCCAGAACACTGAGGCTGGCGGCGGTCAGGGTGCGAAGAACCAGGTTCATTTCAATGCCTTCGGTTTCTCAAAATGGAGGGCCGGGCGCGGAGACGGAACCGGCGACCGCCTGGTCGCCGCCCCGCCTTCCGGGCCGCAGCCGCTTCAGTTCGACTTCTTGCGCGGATCGTCCTTGGGATCGACATAGACCACGTCGAACGGACCCGTGCCGTTGATCTGCACCACGGTCTCGCCTTGCGTCACGGCGTAGTGCGGCATTCCCGCCGGCAGGTGGACGAAGCCCGCCGCCGTCAGCGGCTTGAGCATCTCGCGATCCAGCTTCTCGCCGGAGGAGATGGCGAACGTGCCGGAGATGACGGTGACGAACTCGTCCTTCGAATGACGATGCGGGGGGATGGTGAAGCCGGAGGGGAACTTGAGGCGGATCACGAACGGCCCCGCTTTCGCCGGGCTGCCCAGCAATGCCGCGGCCTGGGCGCCGGGCGGCAGCGACGGCGGCGCCGGTCCCCATTTGACCTGGTCGGCGGGCACGACGGTGTGATGCGGCTCGTGCGCCTGTGTCTGCGCGGCCGCGGCGAGGATCGCGGCGGAGCCGAGCGAAAGCACGACGAGACGGATGGCTGAACGCGTAGCGAGTTTCACGACATTGTCCTTTCCTGATGGATTCGAGGGCGCAGTGCGGCCCGGTTCAGTGCCGGGTGACGACGATCTCGAGATACGCGGCGGGCACGACCATGGTCCTGTCGCCGGAGCGGTTGAACTGCTCGATGAGCGCCCTGAGATCGCGCTCGAGGGCCGCCTGGGCGGCGGGTTCGAGCGCCGCGAACGTCTTGAGCACCGGGCCGTAGTACATCCGGAAGACTTCCAGCCAGTGATCCGGCGAGCGATAGCGGAAGACGAAGTTGCGCTGCGCCGACTTGATGGAGGAGGCATGCGGCTCGAACAGCTCGCTCAACCGCGCCCTGGTGCCCCACAGCGCCGGAGACCTGGCACCGGCCGGCGGCGGCACATGCTTGCCGATGGTCTTGAAAAGCTGGCCGATGAAGCCTTCCGGAGTCCAGTTGGCGAGGCCGATCTTGCCGCCGCGCCGGCAGACGCGGACCATCTCGCTCGCGGCGCGGTCCTGGTCGGGCGTGAACATCACGCCGAAGGTCGAGACGACCGCGTCGAAACTGCCGTCCGCGAAGGGCAGCGCCTCCGCGTCCGCCTCGCGGAACTCGATGCGGAGCCGCTCGGCGGCGGCGCGCTCGCGGGCGCGCTCGAGCAGTGCCGGGACGTAGTCGCTGGCCACCACGTCGCACCAGCGGCGCGCGGCGGCAAGCGAGGCATTGCCGTTGCCGGCGGCGACGTCGAGCACCTTGTGGTTGGAGCGGAGGTCGAGGGCCTCGCACAGCTCCTCGCCGACGATCTGCAAGGTGGTGCCGACCACGGCGTAGTCGCCGGACGACCACGCTCCTTGCTGACGTGCCTTGAGCGCCTTAAGGTCGATCGGGCCGGGCTGTCCAGGTTGGACCTGGCTGGCTGCGGCAGTAGAAGTAGCCATGAATGTTCTCCGTTCGGGCGGTTGGTCTGCGGAGTCTCGCCTCGCGGCGCGACAGCCGGGTCCGGCGCGTTGCACGTGCCGTGACCGACGAGGGGCACCGTAGCGGCCATACGTGGAGGCGAGCGTGGTAGACGACGTGGAAAAGCGCGTGGAATCCGGCGGGCCGGCGCCCCCCCTGCGCGTGCAGATGCTTGGCGCCCTGACGATCGGCCGCGGCGACGCTACGCTTACGCTGCCGGCGTCGCGCAAGGTGCGCGCGCTGTTCGCCTATCTGGCCCTGGCGCCGCACCCGGTGTCGCGCAGCCAGCTCTGCGAGCTGCTATGGGACGTGCCGAGCGACCCGCGCGGCGAGCTGCGCTGGTCGCTGAGCAAGCTCAGGACCATCGTCGACGAACCCGGCCGGCGCAGAGTCGACGCGCGCGGCGAGACCCTCGCCCTCGATCTGTCGGATTGCTTCGTCGATGCGATCGAGATCGCCCGCGCGACGCAGGAGGGCCTGGAGACGCTCCCGCTCGACCGGCTGCGGACGCTTTCCGCACTGTTCGGCGGCGAGTTCCTCGACGGCCTGGAGATCGACCGCAACCCCGGCTTCAACGGCTGGCTCACCGCGCAGCGCCGCCGGTTCCGCGGCTGCCATGCCGCCGTGCTGGAGCGCCTTGCCGCGACCGCGACCGGCGACGAGGTGTTCGGTTATCTGGAGAAGTGGCTGGAGCTCGCGCCGTTCGACCAGCGCGTCCACGAGAGCCTGCTGACCGCCTTTGCCCGGCGCGGCCGGATCCGCGAGGGCGAGGAGCATCTGGCGGCGACCGCCCGGCTGTTCGAGGCCGAAGGTCTCGACTGCGCGCCGATTCGCGAGATGTGGCGCGCCGCGCGGGCGCGCGGGGACGGCGCGCCGGAAGCCGGGGCGGCCGCTTCCGTCGCGACGGCCGCCGCGGCGGACACTCGTGCCGAGAGCATCATGGCCGGGCCGCGCCGCGCGTCCATCGCGGTGATGCCGTTCGCCGAACGCGGCGCCGGAAGCGACACGCCCGGCGGCCCGGCCGGCGGTCTCGCGCACGACATCATCACCAGGCTCGCCAAGCTGCGCAGCCTCTTCGTCATCGCGCAGGGCACCGTGTTCGCGCTCAACGAGCGCCGCGTCGGTCCCGAAGAGGCGGGCCGGATGCTGAACGTCGATTACGTCGTCAGCGGCACGCTGCAGCGCGAGGGCCGTCGCCTCACCGTATCGGTCGAGCTTGCCGAGACGCGCACCGCGCGGATCGTCTGGGCCGAGGTCTTCGACCAGAAGGTGGACGACGCGTTTCTCGTCCTCGACGAGATCGGCAACAGGATCGTCGCGTCCATTGCCAGCGAGATCGAGACGATCGAGCGCAACCGCGCGATCCTCAAGCCGCCGAGCTCGCTGGACGCGTGGGAGGCCCATCATCGCGGCCTGTGGCACATGTACCGGTTCAACAAGGCCGACAACGAGCGCGCCCGGCATTTCTTCGAGACCGCGGTGCGCCTCGATCCGACCTTCGCGCGCGCCTATGCCGGCCTGTCCTTCACCCACTGGCAGAACGCATTCCAGGGCTGGGCGAAGCGCGAGCCTGAGATCGAGCGGGCCTTCGACACCGCCGGGCAAAGCCTGATGGTCGACGACCGCGACCCGGCGGCGCACTGGGCGATGGGCCGCGCGCTGTGGCTGCGCGGCGATCACGACCAGTCGGTCGTCGAGCTGGAGCGGACGATCGACCTGAGCCCGAACTTCGCGCTCGGCCACTACACGCTCGCCTTCGTCCATTCGCAGGCCGGCGATGCACGCGCCGCCGTCGGATTCTCCGACCACTCGCGCCACCTCAGCCCGTTCGACCCGCTGCTGTTCGGCATGCTCGGCGCCCGCGCCATGGCGCTGGTGCGCCTCAAGCGGTTCGACGAGGCCGCCGAGTGGGGCGTCAAGGCCGCCGCCCGCCCGAACGCGCACGCACATATCCGGGCGATCGCCGCCTACAGCCTGGCGCTGGCCGGACGGCTCGACGAGGCGCGCGTGCAGATGGCGGCGCTCCGCAAGGCGCTTCCGGACTACCGCGCCGACGATTTCCTCACCGCGATGCAGTTCGGACCGGAGGCCGCGGCCCTGTTCCGGAAGGCTGCGAAGCGCATCGGCACCGCGTGAGCGCGCCGGACGGCCGGACCCGCGTCAGAACAACAGCGACGCCAGGGCGGCCGCCAGCTCGATCTTCCGGAACGGCTTGGAAAGGAACGGCCGCTCATCGATCGCGAGGAGCGTCCGCTGATCCAGCTCCGCGTGTCCGGACATGAAGGCGATTTTCATGCCGGGACGGATTGCGCCCGCACGTTTCGCAAGCTCGATACCATCGATCCCGCCCGGCATGACGATGTCGGTAAGAACGACGTCGATCGCCTGGTCCGACGTCAGGACCTCGAGGGCGGCCGGGCCGTCGGCCACCGGAACGACGGCCGCGCCGAGATCGCCAAGCATCTCGCGCGCCATATCCCGCACCTGAGGCTCGTCCTCGACCAGCAGGACCCGGAGCCCGTCGAAGGTGATCGCCGGAACCGGACCGGGATCCGCGGCCGGCGGCGGCGCCTCGGCGCGCGGGAAAAGCATCCTGACGGCCGTACCCTGCCCGGGCTCGCTTTCGAGTTCGATCCGGCCGCCGGACTGCCGCACGAAGCCGTAGACCATCGACAGGCCGAGCCCGGACCCTTTGCCCATCTTCTTGGTCGTGAAGAACGGCTCGAATGCGCGCGCCACGACCTCGCGGCTCATGCCGCTGCCGGTGTCCCTGACCATGACTTCGATGAAGTCACGGTCAGGAGGTCCGCCATCGGCCTTCTCGCCGGCGCACCCTGCGCGGTTGCGGATCGCGATCGTGAGCGAGCCGCCGTGGGGCATCGCGTCGCGGGCGTTTATGGCGAGGTTGAGCAGCGCCGCCTCGAACTGCCCGCCATCGACTTTCACCCAGCACGGTGCGCCGGGCATCTCGAATGCGACCGATATTCTCGCGCCCAGCGCGGGTTCGAGGATCCGCGCCATTCCGTCGACAAGCCGGCGCACGTCCTGGCATACCGGCCGCAGCGGCTGCCGCCGCGCGAAAGCCAGAAGCTGGCGCGTGAGCGCGGCACCGCGCACGGCCGCGCGCAGCGAAGCCTCGTCGAGCTCGACCGCCAGGACGCCGCGCCGCTGCTTGTTTACCGCCAGCTCGAGATTGCCCACGATCACGGCGAGCAGGTTGTTGAAATCGTGCGCGATCCCGCCCGTGAGCTGGCCCAGCGCCTCCATCTTCTGCGTCTGATGCAGCTGCTCCTCGAGTTCGCGCCGGCGTGCCTCGGCGGCCCGGGCTTCGGTGACGTCCTGAACCGTTCCGATCAAGGCCGTGAGCCGGCCGGAGGAATCGATGACGGCCTCTCCCTCGCGGTGCAGGATGCGGACGGAACCGTCCGGCCGCCGTATCCGAAAGTCGAGGGAGAGAGCCGCGGGGTAGATGAAGTGCCCGCGGCGGGCGACATCGATGGGGCGCACGAAGGCCGGCAGGTCGTCTTCGAGCACGATCCGTTTGCACGATTTCAGCGACGGGCTGAACCCCTCTCGCGACAATCCGATAATCCGGAACGTCTCGTCGGACCAGTGAAAGTCGCCGCTCGCCAGCTCGAGCTCCCAGCTGCCGATGGCCGCAACCCGTTGCGCGCGGGCAAGGTGAGCCTCGCTTTGCCGAAGCTGCTCCTCGACGAGCTTGCGCGCCGTCACGTCGACCATTACGCCGACGACGCGCTGCGCGCGGCCGTCGCAGTCGCGGACGATGCAGGCGCGTTCGAGAATATACGCGTACGCGCCGTCGGCTCTCCTCAGGCGATACTCCGTGGACCATTCGTTTCCGCCCGAGGCGAGGGCCGCCTCGTAGGCCGCCACAACGCCCGCCGCATCTTCCGGATGAAGATGGTCACGCCACCAGACGACCGTATTCGTCTGCGCGTCGGGCGTGTATCCGAACACCGAGTAGAAGTTCGCGCTCCGCTCGGAAGCGCCGGTCTGAACGTCGTGCTCCCAGATGAAATCGTTGGCCGCCAGGGAGGCGAGGCGGAAACGCTCTTCAGCGCGCCGCCGCTGGGTCTCGCGCTCGGTCAGGACGTGCGAAGCCGTTATCAGTTTCTCGATGACGCGCTGGATCTCCTCGATTCCGGATTGCGCCGCCGATTCGATAGGCTCGCCCCGGGCTATCGCCAGTGCCGGCTCGCGAAGCCCCAGCACTGCGCGAGAAATCCTGTGCCCGAGAAAGGACGCAAGCGCCAGCGCCACCAGGCTGACGGCCATGCCGGTCAGGATCGCGACGGTAAGGGTCCGCGCAGCGGGGCCTTCCGCCAATGCGACCGGCATGCCGAGAACGACGGTCCAGCCCGTCAGCCTGGACCGGGCGAAGCCCGCGAGCGTTGGCCACCCTTCCTGCGTGGAGTATCGCGCGATGCCCTCGGTCCCGCGGGACGTCGCCGCCGCGAGAGCCGCGGGCGCAGGCTGTCCCATAAAGACCCCGGCAGAGCGCGATCGGGCCAGAATGGTAGCGTCCCCGTCGAGAATGACGCCGGTCCAGTCGGACGGCAGTTTCTGATCGGCGAATATGGCGCCCACGGCCGACAGGTCGAGGAACGCGATCAGCGCATACCTGATCTCGCCGTCCACCTTCGCCGGCACGAATACGGTGATGGCCGGTGCATCGGGCGTTCCGTAGTCGGCTATGTCAGGACCGATTGCCGGCAGTCCGGTCGTGACCGCACGCATGAGGTCCTTCGCCCTGATCGCCGCGACGAGGGTCGTCCCGTAAGGGTTGCCGGTATCGAACAGAACCCGTCCTTGCGTCTCCGCCAGAACGAGGCGCTGCAATTCCGGCCGGCTCTCGACGACGCGCCTTGCGTATCTGTGAAAGCCCTCGAGCTCTCCGATCCTCAAGAGCTCGGCCGTCGCCAGGACCTTCAGGCTGTTGGATACGTCTGCGATGTTCCGGTCGACGGCTATGGCCAGCGCGCGCGCAGTGGATCGCAGCCCGTCCACCGAAGCGGCGCGCTCGCGTTCCGCAAGAATGTGCGCGATCGCGCCGGCGAAGATCGTGAACGGCACGAAAATCGACAGTACGAGGGCGAGGAGATAGGTCCGGATGCTCAAGATGCGTCAGCCGAAATGGTCATGGCGGGCGGATCGGCGGTGCGCTTCGCTCGGTTGACGCGGTTCCGATACAGACGGCGTCAGGCGCCCAGGGCAAGATCCACGGCTTCGAGCAGCTCCTGGGTATGGAAGGGCTTGAAGAGGACGGCGCTCGCGCCCAGCGAGGTAGAGAGCGACAGCGCCAGCGACGCCGGCATGGAGCCGCCGCCCGAGATGGCGACGACCGGCAGTCGCGAAGGCATCTTGCGCATCGCCGTGAGGAGTTCGATTCCGTCCACCTCCGGCATCAGAATGTCGGTTATAAGGAGGTCGTATGCCGGCGATGCGAGCATGTCGAGCGCCTCGCGGCCGTTGCCGGCGCACTGGACGTCGTGACCGGCCGACCGCAGCATTGCGGCGAGGGTGTCGCGGAAGTCATCGTTGTCTTCAATTACCAGTACGCGTGCCATCGTCTTCTTCCCGTCCTTTAGAAGGTTGGGCGGATCCCCGGCCTGCCGCCAGGTAGAGGTCGTGCGCCAATGCGCTCGTGATCCGGGCGAGATGATGAAGGTCGTCCTCGGGCAGCCTGTCGAGCGCCGAGACCAGCGCGTTCATGGGATCGCGCTGCAGGGTCCGTAGCCCTTCGGACGTCAGCTCGAGGAGCTTGGCGCGCTGATCATGCGGGTGCGAGCCGCTTCGGATGAGCTTCTTTCGCCTGAGAGCATCGATGGTCTGGGTCGCAGCGTTCTTGGTGGTGAGGTGAAAGCGCGCGAACCCGGTCGGCGTGCGCGCCGACGGGTTCGAACGCGCCAGAAAGCGCAGGAGTGTCCACTGCGCGGGATTGAGGCCTTCGGCGTAGGCGAGGCTCTGAAGGCGCCGGCCGATGTGCTCGATCACATCCGCCACCGCGTAATGCAGGGGCCCCTTCGCGCTCATCGCGGCGGGACCGGAAACAGGGATGCCAGCGCCATCGGACTCTCCGCAGAGGCATAAAGGCAATAGTCTGTTCTTGTAGACGCAGCCTCGCCGCCTTGTCAGCGCCAACTATATATAAATGCAGGAATTAACGAAGAGTTCACCCGGGGCATTTAGTACATACTATGGATGAAATTTAGAAGCGGCATCCCTGTGATGCGGCAGGACGACAGGACCTAACCGGGGTGTAAGATGTTCACCAATCTAGCCAATCTGCGTATTTCCAGCCGGCTGTTGCTCGGCTTCGCGGGCGTGTGTCTCGTGCTGATCGCGGCCGTGACGACGACGATGTGGAAGGTCAATATCCTCAACAGCGGCATGGAACGGACCGTCGAGGTCCGCACGCCCACCGCGCTCGCGGGCTCCGAGCTCATCGGAAACATCTATGCCTCGCTTGCGGCCCTGCGCGGCTACATGCTGACGAACGATCCCGGTCAGAAGCAGCAGCGTGCGGGCGCGTGGAAAGAGATCGATGCGCTCCGCGCCGAGATCGACCGCCTGTCGGAACACTGGACCGACCCCGAGAACAGACGCAAGTGGGCGGACTCCAAGTCGGCGCTCGACGCCCTGCGCGCGGCACAGGAAAAAGTCGAAGTCATCGCGCATACGCCCGACGAGCAGCCGGCGACGAAGATTCTCGCGAACGAGGCGGCTCCCGTCGCCAGCACGATTCTTCGCGACATTACGGCCATGATCAACGAGGAAGGCCAGATTGCGTCCACCGACGAGCGCAAGAGCCTTCTCCTGGCGATGGCCGATGTTCGGGGGACCATGGCCATGTCCGTGGCGGCGATCCGCGCGTACCTTCTGACCGGCGACTCCGTCTTCAGGAAGGAGTTCGAACGCCTCTGGGCCCAGAACGAAACCGCATTCTCCACTCTCGTCGGCCGGAGGGCGGCCCTGACGCCGGCACAGCAGGCTGCATTCGACAAGCTCGCCCAGGCGCGCCAGCAATTCGCGCCTCTGCCGGAGAAGATGTTCGAGATTCGCAGCTCGGACGCCTGGCATGTCGGCCTGCACCTGCTTCGCGCCGACGCTCTGCCGAACGCGAACAAGCTCATAGACGTGTTCGACGGCAACACGGATGCAGCGGGCGCGCGCACGGGCGGCATGAAAGAGGCGCAGAAAAAGCTGCTGTCGCAGGATGCGGAGATGGTCGCGTCCGAATCGCAGTGGCTGGTCATGCTGCTGTGGATTCTGCTCGGCGTCGGCCTGGGTGTCGCGGGTGCGGTCGTCTACTTCACGACGCGCTCGATCGTGCCGCCGCTCCGCTCCATGACGGACGTCATGACGGCCCTTGCGGGCGGCAATTACGACGTCGAGATCCCCGCGGTCGGACGCAAGGACGAGGTCGGCGACATGGCCCAGTCCATGCTCGTGTTCAAGGAGAACATGATCAAGGCCAGGGACGCCGCGGAACGGGAAGCCGCCGAGCAGCGTGCGCGGGAGGAGCGCGCGCAGATCATGGAGAAGCTGACCCGCGAGTTCGATGCGGAAGTCACTGCCGTTCTCAAGACGGTGGCTTCGGCCTCCACCGAGCTCCAGACCACCGCGTCGTCCATGACCGCGACGGCGGAGGAAACGTCGCGGCAGTCGACCGCAGTGGCGGCCGCGGCGGAACAGGCCGCCTCGAACGTGCAGACGGTCGCGTCGGCGTCCGAGGAGCTGTCGTCCTCGATCAGCGAGATCGGGCGCCAGGTCTCGCAGTCGGCCAAGATCGCGAGCAAGGCGGTGACCGAGGCGCAGGAGACGGATTCGAAGGTTCAGGGCCTGTCCGAGGCAGCACAGAAGATCGGCGAGGTCGTGCAGCTCATCAACGACATTGCCGCCCAGACCAATCTGCTGGCGCTCAATGCGACGATCGAGGCGGCGCGCGCGGGCGAAGCCGGCAAGGGCTTTGCCGTCGTCGCCGCGGAGGTCAAGAGCCTCGCCAACCAGACCGCCAAGGCAACCGAGGAGATCGCGCAGCAGGTGAACGCCATCCAGGGTGCCACCAGGGACTCGGTCGATGCGATCAAGTCGATCGGGCGCACGATCACCGAGATCAACGAGATCGCGACGACCATCGCCTCGGCGGTCGAGGAACAGGGCGCGGCCACGCAGGAGATCGCGCGCAACGTCCAGCAGGCCTCCCAGGGGACCAGCGAGGTTACCAACAACATATCCGGCGTCAGCCAGGCCGCGTCCGAGACCGGCGCCGCCGCCTCGCAGGTGCTTGGCGCTTCCTCGGAGCTGTCGCGGCAATCCGAGCAGCTGCGCACCCAGGTCGAGCGGTTCCTCGCCGGGGTCAAGGCGGCGTAAGGATCGGCCGACGAGCGGCGCGCCGCTCCTCCCGGGGCGGGCTGTCATGGCCCGCCCCGGACGAAAGCGGCAGCCACGCCTGAATTCATCAGAGCGGAAGTTTGCGTACCGGCCCGAGCGACCCTGCGCGATTGCGGATCGCCGCGGCGGAGCCGGCTCTCGACAGCACGCCCTTTGGCAGGACGATCGGAACCATGGCTCTCATCGCACATCCCAGCCGACGCTTCGCAGCCGCGAAACAGCTCGGAAGTCTCTATGCGATGCTCGACCGGGAGGTCGCGACGGCACTGGCCTGCATGGTCAGCAGCCTTACCGATGCGCTGCGGCGTCCGTATCCGGTTCCCGAGCAGGCGGCGCTCCTTGCCGCAATCGGGGATGCCATACGCGGCCTGCGCGCGGTGGTGACCGAAGAAGTCCTCGGCGGCCGGCGCCTGCCGGAAAGCGAGTATGAGCTGGAGATGCTGCGCGCCGCCGCGACCGCGCTGAGCAGGGCCGCTCTCTCGCCGCCACGGCCCGGCACCGGGGCGGACTGCATCGTGCGGACGCTTCCCTGAACGATCGCAACAGCGGCCAGCGAGAGAGTCCGTGCCCTCCCCGTGCATCCTGGAATTCGACGACGACGGCCAGCTCGCCGACTGTCACCGAATCTCGACGCAGCTCCTGGATCTCGTTCCGGCGGACGAAGTCGAGACCCTGACGTGGTCGACGATCGAGGGCGTGCTTGCTGGCGGTGGCCGCACGGTCATCATCGCCCAAGCCGCGTCGCAGGCCGGAATGCCGGCCCGGGCCGAGCACAAGGAGTACTGGCGACCCGACGGGCGCGTGATGGCGACCACCGCGATCACCATTCCCGGACACCGCCGCACCCTGATCCTGTTCGATGTCACCGCCGAGAAGCGCGAGATTCGCCGCCTGCGGCTTCTGCAAACCATCGGCGAGAAGATCGTGCGGGCGAAGGATTATCCGGCCGCGCTCAAGGCCGTTCTGCGCGCCGTCTGCCGTCATGCCGACTGGCAGTATGCCGAGGCCTGGCTGCCCGATCCGGAGGGCAATGCGCTGATCTGCGGGCCGGTGTGGCACATCGGCTCGCCGGCGCTTGCCACCTTCGAGCGGTATTCGCGACAGCTGACCTTCGCACCGCACCAGGGCGCCATCGGTCGCACCTGGATCGCGAAGGCAGCGGAACACATAACGGACGTGGCCGACGCGACGGCGGAGGCGTTCGTGCGATCCGCCCAGGCGATCGCGGCCGGGCTGCGCTCCGTCCATGCCGTCCCGCTCGTCGCGGACGGCGCGATCATCGCCGTGCTCGCGTTCGCGTCGTCGGCCGTGAGGCTGCGCGACCCGCTGATCTTCGACCTCATCTCGGGTGTTGCCCCGCAGCTCTCGATGGCGCTGGCGCGCAAGCGGCTGGAGGAGCAGAACGCGGCGATGCAGCTCCGCTTCGCCGACCTGCTGGCTTCCGCCGGCGATGCAATCGTCTCGGTCGATCACGATCAGCGCATCGTCCTGTTCAACCGCCAGGCGGAGCGGCTGTTCGGCTACGCACCGGACGAGATCCTCGGCAAGTCTCTCGACCTCCTGCTGCCCGAGGCCGCGCGCGCGACGCATCGCCGCCACATGGCGCGTCTCGACGGCGCTTCCGGCGAGCGCCGGGTGATGGGCGGGCGCCCCGGGATCCGCGGCCTGCGCAAGGACGGATCGGAGTTCCCGGCCGAGGCGTCCGTGTCGAAGCTCGTGCTCGGCGCCGAGACCTTCTACACCGCGGTGGTGCGCGACCTGACCGCGCTGCGGGCGACCGAGGCCGAGTTGCGCGCGGCGAAGGACCAGGCCGAGGCGGCCAATCGCGCCAAGTCCGAGTTCCTCGCCAATATGAGCCACGAGCTGCGTACGCCGCTCAACGCCATCATCGGCTTCTCGCAGCTGATCCACGAGCGGGTCCTCGGCGACGCGGCGCTCGACCGTTATGCCGACTACGCCGGAGACATCCTGCAGAGCGGCCAGCATCTCCTCAGCCTGATCAACGACATTCTCGACCTGTCCAAGGTCGAGGCGGCGCGGCTGGAGATCGCCAGCGAGCCGGTCAGCCTGCGCGAGGTGCTGCAGGAAACGCTCGGCATCGTCCGCGCCGCCGCGCAGGGGAAGTCGGTCACGCTGCACCACATGCTGAGCGGGCCGGACACGGTCATTTCGGACCGGCGAGTGCTCAAGCAGATCGTCATCAACCTGCTCGCCAATGCGGTCAAGTTCACCGAGGCGGGCGGCGCCGTACGCGTCGATCTCGATGCCGGAAGGCCCGGCACACTGGTCGTCGTCGTCGCGGACAGCGGCATCGGCATGAGCCAGGACACGATCCGCCAGCTGTTCCGGCCGTTTTTCCAGGTCGACGCCATGCATGCGCGCCGCTACGGCGGGACCGGGCTGGGCCTTGCGATCGTCAAGCGTTATACCGAACTGCTGAACGGCACGATCGATGTCGAGAGCGAGCTCGGCAAGGGCACCAGAATGACCGTGCGGATTTCGGTCGGGGCCGCCGGATCGACGGAGCGGGATCAGACCGGCGACTTCAAGTCCGCTGCCGACTAGCGTAGTCGCGCAGGCACGTTTCCGATCCCGGGGTCGCGCGAAGCCGTCCGGGACCGGCACATCCGGTCGACACGTGACTCCGCGGCATCACCGCGCGGCCATGCCGTCGAGGCGGCGCAGCTCGTCCGAGACCTCGGCCACGTATTTCTGGAAATGGATGTCGCCATAGCGTTTCTCGCGAACGTAGCGGAACATCGCGAGGAACGTCACCGGCCGGAAATAGCCGGGCATCTGCGCGACTGCGATCTCCCTGCCCGACTTGCGGTCGCCGTCCTCCAGCGCATCCGGGAAATAGAGAACGGTCGGGGTGAAGACGACGCCCCATTTGCGGGCCAGGTCCTTCTCGGCCAGCACCTCTCCGTCGAAGTCGGTCACCTCGCGCGAGCCGAAGAGATTGAGCTGGACCACCACGAAGTTCTCGCGAACGTAGTCGCTGACCGCAGGGATGGCGAAGTTGACGACGTGCATGTCGCGGCAATAGATGCAGCCGCGCTGCTCCCAGATCACGGCGAAGCGCTTGCCCGACCCGGCAGCTTCGCGCAGATCCTCCCTCAGGTCGAGAAAGCTGAGCAGAAACCAGGGCTGGACGTGGAGTCCTTCGTCGTTCACCACCGACTCGCCCGCACGTGCGTCGGCCGCATGAAGCGCGCCGGCGCCGAGGCCGAGCCCGACGGTCACAATCAAGGTTCGAACGAGCCAGCGCATCCTTCCATCTCCCTTGTCCGGTTCCGGCCAACGCACCTACGGATGCAGGTGCACCCATCCGCGTAACTGCCGCTCGACGATCTCGGGCAGCCCGTTGGGCACCACGTCGACGCCGTCGATCAGGTCCGCCGCGCTGCTGTGGAGCGTCTCCAGCGTCGCGCCGCAGGCGAGGATCGCCACCTCGATCGCCATCAGCCCCTCGATGCGGGCCTTCACCGGCGTCTCCGCTTTCAGCAGGGCGCGCAGACCGGGGCCGTAGGCGACGAGCGCGATCTGCACGTTGTCGATCCCGTAGAATTTCTGGACATTGCCGATATTGGTCAGGACCGCATTGATGCGCGCGGGGTCGCTCTCGGAGAGCGAGAACACGATCCGGCGCGGCGCGTCGATCGACGGCTTCGGGTCGGCCATCACCGTCTCCGCGGCCCGGACCGGCAGCGCGAGCGAGATCGCGAGAAGCACCGCGACGAACAGGCGGCGCAGCAGCATCGCACGGCGCTCCGGTCCCGCTTCACCCGACACGGGCGAACCACGGGAACGTGTCGAGCAGCCACTGGCCGACCAGGGACATCGACCCGGCGAAGATCAGCGCCCCGGTCACGACCATGAGTCCGCCCATCGTCAGCTGCACCGCCCGCATCTGATGCCGGAAGCGCCTGGACGCGGCGAGGAACGGCTTCGCGGCCGCCGCCGCGACGAGGAACGGCAGGCCCATGCCGAGGGCATAGGCCGAGAGCAGGCCGACCCCGTAGCCGACCGAGTCGCCGGCGCCCGCGACCATGAGGATGGAGGCGAGCACCGGGCCGACGCAGGGCGTCCATCCGAATGCGAACGCAAGGCCGACGATATATGCGCCGATCAGCCCGGCGGGCTGGCGCGAGACGTCCATCCGCGCCTCGTAGTTCAGGAACGGAATGCGGAGCACGCCGGCGTAGTGCAGGCCGAGCACGATGATGACGGCGCCGGCAATCCTGCCCAGCACGTCGATGTGCTCCGCGAGCACGCGGCTGGCGGCGGACGCAGTCGCGCCGAGGACGATGAACATCGTGGCGAATCCCAGCACGAAGGCGAGCGCCGCGAAGAACACGCGCGCGCGTACCGCGCTGCCGCCCCGGTCGCCCGTCAGCTCGTCGAACGTGACGCCGCCGACAAAGGCGAGATACGCCGGAACCAGGGGCAGGACGCAGGGCGACGCGAAGCTCAGCATCCCGGCAACGAGAGCGCCCGCGTAGGAGACGTCGAACGAATCCATCCCGGCGCCTCTAGCTGCGCCGCCTGCGAGACGGCCGCATCCGGGAACGAAGGCCCCCTGCCGCGGCCATCACTCGACCTTCGGCGCCGTTCCCGCCTCGGGCGTCACGTCGAGCACGCGCGCGCGCCCGATGATCTTCGGCTGCCCCGGCGCGCAGTTCGTCATGCACGGGTCCCTCTTCCAGAACGCCTGCTCCGCGGTCTCCCGATCGTCGTCGACGAAATTGCGACGGTTCGGCAGTTTCAGCGTCGCGAAGTTTCGCTCGTTGAGCTCGAATGCCTCGTCCTCGATGATATCGTTGAGATAGAGAACATAGGCGGTGATCGCATACAACTCGTCGCCATCGAGCGATTGCGCATCGCCGTACGGCATCGCGCGACGGATATAATCGATGACCGTCGAGGGATAGGGCCAGTACGATCCGATCGACTTGACGGGATCATGGGTCGCGAGCGTGCCGGCGCCGCCGGCCAGGATGGGCCAGCGCCCGGCGCTCTCGCCGAACTCGCCATGGCAGGATGCACAGCGCTCGTTGTAGAGCGCCTCGCCCTCCCGCGCGCTTCCCTTTCCGACCGGCAGGCCGTGCCCGTCCGGGCGGATATCGATATCCCACCCGGCGATCTCTTCCGGCTTCGCCTCGCGCCCGATCCCGAACTTTCCGGCGGCCCGCTCCGCGGCGACCGCCGGCGCGGCATTCTTGCCGGCCGGCTGGGCGTCAACGGACGCGTCCATGCCCGCGACCAGGACCGCCGCCACGAGACCCGCTCCGACCGCCTTAGGAAATCTCGACATTCTCAACCTCGCCGTCGCCGCGCACGAGCCACGTCTGGATGCCGTTGTTGTGATAGATCGAATTGGCGCCGCGGTGCTTGCGCAGCTCCGCCTTGGTCGGCTGCACATAGCCCGTCTCATCCATCGCGCGCGATTGCAGCAGCAGCTCCTGGCCGTTCCAGTCGAGATCGACGTAGAAGCGAGTCAGCGCCTTCGGAAGGACCGGGCCGTCGATCCGCGCGGTCGTCCAGTTGCGGCCGCCGTCGACCGAAACGTCGACGCGCCTGATCGCGCCGCGCCCGGACCACGCGATCCCGGAGATGACGTTCTGGCCCCTGTACCTGAGCGGCGCCTGCGGGCTCGGGCTGGTGATGACCGACTTGGCGTCCATGACGAAAGTGAAGCGGCGCGCGGTTCCGTTCTCGAGGAGGTCGGTGTACTTGGAGGTTTCCTCGCGCGCGTGCCAGGGCTGATCGCCCACTTCGATGCGGCGGATCCACTTGACCCAGAGATTCGCCTCCCAGCCCGGGACGACCAGACGCGCGGGATAGCCGTTCTCCTCGCGCAGCGCCTCGCCGTTCATCTTGAAGGCGATGAGGCAGTCGTCGAGCGCCTTGGCCAGCGGAATCGAGCGGTTCATGGCAGCCGCGTCGCCGCCTTCCGCCATGATCCACTTCGCATTCGGCCGGAGGCCCGCCTCGTCGAGGACGATCCTGAGCGGCACGCCCGTGTACATCACGCAATGGACCATGCCGTGCGTGAACTGACAGCCGTTCAGCTGGGCGCCGCGCCATTCCATTCCGGAATTGGCGGCGCATTCGCAGAAATGCAGCCGGTTCACGCGCGGCAGGCGCTTCAGATCGTCGAGCGTCAGGATGAGCGGCTTGTCGACCAGGCCGTTGATCATAAGCTGATAGTCGGCGGGATCGACGACGGCGATTCCCGCGTGATGACGCTCGAAGCACAGGCCGTTCGGGGTGATGATGCCGTCGAGCTCGTGGATGGGCGTGAAATTCACCGAGCTCTCGCGCGAGGCGGTGAGCCATTCGACGTCGCGCTTCACGACATGGGCCTCGAATTTCGACGGCTTGCCGTAGGGACGCGAGTCGACGCCCTCGCCCAGATATCGCGACCAGTCCGGAACGTTGGGAGCCTGATTGCCGGGATCGCCGCTCGCCGCCGCCGGACCCGGCGCGCCGATGACCGCGGCACTCCCCACGGCCAGCCCGGCCTTGAGGAGGGACCGACGCGCCATCATGCCGCGCTCATCCGTGAACTTCCTGCCTGCCATTGCGCACTCCAGTTCGACTCCGGCCCCACGATCATATTCCGGTCCGTGCATATGTTGGCGGGACGGGGGCCGCCGACACCGCGCCGTCAGCTTCCCAGGATCCGGACGTTCTCCCCGCCGCGCGGCGCAACGGTCTTCCGGCGCTGCAGATCCGCGAAGACGACGTCCCAGATCGCCGGCCCCTCGGTGCCTTCGTTGACGCTCGCCCATCCGGCAACGACGTATTCCTTCTCCGCCGCGATCGGCTGCCCGGACCGGACAAGGCGCAGATCGGAGATGCGGCTTCCGTTCGGCCTGCCGATTTCGATCGTGTACGAGAGTCCGCCCACCCGCACCATGTCGCCGCCTTGCTGATAGTACGGATCCGGGTTGAAGAGATTGTCGGCGACGTCTTCCAGGACTTCCTTGAGCCGCCGCCCCGTCATGGTCATGCGGTAGGCCGCCGGATAGGTGATGGCGGTCGCGTTGTAGACGTCCTCGCGGGTGATCGGCTGGCCGGGCAGCAGCGAGCTTCCCCAGCGGAAGCCCGGCGACAGCGCGATCTCGGCGTCCCGCTCGGCGAGGAGGGCGTCGCAGATGACGTCGTCGAGCGTGCCGTTGAAGTTGCCGCGCCGGTAGAGCAGCGTCTCGGTGTGAGCGACGACCTCGCGCAACATGGCCTCGTGCGGCGCGCGCGCGCTCTTGATCGCCGCGGCGACGTCGGGGTCCGGCGCGATCACGTCCGCGAAAACGGGGATCAGCCTGTAGCGGTAGTCCCTGATCTCGCCGTCGCGCACGTCGAGATCGAGGCGCGAGACGAACTTGCCGTGGCTGCCCGAGGCGACGAGGAGCGTCTTTCCGACCCGCACGACGTCGGGAAGCGCATCGTGCGTGTGACCGGTCAGGATGACATCGATGCCGCTCACGCGGCCGGCGAGCTTCCGGTCGACGTCGAATCCGTTATGCGACAGGACGACGACGAGCGCGGCGCCGTCCGCGCGCGCGGCATCCACCTGCTTCTGCAGGGCCTCTTCCCGGATGCCGAACGACCAGGCCGGAATCATCCATCGCGGATTGGCGATCGGCGTGTACGGAAAGGCCTGGCCGATGACCGCGATCCTGACGCCGCCCCGCTCGAACGTGGCGGCCGGCTGGAAGACTTCCTCGTCGTTCCATTCCGCGTCGCGGACGTTCTGCGCGAGAAAGGGAAATCCCAGCGCGTCGATGGCTTCCTTCACGCGGGCCTCTCCCAGCGTGAATTCCCAGTGCGCCGTCATGGCGTCGGGCTTCAGCAGCGCCATGCAATCGATGACGTCCTGGCCCTTGGTGGCGAGTGACGTGTAGCTGTTCGTCCATGTATCGCCGCCGTCCAGGAAAAGCGTTCGGTCGCCGCGCTCCGCCCGGACCGACTTGACGACAGTGGCGATGCGGTCGAGGCCGCCCAGACGCCCGTACGTCCTGGCCAGCGCGGCGAATTCCTGGTCCGTCAGCGCATAGGCCGGCGCCGAGCCGGGGGCAATCCCGAACGTCTCCAGAAAGGCCTTGCCGGTGACATGAGGGGGGAGTCCCTTCGCCTCTCCGACTCCGAGATTGACGCTCGGCTCGCGGAAATAGACCGGCAGGAGCTGCGCATGAAGGTCGGTGACGTGCAGCAATGTGACGTTGCCGACCGGCTCGAACGCCAGCACGTCGGCCTGCGTGAGGCGCTGCCGCGCGACCGCGCGGCGCCAGGGGCCGCCCGCGATCAGCGCCGTTGCCGCAGCAACCTGAAGAAAATCACGCCTCGAAAGCATCCGTGACCCGAAAACGAGAAGGTTCCCCGCCGATCCCGCAGCGCCGTGCCGCGCCGATGCCGGCTCCGGCGCCTCCGCTGCACAAAGGCGCCGGCGGATGGTTCAGGTGACGGTGATCTTTTCCTCGCCGACGATCTTCGAGCCGTCGTCGTCGGTCCAGGTCAGCACGACCGGCCCTGACTCCTCGGCCTTGAACTTGAACTGGATGTACGGATTCGCGGAGATGGCCGGCTCGAAATCCGCGGCAAACACCTGCTTGCCGTTCACCGTGCACACGAATTTGTTGAGGATCTTGCGCGGGATGGCCTTGCCGTCCTTGTCCTTGCGCTGCCCCGATTCCATGATGTGCGCCACCAGGGCCTTCACCTCGACCAGATCGCCTTTCCTGGCCTCTTTCCTGTCGAGCTTGATGCGCGGCTTGACTGCCATGACTCTCTCCTGAAATTTCGCTGAAGGCGGGACCGGACGGCGACCTCAGCCGCCGCAGCCGCCGATCGTGACCTTGACCTGCTTCGAGTCGATGAAAACCGAGCCGTCGTTCATCTTGGCTACGGCGATCACATTCTGAGTCGCGGCCAGACGAATCCGGGTGTTCGCCTCCGCCGCGCCGGAGGCCGGGCTGAAGTGGAAGGTGGCGACGCCCGCGCGCGGATTCGCGTCGGCAACGACGAGCACGTCCGTGACGTGGCTGTCCTTCGTCATCGGACTTTCGACCGTCACCGTCATCGGCACGGCGTTTCCGTTCTCGGCGATCTCCGGCAGATCGAGCTTGATCTTTCCCTTCGCCGGCTCCTTGCCGCCGGTGAACTTTCGGATCAGATCCTCCGCGTCGTTCTTCGCCGCCAACGCCGGCGCGATCGCGCCGGGCCAGGCGACGACCGCGAATGCGCCCGCGGTGACTGCCAGCGCCTGCCGACGAGTGAAGTTCATTGTCATGCCTCAGGTCTCCCGATTCTAGTTGCCTCGCGACGAACGGGCTGCCCTGCGCGTCGCCGTCGCCAACTGGTTCCAAACGCCCGCGCGGCACAGGCCGCCACGGCATCACCTCGCGCACCGGTTCCGGAAATCGCCCTGGGATTGTCGATTCTGCCGCGCGCTGCGGCAAGTGCGCCTCCCGACGAGGTCGCGCCGCATGAATTCACGATGGCGGCATTCTCCTGATCCGGACGTTTCCTCACATGGTCCGCGCTTGTTTCGCCCTTGGCTCGCGGTTCATATTCACATATTCATATTTTTCGACTTCTTGTCAACTCCGGCACGCCGCGATGGGGAATTGGGCGCCCGCGGCCTCCGGCCGCGCGGCCCGGCAATCCGGTCCGGCGGCGGCGCCCCGCTCGATGGAAAACAAATTGTGTTATTCAGATAAGTGCATGTATTCTGCCAGCCGGAGCCATATCGGCGCGATCGCCGCAACAAGAACGGCGGGCCCGGACAGGCACAGCCTGCCGGCCAGGATATGTGGAGGGAATACGCTGTGAAAATCGGTCGGACATTACTCGCAGCCGCATGTGTTGCGATCACCGCCAGCTCGGTTGCCTTGGCGCAGGCCGACGACACCGAGAAGGCGCTCGAAAAATATCGCGAGATGCTCTCGGATCCGATGTCGAATCCGGGATATCTGTTTGTCGATCGCGGCGAGGAGCTTTGGTCGCAGAAGCGCGGGACGAAGAACGTTTCGCTGGAGAAATGCGATCTCGGCGAAGGGCCCGGAAAGCTCGAAGGCGCCTACGCCAGGTTGCCGCGCTACTTCGCCGATGCCGACAGGGTAATGGACCTCGAGTCCCGTCTCCTCTGGTGCATGGAGACCATACAGGGTCTCGACACCGCCGACATAAAGAAGCGGAAATTCTCCTCGCCGGGCCGCGAGTCCGACATGGAGGCGCTCGTCGCCTTCATCGCGAACAAATCGGAAGGGATGAGATTCTCGCTTCCGCTGGCCCATCCGAAGGAGAAAGAAGCCTACGCGCTCGGCGACGCTCTCTTCCATCGCCGCTCGAGCGTGATGGATTTCTCGTGCCAGACCTGCCATGCCCAGCCGGGAGCGCGCATCCGGCTTCAGAAGCTGCCGACGTTCGCCGTGCCCGAGGAAGCGAAGGCGACGATGGGCTCGTGGCCCACGTACCGCGTCTCGCAGAACACGCTCCGCACGATGCAGCACCGGATGTGGGACTGTCTCTGGCAGATGCGCATGCCGGATGTCGAATACGGCTCGCCGGTGACCGTCGCGCTCATCACCTATCTGACCAAGAAGGCGGAAGGTGGCGAGATTCAGGTCCCCTCGATCAAGCGCTGACGGACGGAGCATCTGACCATGAAAAAGATCATCATCGGCGCCATCGTCACGGCCGCAGCCCTTGCAGGCGCGGCGACAGCGCAGGACAAGGCATCCGTCAGCACGGCAGCGGTCGACAAGGCGGTCGCGCAGAGCTGGCTCAAGCTGAGCCCGGAGCTGCAGGCGCGAATCGACCAGGACGAGACGATGCGCGCCTGCTCCGTCCATCGCAATGTCCCGCCCGGGAACGTGGCGGAGACGATCATGTCGCGCGAGAAGGCGTCCATCGTCTATCCGGCCGACGGCCGCTACATGGGCGACTGGAAGAAGGGTGAGAAAGGCGCGTTGTCCGGTTACGGCTTCCGGATGCGCGACAATCCGAAGCGGGCCGCGGGCGGCAATTGCTACGCGTGCCATCAGCTCTCGCCGACCGAGATCAGCTACGGCACGCTGGGGCCCAGCCTGCTCGGCTACGGCAAGGCGAAGGGCAACACGCCGGAGGCGCAGAAGGAGGTCTACGAGAAGATCTTCAACCCGCAGGCAACCCTGGCGTGCTCGAACATGCCGCGGTTCGGACACAACAAGGTGCTCAACCCGGACGACATCAAGGACTACGTCGCCTATCTCCTCGATCCGGACTCGCCCGTAAACAAGGGCCAGTGACGCGTTCCGCGCGACGCCGCGCCGGGAGCCGGCGCGGCGTCGCTTGCGGATCGACGGCGGACCGGGAGGACTGGCATCCGGGCACCAGCGGGGGGACAATCGCACGAAACGGAAGGAACGCGAATGTCGACCAGCAGACGTGACCTCATTGGAGCCCTGGCTGCGTCCGGCGCCCTGCTGGCGACGTCGCGGAGCGCCCGGTCCAGCCCCGTGCAGATCGATCCCGGCAGCGTCGCCAAGGATGCCGATTTCGCCTGCCTCTACCATTGCGACTTCGGCGATCCGCAGCGGTTCTCGCACATGATGCAGAACATGCTGAACCACTACTCCGCATACGATTACGACAGCTTCAGGCTCAAGCTCGTCGTCGTTGCGCACGGGCCCGGCGTCAAGTTCTTCCTCGAGACCCTGTCCGGCACGCCCTGGGAGAACGAGGCGATCGATCCGGAGCTCTACAAGCGCTTCGTCGGCCTGGCAAAGTACGGCGCCGAGGCCTATCTCTGCCGGATCACGTACGATCGACTGGGTATCGATCCGGCCAGGACGCGAAAGGATCCGTTCCTCAAGTTCGTCCCGTCGGGCGTCGCGACCGTGGCGGAACTCCAGTCGAAGGGCTTCAGCTACCTGAAAGTCGGCTGAGATGTCGAATGCGGTCACAGGTCTTCGGGCGCTCGGACGAATGCGGTGGCATCTTCGCGGCTTCGGCCGCGCCGCCCGGGGCGGCGCCCTTGCGCTCGTCGCGTTCCTTCCGGGACAGGCGGGCGCCGCGGAGCTCGTCTACGTTTATGAGCCGGGATGTTCCTATTGCCGCCTGTGGGATCAGGAGATCCGCCCCGTCTACGACAGGACTGCCGAGGGCCGGCGCGCCGCGTTGAGGCCGGTCGACAAGCGCGATCCGGCGCTCTCGGACCTGAACCTGGCGAAGCCGGTCCGGTTCACGCCGACCTTCATCCTGATCGAGAACGGCGGCGAGCGCGGGCGGATCGAAGGCTATCCGGGCGAGGACTTCTTCTGGGGACGCCTCGAGGCCCTGCTGAACGAACTGTATCCCAACCAGCGATGACCCAACCCAGATCGGATCCATGATTACGAAACGCAGCACCAGTAGCGCGGTCGCGGAGCGATCGCCCGAGGCCGATGCGGACGAGCTTCTCGAGCAGGCACGCGCGGCAAGCGAGTTCCTGAAGGCATTCACGCACGAGGCGCGGCTTGTCATCCTTTGCCTTCTGGTGGAGGGAGAGAAGACAGTCACCGAGCTCGAAGAGCTTCTGAACCTGCGACAGCCGGCGGTGTCCCAGCAGCTGGCCCGTCTTCGTGCCGACGACCTCGTCGAAGTCCGACGCGACGGAAAGAACATCTATTATTCATTGGCGCGCCCCGAGGTGCGCGAGGTGATTTCCGTTCTGCACCGCGTGTTCTGCCGGCCGGGTCGAAGGTGATGCGGGCGACAGCCACGGTCGCGCGAAACGGCCGCCCGGCGCGGCAGCAGTGACGAGGCGCCGTCGGCGCCATGGATGAAATTCCCGCGCACCTCGTGCGCTTTGCGCTCGGCATGGCCGGCGGAGCTGTGCTCGGCTATGCCGGGCGCCGCGGCCGCTTCTGCACGCTGGGCGCCATCGAGGACGCGGTCTACGCCGCCGACTGGACGCGGCTGCGGGCCTGGGCGTTCGCCGCGGCGCTGGCCATCGCCCTGACGCAGACGATGGCCCTTGCCGGGGTCGTCGATCTCGACAGATCCATCTATCTGGGTGCCGAGATCGGATGGCTGGGAGCGATCGTCGGCGGCCTGATGTTCGGCTTCGGAATGGCCCTGGTCGGAACCTGCAGCTACGGCACTCTCCTGCGCTGCGGCGGCGGAGATCTTCGCGCGGTCGTCGTCTTTCTCGTCATCGCGGTGGCCGCATATGCGGCGATGCGCGGACTCACCGGAATCGGGCGCGTGATCCTGATCGAGCCGTTCCGCCTCGATGCCGCATCGATCGGCGGCCCGAGCCTTGCCGGCGCATCGGGGCGCGCGGGGACCGTGGCCGTGGCGGCGGCGCTCGTCGCGGCGCTCCTGATCTTCGCGCTGTGGCGGGGCCAGCTCGTCGCGCGCCGAAGCCTCGCCCTCGCCGGAGCGACAATCGGCGCCGTGGTCGTGTTCGGCTGGTGGGTTACCGGCGTTGCGGGGGACGATCCGTTCGATCCGATGCGCGTCGAATCCTTCAGCTTCGTCGCGCCGCTGGGCGAAACGCTCGTCTTCGTCATGGCGGCCTCCGGCGCGCGGGTCGACTTCATGGAAGGCTCGGTGATCGGCGTGCTTGCCGGCGCCCTCCTGGCGGCGCGCCGAGCCGGCGAGTTCCGATGGGAGGCCTATGACGACGCGCGCGAGATGAAGCGGCACCTCGCCGGCGCGACACTCATGGGAACGGGAGGCATCACCGCGCTCGGCTGCACCATCGGACAAGGACTGACGGGCATATCGACGCTGTCCCTCGCCTCGCTGCTTGCGATCGGCGCCATCTTTGCCGGCGCGCGCGCCGGTCTTTACTGGCTCGTGGAACGCAGCCTGCGGTGAGGCGCCGGCGCGCCCCGCCCTTTCCCGTCGAATGCGAGCGCGGGGAACCGTGTCCGCGCTCGCCCCTCAAAGCCGCATGGTCTTGGCGATGATGGTGCGCTGGATCTGCGACGTGCCGCCGCCGATCGTGCACTGCATGCCCTCGCGGAAATACCTCTCCATGTCCGCTTCGGGCAGCATCCCGTGGCCGCCCATGATCTGCATGCCGTTCCGCGAAACCGTCTGCAACGTCTCCGAGGCGAACAGCTTTGCCATCGCGACCTCCCGCGTGCAGGGCTGCCCTGCCGCTGCCAGGCTCGCGGCCCGGTAGACCATCAGACGCGCCGCATCCACCTGCGTCTGCATGTCGGCGATCATGTGCCGCAGCACCTGGAACTCGATGATCGGACGTCCGAACTGAACCCGGTCGTGCGCGAACCTCAAGGCATCGTCGACGGCGGTCTGCGCGTTTCCCACATACGCCGCGGAGATCGCGATCCGCTCCAGCTCCAGGTGCTCGGTGATGATCTTCCAGCCATCGCCGTCGCTTCCAAGGATCGACGAGACAGGCACACGCGCCTCGTCGAGGAAGATCTCGGTCGTTCCGGTCGAACGGCGGGCCAAGGTCGGCAGCTTCCGGATCGTCACGCCCGGCGTGTCGTTGGGCACGAGGAGAACGGACAATCCCTTGTATTTGGAATCGGCCTGGGCGGTCCGCACGAGCATCGCGATGACGACGTTCTTCGCGGCGGCGCCGCTGCACCACAGCTTCTGGCCGCGAAGGACCAGGTGGTCTCCTTCCCGCGTCGCGCGCGTCTTCGTGTTCGCCGCGTCGGACCCGGCCTCGGGCTCGGAGATCGAGATCGAGAACCGGATCTCGCCACGCATGAAGGGGGCGAGGAACTTCTCCTTCTGCTCGGCCGTGCCGTGGTGGACGATGTTCATGGCGGTGAAGGTCGGCACCTGCACCGCTGCCGCGAAGTCGAAGCCGAACTTGCCCAGCCCTTCGCACATCAGGGCGTAGTCGAAGATGTCGCCGCCGTCGCCGCCCGCCGACTCCGGAATGAGGAGACGCAGCCAGCCCGCCTTCGCGATCTTCTCGTATGCCTCGTAAGGGTAGGCCCGTTCCATGTCGCACTTGCGAATGTACTCGCGGCCGATCTGCTCCTCCATGAAGCGCTGGACGGTCTCGCGCCACATGGCCTGGTTCTCGTTGAGGAAGTTCATGACATCTTCTCGCTGCTTGGACCCGCCAGCAAACGGGCCTTGCGGATCAGGAGGCTGAATTCGCACGTCATGACCACTTCGTTCCGCTGGTTGACGCCGGAAAGAAGCGAAGTCGCCACGCCGTGCTTCTCGCCGCGGTCCTTGAGGCGGATGACCTCCGCAACCGAATGAAGCGTATCGCCGATGAAGGTCGGCCGCGTGAACCGCAGCCGGTCGACGCCGTAGAATGCCTCTACGACCGACGGATCGAACGGCAGCAGCGCGTTGACGATCGAAAAGACCAGGCTTCCCTGGACCAGGCGCTGGCCATAAAGGGTGTGCTTCGCGAATTCGACGTTCGAATGCAGCTCCAGCCAGTTGCCGGTCAGCATGCAGAAGTTGACGACATCGGTCTCCGTGATGGTGCGGCCGCGCGAAACCATTTTCTGCCCGATGGCAAGCTCGGGATAAGGCCGATCGATCATCTCAGTGTCCCGTGTAGCGCGGCTTGCGCTTTTCATTGAATGCGGCAATACCCTCGCGTCGGTCGTCCGACCCGATCAGGCGGTGGTAGGCCTCCCGCTCGAAGACGAGCCCGGTCCTGAGGTCCATCTCGAGCCCGCAGCGCATCGACTTCTTGGCCTGACGGACGGCAAGCGGGCCGTTGTCGCAGATTGCGCGCGCGGTCTTGAGCGCCTCGCCGACGACCGCGGAATCGTCGAAAACGCGATTGACGAGACCCCATGCCAGCGCCGTCTGAGCGTCGATCGGCTGACCGGTGAGAATGAGCTCGTTGGCCCGCTTCGGTCCCATGATTCGCGGCATCAACTGGGTTCCGCCGCCGCCGGGAAAGATTGCGAGCGCGACCTCGCGCTGGGCGAATCGCGCCGAACGCGCCGCATATGCGAAGTCGCAGGCGGCCGCCAGCTCGCCGCCGCCGCCATAGGCCAGACCATTCACCGCCGCGATCACCGGAAGGGGGCATTCGAGGATGGCCTCGAACATCCGCTCGAAGACGACGTGCTGCTTCGACCACTCCGCATCCGCCATGTTGTTTCGTTCTTTGAGGTCGGCGCCCGCGCAGAAGGCGCGATCGCCGGCTCCCGTCAGCACGACGGCCCGGACGCCCGAGTCCTCGTCGCCCGCGCGTCCGAAGAAGTCAGCGATCTCCCGGGCCATCTTCGTGTTGAACGCATTCATGACTTCGGGCCGGTTCAGCGTGACCAGCGCCAGGCCACCGTCCTGGATCTCGGCCCTTAGGTGCTCGTAGTCCACGTGCATCGATACTCCTTCCCGCGCAGATCCGGGCCGCTACGCCCGCTTCAGAACCAGCAGCGCGTCCGCGGCGACGACGCCCTGCTCCTTCGGCCGCACGATCACCGGATTGATTTCGACCTCCTCCACGAGATCGCTGTGATCCGCGAAGAACCGGGAAAGCTTGACCACAATATCGGCCAGGGCGCCGGCATCGCCGGGCGGCTTCCCCCGCAGGCCGCCGAGAAGGCGGCGCCCGTAGCCCGCCTCGACCATCGCCCGCGCCGTCTTGATCGCCGTCGGGGCGAGCCGGATCTCGACCTGATCGAGAAGCTCGACGAAGATGCCGCCGGGGCCCGACAGGACGATCGGCCCGAATGTCGCGTCGTGCTTGCAGCCGACGATCCACTCGCCGATGCCGTTGCCGACCATCTGTTCGACAAGAACGCGGCCGTGCTTGTCGACCCGCTGCAGCCGTTTCGTCAGCCTTGCCAGATCGGGGCGGTCGACATTGAGGTGAACGAGGCCGTGCTCGGTCTTGTGCGGAAACCTGTCGGAGGCGAGCTTGACCGCAAACGGCCCCTTGCGTCCGCCGCGCGCCGGAATCGAGATGCCGATCTCGGCCAGGATGTCCTTCGTGTCGGCTTCATTCACCACGCGGCGCCCTGCGCGCGCCCATTCCTCCAGGCGCCGGCGGATCGCGACGCCGCCCCTCCTGGACGCCCCGGATCCGCTCCGCGCTTTCATGTCTTTCCTCCCGCGCGCGCCAGAACGCGCTCGGCGGCGCGCAGATGCGGCCGGTCGATCATCTTGCCGTCGATGCCGACCACGCCGACGCCGGGGGCCTCGTTGAACGCGGCGACGACCTTCCGCGCCCAGGCGACGGCGCCCTCGTCCGGCGTGAAGGCGCGATTGATGGCCTCGACCTGGTCGGGATGGATAGCGGCCTTCGCCGTGAAGCCGACCTGCACGGCCGCCTCGGCCTCGCGCGTCAGCCCCGCCGTGTCGCGGAAGTCCGTGAACACGGTGTCGATGGCTGCGACGCCGGCGGTCGCCGCCGCGTACAGGCACAAGGAGCGCGCGAGTTCGAAGGGCGAGAGATACGTCTTGTCCGGATTGCGGTTGGCGACTGCGCCGACATCGGCGGCGAGATCCTCGCATCCCCACATCATGCCGCAGAGCCGGCTGCTCACCCCCGCATATCCGCCGAGCGTGAACATCGCGCCCGCAACTTCCGTCACGATCGGCAGGATCTGGATCTTGCCGCCGGGCAGCCCGTCCCGCGCCTCGAGCGCGGCGAGATAATGGTCCACCGCGCGGACGTCCTCGGCCGAGGCGCATTTCGGGAGCACGATGCCGTCCGGCCGCCCGGCCACGACGGCGGCCAGATCGTCGACGGCATACGGGCTCGACAGCGGATTGATCCGCACGAAGAGAAGCTGGCCGCCTTCGCGGGACCTGAGAAAGTCCAGGGTGACGCGGCGCGCCTCCGGCTTGCGGCTCAGCGCGACCGAATCCTCAAGGTCGAGGATAAGCGCGTCGGCCGCCGACTGCCGGCTTTTGGCGAGCTTCTTGTCGCTGTCGCCCGGCACGAAGAGCATCGACCTCATGCCGCAGCTCCCTTGCGCTTCATCAGCGCCATACGGCGGCACACGGCCACTTGTTCCCCGCGCTGATTGTAGGCGGCGTGCTCGAACTCGACGATGCCCGCATCCCGACGCGACTTGCTCTCGCGCTTGGAGAGGACCTTGGTCACGGCCCGGATCGTGTCTCCGTGGAAGACCGGCTTCGGGAACTTGACGTCCGTCATGCCGAGATTGGCGATGGTCGTGCCGAGCGTCGTGTCGCCGACGGTCAGGCCGATCATCAGCCCGAGCGTGAAAAGACTGTTCACCAGCCGCTGCTTGAATTCGGTCTTTGCCGCGAACTCGGCGTCGAGATGCAGCGGCTGCGGATTCATCGTCATCACGCTGAAGAGCGTGTTGTCTGCTTCGGTGATCGTGCGATGCAAGGCGTGCTCGATCACCTGGTCGACGGCAAACTCCTCGAAATACAGTCCAGCCACGGTCAGCGTACCTCCTCTGGCTTTCTACCGACCGGTTGGTCGGTCGGCTGCATGATCGAGCCAATTCATGGGTGTGTCAAGGCGGCGGTCAGGAACGCGCGACGCCTTTGCCGGGGGACTCCTGATAGGGCGGGGAGTAGATGACGACCACGCGAACCGTGTCCGTCACGGCCGTGAAGACGTGGGGCATGTCCGCCGGAAAATAGCAGGCATCGCCGGGCCCGATCTCCGTGTCGACCCCGTCCACCTCGACGCGGGCGCGTCCTTCGAGCATGTAGCAGACCTGCTCGATTCCGGGATGCGAATGGGGCAAGGCGCCATGGCCCTTGGCGACCGTCCCGAGGACGACCTCCAATCCCTTCGCGCCGACGGTCTCCTGGCCGATGACCCGACGGTTGACCGTGCCGGTGTGGTTGGCGGGACTGTAGGTCTTCACCTCGGCGCCCCGCACGATGTATTTCGATGCTTTCATCGGATCCATTGTCGTCTCCACCTATTTCCGCGCTTGCCCGCGATCGGCTGCCGGGCGAAGCGCCGCCCACTCCGCCTCGGTCAGCTCCTCGAGGAATGAAAATCCGGCCGCGCCTTTCAGCGATCGCCCGCCGTCGATCGTCACGCATTCGCCGTTTATGTAGGACGCCCGGTCGGAGACGAGGTACACGGCCAGATCGGCCAGTTCCTCGTGCTGCCCGGGGCGCCCGAGGGGGTTGTTCGTTTCGAAACGCCGCGCAAGGTCCTCGCGCGGGACGACCCGCCGCCAGGCGCCCGGCGTCGGGAAGGAACCGGGCGCAATGGCGACGAAACGGATGCCGCGACCGCCCCATTCGACGGCCAGGCTCCTGGTCATGGCAAGGACGCCCGCCTTGCCCATGGCGGAGGGAACGACGTATGGCGATCCGGTTTCGGCATTCGGCGACACGATCGACAGCACCGTCGCCCTGCGCCCCGCGGCCAGCCACCGCTTGCCGGCCGCAAGGGTGCCGTAGAACGTGCCGTGCAGGACGGTCGCGAACACGGCGTCGGCCGCGCGATGCGACAGCGTCTCCGTCCGCGCGATGAAGCTGGCGGCCGCATTGTTCACCAGCACATCCGGCGGCTGCGTCGCGAATACGGCGTCGAACGCCGCCTCGATCGCGTCCGGATCACGGATGTCGCATGGCACGGGGCGCGGCGGATGCCCCGAGGCCGCGCCGATCTCGGCAGCGGCCTCCTCGAGGACGTCCCTGCGCCGGCCGAGGATCGCCACATCGGCACCGAGCTCCGCGAAACGTCGCGCCATGGCCTTGCCGAGCCCGGTGCCGCCGCCTGTGACGACGACTGACTTGCCGACGAACAGGTCGCGCCTGAACACCGCCGCCCCCTTCAGCTCGCGCGACAGGCGCGCGTTTCGGCGATGGCACCGACCGAATCCGGATTTACGATCGCGGAGAGATCGCCCGTCGGTTGGCCGAGATAGGCCGCACGCACGACGCGGCGCATGATCTTCATGTTTCGCGTCTTCGGCAGATCCGGAACGAGGAGAACGTCCTTGGGACGGAACGCCGTGCCCAGGCCATCGGCGACGGCCTTTCCAAGCTGCGCAACGGCGCCCGGCGGATCGACCGCCGCGGCCGACGGAACGCAGACGCAGACGACCGAGGATCCCTTGACGGGATCCGGAACGGCGATGGCCGCGGCCTCGGCCGCCAGGCCGGTGGCCATCAGCAGCGCCTCGATCTCGGCGGGTCCGACGCGCTTGCCGGCGATCTTTATGGTGTCGTCGGAGCGCCCGTAGATGTACCAGCACCCGTCGGCATCGATGGAGGCGAAATCGCCGTGGACCCACATGCCGTCGATCTTGCGCCAATACGTCTCCAGATAACGCTCGGGGTCGCGCCACAGCCCGCGCGTGTTGCCGATCGAAGGCACCCGCAGCACCAGCTCGCCGACCTCGCCGCGGGCGATCGGTCGGCCCGCCTCGTCGACGACGTCGGCGCCCATTCCGGGCACGGGTCCGCCGAAGGAGCAGGGCTTGAGATCATGCAGCAGCGTTCCGGTCACGATACCGCCCCCGACCTCGGTCCCGCCGGAGTAATTCAGGATCGGGATCCGGCGCTTGCACACGTGATCGAAGAACCATAACCAGGAATCCGGATTCCACGGCTCGCCGGTCGACAAGGCCACTCGCAGCGACGAGAGATCGTGGCGGTCGACGATTTCGGCGCCGTGCCGCATGAGCGCGCGCACCACCGTGGGCGCGAGGCCAAGCATCGTCACGCGATGGTCCTGCACCATACGCCAGATGCGCCCGGCGTCGGGCCAGTCCGGCGTCCCTTCGGCCATGACGATCGTCGCGCCGGCCTGCGTTGCGCCGACGGCGAGCATCGGCCCGACAAGCCATCCCATGTCGGTCATCCACATGAGCCGGTCGCCGGAACCGACGTCCAGGCACAGCTCCATGTCGAGCGCCATCTTCGCCGCAAAGCCGCAATGGGTATGCACCGTGCCCTTGGGCTTTCCGGTCGTGCCCGACGTGTAGATGATCATGAGCGGATGCTCGGCATCCACCTCCGCGATTCCGTCGTCCGCGCCGGCCGGCCCATCGGCCGCCCAGATATCGCGCCCCGGCGTCATCGGAACGTCGTCCGCGCCGCGCCGGATCATCAGAACATGGCGCAGGCTCGGCACCTTCGCCGCCGCCTGATCCAGCGTCGCCTTCATGGGCACCCACTGCCCCCGGCGCCAGGCCCCGTCCGTCGCGATCACGCCCACCGCCCCCGCGTCGTTCAAGCGGGTTTCGATCGCCTCCGGCCCGAACCCCGAGAAGAGCGGAAGCACGATGCCTCCGATCCGCGCGATCGCGAGGAACGCGGCGATCGCCTCGGGCACCATCGCCATGTAGATCGCGATCGGATCGCCGGGCCCGAACCCGCGCGCGCGCAAGGCCCCGGCGAGCCGGCGCGTCTCCGCGTCGAGCTCGCGATACGTCATGCGCCGGACCGCCCCGTCCTCGCCGATCCATACAATGGCCTCGCGCGCCGCCGCCTCGGTGGCCAGATGCCGCTCCAGGGCATTGAGGCAGACATTGGTCGTCCCGCCGATGCACCATTTCGGCCACGGCAACCCGGCGGAGAGGTCGAGCACGTCCTTGTACGGCCGGAAGAACCGCAACCCGCAATGCCGGATGACGGCGTCCCAGAACCACGCGGGATCGGCGTCGGCACGCCGCACGAGTTCGCCGTAGCTGTCCACGCCGATGGCGGTGATGAAACGCCCGATCCGGCAGCGCTGCATGGCGTCCGCGGGCGGACGCCATACGATCTCCCCGGACGCCGCGGCGCTCATGCCAGTCCCCGCATCATGTCGCGGCCGATGATCAGCCGCTGGATCTCAGACGTCCCCTCGTAAAGGCGGAACAGCCTTACATCGCGGTAAAAGCGCTCGATCCCGTATTCCGCCATGTACCCGGCGCCGCCGAAGATCTGCACCGCGCGGTCGGCAACGCGTCCGACCATCTCGGACGAGAAGAGCTTGCAGCACGAGCAATCCGCAAGGGACACGGACGCCTGGTCGTACCGGTGCGCGGCGTCGAGCACCATGCTGCGCGCGGCATAGGCCTCGGCCCGGCTGTCGGCGAGCATGGCCTGGACGAGCTGAAACTCGCCGATCGTCTTGCCGAACTGCCGGCGCGTGCCGGCATAGCGGACGCTCTCGTCGATCAGACGCTCCGCGAGCCCGACGCACAGCGCCGCGATGTGAAGCCGTCCCCGCGACAGCACCTTCCATACCGTATTGAACCCGCGGCCCTCGGCGCCGCCCAGCAGCGCATCCGCGGGCACGCGGCAATCCTCGAAGATCACGTCGCAGACATGCGCGCCCTGCTGGCCCATCTTGCGCTCGATCTTGCCGCAGCGCAGACCTGGCGCGCTCGCCTCGACCAGAAAAGCCGATATGACCGGGCCGCCGTCGGCGCTGCCGGTCCGCGCGATGACGGTGAACAGCCCCGCCTCCGGCGCATTGGTGATGTAGCGCTTCGTACCGTTGATCACGTAGGCGTCGCCGTCGCGACGCGCGGACGTACGCACGGCCCGGGCGTCGGAGCCGACCTCCGGCTCGGTCAGCGCGAACGAGCCGATGAGCTCGCCCGAGGCCAGCCGCGGCAGATACTTCTCTCTCTGCGCGTCCGTGCCGTCCATCAGGATGCCCTGCGAGCCGATCCCGACATTGGTGCCGAAGACGGAGCGGAACGCGGGCGATGTCCACCCGAGTTCCATGACCACCCGGACCTCCTCCTCCATGTTGAGGCCGAGGCCGCCGTATTCCTCCGGGATCGAAATGCCGAAGAGCCCCATTTCGCGCATGCTCTGGATGACCTCGGGCGGGATCCGATCCGTCTGGGCCACCTCATGCTCGATCGGTACGAGCCGCTCGCGTACGAAACGGCGTACGCCGTCGAGAAGCTGCTCAAGCGTGTCTTTGTCCATCATGCGTGGCCGGACCAGATTCATGACCCGGCCGCGGGAAGCCGCAGCAGCGCCGAGCCCAGAGCCTTGGCGGTCTGATCGAAGCGGAGCGTATTGGTGGCAGTTCCGCCGAGGCCGTTGCGGAGAAGCACGAGACATCCGTGGATGTTCGGCATCGGGAAGACCTCGATCGGCCCTTTCACCCAGTCGCCATACAGGCGTGCGATGGCCTCGGGTGTCAATGTGGCGAGTATGTTGGGATATTCGGCCGGAACGCGGGCGAGGACGCCGACGGAAACCGTGTCGCCCTTGTCGCCGGCGCGAACATAGGCGATGTCCGCAAGCAGGCGGGTCATGACTCGATGTACTCCACGGTATGAGGCACGAGCTCGCGCGGCACCAGCGTCGGCCAAAGCGCAAGCGCCGGCCGCGGTTTCATCGGGACGCCGAACGAGGTCCCGCCCGGCCCCATGATCCACAAATGCGAGCACGCCCGCCGCACCTTCTCCGCTTCGTCGCGCGAGCCGGTCTTGACGGCGACGCGCAATCCGACCTCGTTGAAGTCGTCATGCTCGGGCCAGGGGGCCGCGGGCCCGTGCAGCATGTTGATGCCGACATAGTCGAAGGTCATGGCAGACGCCTTGAGCCCCATGCGCGCAAGCCGCTCGCGGAGCGTCTGTTCGGCCTTGCGCGCGCGGGCGAGCGCACGCGGCCACGGGAACATCATCAGACCTTCGCCGATCCACCCGTCGCTGTAACCGACCAGGAGCTTCAGCATGTCCGGCCGCGGCTTTCCGCGCATTCCGCTGACACGCACGGTATCGGCGCCGGTCTCCGTGATCGTCGGCGCCGTGAAGTCCGCAATCCCGTCCGGCGTCACGTAGGATCTCGGATCGCCGATCTCATAGACCAGATGCTCCTTGATCGTGAACTCGTCCACCCGTCCGCCGCTGCCGGGAAGCTTCGTGATGGTTGCCTTTCCGTCGCGATCGACATCCACGATCGGAAAGCCGACCTCGCCCATGCGCGGCATTTCGTCAAAGCGCGACGACATCCCGCCCGTGCAGCCGGCGGCGCATTCGAGGATGTGACCGACCGTGATGGCGCTGGCGACCAGATCGGGCTGGTCGAAGGTCCAACCCATCCGATGCATGATCGGCCCGATGAACACGGCGCTGTCGGTCACGCGGCCGGTAACCACCATGTCGGCCCCCGCCCCGAGGGCTTCGATGATTCCGTCGCTGCCGAGATAGACGTTCGCGGCAACGACACGCGGGCGGATCGAATCGAAATTCTCCGCGCCCGTGGCCATGTTCGTAAACCGGACGCCGGCGGCCTTGAGCTCGTCCAGCCGGCCGAGCACGTCGTCGCCTGCGGCGACGGCGATCCGGCGCCCGCGCTCGCCTGCGGCGCGCAACGATGCCGCGAGGGCTTCACCGCCGCCTCGCGGGTTCACCCCGCCGCCGTTGCACACCAGGGTCGTTCCGGATGCGCGCGCCGGGCCCGCAAGCTTCGTGAACCAGTCGACCATATCGGTCACATAGCCGGCCTTGGGGTCCTTCGCCTTCGCCCGCTGCAGCAGGGCCATGGTAAGCTCGGCAAGGAAATCGAAACACAGGTAGTGAAGTTCGCCTCGCTCCGCGAGTTCGAGCGCGGGATCAAGCGCATCGCCCCAGAAGCCACTGCCGGAGCCGAGGCGAACCGTCGAATTGGGTGTCGTCATTGTCATCGCGAGCCGGTCGTAGAGATCTGTTTCGCGTCAGCGCGGTGCGCCATCCATCGCCAGGCGGCGAATCCCAGCACGAGGCCGATGCCAAGCGCATCGGCGATGACGTTCGGATAGAACAGGAGCGCGCTGGCGGAGTAGAGGTAGAGTCGGCTGCGCCAGGACAGCGGGCCCAACAGATAGCCGATCGATGCGCCGCTGATTCCCGCAACCGCCACCAGCGCGACCGCGAGGTTATAGATGATCGCCGGGAACGATCCGTTCAGCAGCAGTTCCTGCCGGTAGACGAACAGGAACGGCACGAAATAGACGGCGCCTGCGATCCGGAGCGATTCGCCCGCCACCTTCCAGAAGCTCTCCTGCACGATGGTGGCCGCAGCGAATACCGACGCGCAGACGGGCGGCGTGATTGCCGACAGGATGGCGAAGTAGAAGATGAAGAGATGGGCCGTAAGCGGCTCCAGGCCCAGGCTCGTCAGCAGCGGCGCCGCCACCGCCGCGGTCAGGATGTACGAGGCCGTGGTCGGCACGTCCATGCCGAGGAGGATGCACAGAACCGCGGAAATCATCAGAACGATGATGAACTGCTCGCCGGTCAGGCCGAGCAGGAGTTGCGAGAACTTGACCGCGATCCCGGTCGCCGTGAGGACCGTCACGAGAATGCCGGCCGACGCCAGCAGGGCCGCGATGACGACGACCCCTTTTCCGCCGTCGACGAGGCCGGACCAGATCGCGCTGCCGAACGCCCGCAGCTCGCGGTCCAGCTCGTTCGCTCTGCCGGACCGGACGCACGAGACGATGCGCCCCGTGCCGGAAAAGACGAGCAACGCGATCACGGCAATCGCGCCGGCAAGCGTCGGCGTGTATCCATCGAACAGCAGCCAGGCGAGAATGGCCAGCGGCCCGAACGCGGCGAGAGAGTCACGGGCCAGAAAGACATCCCGGGCCCGCGGCACTTCTTCGCGCGTCATCGGCTTCAGGCCGGCGGAACGTGCGTAGCAATCGATGCTGAAATAGATCGCCCCGAAATAGAGGATGGCCGGGATCGTGGCCGCCGCCGCGATCGATGCGTAGGGAATGTCCAGGAGCTCGGCCATGATGAAGGCGCCCGCACCCATGATCGGCGGCATGATCTGGCCGCCCGCCGAAGCGCTCGCCTCGATGCCGGCGGCGAAGGACTTGCGGTAACCCGACCGGACCATCGTCGGGATGGTAATCGAGCCGACCGACATGACGTTCGCCACCGCCGAGCCCGATACCGTCCCAAACAGCGCCGACGTGACGACAGCCACCTTCCCCGGACCTCCATAGGTCCGTCCCGCCACGAGCGAGGCGGCGCGCATGAAGATGTGGCCGGCCCCCAGGGCCATGAGCAGCGACCCGAAAATGACGTAAATCGCGATCACCCGGGTCCCGATGTCGGCCATGAATCCGAACATGCCGTTCGTGGAGCCGTAGAGGGTGCTGATCGCGGTCTGCGCGGAGATTCGCGGCGGCTGCCAGTCGCCGGAGATCGCATCGTGGCCCCAAAGAAAGAAAACGATCGCCGCCGCGGCCATGAGGGGCAGTGAAACGCCGATCGTCCGCCGGGACGCCTCGAGAACGACGCCCAGGAATACGACGCCAACGGCCATGTCGAAGGCGGTCAGGTCGTTCATGATGTCCATCAGGCGGTCGGTATGGATCGCGACGTGCAGGCCGCCATAGAGGCCGATTATCCCGGCGGCCATGTCGATCCACGCCCGCGGCGACGTCCAGGAGTTCCGGGCGGCCGCCGCGAAGAAGATGAACCCGACTCCGGCGCCGATGAACACGCCGCGCTGAACCAACGGTTCCAGCGTTCCCGCCAGCGACGTGTAGAAGTGGAAGGCCGCATAAGCGACGAAGCCGACCTGGAGCGCGAGCTGCCCCGCGCTCCAGGTCCCTTCCCGCTCCGCGATGCTTGAGTTTTCCATCGCGCGGCTTCCGCCGGACCTAATGCCTCAGTTGACCGACTGCCAGAACTTCTTCGCGCCGGGATGCAACGGCATTCCAAGGCGTTCCACGTCCAGCGCCTGCTTCTTGAAATCGAAGTCCTTCAGATGCGGCCATGTCTCGATCAGGAAGTGACGATTCTCGTAGATCGATTTCGCGATGGCATAGGCCGATTCGTCGTCGAGCGTGCTGGTCCGCCCGGCATACACGATCGGAACGAACGGCGTCTGCACTGCCGACTGGCCCGGGAACAGGTTTTCAGGGAGGGTCGTGAAGCCGACGCCCTTGACCCCCGATTCGACCTGCTTGCGCTGCTCGTCGGTGAAGCCGATCAGGCGCATCTCCGTGTTGGTGAGCAGCTCGCGCAGGGTTGCGTCGATGCCGCGTCCGGGCCCGTACTTCGAGTATCCGACGATCTGGCGATTCTGGATCGCCTCGACGGCATCCTTGACCGATCCGGGCGACCAGATCGGCTCGATTCCCAGCATCGTAAAGGCCTGGCGCGTCAGCAGCTCGGCGCCGCTGCCGCGGATGCCGGCATTGAACTTCTTGCCGTGCAGATCCTTGAGATTCTTCAGGTTCGAGTCGAGCCGGACCGCGATGTTCAAGACCGAAACGTCATAAACATAGATCGAGGCCAGATCCTTCACGGCGCGCCCCTCGAACGGGCCGGTTCCGGATGTCGCCTGAATGCCGGTATCGACGGCGACCAGCCCGATGTCGATTTCCTTGCGCACGAGGCGGCGCACGTTATCGACGCTTGCCCCCGTTTCAATGACGGATACGTTCGCCTTGGGCATCCCCTCCTTGATCGCCTTGGACATGGCGACGGCGACGGCATAGTGGCTCGACGTCGAGTTCGTCGAGCCCAACGTAATCGAGCTTTTCTGCGCCAGCGCCGGCCCGCTCGCCATACCGGCAAGCAGCAGTGCAGCGGCGCCAAGGAGTACCGAGTGGGTTGTCTTCGTCATTCATCTCCTCCCGTCATCGACCGACCGGGGGCAGGATTGCTCCCGACCAACCATTCGGTCGACACTACTACGCCCGCGGAACGGCGCGCAACATCTTCGCGCACCCGCCGGCATCATCTCAGTCATGCATGCTCCTCAATTGAATCGGGAGCTGGGCTTTGTGACAGTGGGCCGTCCGACCGCCGCGGCGTCGCAAAGGTATATGCAGTGAAGTGCGCATGGCATGATAAGAGCCCCTGCGGCAACGACGGCTCCGGTCGTGTGTTCCGACCGCGGCGGGAACGATATCGATCCCGGTCGCATCCGCGCGGCGCCGTTTGATCCCGCTCGTGACCACGACCACGTCTCCTCTCCAGATTTTCGCCCAGGGCCTCCGCGACGGTCTCCCGCTCGGGATCACGTATTTCGTCCTCGCGTGGAGCGTCGGCCATTACGCTGTCGCCGTTCTGGGGTTCCTGCCGGCATATGTATCGGCCCAGTCCCTTCTCATGTTCTCCGCGCAGGGACAGATCGCATCGCTCAAGGTTCTGGGCGCCGGCGGCGGCGTTGCACTCGCCGTGCTCGTTGCCCTGTTCGTCAACATGCGCTTCATGCTGATGTCGGCTGCGCTCGCGCCCTATTTTCGCGGCAATTCGCTTGGGCCGCTTTTCCTCACGGCCCACGTCATCGGCAACGGCCCTTTCGCGATCGCGATGCGACGCTTCGTGACGTCGGGAGGGCAAGTGTCGTACTTGGCCGGCGTCGGCCTTGCGGGTTATGCGGGTTACGGCATCGGGACGCTGACGGGCGCTTACCTGGGCGGCGTCCTCCCTCGATACCTCACCGGCCCCGCGAGCTTTGCGCTGCCCGCGTTCCTGGTGACGCTGATCGTCGCTGGTCTGTCTGCCGGAAAAGCACGAATGCTTGCGCTTGCCGCCTTGTCCGGCGTGTTCACGCTCGCGGGCGCGGCGACGCTCGGATCCAATGCGGCCCTCATCGTCGGTCCGATCGCCGCGGCAACGATCTGCACATGGTGGACGCATGGGCGCCGATGACACGGCCCTGATTGCGCTCGGCCTTGCCGCCGTCGGCACGTATGCCTTCCGCGCCTTTCCGGTCACGATGATTTCGCGCCTTACCCTCCCCGACTACGTGCGGACGTGGCTGGTTTTCGTCGCCGAGTCCGTCATCACCGGCTTCGTCGCCCTGTTCCTTTTCTGGGACGTTCAGGCGGAAGCCCTGCGCATCACCCCGGCCACCCTCTTCGGCACGACGGTGGTGGTCGCAGTTCATTTGTGGCGGGACAATCTCCTCGTTTCCGTCTTCGCCGGCGTCGCCGCGTACTGGCTGCTTGACACGCAGCTCGCGTAACCCCTTCCTGCGTACCGATGACCGAACAACGATCCCGTCCGCTCGATGGCGTTCGCGTCCTTGACTTCACGTCGGTCGTGCTCGGCCCGTACGCGACGCAGATTCTCGGCGACCTCGGCGCCGACGTCATCAAGATCGAACCGCCCGAAGGGGACGTGACGCGTTCGATCACGCCGTTCCGGAATCCCGGGATGGGCGCGATGTTCCTCAACTTGAACCGGAACAAGCGCAGTCTTGCGATCGATCTCAAGGCCGAGGCGGGTCGGGCCCTCGTCGAGCGGCTGGCCGCATCGGCCGACGTCTTGATCCACAGCATGCGGCCGCAGGCCGTACGGCGGCTCGGACTGCACTACGAAGCCCTGCGGCAGATCAACCCGCGGCTGGTGTATTGCGGGGCCTACGGCTTCTCCGAGAGCGGGCGGTATGCCGGACGCCCCGCCTACGACGACATCATCCAGTCGGCCTCCGGTCTGGCCTGGCTCCAGGGCGTCAATGCCGATGCGCCCCGCTATGCCAACAGCGTCGTCGCCGACAAGATCACCGGCCTCACGGCGGTTTATTCGATCCTGGCCGCCCTGCTGCAGCGCGGGCGCACGGGCGAGGGTCAGTTCCTGGAAGTCTCGATGTTCGAGTCCATCGTGTCCTTCCTGCTTCCCGAGCACATGGCGGGTGCCACGTTCGAGCCGCGGATGGGCCCGCCAGGCTACAAGCGCCTGTTTGCGCCGCAGCGGCGCCCCTATGCGGCGCAGGACGGATTCATCGCGGTTCTCCCGTATACGTCGGAACACTGGCGGCGTTTCTTCGCGGCGATCGCGCGGCCTGATCTGGCCGACGATCCGCGCTTCTCCGACAACAGCCGCCGCAGCGAGAACATCGCCGCGCTGTACGAGATCGTCGCGGCCGCGGTTCGGGAAAAGACCGTCGGCGAGTGGATGGCGCTTCTCGATTCCGCTGACATTCCCGCGATGCCGGTCAAGTCGCTGGAGGACGTCCTGTCCGACCCGCACCTGGCCGAAGTCGGGCTTTTTCATCAGGCGATTCATCCCAGCGAAGGCGCAATTCGGGTGACCCGCGCGCCGGTGCGCTTCGCGGGAGCGGAGGACGCGCCGATGCGGCCGGCGCCGCGCCTTGGCGAGCATAGCAGCGAAATCCTCGCCGAGGCCGGCATCGCCGCGCGCGAGATCGAATCCCTGATCGCCGCAGGCATCGTGATTCGGCCGGAACACTGACTGCAACGGAGCATCCGCATGGCAACCCCGCTGTTGATCGAGCGGCACGACCGCGTGACCGTCCTGACCATCAACCGCCCGCAAACACGAAACGACGTCACCGACGACGCATTCATCGATGCGCTGGAAGCGGCCTGCCGCGCGATCGCGGAGGACAACGAGACGGCGGCGGTCATCCTGACCGGTGCGGGATCGGCCTTCTCGTCCGGAGGCAATCTCAAGGCGATGCGGGACCGCACCGGGATGTTCGCGGGCGACCCGATGGACGTCCGCGAAGGCTACCGGCGCGCCGTTCAGCGCATTCCGCGCTGCGTCTTCGATCTCGACGTTCCGACCATCGCCGCGGTGAACGGTCCCGCGATCGGCGCCGGATGCGACCTGACGCTGATGTGCGACATCCGCATCGCATCGGAGAAGGCGGTGTTCGCCGAAAGCTTCGTGCGCGTCGGCCTCATTCCCGGCGACGGCGGGGCATGGCTCCTGCCGCGCGTCCTCGGCCTGTCCCGCGCTTGCGAGATGATGTTCACGGGAGTGTCCATCGATGCGCGGACGGCACTGGCGTGGGGCCTGGTCTCCTCGGTGGTGCCCGAGACCGAACTGATTCCGGCGGCCATGACACTGGCACGGCGCATCGCCGCAAACCCGTCGCGCACCCTGCGCATGGCGAAGCGACTGATCCGCGAAGGAATGACGACGCGTCTGGAGACGCTGCTCGAACTTTCGGCGGCATATCAGGCCCTGGCACATCATGGACCCGAGCACGAGGAGCGGCTCGACGCGCTCTTGAGCCGCAATCCGCCCCGCCCGGCAGACTAGCGCACCGGATCGACTGCCGCCGAACCGGGGCACTGCTTCGCGCTGCGGACTAGGTCCGGCGGCGATTTCCGCGCGAGGGGGGTTCCATGGTCAGCCCCGGCGCGTGCAGCCCGAAAACCAGCAGGTTCGCATATTCGCGCGCGAACTCGTGGGCCCGCTTCGAACCGCCCGGCTTGAACCAGCGCGCCATCCAGTTCAGAACGGATAGAATCGCCCGGCCGGCCATGATCGGATCGATCTCGCGGAACTGGCCCTCGCGTATGCCGTCGCGCAGGATGCCGCGCAGCACCTCCTCGTACTGGTCGCGCAGATCGACCGCCCGCGCCCTCTGGCTCAGATGACGGATGCCGCCGAATCCGATCAGCATCGCCGTGAAGGCCCAGAAATTGTCCTCGAAGAACCGCGCATGGGTTTCCATGAACGATTCGAGACGGCGGGTCGGGGGGTCGGACGGACGCACCGCGGCCTGCACGGCCGCGAGCAGCCCCTCGAGCGTCACGACGATGATCTCGGTATAGATCTCGTCCTTGCTCTTGAAATAATGATAGATCGTCGCCTTCGAGATGTTGACCTCGTCGGCGATGTCGTTGATCGATGTTTCTTCGAAGCCTTTATGGGCGAACAGCCGCGCCGACTTGTCGAGAATCCGCCCCCGCTGCGTTCCATCGATGCGGGCTGCTGAATTCCTCATCCGGATATCCCGCGATATAGTTGTCAGGATTCAATACAGCCTTAGGTCGGAAAGTGTCAACCGGTCATTCGGTAGGGAACAGCACTTGAATACACTTCGCAGCCCTGACCTTGACACGCGCCGGTGCCAGCCGCAAAGATCGGCGACCGAATGGTCGGTCGATCCCTCCCGGTGATCGCATCGCTCCGTTCAAGCGGGAATTACGCTCGTCGGTTCAAGCAAGGAAACGCTCTCCCATGTCGCCTCCCTCACGGCTTTCGGCTCATGCCGCACTGGATGTCGTGTTCGCGCCGCGTTCGGTCGCCATTTTCGGCGCCTCAGAGGATCCCAGGAAGCTTGGTCATGTCGCGGTGAAGTTCCTGCGGGATGGCGGCTTCGCAGGCCGTATCGTCCCCATCAACCCCAAGGGCGGCGAGATCCTCGGCATTCCGGTTGCGCGGAGTCTGGCGGAAGCCGCCGGCCCCGTGGACGTGGCCATCAGCTTCGTCCCGGCCGAGCACATGCTCGGCGTGCTTCGCGACTGCGAGGCAAGCGGCGTCAAGGTGGTTGTCGGCGTCACGTCCGGATTCGCCGAATCCGGCGCGGCCGGGAAGCAATACGAGGACGCGCTTCACGACTTCCTCGCGCGTACGCCGCTCCGGATCATCGGACCGAACTGCGAGGGGCTGGTCGTCCCCCGCTCGAAGCTCCTCCTCAGCTTCAGCCCGATGTTTCTGGGCCTTCGCGACGGCAATGTCGCGTTGATCTCCCAGTCGGGGGCGATTTCGGGAATCATGGCCAACCGTCTGGCGAAGAACGGCGTCGGGATCCGGACCGTCGTCACGACGGGCAACGAAGCGGACATCACGGCGGCCGACGTCCTGGAATGGCTCGCGGGCGATCCTTCGACCGAGGTCGTCCTCATGTATATCGAACAGATCCGGGATGCGGAGCGCTTCGTCGCCGCCGCGCGCCGGATGCGGGGCCGCAAGCGGATCGTGATCAACAAGGTCGGGCGGAGCGCCGTCGGGCAGCGCGCCGCCCAGTCGCACACGGGCGCGCTGGCAGGCGACGACCGCGTCATCACGGGCGTCTTCGCGGAGCTGGGGATCGTCCGGGCGAACGACACGATGGCGGCGGTCGACGCCGCGGCCGCGCTCTCGCTCGGAAAGCGGCTCAAGGGCCGTCGAATCGGCGTGGTATCCTTCGCCGGAGGGCTCGGCGTCGAAACGGCGGAGCTGGCCGAGATTGCCGGGTTCGACGTGCCGGCTTTCCCGCCCGCGCTGCGCGCCGAGATCGACAAGCACCTGCCCTTCTTCGGATCCAGCCGGAACCCGGTCGACCTGACCGGTTCGATCCTGCAACGTCCCGGAGACATGCGGCGCATCCTCGAGCTCATGCTCGCGGACAGGTCGGTCGACGGAGTCGTCGCCGGCCTCACCTTCGCCCGGGACATGGAATTCGCACACCTGCTGGTGGAGACGGCCGCGAAATCCGACAAGCCGCTCATCGTATGCTGGACAGGGGGAGTCGAGCAGACTCCCGAGGCCCTCGCCTACTTTCACGAAAAGCGCTTTCCCATTTTCGATGCGCCCGTCCGCGCAGTCGCCGGCCTGACGGCGATCGGGCGCGCGAGCGGCATAATCTAAGGAGGCCTCCATGACCGACGCCTATGCCAGCTTCACGCGTCTCGCGCTCGACCGGCCGCATCCGCGCGTGCTGCGCGTGACGATGAACCGTCCCGATCGTCTCAATGCGGCAGACGAAGCCATGCATCGGCAGCTGGCGGAGATCTGGCGCGTGATCGACTCCGACCCGAGCGTCTCCGCCGTTCTCCTGACCGGCGCCGGCAAGGCATTCTCGGCCGGCGGAGACTTCGACATGATCCAGGGAATCATGGACGATTTCGCGGTCCGTGCCCGCGTCTGGCGCGAGGCGCGCGACATCGTCTACAACGTCATCAACTGCTCCAAGCCGATCGTGTCCGCCATCCGCGGTCCGGCGGTCGGGGCCGGGCTGGTCGCCGGCCTGCTCGCCGACGTCTCCATCGCGGCGAAGGATGCGCGCATCATCGACGGCCACACGCGGCTGGGCGTCGCCGCCGGCGATCATGCCGTTATTCTGTGGCCGCTTCTTTGCGGCCTGGCCAAGGCGAAATATTACCTGCTCCTGTGCGATCCGCTCTCGGGCGAGGAGGCGGAGCGGATCGGCCTCATATCGCTCGCCGTTCCCGATGCCGAGCTCGATGCGAAGGCGCTTGAAATCGCCACCCGGCTTGCGAACGGCGCGCCGTCCGCGATCCGGTGGACGAAATATGCGCTGAACAACTGGCTCAGAATGATGGGGCCGAGCTTCGATGCATCTCTTGCGCTGGAATTCCTGGGGTTCACCGGACCCGAGGCGCGCGAGGGTCTGGCCTCGCACAAAGAGCGCCGCCGGCCGAAATTCGACCCCGACAGTCCGGTCTAGGCGGCGCGAGCCCGTGCAGCACCGCAACCCGGTCGCGAATCCCGACATCTCCGGCGCTGGCACCGCAACGGCGCGGGCCGGCGCCGCAGCCTCCCGCCCGCATGAAGGAACCGGATGAGCCTCCTGTTCGATCCCGTCGCGATCCGCGAGCTGACCCTGAAGAACCGGATCGTGGTCTCTCCGATGCAGACCTATTCGGCGGTCGACGGCCGCGCCGGCGACTGGCATTTCGCGCACCTTGCGCGGTTCGCGCTCGGCGGGGCGGGTCTCGTCATGGTCGAAGCGACGGCTGTCCTTCCGGAGGCGCGCAGCACGCACGGCGATACCGGGCTCTGGAGCGACGACCAGATCGACGGTTTCCGCCGCATCGCGGACTTCATGCACCGGCAGGGCTGCGCGATCGGAATCCAGCTGCAGCACGCGGGCCGGAAGGCGTCATCGCAGCGCCCCTGGGAGGGCAACGGCCCGCTCGGCGATGCGGATGCCCGGACCCGCGGCGAAATCCCGTGGGAGGCGGTCGGCCCCTCGCCGCAGCCGTTCGACCGCGACTGGCCGGCGCCGCGGGCCGCCGGGATCGACGAGATCGCTCGCATCGCCGCGGCGTATCGCGCAGCCGCCAGGCGCGCCCTTGCCGCCGGGTTCGACGTCATCGAAATCCACGCGGCACACGGATATCTCCTGCACTCGTTCCTGTCCCCGCTATCGAACGAGCGCCGCGACGAATACGGCGGCGATCGGGACGGCCGAATGCGCCTCGTCCTGGAGATCGTGGCGGCCGTGCGGTCCGAATGGCCGGCGGAACGGCCGCTGTTCGTGCGGATATCGTCGGTCGACGGCGACGGCATCGGCTGGTCGCTCGACGACTCCGTCGCACTTGCCAGGCGCCTCGCACCGGCCGGGGTCGACGTCATCGACTGCTCGTCGGGCGGGATGAAGCTTCCGTCCAGCGACCGGATGATCACGCGCAGGCCGGCATTTCAGGTTCCATTCGCATCCCACATCCGCCGCCACGCTGGAATCATGACGATGGCCGTCGGGCTCATTCGCACGGCCGAGGAAGCCGAAAGCATCGTGCGGCACGGCCATGCGGACCTCGTCGCCCTTGGGCGCGAGATGCTCTGGAATCCGAACTGGCCGCTGCACGCCGCGGAGGAGCTTCGCCTTGCCGGACGGTGGCGGTCGTGGCCGATCCAGTTCGGCTGGTGGCTCGAGCGCCGGCAGCGCGCCCGCGCCGCAACGGCCCCGTCATCGTCCGATCACCCGCCGGGTTCCGCCGTGCCGCAGAATCGCAGGACCTCGGCGCCCTCCTGAGCGCGCCGCAAACGCGCCCCGCGAACGCGCCGTAGAGGATCTTCGAAGCGGCAGCGTACAACGCCGCCGACCATTGCCCCGCATTTCGCCAATGCGCCGTCGGACAGAACAGGCCGTCGTCCAGAATTGGAGAGTCGATAACCTCGCTTCCGGCAGAGCCCGATCTTCACCGGCGCCCGGCGCCTGACATGGACTGGATTGCGGAAACGTTGGTGCTCCACGCCGGACTTGAGGCGATCCACTCAGGACTGAGGCACAAGCTGTCAGCCGCCAACGGCCACCTGCCGAAGAACCACGTCAACCGGCGCGGACGACGTGTTCACCCACTCGTCGATGAACTTGGCTAGCCTCAGCGGTTGCAGGCGCGTGCTGCCTCGCGCTCGCGCCCGTCGGCGTAGTCGAGCACCCAGCGGCGGTCCGCTTCGCTGCTGTACTTCGCGGCCTGCGCCCTGAGCCACCTGGCCTGCAGCCCGTATGCCTCGCGCTCCATCCCGCAGAGATCGCCGCGCAGCCTGTGGTTCACGCACTGCGCATGGTGGACCGTCTCATGCAGAACCGAGGACTGGACGGCGACGCGCGTCAGGTCGATGTCGCTCCTGAAGAACATCGTCTGAGACGAGCATTCGTAGAATGCCGTGGTCCTCGGATCGATCCTGCGCTTGACCGTCTCGTTGGCCATCGCCTGCTCATCGAGCTGCGCCCAGTTGCGCGGCGGCTCGACGTCGCGATAGTCGCTGTTCTGGGCGATCCATTCGATCGACTGCTTGACCAGAACCTTCATGTCGGGCTGCTGTGCCCGCGCTTGGCTGATGCCGAGCCCAAGGACATCGGCGAACAGCCACACGATCAAGCCGCCGTCGATCACGAGGTTGCGAAACCTCATCATTCCCTTCCTTGCGTGGTTTCAACCCACGGTAGAATTGTATCCCGAAGCCTGGGATTTGGACACAGCGACGGAAGCGGTCCAGAGACACAGTTAATGCGGCGGACGCCAGAACCGGTCAGCATCGCTGGGCATCCTTCTTCCTGTCGACCTAGACGACGACCTCGAACACGTCATCCTCATAGACCGGCTTGCTGTCCTCTTCGGCCTTGATCCTCTCCACCGCCGAGTTGAAGGCCTCGCTCACCTTCTCCCCGGCAGCCTTGATGGCGACCGCGTTCTTGCGTCGGATGGAACGCCATTCTACAAGCTGGGTAGCTGTTACCGGGTTGTTACCAGCGACGGCTTCGCTCGGGCCGAACTCCGCAGACGATTTCCCTAAGCCAATGATCTGATTTCTGGTGCCCCACGCCGGACTTGAACCAGCACGCCCTTGCGGGCAACAGATTTTGAGTCTGCCGCGTCTACCGTTCCGCCAGTGGGGCACTCGAGCGATGTCGCGCGGGCGCGCGAACGGCGGGCGCATCATAGAGAAGCGTGGCGAAGGGTCAACCGCGCGGCCGCCGCCGGTTCCGCACCCGGAACTAGAACCAGCCGTTCCATTCGAACGCCGCGAACGCCGCCGCCGCGGCGGCCACGCCAAGCGCGCTGACGGCGCCGACGATAGCGCCCATCCGCACGGTGCCGGCGACGCCGGAGATGGCCGCCTTGACGGCGGTGTTGACGGCCGCCGCGACGCCGATGGCGACGGCCGCCGTGGTCGGCGCGATGCCGTCGGGGGCGAGCCGCGCCATCGACAGGGTCAGCGCGTCGACATCGGCCAGCCCCGAGACCGCGGCGACGGCGAGCACGCCGGCCTCGCCCACCGCGCCCGAGACGATCTTCGACACCACCGAGATGACGGCGATGAATGCGGCGAGCTTGAGCGCCGTGCCGAGCTCGAACGGGCTCCTGAGCTTCAGCCCGGCATGACCGTCGTGCTCGCTGCGCCGCCGCCAGACCAGCAGCAGGCCCGCCACGAGAAACACCGCGCCGGCGGCGCCGAGCGGCGCGGCGAGATGCGGAATCAGGGCGGCATTGATGGCGCCCGTAATGACGAGGATGCGCGCGAACATGACCGCCCCCGCCAGCAGCGCCCCGCCCGCGAGCAGCGGCCCGGCCCCCGGCTGGTCGCGCTGCTCCTGCGCCAGCCGCGCGAAGGTGAGCGTCGCGGCGGTCGACGAGGCGAGCCCGCCGGCGAGCGCCGCGACCAGGATTCCCGCCTGGTCGCCCATCGCGCGCACCGCGACATAGCCGGCGAAGGACAGGGCGGCGATCAGGATCGCGTACGTCCAGATCCGGGCGGGGTTGAGCGAATCCCACGGATCGATCGTGCGGTCCGGCAGCACCGGCAGCAGCAGGAACGTCATTGCCAGCAGGATGAGGGCGCCGCGGATCTCCTCGGGCGTGAGGCGGCGCATCCAGCCGTGCAGCGTCGGCTTGAAGGCGAGCAGCAGGGTCGCCGCCACCGCCGCCGCGATCGCAACCTGCAGCTCGCCGAGCGCGGCATAGGCCCCGAGCGCGAAGGTCAGCATCCCCGCGACCACGCTGGTAACGCTGTAGCTGTTCTCGGACCGCGCCTCCATCCACGAGAAAGCGGCGAAGACGGCGGTGAAGCCGACAAAGGCGAGGCCGAGCACAGCGGGACCGGTCAGCGAGGCGAGCGCGGCGGCCGTGCCGCCGAGCAGGCCGGTCAGCGCAAAGGTGCGCAGGCCCGCCGTGCGCTTGCCTTCCGCCTCGTTCCGCGCCTGCCAGCCGCGCTCGAGCCCGATCAGCAGGCCGATGGCGAGCGACACACTCAGGCGCTGGAAGAGATCTTCAATGGACATGCATCATCTGAGCGCGGCACGGGACGGTTCGCAATGCCCCTCGACGGGCAATGAAAGCCGCTGCCTCCGGTAGCGGCGGAACTCGTCCGTAGATCTTCCCACCGGGATGATGTCCGGGAAGAACTACTGCGAACCAAGCGATGAAAATCAATTGTTGGTCGCCGAATACGCTGCGATCGCGGACGAGGCGCGAGCGCTCAAGCAGGTAGCCGAGGCGCGGGAGGCCGGTCTGGTTGCGCACAAGCAGGCCCTTGGAGAGAGAAGATCCGGCATCCAGGAGTTCATCGATACGGCCATGGGCCTTGCCAAGGATATCCTGCAGGGCCTGATCGATCAGGTCACTGACCTGACGGAGCAGACCGTCGACGCCACCCAGCAGGGTCTTGCGAAGCGAGATGAGGTCATCAGTCACGCGCTGACCGAGCAGAACGCGACACGGCAGAAACAAGGCCATGCAGATGCGGCTACGCTATCGCAGGCTCCGACGTCGTCGTGCCAGTGCCCCAATCCTCGACCCTGGCGCTGCTGCCGGCGGCGCTGCTGATCGTCGGGTGACTGCACCGGCGCCGGCGGGGAAAACGCCAGCTGCGCCGCCGCGGGAGAAATACGCAAAGCCTCGCATTGACACTCGCGTGAGGCATGGTTACGGCTGCGCTCGAACCGCTTTCCGCGGTCCCGGAGCGAATCATGACCAAGACCGTCGAATGCTTCTATGTGCTGTCCTCGCCTTGGGCGTATTTCGGAGGGCCGCGGCTGCAGGACATCGTGCGCCGCAATCGCGCGCGGCTGGTGCTGCGCCCCTATGAATGGCTGGTCGTGACCGAGGCGACAGGCGGCATCTCGCTGCGCTCCCGGCCGCAGCCGCGACAGGACTATCATGCGGCCGAGCTCGACCGCTGGCGCAGATATCTCGGCATGAAGCTCAATCTCAAGCCGGCCCACTATCCCACCGACAACCGTGCGGCCGCGCGCATGGTAATCGCCGCACAGGCGCTCGGCCTTGACGCGATGCTGCTGTCGCACGCGATCCTGCGCGCGCTGTGGGCCGAGGAACGCGACATCCGCGACCCCGCGGTGCGCGAGGCGATCGCCAACGAGAACGGCTTGGACGGACCCGCGTTGCTCGCCGCGGAGGACGCGCCCAAGACGCTCGCCGAATTCAACCGCAATTCGGCGGATGCGATCGCGCGCGGCGTGTTCGGCTCGCCGACCTACGTCTATCGCGGCGAGCCGTTCTGGGGCCAGGACCGGCTCGACTTCCTCGATCGCGCGCTGATGCAGGACTGACGCGCGGCCTGCGCGTTCGCTGTGCGCACGGCGCAAAGCGCAGCGGCGACTGCGTCGCAATATTGTCCCGGAACAAATCACACTCCGGTACGCGGTCGCAGCGGTATAGGGGGAGGATCACACCCCCTAGCCGGGATTTACGCCATGCCAGACGCTCGTCGCGGCGCGAAGCGGCCGCGGCCCGCGCGACTGCGCGGACAGTTCGCCCGCGGGCGATCGGGCATCGAGCATCATGCGGCGATCGTTTCCGGTCGGAAGCACCTTGCCGATGCCGTGCAAGCCAACGCACTTCTTTTCCACCGTCGGCCCCCATCGTCCCAGGCGCCGGACGCGCCGGTTCACACAGCGAACGACGGTCCCGAAGCTTCGGCCGCCAGGCCTTCCGCCGGCATGCCGACGGGGCGGCTGCGCCGCGTGACGGCCTATATCGATGCGCATCTCGGCGAGTCCATAAGCGTGCGGCAACTCGCCGAGGTGGCCCGCATGAGCCCGAGCCACTTCACGGCATTGTTCCGGCGCAGCACCGGGGTCGCGCCCCATGCCTATCTCCGGGAGCGCCGCCTCGCCAAGGCGCGCGCCCTGCTTGCCGGCGACACGCTCGCATTCGCTGAAATCGCGCGCCGGCTCGGCTTCTCCAGTCAGGCGCATTTCGCCACGGCTTTCCGCAAGCGATTCGGCGTAACGCCGCGCACTTTCCGCGCACAAGCGCATGGCTCCAGGCGGCGCACGTGAATTATCGGCGATTCTTGAAAAACCTCCGGGGGAATCCCGACGGCGGCGCGCGTTATACTTCTTGTTCGTGAGCAGGAAGCACTCGCCGTTCACCTCCCCGCGGGCTGCGAGGTTTCCTTCTCAAGCCCGACACTTGCGGGCCCGCCCCGGGGCGGGTCCGCCTTTCCTGAGAGGGCGAAGATGACCCGGACTCTCGCAATCGATTATCTGCGCGGCAAGGCGGAGGAATATCGCCGCCACGCGCGCTCCATCAGCGCCGGCAAGCCGGCCGACCGCCTGCTCGGCCTCGCCCGGCAATACGAGGCGCGGCTCACGCGGCTTCAGGCGCGGCTCGCCTCGGAGAAGAGCGCCCGCAGGATGGGCCGTGGATCGCGCTGACCTGCGCGCCTGGGCGGCCGAGTGCCGCGCCTATGCCAGCACGTGCAGCCATCGCGAGCGCTCCACGGTGGCCGAGCTGGCCGAGGCTTTCGAGGCGATGGCCGACATGCTCGATGCCGAAAGCGCCCCGGTCACTCCGCCGCGCCAGTAGGTTCAAGCAAAGAGTCTTCTGCGTGCTTTTCCGGCAACGGCCCCCTTGACGGAGCCCGGCCTTTCAGGCGGACTCACGGCCGGACGAGCGCGCCCGCCGAGTCGCAGGACCGGCGGGCTTTTTCGTTTCCATTCCTCCTCCACGGGACAGGAGGCGAACTGCAGATCCGCCTGAAGCAGGGAAGCAGCCCGGTAACTGTCCTTGGATTTCAGCAGCTTGGCTGTTTCACGATGCGCTTCACCGCGCATGCCGCGAAGCGCCGTCTCTATTCGCCCTCTCCTCTGGCCCGCGACGGCACGGCGGTGCTGGAGCGCCGGAAGCGCGGACGTTCGTCGTCGATCCTGAGCCACGGCAGCTGGTTCTCGGTCCAGACATGGTCGTCCGGGCGGACGGCGGACGGGTTGTCGAGGCTGCCGAGCGTCACCTGGACCCGGTCGGGGAGTACCGCTTCATGCATCGACACCGTGCTGCCGCCGGTCGGGCAGAAGCCGCGTTCCGCCTCTTCGGACGAGCGGTAGCGCGCCGGCTCCGCGCCGGCCCATTCGAACGACACGATCGGGAAATGAACGAAGGTCAGGAAGGCTGCACCGGAATGGCGGCGGCACATGCCGCAGTGGCAGCTTACGACCCGGATCGGGTTGGCGCCGGCGCGATAGCGCACCGCGCCGCACAGACAGCCGCCGGTCCATTCCATGGCACCCTTCCCCATCCGTGAGGCAAGAATGTTGGCGCCTGAACGGGCGCGAAGCAACGATCGGGATGGAGCCGCACATCAGACTGAAACGGCGACAGCGTGCCCGGGATCAGTTCGCCGGCAGGAGCGTGGCACGGTCCGCCGGCGGCCCGAACGCACGCGGGCTCAGGCTCGCATGGAACCAGGTGATGAAGCTGTAGATGTCGTAGACCGGCAGGCCGATCTCGTCGCGCAACAGGGCCGCGTAGGGGCACATGTTGGTGCATTCGAGCACTATGGCGCCCACCTCGGGGTGCTTCGCGACCAGCGCCCTGCCGGCATCGACGATGTCGCGCGCCGCGGCCGCCACGTCGAGCGCCGGCTCGTTGTTGATGAGGACGCGGGTGAGCTCGCGCCCGCCTTCGGTACCGGCGACCGGCGTGTCGGCCGGCACGCCGGCTGCGGCGAGATGCGCCGGTGACAGCGCCTGCGCATTGACGGTGATGATGCCGACGCGCTTGCCCGGCGGCAGCGTCGCCTGCACCAGCGGCACCTGCATCAGCGACGAGGTAGCAACCGGCACGCGGCAGCGCTGCGCCAGCTCGGCCTGATAGATGGAGAGAAAACCGCAATTGGTGGTGATGCCGTCGGCGCCGAGATCGACCAGCTCGCCGGCCGCGGCGAGGAAGGCGTCGAGCAGCCCGCTGGCGCCTTCCATCACCACGCGGCGCGGCGAGGCGCCGCGCACCACGCGATAGAGAACCGGAAACGGCCAGGTCAGCGCGTTGCCCATGTCGCCGGGAATGCGCGGAAACCGCGCCTCGAGCATCAGGATGCCGAGGCGCGCCCCGTAAACCGCCTTGCCGCCCTTCGCGACACGGACACCGCTCATCTCACGCGACCCACTCCGAGACCGGCGCCTTGGCCTCATGCAGCGGCTGGCAGATCACGTCGACCAGGGTGGGACCGCCATGCTCGACTGCCTGCTTGAGCGTCTTCCTGAGATCGGCGGGATCCTTGACGGTCCACGCCTTGACGCCAAACGCCTCGGCGACGCGCGCGTGGTCGGTGCGGCTGAAATCGACCGAGAAGTAGCGCTGGTTGAAGCCGCTCTTCTGCCCGGCCTTGATCCAGCCGTAGACGCTGTTGGAGATGACGACCATGGTCAGCGGCACCTTGAGGCGGACGATCGTCTCCATCTCGCCGGCGGTGAAGCCGAAGCTGCCGTCGCCCATCACCGAGACGACCTTCGCGTCCGGCCGCCCGTAATGGGCGCCCACCGCCGCCGCCATCGAGTAGCCGAGCGCGCCGTGCGCACGGTTGGAGATGAAGTGCCGCCCCGTCTCCATCAGCTCGTAGTAGGCCGAGAAGTACGGGCACGGCGTGCCGGGATCGGCGACGATGACGGCATCGCGCGGCAGCACCGCCTGCAGCTCGGCGACGACGCGCTCGGGTCGGATCGGCGTCTCGTTCGAGGCGGCCAGCGCCCGGAACGCCTCGAACTTCTGCTTGCGCGCGGCGGCGATGTCTTCGGCCCTGATGCCGCGCTTCGTCAGGTCGGGCCGGTACATCGTCAACGTCGCGGCGAGCGCCTCGAGGCACAGCTTCGCATCGCCGACGATCGCCGCGTCGGTCCGGTAGTTGACGCCGATCACCGACGGATCGGCGTCGACATGGACGATCTTCGTCTTGCCGGGTGCCGGATAGCGCCAGCGCTCGGTCGTCACCGAGCCGGCGCGGCAGCCGACGAACATCACCAGGTCGGCGCGCTCGACGATCGACCGCGTCGCCGGCGTGCCGCCGTTGCTGCCGACCACGCCGACCGCGAGCGGGTGCGAGTCGGCGATGCTGCCCTGGCCGCTGATCGTGGTCGCGACCGGCGCACCCAATGTCTCGGCCAGCGCCTGCAGCTCGGGCTCGGCATTGGCGATCACGACGCCGCCGCCGCAGATGATCACGGGGCTCCTGGCCGCGGCGAGCAGCTCCGCCGCCGCGGCGACCGCAAGCGGGTCCGGCCCCGCACGGCGCGACGGATAGCGGCCGAGCGCCTTGTCGGCCCACACCTCGGTCTCGTCGACCGGATCCTTCTGCACGTCGAACGGCAGGCCGAGATGCGCCGCCCCCGGCTTGCCGGTGGTCATGTGGGTGAATGCGGCGCGCAGGGTCTTCGGGATGTCGGCGGCGCGATCGATGACGCGGTTCCATTTCGACAGCGGCCGGAACAGCGCCTCCTGGTCGAGCTCGGTCAGCGTGAAGCGCCCGCGCGAGCTCACCGACACGTCCGTCGTCACCGCGAGAATCGGAATGGAGGATTCATTCGCCTCGACCACCCCGGGCAGGATGTAGGTGGCGCCGCCGCCGCTCGGGCCCTCGCAGATGCCGACCTTGCCGCTGACCCGCGCATAGCCGTCGGCCATATACGCCGCCGAGCGTTCGTCGCGCGTCAGGATATGCGTCATGCCGTGATCGAGCCGGTAGAGCGCGTCGTAGAGCGGCAGGCTGGTGTCGCCGCACAGGCCGAAGATGTACTTGACGTCGTGAAGCTGCAGCATGCGCACGAACGCCTCGGCGCCGGTGAGCTGGTTTCCGCGTGTGGTCGTGGTCATTCAGATCCCCGTGTGAAGGCGCCGAGAATAGGAAAGAGCCGCCGTGCTGTATAGCTTAGCGCGCGGCCTCGTCGATCGCCGGCGACAGCGCCGCCAGCGCCGCCGCCGGAACCGGCCGCGTCGGCATGCGCACCGTCGGCAGCGGCATCTCCGACGGGGCGATGCCCGCTTCGCGGGCGATGAGGTGCTGAAGCGCCGGCGCGCAGGTTCGCCCCTGGCACAGCCCCATGCCGGCGCGCGTCGCCAGTTTGAGGCCGCGCGGCAAGGCAAGTCCGCCGGCAAGTGCGGCATCCACGTCCGCGCGGCGAACGTCTTCGCAGCGACAGATGATCGTCTCCGGCGCGGCCGCCTCGAATATGCCGGGGCGCAGGCCCGACCACGACTCCAGCGCCGCCCGAAACGACTCGAGGGGTGCCAGCGCGCGCCGGGCCCGCTCGGCCTGCGCGGCGAGTCCGCCGTCGGCCTTGCCGGTTCGGCGGGCGAGCACATCGGCGACGATGGTCCCTTCGGCAAGCGCCCGCTCCGCGCCGCCGATGCCGCCGCCGTCCCCGACGACGAAAATCCCCGGCACCGTCGTCTCGCAATCCGCGCTGCGCCGCGCGAACCAGCCGCCGCGTCTCGGGTCGTGGTCATGCGCGCACCCCGCGAGCTGCGTCAGCTCGGTGTTTGGCCGCAGGCCGAAACCCAGCGCGACGATCTCCGCAGCGATGCGGCGACGAGCCTCGCCGCGCGGCCGCCAGTCACCGTCGAGCGGCGCTGCGACGACCGAGCGGCCCCCGCCCTCGCCGTCGATCGCGATCACCGCGTGCCGGCGCAGCACGGCGACGCCGCGCCGCTTGAGCTCCAGGGCGTAGCGCATGCCCTGTGCCAACAGATCGGGGCGCCGCGCCATGCCCGCGATCTGGGTAAGCGTCGGCCACGGCGCGGCGTCGATCACGGCAGCAAGCGGCACGCCCGCCGCGGCAAGCTGCGCCGCGACCAGGTAGAGCAGCGGCCCGGCGCCGCCGAGCACCGCCGGGCGGTCGGGAACCATGCCCGCCGCCTTGAGCAGAATCTGCAACCCGCCGAGCGTGTAGACGCCGGGCGAGGTCCAGCCGGATACCGGCACGCTGACCTCGATGGCGCCGGTCGCGAGCACGAGGTGACGCGGCGCGAATGTCGCAATGTTTCCGTCGGGGCCGCGCGCCCATAGTCGCCGATCGCCATGCAGGGCGACGACCTCGTGCTGCGGGCGGAAATCGATCAGCGCGCGATGATGCGCCAGGGATGCGCGCAGCTCCATACCGCGCGGGTCGATCCCGGGGAGGTCCTTCGGCGCCGCTCCGGCGCGGTAGATCTGGCCGCCGGCCTGCGCGTTGTCGTCAAGCAGGGCGCAGCCGATGCCGCTCTCGGCCAGCCGGATCGCCGCAGTCGCGCCCGCCGGGCCCGCGCCGACGATGACGATGTCTTCGCTCATCGCGCGAGATCGATCCGCATGCCGGAGCGCACGGTGGCGCGGCAGGTTCTCTGGTGCGCAACGCCGTCAATGGTGGCCGTACACTGGAAACAGCTTCCCATCAGGCAATGCGGCCCGCGCGGCTCGTCTGCCTTCGGCGAGCGCATCATGGTGATCATTCCCTGGGCAAGCAGCGCCGCAGCCAGCATCTCGCCTTCGGGCAACGCGTACGGAGCGCCGTCGATGAAGACCTCGACGCGCGCGGCTTCGCGCGCGAGGCGGCGGAAAGTCGGATGGACCATGCGCATTGTCATAATCGTTTTCGCCCGGCAAAGGCCAGCCCATGCTTGCGAAGCGCAAAGCGGCCCGCCTATGCTCCGGTCGCTGAACATGACGACCATCGAAACCGACCTCGCCATCATCGGTGCTGGCATCATCGGCGCTTCCTGCGCTTATCACGGCGCGAAGCGCGGCCTCAGAGTCGCGATCTTCGACGCCGAGGTGCCGGCCGCCGGCACGTCGGGAGCGTGCGACGGCTATGTCGCGGTCTCGTCCAAGAAGCCCGGGCTGATGATGGAGCTGGCGCTCGCCAGCAAGCGGCTCTACCCGCAGCTCGTGCGCGAGCTGCCGCGCGACGTCGAGTACATCGACAGCGGCGGCATGCTTCTGGTCGAGCACGAAGCCGACATGGACAAGATCGCAGCGCATGTCGCGGCGCTGACCGCAATGGACGTGCCAATGGAATTCCTCGACCGCCAGCGCATGCTGGCCCTCGAGCCGAATCTGAGTCCGACCCTGCATGGCGCGTGGCGCTGCCCGATCGAGGCGATCGTCAACCCCTACCTGATGACGCTTGGGCTGATCGACGGCGCGGTGGCAAACGGCGCGCGCACGTTCTGGCAGACGCGTCCGCGCGGGTTCGACGTTGCCGGCGGCCGCATCGTCGCGATGGATACGGATGCGGGCCGCGTGCGCGCCGAGCAGTTCGTCTTCGCGGCGGGGGTGTGGAGCGAGGCGCTGGGACGGCAGGTGGGCATCGCGCTGCCGGTCGTTCCGCGCCGCGGCGAGCTCGTCGTCACGACTCGCGGCGCCGCGCTGGCGCGGCACTACCTGATGTCGGCCCAGTATCTGATCGCGAAGGGCGACCCCGAGGCGGCGAAGGCTTCGAGCGATCCGCGCGTGCGGCTCGGCCACGGCTTCGCCCTCGAAGTAAACGCGCACGGCCAATGCATCGTCGGCAGCACGCGCGCCTTCGTCGGCCACGACCGCAGCGTGACCGCCGAAGGAATCGCGGTGATCCTGAGCGAGGCGGTCAGGCGCGTGCCGGCGCTGGCGAACGTGCCGGTCCTGCGCGTGTTCGCGGGCCTCCGGCCCTATGTCGACGACAAGCGGCCGATCATCGGCCGCAGCAGCGCGGTCGAGAACCTGCTGGTCGCCGCCGGCCACGAGGGCGACGGCATCTGCCTGTCGGCGATCACCGGCAGCCTGATCGCCGACCTTGCGACCGGCCGCACGCCCTCGATCGACATCGCGGCGCTCTCTCCGGACCGGTTCATGCCGGCAGTCGCCGCATGAGCGGCGGCACGCGCATCGGCCAGGATGTCGGCGCCGGCCTGATGTTCGCCGGATTCGGCATCGCCGGCCTCTACATTGCGCGCGACTATCCGGTGGGCACGGCGCTGCGGATGGAGCCCGGCTACGTGCCGCGCCTGCTGTGCTGGAGCCTGATCGCGGTCGGCGCGATCATCGCCCTGCGCGGACTGCTTACCGGCGACTCGCCGGTCGCGCGCTGGCACTGGCGGCCGCTGTTGCTCGTGCTCGCCGGGCTGATCGCGTTCCGCTACCTGATCGAGCCCGGCGGGCTCGTGCTCGCGACCGTCGTCACGGTCATGCTCGGCGCCATGGGAAGCCGCGAGGTCCGCATCGGCGAGGCGGTCTTGCTTGCCATCGGCCTTGCGATCGGCGCCATCGGGCTGTTCGTCTATGCGCTGTCTCTGCCAATGACCATTTGGCCGTTCTGAGGCGCCATGGACCTGCTCGCAGACCTTGCCCACGGCTTCTCGATCGCGCTGACCCCGACCAACCTGCTGTTCTGCCTGATCGGCGCGCTGGTCGGCACGCTCGTTGGCGTGCTGCCCGGCCTGGGGCCGACGGGGACGATCGCGCTGCTGCTGCCGGTCACGTTCTATCTTTCGCCGGTGACGGCCCTGATCATGCTGGCCGGTATCTACTACGGCGCGCAGTACGGCGGCTCGACCACGGCGATCCTGATCAAGCTTCCGGGCGAGGCGTCGGCGGTGGTCACGACGCTGGACGGCCATGCGATGGCGCAGCGCGGCCGCGCCGGGGCGGCACTCGCGATCGCGGCGCTGGGGTCGTTCTTCGCCGGCACCGTTGCGACGATCCTGATCGCGCTGGCGAGCCCGCCGCTCTCGCAGCTCGCGCTCAAGTTCGGCGCGGCCGAGTATTTCTCGCTGATGATATTCGGCCTGATCGGCGCCGTGGTGCTGGCGCAGGGCTCGCTGATCAAGGCGGTCGGCATGATCCTGCTCGGCCTCCTGCTCGGTCTGACCGGAACCGACCTCAATTCGGGCCAGCAGCGCTTCACCTTCGGCATCAGCGAGCTGTCCGACGGAATCGGCTTCGTCACCCTCGCAATGGGCCTGTTCGGCATCGCCGAGATCATGGTCAATCTCGAGCACGCGGTCGCACCGAAGCTCGAGGCCGTGATTGGCCGCCTCATGCCGACGCGCGAGGAGGCGCGGCAGGCGGCACCTGCGGTGGTGCGCGGCACGATCATCGGCTCGCTGCTCGGAATTCTGCCCGGCGGCGGCGCGCTGCTCAGTGCGTTCGCCGCCTATGCGATCGAGAAGAAGCTCGCCAGGGATCCGTCGCGCTTCGGCAAGGGCGCGGTGCAGGGCGTCGCGGCACCCGAGGCGGCAAACAATGCCGGCGCGCAGACCTCCTTCATCCCGCTGCTGACCCTTGGGATTCCCTTCAACCCGGTGATGGCGCTGATGATCGGCGCCATGACCATCTTCGGCATCACGCCGGGGCCGGGCATCGTCACCAAGCAGCCCGAACTGTTCTGGGGAATGATCGCCAGCATGTGGATCGGCAATCTCATGCTGGTGATCATCAACCTGCCGCTGATCGGAATCTGGGTGCGCCTGCTGAAGGTGCCGTACCGGCTGCTCGCGCCGACGATCCTGCTGCTGTGCGGCATCGGCGTTTACAGCCTAAACAACTCGCCTTTCGAGGTCGGCCTCGCCGCGCTGTTCGGGATGATGGGATACGCCTTCTACAAATTCGGCTGCGAGCCGGCGCCGCTGCTGCTCGGCTTCATTCTCGGACCGCTGATGGAGGAGAACCTGCGACGCGCGCTGGTGCTGTCGCGCGGCGATCCCATGGTGTTCGTCGAACGGCCGATCAGTCTCGGCCTGCTGCTCGCGGCGGCGGCCCTCCTCATCGTCGTGCTGCTGCCGTCGATCGGCCGCGCGCGCGAAGCGGCATTCAAGGAATGACGACCATGCATCATGGCCCCGTAACCCTCGTCACCGGCGCCGGTTCGGGAATCGGCGCAGCGCTGTGCCGCAGGATCGCCGCGAAGGACGCAGCTATCGTCGTCCACACGCGCGGCAACCGCGAGAATGCCGACGGCGTTGCGGCGGCTGCGCAGGCTGCCGGCGCGACGACGCATGTTGCCCTCGCTGATCTCACCGAACCGGGCGCCGCAGCGCGACTGGTCGGCGAGACGCATGCGCGCTTCGGCCGGCTCGACCGCCTGATCCATGTCGCCGGATACGCGGACCGCAAACGCTTCGGCGAGCAGGATGACGCCGGACTGGAGCGCTCGCTGGCGACGATCACCAAGGCGTTCTTCGCACTCTCCTCGGCGGCCATGCCGCTGCTGCAGTCGTCGCCTTGCGGGCGCGTCGTCGCGGTCAGTTCGTTCCTGGCCCATGTCTTCCGTCTCGGCGGCGACACGTTTCCGGCGTCGGCGGCCGCAAAGGCAGGTCTGGAAGGACTGGTGCGCTCGCTCGCCTCGCAGCTCGCGCCGAGCGGTATCACCGTCAACTGCATCGTGCCGGGCTACATCCAGAAGGAAGCGGGCACGCATTCCTCGCTCGATGCGGCCGGCTGGCGGCGTGCGGTCGAGCGCGTGCCGATGGCCAGGGTCGGGCTGCCCGACGAGGTCGCGGCCACGATTGACTTCCTGCTGTCGCGGGAGGCCGGCTACATCACCGGCCAGCTCATCCACGTCGACGGCGGGCTGACGCTCTGAAACGGCATCCCGATCGCCCCAATGGCCGGGAACGCCATGGATGTCCGGCGCCGCCCGCGCCTTCAGGCAACTGTCGGCCGAATTTTTCGAAAATTGCAAGCTTTTGACTTTAAATCGATTTTAAGGCTTCTGCGGCATTCTTCCCGGGTACGACGCATTGCATCCGGGAAGCAGGTCATGCGCGGGCCTGCACCGGCCGTCGCCGGAACCGCAAAAACATCGACCATGCGATCACCCGCCCGGGTGGCGGCTGCCCGCCGGGGGACTCCGGCCGAAGAAACCGGCGGGCAGCCGGACTTTCGCGACGAAGCGCAGTGCGTTGGGGCGTGCCACGTTCAGGCACTGCTGCTGCCGCGCCGGCCGTTCCAATCGAGAACCGACCGCGCGACGCAGCGACTGTCCGCCGGTCGTCCGCGGTCGCGCCGGACTCGACAAACCGCATCGGCGCTGTTACCCCCGCCCTCGCCATCGAACGCAATTGCGAGGCGCGCGGCCATGCAGCAACCGTCATCACAGCAGCCTATTCGCGTCGGCATCGCCGGCTTCGGCAATGTCGGCCGGGAGATTGCGCGGCGTCTCGACGCCGGAGGCATCGCCGGAATGGCCATCGGCGCGATCACGTCGGGCGATCTCGAGAAGGCACGGCGCAACGCCGCGCATCTGACCGGCGGCGCCGCGGTCGTTACGCTCGACGAGCTGGCGCGGCGCTGCGAGGTCGTCGTCGAATGCGCCACGGCGCACGCCTTCCCGACGATCGCACGCGCCGCGCTCGGCGCCGGCAGGATCCTGATCGCGGTGAGCGCCGCGGGCGTGCCCAGTTGCCCGGAACTCGTTGACCTCGCGCGCGCGCATGGCGGCCGCGCCGTCATGGCGAGCGGCGCCCTGCCCGGCCTCGACGCAATCCGCGCCGCCGCGGAAGGAAACATCAGCAAGGTCGGACTGCGCACGCAGCTCCGGCCCGAGTCGCTGGCGCACGAGGAGGCGGTGCTGCGCCAAGGCCTGGATTTCACGACGCCGCCGCACGCCCCCGTCAGAGTCTTCGAAGGGACCGCCTGGGACGCCGCGGCGGCGTTCCCGCGGCATTTCAACGTCGCCATCACGCTGAGCCTTGCCGCCATCGGCTTCGAGCGGACGCGAATCGAGGTGTGGGCCGATCCGACGGTTCCGGGTACCGTCCACACGGTCAGCGTCGAGTCCGAGGACGTCGACCTCACGCTGATCAGCCGAAATCGACCCTCGCCGACCAATCCGCGGACCAGCCGCATGGTCTCGCACAGCGTCATGGCCGCCCTGCGCACGGTCGCGTCGCCGCTGCAGGTCGGAAGCTAGGGCATTGCGCGCGGCGCGACGAGTGGCCACACTGGCCGCCGACAATCAAGGGAGCATGCAATGAGACTGGCTCGGATAGTGGCTTCGATGGCGCTGGCGTTCACGTTTGCGCTCGGGCTCGCAGGGGCTGCGGGCGCACAGGACTGGCCCAACAAACCGATCAAGATCGTCAGCGGCTTTCCGGCCGGGTCGGGCGTGCACATCGTCGCCCAATGGATTGCGGAGCCGATGTCCAAGGAGCTCGGCCAGAACGTGCTGGTCGAGCCGCGCACCGGCGCCGGCGGCAATGTCGGCAGCGACTACGTCGCGAAATCGGCGCCCGACGGCTACACCTTCTATCTCGGCACGGCCGGTACGCACGCGATCAACGCGTCGCTCTATCGTAGCCTGCCGTTCGACGTGCAGAAGGACTTCGCCCCGGTAACGCTGCTGGGCGACGTACCGAACGTGCTGGTGGTCAACAACAACGTGCCGGCGAAGTCGGTGCAGGAGTTCCTTGCCCTGGTCAAGGCGCAGCCGGGCAAGCTCAATTACGGCTCCAGCGGCAACGGCACCTCGATGCATCTCGCGGGCGAGCAGTTCAAGGCCACGACCAAGCTCGACCTGGTCCACATTCCCTATCGCGGCTCGCCGCCGGCGACCGCCGACCTGATCGCCGGCCAGATCCAGGCGATGTTCCACCAGGTGCCAGCGATCATCGGCCAGATCCGCGATGGCCAGGTGCGCGCGCTGGGCGTCACGACCAAGGAGCGCGTCAAGGCGTTGCCGGACGTGCCGACGATCGCCGAAGCCGGCGTGCCGGGATTCTCGTCCTCGACATGGTACGGGCTGTTCGCGCCGGCCGGCACGCCGCAGCCGATCATCGATCGCGTCAACCGGATCGTCGTCGCAGCGATCAAGGGCGACGTCGGCAAGAAGATGGAAGCCTCCGGCGTCGTGCCGTGGCCGTCGACGCCGCAGGAATTCGCCAAGGTCATCGACAGCGACATCAAGCGCTGGCGCGAGGTCGTCGAGCGGACCGGCACGAAGCTCGATTGAGTTGGTCCCGAGCCGGCTCGGCGGCCCTGGGTCGCCGGGCCGGCCGTCTCTTCCGATCGCCTGCCCTGGCGGCGCGAATGCCGCTCAAAAGTTGCGCTCCAGCCATCCCCGGGACCGCGCGCGCGCGCCGAATCGGCTGGCGAATCAATCATATGTCAGGCGTGGAATAGGCCGGATCGGCGGCCCGTTCTCGGCGCGCACGACCGCGCAGGAAATCCACCGCTCCTGCGTGTAACCAAGTGATGATCAAATCCACAGGGGATGTCGACAATGCGTAAGCGTCTCATCGCCAGCGTGCTGGCTGCCTCCATGCTCGTCGGTTGCGCGAGCAGCGGCGACGGCCCGGGCCAGTTCGGCGCCAACAAGACGACGGCCGGCGGTCTGCTCGGCGGCATCGGCGGCGCCGTTGCGGGCGCCCAGTTCGGCAAGGGCCGCGGCCAGCTCGCCGCGGTGGCGGCGGGCACGCTGATCGGCGCTCTGGTCGGCTCCGAAGTCGGCAAGTCGCTCGACAAGGCGGACCAGCAATACGCATACCGTGCGCAGCAGCAGGCGCAGGCCGCCCCGATCGGGCAGACGATCGTCTGGTCGAATCCGGACTCGGGCAATTCCGGCACGATCACGCCGGTGCGCGAAGGCCGCATCGCCTCGACCGGCGAGTATTGCCGCGAGTTTCAGCAGAACGTGCAGGTCGGCGGCCGGACCCAGCAGGCCTACGGCACGGCGTGCCGCCAGCCCGACGGAAGCTGGCGCATCGTCAACTAGGTTCGCGCGACGCGGGCGCACGCGATGACCGCCCGGTGCGCACGTGCTAGCATCCGTCCGGTCCGAAAGGATTCGGGATGGAAACGCGCGTGGCGAACGAAGCCCACCGGCGTCTTTCTAAGTACCTGCCGCGGCTGTTCGGCTATGCCGTCAGTCTGGTCCGTGACGACGACCAGGCGCGCGATCTGGTTCAGGAATGCGCCCTGCGCGCGCTCAGAGCCCGATCGGTGCCGTCCGACGAGGCGGCCTATCGCGCCTGGCTCTTCGCCATCCTGCGCAACGCCGCCACCGATGCGCGCCGCCGCCGGCGCGGCGAGACGGCAGCGATTGGCACGGAGGCTGATACCAGCGAGGTGTGGGGCTGCGACGATCGCTACATCGCCAGCGTCACGGTGCAGCAGGCCCTGCGCCGGATTCCCGACGATGCGCGCGAGGTGATCGCGCTGGTCGATATCGCCGGTTTCAGCTATGCCGAGACGGCGGCGTTGCTCGGCGTGCCGACGGGCACGGTGATGAGCCGGCTGAGCCGGGCGCGCCAGACTCTGCTCCGCGTGATCGCCCGGACGCCCGGACGCCCCCTCCAGCTGCGCCGGCGGAGCTGATCGATGAGGACCGGTCCCGATCGCTGGCAACGGCTTAATGCCTATGTCGATGGCGAACTCGACCCGGAGGCACGGGCGGAAATCGCCGCGGAGATCGCCCGCGACCGCGAGCTGGCGGCGGCGGCCGCAACCCTTACCCAGCTCAAGGCGGCGACCGGCCAGGCCTTCGCCGACGCCCCGGCCGTCACCATCGCGGCGCCCCGCCGTGGCGGCATGCGCCGGGCCGCGGCGATCCTGGCGATGACCGCGGCGGCTGGCGCCGCCGTCGCGGCGGTCCTGCTGACCGCCGCACCTTCGCTGCCGCCCCACCTCGATCTCGCCATCAGCCGTCACGCGGCATGGGTCGCCAGCGAGGCGCCGGCGCGGGGCGAACCGGTCGCGGCACCGCTGCTGGTTGGTCTCGCGCGACTCGACCGCCCGGTGGAACTGCCGGACCTGCGGGATTCCGGCCTGCAGCTGGTGCGGATCGCCGCGCTCGACGAGTCCGGCGGCGCGACCGGCCTGCACGTGAGCTACCTCGGCAGCCGCGGCTGCCGCGTCAGTCTGATTGTCGTAAAGGCGGGGCCTGATCATGCGCCCCTGCGGCGGGAGATCGGCGGCACGGAGGTCGCGCGATGGACGGCGGAGGACCTCGCCTACACCCTGCTTGCGTCCGGCATGCCGAAGGAGCGCTTTGCGCTGATCGCGACCAGTGCGGAAGAGGCGGTCCGGCAGCGCCGGCCGGTTCCCGGGCCGGTCCGCGAAGCGCTGCGCCGCGAACGCGACGCCAGCACGCCCTGCACGGGCTGAACGGGCCCGGAAGAATTCTGGAATAAAACGAAGCCTGCCGACGTCTCCTCTTTCCTGAAACGCCCGTCGCGACGGCGGAGCGGTCAGACAGCGTCGCAAGAACGGCGCAACGAGCGGGAGGGAAGACATGGCGGGCAAGAAGGAACGCGGACTGTTCGAGCTGTATCGCGACGACCCGGAGCGGGCCGATGCGGTGATCTTCGGCCGGCGCAGCGCGCCGAGCCGGCGCGGCTTCCTGAAGGGCGCCGGGCTGGCGGGCGTCGGCGCCGCAGTCGGAGCCCAGATTCCATTCGCCGGAAACATGCCGGCAGGACTCATTCCTGCCGCCCTGGCGCAGGGCACGCAGCCGCCCGCCAGGCCGGGTCCCAAGCTGCTGCAGTTCGACGGCAAGGACCCCAATCTGGTCGTGCTCGGCGAGCGGCCGCTGGTCGCGGAGACGCCCGAGCATCTCCTCGATGACGAGACGACGCCGACCGCAAGGTTCTATATCCGCAACAACGGCCAGATCCCGGAGCCGGCCGCCGATCCGGATGCCTGGAAGATCAAGATCGACGGCGAGGTGAACAATCCGGTCGAGCTGACGCTGGGCGAGATCAAGCAGCGCTTCCGCCCGGTCACCCACCGCATGCAGCTCGAATGCGGCGGCAACGGCCGCTCGGCCTTCGTGCCCGAGGCGCGCGGCAATCAGTGGACCAATGGCGGCATGGGCTGCGCCGAATGGACCGGCGTCCCCTTGCGCGAGGTCCTGCAGGCGGCCGGCCTCAAGTCGAGCGCGGTCTACACCGCCCATGTCGGCGCCGACCCGCATCTGTCGGGCGATCCCGCGCGCCTGACCCTGTCGCGCGGCGTGCGCCTCGAGAAGGCGATGGAGGAGCACTCGCTGATCGTGTTCCAGATGAACGGCGCGCCGCTGCCGACCATTCATGGCGGTCCGGTCCGGCTGCTCTATCCCGGCTGGGCGGGATCGGCGTCGCACAAATGGGTCACCGGGATCACCATCCGCGACAAGGAGCACGACGGGCCGGGCATGACCGGCACCTCCTACCGCGTGCCGCGCGTGCCGATGATTCCCGGCAGCAAGGCCGACAACGCCAACATGATGATTCTCGAATCGATGCCGGTGCGCTCGATCATCACCAGCCCGCAGAACGGCACCGAACTGCCCGACGGCACGCGCCAGATCAACCTGCGCGGCGCGGCGTGGGCCGGCGAGAAGACGGTGCGGCAGGTCGACGTCTCGATCGACTACGGCCAGAGCTGGATGAAGACCGATCTGTCGAGCCCGAAGAACAAGTACGACTGGCAGCGCTGGACGGCGACGGTCGCACTGCCGACCGGCGGCTATTATGAAATCTGGTGCCGTGCCACCGATTCCGACGGGAAGATGCAGCCGCACGTGGCCGCCAACTGGAACCCGCAGGGTTACGGCGGCAACGCGATGCACCGCGTCGCCGTCCTGATCCGCACCTGAGGTCCGGCGCAGCGCGTGACACGCTTGGGACTTCCGGCTCTGGCTTGTGTAGCGGCGCTGGCGGGGTGGTTCGTCATTCCCCCGCCGGCGGCGCATGCGCAGGAGCTGCAGGAGACGCCCGAGGTCCTGCCGCCCGGCGTCGGCCGCGACGAGACCTTCTATACCTGCACGGCCTGCCACGGCACCGCGATCATCGCAGCACAGGGAATGAGCCGCGAACGCTGGGACGCGACCATCGACTGGATGGTCGAGCGCCATGGCATGCCCGAGATCGACGGAGCCGACCGCAAGCTGGTGCTGGATTATCTCGCCGAGACGTTCCCGTCCCGGCAACGCGGCCGCCCCAATCCGTTCCTGAAGTAGACCACGCCTTCCGATTGCGTCGGCGGCGGCTTTCTGTTGATCTAGCCGCCGACCTATGGCGCGGCTGCTCTCCAAATCCTTTCGTTCGATCTGGCTGGTCCCGGTCGCGATTCTCGTGCTCGCGCTGGTGGTGCGCATCGCCGACCCGGCACCGATCGAGGGGCTGAGACTGGGCCTGTTCGACGAGTTCCAGCGTCTGTCGCCGGCGGCATACGAGGACGCCGGCGTGCGCGTGATCGACATCGACGACGAGACGCTGGCGCGGATCGGCCAATGGCCCTGGCCGCGCACCCAGGTCGCGGCGCTGGTCGACCGGCTCGCGGCGCTGGAAGTCGCCGTGGTCGCGTTCGACATCGTCTTCGCCGAGCCGGACCGCACATCGCCGCGGCGCATGTTGTCGACGTGGTTCAACGCGGCGCCGCCGTCCGGCGTCGCCGACCTGATCGGCACGCTGCCCGACCACGACGACCTTCTCGGCCGGGCGATCGCGCACACGCCGGTCGTGCTGGGTATCGCCCTCACGACCGACACCACGCCGCAGCGCCCGCGACCGAAATGGGGCATCGCTCAGGCAGGCGACGATCCGCGCCTGTTCCTGCCGCCTTTCGCCGGCGCCGTCGTGAATCTGCCGCAACTCACCGAACGCGCCGCCGGCGCGGGGAGCTTCAGCATCGTCGCCGAGCGCGACGGCGTCATCCGGCGCGTGCCACTGCTCTATGCCCTCGCGCAGCCGAACGGGGCGCGCGCCGAGCTCATTCCCTCGCTGGCCGCCGAGGCGCTGCGCGTCGCACAGAACGCCTCGACCTATATGATCAAGTCCTCGGGCGCCAGCGGCCAGACCGGTTTCGGCGAGGCGACCGGAATCAACCACGTGCGCGTCGGCGCCCTGACGATTCCAACCGACCCGAGAGGTCGCATCTGGCTGCACGATACCGGCTATGTGAGGGAACGCACCATTCCGGCATGGCGCGTGTTGCAGGGCGACGTCGCGCCGGAGGAGATAGCCGGGACGATCGCCTTCATCGGCACATCGGCCGCCGGTCTCAAGGATCTGCGCACGACGCCGCTCAATCCGGCGGCACCCGGCGTCGACGTGCATGCGCGGGTGACGGAGCAGATGGTCCTCGGCGATTTCCTGCAGCGGCCCGACTGGCTCACCGGTGCCGAGGTCATCTATCTGCTCCTGTTCGGACTGGCGCTGCTGCTGCTGCTTCCGCGCTGGGGGCCGATGGCCTGCGCGGTCATCACGGCGGCCGGCATCGCGCTGGCGGTCGCCGTGTCGTGGCTGAGCTACAGGCATCTCGGCTGGCTGATCGATCCGCTCTATCCCTCGCTCGCGGCGCTGGCGCTCTACCTGTCCGCATCGCTGCTTGTGTTCCTGCGCACCGAGGGCGAGCGCCGGCGCGTGCGCAGCGCGTTCAGCCGCTACATGGCGCCGGCGCTGGTCGAGCGCCTTGCTGAGGATCCCGCGCATCTCACGCTCGGCGGCGAGATGCGGGACATGACCATCCTGTTCTCCGACATCCGCGACTTCACGTCGCTCTCGGAGACGATGGATGCGACGACACTGACGCGGTTCATCAACCAGTTCCTGACGCCCATGACGAACATCATCCTCCGTCATCGCGGCACCATCGACAAATACATGGGCGACGCGATCATGGCGTTCTGGAACGCGCCGCTCGACGATCCGGATCATGCACCCAACGCCGCGCGCGCCGCGCTGCAGATGGTTGGCGAGCTCGAGCGCCTCAACCGCGATTGGTTCGAGCGCGCCGCCGCCGAGGGTCGGCCGATCCACAAGGTCGCGATCGGCGTCGGCCTCAATACCGGTCCGTGCTGCGTCGGCAATCTCGGATCGGATCTGCGCTTCGACTACTCGGTGATCGGCGACGACGTGAACCTCGCTTCGCGCCTCGAGGGCCAGTCGAAAACCTACGGCGTGCCGATCGTGATCGGCGAGAACACGCGCGCGCGCCTCGACGGCTTTGCAGTGCTCGAACTCGATCTCCTGCGCGTCAAGGGCAAGACCCGGCCGGCTCGCGTGTTCGCCCTGCTCGGCGACGAGAAGGTGGCGGGCGAGGTCTGGTTCCGCACGGTCCACGAGGCGCAGGGCGCCATGCTCAAGGCCTATCGTGCCCGCGACTGGGCGCGCGCCGCCGCCCTGCTCGGGTTATGCCGGCGCTCCAGCGAGGGTCGGTTGCAGACCCTGTGGGAGCTTTACGAGGCAAGAATAGCCGAGTTGCGCGCGGCCTCGCTGCCGAGCGACTGGGACGGCGTCGCAACCGCCCGGCAGAAATGAAAAGGAGGGCCGGGTCCGGCCCTCCAGTTCCGGAGAAAAATATCGGCCGCGGCTCAATTCACGGCACATGCCACGGCCACGCTTCATCGCTGCCACCGGGTGCCCAGGCTCCAGGCACCAGAGACAATGCGCAACGATGGGCGGTCCCATCGCCTCGGCCGGCCCCGGAGGACCGGCAGTCTCCCAATCGAGACCGCCGCAATTATGATGTGCGGGAACGCAGACCCGTTACAGCCAAGACGGCCAGCTGGAATGATCTTGCGTACAACCGCAAGGTGGTAGCGCAGCAGCGCGGAGGAGTACCGTCCTACTCCCCCCGGAACTCCTCGACCATGCTCGACAGGCGACGAACGTCGACGATTACGAGAGCCCCGCTGTCGCGCTGGACGATGCGCTTGCGGGCCAGATCATTGAGCACGCGCGCCACCGTCTCGCGCGTCGTGCTGACCCGTGCCGCGAGATCGGCATGGACCGGAATCGGCCGGATCGCGGCGCGGTTGCCGACGACTCCGGCGGTGCGTGCCTCGCGCAGCAGCTCGGCATAGATCCGGTTATTGGCGCCGAGCGAACTCAGATCCATGATCCGGCCGGTCGATTGCCGGATCACCTTGGCCAGGCGCGTCAGCAAAGCGAGGGCAATCGCCGGATGCGTCGCCAGGACCTCGCGAAAGGCGAGCGCCTGCAGCGAAGCGGTCAGCGTCGGGGCCGTGGCCACCACTGTCGCCGAGCGCGGCTGTCCGTCGATGGCGGCGAGTTCGCCGAAATAGCCGCCCGCCTCGATATCGTCGAACGTCACTTCGCGACCCGCGAGCGAATAGTTGACGACGCGGACGCTGCCACTGGCGACGAAATAAACGTCGGTCGAATCGGTCTCATGATCGATGATCTGCTCGTCGCGCGCGAACCGCCGCCAATGGCAGCGGCGTTCGATGGCATGGCGCTCAGCCGCCGACAACGCGCTCAGCAGCTTGACATTGTCGAGCGTTTCGGCGGCTTCGCTCATGATTGATCCGGGCCGGAGCATCACAGTCATAGAAGTATCAGCTTTTTTCGTGCGGTGGTGGTTAAGTCAGCCTTAACCCTAGTCTGGGCAGGTTATTGCCGCACCGCCACAAAAACCTTATATACCGGGGTAGATTTTTTTGCGCCGCAGCATAGGCGCGGCCGGAGACAGCATTCCGCATGAGCGATCTCGACGAACTGCACGGCTTGTTCTTTGAGGACCTGCGCCTGGGCCAGACTGCGGCCTATGCGCGCACCGTCACCGAGGCCGACATCGTCCTGTTCGCCGGCATCTCCGGCGACACCAACCCGGTGCATATCAACGAGGAATTCGCCAGCGGCACGATGTTCTCGGGGCGCATCGCACACGGCATGCTGACTGCCAGCCTGATCTCGACGGTGATCGGCACGCGCCTGCCGGGCCCCGGCGCGATTTACGTCAGCCAGACCCTGCGCTTCAAAGCGCCGGTCCGGATCGGCGACACGGTCACGGCGCGCGCGACCATTACCGATCTCGTGCCCGAGAAACGCCGCGCCACGATCGCCACCGTCGCCACCGTACGCAACAAGGTCGTGCTTGAAGGCGAGGCCGTCGTGATGGTGCCGCAGCGCGCCGCCCTCCAGGTCAAGGCTGCCGCCGGCAATGGTGCCGCGGCGCGCGCCCGCGGCTAGGACCGCCCCTTGCACAGGAGCGCGCGACAGCGCTGCTACGCGCCCGTATAGTCGCCGCGGCCCAATCATTTCCCGAGTCCAAAGAGCGAGCCTCCGCTCCTGCCGCATGCGCCTCTTCCGCCACCATTCGAACCTGCCCGCGGACGCACGGGGCGGCATCATCGCCATCGGCAATTTCGACGGCGTTCATCGCGGCCATCAGGCGGTGATCGGCGAGGCCACGCGCCGGGCAAGGACCGTCGGCGCGCCGAGCGGCGTACTCACGTTCGAGCCGCATCCCCGCCGGTATTTCCGTCCGGACACGCCTCCCTTTCTGCTGACACGCCTGCGCACCAAGGCCCGCGTGATCGCGAAGCTCGGCGCCGATCTGCTGTTCGTCTTCCGTTTCAATGCGGCGATGGCGAACCAGTCGGCCGAGGCCTTCATCGACGACGTGCTGGTCAGAGGCCTTGGCGTGCGTCAGGTCGTGATCGGCTACGATTTCGTGTTCGGCAAGGGCCGCCGCGGCAATCCCGAATTGCTGCGCGACCGCCTCGCCGCGAGCGCGATCGAAACGGCCATCATGCCGCCCGTCGGTGCCGCCGAGGCGGGGGCGGACTCCGAAGGCGGGATCTACTCATCGACCGGCGTGCGCGATGCGCTGCGTGCCGGCGACCCCGGCGCCGCGGCGCGGCTGCTGGGGCGGCCCTTCGAAATCGAGGGCCATGTCCGCCGCGGCGACGCGCGTGGCCGCCAGCTCGGGTTTCCGACCGCGAATATCTGGCTCGGCGACTACCTGCGGCCCGCCTTCGGCGTCTACGCAATCCGCGCCCGCTTCGAGGACGGGCCAACGACCGTTCAGCGCGAAGGTGTCGCCAATCTCGGGTTGCGGCCGACCTTCGGCGGCGCCGAGCCGCGCCTGGAGGTGCATCTCTTCGATCATGACGGCGATCTCTACGGCCGGCGGCTCTGCGTCGAGCTGATCGCCTTCCTCCGGCCCGAGCGCAAATTCGACAGCCTCGACGCGCTCAAGGCGCAGATCGCCGCCGATGCCGCGGCGGCAAGGGCCGCGCTATCCGCGCCGCCGCGAACCCGCGCCGCCCCCCGATTCTGATGCCCCGGGTCTCGCTTGACGGTGCCCGACCTCGCTTCATATGATCCGCCCGCAATGACCGCATGGGCCCGCATACCTTCGCCGGCCGAGCGAATTATCGACCCGATCCTCGCCGAGGATCGGGAAGATCGCGCTCGTGTCCAGCTTTCCGCGAAGGAGCCCATGTATCATGCCTGCGACTGATTTACGCCCTGCTCCCACTTACTGTTTTTCCGTCTTTGCAGCGCCGGACGCCTCGGTGATGCCGCGCGTACTGGAGCTGTTCGCCAAGCGCGGCCTGGTGCCGTCGCGCTTTCATGCGTCGGTGGCCGGTCGCGACCTGTCGATCGACCTCCAGATCGGCGATCTCGAACCGGACACCGCCGAGCACATCGCCGCCTGCCTCAGAAACGTCGTCCATGTCGAGCGCGTCCTGACGGCCATGAAACTGCACGCCGCCGAGGCCCTATGACGACTGACTACAAGGACACGGTTTTCCTGCCGAGCACGCCGTTCCCGATGCGCGGCGACCTGCCCAGGCGCGAGCCGGACATGCTCGCGCGCTGGCAGAAGATGGAGCTGTTCAGGAAGTTGCGCGCGGCGACCAAGGGCCGCGAGAAGTTCGTGCTGCATGACGGCCCGCCCTACGCCAACGGTCATCTCCATATCGGCACGGCGCTGAACAAGATCCTCAAGGACGTCATCAACCGCTCGCAGCAGATGCTGGGCAAGGACGCCAATTACGTGCCCGGCTGGGACTGCCACGGCCTGCCGATCGAATGGAAGATCGAAGAGGAGTACCGCGCCAAGGGCAAGGACAAGGACGCGGTGCCGATCGTCGAGTTCCGGCGCGAATGCCGCGAGTTCGCCGAGAAATGGATCGACGTCCAGCGCGACGAGTTCAAGCGGCTCGGCGTCGAGGGCGACTGGGAGAACTACTACTCGACCATGTCCTATGCCGCCGAGGCGCAGATCGTGCGCGAGCTCGGCAAGTTCACCGTGAACGGCAGCCTCTATCGCGGCGACAAGCCGGTGATGTGGTCGGTGGTCGAGCAGACCGCGCTCGCCGAGGCCGAGATCGAGTATCACGACCACAAGTCGGCGACGATCTATGTCCGCTTCCCGATCGTCAAGGCGTCGAAGCCGGCGCTCGAAGGCGCGGCGATCGTCATCTGGACGACCACGCCGTGGACGATTCCGGGCAATCGCGCCCTCGCCTTCGGCAACGAGATCGACTATGCGGTCATCGAAGTCGCCGCGATCGCCGAAGGCAGCCTCGCGCGCGTCGGCGAGCGTCTGCTGGTCGCCAGGGCCTTGCGTGCCGACTTCGAGCAGGCGGTCAGGATCACGGAATCCCGCGTCGTCGGCGAGGTGCGCGGCGAAGATCTCGCGGGGACGGTCTGCGCGCACCCGCTGCACGGGCGCGGCTACGAGTTCGACGTCAAGCCGTTCCACGGCGACTTCGTCACGACCGAAGCCGGCACAGGCATCGTCCACATCGCGCCGGGCCATGGCGACGACGACTGGCAGCTCGGCGTCAGGAACGGCGTCGAGGTACCGCGCACCGTCGCCGAGGACGGCAGCTATTACCCGCACGTGCCGATTTTCGCCGGCAAGCGCGTCTATACGGCGGAGGGCAAGCCGGGCGACGCCAACGGCGCCGTCATCAAGGCGCTGATCGAGGCGAATGCGCTGCTCGCCAAGGGCAGCCTCGTGCACAGCTACCCGCATTCATGGCGTTCCAAGGCGCCGCTGATCTTCCGGAACACGCCGCAATGGTTCATCTCGATGGAGAAGAACGATTTGCGGAAGAAGGCGCTCGCGGCGATCGACGCGACCAAGTGGGTGCCGCGCTCCGGCTACAACCGGCTCTATTCGATGATCGAGAGCCGGCCGGACTGGGTCATCTCGCGCCAGCGCGCCTGGGGCGTGCCGATCGCCATTTTCGTCGACAAGCGCACCGGCGAGCCGCTGCGCGATCCCGAGGTGATCGAGCGCGTGGCGCAGGCCTTCGAGGCCGAGGGCGCCGACGCCTGGTACGCAAGCCCGCCGTCGCGCTTTCTCGGCGACAAGTACAATCCGGAAGATTTCGAGCAGGTAAAGGACATCGTCGACGTCTGGTTCGATTCAGGCTCGACGCACGCCTTCGTTCTCGAAAAGCGCCCGGACCTGAAGTGGCCCGCCTCGCTCTATCTCGAAGGCTCCGACCAGCATCGCGGCTGGTTCCATTCCTCGCTGCTCGAATCCTGCGGCACGCGCGGCCGCGCGCCCTATGACGCGGTGCTCACGCACGGCTTCGTGCTCGACGAACAGGGCCGCAAGATGTCGAAGTCGCTCGGCAACGTCACCTCGCCGCAGGACGTCGCCGGCAAGTACGGCGCGGACATCCTGCGCCTGTGGGTCGTCGCGTCCGACTATTCGGAAGACCTGCGCATCGGCCCCGAGATCCTGAAATACCAGGCCGAGCTCTATCGCCGCCTGCGCAACACGCTGCGCTATGTCCTCGGCGCGCTTGCCGGCTTCAGCGACGCCGAGAGCGTGCCCGCGCAGGCCCTGCCCGAGCTTGAGCGCTGGGTGCTGCATCGCCTTGCCGAGCTCGACGAGCTGCTGCGCAAGACGGTGAGCGACACTGCCGCGGACGAGTATTTCCGCTTCAACGCGTTCTACACGGCACTTCACAATTTCTGCGCTGTCGATCTGTCGGCCTTCTATTTCGACATCCGCAAGGACTCGCTCTACTGCGACCGGCCCGATGCGCTGCGCCGGCGCGCGACGCGCACCGTCCTCGACCAGCTCTTTTCTCACCTGACCGCGTGGCTCGCCCCCGTCCTGTGCTTCACCGCCGAAGAAGCGTGGCTCACGCGATTCCCGGATACCGACAGCGTGCATCTGCGCACCTTCCCGGAGGTCGACCCGGCGTGGCGTGACGCCGCTCTCGCCCGGAAATGGGACAGGATCCGCGACGTGCGCCGGGTCGTCACCGGCGCCCTCGAGCTGGCGCGCGCCGACAAGAAGATCGGCTCGAGCCTGCAGGCAGCCCCAGTCCTGTTCACCGACGAGACCTATGACGAGGCGCTGGCCGGCCTCGATCTCGACGAGATTTGCATCACCTCCGGGCTGGAGCGCCAGCGCTTCGGCACGCAGCCGCCGGAGCATTTCGCGCTCGACGACGTCCCCGCGGTCGCGGTCGCGTTCCGTGCCGCGGAGGGCGAGAAATGCCAGCGCTGCTGGCGCGTGCTGCCCGAGGTCGGCCGGAACCCGGTCCATCCCGACCTGTGCGAGCGCTGCTCCGATGCCGTCGCGCACCGGCGTAGCGCGGCCGAGTAGAGACGGCCGGGCGCCGCCAATGCTCCGGCTTGGACTGATCATCGCGGCAGTCGTCCTGGCACTCGACCAGGCAGCCAAGCTCTATTTCCATGACCTCCTTGTCGTGCAGGGTCAGCACGCCATCGAAGTGTTGCCGTTCTTCAACCTGGTCACGGTATGGAATTACGGCATCAGCTTCGGCCTGTTCAACTCCGGCTCTGCCGGCGCCTCGATCGTGTTCGTCGTGCTGGCGCTGGCGATCGTTGCGGCGCTCGGATTCTGGCTGAGAAGCGCCGACCACCCCCTGGTCGGGGTCGCCCTCGGCCTGGTGATCGGCGGCGCCATCGGCAATGTCGTCGATCGGGTGCGCTATGGCGCCGTGTTCGATTTTCTGGATATCCATGCCTTCGGCTGGCACTGGCCGGCCTTCAACATCGCCGATTCGGCGATTACGGTCGGGGTCGTCCTGTTGTGCTTCGATGCCTTGTTCCTGACACAGCGCTCGGCTAAAAAGAACCCATGACGTCTTCTGCAGCATGGTCGCGCCGAGGCATCGCCCTGCCGGCGGTGCTGGTGGCAGCTGGCTTGGCCTTGAGCGCCTGCGGCGACACCCGCAAGGCCCTCGGCTTCGAGAAAGCCCCCCCGGACGAGTTCCGGATCGTCAATCGCGCGCCGCTGTCCCTGCCCCCCGACTACGCGCTGAGGCCGCCTACGCCCGGTGCGAGCCGCCCGCAGGAGCAGACTATCCCCGAACAGGCGCGGCAGGTCGTGTTTGGAACGGTGCAGACCGGCCCGACCGTGCCCGCCGGCGCCAGCGCCAGCGAGGCCGCTCTCCTCACCAAGGTCGGCGCGCCGCAGTCCGATCCGCGTATCCGCGAGACGGTCGACCGCGAATCCGCGGCCCTGGCCGATGCCGACCGCACCTTCCTCGACCGCATCGTGTTCTGGCGCAAGCCCGAGAATCCGGGCACCGTGGTCGATCCGCAGCGCGAAGCACAGCGCCTGCGCGAGAACCAGGCGCTCGGCCGCTCGGTTTCCGACGGCGATACACCCATCATCCGCCGCCGCCGGAAGGGCGCGCTGGAGGGGATTTTCTAGCACTTGGAACGGCTTCCACTGCCGTCGACGAGGTTATAGTGGCTCTTGCCCCGAACAAATCGGCGCGAGGGCCATTTTTATTTCCGCGTGTCCGCCGCACCGTCGGGCGCGGGACCGGCCGATCCGCCGAACGAAGGAGAAATCAATTGATGTCACGCCGGCAGCTCTTGCGACTTCCCGGATTCGCGGTTCTCGCCGCGCTTGCGGCCGGGCTTCTCGGAATCCGTGCCGCACCGGCACAGGTCTTCAACCCCGAAACCTTCACGCTCGCCAATGGCCTGCAGGTGGTGGTGATCTCCAACCACCGCTCGCCCATCGTCACGCACATGGTCTGGTACAAGGCCGGCGCCGCTGACGAGGCCTGGGGCAAGTCAGGCATCGCGCATTTCCTCGAGCATCTCATGTTCCGCGGCACACGCGACGTGCCGCCCGGCGAATTCTCGAAAACCGTGGCGCGCAACGGCGGGCGCGACAACGCGTTCACCAGCTACGACTACACGGGCTATTTCCAGAACGTGTCGCGCGACCGGCTCGAGCTGGTGATGAAGCTCGAGGCCGACCGCATGGCCAATCTCGCCCTGACCGACGAAATCGTGACTCCCGAGCGCGACGTGATCCTCGAGGAACGCCGCCAGGTCATCGAGAACCGTCCCCCCTCGCTGCTGCGCGAGCAGATGGCTGCGGCGATGTTTCTCAACCATCCCTATGGCCGGCCGGTGATCGGCTGGGAGCACGAGATACGCGGCCTGACGCGCGCGGATGCGATCGCCTGGTACGATGCCTATTATGCGCCGAACAATGCCATTCTGATCGTCGCCGGCGACATCACGGTTGCGGACCTGAAGCCCTTGGCGGAGCGCTATTACGGCCCGATCTCCGCCCGGCCCGTGCCGGAGCGCCGCCGTCCCCAGGAACCGGAGGCGCGCGCCGCCCGCCGCGTCGAGCTCAAGGATCCGCGCGTTCCCCAGCCCTCGGTGACACGCAACTACCTGGCGCCGAGCTACGTCGCCGGCGCTAAGGAGCATGCCTACGCGCTGCAGGTGCTGGCCGAACTGCTGGGCGGGGCGGCAACCAGCCGGCTCAACCGCGCGCTGGTCGTCGATCAGAAGATCGCGACGGGCGCCGGCGCCTGGTACGACGCCGATTCGCTCGACATGAGCTCGTTCGCGGTTTCCGCAAGTGCCCGCCCCGGCATCGAGATCGGCGCGGTCGAGGCGGCGCTCGACCGCGAGATCGAGCGTCTGCTGAAGGACGGCGCCAACGACGACGAGGTCGCACGCGCCAAGGACCGCATGCGCGCGGCCGCGGTCTATGCGCGCGACAGCCTGTCGACCGGGGCGCGCGTCATCGGCTCGGCGCTCACCACCGGCCAGAGCATCGCCGATGTCGAGGCGTGGCCGCAGCGAATCGGTGCCGTGACGACGGCACAGGTCAATGCCGCGGCCCGCGCGATCCTGCTGCCCGATCGTTCGGTGACCGGCCTGTTGCTGCCGAAGCCGAGCAGCTGACCCGGAGATTCTCATGACATTCCTGCGGCGTCTCACGCTCGTGCTCGTCCTGTTCGCCGCGGCGGCATCGCCCGCCGCGGCGATGAAGATCGAACGGGTGATCAGCCCGGGCGGAATCGAGGCTTGGCTGGTGCGCGACGCCATGGTGCCGATGATCGCGCTGGAGTTCAGCTTTCGCGGCGGCGCCGCGCTCGATCCCGCCGGAAAGGAAGGCCGCGCGATGATGGCGATGGGCCTGCTGACCGAAGGAGCCGGCGATCTCGACTCGCAGGCGTTCGCGGCACGGCTCGAGGACCGCGTCATCGGGCTCGATTTCGACGCCGGAACCGACTCGGTCCAGGGCTCGCTGAAGACGCTCAACGAGCACCGCGATGTCGCGATCGACATGCTGCGCATGGCGATGACCGAGCCGCGCTTCGACAGCGCGGATATCGAGCGGCTGCGCGCGCGTACTCTGGCGATCCTGGCGCGCGAGGCCGAGAACCCCGACACGATCGCGCGGCGGACCTTCATGGCCACTGCTTTCCCCGACCACCCCTACGGCAAGCCCGCGCGCGGCACGATCGAAAGCGTGTCGGCGCTGACCGCCGCTGATTTCAGGGCCTTCGTCGGCGCGCGGCTGGCCCGCGACAATCTCATCGTCGGCGCGGTCGGCGACATTTCGGCCGAGGATCTTGGGCCCCTCCTCGACCGCGCCTTCGGTGCGCTGCCGGAGAAGGCCGCGCCCGGCAAGGTCGCGGAGACGACACCCGAGGGGGCCGGCCGCACCATCGTCGTCCGCCGGCCGGCGCCGCAAAGCATCATCGTGCTCGGCGAACAGGGTATCAAACGCGACCATCCCGACTGGTACGCCGCGTCGATCATCAACTACATCCTCGGCGGCGGCGGCTTCAACTCGCGCCTGATGGAAGAAGTGCGCGAGAAGCGCGGCCTGACTTACGGCATCCATACATCGCTGTGGACCTTCGATCATGCTGCCATGGTCGTCGGCTCGAGCTCGACCGAGAACTCGCGCGCCGGCCGCGCCCTCGAGGTGACGCAGGAGGTGTGGCGGCGCGTGCACGAGCAGGGCCCGACGCAGGAGGAAATCGAGAATGCCAAGAAATACCTGACCGGGTCGTTCGCGCTTCGGCTCAGTTCCACGAGCCAGATCGCGCGCATACTGGTCTCCGTCCAGTACGATCGGCTGGGCATCGATTATCTCGACCGTCGCGATGCGCTGATCAATCAGGTCACGCTCGAGGATGCGCGCCGCGTCGCGCGCGAGCTGCTCGATCCCGCACGCCTCCTGACGGTCGTCGTCGGCCACCCCGAAGGCATCGACGGCGACCCGACCACCGAAACCAACCCCGCCAAGAGTGGCGGCTGAGGACCGACATGCCTGACCTCGAAACCGATACGATCGCACCGTCGAGCTATCACCAGGACGTCGAGAACTGCTTCGCGCCGAAGGTCGAAGGCGGCCTCGACGAGCGCAGCTATCTCGAGCATCTCGCCTCGGCCGAGACCACGCTGAAGCGGCTGCGCAAGGCGCATGGCGACGGCTCGCTGCCGATCCTCAATCTTCCCGAACGGAAGGACGACATGCGCCCGCTCGGGGAAGCCGCCGGGCGGTATCGCGATCTCGGCCACGTGATCGTGCTCGGCACCGGCGGCTCGAGCCTCGGCGCCAGGACCGTGACGGCGCTCGCCGATGGCGGGCTCGGCTCCGCGGGCCATCTTGCCGGGCGGCCGCAGCTGTGGTTCATCGAGAACGTCGATCCGTGGGGCTTCGAGAAGGTCGTCGAGAGCGTCGATCTCGCCAATACGGGTCTGGTCATCGTCTCGAAATCGGGCGGGACGGCCGAAACCCTGTCGCAGGCGCTCGCCCTGCTGCCGCGCATCGAGAAGGCCGCCGGCCGCGACACGCTCCGCCAGCGCACCACCGTGATCACCGAGCCGAACGACAACCCGCTGCGCCGGCTGGCGCAGCGCTACGGCTTTCCGGTCCTCGATCACGATCCCGATGTGGGCGGGCGCTATTCGGTGCTGTCGCCGACCGGCCTGCTGCCGACGCTGATCGCCGGGCTCGACGCGGCCCTCGTGCGCGCCGGCGCGTATGAGGCGCTGCATGCCGCGCTCAACAGCGAGGCGCGCAACTCGCTGCCCGCGGTCGGCGCCGCGATCAACGTGGCCCTGGCCAAGCAGCGCGGCATCGCCCAGACGGTGGTCATGCCCTATCTCGACCGGCTGGCGCCGTTCGGGCTGTGGTTCCGCCAGCTCTGGGCCGAGAGCCTCGGCAAGGACGGCAAGGGCACGACGCCGATCCGCGCCCAGGGCGCGGTCGACCAGCACAGCCAGCTCCAGCTCTATCTGAGCGGCCCCGCCGACAAGTTGTACACGATCATCATGGGCGAGACGCGCAGCACCGGTCCCCGCTACACCGCCGACATGCTGCAGGACGAGGCGCTGGACTGGCTCGCCGACCGGACGCTGGGCGACCTGCTCGACGTCTCGCAGCGCGCCACCGCCGAGACATTGGCCCGCAACGGAAGGCCGGTCCGGATCATCCGCGTCCCGACTCTCGACGAGCGCAGCATGGGCGGCCTGCTCATGCATTTCATGCTGGAGACGATCATCGCCGCCGACCTGTTCGGCGTCGACCCGTTCGACCAGCCCGCGGTCGAGGAGGGCAAGAAGCTGGCCCGGCAGTATCTGGCGGAAATGGGCTGAGGCGCCTCCTCAGATGCCGCAATCAGCAAAGGTTTGCCGTCCTCGGGCTTGACCCGAGAACCCAGTAGCGATCTTCCCACCAGCACTTTTTGAACTGGGCCCTCGGATCAAGTCCGAGGGCGACAGTAAAAGAATGCGCGGAATCGCTGCTTGCGACAGCGCCTCGCCCGCGCCTCCCCAATCCTCTAAACTCACGCCCATGCCGATTCGGCGTCTTCCGGAAGTCGTGGTCAACCGCATCGCCGCGGGCGAGGTCATCGAGCGCCCCGCCGCGGCGGTCAAGGAATTGGTCGAAAACGCGATCGATGCAGGCGCCTCGCGCATCGAGGTAACGCTTGCCGAAGCCGGCCGCGCGCTGATCGCCGTGGTCGATGACGGTTGCGGCATGACGGGCGACGAGCTCGGGCTGGCCATCGAGCGCCACGCGACCTCGAAGCTTCCGGACGACGATCTGCTGCGCATCGCCACGCTCGGCTTCCGCGGCGAGGCGCTGCCGTCGATCGGCGCCGTCAGCCGGCTCACGCTGACCAGCCGCAAGGCCGGCGGTGCGGACGCCTGGTCGATCGCAGTGGAGGGAGGACGCAAGGCCGGGCCCACCCCTGCGGCGCATCCGCCGGGTACCCGCGTCGAGGTGCGCGATCTGTTCTATGCCACGCCGGCACGGCTCAAATTCCTCAAGGGCGACCGCACCGAGCTGCACCAGGCGGTCGATGCCGTGCAGCGCCTCGCCATGGCGCATCCGGCGATCGCATTTCATGTGAGTTCGGACGGCCGGGCCGCGCTCCGCCTGCCGGCCGCCGCCGGTGACCTGTTCGAAGCGCGGCTCGAACGCGTCTCCGCCGTGATCGGCCGCGACTTCTTCGACAACGCGCTTGCGATCGACGCGGTACGCGAGATCGACGGCATGGGGACCGTGCGCCTGACCGGCCATGCCGGGCTGCCGACCTATCATCGCGGCACCGCCCAGTATCAGTACCTGTTCGTCAACGGCCGGCCGGTGCGCGACAAGCTGCTCGCCGGGGCGGTGCGCGGCGCCTATGCCGATTTCCTCGCCCGCGACCGCCACCCGGTCGTGGCACTGTTCCTCGAGCTGCCGCCCGAGGCGGTCGACGTCAACGTGCATCCCGCGAAGGCCGAGGTGCGCTTCCGCGACGCCGGCAGCGTGCGCGGCCTGATCGTCGGCAGTCTGCGCCACGCGCTCGCCGAAGCCGGCCATCGCGCCGCGACAACCGTCGCCGCGGGCGCGCTCGGCGCGTTCCGGCCGAACGAGGCGCCGCGGCCGTACGCGCCGTCATGGCATCATGCGTCGGCGCTGCCGCGCGGCCTGAGCGAAACCGCTGCCGCCTACCAGGCGCCGCTCGGCGACCTCGCGACCCTCTCCGCCGCGGTCGCCGAGATCGGGCGCGCCGAGCCCTCGCCTGCGCAATCCTTCCCGCTGGGCGTTGCACGGGCGCAGCTCCACGAAACCTATATCGTGGCGCAGACCGCGGACGGCATCGTCATCGTCGACCAGCACGCGGCGCACGAGCGGCTGGTCTACGAGCAGATGAAGGAGTCGCTCGCGGCCGGCACGATCAGGCGCCAGGTGCTGCTGATCCCCGAAGTCGTCGAGATGGATGAGGCCGCGGTCGCTCGGCTCTCGCCGCGCCTAGCCGAGTTCGCCGAGCTGGGCCTGATCGTCGAGCCGTTCGGCCCCGGCGCCGTGGTCGTGCGCGAGGTGCCGGCGATGCTCGGCGAGGTCGATGTGCACGGCCTCATCCGCGACCTTGCCGACGAGATCGCAGAGCTCGGCACCGCGCTGTCGCTGAAGGAGAAGCTCGGCGAGGTCTGCGGCACCATGGCCTGCCACGGCAGCGTACGCGCCGGCCGCCGTCTCTCCGCCGACGAAATGAACGCGCTGCTGCGCCAGATGGAAGCCACGCCCCATTCCGGCCAGTGCAACCACGGCCGCCCGACCTATGTCGAGCTCAAGCTCGCCGACATCGAAAAACTGTTCGGGCGGCGTTAGGCACCGGGACGACGCGCTCAGCGCGCATACGTCTGGACGAATTCCGCCACCGCGGCCTTATAGGCGCGCTCTTTGAGCAGCGCCACCTGACCCTGATCGGACGATTCGCGGCCGAGCGACGCCGTCAGCGTCTGGTCCTCGAACGAAGCCGGCGTGAAGATCGACCAACGCCCGGACTTGACGTCGATGACCGCGATCTTCAGCCGGATGCGCATCTGCTGGGTCTCGTCGGGAATGGCCATGCCGATCACGGGCACCCATGAGATCGCCTTGGTGGCATGGCGCTCGACCATCGTCTCGAGCACTCCCCAGTAGCAATAGATGGTTTCATACCCGCCGCGCGCGGCGGCGAGACGCAGGGCCATCGCGTAGTTCCCGGCCGGCTCGGTCGCGACGGACACATGATGCGGCCAACCGACCCTGGCTTGGCGCAAGGGGACGCCGGAGAACGCCGTCGTTACGAAGTATCGATCGAGTTCGCGCAGCATCGGCTCGTCGGGCATCATGGCGCCCGACTGGATCACCATGAGAGCGCCGCCCCGCTTCACGGAGGGCCGGCCATACGTGCTGAACTCCCGCTCGATATCGGCCGGCGATACCTTCTGCGCGAGATCGATGCCCAAAACGTCGAACTCGGTCAATTCGCCCTGATAGAACGGATTGCCGGACCCGCGTCCGTCCGGATGATATCCCGAGTTGGATATCGACCTGACGCTGCATCCTGCAACCAGCAGCAGCATCGCCAGCATGGCCGCACCGGTCCAGCCGGACCGCGTGGTCTTCACCATCGTGAATTCCTCCCGCATGCCGACGCCGGGTTCACCCCTGTCGAGCCGATGAAGGATTCGCTTGAAGCTTGGCGGAAAAAGGGAGCATTTGCGGCAACAGCATGTCTGTCGACCCCATTCGACTCTGACGGGCCGCGCCGCCGTCAACATCCCGCCCTCGAGATGGTCGAGCGCGCCGCCGACAGGGGCACCGGACGGTCAGGCGCGGGCGGCGCTCAGGCGGCGGCTTCGGTGATGTAGGATTCGACCGGGTGGACGCGGCGGCCCTGCTCGATCGGCAGGCAGCTCGCCGGGAAGTCCTGCCGGAACGTCGCGCCCCGATCCAGCGCCATGCCGATGAAGCGGTCGAGATTGTTCATGGCGCCGGTCGGCAGGTCGTGCAGGACCAGCAATGCCTCTTCCTGCGCGAAGCAGAGATCGAGCGCGCGCTGAACCCAGGTTTCGGGATACGCCCAGTCCTCGGGAACGACGTTCCACAGCACGCAGGTGTAGCCGTTGCGCTCGAGGTGCGCGAGCGCCTCGTGGTTGAGCAGGCGGCGGTCGAGCGTCCCGCCGCCGCCGAACGGCCGGAAGAAGCGGCGCGGATGGGCGAGATCGCCGACCAGCGCCTCGGTGCGGACGATCTCGGCCGTCGCGATCCCGCTCTGCGAGCTGAGGCCGAGCGGGACGATGTGATTGTAGGTGTGGTTGCCGATCCAGTGACCCTCGGCATGGGCGCGCTCGGCGAACCGGCGACGGTCGCGGAGCTTGTCGCCGAGCACGAAGAAGGTGGCCCGCAGGTCACGCCGTCGCAACGTATCGAGCACCTGCGGCGTCACGTCGGGATCGGGACCATTGTCGAACGACAGCGTGATGATGGTCATTCCTGGACTCCAGTTCGGGACAAGCGACGTGGCAAGGAATCAGGTCTGCGGCTCGCCGGAGCGCATCGAGAGCCGCCAGGTCCCGGTCCGGTATTCGATGAGGCGGACCAGTCCGTCGAACAGGAAGACGACCGCGACCACCACGAGGATGCCGGCGAAGACGCGCGGGCTGTTGAGCATGGTGCGATAGCGCGTGATGAGATAGCCGATGCCTTCCGCCGAGGTCAGCATCTCCGCGACGACGATCCCGACGATCACCAGCGCGCCGCCGACGCGCAGCGACGACAGAACGGTGGGAATAGCCGCCGGCAGCAGGACCCGTCCGATCATCTGCCAGCGGGTCGCGCGCATGCTGCGGGCGACGGTCAGATACTGGCGGTCGATGGTCTGCACGCCCGCCATCGTTCCGAGAAAGCATGGCAGCAGGCCGTAGATGCTGGCGAAGGCGATCTTCGATTGCGGACCGATGCCGAACCACGCCGTGAACAGCGGATAGAGAATAACGAGCGGCACGGCATAGAGACCCGAGGCCAGCGGCAGCATCACGCGCCGCAGCGACGCCACCGAGCCCGCGAGCAGCCCGCCGCCGATGCCGATGCCGCAAGCGATCAGGAGAGACATCCCGACCGCGCGCAGCGAGAACAGGAGGTGACGCCCGTAATCCGCCGCGTTGACGACGAGCGCTTCGACCGTCTCGGTCAGCGGCGGCAGGAACAGCGCGGGGATCAGGCCGAGCCGCGGCATGAGCTCCCACACCACGAGGAGCAGCAGGCCGAGGAGCCAGCGCAAGGTCCGCGGCTCCACGCGGATGCGATGCGCGACCGGCGATGAAACGGCAGTCGCCATGTCACGAGTCCGCCTGGGTCTTGATCTGGTTCCAGATGCGCTCGCGCAGCTCGGCAAAGCGAGGGCTCGACATCATCGCGTAGCTGCGCGGCCGCGGCAGGTCGACCGTGATGCGGTCGACGATGCGGCCCGGCCGCGCCGACATGACGATGATCTCGTCGGCGAGATACACGGCCTCGGTCAGGCTGTGGGTGACGAAGACGATCGTCTTTCCGGTCTGGTCCCAGATCCGCAGGAGCTCGTCGCCCATCGAAATGCGGGTCTGCTCGTCGAGTGCCGCGAACGGCTCGTCCATCATCAGGATCGGCGGGTTCTGCACGAGTCCGCGCGCGATCGAGACGCGCTGCTTCATGCCGCCCGACAGCTCGTGCGGGTAGCGATCCTCGAAGCCCTGAAGGCCGACGAGGGCGAGCTTCTCGCGGGCGCGCCGGACGCGCTCCTCCCTTGGGACGCCATGCAGCGACAGCGGGAATTCCACGTTGTCCTGTGCGGTGAGCCAGGGATAGAGGCTCGCCTCCTGGAACACAACGCCGACGCGGTCGGGGTCCGGCTCGGTCATCGGCCGGCCGCCGCAGTGGACGGAGCCGGAGGTCGGCCTGACCAGCCCCGTCATCATCATGAGCAGCGAGGATTTTCCGCAGCCGCTCGGCCCCACGACGACGACGAAGCGCCCGGTCGGAATCTCCAGCCGGATTTCTTCGAGCGCCTTGGTGACGCGCCCGCCGACGTCATAGGTGTGGTCGAGATTCTCGACCCGCACCGTGCCGGCATCCGACTGAACCACGCGGAGCCGGGATTCCGCGGACATTCCCTCTGTCACGGCCATGCTCGCCTGAGGACCGGATTTGGCCATTATGCCCTCCAGTGCTCGCATTTGGATTCGAACCAGCGGACCGATTCATTGAACAGGATGGCGGCCGCCGCGATCAGCAGGATGCCGGCGAGCAGCTCCTTGAGCATGAAGTTCTCGCCCCAGCTGGCGATGAGCTGGCCGAGCCCCGCGCGCGAGGCGTACATCTCCGCGAGCAGGATGCCGGTCAGGTTGAAGATCATCGCCAGGCGCACGGCCTCGAGCAGGATCGGCGCCATCGACGGCAGATAGACGCGCGCGGCGATCTGCACGGGTGTCGCGCCATAGGCGCGCGCGATGCGGACGTGATCGCTCTTCACCGACTCGAGCGCCGAAAAGGTGCTGATGAGCACGATGAAGACCGTCGAGAACACGCCAAAGCCGACTTTCTGCGCGAAGTTGATGCCGAAGGCGAGAATGAACATCGGCAGGAAGATCGTCTTCGGAATCGAGAAGACGAGGAAGATGATCGGCTTCAGCACCTCGCTCCAGTATCGATTCTCGGCGATCGCGACGCCGAGGATGATGCTGAGCGGCACGGCGATGACGAAGGCCACCATCACCTCCGCCATGGTCACGCCGACATGGCGCAGGAAGCCCGCCTGCGTGACGAGGTCGGCGGCCGTGCCCAGGACATCGGCGATCGGCGGCAGCAGCTCCGGCGGCATCAGGCCGAAGCTCAATGTCGCCTGCCAGCTTCCGAACAGCACGGCCAGGCCGCCGGCCCAGACCAGGAGACCGCGGCCGATTCCTGCGGCCGCGGTCCGTCCCGGACTTGTTGCCGAGGCTGCCGGCATCACGCCATCGTCGGCACGGGGATGAAGTCCGTCGTCACGATCTCCTCCGCCGGCGCCAGCTTGTCGAAGCCGCCGATGCGCGCCAGGTCCAGCGCCGCCTTGGTCTGCTCGGTCGTGAAGCGCCCGTCGGTCGACAGCTTCAGGAACGTCTCCTCGTACTCCGCCTTGGCGACCGGCTCGGGGATCGAGTTGACCCCGGCGATGATCTTGACCGCCTGGTCGGGGTTCGCGCGCATATAGGCGACGGAGGCATAGATCGCCTTCAGCGTGTTGCGCAGGTCTTCCTTGCGGCTGTCGATCAGCGCGTCGGTGGTCGCCCAGCCCGAGGCGAGATGCTTCGGAACCGCGGTGGCGAAATTGAGCAGCGAACGCGCCTGCCCGGCCTGCATCACCTGGAAGCTCAGCGGCGAGTAGACCACCGCGGCATCGACATTGCCGGAGATCAGGTTCGGCACGAGGCCGCCGCCGCCGAGCGGTACGCTGGTGAAATCGATCTTGGCGTCGCTGCGCAGCCATATCGCCAGGAAGTCCGACAGCGACGCCGCCGCGGTGATGCCGACCTTCTTGCCGGCGATCTCGGCGACGCTCTTGATCGGCGACGACGTCTTCACCAGCAGCCGCCAGCCGGGATTGGAATCGGTGCCGAGCGACACGAACTTGGTCTTGACGCCCCGCAGCCGCCCCGCGGCGATCTGGGCCGCGAGGCCGATGGTGAGATCGGACGCGCCCGCGGCAACGGCCTCGAACGCCTCGCCGCCGCTGCGATAGACGGTCAGTTCGGCGTCGACCCCCGCCTTTTCGAACAGCTTTTGCTTCACTGCCGTCTCGCAGATCACCGACGGCCACCAGGTCTTGGTGGCGAGGCCGATCCGCATCTTCGGCGCGGCGGCGGCCGGACGAATCCCGGCGGCGAGACCGGCGGCGCCCGCCGCGAGTGCCAGTGCGGTGCGCCGCGTGACGGCGGCCGGCTTGCCCGTGAACTTGCTCATATCGTTCCTCCCATCTCCTTCGATTGGCCGGATCTGCCGGCGTTCCCTCTCAACCCAAGGCCCCTCGCCGCGGCGAGAGGCGATTCCAGGCGGAACGGGGTGGCGTGCGCATCTGCCCCGGCGCGATCTGCGCGAGGCGAGCCTGCATCGCTGTTCCCTCCCGCCGCCGGTCGGGTCATTGAGGGCCCGCCAGCGTGGAGTGGATCATGGGCGAGTCCCAAAGACTTGATTATGGGGAAATAAGAAAAGATACTTTTTCCGGATCATCGATAATCAACAGCCATGACAGTTTTGCCGAACGGCATGCTCAACGACGCGAGCATCCTATCCTTGCGATGCTTCGTCGCCGTGGTCGAGACTCAGAGTTTCTCGTCCGCGGCGCGCCAGTTGCGGCTCGCGACATCGTCGGTTACCAAGCATGTGCAACTCCTGGAGAAGGCGGTCAATGTTGCGCTGGTGCACCGGACCACGCGACGCATCAGCGTAACGGATGCCGGCGAGCGGTTTTACGAACAGTGCCTCGCGATCCTGGGACAGATCGACAGCGCCGCAGCAGTGATGGTCTCGGAGCGAGAGCTGAGCGGGCATCTGCGCGTGACCGCGCCGCCGTCCTTCGCGGCCGCGGCGCTGGGGCCGCATATCCACGAGTTCCTCGAAGAGCATCGCGGCCTGTCCGTCGACCTCATCGTCACCAGTGCGGTGCCGGACCTGATCCGCGACCGAATCGACGTGGCGATCACCGTGGCGGAAGAGCCGCAATCCAAGCTGGCGCATATCCTGCTCGCGGCGAGCCCGCGCGCCATCTGCGCCTCGCCCGGCTATGTGCGGCGGCATGGCGCGCCGAAGCGGTGGCAGGATCTCGACCGTCACGAATGCATCTCCGGCCGGTTCTCCGAGCTGGCGGAACCGTGGATGCTGCGCCGGGGCAACGGCCCGTGGCAGCCGGTTCATGTCCGCAGCCGGCTGCTCTCGGACAATGGCGACATGCTGCGGCAGGCGTGCCTGATGGGTGCGGGGATCGCCAATTTCTATGCCTTCCACGTCCGCGCCGACGTCGAGGCCGGTCGCCTTGTGCGAGTCCTGACCGATTACGAGAGCAAGCCGAAGAACATCTATGCGGTGATTCCGCACCGCCAGATCGTACGGCCGCAAACCAAGGCGTTCATCGAATTCGTCCGCACCCTGGTTACGCGTCCGCTTGCACCGGTGGCCGAAGCCGCACCGGTCCGCCGCGCTTTGCCAGGTTCTAGATGTGGAGCCTCAACAGGTTGTCCTTGGCCAGACCGAGGCGGCTGATGGGCGTGTTGGCATCCAAGCTACCATGCGGGCGATGCCAGTTGTAGCGATGGAGCCAGCGCGGCAAGTCTGCGGTGCGTTGGTCGGAGTGGTCGTAGGCGGTGGCGTAGGCCCACTCGCGTAGCGCTGTTTGAATGAAGCGCTCGGCCTTGCCGTTGGTGCGGGGCGTATATGGCCGGGTGAAGATGTGACGCAGGCCGAGGCGGCGGCAGGCCTTTCGGAAGGCCTTCGAGCGATAGCAGGAGCCGTTATCGGTCATAACCCGCTCGATCGTGACGCCGAGGGTGGCGTAGTAGGCGACGGCGGCGTCGAGGAATGCGACAGCGCTGTCTTTGCGCTCATCCGGCATGATCTGAGCAAAGGCGACGCGCGAGGCATCGTCGATGCACACGTGCACGAACTCCCAGCCGATGCCTCGGCTCCGGCCGGTGCGATCGCCGGTGATCTGATGGCCGGTTTGGGCAAAGCGCCCCATCTTCTTGATGTCGATGTGGATGAGCTCGCCAGGCTGGTCGCGTTCGTAGCGCCGCACCGGCTCAACCGGATCCAGAGCTTTGAGCTTGTTCAGGCCGAGGCGCCGCAGGACGCGGCTGACGGTGGCGGGCGAGACGCCGAGTTCGGCGGCGATCTGCTTGCCGGTCCAACGCTGGCGGCGCAGAGCCTCGATCCGCTTGACCACCTCTGCCGGCGTGGGCCGGCGGAGCCGCTGTGGCCGCGATGAACGGTCCGCCAGGCCAGGTAGGCCTTCGGCCTCGAAGCGCGCCACCCACTTCCGCACCGTCTTGCTGCACACGCCGAATGCCGCTGCCACCACCCCGGGCGTCTGCCCCTCGCTCAATACTCGCCGGACCAGTTCGGCTCGACTATGCGGCGTCAGGCGCGCATTCTTGTGCATGTCCATTCGGTCCCCCGATAGAGCTTGAAGCCTCAGCAACTTCAGCTTCCTCGGTCAGGGCCGAATGGACAACCTAATGAAAGCTCACATCTAGACCGCCCGTCGGGCCCTGAGCGCCGCGGTGAGCGTGCCGTCGTCGAGATAGTCGAGCTCGCCGCCGACGGGAACGCCGTGCGCGAGCCGCGTGACGGTCGCCTTCGTTCCGGCAAGGCGGTCGGTGATGTAGTGCGCGGTGGTCTGGCCCTCGACGGTGGCGTTGGTGGCGAGGATCACCTCGCGCGCGTCGCGCGCGCGCTCGACCAGCTTTGCTATGTTGAGGTCCTCGGGTCCGATGCCCTCTAACGCCGACAGCACGCCGCCGAGCACGTGGTAGCGCCCCTTGAACGCATTCGCGCGCTCGATCGCCCAGAGATCGCCGACCTCCTCGACCACGCAGATCAGACCGGCGTCGCGTTTCTCGTCGGCGCAGATGCTGCACGGGTCGCTGGTGTCGAGATTGCCGCAGATCGAGCATGTCCTGATGTGCTCGGCCGCGCTCTTGAGCGCATCGGCGAGCGGCAGCAGCACGGTGTCGCGCCGCTTCAGCAGATACAGTGCCGCCCGCCGCGCCGAGCGCGGCCCCAGCCCCGGCAGTTTCGCCAGGAGCTGGATCAGTTTTTCGATTTCAGGGCCGGTCATGATCGCATCATCGCACATGGGCGGGTCTTAGACCCGCCCCTACACGGAATGGGTTCTCGTGTAGGGGCCGATCTCAGATCGGCCCTTGCGCAATCCATCCGAATCAAAACGGCAGCTTCAGGCCGCCGGGCAGGTCGAGGCCGCCGGTGATCTTCTGCATCTCGGCCGCCGCCGCCGCCTCGATCTTGCTGCGCGCGTCGTTGATCGCGGCGACGACCAGATCCTCGAGCATCTCGACATCGTTGGGATCGACGATCGACTTGTCGATCTTGACGCGCTTGACCTCGCCCTTGCCGTTGACGGTGGCGTTGACCATGCCGCCGCCCGCGGCACCCGACAGCTCCATCGCGGCGAGCTTCTCCTGCATCTCGGCCATCTTGGCCTGCATCTGCTGGGCCTGCTTCATCAGGTTGCCGAGATTCTTCATCGCTAGTCCTCTGTGTCGATGGTGTCGCCGCTCTCGCCCGACTCGAACGCGAGATCGGCATCGTTGGTGTCCGGCAGCTCCTTGCCGCCGCGCACCGCCTCGATGGTGGCGCCGGGAAACGCCGCCAGCACCGCCGCGACCAGCGGATGCTGGGCTGCGGCCGCCTTGCGCGCAGCGACTTTCGCGGCCGCCTGCTCCGCGAGCGTCGGCGCACCCGGCTCGCTCGAGGTCAGCGCCACGACCCAGCGCCGCCCGGTCCACTGGTCGAGCAGCTTCATCAGCCGCGGCGCGAAATCGCGCGGGCAGTCCGGCGCGTTGATCTCGATACGGCCCGGCTCGAAGCGCACCAGATGCACGCTGTTGAGCAGCAGGGCGTGGAGGATGCCCTCGCGCTTCGCTGCGAACAGCGCGACGACGTCCTCGAAGGTCCTGGGGCCGGGCTGTGCCGCCTGCGCCGTGGTCACCGGCGTCGCCGCAGGTGCGGCTTCGGGCTCGGCGATGCGGCGCGCCTGTGCCGGACCGCCGCCGCCCGGTCCGCGAAAACCGCCTGCTCCCGAGCCGGCGCGCGCATCGGCGGCGCGTACGCCGGCCGCAGGCGGCGGCGCGCCGCCGTCCTTGAGAGCGGCTGTCAGCTCGGCAGGGCTGGGCAGCTCGGCGGCATAGGCGAGCCGGACCATCAGCATTTCCGCCGCCGCCAGCGGCGACGGCGCGTGCTGGGTCTCGGCGAGTCCCTTGAGCAGCATCTGCCATGTCCGCGCCAGCGCGGGAACGGCGAGGGTCCTGGCGAGCTCGCCGCCGCGCGCACGCTCGGCCTCGGGCATGCCGGGGTCGTCGGCGAGCGCGGGCGCCGCCTTCAGCCGCGTCAACCAGTGCGTCAGGTCGAGCAGGTCCTGGATGACGACGATCGGGTCGGCACCGGCGCGATAGAGATCGCCGAGCAGCGCCAGCGCCTTCTCCGACTCGCCGCGCATCACGCGCTCGAACAGGTCGAAGGTCTGGGTACGGTCGGCAAGCCCGAGCAGCTCGCGCATCGCCTTGTCGTCAACCTCGCCCTCGACATGGGCGAGCGCGCGATCGAGCAGCGACAGGCCGTCGCGCACCGAGCCGTCGGCGGCGCGCGCCAGCAGTGCCGCCGCAGCCGACGTGATCTTGCGGCCTTCCTTTTCGGCGATGCCGGAAAGATGGCGGCCAAGCGTTTCCTGGTCGACGCGCCGCAGATCGAAGCGCTGGCAGCGCGACAGCACCGTGATCGGCACCTTGCGGATCTCGGTCGTCGCAAACAGGAACTTGACGTGTTCCGGCGGCTCCTCGAGCGTCTTCAGCAGCGCGTTGAACGCCGGCTTCGACAGCATATGGACTTCGTCGAGGATATAGACCTTGTAGCGCGCCGAAACCGGGCGATAGCGCGCGCCGTCGGTAAGCTCGCGGATGTCGTCGACGCCGTTGTGGCTGGCGGCATCCATCTCGATCACGTCCATGTGGCGATCCTCGGCGATCGCCACGCAATGCTCGCACACGCCGCACGGATCGATGGTCGGCCCGCCCTTGCCGTCGGGGCCGACGCAATTGAGCACGCGCGCGATGATGCGCGCGGTGGTCGTCTTGCCGACGCCGCGCACCCCGGTCAGCACGAAGGCATGCGCCAGCCGGCCTGCCGCGATCGCGTTGGACAGGGTGCGGACCATCGCTTCCTGGCCGATCAGGTCGGCGAATCGGGACGGCCGATACTTGCGCGCCAGCACGCGATAGGGAGCAGTGGGCTGGGCGTCGTTCATGCGCGATCGAAAGGATTGGAAAGGGTGGGAGATTGGACCATGACCCGAACCGGAACTCGTTACGGCTGCTTCCTTCCGGACCTGGCCGGGTTGGCGAGGAGTTCGTCCATAGCCAACCTCCCACCCGACTATATCAGGATTCCAACCCGCCGGGGCAAGCCCCGGCGTTGCCCTGCTGGGACATTCCGGGCATAACCAAGCGCATGAAATCCCCCAATTTCTACGCAGGGCTGCAGCTTGACCGCGGTACCGAGAAGCGGCGCGACAAGGCCTGGGTCGTCGAGCGCCTCGGCCACGCCGGAACACGGCTCCTGCCGGTGTGGCGCTCGCACAACCTGGTGATCGAAGGGTCCGCGCCGCGCGCCGTGTTCCTCAGCTACAGCGAGTGCAACGGCCTCGATTGCCAGCATTTCTTTCTCGGCGAGCGTGACGGCGTCTCGTATTTCGCGATGGACCTGTCGCATGTCGAGGAGGGCGGCCTGGCGGACGTCCTGCCCAATCGCGGCAAATTCGTCGACCTGCGTGCGGTCGGCGCACTGATGGATCGTCAGGAAGGCGGGCTGCTCGCCTATGCGCGCGCCCTCGCCTACTGGCATTCCCGGCATCGCTTCTGTTCCGTGTGCGGCGCGCCGACGCAGAGCAATCCCGCAGGGCACGTGCGCAAATGCACGAACGAGTCCTGCGGCGCGGAACATTTTCCGCGCACCGATCCCGCGGTGATCATGCTGGTGCATGACGGCGACCGCTGTCTGCTCGGCCATCACGTGCGCTGGACCGTCCCGATGTATTCGACCCTGGCCGGCTTCGTCGAGCCGGGCGAGAGTCTGGAAGATGCCGTCGCGCGCGAGATCCTCGAGGAATCGGGTATCCGGGTGACCGACGTGCGCTACCACTCCTCGCAGCCCTGGCCGTTCCCCGCGTCGATCATGCTGGGCTTCTATGCGCGCGCGGCGACGACCGAGATCCGGGTCGATCCCGACGAGCTGCAGCACGCGGCGTGGTTCACCCGCGACTTCCTGCGCGGCCCGCACGATCCCGACAAATTCCGCCTGCCGCGCGCCGATTCGATCGCGCGCCGCCTGATCGAGGACTGGATCGAGTCGGACTCATGACCGATTCTCTCTTCGTCGAGACCCGGGGCGGCTTTCACGTCTGCGTGCCGCGCTCGATCGCCAGCATGACGACCTACGCGCTGCTCGAGCAGGAGGACTGGTTCGAGGACGAGATCCGCTTCGTCCGCCGGCTGCTGGGGCCCGGCATGAACGCGATCGACATCGGCGCCAATTACGGCGTGTACACGCTGAGCATGGCGAAGGCGGTCGGGCCGGGGGGACGGATCTGGAGCTTCGAGCCGGCGAGCGCCACTGCCGGATTCCTGCGTCGAAGCCTCGCGCGCAATGCATTCGCCAATGTCGACCTGCAGCAATGCGCGCTGTCCAATACGGCCGGCAGGCGGCGACTCAGGCTCGAAAGCGCCTCCGAGCTCAACCGCCTTTCCGACGACGGCGGCCCCGGCGAGGACGTCGCGGCCGACACGCTGGACGGCTTCGCGGCGCGTGCGGTCGGCGCACCGGTGGAGTTCATCAAAATCGACGCCGAGGGCGAAGAGCGCAACATCATTGAGGGCGGCGCGCAGACGCTGGGCGCCCATTCGCCGCTGGTGATGATCGAGCGCATGCACGGCAAGGACGTCAACGCGCCGGCGATCGCCGCCCTGCGCGATCTCGGCTTCGGCCTCTATCGCCTGGTGCCGGGGCTGAACATCCTGGTGCCGTTCGACGAAGGAAGCGTCGACGGGTTCCAGCTCAATCTCTTTGCATGCCGCCGCGACCGCGCGGCGCGGCTCGAGCGGCTCGACCTGCTGACCGCCGCCCTGCCCCCGGTCGCCGCGCGCAACGGCGCCGGTGCGCAAGCGATCGCCGGGATGCCGTTTTTCCGGGCCTTCGCCGCAGCCGCCGCCCCTCCGGGCGACGCGGCGGCCGCGGCCTTCCGCGCCGCACTCGACCTGTACATGCTCGCACGGGACGCGCGGCAGCCGGCGCCGGTTCGCTGGTCGGCGCTGCGCAACGGCCTCGGCAAGCTTCTCGGTCTCGCCGGCGGCGGGTTCAGCACGGTACGGCTGTTCACGCTGGCGCGCGTCGCCGCCGAGGCGGGCGAGCGCAGCATCGCCGTCCAGGCGCTCGGCAAGCTGCCGCTGGAGCCGGCCGCCTATGACGGCACGGTCGTCACCGAGCCGTTCCTGCCCGCATCGCCGCGCTTCGAGACGATCGAGCCGCAGCGCGAGTTCGGCCTGTGGTGCGCGGTCGCCGTCTTCGAGCAGATGGAGCGGCTGCGCGCGCTGTCGTCGCAATATGCCGGCGACGACGCGCTGCCCTATTTCGAATCGTTCCGCGCCACGCGCTTCTTTTCGCCGGAGCTGGAGCGGCGGCGGCAACTGGTGCGCATGCGCACCGGGCGCCAGCAGGGGCCCGAACCGGCGCCGCTGCTGGCCGCGCGAAGCGACTCGCATCTCAACGCGGCGTTCTGGGCCGGACGCGCGTAGCTTCGCAAGCGGAGCGGTCGCCGATCTCACCGGCTCGTCGCCCGCTCGCCCGACGTGAGGAACATGGCGCTTCCGTTGGCAGAGCGCGCGCCGGCATCATCGGCCGCCTCAGGCCGTGAACCCGGAAAACGGCCGCACCGCCATCTCCTGAAAGAAGAGAAACCCTTACACTCCGCGCCCGTGCATGCCATTCTCCGGCCCGTTCGGAGGAGCGGGGCGCGAACGTTGCAGAGAGGCGGCGAACACCAGGCGGTCATCAGGTTCGAGCAGGTAGGATTGCGCTACGGGCTCGGGCCCGAGGTGCTGCGCGACATCTCGCTGGCGCTGGCGCCCGGCTCGTTCCACTTCCTGACCGGCGCCTCGGGTGCGGGCAAGTCGTCGCTGCTGCGCCTCATGTATCTCGCCCAGCTGCCCTCGCGCGGCCGGCTCACCGTGTTCGGCCGCAACGTCGCGACCGCGCCGCGCGGCGAACTGCCGGCGCTGCGCCGCCGCATCGGCGTCGTGTTCCAGGACTTCCGCCTGCTCGACCATCTCTCGGCGCTCGACAACGTGGCGCTGCCGCTGCGGCTCGCCGGCGCCGACGAGATGCAGCTGCGCGCCCACGTGGTCGAGCTGCTGACCTGGGTCGGGCTCGGCGATCACCTCAATGCCAGGCCGCTGACCATGTCCGGCGGCCAGAAGCAGCGCGTCGCCATCGCCCGCGCCGTGATCTCGCGCCCGCGCCTGCTGCTCGCCGACGAGCCGACCGGCAATGTCGACGACCAGATCGCGCTGCGCCTGCTCTATCTGTTCGAGGAGCTCTACAAGATGGGCACGACCGTCGTCATCGCCACGCACAATGCGGGCCTCGTCCAGCGCTTCGGGCATCCGGAGCTGCGGCTCGAGGACGGCACCCTCAACCTGATCGAGCGGCAGGCGGCGTGAGCGGGGTCGGCGACCGCCTCGCATCCGTGGCGCGCGCGTGGAGCCGCGACGATCTGGCGCTGGCGCCCGACGACCGGCCTGTGTTCCTGCCGTGGATCGTCGCGATCATGACGTTCCTCGCCGCTCTCGCGCTCGCCGCTGCGCTGTCGCTCGCCGGCGCGGCCGGACGCTGGACCGCCGGCCTGACCGGGAGCGTGACGGTCGAAATTGCCGCCGAAGCGGCGGCCGATCCGCGTCCGCCGCAGCAGCGCCTCGACGCCGTACTCGCGGTGCTGCGCGACACGCCCGGCATTGCCGCCGCGGCTCCGCTCGCGCATGCCGATATCGTGGCGATGCTCGAGCCGTGGCTCGGCAAGGCGGCCGGCGCATCAGACCTGCCGCTGCCGCAGCTCGTCGACGTGACGCTCGAGCCGGGAGCCGCGCTCGACATACCCGCCCTCGCGCAGCGTCTCGAGGCGGCGGCTGCGGGCACCGCGGTGGATGACCACCGCCGCTGGCTCGGCGGCCTGCTGCGGCTGGCCCGGCTCGCCGTAGCGCTCGGCCTGGTCATTGTCGTGCTGGTCGGCTGCGCCGCTTCCGGCACGGTGGTGTTCGCGACCCGGGCCGGCCTTGCCGCCCATCACGACGCGATCGAGCTGCTGCACCTGATGGGCGCGCGCGACGCCTATATCGCGCGGCAGTTCGCCCGCCTTGTGCTGTGGCGCAGTGCCGCGGGGGCGCTCGGCGGCCTCGTCGCCGGTCTCGCCGCCTTCTACGGGCTGGCCGGCGCGGCGGAGGCCAATCTCGCGCCCGGTGCCGGCGCGGCGGCCCTGTCCGGGCCGTGGCTCGGGACCGGCGATTTCCTGCTGCTGGCGCTGCTGGTGATCGCGACCATTGCCGTCGCGACGCTCACGGCATGGTGGACGGTGATGCGCGCCTTGCGCAACATGATCTGATGCGGCTCGTACTTCTCGATCGCGACGGCGTCCTCAACGAGGACCGCGCCGACTTCGTCAAGAGCCCCGGCGAGCTGGCGCTGATCCCCGGCGCGGCCGCGGCGGTGGCGCGGCTCAACCGCGCGGACATCAGGGTCGCGGTGTGCACCAACCAGTCCTGCATCGGCCGCGGCATCATCGACCATGACCGGCTCGACCGGATCCACGCCCATATGCGCAGCCTGCTGGCGCAGGAGGGGGCGCGGATCGACGCCTTCTTCGTCTGCCCGCATGCGCCGCATGCCGGCTGCGAATGCCGCAAGCCCCTGGCCGGCCTGTTGCGGGCGGCGGTGCGCCGCTTCGGCGCCAGCGCAGCCGACACGCCGATGATCGGCGACGGACTGCGCGATCTCCAGGCCGCCGCAACCGCCGGCTGCCCGCGCCATCTGGTGCGCACCGGCCATGGCGCCAGGACCCAGGCCGAGGGCATTCCCCATGACCTGCTGCCGGTCGCGGTTCACGATCATCTCGCCGCGGCGGTCGCGGCGATCCTCGGAATGCCGGCATGAATCCGAGGATGCACCTGTATGCGGCGCTCGCCGCGCGCCGCCGCACCTTGCGCGGCGTCACGATCGCCGCGCTGCTCGTCGCGATCGCCTATGTCGCCGGGCTGATCCAATTCGCCGAGGACATTCCGCGCGCGCCGCGCGCGCCGGCCGAGACGACCGACGCGATCGTCGTCCTGACCGGCGGGCCGCTGCGCCTCAAGGAGGGCCTGTCCCTGCTGCTCGAGGGCCGCGCAACGAAGCTGTTCGTCTCCGGCGTGAACCGCGGCGTCGAGCTCGGCGAGCTGCTGCGCGTCGCCGGCACGCCGCCGGACGCGGTCGCGTGCTGCGTCGAGCTCGGCTACGCCGCCTACAATACCGCGGGCAATGCCGAGGAGACGCGGGACTGGATGGCGAAGGAAGGATTCCGCTCGCTGCGGCTCGTCACCGCGAACTACCACATGCGCCGCAGCCTGCTCGAATTCCGCAGCGCCATGCCCGACATCCACGTCGTCCCCCATGCGGTCGCCCCCGACAGCTTCAAGCGCGAGGACTGGTGGGAGTGGCGCGGCACCGCGACCCTCGTATTCGTCGAGTACAACAAGTTCCTGTTCTCGTATCTGCGCAACGTCGTGCGCGGCCTGTTGGCGCGCCGGGCATCGGCCGCGCCGTGATCTGGCTGCGCTCCGCGGTGTTCAATGCGCTGTTCTTCGGCTGGACGGCGCTGGTGCTGGCGCTCAGCCTGCCGCTGGCGCTGGTGCCGCGCGCCGCGATGATGTGGTCGGCGCGCCGGCTCTCCTCGGGCGTCGTCGACATGCTGGCGGCGATCGTGGGCCTGCGCTTCGAGCTGCGCGGCGACGCCGCCCTGCTGCGCCAGCCTGTCATCGTCGCCGCCAAGCACCAGTCGGCCTGGGACACCTTCATCTTCTATCTGCTGGCGCGCGACCCCGCCTACGTCATGAAGAAGGAGCTGATGGCGATCCCGGTCTATGGCTGGCTCGCGCGCAAGCAGCGCATGATCCCGGTCGACCGCAAGGGCGGTGCCGCGGCGCTGCGCGCCCTGCTCCGCGCCGCCGGGGACGCGATCGCCGCGGGACGCCAGATCATCATCTTCCCGCAGGGCACGCGCGTCGCACCCGGCGCGAGCGCGCCCTACCAGCCCGGGATCGCGGCGCTGTATGCGAAGCTCAATGTTCCCGTGGTGCCGGTCGCTCTCAACTCCGGGCGGTTCTGGCCGCGCCGCAGCTTCCGCAAATATCCCGGCACGATCGTCATCGAGGTCCTGCCGCCGATCCCGCCCGGCCTTGCCAGACCGGCCTTCCTCGCCGAGCTCGAACGCCGGATCGAAACGGCGTCGGCACGGCTGGATGCTGCGACAACCCTTTCCGGTTGTGGATAGCTCTGTGGATAATCGTCGGCAGCACTCGCGCCGGCGGTGCTGTGGAAATTGTGGACAAATATAATTCCTGTTTATAAATCAGACAGATAGACGGATGGTCGATGGGGAAACATAACAGGAACTTCGCTTGACCGGGCAGCACGCGAAGCCTACACTTTGCGCCCTCTTTTCCTGGAACAATGCCGCCGCCAATGACGCCTGTCGCCGCCATCTCCCAGCGCATCTGGGACATGAAATACCGTCTCAAAGGTCCCGATGGTGCCGCCATCGACCGGGCCCTGCCGGACACGTGGCGGCGCATCGCCCGGGCGGTCGCGGCGCCCGAGCGCGACGCGCAGGCCTGGTCGGAGCGCTTCTACACCGCCCTCGAGGATTTCAGGTTCCTGCCGGCCGGCCGCATCGTCGCGGGCGCCGGCACCGACCGCAACGTCACCCTGTTCAACTGCTTCGTCATGGGGACGATCCCCGACGATATGGGCGGCATCTTCACGCATCTGCGCGAGGCCGCGCTGACCATGCAGCAGGGCGGCGGCATCGGCTACGACTTCTCCACGCTGCGGCCCAAGGGCGCACCGGTGAAGGGTGTGGGCGCCGACGCCTCGGGCCCGCTGTCCTTCATGGACGTGTGGGACGCGATGTGCCGCACCATCATGTCGGCCGGCCACCGCCGCGGCGCGATGATGGCGACGCTCGCCTGCGACCATCCCGACATCGAGGCGTTCATCGAGGCCAAGCGCGAGCCGGGCCGTCTGCGCATGTTCAACCTCTCGGTCCTGGTCAGCGACGCCTTCATGCAGGCGGTCAAGGAAGATGCGCCGTGGGAGCTGCGCTTCGGCGGCGTCTCGTTCAAGACCGTGCGCGCGCGCGAGCTGTGGGACAGGATCATGCGCTCGACCTACGCCTATGCCGAGCCGGGCGTGATCTTCATCGACCGCATCAACCGCCGCAACAACCTGTATTACTGCGAGACGATCAGCGCGACCAACCCGTGCGGCGAGCAGCCGCTGCCGCCCTACGGCGCGTGCCTGCTCGGCTCGATCAATCTCGCGGCGCTGGTGAAGGATCCGTTCACGGAGAACGCGCGGCTCGACGAGGCCGAGCTCGACCGCATCGTGCCGCTCGCGGTGCGGATGATGGACAACACGATCGACGTGTCGCGCTTCCCGCTGCCCGAGCAGGCCGAGGAGGCGAAAGCCAAGCGCCGCATCGGACTCGGCGTCACCGGGCTTGCCGACGCGCTGATCATGTGCCGCGCGCGCTATGGCAGCGAGCCGGCCGTGGCGCTGACCGAGAGCTGGATGCGCCGGCTGCAGCGCCAGGCCTATCTCGCCTCGGTCGAGCTGGCGAAGGAGAAAGGCTCGTTCCCGCTGTTCGACCGCGACAAGTACCTTGCCGGCGAGACCGTCGCGGCGCTCGACAAGGACGTGAAGGAGGCGATCGCGCGCCACGGCATCCGCAACGCGCTGCTCACCTCGATCGCACCGACCGGCACCATCTCGATCCTCGCCGACAACGTCTCGTCGGGCCTCGAGCCGGTGTTCAGCTTCAGCTACATGCGCAGCGTGCTGATGCCCGACGGCTCGCGCACCACGGAAGAGGTGAGCGATTACGCCTACCGGCTCTACAAGCGCCAGTTCGGCGAACGCACCGAGCTGCCCGACTATTTCGTCGATGCGCAGCGGCTGTCGCCCGGCGACCACGTCGTGATGCAGGCGGCGGTGCAGAAATACGTCGACGCCTCGATCTCCAAGACCATCAACTGCCCCGAGGACATCTCGTTCGAGGCGTTCAAGGACGTCTACCTCCAGGCCTACGAGCTCGGCTGCAAGGGCTGCACGACCTACCGCCCCAACCCGGTGACCGGCTCGGTGCTGGCGCTCAAGGACGACGCGGCGAGGAAGAAGGGCTCGCCGGTGCAGCAGGCGCTGCCGTTCAGCCGCCCGCCGGCGCGTCCCGCCGACCCGTTCGACGCGGGCGCGGTCGTCTACATGACGCAGCCGCTCGACCGGCCCGAGGCGCTGCCCGGCAGGACCTACAAGGTCAAGTGGCCGGACAGCGAGCACGCCATCTACATCACCATCAACGACGTGGTGATGGACGGCAGGCGGCGGCCGTTCGAGGTGTTCATCAACTCCAAGAACATGGAGCACTACGCCTGGACGGTGGCGCTGACGCGGATGATCTCGGCGGTGTTCCGCCGCGGCGGCGACGTGTCGTTCGTGGTCGAGGAGCTGAAGGCGGTGTTCGACCCGCGCGGCGGCCAGTGGATGGGCGGCAAGTACGTGCCCTCGCTGCTGGCGGCGATCGGCGAGGTGATCGAGCGTCACATGATCGACATCGGCTTCCTGCAGTCCGGCCGTCCCGGCGGAGATCCCTATGCCGCCCGCCCGCTGATCGCGGTGGCGGGCGATGCGCTGCGCCCGCAGATCACGGCGATGGCCGACGGCGAATCCGCAGAAGGCGCGGGCCCGATGACGATCGCATCGTCCTACATGCGCCAGTGCCCGAAATGCGGCAGCCCGTCGCTGATCCGCCAGGAAGGCTGCGACACCTGCACGAGCTGCGACTACAGCAAGTGCGCGTGAGGCCGCGGACGTAGATTCGACCTCGTCTTCGCCTGCAGGGGCAACAAGTCCGCTACCCGCGGGAAGTAATCCCTCGGGCGAACCCCGCGCCGTTCGACGGTACCGCGCCGCGATGTCGTGCGTTGTTGAGGGGTTCAGGCGGGGAGGTCGTCATGACCAAGACAGGTTTCATGCTCGTCGCGGTCGCAAGCATGATCGCGGTGCCGGATTTCTCGGCGCGCGAATGGGACGCGGTGATCGATGGCAGGCGCGAGCGCGTCCAGTTCTGCATCAAGGCGAAACCGTCGGCGGAAGCCGAGGTCGGCACGGTGCTGCGCTTCATCGGTCCCTGCCCCTATGGCTGGCTGCACGCCAACGGCCAGTACATCGTCCGCGAACTCTATCCCGACCTGTATGCCGTGCTGCAGTCCTTCGCGTCGCCCGGGATCGGATCGGGCCGGCGGTGATCGGAGACACGTCGGTCACGGCGCGGATCCGTCAGCTTTTTGCATCATGCCCGGGCAATGACCCGGGCATCCATCGCGCCATTGTATGATTGTACCCAATTCGTCACGGTCCGCGACGCGCAACCGTGGACCCGCAGATCAAGTCCGCGGGTGACGCATTCTTGTCTTATAAGCTTGTCTTATAAGCAAATGCTCTGACCTGGGCCCGATTGGTCCGGATCGCCGGATCAGGTCCGTCGATGACATGTCCGGTATTCCTGTGTGCCCTCTTTGGAACGCGAATGCACGGGAGTCGACGAAGCCTCCACATGGTAGGAAGAACGGCAAATCGGCCTTACTCTGCCGCCCATGACCTACCTTCCCTTCGAGCCTCGGCCGCATCGGCTGCAGATGGGGCTGATGGCGCTCAAGCCCGACGACTGGATCGAGCTCGACGGCAAGCTCGGCGAGACGCTGCTGCTGAAGCGCCGGTTGCTCGCCGAGCGCCACGACGATGTGTTCGCCGCGCTGCCGGGCACCGAGGTCGCGGGCGCGGAGCTGCTGGCGATGCTCGCGGACCATCTGCCGCGGCGATTTCCGACGCAGTATGCCCGCATGGGCACCACCATCGCCGTCGCCGCGACCGGCGAGCCGGTCGGCATCGGTGCGCCCGGCGTGCATCCGCTCGAGACCGCTTCGCGGCTCGTGCCGGAGGATCTCTGCCTGATGCGGCACACCGAGGGGGGATATATCCTCGCCGCGGCCTGCGTCTGCTTTCCCTCGCGCTGGCGGCTCGCCGACAAGATCGGCCGCGGCCTCGACGCGATCCACGAGCCCGTGCCCGACTATGCGCGCACACTGGCGCGGCCGATCGCGCGCTTCTTCGACAAGATCGCCGTGGAGCGCCCGGTGTGGCGCCTCAACTGGACGATCCATGACTGCGCGGAGCCGTTCCAGCCGGCCTCCGCCGCGCCGGCCGATGTTCCACCCGCCCGCTTCGCCGACGGGCTGTTCGTGCGCGTCGAGCGGCAGACCCTGCGGCGCCTGCCGGCGAGCGGAGACGTGCTGTTCACCATCCGCACCTATGTCCGCCCCCTCGGCGAGGTCGCGGCGAACGCTGACGCGGCGCAGCGTCTTGCCGGCGCCATCGACGGCCTGCCTCTGGCCATGCGCGAATATCGAGGGATGAGCCGGTTCGCCGACGCGCTCGCAGGCTGGCTCCGCGAACGCGCGCGCGGTCCCGCCTGAACAGCCGCGGACGCAAGCCTGGCGCGCGAGGCTTCCGGTGCAGGCGGCAAGATCGCCGGCGCCGCATGGCGGCGAAGAAGCGGGACCGCTAGGCCGCCGTAACGATACGACGACGGAATGACGACGGCGGCCTCTTGTACGTGGCGCGGAACGCGTCGTTGAAGCGTCGCACGCTCCGAAAGCCGGCCGCGAACGCAATCTCGGCCAGGGGCATATCCGTTTCGTCGATCATCCGCTTCGCCCGCTGCACGCGTCTGGTCGCAGCGACCTCGCTAGGCGTCGCGCCCGCATGGCGCAGGAACAGGCGGAGCAGATGCCGCGGCCCGATTCCGAGTCGTTCGGCCAGGTCCGCCACCGAATGCGCGTCGAGAAAGCCGTCGCCGATGAGCCGCATGCCGCGGGCCACCGTCGACGCCGTTCCGGCCCAGGCCGGGCTCCTCGGCGCGGTTTCCGGTCGGCAGCGCAGGCAAGGCCGATAGCCTGCCCGCTCGGCTGCCGCGGCCGTCGGGTAGAACGTCACGTTCTCCGAGCGCGCCGGTCTGACCGGGCAAACCGGCCGGCAATAGATGCGCGTGGTCCGCACCCCTGAGAAGAACAGGCCGTCGAATCGGGGATCGCGCGCCAGCCGCGCACGATCACACGTCGCCCGGTCCAGTCCGGACGTTGAGAATTCTCCTCCGGCCATGGGGCCGATTGTAGGTGCGGTTGCAATGCCGCGTTAGCCGGAATCGGACTCCATCGGAACGATCACGTCCGATTGCGGCCAGCGTCGGACGATCGTTCGCGCCACCCTTCCGGGCGCCCAGGGCGGAGCGAGGGAGCAATGACGCGCGCACGGACCATCGCTGCGGAAACAAACCCGAAATGCGGCCATCTCCCGACCGAGCTCATGCTTCTCGTGCTCCTCTCGCTCCTGTGGGGCGGCTCATTCACGCTGATCAAGATAGCGGTTGAGACCATCCCGCCGGCAAGCCTGGTCATGGTCCGCATTGCCGTTGCGGCCGTGCTCCTTCTGCTCGTCGCAAGGTGGCGCGGCTTCCCGATCCCGACCGGCCGTGCGGCATGGGGCGCGCTGCTCGTCCAGGGGCTCCTCCAGAGCGCACTGCCCTTCATGCTCATCAGCTGGGGCGAGAAGCACATCGCCAGCGGTCTCGCCGGCGTGCTCAACGCAACGCCGCCGGTCTTCGTGTTCCTCATCACCCTGCTCGTCACCCGCCACGAGAGGATCGACCGCCGGAAAACGCTTGGGCTCCTGCTCGGAATCGCCGGAGTTGCGACCGTAATCGGCGCCCAGGCTCTGCACGGGCTGGGCAGCGAGCAGCCGCTCGGGCAACTCGCGATCCTCGGCGCCAGCCTCAGCTACGCCGTCGCCTCGATATGGGCGCGTCGTTTCGCGGGCCTGCCTGCGCTCGTTACAGCCGCCGGCGCAATGACTTGCGCCGCGCTCGTCATGGCGCCGGTCGCGCTCCTCGTCGATCGACCCTGGACGCTTTCCCCCGCGCCGGACGCGGTCGTCGCACTCGGTCTTCTGTCGGTCTTTTCGACGGCCTTGGCGATGGTGATCTACTTCCGTCTCCTCAAGACGCTCGGTGCCCTGGGCACGACCAGCGGCAGCTATCTCAGGGCCGGCTTCGGCGTCATCCTCGGCATCGTGATTCTCGGCGAGTGCTTCACCTGGCCCGTCGTCGCCGGCATGGCGCTCATCATCGGCGGCGTCGCCGGCACCAACGGGCAGCTCCGGCTGCCGCGCCGGCGGCAATGATCGTCATCGGCGCAAGCTGTCCGGGGCGGAGACAAGGGCCGGTCGGGGACGGATCTTGCTGTCCGCCGTCGTCTCGTGGCCGCGCGCGAGCGCCTCGTCCAGAATCCTGCTGCCGACATGGCCGGTGGCGCCGATCAACGCGATGTTCACGTGTTACTCCACGTTCCGGTCCCGGCGAGTTGCGGCGCCGGCTCCGCCTCGGTCCATCGCAGCGGAACCGCATTGGCGATGAAGGCGCCCTCCTCGACGACGACGCGCAGCAGCCGCTGCGCGCCGGCGAAGGACGCGACCTCGTTGCCGTTCCAGACGACCTCCGCATCGCCGGTCAGCGACAGCACGTCGCCCGAGTCGAAATCGGGAAACAGGAGTCCGGCGCGCGGATGGATCGCGATGTTGCCGAAGGTGTTGAAATGAAGGTTCCCCGCGAAATCCGGAATCGTCAGCACGGTGCGGCCGTCCTCCTCCCGCACGCGCACGAAGCCGGGCCGGCCGCCGCGATGCGACACATCGACACCCTGCGCCGGGTCCGACGCGTCGGAGTCGGCCGACGCGGTCGCGATGAAGAACGTGTCGGCGCGCGACGCGAGCGCCGCCGCATCGGGCGAGAGGAGCGCGCGCTCGCGCCGCACCGGGCGTGGCGCGCCGACGCTCGACGGCTCGGCAATGAACTCCGGCCGGCGCGCCTGGATGTATTTGGGGCAGTTGCCGAAGCTCTGCTCGATATGCACGGTGAAGCCGCGCACGTCGCTGGCCGTCACGACGCCGTTGGCGCGGTTGCGGCGCCGCGTCTCCGGCTGGATTCCGAGCAGGCCGATCCTGGCACCCGCGCGAAGATTCGCCGCGAGCGGATCGCCGAAGCCAGGGCGCGCTTCGACCCGCATCGTGCGCGCATCCGATGTCGCGATGAATCCCGGATGCCCGACCAGCACCGACGCCCACGGCCGGCGCTGCGCGTCGAGGCTGCCGGCCAGCAGGAACGGCAGCTTTTCGAACAGCTCGCGGTGCTGGTCGGGCATGAAGTCGCGGATCGTCCTGCGGCCGACCTGCTCCATGCGCTCGCGCATCCCCACCCGCGCCTGCAGCGCCTGCTCGCCCTCGTGGAACGGCGAGCGCTCGCCGGGCGCGCCCGGAAGCGCCGGCCGGCTCGCGGCCGCTTTCGTGTTGTGCGTGGTCATCGTCATCGCCGTCCAATGGCCGCTCAGGCCACGACCGTCGCAGCGGTGCGCTGCATCGGCACGAAGCCCGGCAGCGCCTCGACACGCGCGAGCCAGCTCCGCACGTTCGCATAGGCATCGAGCGCCACGCCGCCTTCCGGCGCATGCGCCGTGTAGCTGTACATCGCGACGTCGGCGATCGTCGGCGTTTCGCCGGCCAGGAACTGCCGCGACGAGAGATGAGCGTCGAGCACGGCAAAGAGCTGGCCGGCGATGGCCTTGGCGCGCTCGTGATCGAACTTCATGCCGAACAGCGCGACGAGGCGCGCCGTCGCCGGTCCCGAGAACAGCGGCCCCGCGGCGACGGACAGCCATTGCTGCACGCGCGCGGCGTCGAGCGGATCGCGCGGCAGCCACTGCCCCGCAGCGTCGTAGCGCGAGGCGAGATAGACGAGGATGGCGTTGCTGTCGAAGACGGCCGTGCCGCCGTCCTCGATCACCGGGACCTGGCCGAACGGGTTCCTCGCCAGGAACTCCGGCGTCTTGTGCGCACCCTTCATCAGATCGACGTCGATGCACTGGTACGGCAGGCGCAGCAGCGACAGCATCAGCTCGACGCGATGGGCGTGGCCGGACAGCGGATGGCGGTAGAGCTGGATCGGGCTGGTCGGCGTGGTCATGTTCGGGCCTCCCCTCATCGCGGTGACGGACCGTCGCAGGATGATAATTCCATACTGAGTTGAGAACTCTCGTCGTTGACAAGGAACTATTGCAACTTCAGGAATAATCTATGGATCGGCTCGAGCAGATGCGGGTGTTCGTCGCCGTGGCCGAGGCCACCGGCTTCGCCCCGGCGGCGCGGCGCCTGGGAATGTCCCCGCCCGCGGTGACCCGCGCCGTCGCGGGGATCGAGGATCGGGTAGGCACGCGCCTGCTCGTGCGCACCACGCGCACCGTGCGCCTGACCGAGGCGGGCACGCGCTTCCTCGCCGACTGCAAGCGCATCCTCGCCGAGATCGAGGACGCGGAGGCCTCGGCCGCCGGCGACCATGCCGAGCCGCGCGGCACGCTGGCGCTGACCGCTTCGGTCCTGTTCGGGCGGATGCACGTGACGCCCGTCGTGCTTGATTTTCTCGATCGCTATCCGCGCATCGCGGTGCGCACCTTGTTCGTCGACCGCATCGTCGACCTGGTCGACGAGGGCATGGACGTCGCGGTGCGCATCGCGCATCTGCCGGATTCCGCCCTGACGGCGGTGCGGGTCGGCGAGGTGCGGCGGGTGGTGTGCGCGGCGCCGGACTATCTGGCGCGGCGCGGCACGCCGCGCCATCCCGACGAGCTGGAGCGGCATGATGCAATCGGCTTCGCGCCGACGGCACCGGAGGAATGGCTGTTCGCCGAAAACGGCCGCAGCGTGGCGACCCGGCCGCCGACCCGGCTGACCGTCAACACGGCCGACGTGGCGATCGCCGCGGCCGTCGCGGGTCATGGTCTGGCGCGTGTGCTGTCCTACATGATTCAGCCCGAGTTGCGCAGCGGCCGGCTCAAGGTGGTGCTGTCGGAGTTCGAGCGGCCGCCCGTCCCCATCCATCTCGTCCATCCCGCCGGCCGCCGCGCCAGCGCCCGTGTGCGCGCCTTCGTCGACTTCGCCGCCGAGCGGCTGCGCAAGGTGCTGGCGGCGCATGCCGCACCTTGAACGCACGGACCCAAAGGGTACACTCCCGCCCGGACAAGTACGCCCGCCGGGTCCTCGGACCTTGGCGGGCGTTTCACTTGGGGCGACCGTTTCATCCGAATCGACGCAAACGCGGCGGACCGCGCCGCAACGGATCAACCAGGCGGAGGTGGGCAACGATTCTTCAATGAATTCAATGGCCCCGCCATCGGGCCGGGCGGACCGGGCGGCGGAGCCGAAACGCGGAAACGGCGGCAACGGGCCGAACGGTCGTAACGGGTGAAACACCCGCAACGGCGCGTCAGCCGGCGAGCGCACGGACTTTCTGCAGGAGCTCGTGAAGGCGGCGGTCGGGGACGCCGATCTGGTCGAGGTGCCGAACCGTGTTCTCGAGATAGGCGCGGCACGGGCCGCGCTGGCCGTGGCCCTGGCAGACGAACCGCACGAGCTGGTCGGCGGAAAGCTTGCCGGCATATTGCCTGTGCTTGCGGTCGACGACGAAGGCGCGCGCCCTGACCGGACCGGTGGCAAGATGGATCGTGACGGTGAGGCAGCGATAGGCGCGCGTCACCATCTCGCGCTCCCACAGATATCGCATCGCCTCGTCGACATGGGCGGCGGCAACGCGATAGGCGATGCCGCGGCACGCACCGCCGCGATCGAGCCCGAGCACCAGGCCCGGTTTCTCCGGCGTGCCGCGATAGCGGGTCGAATAGAGGCACAGCGCGCGGTGATAGCCCTTGAGGAGGGCGGGACGCGCCTCCTCGAACGGGAAGCCCGGGTCCCACATCAGCGAGCCGTAGGCGAAGATCCAGACGTCCGAGCCGTCGGCGGGCGGCGGGCAGCCATTGTCCTCGGGTACGTGTTCGCCGACGGTCATCATCGCCGCTACTGTTGCGCCGCATTCCTTAATAGCGGCTTGCATGTACGCACCGCAATGGCCGCCGCGTCAGCTCCTCTGCACCAGCGCCACGCCGGCCGCTGCGAGCGCCATGCCGGCGAGGGCCAGCGCGCCGAGCGTTTCGCCGAACAGGAGCCACGCGAACAGCGCCGTGACCGGCGGCACCAGGTAGAACAGGCTCGCGATCTTTGCCGCCGCCCCGCGTCGCAGCAGGAGATAGAGCAGGCTGACCGTGCCGATCGACAGGACGATGACGAGCCAGGCGAGAGCCGCCGCGAACTCCGCCGACCACTCGACGCGCATGGTCTCGAGCGGCCATGCGATGGCGAGGCAGGCCAGCCCCGCCGCGGCGAACTGGATCACGGCGCTCGAGCGCATGTCGGCGGCGGTGCAGAAGCGCTTCTGATAGATCGTGCCGAAGGTGATGCCGAGCAGCGCCAGCACCGAAAGAGCCACGGCGCCGCCGGTGGCGCGGTCGAAGGCGAGCTTGTTGGCGAGCACCAGTGCGACGCCGGCAAGTCCGAGCAGCAGCCCGAGCCATTGCCGCGCCGTCACCCGCTCGCCCAGCAGCGGCCCGACCATGGTCGCGGTCAAGAGTGGCTGCAGGCCGACGATCAGCGCCGAGATGCCGGCCGGCAGGCCGTGATAGATCGACGCGAACACGCCACCGATATAGACCGCGTGCAGCAGCAGCCCGGCGACAACGAGATGGAACACGTCGATCCGGCGCCGCGGCCAGGCGGCGCGCAGGACCAGCGCCAGCGGCAGCATCAGCGCGACGACGAAGAGATAGCGCAGCGCGACGAACGTGAATGGTTCCGCATACGGCAGGCCCGCCTTGGCGCCGATGAAGCCGGTCGACCACAGCAGGACGAACAGCGCCGGCGCCAGCGTGGTCCACAGCAGCGACGCGTGCGGTGCGGTGATGCGTGGGGAAGGGTCGGACACGGGGGCGGAGCATAGTCGCGCGACGGCGCATGGCAAAGCCGCGCCGCGGCATGGCGCCCATGCGCGGGCGCGGCGCCCCGGGGCCGGGAGATCGCGGCTACCGCGCCGCACCGGCGTCGGCTAAGGTCGCGCGCATGCGCCGCCTTGCCGTCATCGCGCTGGTCGCGGTCCTGGCCTTCGCCGCCGCGTGGTCCGCTTTCTGGTTCTACACCGCGCAGGATGTCGTGCGGCGTCTGGCCGCGTGGGCAGAGGCGCAGCGCCGCGAAGGACTGACGGCGGATTATGCCGGGGTCGGCGTGCACGGCTTTCCGCTGACCTGGCGCGGCACGGGCGTGGCGCGGGCGTGGGCCGGCGCCGGGCCCACGCAGTGGGAATGGCGCGGCGAGACCGTGACCGCCGAACTCAGGCCGTGGGCGTTGCACGACGTGCCGGTCACCTTTCCCGGCCGTCACGAGGTTGCCGGGGGCGCCGGAGGCGTCGCCGAGACCCTGAGTCTGCGGGCGGCGCGGCCGGACGGGCGAATTGTGCTGACCGACGACGGCAGGCTTGCGCTTCTCTCGCTCGATCTCGGCGACGTACAGATCCGGCGCCGCGGCGACGAGTCCATCATCTATACGCGACATGTGGGGCTGGAACTGGCGCCGCACCGGGTGGCGCAGCCGACCCATCGCACCGACGTGCTCGACCTCGCCCTGTCGGCCGAGGATATCAGTCAGAAGCAGCCGCCGCGCTATATGCTCGGCAACACGATCGAGGCGCTGCAGCTCGACATCAGCGTCAAGGGCTCGCTGCCGCCGGGCCCGCTCGGCCGATCTGTCGAAAGCTGGCGCGACGGCGGCGGAGTCATCGACGCGAACCGTGTCGCGCTGCGCTGGGGGCCGCTCGACATCGACGGCAACGGCACGCTCGCCCTCGATGCAGAGAACCGCCCGCTCGGCGCCTTCACGACGCGCATCCGCGGCTACGGCGAGACCGTCGACGCGCTCGCCGCCGGCGGTGCGATGCGGCCGCGCGAGGCGTCCGCACTCAAGATCGCGCTCAACCTGCTGGCGCGGCAGAGCGCTTCCGGCGGCAGCGAGCTCAACGTGCCGGTCACCGCACAGGACGGGCGCCTGACGGTTGCCGGATTTCCGGTGGCGAAGCTGCCTTCGCTACAGTTCGAGTGAAGCCTCAGCGCTCGCGCGCCAGCGCCTCGTCGACAGCGGCGAGGAACTCGGCGAGGCTGAACGGCTTGGCGATGACGCGGTGAATCAGCGCCTCGAGATTGTGGGCGCGCTGGCGCTCGGCCGCATAGCCGGTCATCAGCAGGACCGCCATGCCGGGCCACTCCTTGGTCACCTTGAGCGCGAGCGTGATGCCGTCCATTTCCGGCATGACGATGTCCGTGACAAGCAGGTCGTAGCTGGCGCCGTGCAGGGCATCGAGCGCACGCAGACCGTCGACGACGGTGACGACCTCGTGCCCGGCATGCGTGAGCGCGCGGGTCACGAACTCGCGCACGCTCGCTTCGTCTTCGGCGACCAGGATTTTCGCCATGGCACCCGGCGCGTGTTGGGCGCGGCTATTCGCCGGCCACGAAGGTGATCGACAGTTCGGTCGCCGCGGCCGCGGGCTGGCGGACCTCGGTGCGGAAGGCGACGCTCTCGCCGGGCGCAAGGGAATTATCCTGCACGACGAAAGTCCAGGACTGCAGCTCGCGGCCGGCGGCATCGCGCAACGCACCCCGCAGGGTCGGCACGTGACGCTCGTGCTGCGATGTATTGCTGACTTTGCCCTCGCAGATCAGCACAGGGAGCCCCTCCTGCGTCGTGCGCGAGCAGGCCTCGTCGATAATCTTCAAGCCCGCGTCGATCGGCGGCACCTCGAAGCCGACTGCGCCGAAGAGCGGGCGCGTCTCGGGATAGGCGCTCATCACGCGCTCGCGCTCGGCAACGACGACGCCAAGCGCTATCAGAACCAGCAGGAACAGAAGCCATCCGAGAATGACGCCGACCGGGCGACGCCGCTTGGGAATGGCGGGGAGATTCGAGCCGGGCGGAATCGGCCGCGGCTCGTCATAGGACGCCTCGGGCGGCGGCAGAGGTGGCGGCGGCTGATCCGGTGCCGGATTTTCCTCGGGCGCTGCCGCAGGTTCGTCCTCGGGCGCCGTCGCAAACCACTGGTGGCGGCAGCGCCCGCAGCGCACCTCCCGGCCGGATGGGCGCAACGCCGCGGCATTGATCAGGAACCGGGCGTTGCAGTTGGGGCAGGTCAGAATCATCGAAGAGGGCGCGTCCCCGACTCGGCCACAGAAAATCAATGCTTTATAGAGGCGTGGCCATGGCGTTGACAAGCTGCGCCTTGCCCGCAAAGCACGTGTTGTTTACCGCCCTGCCGCACGGTAAGCACTGATTTGCCCTCGCTTATTGCACCCATGTGATCACCGACCCGCTGTTTTATATCCTCGCCGTTCCCGCCTTCCTGATCACCGGAATCTCGAAAGGCGGATTCGGCAGCGGCCTCGGCTCGGTGGCCGTGCCGATGCTGGCGCTCGCCATCCCGGTGCCGCAGGCGGCTGCCATCATGCTGCCACTGCTGCTGGCGATGGACCTGGTCGGTCTGTGGGCCTACCGCGACAAATGGGACCGCACCAACATGCGGATCATGCTGCCCGGCGCCATGGTCGGACTGTTTCTCGGCTATCTCTCATTCCGCTATCTCGACGAGCACTGGATCCGGCTGCTGGTCGGCGTCATCGCCATCGGCTTCGTGCTCAATATCTGGCTGCGGCCGCGCGTGGCCGGACAGGCGGCGGGCCCATCGTGGATCAAGGGAAGCGTCTGGTCGTGCGTCTCTGGGCTGGTCAGCTTCGTCGCCAATGCGGGCGGCCCGCCGGTGTCTGTCTATCTGCTGCCGCAGCGCCTCGACAAGACGCTGTTCGTCGGCACGACGGTACTGTATTTCGCGATTCTCAACTACTCGAAGATCATACCCTATTGGTGGCTCGGCCAGTTCTCGCACCAGAATCTGCTCACCGCCCTCATTCTGCTGCCGCTGGCACCGGCCGGCATGTGGCTGGGCGTGTGGCTGCACGGCCGGGTCAATGACGCGGTGTTCTACCGCTGGGTTCACAGCCTCCTGCTCGTCTCCGGCGTCAAGCTGGTCTGGGACGGCATAACCGGACTGATCTGAATGCCGCGCAATCCGCAGACCGTGCTGGACGAGGTGTTCGGCTTCGCAGCCTTCCGCGGGCATCAGGCCGACGTGATCGCGCATGTCGTCGCCGGTGGCGACGCGCTTGTGCTGATGCCGACCGGCGGCGGCAAGTCGCTGTGCTACCAGGTGCCGGCCTTGTGCCGCGACGGCGTGTGCGTCGTCGTCTCGCCGCTGATCGCGCTGATGCAGGACCAGGTAGAGGCGCTGCGCCAGCTCGGCGTGCGCGCGGCGGCGCTCAATTCGAGCCTGTCCTACGCGGAGTCGTCCGCGGTCGAGTCCGCGTTGCGCGAAGGCGGGCTGGACCTGCTCTACGTCGCCCCCGAGCGACTGCTGATGAACGGCTTCATCGAGCGGCTGCAGCGCTGCAGGGTATCACTGTTCGCGATCGACGAGGCGCATTGCGTGTCGCAGTGGGGCCACGACTTCCGGCCCGAGTACCTGAAGCTGGCGGTGCTGCACGAGCGCTTCCCGGACGTGCCGCGCATAGCGCTCACCGCGACGGCCGACGGTCCGACCCGGGAGGAGATTCTCGACCGGCTCAACCTGCGGGAAGGCCGCGTTTTCGTTGCCGGATTCGACCGCCCGAACATCCGCTATCGCATCGTGCCGAAGCAGAACACACGCCAGCAGCTCCTCGACTTCGTGCGCCAGCACAGTGGCGAAGCCGGGATCGTCTATTGCCTGTCGCGGCGCAAGGTCGAGGACATTGCGGCGGCGCTGAACGAGGCTGGAATCGCGGCCCTGCCGTATCACGCCGGGCTCGACAAGGCGGTGCGGGCCGCAAATCAGGACCGCTTCCTCAAGGAAGACGGCATCGTCATGGTCGCGACCATCGCCTTCGGCATGGGCATCGACAAGCCGGACGTGCGCTTCGTCGCCCACACCGACCTGCCGCGCAGTCTCGAAGCCTATTACCAGGAGACCGGCCGCGCCGGTCGCGACGGACTCCCGTCTGAGGCGTGGCTGCTCTACGGCGCCGGCGACCAGGCGAAGCTGCGCCAGTTCATCGACGAGTCCGACGCTTCCGACCGGCAGAAGCGGGTCGAGCACCAAAAGCTCGATGCCCTGCTCGGCTTTTGCGAAACGACGCGCTGCCGCCGCCAGGTGCTGCTCGCCTATTTCGGCGACACGCTGGAAGCGCCGTGCGGCAACTGCGACACCTGCCTGTCGCCGGTCGCGACGTTCGACGGCACCGAGGCGGCGCGGAAGGCGCTTTCCTGCGTCTATCGCACCGGCGAGCGCTTCGGCGCCGGCCACATCATCGACGTTCTGCTCGGCGCCGAAACCGAGCGCATGCATTCGCTGGGCCACGGCCGCCTCAGCGTCTACGGCATCGGCAAGGAGTTCAGCCGGACCGAGTGGCGCTCGATCCTGCGTCAGCTCGTGGCGACGGGCCTGCTGATCGTCGATACGGCCGGTCATGGCGGGCTGCATCTCGGGCCCGATTGCCGTGCCGTGCTGCGCGGCGAGAAGCGCATCGAGCTGCGCCGCGACGAGCGTCCCCGGCGCAAAACCGCAGCCGAGCGCGCCGCGCGCCGCGGTGTCGCCGCTGGGCTCGATAATGCGGACGAGCGCGCCCTGTTCGAGGCGCTGCGCGCCCGCCGCGCCAGCCTCGCCAAGGCGCAGGGCGTACCTCCTTACGTGATCTTCCACGACACGACCTTGGTCGAGATGGCACAGCGCCGGCCGCGTAGCCTTGATGCCCTCTCGGAAATTTCCGGCGTGGGCCAGGCCAAGCTGGAGCGCTACGGCGAGCTGTTCCTGACCACGGTTCGCGAGCATGCATAGACGCTTGCCGAAAATTACTTTAAGCTTAAAATAATTTTCCGATCCTTCCCCTCATAGGGAGATGCGCCTTGAAAATCGTCAGCATCGGCGGCGGCCCGGCCGGGCTCTATCTCGGCATCCTGATGAAGAATGCCGACCCGGCGCACGACATTACCGTGATCGAGCGCAACCGGCCTGACGACACGTTCGGCTTCGGCGTCGTTTTCTCGGATGAAACGATGCAGGGCTTCGCCGAGGCCGACCGCCCGACCTACGACGCCATCACCAAGGCCTTCGCGCACTGGACCGACATCGATATCCACTACGGCGGCACCGTGCTGCGCTCCACGGGCCACGGCTTCGCGGGCATGTCGCGCCAGAAGATGCTCAACATCATGCAGCAGCGGGCACGCAACCTCGGTATCAGGCTGCAGTTCGAGACGGAGGTCACGGATCTCGCCCCCTATCGCGACGCGGACCTGATCCTGGCCGCGGACGGCGTCAATTCCTGGATCCGGGCCAAGTATGCGGAGCATTTCGGCCCCGAGCTCGACTGGCGGCGCAACAAGTTCGTGTGGCTCGGCGCGAAGATGAAGCTTCCCGCCTTCACCTTCATTTTCAAGCAGAACCAGCACGGGCTGTTTCGCGTCCACGCCTACCAGTACGACAAGGAGTATTCGACGTTCATCGTCGAGTGCACCGAGGACACGTGGAAGCGTGCCGGCCTGGACCAGGCCGACGAGGACCAGACCATCGCCTATTGCGAGGCGCTGTTCCGCGACGAGCTGAAGGGCGCACGCCTCATCAAGAACCGCTCGATGTGGCGAACCTTTCCGACGATCAAGAACCGGTGCTGGCACCACGAAAACATCGTGCTGATGGGCGACGCGGCCCATACCGCGCATTTCTCGATCGGCTCCGGCACCAAACTCGCCATGGAGGATGCGATCTCGCTGTCGCAGGCGCTGCAGAAGTACCGCAAGGTGGGCGAGGCGCTCGACGCCTATGAGGTCGAGCGCCGGCCCGGCGTCGACGCCGTGCAGCGTGCGGCGCAGGTCAGCCTGCAATGGTTCGAGGAGACGGAGCGCTATTTCGGCCGGCTCGAGCCGATCCAGTTCGCCTTCTCGATGCTGACCCGCAGCCTGCGCATCACGCACGCGAACCTGCGCATCCGCGACCCGAAATTCGTGAACGAGGTCGACCGCTGGTTCGCCGGCAAGTCGGCGAACCAGTCGGGCGTCAACGTGCCGGTCGAGTCGCCGCCGCCGCCGATGTTCACGCCTTTCCGCCTGCGCGACATGGTGATCCCCAATCGCGTCGTCGTATCGCCGATGTGCCAGTATTCGGCGGAGGACGGCACGCCCGACGACTGGCATCTCGTCCACATCGGCAGCCGCGCGCTCGGCGGCGCCGGGCTGGTGATGACCGAAATGACCGATATCAGCCGCGAGGGCCGCATCAGCCCCGGCTGTGCGGGCATGTATAAGCCGGAGCACGTCGCGGCGTGGAAGCGCGTCGTCGATTTCGTGCACAGAAACAGCCCGGCGAAGATCGGCATGCAGCTCGCCCATGCCGGCCGCAAGGGCTCCACGCGGCTCGCCTGGGAAGGCATCGACGAGCCGCTTCCCGATGGCAACTGGCAGATCCTGGCGCCCTCGCCCATCCCCTATCTGCCGCACTCGCAGGTGCCGAAGGAAATGGACCGAGCCGACATGGACCAGGTGCGGGAGGATTTCGTGCGCGCGGCGCATATGGCGGAGCAGGCCGGCTTCGACATGATCGAGCTGCATTTCGCCCACGGTTATCTGCTGGCGAGCTTCCTTTCGCCGCTGACCAACAGGCGCACCGACCAGTACGGCGGCACGGTCGAGAACCGCATGCGGTTTCCGCTCGAGGTGTTCGATGCGGTTCGCGCGGTGTGGCCCCGGGCGAAGCCGATATCGGTGCGAATCTCGGCGACCGACTGGGTGCCCGGCGGCTTCACGCCCGACGATGCCGTGATCGTCGCGCGCGCCCTCAAGGCGCATGGCTGCGATATCGTCGACGTCTCGGCCGGGCAGACGGTGCCGGATGCAAAGCCGGTCTACGGCCGTCTGTTCCAGACGCCGTTCGCCGACCGCGTCCGCCACGAAGCCGACATGCCGACCATGACCGTCGGCAATATCTCTTCATGGACCGATGTGAACTCGATCCTCGCCGCCGGACGCGCCGATCTCTGCGTGCTGGCGCGAGCCCATCTCTACGACCCGTACTGGACGCGCCACGCCGCCTACGAGCAGGGCTACGACCTGCCCTGGCCGCCGCAATATCTCTCGACCCGGAGCTTCACCCCGCGTTCCTCCGCCTGATCGCCGGCGGCGCCGGTCGGAACGTCATCCGCCCGGCTGCGTCGAAACCGCCCGCACAGGAACCCTGTTGCGGGGCATCGCCGCCCATGTTGCCGCGGCGGCAGATCGGCCGAAGGCCGGCCGGCCGAGCGCCCGGCACATGGCATGCCATCGGCCGGCGATGGGTGACAAGCGTACGGCTTTCCGTTAGGGACATTGGCTGAAACCCGCCGTATGGGCCGGTCGATGCGGCAGTGCCTTCTCACCGTCACAAGAGCCGAGAACGTCATTGAGGAGCAAGCTACCCCCGCCTGTCCCCGCGCGCGCGCTCGGGTTCGTTCCGCGCCGGCGAGTCGGCCTGCTCGGCGGATCGTTCAATCCCGCCCATGCCGGCCACCGCCATATCGCGGAGCTGGCGCTCAAGCGCCTGAAGCTGGACGAAGTCTGGCTGCTGGTTTCTCCGGGGAATCCGCTGAAGCCGGAGCGCGGCATGGCGCCCCTGCAGGCGCGGCTCGCCAGCGCCGCAAAGCAGACCGCCGGCCACCCGCAGCTGCGCACGACCGCGATCGAGACCGCATTCGGTACGCGCTACACCGCCGACACGCTCGCAGCCCTGACGCGACGCTTTCCCCGCGTGCAGTTCGTGTGGCTGATGGGCGCGGACAACCTCGCCCAGATCCCGCGATGGGAGAATTGGGCCGGCATTTTCAAGACCGTGCCGATCGGTGTGCTCGACAGGCCCGCCTATTCATTGGGTGCGCTCGCCGGAAAAGCAGCCCAGCGCTTCAAGCGTGCCCGCCGACGGCCCTGCCGCGCGGGCAGGCTGATGGCGGCGCAGGCCCCTGCCTGGGTATTTCTTCATACACGGCTCCACGACGCGACGAGCACGTCGATCCGTGACAAGGCCGCGCAAGTCACCGGTTCGCCGGAGCTCTGGCCGGAAATGTTGAAGACCGGCTGACACGCCTACTTCCGTCGATTGACAGGCAGCATGCCAAAGTCGTTAGTATACGAATATAGGTATACGAACGACCGGGGAGGGGGGACGGCATGCTCGATCCGATGATTGTCGAGAAGATCATCGACAACGCCCTTATCGAGGATATCGGGATGGTCGACCTGACCTCGGAACTGGCGGTTCCGGCCGAGGCCAGGGCGGATTTCGTGATCCAGACGCGGCAGGAGATCGTCGTCGCCGGCATCGATGTCGCCGCAGCGGTGTTTCGCCGCCGTGTCCCGGACTGCACGTTCGAGAGAAAGGTCAAGGACGGCCAGACCGTCGCCAAAGGCACGGCGCTGGCGCGCGTGACGGGTCAGGCGCAGGGGTTGCTGACCGCGGAACGCACGGCTCTCAACCTGCTGCAGCATATGTCGGCGATCGCGACCGTCACTGCGGCCTATGTCGCGAAGATCAAGGGCACCAAAGCGACGCTGATAGACACGCGCAAGACCACGCCCGGCCTGCGCGCCCTGGAAAAGCATGCTGTCCAGCTCGGCGGCGGGCGCAACCACCGCCTCGACCTGTCCAACGGCGTAATGATCAAGGACAATCACATCAGCGTCTGCGGCTCGATCACCGCGGCGGTCAAGCGCGTCAAGGCGGCGGTCCCGGTGCTGACGATGGTCGAGGTCGAATGCGATCGCGTCGACCAGGTCAAAGAGGCGCTGGACGCCGGCGCCGACATGCTCCTGCTGGACAACATGACGCTCGACATGCTGCGGCAGTCGGTGGCGATCGTCGCCGGCCGTATTCCGCTCGAGGCTTCGGGCGGCGTCAACTTCGAGACGATCCGGCCGATTGCCGAGACCGGCGTTGATTTCATCTCCGTCGGACGCATCACGCAATCCGCACCGGCCGTCGATATCGGCCTCGACGCGACCCTGTCGGTCTGAGCGGACCATGACGCGGCGCGTCGGATCGGTCGGCCTGTTCTGCGCGGCGGCCGATTCGCTCCCGTCCACCGCGCGCACTGCGGCTGCCGATTTCGGCGCTGCCTGTGCGGCCGCCGGCCTTCGGCTCGTCTACGGCGGCAGCGGCCGCGGGCTGATGGGACTTGCCGCGCGCGCGGCCATGGAAGCAGGTGGAGAAGTGATCGGCGTCATGCCACGCATGCTTGCCGACCGCGAGCGCGCGACGACCGAGATATCCGAACTGGTGATGGTTGACTCGCTGGCCGAACGCAAGGAGCGGATGGCCGCTCTCTCCGACGCGTTCGTGGCTCTGCCCGGCGGTATCGGAACGATCAACGAGATCCTGGAGATGGTGACCTGGTTCGATATCGGCGCTCACCGCAAGCCGACGATCCTGTGCAACATCGACAGGTTTTGGGATCCGTGGGAATGCATGGTGCAGGAAATCGAGCGCTACGGGGTCTTCCGGCCCGGATTTCGCATGAGCTATCGCCTGGCGGGCGACGTCCAATCCGCCATCGCCGGCGTGCTCGACCATCTGAGAGAGACAGCCAACAGGGAGCTCACGACGCCGGGCCGTTGAATAGCCCGGTAAATCCGCCCGCGAGCAGCGTGGCATCGAAGAGGAGGCAGGGAGAACAATGAGGTTCCAACGAGCGGCCGTTGCCGCAGCACTGACACTGATGCTTGCGGTCGGTGGTCCGGCCCGCGCACAGCAAGACGCTCCGCTCAAGGTGACGCTCGCCGGCGGTTCCGTCGGCGGCGCATGGAGCGCGATCGGCAATGCCATCGGCGAGAGCATCCGCCGCCAGGCGCCGGGCACCGCATTCTCTTACGAGCCGGGCCGCGATGCCGCCAATGTTCAGCTGGTCTCGACCGGCCGCGCACAGCTCGGCATCGCGCATGCGCAGATCGCCTTGCGCGCGATCAGCGGCCAGCCGCCCTTCGCCGAGAAATTCGCCAATGTCCGCGGCGTCTCGCTGATCGATTCGGAGGCGGCGTGGCAGGCGGTGACGCCTGCCGGCAGCAAGATCGAGAGCCTCGAACAAGTCGCCAAGCAGCGCATGCCCGTGCGGGTCACCGTCAATCTCCGCGGCACGCTGATGGCGGTTGCCTCGGAAGAGGCGTTCAAGGCCGCCGGCGCGCCTTTCGCCGACATCGAGCGCTGGGGCGGCAAAGTGCACTATGTCGCCTATAACGACGCGCTCGAGATGCTGAAGGCCGGGCAGGTCGACATCGTCACCAATGTCCTCGACTTTCCCTCGCGCCAGCTCGTCACGGCCGCACGCGACAATCCCGTCCGCTTCGTGAAGATCGGCCCCGAGGTCGTCGACAAGGTGAGCAAGTCGCTCGGCGCGCAACCGATCCGCATCGGCGCAAACACCTATGGCTTCCAGCCCGAAGCGATCGACACGTTCCGTGCGCATGTCGTCCTGTTGACCGCAGCGGATGCACCCGATGCACAGGTCACGACCATAGTCCGCGGCATACTCGGCAACTTCGACTTCCTCAAGACGGCGCACGCCACCATGGCCCGGCTCGACCGCTCGGCCCTGGCGAACACCGGCGGCGTCCCGCTGCACCCCGCAGCCGAGCGGGTCTATCGCGAGGCCGGCATCCTCCGTTGATGCAGGTGGCGCCGCCCGGCGACGCGCCGGGCGGCGCCCGGGCACCCGGCTGAACGGCGAAACCGGAACATGGGGCTGTTGACCTATCTGAGCTATCTCGGACCTGGCCGCTCGCGCGAGCTCGGCCGGCTCGAGCGGGCGACGATCACCATACTCGGCGTCAGCTGCACGGTCCTGATGCTGCCGATCGTGCTGGGCATGGAAGCGGAACGGAACCTCGTCATGTTCCTGTTCCTCGCCGCGATGATGACGATCGCGTTCCTGAGCACGACCGGCGGTGCGTACCGGCCGGCCGGCCGCTCGTGGTTCGCATGGGCCCTGTGCGCCCTGACCTGGGCCTCATGCCTCTACTTCGTTGCGATGCGCGGGCAGCACGAGCTCCGCTGGCCGATGGTCAGCCCGCTCACTCCATACGACATGACGGCTGCCGCGGTTCTGATTCTGCTGGTGCTCGAGGCGACGCGACGCACCATCGGCATGACCCTCGTGGTCATCGTCGGCCTGTTCCTCGCCTACGGCATCTGGGGCCACCTGATCGAGGGATCGTTCTCGCACCGGCCGCTGACACTGACCGAGATCATCGATCATCTCGTCTTCACCACCAACGGCGTACTCGGCCCGGCGCTGTCGGTCGCCACGTTTCTCGTTTTCATTTTCGTGACGTTCGGTGCGATCCTCGACCGTTTCGGCGGTGGCGATTTCTTCTTCGATCTGTCGACCGCCCTGGTCGGTCAGCAGCCCGGCGGCCCCGCCAAGGTCGCGGTGATCTCCTCCGGTCTGTACGGCACGATCTCGGGCTCGCCGACCGCCGACGTCGTGACCACCGGTACGTTCACGATCCCCGTGATGACCCGCCTCGGCTACAGCCGCGTCTATGCCGGCGCGATCGAGGCTGTCGCCTCGACAGGTGGCTCGATCATGCCGCCGGTCATGGGCTCGGCAGCGTTCCTGATGTCGGACTTCACCAATATCGACTACGCCGACATCGCAATCGCTTCGATATTCACGGCGCTGCTTTACTATTTCGGGGTATTCGTCGCCACGCATTGCCGCGCCAGACTCGACAATCTCGGCGCTTTCTCCAAGGACCAGATCAAGCCGATCGGCGCGGTGCTCCGCGCCAACTGGTTCTTTTTCGTCCCGATCTCCGTGCTGGTCTGGTTCGTCTTTTCCGCGGACCGTCCGACCTACGGCGCCGGCCTTGCGATCCTCACGATCATCGCGATCGGCGCGCTGCGCATGCGCTTCTCGCCGCGCATCGTGCGGCTGCTGATCGAGGCCGCCGCCGATGGCGCGAGGCGATCGTCGACCGTCGTCGTCGCCTGCGCCGTCGCGGGCCTGGTCGTCGGCACGCTCACCATCACCGACCTGAGCGGCAAGTTCAGTTCGATGCTGTTCTCGTTCGCGCCCGATCAGCTGATCTTCGTGCTTCTGATCACGATGTTCGTGACGATCATCCTCGGCATGGGCATGCCGACCCCGGCGACCTACGTCCTGGCGGCGGTGCTGGCCGCGCCAGCCATCATCGCGCTGGGCGTGCCCGTTCTGGCAGCGCACCTGTTCATCGTTTACTACGCTTCCATGTCGGCGATCACGCCGCCCGTCGCCGTCGCGGCATTCGCGGCGGCCTCCATTGCCAAGGCCAATCCGCTGCACATCGCCGCCCTCGGCTGCCGGCTCGGCATCGTTGCTTTCATCCTACCTTACGCCTTCATCTTCCGGCCCGCTCTCCTTCTGCAAGCGCCGTTGCCGGAAATCCTTGGAGTCGCGATCGCGGCCATCGCGGGCGTTCTGGCGCTTGTGATCGGCGCGGAAGGCGGAGCGAGCCGCAAGCTCGGCTGGTCGGAACGCGGCCTTCTGATCCCGGGCGGCGCCGGGCTGCTTTACCCCGAATTCATGGTGAACGTGCTCGGCGCGGGCCTGGTCGGAGCGGCGCTGCTCCTCATCCGGTTCGGACCGGCCGGCCGCCACCGCTAAGCCGCCGCGGGTCGCGCTTCGCCGATATTTCAGCGGGGCCATTGCGCGGCATCGGCACCGTGCCTATTCTTAAAGCGCATTGGCCGGCAAGGCGGCACACCGATTTCCCTGCCGCCTGGCTCAGGCAAAAGGAAGGTGTTCGTCAATCGAGCCAAGGAGACCACTATCCCGACCAGCAAACGGAAAAGTCCGCCCGCAATCAATTCGGTCCTGAAACTCGTCGAGGCATCGCTCGACGCCGACAAGGCCGAGGAGATCGTAACCGTCGATCTCAGCAACAAGTCCGCAATTGCCGACTACATGGTCATCGCCTCGGGCCGCTCGCAGCGGCAACTGTCGTCGATGGCCGATCATCTCGTCGAAAAGCTCAAAGCATCCGGTTACGGCCATGTGCCTGTCGAAGGACAGGAGCAGGGCGACTGGGTTCTGGTCGACATCGGCGACGTAGTCGTGCACCTGTTCCGGCCCGAGATTCGCGCCCATTACAATCTCGAGAAGATGTGGGGCATCGAACTGCCGGAGCTGGAGCGGGTGGTCAGCGCTTGAGCTAGGTCGCGTGCCGGCCCGAGGCCGGCGCGAACCGGGCACCAGGCTTCGCAACGCGGCCAACTGCGCGGGGGTGGCCGATGCGTATCGTGATTGTCGCCGTCGGGCGCGCGCGCTCGGGCCCGTTGCGCGAGCTGTATGGGGACTATGCGGGCCGCGCCGCCGCAACGCGCGCGCTCGGCCGGGTCGAGCTGCGCGAGGTCGAGGAACGGCGCTTGCTTGCACCGGCCGAACTGAAGCTGCGCGAAGGCGACCTGATCCGCGCCCAGCTGCCAAAAGGGGCGACGCTCGTCGCGCTCGACGCGCGCGGCCAGACCCTGACCAGCGAAGCGTTCGCGCTGCGCCTCGCGAAGTGGCGCGATGCCGGTGTCGGGGATCTTGCCTTCGCGATCGGCGGCGCGGACGGCCTGGACATCTCGATCCTGCGGCATGCCGACTTGGTCCTGTCGCTTGGCGCCATGACGTGGCCGCACCTGCTCGTCCGCGCGATGCTCGCGGAGCAGCTCTACCGTGCCGCCACGATCCTGCAAGGCCATCCCTACCACCGCGCCTAGCGCGAAGCCTCCGCGGAACCAATCATCGCAGAGCCGGTTACGGCGGAGGTGGACTTTTCGCCCGTTCCATCGGTCACGCCGGAGCAGGTCGAACGGAGCAAGCGCGCGCTGGTTCAGGATGGCGCGTGGGCCAACGTGGTCGGCGCGCTTACCAGCGGCGTGTTGCTGGTCGGCTTCGCGCTGCAGCTCGGAGCCTCGGACCAGATCATCGGCATTCTCGCCGCGATCCCCTTCATCACCCAGATCGCGCAACTGCCGGCGATCCGCCTGATCGAGGTCGTCCGGCGCCGCAAGCTCATAACGTTCGCCGCAACCACGCTCGGCCGTACCCTGATCCTCGGCGTGGCCGCCCTGCCGTTCATGCCCGATACGGACCTTGCCCTGATCGTATTGATCGGCGCGCAGATCGCAATCGGCCTGCTCGGCGCGATCGGCGGCTGCGCCTGGAACTCGTGGGCGCACGACCTGCTGCCGAAACAGGGGCTCGGCGACTTCTTTGCGCGGCGGCTGTTCTGGGCGACCGGCCTCGGCATGGCGGCGAGCCTTCTGGCCGGCGGACTTGTCGACTATTCCGACGAGATGTTCGGCGGCGAGGAACGCACGATCTATGCCTATTCAATCATCTGGCTACTCGGGGCCGGCGCGGGCTTCGCAAGCTCATGGTGGCTGACCCGCGTCGCCGAGCCGCAGATGCCGCGGGCAGAGGCCCCGGCGCCGGTGCGGCCACGCCTCCTGGCGCAGCTTGGCCGGCCGATGCGCGACATCAATTTCCGCCGGCTGATCCTGTTCATGGCGTCATGGAACTTCGCGACCAACCTCGCGGCGCCGTTCATCGCCGTCTATGTGGTGCAGCAGCTCGGCTACGATATCAGCTTCGTCGTGGCGCTCGCCGTGCTGAGTCAGCTGGCCAATATCCTGACGCTCCACTGGTGGGGCGTGATCGCCGACCGATTCTCGACCAAGTCGGTGCTGTCGGTCTGCGCGCCGGTGTTTCTCGCCTGCATTTTCGCGCTGCCCTACACCCACACGCCGGAGAGGCACGCGCTGACGGCGCCGATGCTCGTCGTGCTGCACCTCCTGATGGGCGGCGCCACTGCCGGGATCGGCCTCGGCACGGGATCGATCGGGCTCAGGCTCGCCCGCGCCGAGGATGCAACGGCCTACCTCGCCGCCATCGGCCTGTTCGCCTCGCTCGCGGCCGGCGTCGCCCCGATCGTCGGCGGCGCGTTGTCGGAGTGGTTCGCGGACAAGGAGCTGTCCGTCCTGATCCACTGGGGAACCGGCGCAGGGCGGACCGAGCTGGTCGCGATGCGGCTGAGCCACTGGGACTTCTTCTTCGCCATGGCCTTCCTGCTCGGCCTCTACGCCGTCCTGCGGCTGGAGAAGGTCGAGGAGCACGGCGACATCGGCGAGCGCCGGGTGGTGCGCGAGTTCATGCTCGAGGCACAGCGCAGCATGCGCAACCTGTCGACGGTCGCCGGGCTGCGCGTCATGACGCGCGCGCCGTTCGGCCGCATGGTCGCGCCGCCGCCCGACGTCAATGACGAGGTCAGATCCTGACGCTGATCTTCGCGCCGCGGTCGTCGACGCGCGGGTTGTGCGTATCGATCGAGGCGTGGCCGAGAACGACGCCGAAGCCGGCGAGGAGTGCGAACGTGAAGAGAGCGAGCCGCATGACAACTCCGTGGAGCGCATATCGTGTCCGCCCGGACCCTCACCCAAGGCGGTTAACGAAAGCTTACGGCTCCGGCGTTCCGGGCCGAACCGTCCAAATGCCGCTCTCCCTGACCGGTTTTGAAAACAGACTTCGCTTCTCTATATTCTCGCCATGAATCGATTCGTTCCACGCCAGCGCCCGATCGTCCTCGCCGTGCTCGACGGCTGGGGCTATCGGGCCGAATCCACCCCGGACAACGCCATCCTGCGGGCCCGGACGCCCAATCTGAAGCGCATGGCGAAGACGGCGCCGGTCGCGTTTCTGCAGGCTTCGGAGATGAATGTCGGGCTGCCGGCAGGCCAGATGGGCAATTCCGAGGTCGGGCACATGAATCTCGGCGCCGGCCGGGTGGTAATGCAAGACCTGCCGCGCATCGACCAGGCTGTCGCCGACGGCTCGCTGGCCGCAAATGCCGAGCTCGCAGACTTCGCCGCCAAGGTGAAGGGTTCAGGCGGCGCCGTTCACCTCATGGGCCTCGTGTCGCCGGGCGGCGTTCATTCGCACCAGGACCATATTGCGGCGCTCGCACGCATCCTCGCGCGATCCGGCCTGAAGGTCTGGATCCATGCTTTCCTCGACGGCCGCGACACGCCGCCCAGGAGCGCCGAGCGGTATCTTCAGAAGCTCGCGGACGACACGCGGGAGCCGGGCGGCATCTCGATCGCGACGGTGAGCGGCCGCTATTATGCGATGGATCGCGACCAGCGCTGGGAGCGCGTCACGCTCGCCTACGAAGCGCTGGTCGACGCGCGCGGCGAGCGCGCCAGCGACGCTCTCGCCGCGGTCGCCCAGTCCTATGCAAAGAACGTCGCCGACGAGTTCGTTCTGCCGACGGTGATCGGCGGCTATGGCGGCATGAAGGACGGCGATGGTGTGCTGATGGCGAATTTCCGTGCCGATCGCGCGCGTCAGATCCTGCTGGCGCTGCTCGATCCGGATTTCGCCGGCTTCGGACGCGAGCGGACCGTGAAGTTCGCCGCGGCCCTTGGCATGGTCGAATACTCCGACCGGCTCAACCATCTCGTAGCTGCGATTTTCCGGCCGCTCGAGCTGACCAACGTGATGGGCGAGATCCTCGCCCGGCGCGGCCTGAAGCAGCTGCGCATCGCGGAAACCGAGAAATACGCCCACGTCACGTTCTTCTTCAACGGCGGCGACGAGCGCCAGCTGCCCGGCGAGGAACGCATTCTCGTGCCGTCGCCCAAGATCGCCACCTATGATCTGAAGCCGGAAATGTCCGCCATCGAAGTCACCGACCGGCTGGTCGCAGCGATCGAGTCCGGCAAGTTCGATTTCATCCTGGTCAACTACGCAAACACCGACATGGTCGGCCACACCGGTGACCTCGGGGCCGCGACGCGCGCGGTGGAGACCGTTGATACGTGTCTCGGTCGCGTCGCTGACGCGGTCACGCGCATGGGCGGCGCATTGCTGATCACCGCCGACCACGGCAACGCCGAGATGATGGTCGATCCCGAAACCGGACAGCCGCACACGGCGCACACGTGCAATCCCGTGCCGGTGATGCTCGTCGATGGCGGCGGCGCCGGTCGCAATGCGCCGCTGGCGCTGCACGACGGCAAGCTCGCCGATGTGGCACCGACCCTCCTCGAGCTGATGGGCATCGAGCCGCCGCCGGAGATGACGGGGCATTCGCTGATCGAGGCGCCGCCCGGGGCCGGCAGCGACAAGAGTGGACGTGCCGCCCGCTGAGACTACGTTCCGGGCAATCCGCGCCGGCCTCGCGCCGGCGGCGTTGTGCTTGGCCCTCGGCGCGCAGGCCGCCCAGGAGCCGCCGCAGCAGCGGCTCGAGCGGATAGAGCGCAATATCGGTGCGGAGCGCGAGACACAGCGCCGCTTGAGTCGACAGGCGGACGCGCTGGCGAACGAGCTGGCGGCCCTGCGCGTCCGTGCCGTCGCCATGGCCGGCGCGCTGCAGGACACGGAGGAACGGCTGTCCGCGCTCGAAGCGCGACAGACGGCGCTCGAAGACGACGTAAAGGCGAAGGCGGCCTCGTTCCAGCGGCGGCGCGCGCAGCTCGCACAGCTGGTTGCAGAGCTGGCACGTTTCGGCCGCCAGCCGCCGGAAGCGGCGCTCGTGCTCCCCGCCTCGCCGCTCGAGACGGTTCGCACGGCACAGCTGCTTGCCACCGTCACGCCCGCCCTGCGCGCGCAGGCTGCGGCGCTGGCCGGCGATCTCGAGGCGCTGCGGACCGCCCGGGCCGACCTCGAGCGGCAGCGGAAATCGGCATCCGAGGCGGCCGAACGGCTAGCCGCCGAGCGCAGCGAGCTGGATGCCGTGATCGCGCGCCGCGCCCAGCTCCATGCCGAGACCGAGACGGCGAAGCGCAGCAGCGCCACGCGCCTCGAGCAGCTCGCCCGCGACGCCCGGGACATGCGCGAGCTGATCGGACGCCTTGCAGCCGAACGCGCCGAGCGCGAGGCGGCGGCCGCAGCCGAGAACGAGGCGCGCGAGCACGCAGCACGGGAACCGCAGCTGGCCCACCGCGTGCCGGGTACGGCCGCGCTCCGCCCGTTCAGCGAGGCCCACGGCCAAGTCATCGCCCCTGTGCGCGGGCGCGTCATGCTGTCGTTCGGGCAGCCCGGCGACGGCGGACAGCCGCACCGCGGCCTGACCATCGAAACCCGCCCCGCTGCCCAAATTGTGGCACCTTTCGATGGGCAGATAGCCTTCGCCGGGCCGTTCCGCACGTATGGGCTTATCTTGATCATCGAACATAGCGAGGGATATCATACGCTGCTGGCGGGTTTAGGCCGAATTGACGGTGTCGTCGGACAGGTGGTCACGGCGGGCGAACCGGTCGGCGCGGCAGTGTCTCCCGAGGCGGGAAGCCCGTCCATTTATGTTGAGTTGCGGCGCAACGGCCAACCAATCAATCCGTTGCCTTGGCTGGCGCCGCGCAATGAGAAGGTAAGCGGATGATTTCAGTTCGGATCGCCACAACGGCGCTGGTCGGTCTGTGGCTCGCCACACCATTGACCGCAGCGGCGCAGAACAATACGTCGGACACATACCGCCAGCTCAATCTCTTCGGCGAGGTGTTCGAGCGCGTGCGCTCGGACTACGTCGAGGAAATCGAGGACAAGAAGCTGATCGAGGACGCGATCAACGGCATGCTGACCGCGCTCGACCCCCATTCCAGCTACATGAACGCGCGGAACTACCGCGATATGCAGGTGCAGACGCGCGGCGAGTTCGGCGGCCTCGGCATCGAAGTCACGATGGAGAACGGCCTCGTCAAGGTGGTGTCGCCGATCGACGAGACGCCGGCCTCGCGCGCCGGCCTCAAGCCCGGCGACCTGATCACCCATCTCGACGGCGAGCAGGTGATGGGCCTGACGCTCCAGGATGCGGTCGACAAGATGCGCGGTCCCGTCAACAGCTCGATCAAGCTGACCGTCCGCCGCGGAAACCAGGAACCGTTCGAGATCACGCTCACCCGCGCGGTGATCAAGATCCAGTCGGTGCGCGCACGCACCGAGGGCGAACTCGGCTACATCCGCGTCACCTCGTTCACCGAGCAGACCGATCTTGGCATCCGCAACGCCGTCCAGAAGATGAAGAGCGAGCTCGGCAGCAAATTGTCGGGCGTCGTGCTCGATCTTCGCAACAATCCCGGCGGCCTGCTCGACCAGGCCGTCGCGGTCGCCGACGAATTCCTCGACAAGGGCGAGATCGTCTCGACGCGCGGCCGGCGCAGCGACGACGCGCAGCGCTTCAACGCCAAGGCCGGCGACCTGCTCGGCAACCTGCCGGTCGTGGTGATCGTCAACGGCGGCTCGGCCTCGGCCTCGGAGATCGTCGCGGGGGCGCTGCAGGACCACCGTCGCGCGATCGTTCTCGGCACCAAGACCTTCGGAAAGGGCTCGGTTCAGACGATCATCCCGCTCGGCGGACAGGGCGCCATCCGGCTGACCACGGCGCGCTACTACACCCCGTCCGGCCGCTCGATCCAGGCCTCGGGCATCGAGCCCGACATCGTCGTCGAGCCGGCGCGCATAGAGAAGGTCGACCAGCCGCGCGGCCGCCGCGAGGCGGATTTGCGCGGCGCGCTCCGCAACGAGCAGCAGCAGCAAGGCACGATGCCGCCGGGCGCCACCCCGGCGCCGCCGCGGGAGGGTCCGACGCCCGAGGCCGAGGTCGATCCGAGCGCGATCGATTCGCCGGCCGACTACCAGCTCGCGCGCGCCTTCGACCTGCTGCGCGGGATCGCGTTGTACGGCAAGCGCGTCACCAACTAGCCGGCAGACGCGAAGTCAGGGCCGGTTCGTGGTTGCGAAGAAGCGAAAGGGGGCGGCGCCAGCGCGCGCCGGCGTGCAGGGCGACGGCGGACGTCAGCTTCTGCTGCTGGCCTGGGCGGTCCTGGTCGGTCTGATCGGCGGCGTCGTGCTGTGGACGCATTTCGGGCGTGTTGCCGAGGATGCGTCGCCTGCGGCAGTGAGCGTTGCGGTGCCCGCACCGGAAGCGGCGGCGGCGCCCAGCGAGCCGCCGCCGGTGGAGACCGCATCGGCCGACTCCGCGCCAGCCGATATCGCGCCGGCGGAAACCACGTCATCGGAACCCGTACCGGCGGAGACCGCATCGGCCGACTCCGCGCCGGCAGAGACTGCGCCGGTGGATATCGCGCCGACTGTGACCGCGGCGGACGAACCGCCGATGCCGGCACCGGCCTCCCCGCCCGAAACCGTGAACGCCCCCGAGCACGAGCCGCCCGCGGCGGCAACGCCGCCGGCGCCCGAGCCGGACCCGCCGGCTCCGCCGCCGCTCTCCCAGCCGGCAGCCGAGCCGCCGCCCGTGCCGCAGCAGGTCGCCGTCGTTGCACCGCGCGCCCCGCTGCCGCGCGAGCCGGCAACGCCGGCCTGGATCCGCTACGGCCGCCGCTTCGACGCCAACGACCGCCGGCCGCGCGTCGCAGTGGTGGTGAGCGACCTCGGCCTGTCGAGTGCCGCGACCAATGCCGCGGTTCAGACCCTGCCGGCGATGGTGACGCTCGCCTTCAGCCCCTATGCCGACAGCCTTGAGCACTGGATCGGGCTGGCGCGCGCTGCTGGGCACGAGGTGCTGCTCAACCTGCCGATGGAGCCGATCAATTTCCCGGTCAACGATCCCGGGCCGCGCGCGCTGCTCACCAGCCTCAGCGCGCAGCAGAACCTGGATCGGCTCGACTGGGTGCTGGGTCGGGTCAACGGCTATGTCGGAGTCACCAACCACATGGGCTCGCGCTTCACCACCATGCCCGAGGCGCTGAGGCCTGTGCTGACCGCGATCAACGATCGCGGGCTCATGTTCGTCGACAGCCGCGCCAGCACGCGTAGCATCGCGGCACGGATGGCCTCCGATATCGGCTTGCCGCGCGCGATCAACGACCGCCAGATCGACCAGGAGGCTTCGCGTCCGGCAATCGACGGCCGGCTTGCCGAGATCGAGCGGATCGCACGGGAGAGCGGCAGCGCCGTCGCGATGGCGCAGCCCTATCCGGTGACGATCGAGCGCCTGCAGGCGTGGATTGCCACCCTCGAAACCAAGGGCCTGGTGCTGGCGCCGATCACGGCGGTGGCGAACCGCCAGCCCGACCGCTGAGCGCCGCGATGCTCGTGCGCCGGCCGGACCCACGCGACATCTCCGCGCTGCCCTACCGGCTCGGCGTCGGCATCATGCTGTTCAGCCGCGGCGGCGACGTGTTCGTGGCGCGCCGCATCGACGCCAAGGCCGATGCCTGGCAGATGCCGCAGGGCGGCATCGACGAGGACGAGGCACCGCGCGCCGCGGCGCTCCGCGAGCTCGAGGAGGAGATCGGCACCGCCAATGCCATCGTGCTGGCCGAAAGCCGCGACTGGCACGCCTACGACCTGCCGCGCGACCTGGTCGGCCGCGTGTGGGGCGGGCGCTATCGCGGCCAGCGCCAGAAGTGGTTCGCGATGCGCTTTCTCGGCCGCGATTCCGAGATCAACCTCGCGACCGCCCATCCCGAGTTCGACGCCTGGCAGTGGGTGCCGCTCGACCGTCTCACCGGTCTGATCGTGCCGTTCAAGCGCACCCTGTACACGAGCCTGGTCGCCGAATTTGGCCATCTGATCAAGGCCCCGCCCGAGCGCTGACGGCGGGTGTTTCACCGCATCGTGCAGTTGAGCGGTGCTTCGCATGCGCTCGAGGTCGCTCACTCGTGAAGCGGCATGAAGCACTCAAGCCCTTGATTCAGCACCTTTATCCTCACCGCTTCACCGCTTCAGGCGAGTTTGCGGTATTCCGCCCCCTTCCTTTCCGACCGCGGAGCGCGCGTGCATTCGCGGCTCCCGTCTCCTGGCGATCAACCGCAAAGCAAGCGATTTCAACCTCTTAAGTGTTTCACGGTTTCGGCAGGAAAGCATGTCGTGCGCCTTTCGCTGCCGCCGGCGACCCGCCGGGACAACGCCAACACAGCCGCCCGGAACGATCGCGGCATCGCTGTCGGCCATTCGGAGGTCCTGAACGCAGACGCCCACCGGGCTGGGAGGCGTCGGCGGGCGCAATTCTTCCGCCGCGATTGTCGCCCGATGGCGGATGCGGTCAAGGGCATTTCCGCTGCAGCGCATTGTCGGGTGCGGAGCGACCGCCTGATCTTCGCCGGCGAACTATATCGTCATGCCGAAGGATCAGGTGTTGTGGTGTCGCCCGGTTCCGGGATCGCGCGCCGGTGTGATTGACGGAATCGTCCGAGATCCGCAGGCCGGCGAAGACAGCACACCGGAGTCAGCGTCAGGTCGATCCGGCTTAGTGCCGGCGGATTCGGCCCTGCCCGCGCGCCGACCGCGCGCGCGAGCAAGCGGCGGCCTCAGGTGAGCATATTTCGTTCACCATGACGCGTGCGGTTCCATGAAATTTCTCCGGCGCGCGCCGCCGTAGAGGCGCGACGCACCGGCTGTCCCGCAACCTCGCCGGAGCGGCATCTACGCCCGCTTGCGCGCCCGGGTGCGGGCGGCCTTCCTGGCGGCGGCGGAACGGGCCGCCGGACCCTTCGTCCGCGCCGCCTTGCGCGCCGCCGCCGACCGGTCCGCGGCGGAGCGGCGCCGGGCGGCGCGCTTGGCATGAGCCGACATCGCCTTGCGCGACGCGGTGCCCCGCGGCTCGCGCTCCAGCACCTTCGACACCGCCCGGGAGACACGCGGCTGGCGGCGGGTCTTGCGCTTGCCTTGCCCCGCCGCATGGGCGTAGGCGGCGCTCTTGCGGGTGCGCGACTTGGCCTTGCCTTTCTTCGGCGGGGGAAGATCGACGCCGGCACGCCGCGCCTTGGAAAGGCCTATGGCGATCGCCTGCTCCGGCGAGCGGGCGCCGTGCTCGCCGCGGCGGATCCTGCGGACCTCGTCGCGCACGAACTCGCCTGCCTGCGTCGTCGCAGCCTTGCCCTGGCGCTTGTCCTTCCGGGCTTTCCCGACCGTTCGCTTGTTCGGCATCGTCATTCTCCTGCCATGGAGCCGACCGCCGCGGCGTGCCCGCATCACACAGCGCGGGGCGTGCCGCAGCGATCTCCATGGGTGAACGCGGGCAACGCTGAAGCGATCCCGATCCGGGGCGAATGCCCGGGACGCTCGACCGAAGCTTACGCGCCGGCGCGGGCGAGCGCGTGGACCCGGGCGCGCATGAAGCGCTCGATCAGCCGGGAGAGTCCGCGATGCAGGCGGCCATTGGCCTTCAGCCCGACCGCCTTGAGCACCATCGCGATGGCGCGCTCGATATGCCGGGTGCGGTAGACGCCGTAGGCGCGCCGTGCATAGGCGCGGCTGTTGGTGCGGCGGTCATAAGGGGCGCCGCCGGAATCGTTGGCCGCATAATAGGCGTAGGCGAGCTCGTCGTCCTCGGATTCGAGGATGCGGCCGAGGCCCGTGCGCAGCCGGCCCCAGCGGCCGACGCGCTCGACGTCGAGATAGCGCTTCATCGCCGTGTAGAAGAGCTTGTAGTGGCGAAGCTCATCGGCGGCGATCTTCTGGCAGACCTGCTTCAGCACCGGTTCCTGCGCCGCCTCGGCGAGGGCGGCGTAGTACGAGCTGGTCCCGGTTTCGACGATGCAACGCGCGATCAGCTCGCCCGTACGGCTGCCGCGCACCGACTGCTTCGCATCGAGCGGCAGGCGATAACCGTCCGTAAAGCGCCTGAACGCATCCTCGAAGCTCCAGGCCGGATCGGCCAGCTCCGCCCAGCGGCGCAGCGCCTGGCCATGCTGGACCTCCTCGTGCGCCCAGTGGCGCGCCGTGTCCTGGAACGCCGGATCGTCGTGGAAGACGTTGCAGAGATAGAGCGCGTAATCGAGCCCGTTATGCTCGACCATGCTCGCCGCCTTGACGATGCGCACGAGGTCCGGATCAACCCTCGCCGGATCGAATCGGCCCCACTCGATATCGTCGAGCGTCCAGTGCTGCATGGCTCTCGACACTGTTGCGATTCGGTTTCTGCGAATGATTGGACGGGCTTAACAGCAGAGACCTGCAACGTCAAGACGTCGCGCCGCCCCTCCTGGCCGCAGCCCGGCTCCGTTCCCGGATGAAAACGCTAGTGGAGCGCCGCGAGTTTCGCTTCCGCAATCTCGATTCGGCCGGCAAACGCGGCGCGCTCGGCGTCGTCGCGCGCTGCGGCGAGCTCGTCGCGCAGCGACTTGAGCTGGGCCTCGATCTCGCCCTGGTCGAGATCCTTGAGCCGCGCCGCGTCCTCGGCGAGCACAGTGCAGCGCTCGGCCGTCACCTCGGCGAAGCCGCCGGCGACGAAAACGCGGTCCGTGACGGTGTTGCCCTCATAGACGTCGATGATGCCCGGCCGCACTGTCGAGATCAGCGGCGCATGGCCCGGCAGCACGCCGAAATCGCCCTCGGCGCCCGGCACCACGACCATATCGACCGGCTGGGAGATCAGCAGCCGCTCGGGCGAAACCAGTTCGAATTGCACTTTCTCGGCCATGCGGGATTCCGTTCGTTCCGGCCTCTTCCTTCGACAGGCTCAGGATGAGGCCATTCTATTGGGTCCTCATGCTGAGCTTGTCGAAGCATGAGGGCCGAAGCACCTTACGCCGCCTCGGCGGCCATCTTGCGGGCCTTCTCGGTGGCTTCCTCGATCGTGCCGACCATGTAGAACGACGCCTCGGGCATGTCGTCGCACTCGCCGGCGACGATCTTCTTGAAGCCCTTGATCGTGTCCTCGAGCTTGACGAACACGCCCGGCGTGCCGGTGAACACCTCGGCGACGTGGAAGGGCTGCGACATGAAGCGCTGGATCTTGCGCGCGCGCGCGACAGTCAGCTTGTCTTCCTCCGACAGCTCATCCATGCCGAGAATGGCGATGATGTCCTGCAGCGACTTGTAGGTCTGCAGGATGCGCTGCACGTCGCGCGCGACCTGGTAATGCTCGTCGCCGACGATGCGCGGGTCGAGCATGCGGCTGGTCGAGTCGAGCGGGTCGACCGCGGGGTAGATGCCGAGCTCGGCGATCTGGCGCGACAGCACGGTCGTGGCGTCAAGGTGCGCGAACGAGGTCGCGGGTGCAGGGTCGGTCAGGTCGTCGGCGGGCACGTAGATGGCCTGCACCGAGGTGATCGAGCCCTTCTTGGTGGTGGTGATGCGCTCCTGGAGCGCGCCCATGTCGGTCGCCAGGGTCGGCTGATAGCCCACCGCCGAGGGAATGCGGCCCAGCAGCGCCGACACCTCAGAACCCGCCTGGGTGAAGCGGAAGATGTTGTCGACGAAGAACAGCACGTCCTGGCCTTCCTGGTCGCGGAAGTATTCGGCCAGCGTGAGGCCGGTCAGGCCGACGCGGGCGCGGGCGCCCGGCGGCTCGTTCATCTGGCCATACACCAGCGCCGCCTTCGAGCCCCCGCCGTCGAGATTGATGACGCCCGACTCGATCATCTCCTTGTAGAGGTCGTTGCCTTCGCGCGTACGTTCGCCGACGCCGGCGAACACCGAATAGCCGCCATGCGCCTTGGCGACGTTGTTGATCAGCTCCATGATCAGCACTGTCTTCCCGACTCCGGCGCCGCCGAACAGGCCGATCTTGCCGCCCTTGGCGTAGGGCGCCAGCAGGTCGACGACCTTGATGCCGGTGACCAGAATCTCGGCTTCCGTGGACTGGTCGATGAATTCCGGAGCCATACGGTGAATCGGCAGGGTCGCCTTGGCGTTGACCGGTCCGCGCTCGTCGACCGGCTGACCGATCACGTTGATGATGCGGCCGAGCGTCTCGGGACCGACCGGCACGGAGATCGGCGCGCCGGTGTCAACGACCTCCTGCCCCCGGACGAGGCCGTCGGTCGTGTCCATCGCGATCGCGCGCACGGTCTGCTCGCCCAGATGCTGCGCGACCTCGAGCACCAGCTTGTTGCCCTGGTTGTCGAGGTGCAGCGCGTTCAGGATCTCCGGCAGCTCGCCGTCGAAATGCACGTCGACGACCGCGCCCGTGACCTGGGCAATCCGACCGACATTGTTCTTCGCCATCGTTCAGCTCCTACGGATTATCAGACCGCCTCGGCACCGGAGATGATCTCGATCAGCTCCTTGGTGATCATCGCCTGGCGCGTGCGGTTGTAGTTCAGGGTGAGACGCTTGATCATGTCGCCGGCGTTGCGCGTGGCGCTGTCCATCGCCGACATGCGTGCGCCCTGCTCGGAGGCGGCGTTCTCGAGCAGCGCGCGGAACACCTGGACCGAAAGGTTGCGCGGAAGCAGCGCCGACAGGATCTCCTCCTCGTCGGGCTCGTACTCGTAGACGGCGCCCCCCTCGCTGCCTTCCGTGCCGGCGGCCTCGACCGGAAAGGGGATGAGCTGCTGGCGCGTGACGATCTGGCTGATCGCCGACTTGAAGCGGTTGTAAATGATCGTGCAGACGTCGAACTCGCCGGCCTCGTACATCGAAACGATGCGCTGCGTGACGCGCTGCGCATCGGCGAAGGTCAGCCGGCGCTTGCCGACCTCTTCCATCGTGTCGACGATCAGGCGGCCGAAATCGCGGCGGAGCTGGTCGCGGCCCTTGCGGCCGACGCACAGGATCTTGACCGTCTTTCCTTCCGACAGAAGCTGGCGGATGAGCTGGCGCGCGCCGCGCACGATCGAGGAGTTGAAGGCGCCGCACAGGCCGCGGTCCGACGTCGTCACGACCACGAGGTGGACCTGATCCTTGCCGGTCCCGGCCAACAGCGGCGGAGCGCCGGCCGAGCCCGCAAGCGAGCCAGCCAGCGAGCTGAGCATGCGCGACATGCGTTCGGCGAAGGGGCGCGCCGCCTCCGCCTGGTCCTGCGCGCGGCGCAGCTTCGCCGCCGCCACCATCTTCATGGCGGAGGTGATCTTCTGCGTCGACTTGACGCTGTTGATGCGGACGCGAAGCGACTTGAGGCTTGCCATGCTCGCTCGTCAGCCTCGGCTCAGGCGAAGGTCTTCACGAACTGATCGAGCACCGCCTTGAGCTTCTCTTCGGTCTTGGCCGAGAGCTCGCGCTCGGTGCGGATCGCGTCGAGAATGTCGCTGTGCTTTGCACGGATCTCGCCGAGCAGACTCTGCTCGAAACGGGTGATCTTGCCCACGTCCATTCCGTCGAGATAGCCGCGCACGCCGGCGAAGATCGATACGACCTGCTCCTCGACCGGCATCGGCGAGTATTGCGGCTGCTTGAGCAGCTCGGTGAGGCGCGCACCGCGAGCGAGCAGCTTCTGGGTCGAGGCGTCGAGGTCCGAGGCGAACTGCGCGAACGCCGCCATCTCGCGGTACTGCGCCAGCTCGAGCTTGATGCGGCCGGCGACCTGCTTCATCGCCTTGATCTGCGCCGCCGAGCCGACGCGGCTGACCGACAGACCGACGTTAATCGCGGGGCGGATGCCCTTATAGAAGAGCTCGGTCTCGAGGAAGATCTGGCCGTCGGTGATCGAGATGACGTTGGTCGGGATGTAGGCCGACACGTCGCCGGCCTGCGTCTCGATGACCGGCAGCGCCGTGAGCGAGCCCGCCTTCATCTCGTCCGACATCTTGGCGGCGCGCTCGAGCAGGCGCGAATGCAGGTAGAACACGTCGCCCGGATAGGCCTCGCGCCCCGGCGGGCGGCGCAGCAGCAGCGACATCTGGCGGTAGGCGACAGCCTGCTTGGACAGATCGTCATAGACGATCACGGCATGCATGCCGTTGTCGCGGAAATACTCGCCCATCGCGCAGCCCGTGTACGGCGCCAGAAACTGCAGCGGCGCCGGCTCGGACGCGGTCGCGGCGACGATGATCGAGTATTCGAGAGCGCCGTAATCCTCGAGCGTCTTGACGATGCGGGCGACCGTCGAGCGCTTCTGGCCGACGCAGACGTAGATGCAATAGAGCTTCTTCGACTCGTCGTCGCCGGCGTTGACCGCCTTCTGGTTCAGGAAGGTGTCGATCGCGACCGCGGTCTTGCCGGTCTGGCGGTCGCCGATGATCAGCTCGCGCTGGCCGCGGCCGATCGGCACCAGGCTGTCGATCGCCTTGAGGCCGGTCTGCATCGGCTCGTGCACCGATTTGCGGGCGATGATGCCGGGCGCCTTCACCTCGACGCGCTGGCGCTGCACGTCCTTGAGCGGGCCCTTGCCGTCGATCGGATTGCCGAGCGCGTCGACGACGCGGCCGAGCAGGCCGCGGCCGACGCTGGTCTCGACGATGGCGCCGGTCCGCTTGACCGTGTCGCCTTCCTTGATGGCACGGTCGTCGCCGAAGATGACGACGCCGACATTGTCGGATTCGAGGTTGAGGGCCATGCCCTTGACGCCGCCGGGGAACTCGACCATCTCGCCGGCCTGGACCTTGTCGAGGCCGTAGACGCGGGCGATGCCGTCGCCCACCGAGATCACCTGCCCGACCTCGGCGACATCTGCGGCCGTATCGAACTGGGCGATCTGCTTCTTGAGGATTGCCGAGATCTCGGCGGCCCGGATTTCCATCACTCGAAACCTTTCATCGCGAGTTGGAGTCGTTGCAGCTTGGAGGCGACCGAGGCGTCGACCAGGCGCGAGCCGACCTTCACCTTCAGCCCGCCGAGGAGCCTGGGATCGACCTTCAGGTCCATCGTCACCTTGCGGCCGACGGCCGTGCGCAGTGCGCCGTTGACCGCCTCGACCTGCTGGGTCGACAGCGGCTTTGCCGAGGTGACCTCGGCGGTCAGCTCGCCGCGGCGCTCGGCCAGCATCCGCATGAACGCGCTGACAATCGAGGGCAGCACGAAGAGCCGACGGTTGCCGGCGACCGTGCCGATGAAGCGGCGCGTCAGGTCGCCGAGGCCGGCCTGCGCCACCAGCGCATCCATCGCCTTGGCCTGCTGCTCGCGGCTGACCAGCGGGCTCGACACGAACCGGCGCAGATCGGCGCTCTGCTCGATCATCGCCTTCAGCTGGGCGAGGTCGGCGGCAACGGCATCGAGCTGCTTCGCCTCGTCGGCGAGTTCGTACAGCGCGGTCGCATAACGTCCCGCGAGGCCGGAAGCTAAGGAGGTCTCGGAAGCCACGGCTGATCGACGTCCCCGAAAGTCCGCAGCGCGGGGAGTCCGCGCCGTCGTTCACGCAAAGTTAGCCCGCAGGCCGAAGCTGCAGCCCGGCCCAAGGGCGCGGGAGTGCTACCACAGCACATGCGGCGATGCAACACGGCCGCAGCCCCGTTCCGGCGCGGGACAAGTTCAGAGAAAGCTATAGGGATCAATATCTACGTAGAGGCGGACCTGGTGCGGCACTTCGACACGGCCGAGCCAATCTGCGATGGCCCCCTGAAGGTTGGCGGCGCGGCTAGCCTTGACGAGAAAGCGGCGGCGGTGGCGGCCGCGCAGGATCGCCAGCGGTGCTGGCGCCGGACCGAGAACCGCGATGTCGGGAGCGCGCGGGACCGCGCGCGCGAGACGCCGCCCGGCCTCGTCGACCTGACGCTCGTCCGGGCCGGCAAGAATGATCGCGGCGAGCCGGCCGAAAGGCGGCAGGTTGAGACGCGAACGCTCCTCCGCCTCCGCCACCAGAAAACTGTCGCGCTGCCAGCTCACCAGCGCGCGCATCACCGGGTGCTCGGGCATGTAAGTCTGCAGCAGCACGCGGCCCGGCCGTCCGGCGCGGCCCGCACGGCCGGCGACCTGATGCAGGAGCTGATAGGTGCGCTCGGTCGCGCGCAGATCGCCGCCGGCAAGACCGAGATCGGCGTCGACGACGCCGACCAGGGTCAGCATCGGGAAGTGATGCCCCTTGGCGACGATCTGCGTGCCGATCAGCAGGTCGATCTCCTTGTCGGCCATGCGCGCGACGAAAGCGCTGGCGCTGTCCGGTCCGCTGATCGTATCGCTGGTGATGATTTCCACCTTGGCTTGCGGAAACAGCGCCGCGGCCTCCTCGGCGATGCGCTCGACGCCGGGACCGCATACGGCGAAGCTGTCCTCGGCCTGGCATGACGGGCAGGTGCGCGGCGGGCGTGTCGCGAAGCCACAGTGATGGCATTGCAGGCGCCCGGCGAGCCGGTGCTCGACCAGCCATGCGGTGCAGCTCGGGCATTGCAGGCGGTGGCCGCAGGCGCGGCACAGTGTCAGCGGCGCGTAGCCGCGGCGATTGAGGAACAGCATCGCCTGCTCCCCGTCCTCGAGCGTCTGCTTCAGCGCCTCGCGCAGCGGCGGCGACAGCCAGCTCTGGCGCGCGGGCGGCGTACGCCGCAGGTCGATCGTGGCGATGTCGGGCAGGAGCGCGCCGCCATGGCGCGCCGGCAGATAGCGGACGTGATAGCGGCCCAGCTCGACATTGACCACGGTCTCCAGCGACGGGGTCGCCGAGGCGAGCACGATCGGGAATTCGCCGAGCCGCGCGCGGACCACCGCCATATCGCGCGCGTGATAGATGACGCCGTCCTCCTGCTTGAAGGCCGCTTCATGTTCCTCGTCGACGACGACGAGGCCGAGCTCTGTGAACGGCAGGAACAGGGCCGAGCGCGCACCGACCACCACGCGCGCACGGCCCTCGGCGACATCGCGCCAGGTGCGGCACCGCGCCGCCTGCCCGAGCTCCGAATGCCACGCCGCCGGCGCGGCGCCGAACCGCGCGGCGAAGCGGTCGAGCCATTGCGCGCTCATCGCGATTTCGGGCAGCAGCACCAGCACCTGCCGCCCGGATGCGAGCGCCGCGGCGATCGCCTCGAAATACACCTCCGTCTTGCCCGAGCCGGTCACGCCGTCGAGCAGGGTGACCGAGAAGCCCTCGCCCAGCCGGGCGATCAGCGCGTCGGCGGCGGCGCGCTGATCCTCCGACAGCGCCGGGCCGGGCCGCCGGCCGTCGGGTGCCTGCGGCGCCGGGCGGTCAACGGCCACGGTTTCCAGCCAGCCGAGTTCAACCATGCCGCGCACCACGCCGGCGCCGACACCGGCCGCGCGCGCGAGTTCGCCGGCCGGGCAAGGGCCGCGCGCCGCCAGCGCTTCCATCACGCGACGGCGCGCCCTCGTCAGCCGCGGCTCGAGCTGCTGCGGGGCGGCGGGATCGGGCGCGGCGCTTGTCGCGGCGAGCGCCACGAGCGGGCGCCGCGGCTCGAGCGCCGCCTCGACGCTCATTGCCATGCGCAGCACGGCACCCGGCGGCGTCATCGTGTAGCGGGCGACCCAGTCGACGAAGCGTCGCATCGGCGCCGCCATCGCCGGCACGTCGAGTCGCGCGACGACGCGCTTGAGCTTCTCATCCGGAACCGGATCGCCTTCGTCTTCCGCGTCGTCCCACACCACGCCGTTGACGTGGCGCGAGCCGAGCGGCACGCGCACGAAATCGCCCGGCTGCAGATTCGCGGCCGGCGACGCCTTGTAGTCATAGGCGCCGTCGAGCGGCAACGGAAGCAGGACTCGCAGACGCACGCAGGCCGGATGCTCGTCCTCGAATGCGTCGTCGAGCGGCGGCGGCGAACTGGCGTGGCGAATCACCATGGGCTACACTTTACCCGCGCGATGGGTTATGGGTCACGCGAAGCAAGCGTGCAGAGTCGCACGTCGCAATGAGCCATCGAGGTCCATGAAATTTTTTATAGATACGGCCGATCTGAACGAGATTCGGGATCTTGCCGCGACCGGCCTGGTCGACGGCGTCACGACCAATCCGTCGCTGGTCGCGAAGTCGGGCCGCAAGTTTCTCGACGTCGTGAAAGAAATCTGTGACATCGTCCCGGGCCCGATCAGCGCGGAGGTGGCTGCGACCGATCACGCGACGATGCTCGCCGAAGGCCGCGCCCTCGCCAAGATCGCCAAGAACGTGACGGTCAAGGTGCCGCTGACGCCCGACGGCCTCAAGACGTGCAAGACGCTCTCCGGCGAAGGCACGATGGTCAATGTCACGCTGTGCTTCTCCGCTGCGCAGGCGATCCTCGCGGCCAAGGCCGGCGCCAGCTTCATCTCGCCGTTCGTCGGGCGGCTCGACGATATCGGCAGCGACGGGATGGCGCTGATCCGCGACATCTGCCAGATCTACCGGCAGTACCCGGGCTTCAAGACCGAGATCCTGGTCGCCTCGGTGCGCCATCCGATCCACGTCGTTGAATCGGCGAAACTGGGTGCCCATGTTGCGACGATGCCGCCCAACGTCATGCGCCAGCTCTTCGCCCATCCGCTGACCGACAAGGGGCTCGCCGCGTTCCTCGCCGACTGGCAGAAGACCGGCCAGTCGATTCTCAAGGTCTGAGGCATCATCGTGGCCGAACGCGAAAGCGCCCCTCGCCTCACGCGCACCGGCCCGACCGGATCGGAGGTGGCCGACTATCTGCGCCGCCACCCCGACTTCCTGACCGAGAACCCCGACCTCGTGCGGCTGCTGACGCCGCCCGCGCACGATCGCGGCGAGGGCGTGGTGGACATGCAGCGCTACATGCTCGAGCGACTGCGCGGCGAACTCGGCAAGCTGCAGGAGTCGCAGAACGAGTTGATCGCCACCGCGCGCGAGAACCTGTCGATCCAGGCGCGCGTGCACGCCGCGATCCTGGCCATGCTGGGCGCCGCCACACTCGAGCACCTGATCGAGGTGATCACGACCGATCTTGCAGTCCATCTCGAGGTCGACGCGGTCGTCCTCGGCTTCGAGGCCGCCGATCGGGTCGCGCCGGGCCAGGAGACGCGCGGCCTGCGCCTGTTCCCCAAGGGCCGCATCGACCGGCTGATGGCAGGCGGACGCGACGTCGTGCTGCTCGCCGACACGCCGGGCGAGAACGAGCTGTTCGGCGCCGCCGCGAGCCTGGTGCGCTCGCAGGCGCTGCTGCGCATGCAGCTGCGCCGCGACGCGCCCGTCGGCGTGCTGGCCTTCGGCGCGCGCGATCCGGACAAGTTCCATCCGGGCCAGGGCACCGAGCTTCTTACGTTCCTGGGCCGCGTCGTGGAGCTGGCGATTCGGGCATGGCTCGACCGCGGGTGAGTGCGGCGCGCGAGGCGGGGCAGCCGGCTGCATTGCTTGCCGGGACCGACGCGGCACGGACCTACGGCGATTGGCTCGAATGGCTGGCGAGCGAGCGCCGCGCATCGCGCCACACCATCGCCGCCTATGCGCGCGACGTCGCGTTCTTCTTCGCCTTTCTTTCCGACCATCTCGGCGGGCCGGCGGATCTGCCGGCGCTCGCCGGGCTGCGCGCCGCCGATTTCCGCGCCTGGCTCGCCCGGCGCGTGGCGACCGGTCATGAGGCCGCCTCGAACGCACGGGCCCTGTCCGTGCTGCGCAACTTCTTCCGCTGGCTCGACCGGCAGGGCTTCGTCCACAACCCGCATCTCGCCGGCCTGCGCACACCGAAGCTGCCGCGCGCGGTGCCCAAGGCGCTGTCGGAGGCCGATGCCGGGGCGAGCGTCGATGCGATCGAACAGCTCAGCGACGAGCCGTGGATCGCCGCGCGCGACACCGCGCTGATGATGCTGCTCTACGGCGCCGGTCTGCGCATCGACGAGGCGCTGTCGCTGAACCGCGATGCGCTGCCGCTCGCCGACAGCCTCACGGTGCTCGGCAAGGGCCGCAAGCAGCGCGTCGTCCCCCTACTCGACGCGATCCGCGAGGCGGTCGAGGATTACGTCGCGCGCTGCCCCTATCGGCCGGGGCGCGATGGTGCGCTCTTCCTCGGCGCGCGCGGCAGGCGCCTGCAGGCCGGCGTCGTGCAGGCGCGCGTGCGCCGGCTGCGCGCCATGCTCGGCCTGCCGGAGTCCGCGACGCCGCATGCGCTGCGCCACAGCTTCGCGACCCATCTGCTCGCGGCCGGCGGCGACCTGCGCGCGATCCAGGAGCTGCTCGGCCACGCCTCGCTGTCGACGACACAGCGCTACACCGCGGTCGACGCCGAGCGCATTCTCGCGGTATACGACGAGGCTCACCCGCGCGCGCGCAAACCGGCCGGGCCGCAGCCTTGAGGTCGGTAATGAAGCCACGCGGCGCATCGCAACAGCGCAAGGTCTCGCAGATCATCGCCGATCTCGCGCGCGAGCCGAAGGAGCGCGTCAAGCTCGCCGATCTGCTCGCCGTGCTCGACGAACGCGCGTTCGGCGTGCTGATGCTGATCCTGTCGCTGCCCAATGCGGTCGGGCTCGGGACCATCCCCGGGCTCTCGACCGTATTCGGCGTCCCGCAGATCGTCATTTCGCTGCAGATGATCGTCGGCGCGAGGCGGCCCTGGCTGCCGGGCTTCGTGCTCGAACGCTCGATCGCGATGAAGGATTTCCGCACCATGGTCGCCAAGGCGGACCCTTATCTGACGAGGCTCGAGCGCCTGCTGCAGCCGCGGCTCGTGGTCATGTCGACGCGGCTCGCCGAAGGTCTGCTCGGCGTCGTGCTGCTGCTGCTGTCGGTCGCCGTGGCGCTGCCGATCCCGTTCGCCAACCAGCCGCCGGCGGTCGCCCAGGCGCTGATCGCACTGGGCGTGATCGAGCGCGACGGCGCCGCCGTGATCGTCGGCGTGGCGGCCGCGGCGGTCGCGATCGGCATCGCGCTGCTCGTCGGCGGCGGCATCATCGCCGGCATCTACTTCGCCGCCCGGGCCGTGCTCGGCCTCTGAACCGAATCCGCGGGAGGGATCCATGTACACGCTGTTCTATGCGCCCGGCTCCGCCGCGATGGCGCCGCATGCCGTGCTCGAGGAGATTGGCGCGCCGCACGAGCTGGTCCTCGTCAATCTCGAGAAGAAGGCGCATCAGCGGCCGGAGTATCTGAAGCTCAATCCCAAGGGCCGCGTGCCGGTACTGGTCGACGGCGACTTCATCCTGACCGAGTCGGCGGCCATCATCATGCATCTCGCGGACACGCATCCCGACGCGAAGCTGGCGCCGACGCCCGGGACGCGCGAGCGCGCGCTGTGGTACCAGTGGCTGCTCTATCTCTCCAACACGCTGCAGCCGGCCTTTCTCGAGTATTTCTACCCGGAGAAGACGTTTCCCGGGGCGCCGAACACGCAGCAGCAGCTCAAGGCCAGTGCCATGCGGCGGCTGACCGGCATGTTCATCTACATTGATGCCGAGCTGGCCGTGCGCGGCCCCTATCTGCTCGGCGAGACGTTCAGCGCCGCCGACATCTTCCTGCACATGCTGGCGCGCTGGAGCCGCTGGTTCGACAAGCCCGCCTACCGCTATCTCCACATCAAGCAGCTCACCGACCGCGTCAGGGCGCGGCCGGCGGTCCAGCGCATGATGAAGGCGCAGGGGATTGTCGAGCAGGAAAAGGCACCGTAAGAAGACGGTCCGACCAGACACGTCCCCCCCTGAGCCGAAAAAGGAGCCGCGTCATGCCTTTCGATCGTCTCTCGCCCTGGGCGCCGCAGATGCTCAGCGTCCTGCGCATCATGTCGGGCCTGATCTTCATGGCGCACGGAACGATGAAGATCCTTAACTTCCCGCCGGCGGTGCAGCCGGTGAACCTCGCGACGATGGGCGGGATCGCCGGGTTCTTCGAACTGATCGGCGGCGCGCTGCTGACGCTCGGCCTGTTCACGCGGCCGGTGGCGTTCGTGCTGTCCGGTGTCATGGCGGTCGCCTATTTCTACGCGCACGCGCCGCGCGGCTTTTTTCCGGTCCTCAACGGCGGCGACGCCGCCATCCTCTACTGCTTCGTGTTCCTCTACATCGTCTTCGCCGGCCCCGGGCCGTGGAGCGTCGACGCCGCGCGGCGGAGATAGGCGCGGGAAACCACCGCGGCGGTCTCGGATTGCCGATCCGGAATGCCAGGAGGGCTTCGTCATGGCCCTGAGACTCGTGCAGTTCGCGACACTCGTCCTGATCGCTCTCTGCCTGGTCCCGGCCGGCGCGCATCTGTTCGAGCTGCCGAACAAGATCGGCCTGCCGCAGGACCAGTACTTCGTCGTCCAGGGCATCTATCGCGGCTGGGCGCTGTTCGGCTTCGTCCTGTTCGGCGCTCTCGGCGCCAGCCTGCTGCTCGCGATCCTGCTCCGCGGAAGCGGCGCGCCGTTCCGGCTCGCGCTCGCTGCCTTTCTCCTGATCGCGGCGACCCTGGCGATCTTCTTCATCTGGACCTATCCGGCCAATCAGGCGACGGACAACTGGACGACGGCGCCTGCGAACTGGGCGGTGCTGCGCACGCAATGGGAATACGCGCACGCGGCCAATGCCGTGCTCACCTTCCTCGCCCTGTGCTGCATCGCGCTCTCGAACCTGCTCGCGCGGGACTAGAAGGGTGTCGGCCCGCACGGCCCGCCCCCGGCGCTTTCAGCGCGAAAGCTCCGCTTGCAGCCGCTCGAGGTCACCTGCGGGCAGAACTTCAGCCAGGTTCTCCCATATCTCGCGCGCCGGCAGCGAGCCGCCGCGCACGATGCTTCCGACGTAGGCGTACCGTTCCTGCGACGTCAGCGCGGGCGCCTGGCTGCGCAAGTCGTGCAGCCGGTCGGCGGCGCTCCGCGACGCGACAAACGCCTGAATCAAGGCGAGGATTTCGTGATCCGAGCAGGTCCGCCAGAGCGCCGGCATGGCGACCGACTCCTCGGCTTCCAGATGAGCCAGGTAGGTCGCGACCAGTCGGCACCAAGCCAGGTAAAGATCTGTCGCCGGAGCGACAGCCTCCCGTTCCGGCGATTCGGGTAAGAGCCGCTGTTCCAGTTCGCAAAGGGCTGCCTCGACCCGCTCGTGCTCGCGCTCGAGCGCCGCTGCAATCTCGGGAACGCGCGAATGCAGCAACGGGTGGATGAAGCACTCCTCATTCTCGGCGTGCTTACGCAACTCCACGATTGCATCAAGCAACCGCCCGGCCAGCGCCGCGAATTCCCGCCGCTCGCCGCGATCAGTTCGTCCGAGTTCCACCGCCAGCTCGAAAATCAGGGCCCGTTGCCCTTTATGAACATTGCGATACAGGTCAATCCTCGCCATTCTGATGTCCTCGCTGCAAGATGGTAATATATTGTCATATTGACATCATGTTGTCAATTTAAATGAACGCCAAGCCGCTGCATGATTCCTATGCCCTTCTGGTTGCCGACGTGTATCAGGCCGCCGGCGAGATGCGCCGCGCAGGCGAGGCGATCGCCGCGCAGGCAGGCCAGACCCAAGCGCGCTGGCAGCTGATGTCAGTCGTCTCGGACGGGCAATGGACGGTGGCGGACGCGGCCCGCCGGCTGGGTGTCGCTCGCCAGGGCGTGCAGCGGATCGCCGACGAACTCGTCGCGGACGGTCTAGCCGTTTACGTACCGAATCCCCGGCACCAGCGTTCGCCATTTGTGCAGCTGACCGAGATCGGCCAGGAGGCTCTCGCGAAGATCACCGCGGCCGCCCGCCGATCCAGTCAGAGAATGGTGCGGGTCGTCACCGCCGATCAGATGAGCGAGGCGCGCGACGTCCTGCGGCGGATCATCGCGGCGCTGCAGGGTTCCTGACGAATCTCAGATGTGGATCGGCCTGCCGTCGACGGCGAGGGCGGCTTCCTTGACCGCCTCGCTGAGCGTGGGGTGCGCGTGGCAGGTGCGCGCGATGTCCTCCGCCGAGGCGCGGAACTCCATCGCCAGTCCAAGTTCGGCGATCAGGTGCCCTGCGTCCGGCCCGATGATGTGGACGCCGAGCACGCGATCGGTCTTCTTGTCCGCCAGCACCTTGACGAAGCCGTCGGTCGCCGCCATCGCGCGGGCGCGGCCGTTCGCGGTGAACGGGAACTTGCCGGCGCGATACTCCACGCCGTCCTGCTTGAGCTGCTCCTCGGTCCTGCCGACCGAGGCGACCTCGGGCCAGGTGTAGACCACGCCAGGAATCGCCTCGTAATTCACGTGCCCCGCCTGTCCGGCGAGGATCTCGGCGACGGCGACGCCCTCGTCCTCGGCCTTGTGCGCCAGCATCGGCCCGGCGATCACGTCGCCGATCGCGTAGATGCCCGGCACGCTGGTCGCGAAATGCGCATCGGTCCTGATGCGGCCGCGGTCGTCGAGGGCGACACCCGCCTCCTCGAGCCCGAGCCCCTCGACATAGGGTTTGCGGCCAATCGCCACCAGCACGACGTCGGCGGTGAGCGTCTCGGCGGCGCCGCCCTTGGCGGGTTCGATCGTCACGTCCACGCCCTTCCTGGCGGTCCTGGCGCCCGTCACCTTCATGCCGAGCTTGAATGCCATGCCCTGCTTGCCGAGGATGCGCTGCATCTGCTTCGACACCTCGCCGTCCATGCCGGGCAGGATGCGGTCGAGGAACTCGACGACGGTGACCTTGGCGCCGAGGCGCTGCCACACCGAGCCCATCTCGAGCCCGATATAGCCGCCGCCGATCACGATCATCTGCTTCGGCACCTCGGGCAGGGCCAGCGCGCCGGTCGACGACACGATGCGCTGCTCGTCGATGGCGACGCCCGGCAGCGGCAGCACGTCGGAGCCGGTGGCGATGACGATGTTCTTCGTCACCAGCGTCGACGCGCCGCCGCTGGCCGCGACCTCGACCTTGCCCGCGCCGGCGATTCGTCCGCTGCCCTTGATCCAGTCGATCTTGTTCTTCTTGAACAGGAAGGCGACGCCGTTGACGTTGTCGCCGACGACCTTGTCCTTGTGGCCCATCATGCCCTTGAGGTCGAGTTCGACCTTGCCGATCTTAACGCCGAACGTCGCGAGGCCGTGATTCGCCTCCTCGAATTTCTCCGAGGCCTGGAGCAGCGCCTTGGACGGGATGCAGCCGATATTGAGGCAGGTGCCGCCGAGCGTCGCACGCTTTTCGACGCATGCGACCTTCATGCCGAGCTGCGCCGCGCGGATCGCGCAGACATAGCCGCCCGGCCCGCTGCCGATGACGACGAGATCGTATTGCGTGTCGGCCATGATGGAATCCTTCCTCGAAGAAAGCGCGGCGGACCTTGCCGCATAAGCCGCCCTTCGACAAGGGGGCCGCGCGCTTGACAGCGTCGCGCGCGGTTCATGACACTGCGGGGGCTGCCATGAACGAAAAATCGGCAAATTTCCCCGGGACGCGCCGCGCAACCGCTTTGCGCCGCAGCTATCTCTTCCTGCCCGGCGCCGATGCGGGCGCGCTGAAAGCGGCGCCGGAGAGTGGCGCCGACGTGCTGATCCAGGAGCTGGAGGATTTCACGCCGCCGCAGCGCCTGCCCGAGGCCCGCGCACTGACGCCTGCGGCGCTCGAAGGCTGGCGGCGCGCCGGAGCCGTCACCGCGGTTCGCGTCAACCCGCTGGACAGGGGCGGCGATGCGGATCTCGCGGCGGCGATGCGCGCGCGGCCCGATGTCGTGGCCCTGCCGAAGGCCAGCGAGCCGGAGCACATCGCAGCGCTCGACGATGCGATCGGCCGGCTCGAGCGGGAATACGGCATCGCGCCGGGCAGCACGGAGATCATGCCGAACATCGAGCTGGCGCGCGGCCTGATCCGGACCCACGCCATCGCCAGGGCGAGCCCGCGCGTGACCGCATGCCTGCTCGCGTCCGAGGACATGGCGGCCGATCTCGGCGCAGAGCGCAGCCGCGAGGGCACCGAGCTGCTCTATGCGCGCCAGCGCTTCCTGGTCGAGTGCGTCGCCGCCGGCGTCATTGCCATCGACGCGCCCTACACCTTCTCAGACCCGGAGGGCGTCGAGGCCGAGACGCGCTTCGTGCGCCGCCTCGGCTATCGGGCCAAGAGCTGTGTGACGCCCGCGCATGCGGCGATCATCAATCGCGTGCTGACGCCGTCGGCCGACGAGGTCGCAATGGCCCGGCGGGTGATCGCCGCGTTCGAGGCGGCGCGGGCGCGCGGCGAGGACCGCGTCGATGTCGACGGCAACCTGGTGGAGGTGCCGAGCTACATGAACGCGCGGCGGCTGGTCGCCCGCGCCGACGCCCTAGCCGATGCGGAAACGTAGGGATTCGAGGCCTGCACCGGGACCGGCTCCCGGCGCTCTCACATATCGAGGATCAGCCGCTGCGGATCCTCGATGCATTCCTTGACGCGCACCAGGTAGGTGACCGCCTCGCGGCCGTCGATGATGCGGTGGTCGTAGGACAGCGCCAGGTACATCATCGGCCGCACCTCGACCTTGTCGCCGACGGCCACCGGCCGCGGCTGGATCTTGTGCATGCCGAGGATGCCCGACTGCGGCGGGTTGAGAATCGGGGTCGACATCAGCGAGCCGAAAATGCCGCCGTTGGAGATCGTGAACGTGCCGCCGGTCAGCTCCTCGATCGACAGCTTGCCGTCGCGCGCCTTGCGGCCGAGTGCCGCGATCTCCTTCTCGATGTCGGCGAAGCCCATCGCGTCGGCGTCGCGCACCACCGGAACGACCAGCCCCTGCGGCGCCGAGACCGCCACGCCGATATCATAGTGGTTCTTGTAGATGATATCTTCGCCGTCCATCTCGGCATTGACCGACGGGATCTCCTTCAACGCGATGATGCACGCCTTCACGAAGAACGACATGAAGCCGAGCTTCACGCCGTGCTTCTTCTCGAACGAGTCCTTGTAGCGGTCGCGCATCGCCATCACCGCGCTCATGTCGCACTCGTTGAACGTGGTGAGCATGGCGGCGGTGTTCTGCGCCTCCTTGAGGCGCTCGGCGATGCGCTTGCGGAGCCGCGTCATCTTCACGCGCTCCTCGCGCTCGCCCAGGGCGCGCGGCACACGCGGCGCTGCCGGTGCGGGCGCCGCAGGGCGGCTTTGCAGGGCCGCGAGCACATCGGCCTTGGTGACGCGGCCGTCCTTGCCCGAGCCCGGTACGCTGCCGGCATCGATGCGGTTCTCCGCCATCAGCTTGCGCGCGGCGGGGCCGGGTTCCTTTTCGGATGGCGCCGGCGCGGGCGCCGCGGCTTTCGCGGGCGCCGGTGCCGCCCTGGCCGGAGCGGCCTGCGCCGCGGCGGCGGGCGCCTTCCTGGCAGGGGCTGCGCCCTCGGTCAGGCTGCCGAGCAGCGCGCCTACGCCGACGGTGGCGCCGGCATCGGCGCTGATCTCGCTGAGCGTGCCCGAGGCGGGGGCATTGACCTCGACCGTCACCTTGTCGGTCTCGAGCTCGACCAGCGGCTCGTCGGCCGCGACCGTGTCGCCGACCTTGTGCAGCCACTTGGCTACGGTCGCCTCGGTAACGGATTCGCCCAGTGCGGGCACCTTGATTTCCAGGGCCATCTCTTCTCGCCTCTGTCCTTCCTGCTCTCGCCGCTTCCCCGCTCGGGCAAAGCCCGGGATGCGATGCCGCAACATGGGCCCGCAGGTCAAGCCCGCGGGTGACAGTCAAACATAACGTTCATCCGCCGGTTTCAGACGATCAGCGCCGTCTCGACCAGCTTCGCCTGCTCCAGATTATGGCGTTTGTAGAGGCCGGTCGCCGGCGAGGCCGCCTCCGGCCGCCCGACATAGCGCGGCCGTTTGGCCGCGACCTCGATGGCGCTCAGCGCATCCTCGATGCGGTGCTCGATGAACCACCACGCGCCCATGTTCTTGGGCTCCTCCTGGCACCACACGACCTCGGCGTTACGGTAGCGCTGCAGCTCCTTCTCGATCGTCCGCTTTGGAAACGGATAGAGCTGCTCGACCCGGATCAGCGCCACGTCGCGCACGCCGCGCTTCTCGCGCTCCTCGAGCAGATCGTAGTAGACCTTGCCGGAGCACAGCACGACGCGCTTGATCCTGTCGTCGGAAGCGACGGCGCCGCTCTCCGGCAGGATGCGGTGAAAGGTCGTATTCGGTCCGAGATCCGCCAGTGACGACACCGCAAGCTTGTGGCGCAGCAGCGACTTCGGCGTCGCGATCACCAGCGGCTTGCGGAACGGACGGCGCATCTGACGGCGCAGCACGTGGAAGTAGTTGGCCGGCGTGGTCAGATTGCAGACCTGCCAGTTGTCCTCGGCGCTGAGCTGCAGGAACCGCTCGATCCGCGAAGACGAATGCTCGGGCCCCTGGCCCTCGTAACCGTGCGGCAGGAGCAAGACGAGACCCGACATGCGCAGCCATTTCGATTCGCCGGACGAGATGAACTGGTCGATGATGACCTGTGCCCCGTTGGCGAAATCGCCGAACTGCGCTTCCCAGCACACCAGCGCGTTGGGCTCGGCGAGTGAGAAGCCGTAGTCGAAACCGAGCACGCCGGCTTCGGAAAGCGGACTGTCGATCACTTCGAACAGCGCTTGGTCGTCGCCGACATTGCTCAGCGGCACGTAGCGGTCCTCTGTCTCCTGATCGATCAGCACGGCGTGGCGATGCGAGAACGTGCCGCGGCCCGAATCCTGGCCCGACAGCCGCACCGGCGTGCCTTCGAGCAGCAGGGTGCCGAAAGCCAGCGCCTCGGCCGTCGCCCAGTCGAGATTTGCGCCGCTCTCGATCGCCTTGCGCTTGTTGTCGAGGATGCGGCGCAGCGTACGGTGCAGATTGAAGTTGTCCGGCACGCGCGTCAGCGCGGCGCCGACCGTGCGCAGCGCCTCCATCGACACCGAAGTCTCGCCGCGGCGGTCCTCGCCGGAAGCGATCTCCATGCCGCTCCACTTGCCCTCGAGCCAGTCGGCCTTGTTGGGCTTGTAGCCCTTGGCCGCCTCGAACTGCGACTCGAGATGCGCCTGGAACTCGCCGACCATGCGGTCGCCCTCATCCGCCGTGATGACCCCCTCGGCGGCGAGCCGCTCGGCGTAGGAAGCGCGCGTGGTCGGATGCTTCGCGATCTTGCGATACATCAGCGGCTGCGTGAAAGCCGGCTCGTCGGCCTCGTTGTGGCCGTGGCGCCGGTAGCAGAACATGTCGATGACGACATCTTTCTTGAACCGCTGGCGAAATTCGGTGGCAATCCGCGCGACATGGACGACCGCCTCGGGGTCGTCGCCGTTGACGTGGAAGATCGGCGCCTGGATGGTCTTGGCGACGTCGGTCGGATAGGGCGACGAGCGCGAATACTGCGGCGACGTGGTGAAGCCGATCTGGTTGTTGACGACGAAGTGGATGGTGCCACCGGTGCGGTAGCCGCGCAGCTCGGACAGCAGCAGGGTTTCGCCGACGAGTCCCTGCCCCGCGAACGCCGCGTCGCCGTGCATGAGCAGGCCCATGACCTCGCTCATCTGCTCCTCGCGCGGCAGATGCTTGCGCTGCATCTGCTTGGCGCGGACCTTGCCGAGCACGACCGGATTGACTGCCTCGAGATGCGACGGATTGGCGGTCAGCGACAGGTGCACGCTGGTGCCGTCGAACTCGCGGTCCGACGAGGTGCCGAGATGGTATTTGACGTCGCCGGAACCCTGAACGTCGTCGGGGTGCGCGGCGTTGCCCTGGAACTCCGAGAACATCGCCGCGTACGGCTTGCCCATGAAATTGGCGAGCACGTTGAGGCGGCCGCGATGCGGCATGCCGATGACGATCTCGCGAATGCCGAGCTGGCCGCCGCGCTTGATGATCTGCTCCAGCGCCGGAATCGCCGCCTCGGCACCCTCGATGCCGAAGCGCTTGGTGCCGGTGTACTTCCTGTCGAGGAAGCGCTCGAAAGTCTCCGCGGCGGTCAGCCGCTCGAGGATGGCGCGCTTGCCCTTGGCGGTGAATTCGGTCTGGTTGCGGATCCCCTCGATGCGCTCCTGGATCCAGCGCTTCTGCTCGGGATCGCCCATGTGCATGAACTCGACGCCGATCGTGCCGCAATAGGTGTCGCGCAGCACCGAGACGATCTCGCCGAGCGTGGCGGTGTCGCCAAGGCCCAGGACGTTGTCGATAAAGATCGAGCGGTCGTAATCGGCTTCGGAAAAGCCGTAGGTCGCCGGATCGAGCTCCGGATGCGGGTCGCGCCGTTCGAGGCCGAGCGGGTCGAGCCTGGCCAGCATGTGGCCGCGGATCCGGTAGGCCCGGATCAGCATGATCGCCCGGATCGAGTCGAGCGTCGCGGCCCGGATCTCCTCGACCGTGGCCCCCGCAGCGGCAGCACCGTCGGTCCTGACCGCGGCCTCGCCGTTCAGGCGACCATTCTTCGGGGCCCAGCTTGGCCCAGCCACCGCCGCGCTGATCGCCGCAGCGTCCTCGGCGAGGCTGCCGAAGAACTCGGCCCAGCTCGGGTCGACCGACCGGGGGTCGCGCTGATAGCGGGCGTAAAGCTCTGAAATAAAGGCGCTATTCGCGCCGGAAAGGATCGTCGATAAGTCGGTTCGCATCGCTCTCTGACCATGCTGTGGCGGGCCGGATCATCAACCGGAACGCCAACGGCCTTCATGCGGGCCTTATATATGGGACGAATCCTTAACCCTTCAAAACCTTAAGCATGGTGCTGCCAAGCGCTGCGGGCGAGTCAGCTACGCGAATTCCGGCGGACTTCATCGCCTCGATCTTGTCGCCGGCCCCGCCCTTGCCGCCGGAGATGATCGCCCCGGCATGGCCCATACGCCGGCCCGGCGGCGCCGTCACGCCGGCGATGAAGCCGACGACCGGCTTCTTGATCCTGGCGGATTTGAGGAACGCAGCGGCATCCTCCTCGGCGTTGCCGCCGATCTCGCCGATCATGATGATGCCCTGGGTTTCCGGGTCGCCCAGGAACATGTCGAGACAGTCGATGAAGTTGGTGCCGTTGACCGGGTCGCCGCCGATGCCGATGCAGGTCGTCTGCCCCAGTCCCGCGGCGGTGGTCTGCGACACCGCCTCATAGGTCAGCGTGCCGGAGCGCGAGACGATGCCGATTTTGCCGCGCACGTGGATGTGGCCAGGCATGATTCCGATCTTGCATTCGCCGGGCGTAATCACGCCGGGGCAGTTCGGCCCGACCAGGCGCGTCCCGGTCCCGGCGATGGCGCGCTTGACCCGCACCATGTCGAGCACGGGAATGCCTTCGGTGATGCACACCACGAGCCGCACGCCGGCGTCGGCCGCCTCGAGAATGGCGTCGGCCGCGAACGGCGGCGGCACGTAGATCGCGGAGGCATCCGCGCCGGTCGCGGCGACCGCGTCGGCGACCGTGTCGAAGACCGGCAGGTCTAGGTGCTTGGTGCCGCCCTTGCCCGGCGTCACGCCGCCGACCACCTTCGTGCCGTAGGCGATGGCCTGCTCGGAATGGAAGGTGCCCTGCGCGCCGGTGAAGCCCTGGCAGATGACCTTGGTATTCTTGTCGACCAGGACAGCCATTACGCAGCCTCCTTGACCGCTTCGACGATCTTCTCGGCCGCGTCGGCGAGATTGTCCGCGGAGATGATCTTGAGCCCCGACTGCTTCAGCACCTTCTTGCCGAGCTCGACATTGGTTCCTTCAAGCCGCACCACCAGAGGCACGTTCAGCGAGACTTCGCGCGCCGCGGCGACGACGCCCTCGGCGATCACGTCGCAGCGCATGATGCCGCCGAAGATATTGACCAGGATGCCTTCGACATTCGGGTCGGAGAGGATGAGCTTGAATGCAGTCGCGACGCGCTCGCGCGACGCGCCGCCGCCGACGTCGAGGAAGTTGGCCGGATCGCCGCCATAGAGCTTGATGATGTCCATCGTCGCCATGGCGAGGCCGGCGCCGTTGACCATGCAGCCGATATTGCCGTCGAGCTTGATGTAGTTGAGCGCGTGCTTGGCCGCCTCGAGCTCCATCGGGTCTTCCTCGTCGGCGTCGCGGAGCTCCTCGATCTCGGGATGGCGGAACAGCGCGTTGTCGTCGAAGTTCATCTTCGCGTCGAGCGCCAGCACCTGGCCGGCGCCGGTGACGATCAGCGGATTGATCTCGACGATCGAGGCGTCGAGACCGGTGAACGCCTCGTACATCGCGGTCAGGAACTTCACGGCGGCGCCGACCTGCTTGCCTTCCAGCTTGAGGCCGAAGGCGATCCGGCGCGCGTGATAGGGCTGCATGCCCGTGGCCGGGTCGATCGCGACCTTGTGAATCTTCTCGGGGTGTTTCGCGGCGACCTCCTCGATGTCCATGCCGCCCTCTGTCGAGGCGATGATCGTGATCCGGCCGGTGGCGCGGTCGATCAGCATGCCGAGATAGAGCTCGCGCTTGATGTCGCAGCCTTCCTCGACGTAGATGCGCTTGACCTCCTTGCCTTTGGGACCGGTCTGCTTGGTGACGAGCACCTTGCCGAGCATCGCCGCCGCATGCGCCTTCGCCTCGGCCGGCGACTTGGCGATGCGGACACCGCCCTTGCCGTTGGGATCGTCCGCGAAGCGGCCGGCACCGCGGCCGCCGGCATGGATCTGGGATTTCACCGCCCAGACGGAGCCGCCGAGCTGCTGGGCGACTTTCTCCGCCTCGTCGGGCGTGTAGGCGACGCCGCCTTGCGGCATGGCGACGCCATACTTCTTGAGGAGCGATTTGGCCTGATACTCGTGAATATTCATTGCGGTTCCTGGCGATCGGCTGGACCGATGCGCGGCGCCCCGGATACTTCCGGCAACCTCGAGCATGGGGAAGGCGCGTAATCTAGCATCCCGATTCGGCGGCGCAACCGCCGCCAGCCGGAACTTTTCGCGAACCCCGGAGATTGCCGGACCGGAACGGCCGACATCGTGCCGAAGCGTGACGTTCTAGAGCTTGCCTTCCTTCTTGAGCATGCCGGCGGCGACGTCGCACAGCGTCTTCACGGCGCCGACCGACTTGTCGAACATCGCCTTCTCGTCGGGGCCGAGCGTGATCTCGACGATCCTTTCGACGCCGTTCGCGCCGATCACGGCCGGTACACCGACATAGAGATCCTTGACGCCGTACTGGCCGGTGAGCCACGCGGCGCACGGCAACACGCGCTTCTTGTCGCGCAGATAGCTTGCCGCCATCTCGATGGCCGAGGCGGCCGGCGCGTAGAAGGCCGAGCCGGTCTTGAGCAGGTTGACGATCTCCGCGCCGCCGTCGCGGGTGCGCTGGACGATCTTGTCGATCTTCTCCTGGGTCGACCAGCCCATCTTGACGAGGTCGGGCACCGGAATGCCGGCGACGGTCGAATAGCGGATCAGCGGCACCATCGTGTCGCCGTGGCCGCCGAGCACGAACGCGGTCACGTCCTCGACCGAGACCTTGAACTCGCTGGCGAGGAAATAGCGGAAGCGCGCCGAGTCGAGCACGCCGGCCATGCCGACGACCTTGTTGTGCGGCAGGCCCGACAGCTCGCGCATCACCCACACCATCACGTCGAGCGGGTTGGTGACGACGATGACGAACGCCTTGGGGCAATGCTGCTTGATGTTCTCGGCAACGGTGGCGATGACCTTGGCGTTGATCGCGATCAGGTCGTCGCGGCTCATGCCCGGCTTGCGCGGCACGCCGGCAGTGACGATGACGACGTCGGCTCCCTTCAGCGCGCTGTAGTCGTTCGAGCCGACATAGGCCGCGTCGAAGCCCTCCACCGTCGACATCTGCGCGAGATCGAGGCCCTTGCCCTGCGGGACGCCCTCGACGACGTCGAAGAGCACGACGTCGCCGAGCTCCTTGAGGCCTGCGAGCAGTGCGAGCGTGCCGCCGATCTGGCCTGCGCCGACCAAAGCGATCTTGTTGCGAGCCATCCTTAAGTCCCTCGCGAATTTGGGATTTGCGCCAACGGAAAGTGCGCCGCTTCGTAGCGCGATTCAGGCGGAGGGGCAAGGGGTGCGAAACCCGGCGAGCGAAGCAGAACGTACACCCGCCGCGGCGTACCGGAATTGGCGGCGCGCTTTCAGGAACTCCCGCGGGATGCCGCGCGGCGCAGCAGCGGCTCGATCGCCTGGCGCATGTCGGCCATGGCGCGCGCCGAATCGAGATTGTCGGCGAGCCGGTTCAGCGCCCGGTACATCCTCCACGCCGAATCCGCGCTGATGTTTCCGCTCGCGCCCTCGATCATGTCGGCGAGTCCGCGAAGCGTCGCGGCGGTTGCCTGCATCGAAGGTGTCGCAATGTCGTTGCTCATCGCATTGTTCCGCTCGTCGCCCTCAAGCCGGCTTCGGGCGTGCAGAGTCGAAGGGTAACGGACTACCCGCCTTGCCGTCCGGCTGAAGGCGCGGCTGGACCCGGGCCGGCCCGAGCTCCCCGAGAAACGGCGTTTTCGACGGAGCCTGGACCATCCCGGACGCGCCGGCGGGGCGAGGCGCCGGCGACGGGGTTGGCGCCCGCATCTCGGGTCCGTTGCGCACGGGTTGCGCCGCCGCGGGCCCGGGCTTCGGCGCCGGGGCATCGCCGACGATCCGCTTGGCAAGGGATTCAATGCCGCCGAAGAACGCATCGAAATTCGATACGCTGCCCTCGTAGAGCTCGATGAGCTCGCCGGCGCGCGCGATGGCGGCGTCGCGCTCCTTCTCGGCCTGCGCCGCGCGCTGGTTCGCCTGTTCGAGGGCGGTATGCTGGTCGCGCACACGCTGCTCGATCCTGGCCAGCATCTCGAGCGCCAGCCGGAACCGCTGGTCGCGTCCGGCCTGCAGGCCGCGCATGCGATCGGTCAGGCCGCTGATCCGCTGGTCGAGTTCGGCAAGGTTTCGCATCGCCAAGCATTCCGGGCCAAAGGTTGCCGGCAAGTCTGGCGGTAACGCATTAATTTTCGGTGGAATATTGCGCCCGATTTCGAGCGTCGGATCGGCCGGAGACGGGATTTCCGCCCAAAGAACCGGGGCGGCGCCTGACGAATCACTGAACCGGTGATTGAGTGATATCCGAAAGGTAACCAATCTTTACTTGCCGCAACGGCAATTTCGACTGGCCCCGGGAGCGACAGTAATCGTCGGTTAGCTGTTGTGACGCATATTTTTAGTCGTTTTCAACCCATGTCTAGACACCGGTTGCCCATGTCTAGTCCCGATATGAACTGGATGAAGGTCCTCTTGGTCGAGGACAACGCGTTCGCGCAAGAGATCATGCGCACGATCCTGCGTCATATCGGGGTCGGCGACGTGCAGATCTGCGACGATGGCGCCAAGGCGCTGGCGAGGGCCGCAGCGGAGAATTTCGACCTGCTCATCGTCGACTGGCGGCTGCCGTCGATGAACGGCGTGGCGCTGACCGAGGGCGTCCGCAGCCTCGCCGACCGGACCCGGGCGTCGACCACCATCATCATGGTCACGGCCCATGCGGACGCGCAGCATGTCGTGCAGGCGCGCCGGGCCGGCGTCGATGCCTTTCTCGTCAAGCCGACATCGATCCAGGCCGTCCGCGATCGCATCACCGGACTGATCGAATCCGGCCGTCTGAAGCCGTCGCGTCCCTTTCCGCTGCCGGACGGCAACGATGGAGTCGTTCCCACGGACGAGGCGGACACGCGCGACGGCGACGGTCGGCTGCAATAAGGACACCGAACCATGGATGACACAGGTGCCGCGCCGGAGCGCAACGAGAACGGCGCGAGCGGCCCAGCAAACCCGATCGAGCGCCGCCTCGTCATGCGCCTGCTGCATTACTGGCGCGACAAGGCCGAACCGAACGACATGCCGGCCCGCGCCGACATCGACATCGCGAGCATGCCGGAGTTCGCGCCCTATTGCTGGCTGGCGCGAGTCGGTGCCGACGAGAAGGACATTGCCTTCGAGACGGCCGGCGAGTCGTTCGCGATCGACAACGCGCACCTTCTGGCCGGCATGAAGCTGGCTGCGGCACCTGCGGGCACGCTGATCGCACATGCGACGGCCTATGCCGCGAAAGTGGTCGTCTCGCGCGTGCCGATGTCGTTCGGCGGCGAGTTCCGGCATCTCGATGGACGCACGCTCCTGTATCGCAGCATCATCCTGCCGCTTCGCGGCGAGGGCACCGATATCGGCTATCTGCTCGGAGCGGCGAACTATCGTGCCGCACAGGAGTGAGGCCGGAGTGCGGCGGTGAACCATCCGTTCGAGATACACGCACTTCGCAACGGCAAGTGGAAGATAGACTCGGTCATGGACGACCGCGAGCTGGCGGTCGCCGAGGCGCAGCAGCTTGCACGCCGGCCGAACGTCGATGCCGTCCGCGTCGTCCGCGAGGCCTATAACGAATACCGCGGCGAGTTCACCAAGCGAACCGTCTTCCACACCTCGCGCCAGCAGGAGGCGATCGCCTCGGATCTCCAGCGGCGCAAGCAGGCCGAGGAGGACGCACGCCGCGACCGGCAGGCGGCCAGCAAGCTTGCCGCAGTCGACCGCAAGCGCGTCCAGCGCGAGCGGCAGCTGCGGGCGCGACGGCGGGTCATTGCCATGGTCGGGACATGCACGGCCGTAATCCTGGCCGGCATCTTCGGCTGGTTCTATCTGCTCGGAACCTGAGTGCGCCGATCCGCGGGGCATCGCCCGGCGGAGGCGACGCCTCAGGTCAGGTGCGGGCTCGCCAGATACTCCTCGCTCTGCATCTCGTGCAGGCGCGAGACGGTGCGCCTGAACGCCTCGGCGTGTTCGCCGTGCGGACAGAGCCGCTCCGGCGGCGCCTCCGCGGCGCAGACCAGCTTGACGCGGTGCTCGTAGAGCTCGTCGACGAGCGTGATGAAGCGGCGCGCCGCGTCGCGCTGCTCGGGCTTCAGAATCCTGATCCCGTCGAGCACGAGAGCCTCGAAATGAGTCGCCAGCGCCACGAAGTCGGCGGGGCCGAGCGGTCGCTCACAGAGATCGGCGAAATCCGCCATGGCGACGCCCTGCGCCGCGCGCGGAATGACCAGGGTGCGGCCCTGTACCGTGATCTTGCGCGGCGAGCCCGATGAACCCTCGGTGAGGAACAGGAACACCGATTCCAGAGAGGCAGTCGAGGCGGGCCCGAGCGGAGTATAGTAGACGGGCGTCGACTTGATGCGCTCGCGCCGGTAGTCGACTCCGCCCTCGAGCTCGAGCACGTCGAGCCGCTCCTTGATCAGTTCGATGGTGGGAAGGAAGCGCTCGCGCTGCAGCCCGCCCGCATAGAGATCGTCGGGTGCGATGTTGGAGGTGGTGACGATGACCACGCCGCGCGCGAACAGCGACTCGAGCAGGCGGCCGAGGATCATCGCATCGGCGATGTTGGTGACCTGGAACTCGTCGAAGCAAAGCAGCCAGGCATCCGCCGCGATCTGCGCCGCGAGGGCGGCCATCGGGTGCTCGGACGTGCGCGGGCCTTCCTGCTGCTCCTGGTAGAGCCGTTCGTGGATCTCGAGCATGAAGGCGTTGAAATGGACGCGGCGCTTGCGTTCGACCGGGGCCGTCCTGAAGAAAAGGTCCATCAGCATCGACTTGCCGCGACCGACGCCCCCGTAGATGTAGAGGCCGTGCGGGGCCGGATCCGGAGCGCGCGCCAGGCCCAGCCGCGCGCGCCAGCCGCCGCCATTCGAGGCCGGGTCGTAGCCCCTGAGCGCGCGGTGGAGGCTCTCGAGCTTTTCGGCGGCGAGCGCCTGGACGGGGTCGGGTTTGAGGCGGCTTTCGGCGAGCCGTGCCCGGTAGGCGGCAAGCGGCCCTTCGGCCGAGTCGAAGGTCATGACGCGCGGGGGATAAGCGAACGGCTCCGCGATGTAAAGGGCGCCATGCGGACTCGCCTTAACGTTGCCGTAGTTCTCTTGCGCAATGCTGCAGGTGCCGCCTGCGTCGTCCGAAGAATTCGATGAGCCCTCCACCCGAGCCCACCCTACGAGCCGCGGATGAAGATTCGCTTGCCGCGCGCAGGCGGGCGCGGCTCGACGCGGCCTTCACCGCCGCAGAGCGCGACGGTCTGGGCATCGCCCTCCACGCGCGGTTCGCCGCACTGGCCGTCCTCGCTGTGTGGGCCCTGGCGAGCCGGTCGGGCGGCGCCCTGTTCTACGGGCTGAGCGTTGTTGCGCTGTTCGCCGCGAGCGGTGTCGGCTATGTCTGGCTGAGCGCGCGCAGCCGCAACCGGCCGCGCGTCGCCTATGCCTGCGTGGCGCTCGACGCCATGCTGCTCTCCGTGCTGCTGGTCACCCCGAACCCGTTCGAGCCGTCGGCGATGCCGCTGCCGATGATGCTGCGCGGCGAGGGATTTCTCTATTTTTTCGTCCTGCTCGGACTGGTGGCGCTCAGCTATTCGCCGGGCCTCGTGCTGTGGTTCGGCGCGGTCGCCGCCATGGGCCGCGCCTGCGCGATCGCAGCAGTCTCGCTCGACCCGCGCACCCACGTCGATACCGCGCTCTTCCTGGTGCCGATGTCCGGGGAGCAGCGGCTGGCCGCCTTGCTCGACCCCTGGTTCGTCGATCTGACCCAGCAGGCACATGACGTCCTGCTGCTGCTGATCGTCTCGGGCACGCTTGCCGTCGTGGTCGGCCGCTCGCGGCGGCTGGTGTTACGACACGCCGCGGCGGAGCGCGAGCGCGCCAATCTCGCGCGCTATTTCTCGCCGACCATGATCGACGAGCTGGCAGAGAGCGACGTGCCGCTGGACGCGACGCGCCGTCAGAACCTGGCCGTGCTGTTCGCCGACATCGTCGGCTTCACGGCGCTCGCCTCGGAGCGCACGCCCGAGCAGGTCATCGCCCTGCTGCGCGACTTCCAGCGCAGGATGGAAGCCTGCGCTTTCGCCCATCGCGGCACGGTCGACAAGTATATCGGCGACGCGGTGATGATGACGTTCGGAACGCCCTATCCCGCCGCGGACGATGCGCGGCGGGCGCTCGACTGCGCGCTGGCCATGCTGGACGCCATGGCCGGGTGGAACCACGAGCGCGTCGCCGCGGGCGAGCCGCCGCTCCGGCTCGGCATCGGCATCCATTTCGGCACGGCGGTGCTTGGCGACATCGGCAGCGAGCGGCGGCTCGAGTTCGCCGTGGTCGGCGATACGGTCAACGTCGCCAGCCGCCTCGAGAACCTGACCCGCAGCCTGGGCGTCGACCTGCTGGTGAGCGAAGCCCTGCTTACCCGCGCCCAGGCGGCCGGCGCCGATACCGGCCGCTTCGTCGACATGGGTGCGCAATCCCTGCGCGGGCGCGAGGAGCCGGTCCATGCCTGGGCTTATGCGCCATCGCGGCTGCGCGTGGTCGGCGCCGGCGCCTCCTGACGTCTACTCGGCGGCGCGACGCGGCGCCTCGAGTTCGGCGCGGAACATCGCCTCCATCTCGCGGCGGATCTTCACTGCCTCGGCAGCCTCATCGACGGCAACATCGCTCCAGCGCACCGGCGAGCCTGCCTTCACCGCCTGCGTCACCTTGACGTGATGGGCGAGGCCGATCGGCAGGGCGCCGACGCGAAGGGAGTCCGCAGCCGGCATCAGCTTGCCCCAGACCGTCGAGCCGCCCTCGCCGTCGAGGATCTCGCCCGGCCCGAGGTCGCGCTTGGCGGTGGCGACCGCGTCGCCGCGGAATCCGGTGGCGGCACCGGTCGCTTCCTTGCGCAGTCCCGCCGACGCGACCGAGATCCCGAGTTCGAGGCCGATCAGGTGGTAAGGCTTGTACATCGCCGAATAGCGTCCTGTGGAATCCGTGACCAGCCCGTACTCGGCGAAGCAGCGCTTCACGTAGTCGCTCGGCGCCTCGAACACGACATAGACGCCCCAGCGCAGGTCGCGGAACACCGGACGGCCGTCGCGCTCGAGCGAGGAGATCACCTCGACCTGTCCCTTGTGATGGAGCTGCCCGCCATCCTCGCGCGGCCGCAGCACGCGCGGCAGGTCGTCGACGCCGCAGGGCGGGAAGGCAAGCCCGTCGGGCGACGGCGTCAGGCCGGTGGCGTTGGCGACCGCGGCCATCTCGATCCCGGACTTGGTGCCGTCGAGGAAGGAGTTGAACATCTGCGCATTCATGCCGCCGATCTTCGCCTGCTCCGGCGTCAGGCCGTAATGGCCCCACACCGTCTCCGGGGTCGATGCGTGATAGGCCGGCAGGTACTTCGTGCCCTTGCCCGCCGCGACGACATCGAAGCCGGCCGTGCGCGCCCAGTCGACCATCTCGGCGATCAGCGCCGGCTGGTCGCCATAGGCCATCGAATAGACGATCCCGGCCTGCCGCGCGCGGCGCGCCAGCAGCGGCCCGGCGAGCACGTCGGCCTCGACATTGACCATGACGATGTGCTTGCCGGCGGCGATGGCCGCGAGCGCGTGGCGGATGCCGGCGGCGGGGCTCCCCGTCGCGTCGATGACGACGTCGAGCCCGGGTGCGGCGATCAGCGCAGCGGCATCCTCGCCGACATGGGTCGTGCGCTTCTCGCAGGCTTCGCTCAACGATTTCGCGGCGAACTGCTCCGCCGGCCAGCCGACCCGCGCCAGCGCCTCTTTTGCGCGCGGCACCGACAGGTCGGCGACGCCCATCAGGTGCATTCCAGCCGTGCGCTGCACTTGCGCCAGGAACATCGACCCGAACTTGCCGGCACCGATCAGCCCGACCCGCAGCGGCTTGCCCGACTGCTCGCGCTCCAAAAGAAGTCGATGAAGGTTCATGTCGCTTCGCTCCATGATCCCTCTCCCGTAGGGAGAGGGTTACATTGCGCCAAGTCCTACTCCGCCGCGCTGCGGCGGCGGCCGTACTCGGTCAGGCAGTCGTCGGGCAGCATCTCGATCGGCGTGAAGTCGCGGTTGGCGATCCAGGTCGGGCGCTTGAAGCGGCGGATCGCGTTGTCGCAGCGGTTGAGCGACAGGTAGACGATCCAGCGCGACCACGGCGTCAGGTTCGAGCCCGAGGCGTGCACGAGATTGCCATGGAACAGCAGCATCGAGCCGGCAGGTCCCTTGGGCGCCACGATGCCGCCCTCGTTCACCAGCCGCGTGATCGTCTCGTTGTCGATGGTCCAGAGCGGATAACTGGTCGTGGTCACGTCGTGGCCGGCCTCGAGCCGTCCCTTGCGGTGGCTCTTGGGAATAAACATCAGCGGACCGTTGAACTCGTTCGCCTCGGCCAGGAACAGCGCGATGTTCATCGCCTGCGGGCGCGGCATGTCGTCGTCGGCGAACCACGTGCCGTAGTCCTGGTGCCACTGCCACACCGCGCCGTCGAACGCCGCCTTGGCGTTGATCTTGAACTGATGCATGTAGAGCTTGTCGGAGCCGAGCAGCTGGATCCCCGGCTCGACCAGCCGCGGATGGCGCGCCAGGCGCTCGTAGACCTCGTTCCAGGTCTGGACGTAGAAGGCCGAGCGCGGCGCCTCGGAGCCCTTTTCGCGGATCACCTCCTCGCGCTTCTGGGCGAAGATACGCGGCACCTCGCCGTTCAGGATGGCCATCTCCTCCGCCGAGAAAACGTTCGGCAGGAACAGGTAGCCGTCATCCTCGAATTGCCGCAGTTGCTCGGCTGAGAGTTTCATGACGTTTTCTCCCGATCAGGCGCCATTGCGGCACGGTTGTCGTTCGTCGTTCGGTTGCTGCTCGTCCATCAGCGCGCTACGCACCTTGAGAGCCGACTCGTCGGCATGCGTGCGGGCAAGCCGCTCGGCGCGTTCGCCGTCGCCCGCTGCCACCGCCGCGAGGATTGCCTCATGCTCGTCCCAGATCGCCTCCGGTGCGGCGGCGCGCTGCAGATAAGTGCCCATCACGCGGCGGATATGCTGCCAGTGCAGCGCCGCTGTCTCGGCGATCAGCGAATTTCCAGAGAGCTCGTAGAGGAAAAGATGGAAGCGCATGTCGGCTTCGATCATCCTCGCCAGCGCGCGCGAGCCGGCCGCGGCGCGGCCCGCTTCGACGAGGGCAGGCCCCCGCCGCCCCGCCTCCGCCGGCTGGCGCAGCGCAGCAGCGCGGCAGGCCAGCCCGTCGAGCACGCTGCGCACTTCGTAAAGCCGCACCACGAAATCGGGGTCGAGCGGCGCGACGACGATGCCACGCCGCCCGGATTCGCACACGAAGCCCTGCTTGCGGAGCAACAACAGCGCCTGCAGCACCGGCTGGCGCGAAACGTTCAGCGTCCCCGCAAGTTGCTCCTGCGTCAGGCGCTCACCCGGCGCGAGCTGGCCGTCGCATATTGCATCGAGAATCGCGCCATAGACGCGCTCGGCGAGATGAGGCTGCACCGATAGGCGCTCCACGCCTTCCTCCCGGCAAATCTGTATACAGAATACAAACCTTGCCTGCCCTGTCAACCGGTCCGGCCCGCACCGCTTTGCTCGCAAAGCAGTGAACAACGCTGCGCTGGACATCACACCGGCGGACCCCATGTGGACTGGTTCGGCAACAGGAGGACCCGATGCCATCCACCAGGAACACGCTCGCGCTCGCCATCATGCTCGCCGCCGGTCTTTCGGCCTGCACCGACGGATTCCCGGCTTATTCAACCGACGAGCGCTCGGGCACATACGGCAGCCGTGGAACCACGGACGACGATCGCGCTCCGCAGGCGCGCAATGCGAGCCCCTATATGCGACAATAGCCTGACGAAACAGCGGAGAGGTTCGCCGTGAACGAAGACGCTTTCAACATGGAGGTTCGCAAGTTCCTCAAGCTGGTCGGCGTTACCTCGCAGCGCGAGATCGAGAATGCGGTGCGCGCGGCGATGCAGGCCGGCAAGCTCAAGGGAAACGAGAAGCTCAAGGCCCAGGTCGTGCTCACGATCGACGGGGCGGACCTCAGGCACACGATCGACGGCGAGATCGCCCTCGGCTGAACCGCGTCTCAGGACCGGCGCAGCGCGATCATCAGCGCATCATAGGGAATCGCGGCGAACTCGCGCAGGCGGTAGAACAGCCAGACCTGCCAGCGCATGTCGCCGCGCTCGTCGGGCATGGGCGCCGCCTCGGCCTCGATGCCGCACAGCCGCAGCAGCAGGACGCAGCGCGCCTGGTGGAAACGGTCGGAACAGACCAGGACCGGCGCGAGGTCAGGCCGCGTCCGCAATATCGCCGCGCATTTGATGGCGGAACTGCGCGTGTTGTGCGCTTCGGCCTCGATCAGGATGCGATCGTCACCGACGCCTGCCGCGCGCAGGAGTCTGCGCATCGCGGCCGCCTCGGTGACGCCGGCCCGCGGCTGGGCGCCGCTGACGAGGAAGACCGTGTCCGATCGCCCGCGCACGGCGGCAAGCGCGCCAGCGACGCGCCGCCTGAGCGCGGGCCCGGCGCCGCCATCGGGCCTGAGCCGTGCGCCGAAAATCACCAGACAGGACGGCATGTGCGGTTTCGACTCGGCTTGCGATCCGCGCGATCCCGTGCGCAACCTTTCACGCGCTGCCCCGTTCTATAGGGCGGCCGGACCGTTTCGGCAAAGAATGCGACCAGTCGCGGGAGGACACCATGCGAAAAGTGCTCAGATGCGGATCGATCGTGCCGGGGTGCAACTTCGTCGCCCACGGAGAGGACGAGCAGGAGGTGATGATGAAAGCCGCCGACCATGCCCGCTCGGCACATGGCGTCGAGCACATGTCCGAGGCCCTGCGCGCCAAAGTCAAGGCCGCGATCGAGGACGAGGCGCCGGCCCAGGCCTGACGACGGCGCCGACAGTCAGGACTCGAGCAATGCCTTGAGCTTCAGCACCGCGCTCGCCGGCGTCGTCAGGACGCGGCGGCCCTCGACGGGCGCGATCGACGACGCCGCGCGCGCCATCGAGAACTGTGCAAGGATCAGCGCATCCACCGGCGGCAATTCGGCAGCGGCCTGTGCGATCAGCCGGTCGTGCTCGTCCGGGCGGCCGGCCTTGAGGGCGGCGAGAGCGCCGTCGACAACGCGGGTCACGATCGTCGGAACGCTGCCCTTGGACTTGGCCAGCGCGTCCAGCTCCGCCGTCATCGACGGGATGGTCGGGCCGAACGTCGCCAGCAGCGCGATGCGGTTGCCCGCGTCCAGCGCCGTCTCCAGCGCCGCCTCGTTCGGCTTCAGCACCGGGATCGGGTCCGGCCCCTGCCCGAGTGCCGCCTTGCACGCGTCGATCGGGCCGCCAAAAGCCGAGCAGGTGAACAGGATGCCGCGCGCACCGGTCCGCGCTGCGTAATGCGCAAGATCGAGGAAGCGCTGCGTGATCGCGGGCGTGATCGCGCCCGCCGCGGCGAGATCGGGCGCCAGCGAGTCGTCCATGAGGTTGAACCGCGCCGCCTGCGGCCAAAGCTCGGCGAAGGCCCGGTTGGCCGGTTCGGGCGATTCGGGCAGCGCGTGAATCAGGGCGATGCGCGGCCCGGCCATCACGGCTCCACCGGCGTCGGCGCCGGAAGTGCGATATTCTTCTCGGCGGCGGCGGTCCGCAGCCTGTCCGGATAATCGGTAATGATGCCGTCAACGCCCATGTCGATCAGCCTCGCCATGTCCGCCGGATCGTTGACAGTCCAGACGACCACGCCCAGGTCCAGAGACTTGCTCTCGGCGAGGGCCTCGGCGGTGAGGTCGCGGAAGAACGGCGACCAGACGGCGCAACCCGCCGCCTTCACCAGCTTCGGCACGGAGCCGCCGAACGCATCGACATCGAGCCCAGCAAGCCAGGGCGACGCGCCCGCCCGGCCGGCCTGGACGTTGTCATTCGCCCCCCGCGCGATCGTCAGACAGACGGTCGGGATTTCGGGAGCCATGCGCTGCACGGCCTTCAGGGTGCGCCAGTCGAAAGACTGGATGGCCGTCCGTCCGGCAAGCCCCTCGGCGCGCAAGGCCGCAACCAGCGTGCCCGCGAACGTCTCGGGATCCGCGGTCTGGTCGGGCGCGGCCGGCGACAGCTTCGTCTCGATGTTGAACCGGACGGTCGTATTGCCGGACTTGCGGACCAGCGCCGCCACCTCGGCCAGAGTCGGGATGCGCGTTCCGGCAATTCTCTTCTGACCGGCGAACTGCCTCGCATAGCTGCTGCCGGGCCGCAGCACGCCCACGTCATATGTCCCGACCTCGGAGAGCGACAGGGAGCGGATCGCCGGGCCGGGCGAAGGCACGTAGGAGCCGTCGGCAGCGCGCGCAATATCGGTATTGAGGTTGCGGTCGTGCGCGATGACGACCGTGCCATCGCTGGTGATGCCAGCGTCGAGCTCAAGCGTGGTGACGCCGAGCGAGAGCGCCGCCGCGAAGGCGGGCAGCGTGTTCTCCGGCATCAAGCCCCGCGCGCCGCGATGGCCCTGCAAATCGAGTGCGAAACCCGGCATCGCGAAAGAGGCAATCGCCGCGACGATGCTGGCGCGCAAGATCATGGCAGGTTCAACGCAGGGAGAACAGGACGGGGAGATAATTCAGCGCATGGAGCCAGTCGAGCAGCTCGAGCAACGGGAACGCGACAAAGAACAATGCCGAGTCGCGGATCGTCAGCAGCAGGAACTTCGGCCGAATCGTGATCTCCTGCGGGCTGCGCCACAGGCGGGGGCTCGGCCACCAGCGCGGCACCGTTTGAATGTATCGAAGATAGTCGGCACCGAAACGCGCCAGCAGGTATGCCTCCTCGCGCGCGACGACCCAGCGATAATAGAGCGCGAATGCCGTGATCAGGATTGCCGGGACCGTAATCGTCCCGGTTCCAAGCCCGATTCCCGCGGCCCCGACAAAGCTGAAGACGTAGAGCGGATTGCGCACGATGGAATACGGCCCGTCGGCGATGATCTCCTCGTTCTTGCGACCGCCGATATAGGCCGCGCAGCCGACGCGACCGAGCACGCACACGATAACCAGTGCGTAGCCGAGCCATTCGAGGTTCTCGTGGATGATGCCTTCGCCTTGCCATGCCGAGTCGGTGAACAGCAGGAGCAGCGCGGCGAGAATCGCGAACCACACCGTGTGCCGGCGCCGGGCTTTGAGCAGAACGGGCGCGTCGCGTCGAACCGCGATATTCATGGTCACCTCTGTTGGGGACAAGCGGCGTCGATCGCCCTTATCGCCGCGCGACCATCAGCTTCTTGATCTCGCCGATCGCCTTGGCGGGGTTGAGCCCCTTCGGACAGGTCTTCGTGCAGTTCATGATGGTGTGGCAGCGATAGAGGCGGAACGGGTCCTCGAGCGCGTCGAGGCGGTCGCCGGTCGCCTCGTCGCGCGTGTCCGCGATCCAGCGATAGGCCTGAAGCAGCACGGCCGGACCGAGATAACGGTCGCCATTCCACCAGTAGCTCGGGCAAGCCGTGGTGCAGCAGAAGCACAGAATGCATTCCCACATGCCGTCGAGGCGTGCACGATCTTGCGGCGTCTGCAGCCGTTCGCGATCGGGCGGCGGCGTATCGGTCTTGAGCCAGGGCTCGATGAGGCGGAGCTGGGCGAACGCCTGGCTCAGATCCGGCACGAGGTCCTTGACCACCTGCATGTGCGGCAGCGGGTAGACCTTCACCTCTCCGCTGCTGCAGTCCTCGATCGCCTTGGTGCAGGCGAGCGTGTTGGTCCCGTCGATGTTCATCGCGCACGAGCCGCACACACCCTCGCGGCAGGACCTGCGGAAGGTCAGCGTCGGGTCGATCTCGTTCTTGATCTTGATGAGGGCGTCGAGAACCATCGGCCCGCACTTGTCGAGATCGATCCGGTAGGTGTCGAGCCGCGGATTGGCGCCCGACTCCGGATCCCAGCGGTAAATCTTGAATTCGCGGACGCGTGTCGCACCCGCGTCCGCAGACCAGGTCTTGCCCGGCGTCACCTTCGAATTGGCTGGCAGTGTGAATTCGGCCATGTGTCGTACTCAGTAGACGCGCGCCTTGGGCGGGAAGCTCTGCACTTCGTTGGTCAGCGGGTTCAGGTGCACCGGGCGATAATCGATCTCGACCTTGCCGTTCCTGAGCCACGCCACCGTGTGCTTCAGCCACTTGTCGTCGTCGCGCTTGGGGAAATCCTCGCGCGCGTGCGCGCCGCGGCTCTCCTCGCGGTTGACGGCGGAATTGATGGTGACCACCGCCTGGGCGATCAGATTCTCGTATTCGAGCGTCTCGACCAGATCCGAATTCCAGATCAGCGAGCGGTCCGTGACGCCGATATCGACGCTCTTGGCGCGGGTCTCGTCGAGGAGCCTCGCGCCCTCGGCCAGAACCTCCCTGGTGCGGAAGACGGCGCAGTTGTTCTGCATGATCTTCTGCATCTCGAGGCGGAGCGCCGCCGTCGGCAGCTTGCCCTTGGCATGGCGCAGCCGGTCGAAGCGCGCCAGCGCCGCATCGCCTGCATCGGCCGGCAGGGGCTTGTGCGGCTCGCCGGGCCGCACGACCTCCGCCGCGCGCTTCGCGGCGGCGCGTCCGAACACCACGAGGTCGAGCAGCGAGTTGGAGCCGAGTCGGTTGGCGCCGTGAACGGAGACGCAGGCCGCCTCGCCGATCGCCATCAGGCCCGGCACAACCGTATCGGGATTGCCGTCGACCGGCGTCACGACCTCGCCGCGGTAGTTCGTCGGGATGCCGCCCATGTTGTAGTGCACCGTCGGCAGGACCGGGATCGGCTCCTTTGTCACGTCGACATTCGCGAAGATCTTCGCCGTCTCGGAGATGCCGGGCAACCGCTCGTGCAGCACGTCGGCTCCGAGATGCTCGAGATGCAGAAGAATGTGGTCCTTGTTGGGACCGCAGCCGCGCCCTTCGCGAATCTCGATCGTCATCGAGCGGCTGACGACGTCGCGCGAGGCGAGGTCCTTCGCCGACGGCGCATAGCGCTCCATGAAGCGCTCGCCCTGAGAATTGGTGAGATAGCCGCCCTCGCCGCGGCTGCCCTCGGTGATCAGGCAGCCGGCGCCGTAGATGCCGGTCGGGTGGAACTGCACGAATTCCATGTCCTGCAGCGGCAGGCCGGCGCGCAGGACCATCGCGTTACCGTCGCCGGTGCAGGTATGCGCCGACGTGCACGAGAAATACGTGCGGCCGTAGCCGCCGGTGGCGAGAACCACCATGTGCGCGCGGAAACGGTGGATCGTGCCGTCCGTCAGGTTCCACGCCATCACGCCGCGGCAGGTGCCCTCGTCGTCCATGATCAGGTCGAGGGCGAAATACTCGATGAAGAATTCGGCATTGTGCCGGAGCGACTGCTGATAGAGCGTATGCAGGATTGCATGGCCGGTGCGATCGGCGGCGGCACAGGTGCGGTGCGCGATGCCCTTGCCGAACTCGGTCGTCATGCCGCCGAACGGCCGCTGATAGATCTTGCCCTCGGACGTGCGGCTGAACGGCACGCCGTAGTGCTCCAGTTCGATGATCGCCGGGATCGCCTCCTTGCACATGTACTCGATCGCGTCCTGGTCGCCGAGCCAGTCAGAGCCCTTGACCGTGTCGTACATGTGCCAGCGCCAGTCGTCGGCCCCCATGTTGCCGAGTGCCGCGGAGATGCCGCCCTGCGCCGCGACGGTGTGGCTGCGCGTCGGGAAGATCTTGGAGATGCATGCCGTCTTGAGGCCGTTGATCGCCATGCCGAATGTCGCGCGCAGGCCGGCGCCGCCGGCGCCGACGACGATCACGTCGTAGCTGTGATCGATGATTTCGTAAGCCGGCGCGGCGCGATGTGGAACGGACGTGCTGTCGGGCATTTCAGCCTCGGAACGCGAGATTCAGGACGGCGAAGATCGAGCCCGCCGCCAGGAGGGCGAGAATCGCGTTCACCGCAAGCAGAGAGGCAATCTTGGCTGCCTCGTTATGGACGTAGTCTTCTATCACGACCCGGAGCCCAAGCTGCGCGTGGCGAAATGTGACGGCGAGCAGCAGAACGAGCAGCACGGCGGTCACCGGCATGCTCATCCAGTCAACGACGGTCGCATGATCGGCACCGGCCAAGGAGATGACTGACGCAACGAACCAGACGCCGAGCGGCACGAGCGCGACCGCCGTCACGCGCTGCACCCACCACTCATGCGTGCCGGACTGCGCCGAGCCGAGTCCGCGAACGCGCGCGAGGTCCGTGCGAATGCTGTTCCGGGTTCTCATCCCTGGCCTCCGAGCACGACAAGGCCGGCGATCCACGCCAGCACGGTCAGCACGGCGGTCGCAGCGACCACCGCCCAGCCCGAGCGGTAGGCGTTTTCGATGTTGTACCCGTAGCCGGCGTCCCAGAACAGGTGACGGATGCCGTTGCCGAGATGGTAGAACAGCGCAACGCTCCAGCCGAACAGCAGCAACAGGCCGAACCACGAGCCCATGAACGCCTGCACTTGCGCGAAGGCATCCGGGCCGATCGCGGCGGCGGCGATCCACCACACCAGCAGCAACGTGCCGACGGCGAGCGCTACGCCGGTGGCGCGGTGGGTGATCGACATCACCGATGTCAGCTGGGGTTTGTAGACTTGAAGATGCGGGGAAAGCGGGCGGTTTGTGATCCCGCGCATGGCCGATCTGTCGGACGACATTTAGGCTCGTACCTCAGAAGGCCGACCGTCACTCTGGCGAACCGGCCTGTTTTAACTGCGTCCCGGTGATTTAGACCGCACGCGCGCTTGCGTCAATCATGGCGGGTCCCCGGGATCGGCAAATCTGCTTCGAAGCAGCGAGGGTTGCCGCGCGGCGCATTGCACTTGAAGCAATGGCTGTGGAGAATTTCGGGGATAAGCGGCGGATGGATTGTGTGGAACTCGCTGTTTTATCAACAGAAAATTTGCCTGCAGCGAGGTTTTGTTGTTTGAGCGTACAGCGCTTTTTGCGAAAATTTTGACGGCACGCGATAGCACGGAGGAACGACAGCACCAGCCATAGTCCGCCTTCAAGCCTCGGCCAGGGCGCCGGCCCCGCAAGGGGACGGTGGCGGATGATGCGGGTGCGCGGTCCTCCGGGATGACCTACGCTTCTTCAGGCTTCACGGCCCTCGGGAGCAGGTCGTCGGTCCGGCAGCGGCGTCTTTCCCGGAAGGCACCGGTGGCGGGCGAAGGCAGGACTCAAGTCGCGCGCGACGCCCGCGCCCGGGCGGTCAGGCTGGTCCCCAGGAGGGGGCGGTCGCTCCGGCCGGCGCCGTCGAGCAGCACCGGATGCTGCTCCGGGTCGGGTCGTTCGGTTGCAACCGCAACGGCGCAAGCCGTCGGTTGCAGGCCGGTCGGGACGGGTGGCGCAGGTGGCTTCGAGTTTGGCTCGCTCGGGCTCGGGACCTCACGGTTCCGCGGTCGCGAGGTTCGACGGTGCGGTACGGCTAGCCGCCCCCTCGGGTTTCGCGAAGGCATGCACGAGCTGTCGCGATGCCGTGGAGCGGCCGGGTCTTATCGCCCGTCGCTCCGAGGCGTCAGGCCGTGTCCCGCCCGGACACGTAAGCGTCGGATCTCGGTCCAGCGCGCCTGACGCCTCTTTTTTTGTGCGCCCCGCCTGGCCGGCCGCTGGCGACGATGCCGCGGACGCCGCGACCCGGACGGCCGTGACTGGCCGACCCGCCCCTCGCGACCTGTACCGTCCGGATGGCGCTCGACCTTGTGCTCGCCGACGATGGGGCGATACAGGCACCGCGCGCGATGTCGTGCCCGAACCGGGCCTTCAGCGGCTCTTCGGCACGAGGCGGATCAGTTCCGCCTGGTGATCGGTCGGCATGCGCCGCGGCACCGCGGGGGGAGGCGCAAGCGGCACGACATCGGCGGATTCGCCTGCGTCGGTCGCGAGCGCATCGACCATCGTCTGCCAGTACGCCGCCGCACAGCGTGCCGCCAACAGCCATGGCAGCGTTCCGATCAGAAAGTAGATGGGCGGGATCATCGGTCCTGCTCACTTCAGCCTGCGACAAAAAAGATGCCGGCAGCGGACGCCGCCGGCATCTTTCGAGAGGTCATCGCGACCGCACCGCCCGGGCGGACGCACCGGGCTCCACTGGCGGGAAGCCCGCTTGTCATGCCTGCTAAGGCTCGGTCCAGCACACCTGACGGGTTCGATCCGTAACACAGCGGATTCGCGCCGGGCAACCAGATTTTGTATATCGGCGGCGCTCGTTCGCCTATTAGGAGATCATCGATCCTGCCCCGTAGGTCCGCTGCGCGCCGCGATGGCGGCGGCGAGCGCCAAGGTGCGCCGGGCGCTCTCGACATGCAGCTGCTCGACCAGCGTGCCATCGACCACGGCCACGCCCTGACCCTTTTTCAGCGCCGCGGCATGCGCCTCGATGATGCGACGGGCGAGCGCGATCTCCTCCTCGGTCGGTCCGAAAGCGGCGTTGGCGCCGGCGATGGTCCGGGGATGAATCAGGGTCTTGCCGTCGAAGCCGAGTTCCGCACCCTGCTTGCACGATGCGAGGAAGCCCGGCTCGTCCTCGAGATCGAGATGCACGCCATCGAGGATCGGCAGCCCCGCGGCACGGGCGGCAAGGACGCAGAGGGACAGCGAAGTCAGGACCGGCAGGCGGTCCGGCGTGTGCCGCGCGCGCAGATCCTTCGCGAGATCCGACGTGCCCATGACAAGGCACTGGAGATGCGGGCTCGAGAACGCGATGTCCTGGATGTGCAGCACGCCGAGCGGCGTTTCTATCATGCACCAGATTCCCGTGCTTGGCGGCGCGCCCGCAGCGGCCAGCCGCAACGCCGCGTCGCGCACTTCCTGCGCCGTCTCGACCTTCGGCAGCAGCACCGCATCACAGCCCGATACGGCAGCGGCCTTGAGATCCGCCGCCCCAAGCCTGGTGCCGGGATGGTTGATGCGGATCACCGTCTCGGCCCGGTAGCCGCCCGTCTTCAGCGCCGCCGTGACCTGCTGGCGCGCCTCGGTCTTGCGGTCCGGCGCAACGCCGTCCTCGAAATCGAAGATCAGGACGTCCGCGTCCAGGGTATGAGCCTTGTCGAGCGCGCGCTGGTTGGAACCGGGCACGTAAAGCGCACTGCGGCGCGGGCGGATCGGTGCTTCGGGCATGTTCTTCCCCTGTTCAAGGCGTGCGCTGCAGGCGCTCGACCGCCTCGCGCATGGAACGGATCTCCGCGGTCAGTTCGTCGAGCTCGCGACCGATCCTGGCGCGATCCGCCGCCTCGGTCGCCTTCTCCGCCGCGTCCACGGCCTCGATCTCGATCTTGTGCAGCTTTTGCATCGAATCGACGATCAGCGCAATGAACAGATTGAGCACCGTGAACGTCGAGAGAATCATGAACGGAATGAAAAAGAACAGCGCACCGCCGTGCCGCTCCATGACCGCCTTGACGATATCGGGCCAGCCCTCGAGGGTCATCACCTGGAACAGCGAGAACATAGACGCGCCGAGCGTGCCGAACTGCTCGGGGTTGGTGTCGCCGTAAAGGCGGGTCGCCATGACCGCGAAGACGTAGAATACCAGCATCAGCAGCAGCATGATCGAGGACAGGCCGGGCACCGACTTGATCAGCGCCTCGATGATCGAGCGCATCGCCGGCACCACCGAGATCAGACGGAAGGCGCGCAGTATGCGCAAGGCGCGCAGAACCGACAGGGCGCCGCTCGACGGCATGAGCGCGACGCCGACGACGAAGAAGTCGAACAGGTTCCAGCCATTCAGGAAAAAGCGCGGCCCATGCGCCACGATCCGCGCCGCAATCTCGACGGCGAAGACCGCGAGGACGACCCTGTCGAGGGCAACGAGAAGGTCGCCCCAACCCGCCATGATGGCGTCGGACGTCTCGGCTCCGAGCGTGACGGCATTGACGACGATCAGGGCCGTGATGGCGTGCTGGAACCGCTCGCTTTCGACGATCATGGCGAGACGGGCGCGCCAGCCCGGCTGCGGCAGATTCATTCCACTCATTTGTCCGACGATTTCTCCAGCTTGGCGTTCCGCGGCCGCTTCTCTAAATAAAGGACCGTGACTTTCGCAAGTGCCGCCCGGCACAGACCAGTCCCCGGATGAACGTTCTGTCGATCCAGTCGTCGGTCGCATACGGCCATGTCGGAAACAGCGCCGCGGTCTTCGCGCTCCAGCGGCTCGGGCACGAAGTGTGGCCGGTGGATACCGTCCGGTTCTCCAACCATCCCGGACATGGCCGCTTCCGGGGCCGCGCCAGCAGCGCGGCCGAACTTGCCGAATTGATCGACGGCCTCGCGGCGGGATGCTGGTTGGGCGAAGTCGATGCGCTGCTCACCGGCTATATGGGAGGTTCCGATCAGGGCCCGGTTATCGTCGACGCCTGGGCGCGGATTTCGGCGGCCAACCCCGACGCCATCTGGGCGCTCGATCCCGTCATCGGAGACAAGGGCCGCATCTTCGTCCAGCCCGGTATCCCGGAGTTCATGCGCGCGCTCGCGCCGCGAGCGGACATACTGACGCCCAATGCCTTCGAGCTCGAATACCTTACAGGGCGAACCTGCCGGCGACTCGACGAGGCGGTCGCGGCGGGACGGGCATTGCGCACGGATGGCCCCGGCCGCGACCGCCTCGTCGTCGTCACCGGCCTCGCTCCCGACGACATGGAGCCCGGCACGCTCACGACGCTGGCCATCGGCGCCTCGGCAGCGTGGCGTGTCACGACACCGGCGCAGCCGCATCCTGCGCACGGCGCCGGCGATCTCTTTTCTGCGCTCTTTCTCGGGCGCTACCTGCGCAAGCGCGACCTCCGCGACGCCCTGGTCGGCGCCACCGCCGCGGTCCACGCCGTGATCGCCCGCAGCGCGTCCGGCGGAGCACGGGAAATGCTGCTCATCGACGCGCAGGACGAGCTGGCCGAACCGCGCCGCCTGTTCGAGGCCATGCCCGTCGGGTGATGTTTTCCGGCCCATGCCGGCGGCGGGTTGTTTGTAATCGGCCCGGCACCGGGTTAAGAGTGCGGATAGCGCACGCGTTCCGAACAATCCGGCAATTTCGAGGTCCCGGTCCCGCTGCATGCTGCTGACGTTGTTCTTGAAGGGACTCGTCATCGGGTTCGTCATCGCGGCCCCGGTCGGCCCAATCAACATCATGTGCGTCCGGCGGACGATCGTGCACGGCCGGATGGCTGGCCTCGTCTCGGGAATCGGGGCAGCGGTCGCCGACACGCTGCTTGGCGCGATCGCCATCTTCGGGCTCGCGTTCGTGATGCAATTCGTCATCGAGGAGCGCTTCTGGCTGGCTCTCGCCGGCGCCATCTTCCTGGCGATTCTCGGCTTCCGCTCGCTGTTCCGGCGGCCGCCCAAGCTGGTATCGGCGCGCGACCCGACCAGCCTGATCGGCGATTTCACGTCGACCCTCTTCCTGACCTTGAGCAACCCGATCACGATCCTGTCTTTCTTCGGCATCTTCGCCGCCTTCGGAGTCAATCCCGACGAGGTGATTGGGCCGGACGACTGGGCGGCGCTGCTCGGCGTGTTCGCCGGGGCAATGGCCTGGTGGCTGACGGTAATCGGGCTCGCGGGGATGTTTCACGGCCGGTTCACCGAAACCGGTCTGATGTGGGCGAACCGTGTCACCGGCATCATCATGCTGGCATTCGCAGCGGTCGTCCTGGTCGAGGTCGTGCGCCTTTGGGTCTGAGGATGCGCGGTCCCGGGAATGCCGGGACCGGCGGCTCCGCCCCCCCCCCCCGCGCGGACGGCCGGCCGACCGGACGGCGGTTAGGCCGCCTTGCGCATGTAGCCGTCGACCAGCGTTTCGGCGATCTGGATCGCGTTCAGGGCGGCGCCCTTGCGCAGGTTGTCGGACACGCACCAGAACACCAGCCCGTTCTTGACGGTCGGGTCGGCGCGCAGCCGGCTGACATAGACCTTGTCCTCGCCCGTCGCCTCGACCGGCGTGACATAGCCCTCGTCGGCGCGATGGTCGACGACGCTCACGCCCGGCGCGTCGCGCAGGACGCGGCGTGCATCGGCCTCGGAAACCGGCTTGGCGAACTCGACGAATACCGCTTCGGAATGGCTGATGAACACCGGAACCCGCACGCAGGTGGCGACGACCTCGATATCGGGATCGAGGATCTTCCTGGTCTCGACCCGCATCTTCCACTCTTCCTTGGTGAAGCCGTCGTCCATGAACGCGTCGATATGCGGAATGACGTTGAAGGCGATCTGCTTCGTGAATTTCGTGCGCTCGATCGGCTGGTTCACGTAGACGGCGCGGGTCTGGTTGAAAAGCTCGTCCATCGCATCCTTGCCGGCGCCCGACACCGACTGGTAGGTCGACACCACCACGCGCCTGATCCGGCCCAGCTCGTGCAGCGGCTTGAGCGCCACGACCATCTGGATGGTCGAGCAGTTCGGATTGGCGATGATGTTCTTCTTCCTGAATCCGGCGATCGCCCCGGGGTTCACCTCGGGTACGACCAGCGGCACGTCGGGATCCATGCGGAACTGGGACGTGTTGTCGATCACGACGCAGCCGGCCTTGGCCGCGCGGGGACTGTGGACGGCCGAAACCTTGGCGCCGGGCGACGACAGGGCGATGTCGAAACCCCGGAAATCGAACCTGGCCAGATCCTGGACCTTGATCTCGTTGTCCCCGAAGGAAACCCGGCGGCCGACCGAGCGTTCCGAAGCAAGCGCGACAACGTCGTCGACGGGGAACTTTCGCTCGGCCAGCGTCGACAGCATTTCCCGCCCGACATTGCCTGTCGCGCCGATGACCGCAACCTTGTAACCCATCGTCCTGATCCCTAGCTCCTGCGTGCGCCTGGATGACGCGGTTGCCTTGAATTACGCTGCCGCGTTGCTCTTGGCAAGCCGCCGGGTTCCGAAAATTCGTCTATATACGGCGTTAAGTTTCCACGTATATTCGCGTCGGCCATTTGAAAAGGATGCAGCCGCGACATGAAGACACAGACTGCCGCCAATAGCTCCCCTGCCGAAGAGGGCCTTCTATTCTTGCGACGCTGGCTGGCACACCCGTTGAAGGTAGGGGCCGTGCTGCCGTCCTCGCCGGCGCTCGCCCGGCTCGTCGCCCGCCAGGTCCCGCTGCATCCCGATCAGGCCGTGGTCGAGGTTGGCGCCGGCACCGGCTCGGTGACCAAGGGCCTGCTCGAGGCAGGCGTGCCTGCAGATCGCCTGTTCGTCATCGAGATCGATGCCGATCTCTGTGCGTTTCTGCGCAAGCAGGTGCCACAGGCCCAGGTCATCAACGGCGACGCCAGCCGGCTCGCAGAGCTGCTCCCCAGCAAGTGGCTGGGCAAGGTTTCGACCGTGATTTCCGGCATTCCCATGGTGACGCTGCCGCTGGACCTCCAGCAGCGCTTCGTGAACGCGTGGTTCGACGTAATGACGCCCGAAGGGCGCATGCTCCAGTACACCTATTCGCTGGTCTCGCCCCTGCCAGAGAGCAAGCTTGGCATCAAGGGCCGCCGCAAGGGCATCGCCATGCTCAACGTGCCCCCTGCCTGGGTGTGGAGCTATGAGCTGGTCAAGGATGCGAAGCAGGTCGGCTGAAGCGCGGCAGGAATCGTAGTTCCCGAAAGCGAAAGGGGCGGGTTCGATCGAACCTGCCCCTTTCTCGTTTGCGGCGACCCAGACTAGGCGGCGAGCCTGTCCAGTTCCTTGAGCAGCGCGTCGCCCATCTGCGTCGTCGAAACCCTGGTCGTGCCCGGCGAAGCGATATCGGCGGTGCGGACACCCTTGGCCAGAACGGCCTTCGCGGCCTTCTCGATCAGGTCGGCATCGTCGGCCAGGTCGAAGGAATAGCGCAGCAGCATCGACAGCGAGAGAAGCATGGCCAGCGGATTGGCCATGTCCTTGCCGGCGATATCGGGCGCCGAACCATGGATCGGCTCGTACAGCGCCTTGCGCCGGCCGGTCGCATCGGGAGCGCCGAGCGAAGCCGACGGCAGCATGCCGAGCGAGCCGGTCAGCATCGAGGCGAGATCCGACAGCATGTCGCCGAACAGGTTGTCGGTGACGATCACGTCGAACTGGCGCGGATTGCGCACGAGCTGCATGGCGCAGTTGTCGGCGTACATGTGCGAGAGCTGCACGTCCTTGTAGTCGGCATGCAGCTTCGTGATCGTGTCGCGCCACAGCACGCCGGTATGCATGACATTGGCCTTCTCGACCGAGCACACCTTGTTGGAGCGCTTGCGGGCGAGTTCGAAGGCCACACGGCCGATCCGCTCGATCTCCGGCGTGGTGTAGACCTGCGTGTCGACGCCGCGCCTGGTGCCGTCGGGCAGCGTCTCGATGCCGCGCGGCTCGCCGAAATAGACGCCGCCGGTCAGCTCGCGCAGGATCAGGATGTCGAGCCCGGCGACCACCTCGCGCTTGAGGGTCGATGCGTCGGCCAGCTCCTCGAACACCGTTGCGGGGCGCAGATTGGCGAACAGGCCCATCTCCTTGCGCAGGCGCAGGATGGCGCGCTCCGGCTTCTTGTCGAAAGCGACGTTGTCCCATTTCGGATCGCCGACCGCGCCGAACAGCACCGCATCGGTGGCGAGCGCATCGGCCATGACGGCGTCGGTGATCGGCGTGTTGTGCTTCTCGAGCGAGGCGGCGCCGACAAGGCCTTCCTTGATATCGAAACGCACGGCGCGCCGCTTGTCGAACCAGTCGATCACGCGACGCACCTGTTTGGTCACCTCGGGGCCGATCCCGTCCCCCGGCAGCAGCAGCATCTTCTTGTTGGCGGCCATGTCCTTCTTCCTTCCCGAAAGTGCGCAGTCGGATGCAGGCGCGGGCGTCAGGCCCGCTCCCGAAACGTCGAAACCATTTACGGTGCTATGCGTAGAGCCAGGGCTGACTTTGCTTCTGCTTCGACTCGAAGCTGTCGATATCGCCCTTCTTCTGCATCGTCAGGCCGACATCGTCGAGGCCGTTGAGCAGGCAGTGCTTGCGGAAGGGATCGATCTCGAACTTCACGCTGCCGCCGTCGGGGCCGCGGATCTCCTGCTTCTCCAGATCGATGCTCAGCGTCGCGTTGGCGCCGCGGCTTGCATCGTCCATCAGCTTGTCGAGGTTCTCCTTCGACACCTTGATCGGCAGGATGCCGTTCTTGAAGCAGTTGTTGTAGAAAATGTCCGCGAACGAGGTCGAGATCACGCAGCGGATGCCGAAGTCGAGCAGCGCCCACGGCGCGTGCTCGCGGCTGGAGCCGCAGCCGAAATTGTCGCCGGCGACCAGGATCTGCGCCTTGCGGTAGGCGGGCTTGTTGAGCACGAAGTCCGGCTTCTCCTTGCCGTCGGTCGTGTAGCGCATCTCCTCGAACAGCGCCTTGCCGAGCCCGGTGCGCTTGATCGTCTTCAGGTGGTTCTTCGGGATGATCATGTCGGTGTCGACGTTGATCATCGGCAGCGGTGCCGCGACCCCGGTCAGCGTGGTGAATTTCTGCATTGGGTCCCTCCTAGAACACGGCGGCGCGGCGCGGCGAGGCGGCGCGCGGCATCTGGATCACGATGGTGCCGGCGAACATGTCGTGCAGCGCCTGCCTCCGGCCGGTGAAGGCGGCGATGACGTAGGTGATTCCGCTCGAGCAGAGCTCGGCGCATTTCATGAGCTGGCGGAACAGCGAGCGGCCGGGGCCGAGCCGACGGCCGGACAGATCGGCCACCTTGAGCCCCAGCAGCATCTTGCCCGGCGTGGCCTGGGCGGGCGAGGTCTCGAACACGGCGAAATAGACGAAGGACAACGCGAATGCCAGCGCGATGGTCGACCACCTGCGCATCAGGTCCCGCCCGTTGCGACCGATCAGCTCCTCGGCGCGTGTCGCCGCCGTGGTCCCGTCGGCAGCGGTAAAGCGCGCCTCGGCGATGGCATAGATGCGGATCGTCCCGTCGGGATAGTGGCGCGTCTCGCGGCTGAAGGTCGTTTCGCGCCGGACCCCGTTCTCGGATCCATTCTCGCGCGAAGCGATTTCGACCTGCGTGCGGACCGGCTGCGGCGAAGTCCAGAACGCCGCCAGCATGGGGCCGAAAGCGGCGTTGACGGTCTGGATCAGCGCAGCCATCACGATGGCGATGCACAATGCATCGATGGCCAGCGCGATCACGCGCCGGCCGAACGAGGCATATGCGGGGGTTGCGTCCACCCTAGCGCAGCAGCTCGCGGACGTCGGCGAGACGGCCGGTGACGGCGGCGGCGGCGGCCATCTCCGGGCTCATCAGGTGCGTGCGCCCGCCGCGGCCCTGGCGGCCCTCGAAATTGCGGTTCGAGGTCGAGGCGCAGCGCTCGCCCGGCTCGAGCCGGTCGGCGTTCATGGCGAGGCACATCGAGCAGCCGGGCTCGCGCCATTCGAAACCCGCGGCGAGGAAGATCTTGTCCAGCCCCTCCTCCTCGGCCTGGTGCTTCACCAGGCCGGAGCCGGGAACGACCATCGCCTTGACGTGGCCCGCGACCTTCTTGCCCTCGGCGATCTTCGCCGCGGCGCGCAGGTCCTCGATGCGGGCGTTGGTGCAGGAGCCGATGAAGACGTGGTCGACCTTCACCTCGCTCAATTTCGTGCCCGGCGTCAGCCCCATGTATTTGAGCGAGCGCTCGATCGCCGCGCGCTTGCCCTCGTCCTTCTCCGCGGCCGGGTTGGGGACGACGCCGGTGATCGGCAGGACATCCTGCGGCGAGGTGCCCCATGTCACCTGCGGGACGATGTCCTTCGCGTTGAGCGTGACCTCGGTGTCGTACCTGGCGCCCGGATCGGACGGCAGCGTCTTCCAGTAGGCGACCGCGGCCTCCCAAGCAGCGCCCTTCGGTGCGTGCGGCCTGCCCTTGAGATAGGCGAACGTCGTCTCGTCGGGCGCAATCAGGCCACCGCGGGCTCCCGCCTCGATCGACATGTTGCAGACCGTCATGCGGCCTTCCATCGACAGCTTGCGGATGGCGTCGCCCGCATATTCGATGACATGGCCGGTTCCGCCGGCGGTACCGATCTTGCCGATGATGGCGAGGATCAGGTCCTTCGCGGTGACGCCCTTGGGCAGGTCGCCCTCGACCGTGATGCGCATGTTCCTGGCCGGCCGCTGGATCAGCGTCTGCGTCGCCAGCACATGCTCGACCTCAGACGTGCCGATGCCGAAGGCGAGCGCTCCGAACGCGCCGTGCGTCGCCGTGTGGCTGTCGCCGCAGACGATGGTCGTGCCGGGCAGGGTCAGCCCCTGCTCCGGTCCGATGATGTGGACGATGCCCTGACGAACATCCGACATGCCGTAATAGGGCACGCCGAAATCGCGGCAGTTCGCTTCGAGCGTCTCGACCTGGATGCGGCTCTCGGGATCGGCGATGCCCTTGCTGCGGTCCGTGGTCGGCACGTTGTGGTCGGCCACGGCGAGCGTCGCGTCGGGCCGGTGCACCTTGCGCCCGGTCATGCGCAGGCCCTCGAAGGCCTGCGGGCTGGTCACTTCGTGTACGAGATGGCGATCGATATAGAGGAGGCACGTCCCGTCGTCCTGGGTGTGCACGACATGACTGTCCCAGATCTTGTCGAACAACGTACGCGGCTTCGCCATCTCTTTCCTTCCCTCCGCCTTGCTTTCCGGTGCCGGGGGCAGACCCGAGCCCGCCCCCTCGATGATCTTACTTCGCCGCGGCCTCGGCCGGCGCTGCGCTCGCGGTCTCGGTATCGCCCTGATCTGCCGTCGGCGCCGGGCCGGTCTTCTCGGTGATACGCGCCTTTTTGCCGGTGCGGCCGCGCAGGTAATAGAGCTTGGCGCGGCGAACGTCGCCGCGGCGCACGACCTCGATCGAGGCGATGCGCGGGCTGAACAGCGGGAACACGCGCTCGACACCCTCGCCGAACGAAATCTTCCGCACCGTGAAGGACGAGCTCATGCCCGCATTCTTGCGGGCGATGCACACGCCCTCATAGGCCTGCACGCGCTCGCGGTTGCCTTCGATGACCTTGATGTTGACGCGCAGCGTGTCGCCCGGCGCGAATTCCGGAACAGCCCGCTCGGCGGTCAGCTTCGCGATCTGCTCCTTCTCGAGTTGCTCGATGACGTTCATTGTCTTGTCTCCTTGTCTTCCATTCTAGCCGGTTCGGCACGGGCGCGCATCGCCCGGACCTCGTTCATGCGCCTGATAGCGCGCCCACAGATCGGGCCGCCGTTCGCGCGTGATTTTTTCCGCCTCGGCCAAGCGCCAGGCGCGGATGTTCTCGTGATGGCCCGACAGCAGGATGTCGGGCACGGCGCGGCCTTCCCAGACCTGCGGCCGCGTGTAGTGGGGGTACTCGAGCAGACCGCGTTCGAAGCTCTCTTCCGCCAGCGACTCGCTTTCACCGATGACGCCGGGCAGCAGCCGCACGCAGGCATCGAGCAGAACCAGCGCTGCAGGCTCGCCGCCCGACAGCACGAAGTCGCCAAGCGAGATCTCCTCGAGCCGGCGCGCATCGATCACGCGCTGGTCGATTCCCTCGAAGCGGCCGCACAGGACGGTGGCGCCGGGCCCGGCGGCGAGATCGCGCGCGCGCGCCTGCGTGAGCAGCCGGCCGCGCGGCGTGAGATAGATCGCCGGCGCACCGGCGGGTGCCGCGGCGACTGCGGCATCCAGTGCGGCATCGATCACGTCGGGCCGCATCACCATGCCCGGGCCGCCGCCGAACGGCGCATCGTCGACGGTGCCGTGCCTGTCTTTTGCATGGGCGCGGATGTCGACGGGAACGAGCTTCCACAGGCCGGACTCGAGCGCGCGCCCGGCCAGCGAATGGCCCAGCGGACCAGGGAACATCTCCGGAAAGATCGTCAGCACGGTCGCGGTCCAGGGCTGCGTCATTGGCGCACCCATCCCGACCCTGCCGATATGATCGCCGTCCGATTCATTCCGCGTTCTCTTCGTCCGTCTCTTCTCTCGCCTCGGTCTCTTCGGGCGGGTCGATCACGACCTTCCCGCCTTCGATATCGACCTCCGGCACCACCCGCTTCGTGAACGGCAGGAACGCGGTCGATCCGTCCTGCCGCTCGATCTCGATCACGTCGCCGGCGCCGAAATTCTGCACCGACTTCACCTGCCCGAGCGGCGTCCCGCCCGTATCCACCGCCGCCAGCCCGATCAGGTCGGCGACGTACCATTCGCCGCGCTTCGGCTTCGGCAGCTTCGCGCGTGGCACGTAGAGGCGCAGCCCCTTCAGCGCCTCGGCCTGGTCGCGGTCCATGACCCCGTCGAGCCGCGCGATCACCAGGCCTTTCGCCTCGCCGCGCACCGTCACCTTGAATCTGCGCGATCCGGTCTCGTCCTCGACCGGGCCGTAGCGGCCAATGGCGCGCGGGTTCTCGGTGAAGGCCTTGATCCGGACCTCGCCGCGCACGCCATGCGCGCCGGCGACGGCCCCGACCAGGATGCGGCGTTGCCCCTCGTACAGGTGCCGCCCTCCTTAGGCCGCCGGCGCCGCTTCGCCGCCCTCTCCCGCCGCGGCGGCAGCCGCCTTGGCGCGCTCCTGCGCCTTGGCCTTCGGCGCGCTCTTCTGCGGCGTCTCGCGGACCACCGGCTTCTCGGCGAGCCCGGCATCGGCAAGGAAGCGCTGCACGCGGTCCGACGGCGTGGCGCCGACCGACAACCAGTACTTGACGCGCTCGGTGTTGAGCGTGACGCGGTCGGCGTGGCCCTTCTCGAGCATCGGGTTGTAGGTGCCGATGCGCTCGATGAAGCGGCCGTCGCGCGGGCTGCGGCTGTCGGCGACGACGATGTAATAGAAGGGGCGCTTCTTGGCGCCGTGGCGGGTCATGCGGATCTTGGTGGCCATGCTTGTCCTAACGTCCTTTCGATGTGGTTGATAATTCCGTTCAGCGGCGGAAGAGGCCGGCCATGCCGGCGCGCATCATGCCTTTCTGACCGAGCTTCGAGACCTGCTTCATCATCCGCTGCATTTCGAGATACTGCTTCACCAGCCGGTTGATCTCCTCGACCGAGGTGCCGGAGCCCGCGGCGATGCGCCGCTTGCGGCTGGCGTTGAGGAGCTTCGCGTCGCGTCGCTCCGCCCTGGTCATCGACGAGATGATCGCCTCCTGGCGCTTCACCAGCTTGTCGTCGATCTTGGTGTTGGCGAGCTGCTGCTTCATCTTGCCGATGCCGGGCAGCAGGCCCATGACGCTCGACAGGCCGCCCATCTTGCGCAGCTGCTTGAGCTGCTGGGCCATGTCGTCGAAGTCGAACTGGCCTTTCTGGACCTTCTTCGCGAGCTTCTCGGCCTCTTCGCGCTCGACGGTCTCGGCGGCCTTTTCGACCAGGCCGACGATGTCGCCCATGCCGAGGATGCGGCTGGCGATGCGGTCGGGGTGAAAGACGTCGAGGGCGTCGAGCTTCTCGCCAAGGCCGATCAGCTTGATCGGCTGGCCGGTGACGGCGCGCATCGACAGCGCCGCACCGCCGCGCGCATCGCCATCGACGCGGGTGAGCACGATGCCGGAAACGCCGATCTTCTCGTTGAAGGCGCGCGCGGTATTGACCGCGTCCTGGCCGGTCATGGCGTCGACAACCAGCAGGGTCTCCGCCGGCTTCACTGCATCGCGCACCGCCGCGGCCTCGGCCATCAGCTCGTCGTCGATCGACAAGCGGCCCGCGGTGTCGAGCAGGACGACGTCGTAGCCCTCGCGGCTGCCCGTCTCCATGGCGCGGCGCGCGATCTCGACGGGGCCCTGGCCCGGCACGATCGGCAGGGTCGCGGTCGTGGTCTGCTCGCCGAGCACGGCGAGTTGCTCCTGCGCCGCCGGCCTGCGCGTGTCGAGCGAGGCCATCAGCACTTTCTTCTTGTCGCGACTGGCGAGCCGCAGTGCGATCTTCGCCGTCGTCGTCGTCTTGCCGGAGCCCTGCAGGCCCACCATCAGCACCGGCACCGGCGGGGCGGCGCGCAGGTTGATCTCGGCGGCGGTCGAGCCGAGCATCTCGACAAGATGGTCGTGGACGATCTTCACGACCATCTGGCCGGGGGTCACGCTCTTGACCACTTCGGCGCCGATCGCGCGCAGCCGCACGCCGGCGACGAAATCCTTCACCACCGGCAGGGCGACGTCGGCCTCGAGCAGCGCGACACGCACCTCGCGCAGCGCCGCGTCGACATCGGCCTCCGACAGCGCGCCGCGTTTGCGCAGCCGGTCGAAGACCTCGCCGAGTCTGGAGCTTAGGCTTTCGAACATCCGCTCACCGTTTGCAAAGCACGAATGCCCCAGTGCGCGACACTCGCGGACCGGGGGAGACCCTTGTGGGGGCCCAAGGGTTGAATTGTCCCTTGAACGGCGCGGAACCTAGCCCCTGCGCGGGGCCGGGTCAAGCCGCGGCAGCGCCGCGGCCTCGCTCGGCCAACCAGCGCCGAAACAGCCAAGGTCCTGAAAGTCCCTCATTTTTCTCTGGGTTTTTCTGTTCCATACGGAAGAAACTCAGCCGAGCCCCGACTGGAGCAGCACCACGACGTAGGTAACATAGAACCCGAGGAGGGCGACGCTCCGCTTCCGTGCGACCGTGCCGTCGCGCGACGGATAGATCAGCAGAACGAGCACAAGGCCGGTCGCAAGCGCGAGGCCCGAATCGTAAAGCGATACCTCGAACGGCCGGATCGTGGCGGTGACGCCCGCAATGAAAAGACCGTTGAAGATGAGGCTGCCGAGCAGTGTGCCGACCCCGACCTCCTGATGGCCGCGCAGCCGCGCGACAAAGACGGTCGCGAACTCCGGCAGGGTCGTGCCGATCGCCACGATTACGGCGCCGATGACGAACGGCGGAAGGCCAAGTGCAGCGCCCAGCCCCTGGCCCCCCATGATGACAAGCTCTCCGGCGACGACCAGCGAGACCAGACCGAGGAGGGTGTGCAGCACGATGAGGCCGACCCGGCCGGTTTCCCCGAGAACCGCCGCGGCCGCGCTCCGCTCGCGGCGCGCCTCGATCACGGCGGCGACCAGCCACGTGACGAACAGCGCCAGCAAGATCGCGCCATCCACCCGCGAGAGGTACCCGTCGAGCACGACGAGAAGGGTCGCAGGCGGGGCAAGCGCCGCGGTCCAGAGGTCGCGCTGAAGCGTGCGGCGCCCGATCTTGATCTCCCTGAACAGCAGCGCTACGCCGACCGTGAGTCCGAGATTGACGATGTTGGCGCCGAGGACGTTTCCGAACGAAATCTCCGGGACCCCTTCGCTCGCCGAGATCACCGCCACGGCCAGCTCCGGACTGGACGTGGCAAAAGCAGCGACCGTCGCCGCGACGATTCCGGCCGGGACCCGCGCGCGGCTCGCCAACCCGACGACGCCGCGCACGAACAGCTCGCCGCCGAGCCCGGCGCAGGCGAATCCGGCGAGAAGCAGAGCGATATCCGTCACGGGACCTCGAGCGTAAGTTCGGTGCGCGGCATCCAGAAAAGCCCGATTGCGTTCGTGCCGGCAAGACCCCGGCGATTGCGCATGGCGGGCGACTGCTGTTGGATAGGCGTTGCCTTAGCGAGCGGGAGCTCACCATGTTCCAGATGCCGATCGTCGATCTGCGCGAGCGCGCCCGCGCGCTCGGCGAAAGCGGCAAGCGGGTCAGCGTGCTGTGGCAGGATTCGGATTCGCTGGGCTTCCTCGCGCGCGGCCGCGAGTATCGGAGCGAATTCCACATCGACCCGAGCGACGAGGTCATGCTAATGGTCAGGGGCGAGATGCGGCTCCACTACCGCACGCCCGCAGGCAAGGAGGAAATCGCCGTCATTCCCGAGGGCTCGACCATCTTCACCCCCGCCGGCATTCCGCACTCGCCGCGCTTTCCACCCGACGCCTTCGTGCTGGTGCTGGAGCGCAAGCGCCGCCCCGGCGAGATCGACCGCTTCCAGTGGTTCTGTCCGAGCTGCGACAATTTCCTGCACGAGGAGCGGTTCTTCGTCGATGACTACGGCAAGGACGTCGTCTCGCAGGCCTACCAGAACTTCTTCGATAACGAAAATTTCCGCACCTGCAGGAGCTGCGGAACGATGATGGCGAAACCCTGACCCTTATTGTCGTCGCCGGACTTGACCCGGCGATCCAGCCTGGATGCCCGGATCAAGTCCGGGCATGACAGTATGGAAACCGCCACGACTGACGCCATTGGCTTTCCCTGCCGGCGGTGCCATATATCCGGCGCCATGGCATCACGTCCCTTCATCAAGATGCACGGGCTCGGCAACGATTTCGTCGTGATCGACGCGCGCGAGCGGCCGGTCGCGCTGTCGAAGGCCGAGGCGCAGGCCATCGCCGACCGGCACAGCGGCGTCGGCTGCGACCAGCTGCTGATCCTGGAGAAGCCGACCAAGCCCCGGCTCGCCGACGTGTTCATGCGCATCCTCAATGCCGACGGCAGCGAGTCGGGCGCGTGCGGCAACGGCACGCGCTGCGTCGCCGACCTGCTGATGCGCGAGAGCGGGCGGGACAAGCTGGTGATCGAGACGACGGCCGGACTGCTCGATGCCGAACGCGCGCCCGGCGGCCGCGTCACCGTGGACATGGGCATCGCCCGGCTCGACTGGCGTGAAATTCCGCTGAAGGAGGCGTGCGACACCAGCCATGTGCCGCTGGCACTGGGTCCGCTCGAGGACCCGGTCGCGGTAAACATGGGCAATCCGCACGCGGTGTTCTTCGTCGAGGATGCGGCGAAGATCGACCTGCCCGCGCTCGGTCCGGTGCTGGAGCATCACGCCATGTTCCCCGAGCGCGCGAATATCGGGGTGGCGCAGATCATCGGACCGGACCGGCTGAAGCTCCGCGTCTGGGAGCGCGGCGCCGGCATCACGCTCGCCTGCGGCTCCGGCGCCTGTGCTGCGGGTGTCGCCGCCGCGCGGCGCGGCCTGACCGGCCGCAAGGTGACGATCGTGCTGGAGCGCGGCGAACTCGAGATCGAGTGGCTCAGGGACGGCCACGTGCTGATGACCGGCCCGGTGGCGCTCAGCTTCAGGGGCGAGCTGCCGCAGGCAGCGGCCTGACGCCGGATCGTGCGGGTCTCACGTGCCTGACGATTCCCGTCGCATCGCGAGTGCATCGGCGTCCGTGGACGTCGTCACCTTCGGCTGCCGGCTCAATATCCAGGAATCGGCGGTGATCGCCGGGCTCGCGCGCGATGCCCGCGACGTGGTCGTGGTCAACACCTGCGCCGTCACCGGCGAGGCGGAGCGCCAGGCGCGCCAGGCGATCCGGCGCCTGAAGCGCGAGCGGCCGGAAGCGCGCATCGTCGTGACCGGTTGTGCGGCGCAGCTCCATCCCGAGCGCTTCGCGGCGATGCCCGAGGTGGCGCGCGTGGTCGGCAACGCCGAGAAGCTGCGCGCGGAGACGTGGGCGGATGCGGAACATCCACGCGTCGCCGTCGCCGACATCATGACGGTGCGCGAGACCGCGCATCACCTGCTCGACGGCTACACCGACCAGACCCGCGCCTTCGTCGAGATCCAGCAGGGCTGCGACCATCGCTGCACCTTCTGCATCATTCCGTTCGCGCGCGGGCCGAGCCGGTCGGTGCCGGCCGACCGGCTGGCGGGACAGATCGCGGCGCTCGCGGCGCGCGGCTATCGCGAGGTCGTGCTGACCGGCGTCGACATCGCGTCCTACGGCGGCGACCTCGCCGGACGGCCACGGCTCGGCGCGCTCGCACGGCGCATCCTGCGCGAGGTGCCGGCGCTCGAGCGGCTGCGGCTGTCCTCGCTCGACCCGGCGGCGATCGACGACGAGCTGTTCGCCCTGCTCGCCGTCGAGCCGCGCCTGATGCCGCACCTGCATCTCAGCCTGCAGGCCGGCGACGACCTGATCCTGAAGCGCATGAAGCGCCGCCACAGCCGCGGCGACGCGCTTGCGGCGGCCGCGCGCGCCCGTGCGGCGCGACCGGACATCGCGCTCGGCGCCGACCTGATCGCCGGCTTCCCGACCGAGACCGAGGCGATGTTCGAGAACACACTGCGACTGATCGACGAGATGAAGCTCGCCTTCGTCCATGTTTTCCCGTTCTCGGCGCGCGCGGGCACGCCGGCGGCGCGCATGCCGCAATTACCGGGCCCGGTAATCCGGTCGCGCGCCGCGAGGCTGCGCGAGGCCGCCGCCGCGGCGCAGGCGCGATTCCAGAAAGAGCTGGTCGGCACCACGGCGCGCGTACTGGTCGAGCGCAGCGGCACCGCCGGCTACAGCGAGCATTTCGCCCGCGTCCGGCTCGCCGGAACCGCGGCACCCGGCAGCATCGTTTCCACCACGATCGCCGGCACCGATGCCGGCGGACTTATCGGACACATCGCATGAGCTGGTTCGACCGACTGAAGACCGGGCTGACGCGATCGTCGAACAAGCTGGTCGACGGCATTCATCAGGCGCTCGGCGGCCGCAAGCTCGACGAGGAAGCGCTCGGCGATCTCGAGGACGCGCTGATCACCGCCGATCTGGGGCCCGCGGTCGCCGGCCGCGTCGTCGATCAGCTGCGCAGCCGACGCTTCGAGAAAGTCGACGACGATGCCGTGCGCGGCGTCTTCGCCGAGGAGATCGCAAAGGTCCTGGCGCCGGTGGCGCAGACATTCGACCCGAAGGAGGAGCTCAAGCCGCACATCGTGCTGGTCGTCGGCGTCAACGGCAGCGGCAAGACCACGACGATCGGCAAGCTCGCCTACGGTTATGCCAATGCGGGATGGAAGGTGATGATCGCGGCCTGCGACACCTTCCGTGCGGCGGCGGTGAGCCAGCTCAGGATCTGGGGCGAGCGCGCGAACGTGCCGGTCGTGACCGGCCCGGAGCGCGCCGATCCGGCGGCGCTCGCCTATCAGGCCATCGAGCAGGCGAAGGCCCAAGGCGCCGACCTGCTGTTCATCGACACCGCCGGCCGGCTGCATAACAAGGCGGACTTGATGGCGGAGCTGCAGAAGATCATCCGCGTCATCCGCAAGTTGGATCCGGCGGCGCCGCACGACGTGCTGCTGGTGCTCGATGCCACGACCGGGCAGAACGCGCTTGCCCAGGTCGAGACGTTCAAGTCGATCGTCGATGTCAACGGGCTGGTCGTCACCAAGCTCGACGGCAGCGCGCGCGGCGGAGTCCTGGTCGCGATCGCGGAGAAATTCAAGCTGCCGGTCGTGGCAATCGGCGTCGGCGAGGGCATCGAGGACCTGGCGCCCTTCAAGCCCGACGAGTTCGCGCGCAGCCTTCTCGACGTCACGTGACCGCGTCTCACGAAGCTTTGCCGATGCGCAAAAACCCTCGATTCCATGCGGGTTTCCACGCATTCGGACCCCGCATCTGGGTCACCTATTTATTGCCACGCCAAAGTGTAGCGGTGGGCCCAAGAGATTGTGGATAGCGGCCCCATTGCCCCCGCATATTGAATTTTTGTTGACACGGGGTTGATTTTACTGGCGTTCTATACGTGTTCGGATCCGATTGTAGGAAGGACGTCGATCGGCGGACGAGACCGCAGGATCCAAGCCCGCGACTCATCCGGCCAACGTTCTTATCGGTCCGGCTCATCGGAAAAAGGAGTTACAACATGGCAGCGAAAAAGAAAGCCAAGAAGAAGACCGCGAAGAAGAAGCAGTAAGCTGCTTCCTTCGGTGCGTTAGAAGAACGAATTTACGCGTAATCCAACTTCCAGGATGCGTTGGACGGTCTGACGATCGTCCGACGCATTTTTCTTTTGAGCGTGTATTTCCGCTCCGGCCTCCGGGTTGCCCGGACGATCATGGTGCCGCCCCGGACAGGCAATATCGCATCGACAGTGCCGCCACCTTGAAGGTGCGTTCCCTTCAATTTCGCCGCCACGAAGGGGGCCCCGCCTGCGACGGCCACAGGCGCAGCGCCTGCTCCGAATGGGTATGCAGACCTGCTTTCGGAATCTGCGAGACGATCTGCAGTGGACGGCCGCAGAGGATCCGTCCGCCGACGGACCAGGACCGCATGCAGCCCGCACTCCGCGCCGCGCTGGCATGCAGCAATCCGGGCTGGCGCATTGTTGTAACCGGCGTTGAAGAAGCCTAGAACTGGCACACTGCCGGCCGCGTTCAGGACTTCCGTGCCCGCTTCCGCCTCACCCCGCATCGCCTCGATCGGCGAGTGCATGATCGAGCTGCGCCACCTGGGCGACGACAGGCTCGAGCTGGCCTTCGGCGGCGACACCTTCAACACCGCGGTCTACCTGTTGCGCGCCGGCCGCGCGCAGGGCCTCCGGGTCGATTACGCGACCGCCCTCGGCGACGATCCATACAGCGCCGCGATGCGCGCGTTCTTCGCGCGCGAGGGTGTCGGCACCGGGCTGGTCGCGACGTTGAAGGACCGACTGCCGGGCCTGTATGCGATCCGCACCGACGCGCACGGGGAGCGGAGCTTCTATTACTGGCGACGCGAAGCGGCGGCGCGCGACATGTTCGCCGGCGACGCCGGATCCGCCCTCGCCGAACGGCTCGCCGGCTATGACTGGCTCTACCTGTCGGGCATCACCCTTTCGATCCTGGACGAGCCCGCGCGCAAGCGGCTGACGGATGCGCTCGATGCGGCGCGGGCACGCGGTGCCCGCGTCGCCTTCGACAGCAACTACCGGCCGCGCGGCTGGGAGAATGCCGACGCGGCATGCCGGACCTTCGCCGCCGTGCTCGAGCGGGTCGATCTGGCGCTGCCGACCTTCGGCGACGAGCAGGCCCTGCATGGCGACGCCGACCCGCGCGCGACGATCCGGCGCCTGCACGCCGCCGGCGTCGCCGAGATCGCGATCAAGAACGGCGAGAAAGCCGCGCACGTCTCGGATCGCGGCGCGATCCTTGGCGTCCCGCCGGTCGAGGTACGCAATGTGGTCGATACGACGGCGGCGGGAGACGCCTTCAACGGCGGTTATCTCGCGGCACGCATCGCCGGGCTCTCCATCGAAGCGGCGGCGCGTCATGCGCACCGCCTCGCCGCCGCGGTCGTGCAACATCGCGGCGCCATCATTCCCGCCGATGCGACTCCGCCACTCGAAACCGCCGCGAGCGATCAGAAGCCCAGATGAAGCTCGACCTGATCGTCGTCGTTCTCGTCCTCTGTTCCGCCCTTCTTCACGCCACCTGGAACGCGATCGTCAAATCCGACAACGACCGGCTCGTCTCGATGGGCCTGGTCATGGTCGCCGGCGCGGCGATCGGGCTGCTGGCGGTCCCGTTCGTGCCGCTGCCGGCACCCGAGTCGTGGAAGTGGCTGCTGCTGTCGATCGCCATCCACAATTTCTATTATTTTTTCCTGCTCAGCGCCTATGCGCATGGCGACCTCAGCCATGTCTACCCGATCGCGCGCGGCTCCGGCCCGCTGCTGGTCGCGATCTTCTCGGGCGTGCTGGTCGGCGAGCACCTGACCGGCGGCGAATCGCTGGGCGTGCTGTTCGTGTCGTTTGGCATCGCCAGCCTGGCCCTCGCCAGGGGCTGGCCGCGTGGCGAGGAATGGCGGCCGACGCTCTATGCGCTCGCCACCGGCGTCACGATCGCCGCCTACACCGTCGCGGACGGGCTGGGCGTGCGCTCCGCCGGCAATGCGCTCAGCTACATCGCCTGGCTCAACCTGCTCGAAGGGCCGTGGGTCATGCTGTTCGCGATCTGGCTGCGCGGGCCGAAGATCATGCACCATCTGCGCCAGTACTGGTGGCGCGGCGTCGGCGGCGGCATCGTCGCGACGATCGGCTACGGACTGGCGATCTGGGCGCTCAGCGTCGGCGGCATGGCCCACGTCGCGGCGCTGCGCGAGACTTCGGTGCTGTTCGGCGCGCTGATCGGCACCATCATCCTGCACGAATCCTTCGGCATGCGCCGCATGCTGGCCGCCGTGCTTGTCGTCACCGGCCTGCTGCTGATGCACTTCCCGGCGCTGTTCTAACGCACAATCCGATCACGGTGCGGCGGGCCCGGGCCGAGTCCGGCGGGAGTCCGGCTCCAGATCCATCAATCACCGCGTCATGCCCGGGCTTGCCCCGCGGGCGACGCAGGAAAATGGAAATCATTGCGCTTCGCGGTCTAAAGCCCCTGATAATCGCCGGTCTCGTCGGGCGGGTTCGACCGCGTCGTGAACTCCCGCGCGTCGCCGACCTCGCGCCAGTGGTTGAGCGCCCAGCGGACCGACGGAAAGGCGAGGTCCTGCCACGGCACGTCGTCCCACCGGAACAGCGCGACTTCCTCGCTCTCCGGCCCGGCCGAGACATCGGGCGCGACGAGCGATGCGCGGAAGATGAGCTGAACCTGGCTGATGCGCGGAATGTTGTAGACCGCGAGCAGGCCGTCGATGGCGATCTTCGCCCGCGCCTCCTCCCACGCTTCGCGCGCGGCGCCCTCCATGGCGCTCTCGTTCAGCTCCATGTAGCCGGCCGGCAGGGTCCAGTAGCCCTTGCGCGGCATGATCGCGCGGCGGCACAGCAAAATCGTGTCGCGCCAGCGTGCCACTGCACCCACCACGACCTTCGGATTATCGTATTGGATGAATCCGCAATCCGGGCAGATCAGGCGCTCGCGCGTGTCGCCGTCCGGAACCGCGCGCAGCGACGGCCCCGGTCGGTTGGTCCCGGTCGTCATCGTCCTAATCTGACCCGTGGTGCGGCGGCCGGCAAGCGCCCCGGAAAAGGTCGGCCCTGTCAGATCACGATATTGAGGAAGCTGCCGCGCGGCAGGATCTTTGCGGGGGCCGCCGATTGCGCCGTCGGCGCGGCCGGCGCCGCCTGGGTCACGGCCTGCGTCGCGCCGTGCGCATTCGGCAGCGGCGCCTTGATCGCCTGGAACGCCGCGCGCGCCGCGGCGCGAGCCGCGTCGCTGGATACGCCGCGCGCCACAGGTGCCGCGGCGGCCATCCCGGGCGCGGGCGCGGATGCTGCAGGTGGGCGGATGGCCGCGCCCTCTCCGGCGCGGGAGAGGGCGAGAAGGATCGAAGCGCTGGGTCGGACCTGCATGGTGGGCAAGTCTTGCCGCAATTGAGCTAACTACAGGTAAACGTCGCGCCGGGTCGCAGCCGGTTCGACCGCGGAGGGCTTAACGCTTTCCTAATCGCAACGGCCCGATAGTCGAGGATCGACTATCGGGGCCAAGTCGGATGGCCGGACAGGAATCGGTACGCATTCAGGAACTGGTCGCACTGGCGCGCGACGGCTCGTCCGCGGCACGGACCCGCCTTGTCGCCGGCATCGGCGATCTGATGTTCAGCGAGACCGAGCCGCCGAACGAGCGCGAGCGCGAGATCGCGACGGACATCCTGCGCCATCTGGTCCGCGAGGCCGAGGTCCTGGTGCGCCGCGCGCTGGCGCTGCGGCTGGCGCGCGAGCCCAAGGCGCCGCACGAACTGGTCCTGGCCCTCGCCAAGGACGAGATCGGCGTTGCTCGGACCGTGCTCGCCGAGTGCGAGCTGCTCGCCGACGCCGACCTGATCGAGATCATCCATCAGCGCACCCTGCAGCATCAGCTGACCATCGCGATGCGGCAGCAGGTCAGCGAGACCGTCTCGGCGGCGCTGGTTTCGACCGGCAACCCCGAAGTGATGCGCACGCTGGTCGAGAACCCGAATGCGCGCATCGCGCGGCGAACGTTCGAGCGGCTGGTCGAGCATTCGCGCAAGGCCGAATCGCTGCAGGGGCCGCTGGTGCGCCGCCAGGACCTCGATGCCGACCTCGCCGCGCGCATGTATGCGTGGGTTTCCGCCGCGCTGCGCCGCCAGATCGTCCTCAATTTCGATGTCGACCCGAAGCTCCTCGACGAAGCGCTGGCCGACAGCCTGCGCAGCGCCAACGCCGCGCATGCGGAGCAGCCGGAGGCGCATACCGCATCGCACGACGATCCCGGCGTGCTGCTGCAGCTTCTGCGCGCCGGCGAGATCGCGATGTTCGAGGCCCTGCTCGCGCGCAAGGCCGGCCTCAGGCTGACGCTCGCGCGCCGCGCCTTCTACGAGCCCGGCGGCCGCCCGCTGGCGATCGCCTGCAAGGCGATCGGCGTCGAGAAGGCGCATTTCGCGGCGATCTTCCTGCTCGCGCGCCAGGCGCGGCCGGGCGACAAGTCCGTCGATCCGCACGAGCTCCACAACATCCTCGCCTTCTATGACGGTCTGGCCGTCGCGGACGCGCGCCGCACCATCGACGAGTGGCGCAACGGGACCGACTCGCCGGGGCCGCGCACCCGGGCCTAGCAGGAACTTTCCGTCTCCGCGGGGAATAACGCCCCCGCCCTGGTGTTACTACCGGGTAACCGCCGCGCTGCACATGGCGCGGCGGGCTTCAAGGGAGACAACCATGCTCAAACGCACGCTTCTTGCCGCGGCCGGCCTCATGCTGATCGCGGCACCCGCGCTGGCGATGCAGTGCCCGGCCGACATGCGCCAGATCGATGCTGCGCTCCAGACCACGCAGGTCTCGGCCGCCGACAAGGCCAAAGCGACCGAGCTGCGCAGCGAAGGGGAGCGGCTGCACAAGGCGGGCCAGCATCAACAATCGATGGACAAGCTCGCGGAGGCGAAGAAGATTCTGAAGATCCAGTAATCCGAAAGGCGGCGGCGGTCCGGCCGGGACCACCGGCCGGATTGCCGTCCCACCGATGCCGAGCGACCCGCGCGACCATCCGATCGTGGAGCAGATCCCCCATCTGCGACGTTACGCGCGCGCGCTGATCGGCGACCGGGCGATGGCCGAGGATCTCGTGCAGGACTGTCTCGAGCGGGCGTGGAGCCGCCTGCATCTGTGGCGCGAAGGAAGCAATCTCAGGACCTGGCTGTTCACGATCATGCACAACCTCCATGCCAATGCCGCGCGCAGCGCATCGCGTCGGCCGTCGACGGTGCCGCTCGACGAGCCGGGCTCGGCGGCGCCGACGCGTGCCGCGCAGGAGGACGGACTCGAGGTCGCCTCGATCGACGCGGCGCTCGCGGCGCTGCCCGACGAGCAGCGCCAGGTGATCCTGCTCGTCGGGCTTGAAGGCATGAGCTATCAGGAAGCCGCGGCGGTGCTCGACGTGCCGATCGGCACGGTGATGAGCCGGCTCCATCGTGGCCGCGAGCGGTTGCGCCAGATCCTGACGGGTTCGGGCGGAACCGCGCTGCGGAGGGTGAAATGATCGCCCAGCCGATCGGCGACGACGACATCCATGCCTATGTCGACGGGCAGCTCGATCCCGCGCGCCGTGCCGCCGTCGGGGCGTGGCTCGGCGAGAATCCCGACGCGGCTGCGCGCGCCGCCTTCTATGCCCGCACCAACGAAGCGTTGCGTCGGCGCTTCGACTACGTGCTCTCGGAGCCCGTTCCCGCCGCGATGCGCGCGCGGCGGCGCCGGTATGTCGCCGTGCCGCTGCGCCGCGCGGCCTTTGCAGCAGGCTGGCTGGTCGCCGGTCTTGCCGGCGGCTGGTTCGCGCACATGGCGCTGACCGAGCCGAAGATCACCGAGCGTGTCGTTGCCGTGGCGCCGCCGATTCCGGCCCAGGCGGCGCTGGCGCACGCGGCCTATGCGCCCGAAGTGCGTCATCCGGTCGAGGTCGGCGCCGACGAGGAAGCGCATCTCGTGCGATGGCTGTCGAACCGGATGGGGCACAAGGTCAAGGCGCCGCGGCTCGAGGCGGCCGGTTATCGCCTGATCGGTGGCCGGCTGCTGCCGGGCAACGAGAATGGCGTCGCCTGCCAGTTCATGTACGAGAGCGCCAGCGGCCAGCGCATCACCCTGTTCATCCGCGGTGCCGGGCCGAGCCAGCCGCAGACCGCCTTCCGGTTCGCGGTCGAGCCCAACGGCGTCGGCGTGTTCTACTGGATCGACCGCAACTTCGGTTACGCGCTCTCGGCCAACCTGCCGCGCGAGGAGCTGCTGCGCCTGGCGCGCGAGGTCTACGAGCAGCTCAACGCCTGAGCGCGGCGGATCAGTGCATCAGCGCCGCGACGCCCGGCAGCTCCTTGCCCTCGAGCCATTCGAGGAAGGCGCCGCCGGCTGCCGATACATAGGAGAACTTCTCCTCCACGCCGGCATGCGCCAGCGCCGCGACAGTGTCGCCGCCGCCGGCCACGGACAGCAGCTTGCCGTCCTGCGTCAGCGTCGCGACTGCCTTGGCCAGCGCCACGGTGCCAACGTCGAATGGCGGATGCTCGAACGCGCCCACCGGGCCGTTCCAGACCAGGGTGCGACAGGCGCCGATCGTCTGCACCGTCTCCTCGGTCGAGCGCGGGCCGATATCGAGGATCATCTGGTCGGACGGTACGCGGCCGATCGGCACGGTGCGGGCCGCATCGCCCGCAGTGAGCGCCGGCGCTATGACCGCATCGACCGGCAGCACGATGCGCTTGCCGACAGCGGCTGCATCGGCGGCGATGCGCCGCGCGGTGTCCGCCATCTCGCGTTCGCACAGCGACTTGCCGATGTCGACTCCGGAGGCGAACAGGAACGTGTTGGCCATGCCGCCGCCGATGACGAGAATGTCCACCTTGTTGATCAGGTTGCCAAGCAGGTCGAGCTTGGTCGAAACCTTGGCGCCGCCGACGATCGCGACCAGCGGCCGCGCCGGATGATCGAGCGCCTTGCTCAGGGCCTCGAGCTCCGCCTGCATCAGGCGTCCCGCGGCACTCGGCAGCATGTGCGCGAGCGCCTCGGTCGAGGCGTGCGCGCGATGCGCCGCCGAGAAGGCGTCATTGACATAGACCTCGCCGAGCGCCGCAAGCCGGCGGGCGAAGGCGGGATCGTTCTTCTCCTCGCCGGCGTGGAAGCGCAGGTTCTCGAGCAGCGCCACCTGCCCGTCTTGCAGACCCTTGACGACATCCTCCGCCGGCTGGCCGATGCAGTTCGCCGCGAACGCAACCGGCGTTCCGCCCAATGCGCTGCCCAGCGGCGCCACTAGGGGCCGCAGGGAGAAGGCAGGATCCGGCTTCCCCTTGGGCCTGCCGAAATGCGACATCACGATCACCCTGGCGCCCTTGCGCTGCAGTTCCGAAAGAGTGGGCACCAGCCGCTCGATGCGCGTTGCGTCGGTCACGACGCCGTCCTGCATCGGCACATTGAGGTCGGCGCGAACGAGGACGCGCTTTCCGGCGACATCGATTTCGTCAAGGGTTGAGAAGCGAGGCATGTCGGATCAGCACGAATTCATGAGGAATGCGAAGGGTCTGGTTGGACCACAGAAAGTCCGTGTTTGCAACTTGGTGAATTCGGCGAAGTGGAGTCGCGAGCCCATTGCAGCCAAGCCCCCCGCCTGAAAACAGGATTTGTCCGTTTCCGAGGAGAATGATAGGTTTAGCTTCACTGTTCCAGAATAAATAAAGGATTAGGGACAGGCGAGGAGGACTAGGGAAACATGCAAGCGTCTGGGGACGGCGCGGTACGTGCCACTGTCAAATGGTTCAACACCGCTAAAGGATTCGGCTTCGTAACACCGATCGACGGTTCGCCCGAGGCTTTCCTACACCTGTCGGCGTTGAGGCAAGCAGGATATGATTCGGTCGGCGAGGGTGCGGGCATGCTGGTCGAGATCGGCCAGAGTCCGAAAGGCCGGCAGGTCATACGTGTGCTTCAGGTCGATGCCGGCGCGCAGCCGCCGCGGCCCGCCCGCCCGCGGCCAATGGGCTTCGGCATGGGGTCGGAGGCGGGACCTGGCGGTCCGCCGATGGCGTCGATCGAAAGCGCCGAGCCGATGGACGGTGTGGTCAAATGGTTCAGCCCGCTCAAGGGCTACGGCTTCATCTCTCCCAACGGCGGCGGCAAGGATGTGTTCCTGCACATCACGGTGCTCCGCAATGCCGGCATCAATGCTCTGACGCCGGGACAGAGCGTCCATATGCGTGTCGTGCACGCGCGGAAGGGGCCGGAGGCCGTGGCGATCGAGCTGACCGGTCCGGTGCCGGCCGGCGACGGGATGGCCTGAGCGACCGCATTCCCGCCCATCCGGGCGCGGCCGGGTCGAACCAGATTGGAGCACTGCGAGCGGCGTTGCCGCGTTCGACGCAGCGGCGAGGGACTCACTCCGCGACCAGCATCCCGACGCGTGCGCCGCCTTGCCGCGATGCGCCGAACCGCTCCAGCAATTCCGGAAGCAGCCGCGCAAGCGTCTCGTCGAGCCGCCATGGCGGATTGACGACGACCAGTCCGGAGCCGTTGAGCCGGTCGGGATCGGTGTCCGGGCGCAGAAGCAGCTCGGCGACCAGGATCCTGCGAATGCCACCGTCGGCGAGATCGTCGTGGAACGCCTTGACCGGCCCGCGATGCTTGATCGGATACCAGATCATATAGCTGCCGCTCGGCCACCGCCGATGCGCATGGCGCAGGCCGCGCGCGAGCCGGGCGAACTCGTCCGCGACTTCGAACGGCGGATCGATCAGGACCACGCCGCGCCGCTCCTGCGGCGGCAGCAGCGCCTTCAATGCCGCATAGCCGTCGCCCTGATGCACGCGGATGCGCGGATCGCCGGCGAATGCCTCGGCCAGCGTCCGCGCGTCGTCGGGATGCAACTCCACGAGCACCATCCGGTCCTGCGCGCGGAGCAGCGCCTGGGCGAGTCCCGGCGAACCCGGATACCACCGCACATGCCTGCTGCCGCCATTCATCGCGCGCACGACGGCGAGGAACGGCTCGATCCCCGACGGCGGCGGCCCCTTCATGACCTTGAGGATGCCGTCACGATACTCGCCGGTCCGCTGCGCGGGCTCGGACCACAGATCGTAGCGTCCGATCCCGGCATGGCTGTCGATCACGCAGAACGGGGCACCTTTGGCCTTGAGATGCTCGATGACCAGCGCGAGCGCGGCGTGCTTCATCACATCCGCGAATCCGCCCGCGTGGAAGGCGTGCCGATAGTTCATGGCGGGGCTATCGCGCGGACGGGCTACCGCGTCAAGCGCGAGCCTCTATAATCCGCCGCCGACACGGGACGCGAGCACGAGGACGACGCATGCGACTCTGCAGATTCGACGACGATCGACTGGGGCTGGTCCGGGGCGATACGATCCACGACGTAACCCGGGCGCTCGATGTTCTGCCCGCGCTCCGCTGGCCGGTGCCGCCGGGCGACATGCTCATCGCCAATCTCGCCCGCCTGCGCGCCGAGATCGAGCGCGCTGCGGCGACGGCGCCGACGAAGCCGGTGGCGTCGGTGCGCCTTCTGAGCCCGGTCGCGAACCCGACCAAGATCATCGGCGCGCCGATCAACTACAAGGATCATGTCGAGGAATCGAAGAAGGACCAGGGCATCGCCTATGGGCGCGTGCTCAAGAGCATCGGCGAGTTCGGGCTGTTTCTCAAGGCCAACAGCTGCCTCGTCGGCCCCGGCGAGGGCGTCGCGCTACGCTTTCCGGACCGGCGCAACGACCACGAGGCCGAGCTTGCGGTCATCATCGGCCGCGCCGGAACGCGAATCCCCGCGGCGCAGGCGCTGTCGCACATCGCCGCCTATGCGATCGGCCTCGACATGACGGTGCGCGGTCCGGAGGTGCCGAGCTTCCGCAAATCGGTCGACACCTATGGCGTGCTGGGGCCATGGCTGGTCACCGCCGACGAGATCGCCGATCCGGATAATCTCGATTTCGAGCTCAAGGTCGGCGACGAGGTGCGGCAGAAATCGAACACGCGCTTTCTCGATTTTGGGGTGGCGCGGCTGATCGAGTTCGCGTCGGAGTTCTACACGCTCCATCCGGGCGACATCATCATGACCGGCACGCCCGCCGGCGTAGGCCCTGTTCAGGCCGGCGAGACGATGACCGTCACGATGCAGGGCATCGGCACGATGCGCGTTGCCGTGCGCGCGGCGGACTGATCGCCGTCCGGGTTTCATCGAAGAAAGCCGCTGCGCCGCCGCGTGCAACCTTCCGGCAGGACGGCGCGCGCCTTCGGCCCGCCCGGAACGGCCGACTCGGCCCGGGCGTTTCCCAGCCATGTCGCGCTCCCTGCGCGTTGTCCTGATTGTCCTCGGGGTCTTCGTCGTTCTGATCGGCGCGGCGCTGGTGGTGCTCGAGTCCGGCATACCGCGACGCATCGCCGAATCGACCGCCAGCTCGAAGCTCGGCCGCGATGTCTCGATCGGCCATCTCGAGATCGACCTCATCCCGCGCCTGCGCGTCGTGGCGAGCGACGTCACGGTCGCGAACATGGAAACCGGGACCACCGAGAACATGGTCGAGATCGCCCGCGCCGAGGCGGTGATCGACGCCACGCAGCTGCTGACCGGGAAGCTTGACATTCTGCTCGTTTCGCTCGATCGGCCGGTGATCGTCGCCGAGAAGGACGAAAGCGGTAAAGCGAACTGGCAATTCGGCGATCCGGACGAGCCCGCGGCCGAAGCGCCCGACATCCCCGTTCGCAGGCTTCAGATCAACCAGGGCCAGGTGGCCTACCGCGACCCGACGAGCCAGATCGACATCGCCATGCAGGTTCATTCCGAACCTGCGGCGGAGTCGGGCGTGGAGAGACTGGCGCTGAGCGGCGACGGCAAGGTTGCCGGATCCGAGTTCAGCTTGCAGGGCAAGGCCGACACTGTCCTGAATCTGCAGAACGGAGAGCAGCCGTACGCCGTCGAGATCGAGGCGTCGGCCGGCGAGGCCACGGCCCGCATCGCAGGCTCGCTCGAAGAGCCGATGCGCTTCGAAGGCCTGGCCGCCGACCTGCATCTCGACGCGCGGAACGCCTACGATGTCTACCAGCTTACCGGCGTCACGATTCCATTGACCCCGCCCTACAGTCTCGACGGCAAGCTGTTCCGCGATGGCGATGTCTGGCGGCTCGAGCCGTTCACGGCACAGGTCGGGCGGAGCGACCTGCGCGGCACACTGACATTCGACACCGGCGGCGAGCGGCCAAAGCTGACCGGCGACCTGACCTCGAAGAGGATCGTCGCCGCCGATTTCGGCATCGGCGGCGGTGCGCAGGAGCGGGAGTCCGGCACCGAGCAGGTGCAGCGCAGGACCGAGGAGAAGCAGGCGCAGGGTCAGACCACCAAGCCGCTGCCCGAGGCCAGCGTCAGCAGCACGGTCATACCGGACACCGAGATCGAATTCGACCGGCTGAAGACGATCGACGCCGAGGTCAAGTTCCGCGGCACGCGCATCGAGGTCCCCGTCGTGCCGGTCAATGAAGTCGCGACGGAGCTGTCGCTCGACAACGGACTGCTCAACGTGAAGCCGTTGCGCTTCGGCATCGGTCGGGGCCGGATCGATTTCACGCTGACGCTGGACGGCAGGCAGGAACCGGCGGCGATCGATGCCGCCATGGCGCTCAACCGCGTCCCTCTCGGAGAGATTCTGAAGTCGGTCGAACGGGCATTGGGACAGTACCAGACCAGCACGGGCACGCTCGGCGGCCGCGCCGAGATTCACGGTCGCGGCAATTCGCTCAAGGCGCTGCTCGACTCCTCCAACGGCCATCTCGGCCTGGCGATGGAGAAAGGGAGGATAGGCTCTCTCTTTATCGAGCTGATCGGTCTCGATGCGGCCGAGACGATCGGCGTTGTCACCACCGGCAACGAGCCCGTGCCGGTGCGCTGCGTCATTGCCGATTTCGAGATGATCGACGGCACACTGGGCAGCAGGACCTTCGTGATCGACACGACCGATACGAACATCACGGGCGAAGGCGCGGTGAACTTCGACACCGAGGAAGTGACGTTCCGGCTGACGCCTCATCCCAAGGACATCAGTCTGTTCTCCGGCCGAACGCCGATCAACATCAGCGGCAAGTTGAACGACATCAAGGTGCGTCCCGACTCGGCTCCCCTGGCAGCGCGCCTGGGCATCGCTGCCGCCCTCGGCGTGATTCTGACGCCGCTCGCGGCACCGCTGGCGTTCGTCGATGTCGGGCTGGGCGAGGATAGCGACTGCGCAACCTTCGTCCGTGACGTCCGCGCGCGCATCGAGCGGGAGAAACGCGACGATACGCGATCCGGATCGCCCCGGTAGCGCCGCGCCGGCCGGCCGTCGGCGGCGCCAGAGCCAAAGCCCGCCGGCCAACCTTGCCCTCGCTGACCGTTACCAGACCCCTTGCGCACCCGCTGGCGCTATTGAATACTGAGGTCGCAGAAATCAGTCGCAAGGTACTGCCCCGACGGGGTCCCGCCAGGCGGTTGCCTTCCGCGCTTGCGCAAGAGCCCGACGTCCTTTCAACGATCAGGAGACAGAACGAACATGGACGGTTTCGCTCCGACCACGACGATAGCCTCACGCCTATGGCCGCAGAGCGCTGCCAATACCCTGCTCCGGGTGATCACGCTTGTTGTCATCGGCAATGCGCTCCTCGCCCTGTCAGCGCATGTGCAGGTGCCATTCTGGCCGGTGAAGCTCTCGATGCAGACATTCGTCGTGCTCGCGATCGGCATCGCCTATGGCAGCCGGCTCGGGGGCGCGACAGTTCTCACTTACCTCGTCGAGGGGGCATTCGGACTGCCGGTCTTCCAGAGCGGGGCAGGTCTCGCCTATATGGCCGGGCCGACTGGCGGGTACCTGCTTGGTTTCCTGTTGGCGGCGATCGTCGTCGGCGCGCTCACCGAACGCGGCGCGATCAACCGCCTTCCGACAGCCGTGGGCGTCATCCTGCTTGGCGAAGTGCTGATCTACGCACCGGGCATCGCATGGCTCGCCGTACTCTTCGGCCCTGAAAAGAGCCTTGCCTATGGTCTGATGCCGTTCATTTCCGGCGAAATCCTGAAGATCGGACTGGCGCTCGCCCTGCTTCCCGTCATCCGGCGCGCTATGCGTTGAGACCGAGAGCCGGCCCCGGGAAATCGCCGGGGCCGGCTCTCGATCGCGCAAATCCCCGGTGCCGCAGATCTGAGCCAGCCCGCTACCTAGTCCCGCTTTTCCTCGGCGCGCGCGGTGCGCGAGCGCAGCTGCGTCGCGATAAGGCCGCCGACGACACCCGCGGCGAGCGCGAACAGCGCGTTCGAATCGATCCCGCCTGCGGCACTCAGCGGGATCGACGGCTGTGCCGCCGGCAGCCTGCTTCCTGTACCGCCGCGGCCGCGGCGAATGGCATGCCGCGCCAGCAGCGCTGCCGCAGTTGCGAGGACCAGAAGCGTCACCGCGACGATCAGCGCCGCGATCACCGGCGATGTCGAATCGACCAGCGCGAAAAACAGCGCCGCCGCCAGGAACCCGATCGCTAGGACGGCGAGAACGAAAGCGACGACGCCGTACACGCCGGCAACGGCCAGGCGATGCGACCACCCGTTGATCGTGGCGCGGAACTGCTGCACCGCGCCAACCGACGTCAGGACCGCAAACGGTGTCATCGGCGCGCGGACCGGGTCACGAGCCAGGCGAGCGCAAGACCGAGGGCGAGCGAGGCGGCCAATGCGGCCGCAGGATGCTCCTGTACTGTCGAGCGCACCGCCGTCGCCGACTTCTCGCCGCGCTCGCGCAGCCCGGACCATGCCTCGTCGAGGTCCTCGCGCGAGCCGATCCGCGACCGCGCCCAGTCCATCCAGTCTCGCGCCGAGATCTGCCGCAGGTTGCGGCTGGTCTCACCGGTAAGGACGCCGATGTCACGGGCGACTTCACGGAGGTCGTTGCGCAGCGTGCGGAGGTCGGACCTGAGGGTGTCGAGGTCGTCTCTGGTGCGCAAGGTCTTCATGTTGCCCCGCTCCCGTTCGAGATGATTGTAGCGTCAGCGCCTCGGATTCCCGCAGGGAAAGCGAGGCCTTTGAAAGATATACGCGCGAAGCGCAGCCGTGTTCCCGGCCCTTCGGAACCGAGCTACGCCGGTGACGTTAACTTTTGGTCCAATGACATGAAGGTTGGCGTGAATGACCGCTTCTCCGGGCGTCGATATCCTCAATGCAATGATCGCGGTTTCTCTGGATGGCGCCGGAACGCTTGCGAAGGGAGCGGACATCGTCAAGGACCCGCGCATCCGATCCCTGCTGGCCGATCTGGCTGCGGAACGCGAGAAGGTCGTCACGCGATTGAAGGACGAAGTTCGCGGCCTGGGCGGCGTCCCCGAGGATCGCGGCACGGTGGTCGGTTCGGCGCACCGCCTGTACACCGAGGTCAAGAACGCGCTGGCCCCCGACGACCGGCACGGCGTGATCGAGGAGATCCAGCGCAGCGAGGAGCGCGTACGCGAGAAGTTCCAGGAGTTGCTGCAGCAGGACAGGGCGCTGCCGCCGGCGGTACGCGAGGTCGCCGAGCTGCAGCTCGAGCAGGTGCGCCGCTCGTGCAGCCGGGTACGGGACCTGGACACGAACGGCATGAACCGGCCGCTGGCGGCGACCGCGGCACGCGCGCAAGGCCGCCGCGAAACCCGCATCGAGGCGAGAAGAGAGGAGCAGGCGAGCATGACGGGCAAGCAGCGCAACGAAGGCGAAGGCAACAAGACCGCGGCGAAGCAGTACAACGAGGAAACCAGGAAGTTCGCGCGGTCCGGCAAGGTCGAGTCTCAGGCGAAGACGGCCGAGGCCGCCCGCGCCGGGACCGAAAAGACGGAGCTGGAGCGCGCCGAGCAGCAGGGCAAGCGAAAGGCCAAGGAGGAGGATCCGCAGATCCGTCGCGACTACGCGAAATCCGACTGACGCACGCCTGCTGGCGACGACGTGGAGCGTGGCGCCGCGTCGGCGCCACGCTTCTTCATTTTCGGCTGCGGCGTTGACTCGGCCCGGCGGACGATCCAGATTCCCGGACCGCCAAGCTCCGAGGAAGACAAGGTGCCCGGCCCGTATTTCGAGGAATTGTTCGCCGCCGCCCCCGAGGCCGGTGTCGTCAGCATCGGCCGCCCGATGATCGGCAGGCCGCAACCGGTCATGGCGCAGCGCCGTCTGGCCCGCGCCGGAGAGAGCTGAGCCTCCGCTTCATGCCGATTCTCGGTGTTCTCGATCAGTCGCCGATCCGCGCCGGCGGCACGCCGGCCCAGGCGATCGCGGAATCGATCGAGCTGGCGCAGTTCTGCGAGCGCCTCGGCTATCACCGCTACTGGCTGGCGGAACATCACAATTCGGACGGGCTCGCCGGCGCGGCGCCGGAGATTCTGATTGCCCGCATCGCCGCGGCGACGCAGACCATGCGCGTCGGCTCGGGCGGCGTGATGCTGTCGCATTACAGTGCGCTCAAGGTCGCGGAGCAGTTCCGCATGCTCGAGACTCTCTACCCGGGCCGCATCGATCTCGGCATCGGCCGCGCCCCGGGCAGCGACCAGCGCACGGCGCAGGCGCTGCAGCACGGCCCCGGCGCGCTGCCGATCGAGTATTTCCCGGCACAGATCGCCGATCTGCTCGCCTGGCTCGGACCGGGAGTCGCCGCCGACCATCCCTTCGCCGGCGTGCGCGCGATGCCGGCCGGGTCCGGCATGCCCGAACTCTGGGTGCTGGGCTCCAGCGACCAGAGCGCAGCCTACGCGGCGCATTTCGGCTGCCCTTTCTCCTTCGCGCATTTCATCACCGAGCGGATGGGCCCCGAGATCATGCAGGCCTATCGCGAGGCCTTCCGCCCTTCCGCGCTATACAAGGAACCGCGCGGGAGCATCGGCGTGTTCGTGCTCTGCGCCGACAGCGAAGCCGGGGCGGAGCGGCTCGCATCGAGTCGCGATCTGTGGCGACTGCGCCTCGACCGCGGCGTGATCGGGCCGGTGCCGAGCGTCGAGGAAGCGCTCGCCTATCCCTACAGCGATGCCGAGCGCGCGCGCATCGCCTTCAACCGCCGCCGCCAGATCGTCGGCACGCCCGAGCAGTGCCGCGCGCGCCTGGAAGAGCTGGGTGCGCAGTTCGGCGTCGACGAGTTCGTGGTCGTCTCGATCTGCCACGACTTCGCTGCGCGCAAGCGCTCCTATCAGCTCCTTGCCGAAGCCTTCGCGATCGCGCCGGTGCCGGCCTAGGCTCTGCCCGCCCGGCGCCATATCCTGCGGGATCTCCAGCCAGGCGCCTCAGCGCTCGACAATGGTATTTCCTGCAAGCCGTCGGCGTTCCCATCCTTGCCGGGCCAGCGCAGGCTCGTCGTCCGCCTGCTGCGGATAGCCGATGCAAAGATAGGCGACGAATGTCCACGCCTTCGGAACGTCGAGGGTCTCCGCGACCTCTTCGGGATCGAGGATCGATACCCACCCGAGCCCAAGCCCCTCGGCGCGCGCCGCCAGCCACATCGTCTGGATCGCCGCGACGACCGAGTACTCGATCGTCTCCGGCATGGTGCGTCGGCCGAGCCCATGCCCCTTCTCCGTCGCCGGATCGGCGAACACGGCGACATGCGCCGGCGCCTCGTCGAGGCCCGCGAGCTTCAGGCGCGCGTAGAGCGATGCGCGTGTGCCGTCCTGCGCCGCGAGGGCCGCGGCGTTGCATCGCTCGAAGTTCGACCGTACGGCGCGGCGGCGCGTTGCGTCGCTGACGATGACAAACCGCCAAGGCTCGCTGAGTCCGACCGACGGCGCCAGGCACGCGATGTCGATCAGCCGCTCGATCGTGCCGGGCGGCAGCGGCTCGCGCCGGAAGCGCCGCACGTCGCGGCGCCAGACGAGCAGCTCACGCAGTTTCACGCGGAATGCGTGGTCGAATTCAGGCGGTTCGCTCATGCTGCGGGGTTAGGCCTGTCTCTCGGTAGGGTCCAGCATAGCCAGGGACGGGCGGGCGCCGAAGCCGCCCCGCTCGGAGCCATTCCGAGCACACAATGCTGACATTCGGGCTGACGCCTGATAAACACCGGATGGTATGTGATATGTAATATCTCACACGTCTTGTTTGATATGTGAAACATGATTAGTGCCGCGCAAATGCGCGCCGCGCGCGCCCTGCTCGGAATCGACCAGCGGGCGCTCGCCGAAGCGTCGGGTCTGTCGCTGCCGACGATTCAACGCATGGAGGCCAGCGGCGGCACGATCCGCGGCAATGTCGATTCGTTGATGAAGCTCGTGAACGCGCTGGAGCATGCCGGAATCGAACTGATAAAGGAGGGGGCGACCAGTGCCGGGGGCGGGCGCGGCGTCCGGCTCAAATCGTGATGCCCGGCATTCAATCGGCCGGCGCCGCGGGGGCCGCTCACCGTAGATTCGAGGGCTCGATGCCGTGACACTCTTTACGCCGGTGGCCGCATCCCTCGCCCTGCTCCTTGCGTTGAGCATGATCGGAGTCGCCGCGGCGCGAAGCGCCGGCGCGCTCGTGTATCTGGGCTCCGCCGTCGGCACCGCCGTCCTGCTGATCTCCGGGGCGATCGCCCTGCTCGGCGGCGGCGAGCCGCTCTCCGCGGCGTTGCCGCTGGGCGTGCCGTGGATCGGCGCGCGGTTCCGGATCGACGCGCTCGCCGCAATCTTCCTGGTGATCGTCAATCTCGGCGGGCTCGCCGCCTGCATCTTCGGTGTCGGCTATGGCAGCCACGAATCGGCGCCGGCCCGCGTCGTGCCGTTCTTTCCCGCATTTCTCGCCGGCATGAACATGGTCGTTCTCGCCGACGACGCGTTCACCTTCCTGCTGTCGTGGGAATTCATGTCGCTGACGTCCTGGGCGCTCGTGATGGCGCATCACAAGGAGCCGGGAAACGCGCGTGCAGGCTACATCTACATCGTCATGGCGACGTTCGGGACGTTCGCGCTGCTGCTGGCGTTCGGCCTGCTCGCCGGCCGCGACGGCCTGTATGCATTCGACGCCATGCGCGCGGCCCAGGAATCGCCGAGGCTTGCCGCGCTCGTTCTGGCGCTGACCGTGCTCGGCACCGGCTCCAAGGCCGGCCTGGTGCCGCTGCATGTCTGGCTGCCGCTGGCACACCCCGCGGCGCCGAGCCACGTGTCGGCGCTGATGAGCGGCGTCATGACCAAGGTCGCGGTCTACGGCTTCGTCCGCATCGCCTTCGACCTGCTGGGACCCATGCACTGGTCGTGGAGCATCATCCCGCTCGTGCTGGGCGCCGTCACTGCCGTGCTCGGCCTGCTCTACGCGATCCTCGAGAGCGATCTCAAGCGGCTGCTCGCCTACAGCACGGTCGAGAATGTCGGCGTCATCTTCATCGGCCTCGGCCTCGCCCTGGCATTCAAGGCGAACGGCATGCCGGCCGCCGCCGCTCTGGCCATGACCGCAGCCCTGCTGCATGCGCTGAACCATGCGGCGTTCAAGAGCCTCCTTTTCCTCGGCGCCGGCGCCGTCCTCTCGGCGACAGGAGAGCGCGACCTCGGCAAGCTCGGCGGCCTGATCCATCGCATGCCGTACACGAGTGCGGCGTTCCTGGTCGGCGCGGCGGCGATCTCGGCCCTGCCGCCGCTCAACGGCTTCGTCTCGGAATGGCTGCTGTTCCAGGCGATCATCGTCAGCCCCGAGCTGCCGCAATGGGGCATGAAGTTCCTGGTGCCCGCCATCGGCGCGATGCTGGCGCTCTCGGCGGCGCTCGCGGCGGCATGCTTCGTGCGCGCCTTCGGCATCACGTTTCTCGGACGCAGCCGCTCGAATGCCGCCGCGGAGGCCCGCGAGGTCGACCGCTTCTCGGTCGGCGCGATGGCCGGCCTCGCCGCGCTCTGCGTGCTGATCGGCATCTTTCCCGGCATCGTGATCGACGCGCTCGGGCCGACGATCCGCCTGCTCGCCGGCGGGCAACTGCCGACGCAGTCGGAAGTGCCGTGGCTCTCCATCGTCCCGCTGACCGCCAGCCGCAGCTCCTACAACGGGCTGCTGGTGCTGCTCTTCATGGCGATCTCGGGCCTGCTCGCGGCCTATGCCGTCCACACATTCGCCTCGCGCGCGGTGCGCCGCGCGCCGCCATGGGATTGCGGCACGCCCGTTCCGGACCCGATCACCCAGTACACCGCCGGCAGCTTCGCCCAGCCGCTGCGGCGCGTCTTCGGCCCGCTGCTCTTCCACGCACGCGAGACCGTCGACATGCCGTTGCCCGGCGACACGCGCCCGGCCCGGCTGACCGTGAGCGTGCGCGACCTCGTCTGGGAGCTGCTCTACCAGCCGGTGGTCGACGCGGTGCTGCTCGCCGCGGATCGGCTCAACCACCTGCAGTTCCTGACCATCCGGCGCTATCTCACCCTCGTCTTCGCAGCGCTCATCCTGCTCCTGATCGTGGTGGCGGTATGGCAATGATCCTCGACACCCTCGTCCAGGGCATGCAGATGATGCTTGTGCTGGCGCTGGCGCCGCTGCTCACCGGCCTGATCCGCAAGGTGAAGGCGCGGCTTCTGCGCCGTCAGGGCCCGTCGCTCATTCAGCCCTATCGCGACCTGCTGCGCCTGATCCGCAAGGAGGCGGTGATCGCCGAGAACGCCTCGTGGCTGTTCCGGGCGGCGCCTTATGCGATCTTCGCCGCGATCTGGGTGGCCGCCGCGCTCGTGCCCACATTCGCGGCGGGCCTCCAGTTCAGCTGGTCGGCCGACCTGATCGCGATCGTCGCCCTGCTCGGCAGCGCGCGGTTCTTCCTGGCGCTGGCCGGCCTCGACGTCGGCACCGGCTTCGGCGGCATCGGCTCGAGCCGCGAGATGATGATCGCCTCGCTGGCCGAGCCGGCGATGATCATCGTCGTCTTCACGCTGTCGCTGCTCGCCGGCTCGACCCAGCTTTCGTCCATCGCCGGGTTCATGCAGTCCGCGGATGTCGGTCTGCGCGTTTCGCTCGGGCTGGCCCTGATCTCGCTGCTGATGGTCGCAATCGCCGAGAACGCGCGCGTCCCGATCGACAATCCGGCGACCCATCTGGAGCTGACGATGGTACACGAGGCGATGGTGCTCGAATATTCCGGCCGCCATCTCGCGATGATCGAGCTTGCCGCCTCGCTCAAGCTGCTCCTCTACGTATCGCTGATCGCCTGCATCTTCGTGCCCTGGGGAATGGCGGGCACCGGACATGGCGGGCCTGCCGCCTATGCGGTCGGGCTGGCGACCTGGCTCGGCAAGCTCGCGCTCGCCGGGTTCCTGCTGGCGCTGTTCGAAACGGCAATCGCCAAGATGCGCGTATTCCGGGTGCCGGAGTTCCTCGGCGCGGCGCTGATGCTGGGCCTGCTCGCCCTGCTCCTCCGGTTCGTCTCGCGGAGCATGTGATGGACGGCATCTATTTCGACATCGCGCATCTTCTGGCCGGCGGCTCGGTTCTGGTGAGCCTTCTGCTCCTTTACCAGGACCGCCTGTCGAGCCTGATCAATGTCTTCGCGCTCCACGCCGTCGTCCTGACCCTGGCGGTCGGATGGCAGGCCTTCATCCAGGACGCGCCGCATCTCTACGTCACCGCGGCGATCGCACTGGTGTTCAAGGCGATCATCATTCCCGTGGCCCTGCAGCGCATCGTCCAGCGCCTCGGCATCCACCGCGAGATCGAGACTGTGGGCGGCATCGGGCCGACCATGCTGATCGGCATGGGGCTGGTAGCCCTGTCGGTGATCGTGATGCTGCCGGTGACGGCGGAATCCGACCCGCTGGCGCGCGAGGATCTCTCCTTCGCGCTGTCGGTCGTGCTGCTCGGCCTGCTGATGATGATCACGCGCCGCAATGCGGTCAGCCAGGTGATCGGCTTCATGTCGCTCGAGAACGGGCTGATCCTCGCCGCGACCGGCGCCAAGGGCATGCCGCTGGTGGTCGAGATCTCAGTCGCCTTCTCCGTCCTGATCGCCTTCATCGTCATCGGCATGTTCCTGTTCCGCATCCGCGAACGCTTCGACACGGTCGACATCCATGCGCTCGACCGCTTCCGCGGGGAGCGGCGATGAGCGCGCTCGGCGATATCGCCGTCGCCGCGGTGCTGGCCGTGCCGGTCGTCGCGGCGGCGCTGCTGGCGGCCCTGCCCGGCTACAGGCTGCCGGCGCGGCTCAACGTTGCCGCCTCGTTCCTCACGCTGCTGGCGGCGCTGGCGCTGTTCGAATCCCGCCCCGTGCCCGGCGACTTTCTGCTGGTCGACGACCTCAATATCGTCTTCATCGTCCTCAACACGTTCGTCGGTTTCACGACCAGCGCCTTCAGCGCCAGCTACATCGCCCACGAGCTCGAGATCGGACGGCTGACGTCGCGGAACGTCCGCTTCTATCACGCGATGTATCAGGTGCTGATGTTCGGCATGAACCTGGCGCTGATCGCGCACAATGTTGGGCTGATGTGGGTGGCGATCGAACTGGCGACGCTGACGACCGTGGTGATGGTCGGCATGTACCGCACGCACGAGGCGCTCGAGGCGGCGTGGAAGTACTTCATCCTCGGCAGCGTCGGCATCGCGCTCGCCCTGTTCGGCACCATCCTCGTCTATGTCGCGGCGCGGCCGGCGATCGGCGAGGGCCTCGACGCCATGCAGTGGAGCCTGCTCGCCGCCAATGCGGCGCGGTTCGATCCCGCCCTGCTCAACCTCGCATTCGTCTTCCTGCTGCTCGGCTACGGCACCAAGGTGGGCCTCGCGCCGCTGCACGCGTGGCTGCCGGACGCCCATGCCGAGGGCCCGACGCCGATCTCGGCGGTGCTGTCGGGCCTGCTGCTCAACGTGGCGCTCTATGCCGTGCTGCGCTTCAAGGTGCTGATGGCGGCCAATCCCGCCGCGATCGCGCCGGGCCCGATGATGGTGACGATGGGCCTGATCTCACTGGTCTTCGCCGGCTTCATGCTGTACCGCCGCCGCGACATCAAGCGCATGTTCGCCTACTCGTCGATCGAGCACATGGGCATCATCACCTTCGCCTTCGGCATGGGCGGGCCCCTGGCGAACTTCGCCGGGCTGCTGCACATGACCATGCACAGCCTGACCAAGTCGGCGATCTTCTTCGCCGTCGGCCACATCGCCCAGGCCAAGGGCACGCAGAAGATCGCCGACATCCGCGGCCTGACCGAGACTCATCCGGTGCTCGGCTGGGGTCTCGTGCTTGGCGTCGTCGCCATTGCCGGCATGCCGCCGCTCGGCATCTTCATGAGCGAATTCCTGGTGGTCAGCTCGACCTTCGCGCGCGAGCCGCTGCTCGCCGTGCCGCTGGTGTTCGGGCTGCTGGTCGCCTTCGGCGCGCTGATGCTGCGCCTGCACGGGGTCGTGTTCGGAAAGCCCGAGGGCGAGAATCATCCCGTCCACGCCTCCTACGTGCCGATGTTCTGCCATCTGGGCCTCGTGCTTTGCGCCGGAGTTTACCTGCCGCCGCCGCTGGTCGCATGGTTCCAGCACGTCGCCGGGCTGCTGGGGTAGACCATGAACCCGCAAATGATCTCCATCGCCGATGTGCTGCGCCCCGGTAAGGACGTATCGCGCAGCTCTCCGTGGCCGCACGCCATCGTCGGCACGGAGCTCTGGCAGACCCTGTGCAACGGACTCGCCGACGGCCGCTGGACCCTGCTCGACCTGTGGGCCGAGCCGGACCAGGTGCATCTCGCGCTGTGGGACGCCGCGGGCGCCACCGGCGGACTCGCGAGTCTCGCCTGCGCGGGAGACTATCCGGCGGTGAGCCGCAGCGTCGCGCCGGCGCTGCGGCTGGAGCGCGCGATCAGCGATCTCCACGGGATCGAGCCGCTGGGAATGCCCGACCGCCGGCCGTGGCTCGACCACGGCCGCTGGGGCGTGCGCCATCCGCTCGGCGCGCGCGCGCCGGCGCCGGACACCGGCGCGCCCTACGACTTCCTGCCGGTCGAGGGGCCGGAGCTGCATCAGATCTCCGTCGGTCCCGTCCATGCCGGCATCATCGAGCCGGGGCACTTTCGTTTCACCGCCAGCGGCGAGACGGTGGTGCGGCTCGAGCAGCGTCTCGGCTACGTCCACAAGGGCACCGAATCGCTGATGATCGGCAAGCCGCTCCAGGATGCCGCGCGCCTTGCCGGCCGCGTCTCGGGCGACAGCACGGTTGCATATGCGTTCGCGTTCGCCCGCGCCGTCGAAGCGGCTGCCGGCGTCACGGCGCCGCCGCGCGCACAATGGCTGCGGGCGCTGATGGCGGAGCTCGAGCGCGTCGCCAACCATCTCGGCGACATCGGCGCGGTGTGCAACGACGCCTCCTTCGCGCTGCTGCACGCGCATTGCGGCATTCTCCGCGAGCAGGTGCTGCGCACCTCCTTCGCCTGCTTCGGCCACCGGCTGATGATGGACCGCGTCGTGCCCGGCGGCGTCGCCGTCGATCTCCCCGCCGGCGGTGCGACGCGGATCCGGGCTCTCGTGGCGGACATCCGTGCACGCTGGCCGCAGCTCGTCGAAGTCTACGACAGCACCGCCTCGCTGCAGGATCGCACCGTCAACACCGGCATCGTCAAGCCTGAGCTGGCGCGCCGCTTCGGCGCCGGCGGCTTCGTCGGCCGCTCGGCGGGCCGCGCCTTCGACGCGCGCCGCACGCCGGGCTATGCACCCTACGACGCGCTGCGCTTCGAGGTGCCGGTGCTCGCGCAGGGCGACGTCAACGCGCGGGTCTGGCTACGCATCCGCGAGACGGAGCAGAGCCTGTCGCTGATCGAACAGATCCTCGGCGGCCTGCCCGCGGGCGCGACCGTCGAGGCGCTGCCCGCTTCCGGCGCCGCGTCGGAAGGCACCGCACTGGTCGAGAGCTTCCGCGGCGACGTCTTCGCCTGGGTGCGGCTCGCGGCGGACGGCACCGTCGCGCGCTGCCGGCTGCGCGACCCGTCATGGTTCCAGTGGCCGCTGCTGGTGGAGTCCGCAGTCGAGGGCAACATCATCGCCGACTTCCCGCTCTGCAACAAATCGTTCAACTGCTCCTATTCGGGGCACGACCTGTGATGCGCCATGCGTAAGCTGCTGCTCGACGGACTGCTCCGTGCGCCCGTGACCGAGGCGGGCCCCGCGCCCGACGACGCCGCCCTCGCGGCACTCGCGGCGAAGGTCGAAGGCGCCGCGCGGCGGTGGCTCGGCCGCAGCCTGTCGATCCGCCAGGTCGATGCCGGCTCGTGCAACGCCTGCGAGCTGGAGATCCATGCGCTCAACAACGCGGTCTACGACCTCGAGCGGTTCGGCCTGCGCTTCGTCGCCTCGCCGCGCCACGCGGACGTGCTGCTTGTCACCGGGCCGGTGACCAAGAACATGCGCGAGGCGCTGGAGCGCACTTACAACGCGACGCCCGACCCGAAATGGGTGGTCGCGGTCGGCAACTGCGCCTTTGACGGCGGACTGTTCAGGGACAGCTATGCCTGCGTCGGCGGCGTATCCGCAGTCGTGCCCGTCGATCTCCACATCAGGGGCTGCCCGCCGACGCCGACGCAGCTGCTCGAGGGGCTCCTGAGCCTGCTCGAATCCGCATCCGCGCCGTAGCCCGCGCCGCAGCGTCGATCCGCCTCAGGGACGCTCGGCGGGAAACTGGACGGTGAAGGTGGTTCCGGCGCCGGGCTCGGTGGCGACGTCGAGCTGGCCATCGATCTGCGTCACCAATGCGCGCACGACATGCATGCCGAAACCGGACACGGCCGCATCCGGCATCCCGGCTCCGTCGTCGGCGACGCTCAGCACGCGCATGCCGTCGGTCTGCCGCAGCGCGACCGTCACGACGCCCCCGGCGCGCTCCCCGAAGGCATGCTTCATCGCGTTCGTCACCAGCTCGTTGGCCAGGAGGCCGAGCGTCGTCGCTTCCGACAGACCGACCGCCATCGGCTCAAGCGCTGTGCGGATCGTCACCAGCCGCGAGCCGATCAGTCCGGCCTGAAGATCGGCGCGGAGATCGCCGAGAAATCGCGCTGCATCGATCGTGCCGGCCCCGCCTTGCGCGAGAAGCCGGTTATGGATGCGCCCGAAGGCGCGGATGCGTTCGATCGCCGAGCGGATCACCTGATCGGCGGACGCACCGCTCGTCCTCGACTCGATGGAGAGCATCGAAGCCAGGAGTTGCAGGTTGTTGCGCGTGCGGTGCGACATCTCCTCGAGAGACAGCTTGAGCTCGCGCTCGGCGGCGCGCAGCCGATGCAAAAGGGCATGCACAGCCTCGATGACCAGCGCGATCACGACGGCGATCAGGATGAACAGCGCGAGCGGAACGAGATCGGCCGGATTCTCGAGACGCCAGCTTCCACGCTGCGGCAACAGGAAGTAGTAGATCGCGACTGCGCTGACGACCGTCGCGAATAGACCTGAGCCGCGGTCGAAGATCAGCGCCGCCAGAATGATCACAGGATAGAAGATGAGGAACGGATAGGCATGCAGGCTCTCGTCCAAAGCCAGCCAGGCGGCGAGAGCCAGGAAAACAAGCGCTGCGGTAACGAGGTAGCGGAGCCAGATCGGCCACGCCCGCGTCCGCTGCGACAAGGTGATCAGCCGCTCCACCTTTATTCAAAGAGCCTCCGCCAAGCCTGTTCCATTGGCCCGATCGCACGCTGGCACAGGCGCAGGCCGATACTGTCCTGGTGTTCAGCCTTCCGCGCGGCGGAAACGGACTCCGGCCCGGGCCACGGCGCGTCGGCGCCCGCGCGCGGGCCTCGCGTCAACGCGCGAGCGAGTCAACGAGAGCGTTGAACTCGGCGCGACTGATTGCGTTGTCCCGGTTCTGGTCGATTCGCACGAACTGCAGCCTGTGGTCGGCGATGATCTCCGCGCCCGTCAGCGTGCCGTCGCCGTTCCGGTCGAAGGACTCGAACACCGGGCGGGAGAACAGCGATTCATCGTAGCTGATGCTGATCGGCTGCTCGCCGGATTGGGATCTGAAAAAGGCAAACACCTTGTTGGTTTCGTACTCTTCGAAGCTGATCGACCCGTCGCCGTTGCCGTCGAAATTCGCGAACATCGCCTGGATTCTCTCGTCCGTGACGGTTTGCGCCGGACCGGCGGCGGGTAACGCGGATGGCAAAGCAAGCAGCGCGACCGCACATCGTGCGACCATCCGGCGGCACGCTCCGGAGCATGCGCACTTGCGGCTCCCGGAACTGAGGATGGCGAGCATCACGGCGCCCCCCCGACGCTTTTTCGTGCGCCCGTCGCGGTCGCGCGTCCCTTTTCGGTCCGGCGGCCGGCCGCACTGTGCGCCTCTTCGGCGCGGGCCACGTGCTTCTTTACGGCGAGAAAACTGTCCGGACTCACCGACATGGAATCGATGCCGCATTCGACCAGGAATTCCGCAAAAGCCGGATGATTGCTCGGCGCCTGCCCGCACAGCCCGACCTTGGCGCCGACACGGTGCGCGGATTCGATCACGCTTCGGATCATCCACTTGACCGCCTCGTCCTGCTCGTCGAAGAGCTCGGCGAGCTCGGCCGAATCCCGATCGACGCCGAGCGTGAGCTGCGTCAGGTCGTTGCTGCCGATCGAGAACCCGTCGAACCGTTTCGCGAACTCTTCGGCAAGGATCACGTTCGACGGGATCTCGCACATGACATAGACCTGCAGCCCGTTCTCGCCGCGGCGCAGCCCGTTCTCGGCCATGATGGACATGACGCGGTCGGCCTCGCGCACCGATCGGCAGAACGGTATCATGACGACAATGTTGGTGAAGCCCATGTCCTCCCGCAGGCGCCGGATGGCACGGCACTCGAGCGCGAACCCCTCCCGGTAGCGCGGCGAGTAGTAGCGCGACGCGCCGCGGAACCCGAGCATCGGATTCTCCTCCTTCGGCTCGAACTGCGCCCCGCCGATCAGGCCGGCATACTCGTTGGTCTTGAAGTCGCTCGTTCGCACGATCACCGGCTTCGGGTAATGCGCCGCCGCGATCTTGGCGAGCCCGCGGGCAAGATGATCGACAAAATACTCGGTCTTGTCGTCGTACCCCCGCGTGAGCGCCGTGATCGCCTGCCTGGCCTCCTCGGCTGCAAGGCTGTCGAAGCGCACCAGCGCCATCGGGTGGATCTTGATCTGGTTGCTGATCACGAACTCCATGCGCGCAAGGCCCACGCCATCCGTCGGCAGCCGCCACCAGCGGAACGCCGCCGCCGGATTGGCGAGATTGAGCATCACCTGGGTCCGCGTCCCGGGCACGCTCTCGAGCGCCAGATCGGTGACGTCGTAATCCGCACGGCCCGCGTAAACGAATCCCTCGTCTCCTTCTGCGCAGGAGACCGTGATCTCCTGATGGTCGTGCAGCAGCTCGGTCGCGTTGCCGGTCCCCACGATCGCGGGCAGGCCGAGCTCGCGGCTCACGATCGCCGCATGCGAGGTGCGTCCGCCATGGTCCGTCACGATGGCGGCGGCCCGCTTCATGATCGGCACCCAGTCGGGATCGGTCGTCCCGGTGACCAGCACCGCGCCGTCCGCGAACCGGTCGATCTCGCGCGCGCTCCGGATCAGGCAGACCTCGCCGGCAACCACCGCGTCTCCGATGCTCAGGCCGGAGAGCAGCTTCGGGCCCTTGCGCTTGATCCGGTAGGACCGGAAAGCGGCGGGCTCCTTGCGCGACTGCACCGTCTCCGGCCGTGCCTGGAGGATGAACAGCGCGCCGGTCTCGCCGTCCTTCGCCCATTCCATGTCCATGGGCATGCCGTAATGCGCCTCGATCGTGCAGGCCCAGCGTGCGAGCTGGAGGATGTCGTCATCCGCGAGCACGAAGGACGCGCTCTCGCGCAGCGATGTCGGCACGTTGCGGGTCGGATGCTCGCCGCCCGCGGCATAGATCATCTTCTGCGCCTTCTTGCCGAGGCGCTTGCCGATGATCGGGCTGAGGCGGGCATCGGACAGGAACGGCTTGAAGACCTCGTACTCGTCCGGATTCACCGTTCCCTGGACGACGTTCTCGCCCAGCCCCCACGCCGCATTGATGAGGACGACCTTGTCGAAGCCGGTTTCGGTGTCGATCGAGAACATGACGCCGGCCCCGCCGAGATCCGCGCGCACCATCTTCTGTACGCCGACCGAAAGCGCCACCTTCAGGTGATCGAAGCCCTTCGCATCGCGATAGCTGATCGCACGATCGGTAAAGAGCGAGGCGTAGCAGCGCCGGCACGCGGCGAGCAGATCGCCTTCGCCCCGCACGTTGAGGAATGTCTCCTGCTGCCCGGCGAAGCTGGCATCCGGCAGGTCCTCCGCCGTCGCGCTCGAGCGCACGGCCACGTCCGCGGCATCGATTCCGACGCGCCGCGAGAGCTCGCGGTAGGACTCCCGAATCGCCGCAGCGATGTCCGCGGGCCACGCGCCGTGCAGGAACGCGCGGCGGATCGCAAGCCCGGCCTCGGCAAGCGGCGTCGTTCCGTCCTTGAAGGCGTCGAGCGTCGTCCGGATGAGATCGCGCAGCCCGTTTGCATCGACGAACCGCCAGTATGCGTCGGCGGTCGTCGCGAATCCCGGCGGCACGGGGATTCCCTTTGTCTGCAGGTTGCGCACCATCTCGCCCAACGACGCGTTCTTGCCGCCGACCCTGGCGACGTCGCCGCGGCCAAGCGCCTCGAACCACACCACCGGAATCGCTTCTGCCATCGCACGCCTCCTTCGCCCCGGGTTGCGCCCGATCGCGCTCGCTTCGCCTAGACTTGACTCGTGCGGCCGCCGCGGTGTTCCCGGGACGATCGCAGTACGCCATTCTCCCGCGAAGCGGCACCGGCCGGAGTCCGCGCAAGGCTCGTGTCGGGCGCCAGCCCCGACGTTGCGAGTCCGGACAAGCGTGACAGTAACGGCAACGAGGCCGTTCCCGTCTGTGTCCCTTTTGAGCCTGTGCAGTACCTACCTTGCCACCGCTCGACTCCCCGGACAACGCGTTAAGCTGGTCCATCTTTGCGATACGACAGCCTGTCGTCCGACATTGAGCATCGCCGGATTCGCGACCGCCCGCGTTTCGCCGCGCTCCGCCGTGTCCCTTCTTGTGACCGCGACGGCGCTGATGGCGGCCCTGTCCTATGTCGATGGCCTGGCGCTGATGGATACGCTCGGGCAGATTCGGCCCGCCAGCCTCCTTGTCGTCGTCACCTGTCTCGCCCTCGGCGCGCTCGCCTCGAGCTACCGGCTCAAGCTCATCGCCCGCGACGTCGGCTATCGCATCACGTTCCGCGATGCGGCCGCCGCGCTGAGTCTCGGCCAGGTTGCCGGCAGCCTGTTCTTCCAGATCGTCGGGCAGCTGATCGCGCGCGGCGCCGTCCTGGCGCGGCGCGGCGTCCCTGCCGCCGGTACGATCGTCGTCACCGGCTACGAGCGCCTCGCGGCGTTGCTCGTCTCGCTGTCTCTGGCGCTCGCCGGCGGCTGCTATCTGTTCGGCCGCATCACCCTCGACCTGCAGGCCGGCGGCGCCGTCTTCGTCAAGCTCGCGATCGGCGGCGCGCTCGTGCTGGCCGCCGCCGCCGTCGCGGCCTGGGGCCGCCCCGCCGCGGCACGCATGCGGAAGAGTCTCGGCCCGCGCGCGCTGCACGGCCTGGCGCTCAATCTCGCGGTCAGCCTGCTGATCCAGCTCATGACCATGACGGCCTACATCGCCGCCGCGATGAGCCTGGCGCCGTCGATCGGCTTCATCGAAATCGCTGCCGCTGCGGCGGTCGTGATGCTTGCCGCCAGCGTGCCGGTCAGTCTCGCCGGCTGGGGCGTGCGCGAGCTTGGTGCCATCTATGCGCTCGGCGCCATCGGCATGCCGAGCGAGGCGGCGCTTGCGGTCGCGGTGCTGATCGGCATCGTCGCGCTGGCCGTGGTGGCGGCGCTCGCCGCTGCCACCGGCCTTGCGCCGTCCGGCGCTGCGCTGCCCGCTGCCCGGCCCGCCGCGGCGGATGCGCCGGTCGATCATGCGGCGCTGCTGGCATGGTCGGTCCCGGTCATTGCGGCGATGGCCGTGTTCTTCCAGGTGCATATCCCGCTGACGACCGCTCGCCTGAACGTCAACCTCGCCGATCCGGTGGCGATCGTCGGCGGCGCGCTGTTCCTGCTCATGTGCTGGCGCGCGCGCGCCCTGCCCGCGTGGCGACTGCCGGGACTCAATGCACATATCGTCGCCGCGACCGCGATGCTGACGATTGCGCTTGCGCTCGGATGGTGGCGTTTCGGCTGGACCGGATGGGCCTTCGTCAACCGCTTTGCCGGCTGGTTCATCCTGCTCGCCTATGCGGCGACGGGCGCGATGATCGTCCGGCATGCCGGACTCGCCGGGTTCCGCATGCTGGCGCGGACATTCGCCGCCGCCGCCGCGGCAATCGCGCTGCTCGACCTCGCCATCTTCAGCGGCGTCGTCGCCAATCTCCATGTGCCGCCCGAGCTGATCAGCTATCGCAGCGAAGGCTTCGCGCAGAACGCCAACGCCTTCGCGCTGCAGCTGCTGCTGGCGCTGGCCTGCGTCGTCGCGGCGGTGGAGCCTTCCCGGCTTCGCGCGCTGCTCCTGGCCGGCGCGCTGATCGGGCTGTGGTTCACGGGTTCGCGCTCGGGGCTGATCGCCCTGGGCGCGCTGCTCGTGGCGGCGCTCTGGTGGCGCGCGCTGCTGCCGCGCGAATTGCTCCGCGCGTTCGCCGTGACGGCCGCCGTCGTGACCGTCATCAACTGGCTGCCGGAGATCGTCGCGACGATACGCTACGAATGGGCGCTCGCAACCGGCTTCCTGATGGACGTGTGGCACGGCATCACGGGGGCAGGGGGCGGCGCGGGCGGCGCGGCGCGGCTCGAAGTCCACAGGCTGGACTTCTCGCCGTTCGAGGTGGTCGCCTCCGGATACAGCGGCTCGAACGTCCAGCGCATCGCCAGCCTGCGCGGCGGCTGGGCGATGTTCGAGGCGCACCCGATCCTCGGCGGCGGACTCGGCGCCTTCGTCGAGCAATACGCGCGCGCGCACGGACAGGCCCTCGTCATCCATTCCACGCCGCTCTGGCTGCTCGCCGAGATGGGGGCCGTCGGGCTTCTGGTCTTCCTCGCCCCGTTCATCCGGATCCTCAAGCATGAGGTTCACGAGCGGCCCGCCGGCGACGCGGTCAGAACCTTTGTGATCCTGGCGCTCCTCGGATTCGCCGTGATGGCGGCCGTGCACGACCTGTTCTATCAGCGCGCGCTGTGGCTGCTGCTGGGGGCCGCGCTTGCGCTGGCCGACTCTACGCCCGCAATGGCGAAGCGCGCGGCCGCGGGCCGGCCGGCGCCGGAGCGCGAGCCGGGAAGGCAGTCGGCCTGACGCGGTCTGCCGCGATCGCCGACGCGTTCGCTTGACTCAGCCGCGGTTGGCCGTCGCCAGCAATCCGCCGATGCCGGCGAAGGTGCAGCCCGTGATCCGATTGAACCAGCGCCCGTGCCGGCCGAGCCAGGGCGCGATCCTCTGGGCCGTCCCGGCCAGGACCAGTTCGTACAAGAACTCGACGACCGCGAAGGTGCCGCCGAGCGTGAGGAGCTGAAACCAGTACGGCGCGCCCGGCATCATGAACTGCGGCAGGAAAGCGGCGAAGAAGATCAGGGCCTTGGGGTTCGACACCGCGACCAGGAAGCCCTGGACGAACAGCCGCACCGCGCCGGCCTCGCAGGAAAGCCCCTCGCCGGCCGACGCGCTCACCTTCGGCGGCGGTGCGCGCCACAGGCGGATGCCGAGATAGACGAGATAGGCCGCACCGATCCATTTCGCCGCGGTGAACGCCGTCTCCGACGCCGCCAGCAGCGCCCCCAGACCGGCCAGTGACGCGGCGACCAGCACCATGAAGCCGGATACGCCGCCGAGCGCCGTGAAGACGGTCCGGGCGAGGCCGAACCGGACGCCGTTGGTCAGCGACAGGAGGCCGTTCGGGCCGGGCGTCAGCGAAAGCCCGACCGCCGCGAGTACGTACACGAGCCACAGTTCCAGCGTCACGGCGTCCTCCTCATCCCCGGCCCGCCGGGCTCCGCGCGGCCGGCCCGCTGCCCGCGCCGGAGGAGACGACCGCCGGATGGCGTCCCCGGGGTGACTCGAACACCCGACCCACAGTTTAGGAAACTGTTGCTCTATCCTGCTGAGCTACGGGGACGTGGCCGGCACCATACCAGCGCCGCTCCTGCGCCTGCAATCCGGTGCGCGCGCCGCTTGCCGGCCGCGCGGTCGGCGCAACGACCGGCACGGCGCGACCTTGACCGGACGCGTGCGGGTCGATCGCGGCACCGGCCGCACCGGTCTCCGCCGAACGGATGAGTCGCGGGCTTTTACATCCGCGCGCGCCCGTCCCGACCAACCCTCTGAACTTGCTGGATGGGCACGGTTCTTGCTCTTCCGGACCCTCGCGTCAGGACGGCGCCGTCGCGGCGCCGCTGGAGGAGTTCGGCATGGCACAACGGCGTCGGCTCGCAATCACCGGCCTTCTCGCGGCTCTCGCTGCTTCTCTCCCCGGACCGGCCACAGCGCTGGTCATCAATCAGAACGTCAACTTCGCCGCGGTCAACCGCAACCCGTGGACCGGCGGCACCGCCTTCGAGAGCGAGTGGCATCTGAGCCAGCCCTCGGTCGGCCCGGTCACCGTCGACCTGCCCAAGCTCAATGGCAACCCGATCAACATCATCGCCGACTTCCTCGGCATCGACCTGCCGTTCGAGGCCAATGTCGGCGTCGGCGGCACGGTGACGGGCTCGGCCGGCTTCGACTTCGGCTACTACGTCACCGGCGGCAAGCTCAACGTCAACTATCCCGCACTGTCGACCATCAACATCGGCACGACGGAGCCGATGGGCAACCGCATCCTCGCCGGGCGGCCGGTGCAGATCGGCAGCAATTTCACGCCGGGCCTCAATGCCGTCAGCCCGCCGCTGACGCCGCAATACGTCGCCCTCGCCGGGCTCGGCTACGAGGTCCTGAACCAGGACCTGTCGGCCGGCACGACGATGAGCAGCCCGTTCCTCAAGACCACCTTCCCCTACGCCTCGGCCTGGGCGGATTTCGGCTACGACATCAAGGCCGGCGCCTTCGTCGAGGCGACCGCGAAGGTGCTGGGCCAGTGCATCGTCTGCGCGCGCAAGGAAGTGAAATTCGGCGACGCGCGCAGCGTGACCCTGCTCGAGATCGATCCCGGCACCGGCGGCCAGCCGCCCTCGGTGTATTTCCTCGGCAACAAGGTCGATCCGTTCCAGCCGATCCAGGTGGGCCCGGCGAAGATCTCCTTCGCCTATCCCGACGTCGCGGTGCAGGGCGCGCTGCAGGGCGACCGCTCGGTGTTCGGCTCCGACACCAAGTCGATCATCGCGGTCCAGGGCGGGGCGGAAAAGCTGATCCCGTTCATCGGCCCGTTCCTCGCCAACGGCGTCGGCCCGATCGGCTACCAGCTGATGTCCACCGACGGCGGCCCGACGCTCGGCCTCTACCAGGATTTCCGCTTCACGCCCGATCCCGAGGTGCAGCTCGCCTTCAGCCAGCCGGTGCTGCAGCGGGGTGCGGACGGCCGGTATCACGCGACCAACATCGTCCGCTTCGATCTCGGCCAGAGCCTCGACATCATCGCCCCGCTGACGCTCGGCAGCACCGACCTGCGCGTCCAGCCGACCTATTTCCTGAACAACACCGTCTACAACGAGACCGGCCTCAGCCTCGGCGTGCAGATGGATCTCGAGATGCTGCGGCTCAACAGCCCGCTCGGCTCGCTCGGCCCCGCCTTCGACGACCGGCTCGAATTCGAGCTGGCCCGCGCCAAGCTGTTCAGCGACGATTTCTCGCTCACGCTCGCCGCGATCCGCGGCCGCGCCTTCGACCTCGACGTGGCGTTGCCGCTCGATCTCGGCGTCAACCGCTTCGAGTTCGCCGGCGCGCAGGAGACGCGCACCGAGGGCCAGTACGCCGTAGCCCTGCGCGATCGCGAGACCGGCGCCGTGACCGTCATCCTCGTCGACGGCGTCGAGATCGGCTTCGAGGGCGGCGAAGGCCCGCTGTCGCAGCAGAAGATCCTGCTCACCGGCGACGACGTGATCTTCAACGGCGCCAATCTCGGGCGCGCCTTCTGCCTCGCCTGCCTCGACGCCGAGCCCTTCCTGTTCGGCGAGGAGAACCCGTCGATCGCGCTCGGCGACGACCTCCTGTTCCTCGCCGACCTGACCGAGTTCGATGACGGCGAGATCGACATCTCCGACCACCCGATCCTCGCCACGAACAACTACCGCGACATCCACAATCCGGTGGAGACCGTGATCGGCCCGACCGTCTTCGTCGCCGAGCCGGCGGCACTGGCGCTGTTCGCGGCCGGCGTGCTCGGCCTCGGCCTGGTGCGGCGCCGCCCGGTGCGGACATAGAAACGGCCGTGCTATCCTCGCGGCATGACCGAACCGGCGATCCGCCTCTTCCGTGCCGAAGACAGGAAGGACGTGATTGCGGCCATCGCCGATCTCCAGGAGGTCGAGCGTGCGCTGCATGACACGCGCCGGCCGGGCAGCGAGTGCGCGGAGGCCTATTTCGCGTCGCTGCGCGAGCGCATCGAGGCGGGCGGCGGCGCGATCCTCGTCGCCGAGATCGGCGGCGCGTTCGCGGGCTGGGCGGCTTGCTTCGTCGTCAGCGACGACAATCCGGCCGAGACGCCCGACTCCAACGTCTACGGCTACATATCGGACGTTTATGTCGTGCCGTCGCAGCGCGGGCGGCGCGTGAGCGGCGACCTCCTCGCCGCGGCCGAGCGGCATCTCGCGCGCGGCGCCGTGCGGCGGGTGCGGATCGGATCCCTGTCGGCCAACAGACCGGCGACGGCGGCTTATGCGCGCAATGGCTTCGAACCCTATGAGATCACGTTCGAGAAGAGGATCGGCGGCGATGTCCCGTGATCGACGGACCGAAGCCGCGGGCCGGCGCGCGAACCGCGTGCGGACCGTCGTCCTCGCAGTGCTGGCATTCGCCGCGGTGCTGCTGCCGGGCGACCGCGCCGGCGCGGGCATCGTCAGCGAAACGCGCACGGGCTATCACGCCTATCAGGGCACGACAGATTTCTTCACCGGCGTGCTGCTGCTGCCGGCACCGCTGGGCACGATCGATCTCGGCGCGGTCGTCAGCACGTATATCGGCGAGACCGAGGAGAACCTCGACGTGCTGTTCGCGGCGGCGGAGACCGCCGGCGCGGTCCTGTTCTTCGACGAGGCCGACGCGCTGTTCGGCGACCCGATCGATCCCGGCCTCGACGACGTCTACGCGCTCGACTTCATCGTGCTCGATCCCGGCGACGGCACCTGGCGCGGGCAGATCTACTACGCGGCACTCGGCAAGGTGTACGCGCTGTCCGGCCCCTTCGCCGCCGTGCCGGAGCCCGCGGCGCTGGCGCTGTTCGCGACCGGGCTGGCGCTTCTCGCCGCGCCGCGACGCCGCGAACCGCGTTTGCCGCGCTTGCGCGGCAGCGCCGGGAAGGGCCGGCGACGGTCCTGACGGACAGGCGGCACGAAGCGCCGCCTATGTCTGTTCGAGCAGGACATCGAGGTCGAAGGTGGGGCGCTTGCCGAGATCCTCGCCGTGGGCCTTCAGGAAGCCGTCCGCGGAACGGCGCCCCTCGTCGCGCAGCATGCAGAGAAAGTCCCATTCCGCATTGAGCTTGGAGGAATAGCCGAGACTGGTCATCACGTCGCTGGCGATGCGGTGGATGCGCATCTCCGCCCACATCGCCCCCTCGCCGTTGCCGGGATCGGCCACTCTCCGCAGCAGCGCGATCATGCGCAGTTCCTTCAGCAGGGTCGCGTTGAAGGAGACCTCGTTCAGACGGTTGAGGATGTCGCGGGCCGCGCGCGGCGTGCCCGTGCGCTCGATCGGGTTGACCTGCACCAGCAGCGTGTCCTTCGACCTGCATTCGCGCACCAGCGGCGTGATCGTGGGATTGCCGGCGTAGCCGCCATCCCAATAGGCCTCGCCGTCGATCTCGATCGCCTGGAACATCGTCGGCAGGCAGGCGGAGGCGAGCAGCACATCGGGCGAGAGCTCGGCATTGCCGAACACGCGGCCGCGCCCGGTGCGCACATTGGTCGCGGTGACGAACAGCTTCATCGGCGCCGTCGCGACGCGCCCGAAGTCGATGCAGTCCGCCAGGATGTCGCGCAGCGGGTTGTGGCCGCGCGGGTTCAGGTCGTAGGGCGAGAACAGCCGCGCCATGAGGTCGAGCGTCACGAACAGCGGCGACGTGTCCAGCGTCCAGCGCCCGAGGAGCACGTCCAGCGGACTGCGCCGCAACGGGCTGAGCACGGCCGCGCGCGCGACGCAGGTCCAGAAACGCTCGAGCGCCGCCCGCGCCCCGTCGGATCCGCCCAGGGCATAGCCGTCGGCGAGCACGACGGCATTCATGGCGCCGGCCGACGTGCCGGAAATGCCCTCGATCGTCAGCCACGGCTCCTCGAGCAGCCGGTCCAGCACGCCCCATGTGAATGCGCCATGCGCGCCGCCGCCTTGCAGCGCGAGTTCCGCCAGAAGCGGGTCGCGGCCGTTGTTCGCAGACATGCGCGGGGAGCGGCGGACGTTCCTCATGAGTGCAGGTTGCCTCCCGGATTGCGGATGCCGGTCGCGTCGAGCGGCGTTGCCCCTTGTTCCGTTGCGCGCATGTCGGGACCCGGCGCGTGTCGGCGCGCCGGCCCGGCGCTCCGCGTACATGCGAAGCGTCGCGCCGATGCTCACCGGCGCTGCTGCAACGAAGATAGCCCACGGCGCACCATGCCATGCAGTCTCCGAAAGGGCATCCGGCGACGCCGATGCGACATCCGGTTTCGGATTTGCGCGGCTTGGCCGACCGAAAACAGGCCGGAGTCCGGATTAGCGGCGGTTCGCGTGCGAGCGCCGTGCCCGAACCGGCCGCACCTCTTTTTTCTCTTTTCGCCGCGGAGCCCTCGTCCTGCGCCGCCGAGACCTCATCCTGAGCCTGTCGAAGGACCTCATCCTGAGCCTGTCGAAGGATGAGGGCTCCGCGCTTAGGACAAGAGTGACGATTGCGGCCCACCGTGCGGGATCGGCCCTTGCGCGGCGCGAACGGCGAAGCTGGCCGCGGCAACATCCGGTCGTCCGCGTCCGGGCCGCCGCAACATCCTGAACGGGTCCGGCCGCGCCGGGAACTGCGCCCGCGTGACGCGAGTTGCACCCGCGCGCCGCGCTACCGACGGTAAGCGCAGCCGTGGAAATCATTCGCGAGGTCCCGCCATGACCGCACGACGCGCAGCCCTGCTCGCCTCGGCGAGCACGCTCGGCCTGATGCTCGCCGCCGCGCCGCTCTCCTTCGACTCGGCCTCGCCAGACCTGAACGTCGCCGGCGCACAGGACAGCGGCGGCACCGGCGGCACGGCTGGCGGCACGGGCGGCACGAGCGGAAGCACCGGCAGCGGCGGTTCGGGTGCGAGCGGCGCTGCGGGCACCGCCGGCTCCGCATCGGGCGGCGGCGCCAGCGGCAGCGGCGGCACAGGTTCCGGCGGCAGCGCAGGTGCGGGCAGCAGCGGATCGGGGGCCGGCGCAGGCAGCGGGTCCGGCACGGGCTCCGCCAGCGGCGGTGCCGGTTCCGGCGGCGCAGCGGGCGGTTCGAGCACGGGATCGGGCGGCAGCGGTAGCGGCGCCGGCGGCGCCAGCGCCGGAGGCGGCGCAAGCGCAGGCTCCGGCGGCGCCAGCGCCGGCGCGGGTGCGGGAGTTGGTGCGGACGCGGGCGGCGCCGGTGTCGGCGGCAGTGCAGGCGTCGGTGCCGGATCGGGCGGCGTCGGTGCCAGTGCCGGCGCTGGCGTCGGCGGTGTCGGTGCGGGAGTCGGTGTCGGCGTTGGCGGCTCGGGCGGCGGGACCGGCTCGGGCGGCACGAGCGGCGGTGCCGGCGGCGGCAGCGCATCCGGCTCCGGCGGCGGGTCGTCCGCAGGCGGCGCAAGCACAGGTGCTGCGGGCAGTTCAGGCGCGGGCGGTGCGGCGGGCAGCGTCGGCGGTCGCGGCGGTGCCGCAACCGGCGCGAGTACAGCGGGCAGCGGCGCGGCTTCGGGTGCCGCGTCCGCTACGGGCGACGGTGCAGCGGGCGGCACCGGCATGAGCAACGATCCGTTCGCGCGCGGCCGCGAACGCCCGGTGCCGGCGATGATCGCCCCGCCCGTCGCCAACGCGCCGCCGAACCCGCTCCAGGATTTCGGCAGCGGCGCTGCGGGTGGTGGGTCAGGCGCGCTCTAAAGAACGGCGTTCCGGGTAAGAGAAGCGCGCAGGGGCGCATCCCGGATCCACTCCTTCTCGCGACTCGCCGCCGCGACAACGGCGACACTTGCGCAAACGCGATAGCGGCACCGGCGGCGGCGCCGAGACTCCCCAGTCGCCGCCATTTCCGGACGGCGGGACGCGGGCGGGGGCCGGACCATGACGAGGAGGGTGTTGGGTTTGCCGTGTGCGGGGCTGATCGGCCTCGCCTCGGCAATGCTGCCGGCGACGGCGCAGGACAAGGCGCCGCCCGACCTCGTGGCGCTGATCAAGGAGAAGCTACGCGCCAAAAAAAGATGATCGTCGTCGCCAGCATGAAGCTGACCGAAGACGAGGCAAGGGCTTCTGGCCGATCTCGAACAGGCCAACGGCCGCGTGCTGGCGCTAATCGAGGATTACGTGATCATCTACCGCGACGACGACGAAACGAACAAGGTGGCACTCAAGCTGGTGGACGAACGCGTCGCCATCGGGCAGGCCGAAGCGACACGCGACCTTGCTTATGTCGAGAAGCTCGCCGCCGCCCTGCCGCCGCGCAAGGTGATCCGCTATCTCCAGGTCGAATCCAATATCCGCGCCATCGTGCGCTACGAACTCGCCGACCGGATTCCGATCATCGAGCAGGCATTTCTTCAACACCTGCAGACTTGCCGCATTTCACTCAACCTTCAGCGGCGGAGTTCGAGCAAGTTTCCAATCGTTGCAACATGCGCCTAGCGAGACGCGGGGGTATTTTCTGATGAAGCTCCATCAGGTCATCCCTGTGGCAATCGCGTAAGCGCCTCCCGCTTCCACACGTGCAGCGCCAATGCCCTTTTGGCCATTCTAGAGACAGCAAACGCAAGTGGTATCGAACGTTCTTCTTCTTGTTTGTGACCCCCAAAGCTTCAGCATAGGCCTCCTCAAGTCCTATTTGGCCGTGCGCATATTCTCCGAACGGCCACTTGCCCGTCTTTTCGAAATAATACTGCCCGAAGAAAAAGCGATGAAGCGGGCCTTTCAGAAACGCCGAAAAGGAATGGTCGTCTGATGCAGCTAGCCAATGCTCCCAGACTGTGATGCAACAGTTCCCCCTCGGATTAATATGATGGTCAGCGTCGCGAGGAATCCGTCCGCCAACTTCGAATACCAGCGGTTCTCTATTCGGAAAGCGTGGAGAAAGTACGATCTCTATATCGAACTCCGACATCGGACCGGCCGGATTAGCAACCGCATTATCCTCTATGAGAAGATACCGACCAGCGACCCGGATATTGTCTCCATCAAACGAGGCAGAAAGCCTCGGCTGATCGAATGCGATAGCTACTTTGACTTCGCCCAGCGTGAGCCCTACCGATGGCCTTACTGCTTTGCCCAAGGCTTTGACTGCGTCTCGGTCCGACGAATTTCCTCAGCTGCTGCTTCGGCCCGCTGCATGTCGGAATGGTTAGGAGCCGCTCTGACGATCGCAGGCGCCGTAACGACAGGAATCGTTACCGGGGAGATCGCCTTTAAGACCCGGGCTACGAGCTCCGTTCCAAGGCTCTCTCTCAACTCTGCAGGCACAATATTGAACCGGTTCGCACGGAGATAAAGTGCAAAATCCTTCTGCGCGCGTTCGAGCCATTTGTAAAAGTTCTCACGCTTTTTTGGTTCCTCTGCCCACTTATCAGCAAAGTTCTCTGCGGGATTTACTGGGTTGGCGATCCACGCCTGATCACCCTTGTGTTCGATGTACCGATCCATCTTTGTCAGGATGCTCTGCAACGCCTCCGCAATCGTCGGCTCCTCGTTATACGCATGAGCTGCCAGCGTGGTAATGATGATCGAGATCGGCTTGTGCTCACTGTCACCGGCGAACATACAGTCGCGATGGCGTTTGAGGAGCTGGATCGCGCGTTGGAGCGGGGTCTTGACCTTATAATCGGGTATCTCTTCTACGCTGGCCGTGATCATCTCGATGTCAGCAAACGCCTTCTTGCGCTCCCGCAATTGCACGGCCATCCGGGCCCGGAACCAGGCGGCATACCCCGTTGGATTGCTCTGTGGCCAGTCGTCAGTAACTTGATGGTACTGTAGAAGCGTGTTGTCGGTAATCGCGATCGCTTGACCAGTCAGTGCCGAATCTTGGGCTAGGGTTCGATAGCCGCGCTGCTCTAGCAGCAGCTGATATCTCTGTGCATCAGGAAGTGCGGGAAGTATATCCATATGGAACTGTGCGCCATCAGCGTACTGAATAGTCCAACACCGCCGTCCCTCCTCCGGCGTCTTGTCCATCTTGCGTGCACGGGCGTATAGCAAGACTTCGTCGCCAACGGCTTTCTTCAGGCTCTTCTGGGTGAAGTCCGCCTTGGATGCTTTGAGTAAGCAGACGAGATCAACGTCGTACTCCTCCGCCTCTGTAAATGGTCGGGTAACCGTGCCGAGCAAGAAGGAGCCTTGCGGAGTGATTTCGGGATCATATGCCGAGAGCGCCGACTCGGGACGGTCCAGCCACGAGCCCAGCGACTCGTATCGCTCTTTGGCCTCCTCAAATTTCGAGGGCGGAATATCGAGCGTCCGTGCAATCTCATCGAGGACGTCGTCGTGAGTCCGAGCAATCTTTTTATATGCGGTCATGATTCACCTATGCACGGGTATAAATTCGTCGGCCGGATCGGCAAAAAATACAGGCTGGAGGATGGGCTTCCGGATACGCGCCTCGGCGAAAGCCTGATCTTTCAGGTCCCCAATACGCCGGGTGTTATCAAGCGTGTAAAATCCATCAGGGACCGGCGGCGAAATCCGGTAGATCGCCGCCCGCTGGTGTGGATCTCCCGTGAGGATATGCGCGACTCCTAGGGAGCCGTGCGACTGCCCAGCCATGAAAAGGCTGGCGAGCTGGGGAGCCAGACGGGCTGCACCGTATGCTTCTCGGATAGCTTTGATGTCGTCGAGACACCCAATGCTCAACACCTTGAGCTGATCTGCCGGCCAGCCGAGCATCGAAATCGCCTCGACGACGGCGATTCCGGTCGGATTGTTGGCCCAGAGACCGCCGTCGACCAGTCCGACGTCGTTCGCGGTTATGTGCTGGCGGAAGAATGTCGGCGCCGCCGCGGTTGCCATAGCCGCGTCAACGGCGAGCTCCTTGTAGTCTGTCTGCAGGCGCGGATGGTGGGCTGTCTTGAATATATACACAGCCTGTGTCTTGGGGTGCCATGCCGGGATCATCAGGCGCGTCCGTGCATCACCCAGTCGCTTTTCGCCGAGCACCTCACGAAGAGCTGCTCGGAGTGGTTCGGCGCTATATTTCGGGCCCCAGAGAAGCCATCGACCGAAGCGATAATTTCGAGACAGCCAGCCGGCTAGGCCACGCCGCGTCTGCCCAAAAATGGCGCGGCCCTTCTCTTCGTAGAGCTTCAGAATCTCGCCCGCCCTGAGCCCGAGTGCGAGACCAATTGCGATGATCCCGCCGGTGGACGTGCCCGCGATAAGGTCGAAATAGCGACCAATCGGGTATTCGAGGTCTTTTTCTAGGTTGGCCAGAAACGCGGCCGGAAACGTGCCGCGGATTCCGCCCCCATCAATAGTCAAGATGCGTCTCGGCGACCTCGCCCTAGAAACGGCGGCCGGTTCCGAGTTATCGATTTCGAGGTCCACTTACCTGATCTGGGTACCTCAAAAGTGATTTCAAGGGGGCATTTTGACGCAGAAACCGCTGCAGTTCAGCTTGGCCGTCGGACCGCTTAACTTCGCAATAGCTCCCAAGGGCTAGCCAGGTGTCGAATTAGCAGCGCCGCTAGTTTGCGCTCACCCTCTCAATCACCGCCATCGCCGCGGCCGGGTTCCGCACCTTCGCGGCGCTGATGAAATACGCGAACACGTCGCGGGGCTGCACGGGTGCGGCCTTCTCCAGCAGCGTCGCGTCCTTCGGCACGCCGCCTTGCGACCACACGCGCATCCGCTGCGCCCACGCGTCCAGCGCCGCCGGCGTGTAGCCTTCGGGCAGGCTTTCGTCGGCGTGCTCGATGCGGGCGTAGACGAAATCCGCCGTGACGTCGGCGATCGGCACGTGCTTGTCGGAGAACACCAGCACCGCCGCGACGTTGCGTGCGCGCAGCAGGCGCACGAACCTTGCGTCGGCGAAGCTCTCGTGCCGTACTTCGACCGCGTGGCGGATGCGGCGGCCGTTGACCTCGTGCGGCAGCAGGTCGAGGAAGCCGGCCATGTCGGCCTCGTCGAATTTCGCGGTGGGCATGAGCTGCCACAGGATCGGCCCGAGCCTGTCGCCGAGCTCGGTCACGCCTGACTCGAAGAACCACCGGATGGAGTCGGCCGCACCCGCGAGCTGGCGGCGGTGCGTCGCATAGCGCGGGCCCTTGACCGCGAACACGAAGCCGTCCGGCACCGCGTCGCGCCACGACCGGAACGTCGCCGGCTTCTGCGTGCGATAGAACGTGCCGTTGATCTCGATCGAGGTCAGGTGCTGCGCCGCGTAGTCCAGCTCGCGCGCATGCGGCAGTCCCTTGGGATAGAACACGCCGCGCCAAGGCTCGAACGTCCAGCCGCCGACGCCGACGAAGATGCGGCCGGCCGCACCGGCCTTCGCGCTCTTGCCCGACTCCTTCTTCTTTTTCGTTTTCCCCGAATCCGTCTTCGCCGTCCGCGCGCGTGTCTTCGGCGCGGCCATCGGCGCTTACCAGCCGGTCAGCGGCAGGTGATAGAACAGCATCAGCGACTCCTCGCCGGGATTGTCGTCGCCGATGCCGGCGTTGGAGCGGTGCGACAGCTCGACGCCGAGGCGCGAGCGGTCGTCGAAGCGCCAGGCGAGCTCCACCGCCGAGCGGAACTCGATGACGTGGCCGAGATCCTTGCCGTCGCCCTCGTAGAACAGGCCGGGCGCGAAGCTCGGGCGCAGGACGATGCGGTTGCCGAAGAACAGGTCGAGGCTGATGCCGGCATAGCCGTAGACGGCGCCGTCGCTGGTGACGTTGGCGCCGAGCATCGGGTGGAAGATCCACAGCTTGAGGTCCGGGCGCCACTGCACCTCGGCCTGCGCCGCGGTGTCGTCCTCGCCGATATCGAAGGCACCGCCGCCGAACGTGAGAAAGGACGGGTCTTCGGCCCGCGCCGCGCCCGCGAACGCGCCCGCCATGCCCAGGACGAACCCCATAACCGCAACCAGCCGCCGCACGCCATACCAGAGCACGCAATCCCCCCCGATGCTGCAGACATCCCCCGGACCGGAAACGCGCGGCCCTGTGCCGCTATAGCAAACCCGCACCGCAACCGGCAAGCGAAGTGCCTGTGCCTATCGTCCTCGGTCATCGGCGGCGGCAACGCCTTTACAACCGGTGTGGCAGCAGAGCGCGGTGCCGGCGCGGGGCGCGCCGGCCCTCCCCGGCGCCGCGCTCGCAGGTCTCGCTGTCGCGCGCCGTGACCTTCGGGTCGCCCGCCCGAACCCCCGACCCGACGCGAACGCCCCATCCGCAGAATCCGCCTTATCCGGCGCCCCGGTTCGTGCTTGAATCGGGACGGATACCCGCGCCTGCGCGACGGCCGGCGCGGGACGTCTTGCGGCCGGACACCGGCCCCCTTTACCGAACCCGGTCCGACCTCTACCGTTTCAACCCAAGCGACTGCGCCTCTCCATCGGGACGGGACGCCATGGGCGTTCATGCGACGTCGATGTCGACCGGTATCGTCCGCCGGCTCGCAACGCTCGGGCTGGCGGCGGCCGTCGCCCTGGCCGGGTGCACGGGCGGCGGGCTGCCGCGTCTGCCGCGGTCCCAGGCCGATCTGATCGCGGCGCGCTGGGCGGACGAGGCCCAGGCGGCCGCCTTCCGGCTCGACGTGGCGCGCCGCGGCGTCGCCCGGATCAAGGCGAACTACGATGCCTACAAGGCCGGGCGCGCGCCCGCGCCGCCGGTCATCGACCTCCTGGTCCTCTCGGGCGGCGGCGACTGGGGTGCGTTCGGGGCCGGCGTCCTCAAGGGCTGGGGACGCGTATCCGGGCCGATGACCCGCCCGGAGTTCGACGTGGTGACGGGCGTCAGCACGGGCGCGCTGATCGCGCCGTTCGCCTTCCTTGGCGACGACCGGTCGATCGATCACATCGTCGAGCTCTATCGCAACCCGCGGAAGGACTGGTTTCGGCCGCGCGGCCTTTTGTCGCTTCTCACCGGCGGCACGTCGTATGGCGACATCCCCGGACTCGAGAAGGACATCCACGCGGCGCTCGACGAGACCATGCTGCGGCGGCTGGTGGAGGCCGGCAAGGACGGACGCCTGCTGGCCGTGAACACGTCGAACCTGGATTACGGCGAGATGCACGCCTGGAACCTGGTGGCCGAGGCGAGGCGCGCGCTCGAGACGGGCGAGCCGGACCGCGTTCACCGCATCCTGCTCGCCTCCTCGGCCATTCCGGGCGCGTTTCCGCCGCGCGAGATCGACGGCGGCCTCTATGTCGACGGCGCGCTGACCGGCAACATCCTCTATGGCGGGCGGATGACGATCGACGACAATGCCACGGCGATCTGGAAGACCCTCTATCCGGACATACCGATGCCGAAGGCGCGATACTGGATCATCTTCAACAACCAGTTCCGGCCGCCGCCCCGGGTGGTGCAGCCGGACTGGCGGTCCGTCCTGCCGCGCAGCCTCGATACCTCGAGCCGCAGCGCCACGGTCAACGCGCTGCGGCATCTCTTCGCGATCGCCGCCGTCAACCGGCTCCAGTACGGCGTCGATGTCGAGGTGCGGTACATCGCCGTGCCCGACGACTGGACGCCGCCCCGGCCCGGCGTGTTCGACAGGGAGGTCATGAATGTGCTGGCCGACATGGGCGAGCGCATGGGCGCCGATCCGGCGAGTTGGCGCACCGACCCGCCGTGACGCGGCGGGTCGGAAAGTCCGGCCCGGCCGCCGATTGGCCCCGGAGCCGCGAGCGGCCGCGAACGGAGAGGAGCCGGCGCAACTGCAGACTCGCCTGAAGCAATGAAGCAGCGGGCGTGTGCCTTGCGATTCAAGGGCTTGCCTGTTTCACGCCCGCCCCCGCCAGGGCCGTCGCGGGGCGGGCGAAGGCACGCGACCGCGCATTCCCCTGAAACGGTGAAACGCGTGAAACGGTGAAACGCGTGAAACGGATGAAACACCCGGAACCGGTGAAACATCCGGGCCGGCCGGGCGCCGGCGGTCAGACCCGCTTGAGCTTTTCCATGGCGGCGACGAGGGCGGAGCGGATGCCGGGCTCCATCGCCGAGTGGCCGGCGTCGGGGACGATGACGTATTCCGCCTCGGGCCAGGCGCGGCTCAGGTCGTCGGCGGTCACCGCCGGGCAGACCATGTCGTAGCGGCCCTGGACGATGGTCGCGGGAATGCGGCGGATGCGGCCGACATTGTCGAGCAGCGCGTTCTCCGGCAGGAAGATGCCATGGCGGAAGTAATGCGCCTCGATGCGGGCGAGGCCCAGCGCCATGCGGTCCTCGCCGAAGGCGGTGACGGTCTCGGGGCTCGGCAGCAGGGTCGAGCACGCGCCCTCGTAGATGCTCCACGCCCGCGCCGCCGGCAGGTGGACCGCCGGATCGGGATCGGTCAGGCGGCGGTGATAGGATTCGAGCAGGTCGTGGCGCTCGGCCTTGGGCAGGAAGCCGGCGAAGGCGCGCCACGCCTCCGGAAAGACGTTGCGGATGCCGTAGAGGAACCACTCGATCTCGCTCTTCCGGCACAGGAAGATGCCGCGCAGGATCAGCGCGCGGACGCGCTCGGGATGCGCCTCGGCATAGGCGAGCGCCAGCGTCGAGCCCCACGAGCCGCCGAAGACGTGCCAGTGCTCGATGCCGCGATGCTTGCGCAGCGCCTCGATGTCCTCGACCAGAAGCGGCGTGGTGTTGTCGATGGTCTCGCCGTGCGGCGTCGAGCGGCCGGCGCCGCGCTGGTCGAAGATGACGATGCGGTAATGGTTGGGATCGAAGAAGCGGCGATGCGCCGGCGTCGCGCCCGCGCCCGGGCCGCCATGCAGGAACAGCACCGGCACGCCGCGCGGGTTGCCGCTCTCCTCCCAGTACATCTGGTGGCGGCCGTCGAGGCGGAGCATGCCGGCGGCATGCGGCTCGATCGGCGGGTAGAGATCGGTGCGGCGGGAGGAGTCGGCGGCAGGCATGGGCGGCAGCATTGCCGCGCGCGGACCCGCGCGTCAACCTGCATGCAGAGGTATAACGCCGCATGCGCGTCGGCCTAGCTGCGGTCCTGCTGGCCCTGGCGCTGTGCCGGGCGGCGCTCGCGGCCGGGCCGGCGGCGGACGAGCGCGGCGCCGTCGCCCGCGTCATCGACGGCGCCACGTTCGAACTGGCCGACGGCCGCACCGTCCGCCTCGCCGCGCTCGACCTGCCGCCGCCGGAGCGCCATCGCGCCCTGGCCGAGGCGGCGCGCGGCGCGCTCGCGGCGCTGGTCGAGGGGCGCGCGGTCTGGCTGGCCGCGCGCGGCGCCGCGACCGACCGCTACGGCCGGCTCGTCGCCCACGCCACCGACGCGAACGGCCGCTGGCTGCAGGCCGAGCTGGTGGCGCGGGGCCTCGCCCGCGTCGTCATCGCCGCGGACGACCGCGCCCCGCTCGGCGCGCTGCTGGCCAGGGAGGCGGAGGCGCGCGAAGCGCGGCGCGGGCTGTGGGCGCTGCCGCAGTACCGCATCCTCGGCGCCGACGACGCGGCGCGCTTCCTCGACACGTTTCAGCTCGTCGAGGGCGAGGTGCGCGACGTGGCGCGCAAGGGCGGCCGCGTGTTCCTCAATTTCGGCGCGGACTGGCGCAGCGACTTCACCGTGCTGGTGCCCGCGGCGGCGCGAAGGCGGTTCGAGGCGCTCGACCTTGACCTTGCCGCCTTGCAGGGGAGAATGGTCCGCGTGCGCGGCTGGATCGAATGGTACAACGGCCCGCTGATCGAGATTTCGCGGCCGGAGGAGATCGAGGTGATCGAGCGATGAAACGGAACGGACTGCGCACGGCGCTGCTGGCCCTCGCGGCACTCCTGCCGCTGCTGGGCGGCTGCGAGACCAACCCGGCGACGGGCGCGCGCAGCTTCACCGGCTTCATGTCGCCCGAGCAGGAGCTCGAGGTCGGGCGCGAGCAGCACCCGCAGATCGTCCGCCAGTTCGGCGGCGAGATCGGCGACCCGGAGCTGCGCGCCTATGTCGACCGCATCGGCCAAAGCTTGGCCAGGCAGTCGGAGCTGCCCGACCTGAAATTCACCTTCACGGTGCTCGACAGCGACATCACCAACGCCTTCGCGCTGCCCGGCGGCTATGTCTATGTGACGCGCGGCCTGCTGACGCTGGCCTCGAGCGAGGCGGAGCTGGCCGGCGTGATCGGCCACGAGATCGGCCACATCACCGCGCGCCACACGGCACAGCGCTACAGCCGCGGCGTCGCGACCGGCCTTGCGACGGCGGCGGTCGGCATTCTCGAGGGCATCTTCCTCGGCACCAACGTCATCGGCCAGGTCGGCGCCCAGGCCGGCCAGATCTACCTGGCCGGCTTCTCGCGCGAGCAGGAATTCGAGGCCGACACGCTCGGCGTGCGCTATCTCGCGCGCAGCGGCTACGACACGGCGGCGGTGTCATCCTTCCTCGCCAAGCTCCAGGGGGAAAGCGCGCTGGCGGCGGAACTCGCCGGCAAGCCGGGTGCCGCCAACGACTTCAACATCATGGCGACGCACCCGCGCACCCAGGACCGCGTGCGCGAGGCGATCGCGGCCGCGGAGGCGCAGGATGGATCGCCGGCGCAGCCGCGCATCGCTGCCGCCGAGTACCTGGACGCAATCGACGGCATGGCCTATGGCGGCGGCCGTGAGGGCGGGTTCGTCCGCAACCGGACTTTCGTCCACCCGGCGCTGCGTTTCCAGTTCGAGGTGCCGCCCGGATTCATGCTGATCAACAGCGACAACAACGTGAAGGCCCAGGGGCCGAACGGCACCGCCATCGTCTTCGACCGCGACACGCGGCCGCAGACCGCCGGCATGGCGATGCAGAATTACGTCGCGCAGGCCAGCCTCGGCGGCGCGCGGCTCCGCAACATCGAGCGGATCGAGATCAACGGCATGGAGGCGGCGACCGGCGCGGTCCAGGGCCGCACCAATGCGGGCCCGGTCGAGGCGCGGCTCGTCGCCATCCGCTTCGATCCGAAGACGATCTACCGATTCATCTTCCTGACGCCGGCGGCGCAGGCCGCCTCGTTCAACGAGGCGCTGCGCAAGACGACCTACTCGTTCCGCAGGCTGAGCGAGCGGGAGGCGGCGAACGCCAAGCCGCTGCGCGTTCGCGTCGTGACCGTCGGCGCCCGCGACACGGTCGACAGCCTCGCACGGCGCATGGCCTTCGACACCGCGCAGGTCGCGCGCTTCCGCGTGCTGAACGGGATTGCACCCGATGCGGGCGTGCGCACCGGGCAGCGCGTGAAGATCATCACCGAATAGCGCACATCCGGTCGGATCGAACCGGAGGAGACGCGGACGGACCGCAAAAGGGCGGGTCTGAGCCCCGCGCCTACGCAAGAGAATGCATAGGGACCGGTCCAGGATCGGTGCCGGTGCGGTCCGACCTGATCCCGCGCCAGGGACGGCTCACGCTTCGATCCACTCCAGCACCTCGCCCTCGCGGTTGAGGCACGCGGCGACCAGATTGCCGCCGAAACCGCAGCGGTCGTCGATGGTGAGCGTGAACGGCCCGCGGGTCATGCCGCCATGGGCATGGTCGTAGCCGCGCACGACCAGGCGGAAGCCCTCGTACGGCGCCTGCCAGTGGCCGAAATTGGACGTACCCCACCACAGCGCGTCGCCCTGTGCCGCCAGCGGCCGGCTGGCGTCGACGCCGGCATGGACGAACAGCAGCGCGCCGTCGTCGCTGTAGGCTGCGCGCTTGAGGGTGCTGAACAGCGACTGGTGTCCGGGATGGGCGGCGATGCCGGCGCGAAGCGCGTTGGTCCAGCGCGAGATCCCGGTCGCGCCCTCGCGCGCGACGACGACCGCCTTCTGGACGTCGCCGCCATAGGCCGCGAGCGTCGCGCCGACGCCGTGCGAGAGCATCCACTCGAGCACCTCGCGCGGATTGATCGCGAACTGGAGCTGCTGCAGCTTCTGCCACATCTCCTCCTGGCTGCCGCGCAGATAGACGATGTCGGAGGCGAACATGCGCGGCCGGGCGATCAGCTCGCGGCGGAAGCGCAGCAGCTCGTCGACCGTGCCGAGCACGTCGTTGCCGCGGCCGAGATAGTTGCCGAGATAGACCAGCCGGTCGGCCTCGCCGAAGCGCGGCGCCAGCGCGGCATGCAGGGAGGCGAGCCGCGACGAGTCGCCGTGGATCGCCGCCACCGCCCAGATCCGCTGTGCACGCCGCAGCGGCACGAATTTGTCGCTTCCAGACATGACCGGGAAAATAAGACTCTTGCGCCGAGTCGTACCAGCGCTGTCGCGAAAATGCGAACCGCGCGGCAGCCGTCGGGCCGCCGCGCGGTTCATTGCGATCGAAAGACGATCAGGCGGCCTTCAGCATCGCCTCAAGACGCTGCGTCGCGGTTTCCTCGGAGATCCGCTCGACGGCGGCGAATTCGCGCACGAGCCGGTCGAGCGCCGCCTGGTACATCTGGCGCTCGCTGAACGACTGGTCGGGCTGGCCTGCGTTGCGGTGCAGGTCGCGCACGACCTCGGCGATCGAGCGCGGGTCGCCGGAGTTGATCTTGGCCTCGTATTCCTGCGCGCGGCGGCTCCACATCGTGCGCTTGACGCGCGAGCGGCCCTTGAGCGTGGTCAGGGCGGACTGCATCTCCTTGCGCGTGCTCAGCCGTCGCAGGCCCGAGCTCTTGGCCTTGCTGACCGGAACCCGCAGCGTCATCCGGTCCTTCTCGAACTGGATGATCAGCAGCCGCAGCTTTTGACCGGCGATTTCCTGGTTCTCAATACCCGTGATCTTCCCGACGCCATGGGTAGGATAGACAACAAAATCAGCAACGCTATATCCGACTTCGTTGGTTTCTCGCGACACCTTACGCATAACTTGTTGGCTCCATCGTCCGGCACGCGCGGGACAAACCCGCGCATTGGGCGCAACCTGCGCCCAGTGTTCTGACTCAACGCTGCAAGGTCGGCTGTTTCCGTGCGGGTCGGACCCGCGGCACGGTCAAGTCATCGCCTTAGCACTGTAGCTAAAATACCACAGTTTGCCGGAAAATGGAAGGATTGGCTGCGGTCGTTAAGGTTAAGCCACTGAAAACAAAACACTATTGTGTTTCATTCCCGCTTCGCAGGGGCCGGATCGAAATGCTGGTCGAATTTGCCGCCGACTCCCTTCCAGGAATCGGCGTCGGCCGGCGCGTCGCCCTTGCGCGTGATGTTCGGCCAGACCTCGGCGTATTCCCGGTTGACCTCGACCCATTTCTCGGCCCCGGGATCGGTGTCAGGGACGATCGCCTCCGCGGGGCATTCGGGCTCACAGACGCCGCAGTCGATGCACTCGTCCGGCTTGATGACGAGCATGTTCGCGCCCTCGTAGAAGCAGTCGACAGGGCAGACCTCGACGCAGTCCATGTATTTGCATTTGATGCAGGCTTCGGTGACGACGTAAGTCATCGCTAAGAGTGCTCCGGACCCAAGAAAGGGCCCTCCGGTATCATGGCGCGCCGTCGTGGCGCAACCCTGTCGGTAGTAAGGCTATGCGTCCGCTGCGCGGCTCCGGGATTACAATGCATCGGGCTCAGCGGCGCGCTACTTCACCAGCGTCACCGGCATCTCGGCATGCTGGATCGTCTCGGTCGATACCGAGCCGAGCAATGCGCCCTTGAGCCCGCCCAGGCCGCGCGTGCCCATGATGATCGCGTCGCAACCGAGCTTCTTGGCGAAGCCGGCGATCGACTCGCCCGCCGGGCCGACCGTGACATGCGGCTTGTAGGCGGCGCGCTCGCGGTCGAGCAGCGCCTTGGCGGAGGCAAGGGCCTTCTCGCCCTCCTCGCGATGGAAGTCCTTGACCGTGGCGCTGCCGACGAAGGTCGTGACGTCGCCGCTCAGCGGCGGCTGGACGTTGAGCAGGTGGATCTCGATGTCGCCGCGCTCGCGCTGCAGCCGCAAGGCGTGCTGCAGCGCGCGCAGAGCGTTCTCCGAGCCGTCGACCGGAACCAGAACCTTCAGCATCGGACGCTCCTACTTCTTTTCTTCGAGATCCTCGAGCCCGGCATGGGCCGGCTCGCGCGCCAGCAGCTTGCCGATGGCGATCACCGCCACGGCGCCCATGATCGGCCCGCCCCAATGCAGCCAGTGGGCGTTGGCATCGACCCAATCGATCCAGGCCGGATCGGTAACCATCACCTCGCCGCCGACCCAGCCGATCAGGGCGGCGCCGAGGACGACGATGACCGGGAACCGCCCGATCAGCTTGAGCAGCAGGGTCGCCCCATAGACCACCAGCGGAATGCTTATGAGAAGGCCGACGACCAGCAGCGCCAGCTTTCCTGTCTCCGGGCTGGGCCCGGCATATTTGTCGGCCGCGGCGGCCACCGCGATGACGTTGTCGAGGCTCATCACCGCGTCGGCGATCAGCACCGTGCGAACCGCGCCCATCAGGTTCGCGGCGGCGTTGACCTCCTTGTCGCCCTCGTCTTCCGGCTGCATCAGCTTGTAGCCGATCCACAGCAGGAGCAGGCCACCCGCGAATTTCAGGTACGGGATGGTCAGCAGATAGACGATGAACACCGTGAAGATGATGCGCAGCAGCACGGCGGCGCCGGCACCGAAAATGATTCCGAGCTTCTGCTGGCGCGGCGGCAGCGAGCGGCAGGCCAGCGCAATCACCACGGCGTTGTCGCCTGACAGGATGATGTTGACGCCGATGATCTGCGCCAGGGCGATCCAGAACTGCGGCTCGAACAGGATATCCACCGGACTTCCCCCTTTACTTCGTATCTTCGTCCCGTCGCGCCGCTTCGCCGTTGCGCGTCATTCCGCCGGCACCGGCGGGAGTCCCCGCGCTGCCCCGTTCCAAAAACACATCCGGTGCCGGGAGCGCCTGAACAGGCGGGGCGAGATCCTCGTAAAGGCCTCGCGCCTCCGCCGCCGGTCCGCGTCTCACAGCGAGCGCCGAAACCCGGACGACCCGAATATTCGGTCCGAGCGGAAACGTCAACACATCCCCGACCTTGATCGCGTAATGCGCCTTGGTCAGCACCTGGCCGGAGACGCGGATCCGGCCGTCATGACACGCCTTCGCTGCCAGCGCCCTGGACTTGAAGAAGCGCGCGCTCCACAGCCATTTGTCGATGCGCTGGCCCGTCATGGCCGTCCGTCCGGCGCCGATCAGGAGATGACGAGCCGCCGCAGCTCGGCAAACGGCGAGTGGGTGCCCCTTGCAGGCGGCGGGCGGCCGCGCTTGCGGCGCGCCTTGGCGCCCTTCGGCGAGAAGAGCCGGTCACCTTCCCCGCTGCCGGTATAGCCCAGGGCATCCAGCACGCCGGCGAGTTCGCCGGGTCCGGCTGCGATCAGCCCAGCCAGATCGGGCGTGATGTGAAAGGGTCCCTGGCGTGCGAGTCGCCGTACCGCGCCGGCGAGCCGCTCCAGCCGGTCGACGCGGACATAGAGCGGTCCTGCAGGCAGGTATCCGCACGCCGCCATCAGTTCCGGCGGCAGGTCGCGCCGGCGCGGCAAAGACAGCCGTCCCTCCGGCAGCGGCGGCAGCAAACGGCCGTTCGCGATGCTCCAAAGCAGCGCGCGGAGGCGGGCGTCGCGCTTGAGCGCCGGCAGGAAGACGGCCGCTTCGCCGATTACGACCCCGCCATCGCTCATGGCTTTGCGATCCTTGCGGGCCAGGGTCCGGATCAGCGGGGCGACGCGCCGGCGCGGAACGGCGCCGAGTGCGGAAGCGAGTTCGAACGCGATGCCGCGCGCAGCCCCTGTTAGCAGAGCCTTTTCCAGGCGATAAAGCGGTCGCAACCGCCCGTGAAGATGGCGCATCAGCCATTCGCCGAGCCGCCGCCGCACCGCTTCGCGATGCTGGGAGTCGAGCAGATCGCTCGGCAGCAGTTCCACCTTCGGCGCCAATGCGTGCTCCCCGGCGGCGAGCCGCGCGATCGGCTGGCCCTGCCAGAGCAGCTGACCGCGATCGTCCAGCGCGAACGCCTCGTCTTCGGAACCGGTGAAGCGCCGCACCCGGTCGCCGACATCCCGGCGCACCGCGCGGTTCGCCGCGCTCAGCAACGCCCGCGCGCTGTCCTTCGCCGTCGCATCGGCGACAAACGAGAAGCCTTCCAGCCGTCCCGCGAACTGGCCCTCGACGAGCACGTCGCCTTCCGCGGTCACCGCGGAGAGCAGCTCGGCACCATCGTTGAGGCGCCGGGTCAGCGCCGCGGCACGACGGTCGACGAAGCGCTGGGTCAGGCGCTCGTGCAGCGCATCGGATATGCGGTCCTCGATCTCGCGCGTGCGCGCCTGCCAATGCGCGGCGTCGTCGAGCCAGGCGGGATGGTGCGACACGTAGGTCCAGGTCCGCACATGCGCGAGCCGCACGAGCAGCGCGTCGATGTCGCCCTCGACCTGGTCGAGCCGGGCGACCTGGCCGGCGATCCAGTCGGTCGGCAGCCTGCCGGAGCCATGCCGAAGCCGCCGGAAGATCTGGCCGACGAGCCGCGGATGCGCATCGCCCAACGTCTTGCGGAAGTCGGGAATCTGGCAGACGTCCCAGAGCAGCCGCACGCCGTCCCTGTCCTGCGCCAGGCCGGTGATCGTCGAATCGCGCATGAGCGCGACCAGCGTCATATGGTCGTCGGCCTCGCGCATGCGGATCAGCTCGGGCGACGGCGCGCGCCGCTCCAGGCTGGCGAGCAGCGATGCCGGCGAGCGGAAATCCAGGTCGGCATTGCGCCAGAACAGGGCGGTCAGGTTCGGAAACCGGTGCTGCTCGATCGCCTCGACCGTCGCCGGGTCGAGCCCGCCGACCTCCGCGGTTGTGCCGAAGGTCCCGTCGCTCATGTGCCGCCCGGCGCGCCCGGCGATCTGCGCCAGCTCGGCGACCGACAGCCGGCGCGGCGCGCGGCCGTCGAACTTGACGAGCTCGGCGAAGGCGACGTGATCGATATCCATGTTGAGGCCCATGCCGATCGCGTCGGTGGCGATCAGGTAGTCGACCTCGCCGGCCTGGTACATCGCCACCTGCGCGTTGCGCGTGCGCGGGCTGAGCGCGCCGAACACCACCGCGGCACCGCCGCGCTGGCGGCGCACCAGCTCGGCAATCCCGTAGACGTCGGCGGCGGAGAAGGCGACGACGGCGGAGCGCCGCGGCAGCCGCGTGATTTTCGACGGCCCGCGATAGGAAAGCTGGGAGAAGCGCGGCCGGGCGATGAACTCCGCCCCGGGCACCAGCTTCCGGATCAGCGGTCTCGCCGTCTCCGATCCGAGGAACATGGTTTCGGCATAACCGCGTGCATGGAGCAGGCGGTCGGTGAAGATGTGGCCGCGCTCGCGGTCGGCGGCGACCTGGATCTCGTCGACCGCGAGGAAGGCGACGTCGCGGTCGAGCGGCATCGCCTCCACCGTACAGACGAACCAGCGCGGCGCCGGCGGCACGATGCGCTCCTCGCCGGTGATCAGCGCGACGCTGTTGGCGCCCTTGAGCCTCGCGATCCGGTCGTAGTTCTCGCGCGCCAGCAGCCGCAGCGGGAAGCCTATCATCCCCGATCGGTGGCCGAGCATGCGCTCGATCGCCAAGTGGGTCTTGCCGGTGTTGGTGGGCCCGAGTACCGCGACTACCCGCGGTTCGTCGCCGACCGGACGGTCGATAGCCGTCGACATCTCTTTACAAGATCGGGGTTTCCGGCTGGCAAGGCAAGCCTTTGCTCATGTCAAATTTCGCCCCTTGCCGGAAGGCTTGACGGTTCCCCATATAGGCTCGAACGGCCAAGAAGAGGGAAATCCCGCCATGTCCGGAACAACCACCGAGGAAAAACGCAGCTTCCAGGCGGAGGTCAGCCGCCTTCTCGACATCGTCGCGCATTCGCTCTACAGCGACCGCCGCATCTTCCTGCGCGAGCTTATCTCAAACGCTTCGGATGCCTGCGACCGGCTGCGCTACGAGGCGATCGTCCGGCCGGAACTGACCGCCGACGACGCCGCTTTCCGGGTGACCCTGGCCGCCGACGCGGCCGCCCGCACGCTGACCATCGCCGACAACGGCATCGGCATGAACCGCGCCGATCTGGTCGAGAATCTTGGCACCATCGCGCGCTCCGGCACCGCCGCCTTCATGAGGAACCTGACAGGCGATGCCAAGAAGGACATGGCGCTGATCGGGCAGTTCGGCGTCGGCTTCTATTCCGCGTTCATGGTCGCCGATCGTGTCGAGGTGACGACACGCAAGGCCGGCGAGGACGAGGCGTGGCGCTGGGTGTCCGATGGCAAGGGCGAGTACACGATCACCCCTGCGTCGCGCGAGGGCCGCGGCACGACCGTCGTGCTGCATCTGCGCGAAGACGCCGCGGAGTTCGTCGGGCCGGACACGCTGCGCGGAATCGTGCGGCAGTATTCGGACCACATAGCCCTGCCGATCGTGCTGAAGGGCGACACCGAGGAAACCCTCAACCGCGCCTCCGCCCTGTGGATGCGCCCCAGATCGGAAATCACGCCGGAGCAGCACAAGGAGTTCTATTCGCACGTCGCGCACAGCTTCGATGCGCCGTGGCTGACCCTGCACTGGCGCGCCGAAGGCAAGATCGAGTACACGAGCCTGCTCTACGTTCCGTCCGCGGCGCCCTTCGATCTCTATCACCCCGAGCGCAGGCACGGCGTAAAGCTCTACGTCAAGCGCGTCTTCATCACGGACCGCGCAGAGGACTTGCTGCCGCGCTACCTGCGCTTCCTGCGCGGTGTCGTCGACTCGGAGGACCTGCCGCTCAACATCAGCCGCGAGATGCTGCAGCACAATCCGGTCCTGGCGCTGATCCGCGCCGGTATCGTCAAGCGCGTGCTGTCGGAACTCGAGAAGAAGGCGGCGACTGACGCGGCCGATTACGCAAAGTTCTGGGGCAATTTCGGGCCGGTCCTCAAGGAAGGGCTGTACGAGGATCCGGACCATCGCGAGACTCTGCTCTCACTCGCACGCTTCCGCTCGACGACGCAGGGCGACAGCCTGACCGGCCTTGCCGATTATGTCGGACGCATGAAGCCGGGACAGGACGCGATCTTCTACATCGCCGGCGAGGACGCCGGGGCGCTCGCGGCGAGTCCGCAGCTCGAGGGCTATACCAAACGCGGCATCGAGGTGCTGCTGCTGACCGATCCGATCGACGAGTTCTGGATCGGCACGGTCGGCCGCTACAACGACAAGCCGCTCAAGTCTGTCACGCGCGGGGCAGCCGACCTTTCGAAGATTCCACTGGATGGAGAGGAAGCGAAGAACAAGGAAAAGCCCTCCGAAGCTCCCGCGGCCGATATCGGCGCGCTGATCGCGCTGTTCCGGCTGTCGCTGCAGGATTCCGTCAAGGACGTCCGGGCTTCGCAGCGCCTCACCGACAGCGCGGTGTGCCTCGTCGCCGACGAGCACGATCTCGACATCCATCTCGAGCGGCTGCTGCGCCAGCACAGGCAGCTCGACAAGGAATCGAAGCGCATCCTTGAGCTCAATCCCGATCATCCCCTGATCCGGGCGCTCGCGAACGAGGTGCCGAAGCCAGGTTCAGCCGACCGGCTCGCCGACATCGCCCGGCTCCTGCTCGATCAAGCCCGCATCGCCGAAGGCGACCCGTTGCCCGACCCCGCCGCCTTCGCGCGCAGGCTCAACGCGGCGCTGGTGAATGCCCTCGGCGGATAAGGCTGTTTCGCCGCCCGGCGGAATCGGTCACTGCACAGATTCTGAGCAGAACGCCGGGCGAGAGATTCAGCTTCGCCCGGCATCGGAGGCATTTGCATATCTGCCTCCTGTCATTGGAGAGACTCGCAGCATCAATTTGCAAGCGACGATACACGGTTGCGTGTAAGTTACGGACGTCCCTCCAAGACAATCCTCCGAACGGAGGCCGTCATGCGCAAGCAACTGCGTTCCCAGAGCTCGGTGTCCGCGGGGCTTGTACGCGTTGCCTCCCGCGCCCGCATCGGGCTGTTTCTTCTCGCGCTCTCGGCATGCGACGACGGCACGGCGAAGCAGGCCGCATCCCCTCCACCACCGCCCCCGGTCACGGTGGCGAGGCCGGTGGTAAAGGAGATCATCGAGGTCGACGACTTCACCGGTCGCTTCGATGCCACGGCGTGGGTCGAAATCCGTGCGCGCGTAGGCGGATATCTCGAGTCGGTGAATTTCCGCGACGGTTCGATCGTCAAGGAAGGCGACCTGCTCTTCGTGATCGACCGCCGGCCGTATCAGGCCGCCCTGGCGCAGGCCGATGCATCGCTGAACTCGGCACGCGCGCGGCTCGAATTCGCGCGGCAGGAGCTCGAGCGTGTCGAGCGGCTCACGCGCAGCGGCAATGCGCCCGAGCGCCTGCTCGATGAGCGGCGCCAGCAGCATCAATCCGCCCAGGCGGACGTCGCGGGCGCGCAGGCCGCTGTCCAGGAGGCGCGGCTCGATCTGAGCTATACCGAGATCCGTGCGCCGATCTCCGGGCGGATCAGCCGCAAGCTGGTGACGGAAGGCAATCTCATCCGCGTCGACGAGACCCTGCTGACGACCATTACCGCACTCGATCCGATCTATTTCTACTTCGACCTCGATGAGCGCTCTTTCCTTGCCTATGCGCGCCGGAACGGCTCGCAGGAATCGGGGCAGGCGACCGGATACGAGATCATGGTCGCGCTCGCCGACGAGCGCGAGCCACGCCACAGAGGCGTCGTGGATTTCATCGACAACCGTCTGGATCAGGCGACCGGCACCATGCGCGGGCGCGCCGTCCTCGAAAACAAGGACCTTCTGCTGACGCCGGGCATGTTCGGCCGAATCAGCATCCCGGGCAGCGGCCGCTATCGCGGCATCCTGGTTCCGGACGAGGCAATCGGAACAGATCTCGAGAGACGGTTCGTCTATGTGGTCGCCGAGGACGGCAGCGTCGCCACGAAAGTCGTGCGGCCCGGACCGCGGATCGACGGCTACCAGGTGGTGCGGTCGGGCCTGACCGGGGAGGAAATGATCATCGTCAACGGCATGCAACGCGCCCGCTACGGCAGGGTGACGCCACAGGTGACGGAACTGCCGCCGGTGCGCGAAGCCGCAGCGGCGGCCCGGCCATGAAATTCGCCCATTTTTTCGTCGACCGGCCGATCTTTGCCACGGTGCTGTCGATCGTCGTCATGATCGTCGGCCTGATCGCCTACCGTGCCCTGCCGGTGGCCGAGTACCCGGACATCGCGCCACCGACGATCGTCGTCCGCGCGACCTATCCCGGCGCCGACGCGCAGACGGTCGCCGCGACGGTGGCAAACCCGCTGGAGCAGGAGATCAATGGCGTGGAGAACATGCTCTACATGTCCTCCTATGCCACCAGCGACGGCGCCATGGCGCTGACCGTAACGTTCAAGCTCGGAACAAATCTCGACACGGCGCAGGTTCTCGTCCAGAACCGCGTCGCCATCGCCGGCCCGCGCCTTCCCGAGGAAGTCCGGCGGCTCGGCATCACAACGCGCAAGAGCTCGCCCGACCTGATGATGGTCGTTCATATGCTCTCGCCCGACGACTCCTATGATCAGCTCTACATCTCGAACTACGCGCAGCTGCGCGTGCGCGACCAGCTACTGCGGCTCGACGGCGTAGGCGACATACGCATTTTCGGCGCGCGCGAGTATTCGCTTCGCATCTGGCTCGACTCCGAGAAGCTGTCCGCTTATGGCCTTACCGGGGGCGATGTCGTGCGTGCGCTGCAGGAGCAGAACGTCCAGGTTTCGGGCGGCGCGCTCGGCCAGGAACCGGTGCCGAGCGACAACGCCTTCCAGCTGGTCGTCACCACGCAGGGGCGGTTCGAGGACACCCGGCAGTTCCGCAACGTCATCGTGCGCGCCGGCGGCGATGGCCGGCTGATCCGCGTCCAGGACGTGGCGCGCGTCGAGATGGGCGACCGCGAATATGTCACCAACAGCTATCTGAACGGCAGGCCGGCGGTGGCGCTGGCGATCTTTCAGCGCCCGGGAACGAACGCCCTCGCCTCGGCCGCAGAAATCATCGCCAAAATGGACGAGCTCCAGCGGGATTTCCCGGCCGGGCTCGCCTATCAGATCGTCTACAACCCGACCGAGTTCATCGCCGAGTCCGTCGACGCGGTCTACCGCACCCTTTTCGAGGCAATCCTGCTCGTCGCCCTCGTCGTGATCGTCTTCCTGCAATCCTGGCGCGCCTCCCTTATTCCCATCCTCGCGATTCCGGTGTCGCTGATCGGCACCTTCGCCGTGCTGGCGGCATTCGGCTTCAGCCTCAACGTGCTGACCTTGTTCGGGCTGGTCCTCGCGATCGGCATCGTCGTCGATGACGCCATCGTCGTCGTCGAGAACATCGAGCGCAACATCAGGCAGGGCATGTCGCCGCGCGATGCGGCACATGAGACGATGGACGAGGTGGGATCTGCCGTCGTAGCCATCGCGATCGTACTGTCCGCCGTCTTCATCCCGACCGCGTTCATTCCCGGAATCAGCGGCCAGTTCTACAAGCAGTTCGCCCTGACCATCGCCGTCGCCACCATCATCTCCGCGTTCAACTCGCTGACGCTGTCGCCCGCGCTGGGTGCGCTGCTGCTGAAGCCGCACGATTCCGAGCGCCGCCCGCGCTTCTTCCTGGCGCGCGGCCTGCGCTGGCTGGCCGGCCGCTTCAACGCCGGTTTCGACCGGACAAGCAACAGGTATGCGCGCAGCGTAGGCTTCGTCGCGCGGCGCAAGGCGTTCATGCTGCTCGCCTATGCCGGGCTCGCCGGCCTGACCGTCTATGCGGCGCAGCGCGTACCCACAGGGTTCATTCCACAGCTCGATCGCGGCTATGCCATCACCGTAATCCAGCTTCCCGACGGCGCCTCGCTCTCGCGCACCGACGAGGTCGTGCGGCGCGCGTCGGAAATCATCAAGTCGACGCCAGGCGTCATCAACGCCGTGGCGTTCGCCGGGTTCAGCGGCGCCACGTTCACGAACGCGACCAACTCCGCCGTCATCTTCTCGGCCTTCGCGCCGTTCGCGGACCGGCTCCGCGACAACCAGCCCGGGACCGCAATCATCGCGGACATCTACGGCCGCCTGCAGCAGATTCAGGAAGCGTTCATCATCACGCTGCCGCCGCCGGCCGTGCCAGGCATCGGCAACAATGGCGGCTTCAAAATGCAGGTGCAGAACCGCACCGGCGACGACATGGGATCCGTCCTCGCACTCACCTACACGATTATGGAGAAGGCACAGCAGACGCCCGGGCTTGCCGGCGTGTTCACCACGTTCAGCGCCAGCGCGCCGCAGATCTATCTCGAGATCGACCGGACCAAGGCGCAGATGCTGAACGTGCCGATCGGCAACATCTTCGAAGCGCTGCAGGTCAATCTCGGCTCGGCCTATGTCAACGACTTCAACGCCTTCGGCCGCGTGTTCCAGGTTCGCGCCCAGGCCGACCAGGGATTCCGCCTCGAGCGGGAGGACATCGCGCGGCTGAAGGTGCGCAGCGCCACGGGCGCGCTGGTGCCGATGGGCACCATCGTGGACATCGTGGATCGCGCCGGGCCGGACCTTGTCCAGCGCTACAACATGTATGTTTCCGTGCCGCTCCAGGGTGCCGCGGCGCCCGGCACGTCCGCGGGCCAGGCGCTGGATGCGATGACGCGCCTCGCGATGGAGACCCTGCCGCCCGGCATGTCGTTCGAGTGGACCGAACTCGCGCTGCAACAGACGCTGGCCGGCAACACCGCCACTTTCATTTTCGCGCTTTCGGTCGTGTTCGTCTTTCTCGCGCTCGCCGCCCAGTACGAAAGTTGGGTGCTGCCGCTCGCCATCATCCTGATCGTGCCGATGAGCGTCCTGTCCGCGCTGCTCGGAGTCATGCTTCGCGGCGGCGACAACAACATCCTGGTGCAGATCGGTCTGGTCGTGCTGGTCGGCCTTGCCGCCAAGAACGCGATCCTGATCGTCGAATTCGCGCGCCAGCTCGAGGCCGAAGGGAAGAGCGCAGTCGAAGCCGTCGTCGAGGCCTGCCGTCTGCGGCTCCGTCCGATCCTGATGACCGCGTTCGCCTTCATCCTGGGCGTGCTGCCGCTGACGACCGCAACCGGTCCGGGCGCCGAGATGCGGCAGGCGCTTGGAACCGCAGTGTTCGCCGGCATGCTCGGCGTGACGTTCTTCGGCCTGTTCCTGACGCCGGTATTCTACACTGCGCTGCGCGCGCTCACACGGCGCAGGGCCGCGCCGGACACGGCGGTGCAGCGCTCACTGCGGGCCTGACTTGCCGACGGCAGCGGTCCGATGCGGCGGCGGCCACGGCTCGCACCGCTGCATGGTCGATTTCGCAGGTCAAAACCGCATTGCGGAACCTTGACGAGGCCAGCCTTGACGCGGTCCTATCCGGCCGTATCTTGGCTGCAATGACGAACATGCGCCGCGCGCGCCGACCCTAGCACGGACTTTCTGATGCCACTGCCGGACGTGTTGCGGGATCGGCTTGCACTCCCAGTCATCGGCGCGCCGATGTTCATCGTCTCGGGGCCGGAGCTGGTCATCGCGCAGTGCCAGGCGGGGATCGTCGGCTCGTTCCCCGCGCTCAACGCGCGGCCGGCCCATATGCTCGACGAATGGCTGACCCGAATCAGGCAGGAGCTGGCGGCGTTCCGTTCCGCGAATCCGGGCCGCAAGGTGGCGCCGTTTGCGGTCAACCAGATCGTCCATCAGTCGAACGACCGCCTGTTGCACGATGTCGATGTCTGCGCCAAGCACGCGGTGCCGATCGTCATTACCAGTCTGCGCGCGCCCCGCGATGTGGTGGCGAGAGTCCATGGCTGGGGCGGAATCGTGCTGCACGACGTCACCAGCATCCGCCACGCGAAAAAGGCGCTGGACGAAGGGGTCGACGGCCTGATTCTCGTTTGCGCGGGCGCAGGCGGCCATGCCGGCACGATCAGCCCGTTCGCGCTGGTGCGCGAGGTGCGGGAGTTCTTCGACGGGCCGCTGGTGCTGTCGGGCGCCATCTCGCACGGCGCATCCGTACTCGCCGCGCAGGCGATGGGCGCCGACCTCGCCTATGTCGGCACGCGCTTCATCGCCAGCGCCGAAGCCAACGCCAGGGCCGAATACAAGCAGATGCTGATCGAAGGCAATGCCAGCGACATCGTCTACACGTCGCATTTCTCGGGCGTCCACGGCAACTACCTCAAGCCGTCGGTGCGGGCGGCCGGACTCGATCCCGACAACCTGCCGGCTGGCGACAAGAGCCTCATGAATTTCGGCAGCAGCCGCGAGCGGCCCAGGGCCTGGCGGGACATATGGGGCTCGGGCCAGGGACTCGGTGCCATCAAAGACGCGCCGCCCGCGGGCGAGATCGTAGCGCGGCTGCGGCGCGAGTACGATGACGCGCGCGGCCGGATCTGCGGATGAGCGCGTCATGGGCGGAAGCCTGATCGCCGGCAGCCGGACGGTCAGCTTCGACGAGCTGGCCCGGCGCGCCGCCAAGGCCGCTCGCGTCCTCGCCGATCGCGGCGTGCAGAAGGGCGACACGGTCGCCTTCTGCCTGCGCAACGATATCGCGCTGTTCGAGGTCGCCTTCGCAAGCGCCATGCGCGGCGCCTACGCGGTGCCGATGAACTGGCATTTCAAGGCAGCCGAGGCCGGGCACGTGTTGCGCGATTCCGGCGCGAAGGTGCTGGTCGTACATGCCGATCTCTACCCCGCCATCGCCGCAGTCGTCCCGCGCGGCGTCGAGCTCCTGCAGGTCGCGACATCGGCGGACATCGCGGCGGCATACGGACTGGCGCCGGCGCTCTGCGCCGTGGCTCCGGATGCGACAGACTGGGATCGCGCGGTGGAGATCGCCGCACCGCTCGGCGAGCCGGCCTGCCCTCTGCCGCAATCGATCATCTACACGTCGGGCACGACCGGCGTGCCCAAGGGCGTGCGCCGCGCGGTCCCGACGCCGGCGCAGGCGGAAGCCGCGCGGCGCATTTTCGCCGCGACCTATGGATTCGACGGACCGGTGCGCGCGGTCGCGACGGGCCCGCTCTATCACAGCGCGCCCTATTCCTACGCAACCCGCGCGATCCATTTCCGCGGTACGCTGGTGCTGCAGGCACGCTTCGACCCCGAGCAGCTGCTGCAGCTCATCGAGCAGCACCGCGTCACGCATTTCCATATCGTGCCGATCATGTTCGTGCGGCTGCTGAAGCTGCCCGAAGCGGTGCGCAAGCGCTATGACCTGTCATCGCTGCAATGGGTAATCCATGGCGCGGCGCCCTGCCCGCCCGAGGTGAAGCGCGCCATGATCGAATGGTGGGGTCCGGTCATCCACGAATACTATGGATCGACCGAAACGAGCCTGGCGACGACGTGCGGCAGCGTGGAATGGCTGGCGCGTCCGGGAACGACGGGCCGGCCGATGGACGGGGTCGAGCTCAAGATTCTCGACGAGCTTGGGCGCGAGTTGCCCCCGGGCGAGAGCGGCGAAATTTATATCCGTTCGTCGCGCATCGCCGACTTCACCTACCATAACTTGCACGACATGCGGCGCGCGATCGAGCGCAACGGCTTCGTCACCATGGGCGATGTCGGCTATCTTGATGCCGACGGCTATCTGTTCCTGCACGACCGCAGTCGCGACATGGTGATTTCCGGCGGCGTCAACATCTATCCCGCCGAGATCGAGGCGGCGCTGCACACGATGGCCGGCGTCCAGGATTGTGCCGTGTTCGGCATTCCCGACGAGGAATACGGCGAGCGCATCGCCGCGGTGATCGAGCCGCGGGACGGCGCCTGCCTGACTGCCGACGACGTGCTGGCGCACCTTCGTCCGCGGCTCGCCAACTACAAGCTGCCGTCGCGCATCGAATTCCGCGCCGATCTGCCGCGCGAGGACTCCGGAAAGATTTTCAAGCGCAAGCTGCGCGAGCCGTTCTGGGAAAAAGCCGGGCGGCGGATCTGAATTGACGGCCTACGCCTCGCCGACCAGCGCGATGACCTTGCCGGTGCCGTTGCAGGTCGCGCACTTGCCGACGGCGATACGGCCGCCGCCGCCGCAATCGGGGCAGATTGTCTCGCCGCTCTGCGGGGTACCGGCCCTGACCTCGTCGCCCGGATTCATGCCGGGTCGTGCCGTCTTGCCCTCGTCCGCAATGCTCATGCCGTTATCCGCCACCGATGCCCTCGATGACACGGCCGCTGCCGCCGCAGCTCGGGCATTCCCTGTCGCCGAGCCGGCCGCTGCCCCGGCACTCGCGGCATATGGCTTCGCCGGTGCCCTGCGTCCCGGGCTTCGCCTCGTCGCCCGGATTCAGATCATTGGTCTTCTCGATAGCGCCCATCGCACTCCTCCGTTGTCGATAGGGAGAGAACGCGGGCCGGGGCCGCAGGGCTCCTTGCGACGAACAAGCGCAAGCGGCAGCGGCCAAGCCCGCTTGCACTGGCGGCGCAGGCGCGGGACATTGGCGCGATGAAGACGCGCCGACTGTGGGACATCAGTCCGCCGATCCGCATCGGCATTCCGGTCTGGCCGGGCGATACGCAATATGCGGAGCAGCGTACCTGGGCCCTGGCCGGCTCGTGCCCGGTCAACGTCTCCAGGTTCACGATGTCGACCCATACCGGCGCGCATGCCGACGCGCCTTTTCATTACGATGCCGGGGGTGCGCGCACCGGCGCGCTGGCGCTTGACCGCTATATCGGCCCGTGCCGCGTGATCCACGCGATCGGCGCGCGGTCGCTGGTGGAGCCCGGGCATGTCCGCCACCATCTCGCCCCCGGCATTACCCGCGTACTGGTGCGGACCTATGCGAAGAACCCGGTAGAGCGCTGGGACGAGGGCTTCACGGCGGTGGCGCCGGCGACGCTCGAGCTGCTGGCGCAGAGCGGTGTCGGCCTGATCGGCATCGATACGCCGTCGCTTGACCCGCAGGAGTCGAAAACGATGGATGCTCACAACGTGGTCCGCCGCCATGGCATGTCGATCCTCGAGGGCCTCGTGCTGGACGACGTGCCGGAGGGCGACTACGAGCTGATCGCACCGCCGCTCAAGCTCGCCGATCTCGATGCGGCGCCGGTACGTGCGGTGCTGCGGGAGCTCGGCACATGACCCGCCTCGCGCGCGCCGACCTCGCAGCACTCGACGCGGCCGACCCGCTGGCGCCCGCGCGCGAGCAGTTCGCGCTACCGGACGGCGTCATATATCTCGACGGCAACTCGCTCGGCGCGCTGCCGCGGGCGACGCCGAAGCGCCTCGCGGAGACGGCGCTGAACGAATGGGGCCGTGATCTGATCCGGAGCTGGAATGCGCATGGCTGGATCGACCTGCCGCGCCGCGTCGGCGACAAGATCGCCCGCGTGATCGGCGCCGCGCCCGGCGAGGTCGTGGTCGCCGATTCGACTTCCGTCAATCTGTTCAAGGTGCTGGCCGCGGCGCTGAACCTCAATCCGGGACGCCGCGTGATCCTTTCCGAGCGCGACAACTTTCCGACCGACCTCTACATGGCGCAGGGCCTGAGCCGCCTGCTCGGCGGCCGGCACGAGCTGCGCCTGGCCGACGGCGACGCGGTGGCCGGCGCGATCGGCGAGGACACCGCAGTGGTCATGCTCACCCACGTCAATTACAAAAGCGGCGCCATGCACGACATGGCCACAATCACCCGGGCCGCGCATGCCGGCGGCGCGCTGATGCTGTGGGACCTGGCGCACAGCGCCGGCGCGGTGCCCGTCGACCTTAACGGAAGCGGCGCCGATTTCGCGGTCGGATGCGGCTACAAGTATCTCAACGGCGGACCCGGCGCGCCCGCCTTCGTGTGGGTGCATCGCAAGCATCAGGACTGCTTCGTGCAGCCGCTCTCGGGATGGCTCGGGCATGCCTCGCCGTTCGCGTTCGAGACGGACTATCGTCCGGCCGCCGGTGTCGCGCGCTATGTCTGCGGCACGCCGCCCGTGCTGTCGATGATCGCGCTCGAATGCGGCGTCGACATGTTCCAGGACCTCGATCTCGCAGCATTGCGCCGCAAGTCGATGGCGCTGACCGACATGTTCATCCGGCTGGTCGAACAGGAATGCGCCGGCCTCGATCTCTCTCTGCTCTCGCCGCGCGCGGCGGAGCGGCGCGGCAGCCAGGTCAGCCTGCGCCATGCCGAGGGTTACCCGATCATGCAGGCGCTGATTGCGCGCGGCGTCATCGGCGATTTCCGGGCACCCGATATTCTGCGCTTCGGCTTCGCGCCGCTCTATGTGCGGTTCGCCGATCTGTGGGATGCGGTCGCGGCGCTGCGCGACATACTTTCGAGCCGCGCCTGGGACAAGCCCGAGTTCCGCGTACGCGCCGCCGTCACCTGAAGACTGGAGATGACCTTGAACGAACATGGAAAAACCGGGGCACCCGAAAGCGGCGCGCACCTCGATTTCAGCGGCGAGATGAGCTACGGCGACTATCTCGGGCTCGACCGCATCCTCGACGCGCAGCGACGACTGTCGGACCATCACGACGAGATGCTGTTCATCATCCAGCATCAGACCACCGAGCTGTGGATGAAGCTGGTAATCCACGAGCTTCAGGCGGCGATGGAGCAGATCCGCCGTGACGAGCTGCAACCTGCCTTCAAGATGCTGGCCCGCGTCAGCCGGATCATGGCGCAGCTCATCCAGGCCTGGGACGTGCTGTCGACCCTGACCCCGAGCGAGTACATGGCGTTTCGCGAGCGGCTCGGGCACTCCTCGGGCTTCCAGTCCTACCAGTACCGCACCATCGAGTTCCTGCTCGGCAACAAGAACCTGAAGATGGTGGCGCCGCACAGGCATCGTCCGGACATCAGCGCTCCGCTCGAGGCGGCGCTGCGTGCACCCAGCCTTTATGACGAGGCGATCCGCCTGCTCGCCCGGCGCGGATTCGCGGTCGACGCGCAGACGCTCGAGCGCGACTGGAGCCTTCCCTATTCCGCAAACGGCTCCGTCATGGCGGCATGGACCGCGGTCTATCGCGAACCCGCCCGCCACTGGGACCTCTATGAGCTCGCCGAGGAGCTGGTCGATCTCGAGGACTTCTTCAGGCAGTGGCGCTTCCGCCATGTCACCACGGTCGAGCGCATCATCGGCTTCAAGCGCGGCACCGGCGGCACGGCCGGTGTCGCCTATCTCCGCAAGCTGCTCGACATCCGTCTGTTTCCCGAATTGTGGGACCTGCGCACCGACCTGTAGCCGCGCGGCCGCTCCGTCTGGCCGCTTTGGGCAGAACCCGGTACGATGTGACGCGCATCACGGAGCGGCGCCGCGGACGAGGATAGCATCGTCCGGCGGGCAACGACCGATAAGGGAGGACAACCATGTTCGATCTCGACCGGTTCACGGCCGACTGCCGCGAGGCGGCGGCACGGGATCCGACCCATAAGGGGGTGCGCGAGGTCGTCGCGCGCGCGGTGACGGAGCCCGGCGCGGTCATCAAGGGGCTGGGCGAGCCGAAACGCGCCGAATTGCAGAAGCTCTACAATGGGCCGAACCTCACCATCCTCAATGTCGTGTGGGGCCCGTACATGACGATCATGCCGCACAATCACAACATGTGGGCGGTGATCGGCATCTACAGCGGGCGCGAGGACAACATTTTCTGGCGGCGCGTTCCCGGGATGCCGACCCGCGTCGAGGCTGCAGGCGCCAAGGCGCTGAGCGTCGGGGAAACGGCACCGCTCGGCCCGGACATCATCCACTCCGTGACCAATCCCATACCGCGCCTGACCGGCGCCATTCACGTCTATGGCGGCGATTTCTTCGCCGCTGCGCGCAGCGAGTGGGACCCCGAAACGCTGAGTGAAGGTCGCTACGACGTCGAGAAGGCGAAGCAGCTGTTCGAGGACGCGAACAGGGCCTATGCCCAGGCATGAGAGCAGCTGCGCCGCGCGATCTCACGCCGGCTTGACGGAGTAACACTGCCGGGCTTCCTCCACGTCCGGCAGCTCCTATCGCCGCGTCGAGCCGTGGCCTGTCCGCTTTTGCGCGCTCATCCGCGGCCAAGCAGGCAACCCGCACGAGATGTTGCGCGTTGTCTTTGCGTGTCTCAGCGCCGGGATCCGGCGGCAGGACCAGGAGCATGACCATACAGCGCGAGGGAATACTCGTTGTCGAGGACGAGCCGATCATCCGCCTGGGACTCGTCGCCACGCTCGAATCGGCCGGCCTTCGCGTGATCGGCGAGGCGGCGACGCGGCGCGCGGCCCTGGCGATCGCCGAGCGGACCCCGCCCGAGGTCGCGATTCTCGACATCAACCTTTATGGACTCTGGGACGGATTCGTCATCGCGCGCGATCTCGTCAGCCGCTACGGCACGAAGATCGTGTTCATGACCAGCTATCAGGAGAGCGAGGTGCTGGAGCGGGCCCGCGCATGCCGGCCCGTCGCCATCCTCAACAAGCCGGCAAGCGAGCGCGAGATCGTGCACGCGGCTTCGCTCGCGCAGCAACGCGCGCGCAGCCCCGCGCCACAGACCGAACGCGAGAGCTGCGAGGAGCCGGACTCCTGTATCGGCGTGGCGGCAACCGAGCCGCAGCCCGCCTGATCCGCGGCGTCCTAGCGCGGCGGCAGGTCGATCCGGGTCGCGGCGACGATCGGACCGGTTTCGTCGATCTGCACCAGAACCGCTGCGGCGTCGCAGTCCGCGGCGACCTGCGCCAGGTCGAGCCGCAGCTCAACCGCTTCGCCTTTCCAGGCGCCGACCGATATCATCTCGCGCACGACGTTGTGGTTGGCGAGGCGCCGCCCGCTGTTCTCGCCGGCCCCGACGGCGGTTTCCTGCCTGCGGTCGAAGCCGACCAGCCACACCGTCGCAGACTGACCGGCGCGGGCCGCACCGATGCGCAGGCTGCGCTGCAGCCCGGTCCCGACAACCGCCAGATCCGGCCCGGCCAACGCGTCCTTGCGGGCCTTGTCGATGAGCCGGTCGATCGCGGCGCGGTCCGACCCGACATGCTGGTAGGCGCCGTTGACCACCATCTGCGGCGTATAGACGTAGCGCTGATGGAGCGAGCGGGAATAGCCACGCTGCCGCTCGGTATGGGCCCGCCGCGCGAACGGGTCCTTCCAGCCGATATAGTCCCAGTAGTCGACGTGCAGGCCGAGCGCCAGCACGCCGGGACGCTGCGCCAGCTCGGCCAGGAATTCATCTGCCGGCGGGCAGGAATTGCAGCCTTGGCTGGTGAAGAGCTCGACCACCACCGGCCGCTGCTGCTCCTGCGCGTTCGCGGTCGCAGCGCCGCAGGCGACCATCATCAGGACGACCAACCAACGCATGGCCCAAACCTAGTCCCGATCGCACCGCCGCCCCGAATCACCTTTGGGTGAGACGGCCCCCGGGCCGGCGCACATTCGCGTGAATAAAGGGCCGCGCCCCCGCGTTATAGTTCAAATCCGACAATCCGGCCTACAAAGGAGTTCGGCCATGTCCCTCTTCACCATGCCGGGACCCGCGAGGGTGCGTGCGCTTGGGGCGGCCTTGATCGTTGCCGGCGCCGTCTGCGCGCCGGCAGCGGCGCGCGCGCAGACGCAGCCGCCGGCGCCGCAGCAGGAGGAGGACCCTGGCGTGCTGGCGCGCGAGGCCATCGACAAGCTGATGCGCGCCCTGTCGAGCGTCATCCAGAACCTGCCGCAATACGCGATGCCGGAGATGAACGAGCGCGGCGATATCATCATCCGCCGCATCAACCCGCGGGCCGAGCAGCCGCCCCCCTCCGAGACGCCCGACGAGACGCGGACGTAGATCTCACGCCGCGTGCGGCTCGTTCATCCCTGGAGACACGGCGCTGCGCTCCCCGGGACGAGACGGTACCTTCTTCATGACCTCATTCCGAGGCGCCATCCGGCGCGCAGGCGGCGAATGGCGCCTCGAAGGATGGGCCGCCCCGAGCCTCACGCCGCCTTGAGCAGCCCGCGCAGCACGTAGGGCAGGATGCCGCCGTGGCGGTAGTATTCGACCTCGTCGAGCGTATCGATGCGGCACTTGAGCGGCACGCTGTCGGTCTTGCCGTCGGTGCGCCTGATGGTGAGCGTCACGGTCATGCGCGGCTTGATGCCGCCGGCGACACCGGTGATGTCGTAGACCTCGGTGCCGTCGAGATTCAAGGTCTTGCGGTCGACGCCCTCGGGGAACTGCAGCGGCAGCACACCCATGCCGACGAGGTTCGAGCGGTGGATGCGCTCGAAGCTCTCGACGATCACCGCCTTGATGCCGAGCAGCAGGGTGCCCTTCGCCGCCCAGTCGCGCGACGAGCCGGTGCCGTATTCCTTGCCGCCGATCACCACCAGCGGCACGCCGGCCGCCTTGTATTTCATGGCCGCGTCGTAGATCGTCATCGGCGTGCCGTCGGGCATGTAGCGCGTGACGCCCCCGGTGGTGCCGGGCGCCATCTCGTTCTTGAGGCGGATGTTGGCGAAGGTGCCGCGCATCATCACCTCGTGATTGCCGCGGCGCGCGCCGTACGAATTGAAATCGAGCGGCCGCACCTGATGCTCGATCAGGTATTCGCCCGCGGGCCCGTCCTTCTTGATCGAGCCGGCCGGAGAGATGTGGTCGGTGGTGATGCTGTCGCCGAGGATCGCCAGCGGCCGCGCGCCGACGACATCGGCGACGGCGGCAGGCTCCTTCGGCATGTTGTCGAAATACGGCGCCAGCTTCACATAGGTGCTGCCCGGCGACCACTTGTAGGTCAGGCCGGCCGACGTTCCCATCTTCTGCCAGTGCTCGTCGCCCTTGGTGACGTTGCCGTAGCGCTTGCGGAACATGTCGGGCGACAGCGCCTTGTTCATGGTCTCCTGGACTTCCTGGCTGCTCGGCCAGATGTCCTTGAGATAGACCGGCTTGCCGTCGCTGCCTTCGCCCAGCGGCTCCTTGGTCAGGTCCTTCAGCATCGTGCCGGCGAGCGCATAGGCGACGACCAGCGGCGGCGAGGCGAGATAGTTCGCCTTGACGAAGGGATGGATGCGGCCCTCGAAGTTGCGGTTGCCCGATAGCACCGCCGCGACCGTGAGATCGCCCGCCTCGATGGCGGCCTCGATCGGCTCCGGCAGCGGCCCGGAATTGCCGATGCAGGTCGTGCAGCCATAGCCGACGACGTTGAAGCCGAGCGCGTCGAGGTCGTCCTGCAGCCCGGCTGCCGCCAGATAATCCGAAACGACCTGCGAGCCCGGCGCCAGCGACGTCTTGACCCACGGCTTGGTCTTCAGGCCCTTGCGGCGCGCATTGCGCGCGACGAGTCCGGCGCCGACCAGGACCGACGGGTTCGACGTGTTGGTGCATGAGGTGATCGCCGCGATCACGATATGGCCGTGCGCGAGCTCGTAGTTCGCGCCGTCGACCTTCACCGGCGCCTGCGAAGCCTTCGGGCCGGCGAGTTCGGTAAGCGCCTTCTCGAAACCGGCCTTCGCGCCGGTCAGCGCCACGCGGTCCTGCGGCCGCTTCGGCCCGGCGAGCGACGGCTCCACGGTGCCCATGTCGAGCTCGAGCGTGTCGGTGAACACCGGATCGGGCGTATTGGCGTCGCGCCACATGCCCTGCGCCTTCGCATACGCCTCGACCAGCTTCACGCGATCCTTGTCGCGGCCGGTGAATTCGAGATAGCGCAGCGTCTCCTTGTCGATCGGGAAGAATCCGCAGGTGGCGCCGTATTCGGGCGCCATGTTGCCGATGGTGGCACGGTCGGCGAGCGGCAGCGCGTCGAGGCCGGGGCCGTAGAATTCGACGAAGCGGCCGACCACGCCCTTCTTGCGCAGCATCTGCGTCACGGTCAGCACGAGGTCGGTTGCGGTGACGCCCTCGGGCAGCCTGCCGAACAGCTTGAAGCCGACGACCTCGGGAATGAGCATCGATACCGGCTGGCCGAGCATCGCCGCCTCGGCCTCGATGCCGCCCACACCCCAGCCCAGCACCGCCATGCCGTTGACCATCGTCGTATGGCTGTCGGTGCCGACCAGCGTGTCGGGATAGGCGAAGGTCTTGCCGCCGACCTCGGCGGTCCATACCGTCTGGGCCAGGTATTCGAGATTGACCTGGTGGCAGATGCCGGTCCCCGGCGGCACCACGCGGAAATTGTCGAACGCGGTCTGGCCCCATCGCAGGAAGGCGTAGCGCTCGCCGTTGCGCTGGTATTCGAGATCAACGTTCTTCTTGAACGCATCGTTGGAGCCGAAGAAGTCGACCTGCACCGAGTGGTCGATGACCAGATCGACCGGCGAGAGCGGATTGATCTTCTTCGGGTCTCCGCCCATTTTCGCCATCGCGTCGCGCATCGCGGCAAGATCGACCACCGCCGGCACGCCGGTGAAGTCCTGCATCAGCACGCGCGCCGGCCGGTAGGCGATCTCGCGCTCGGAGCTGCGGTTCTCGAGCCAGGCGCCCATCGCCTTGATATCGTCGGTGGTCACCGTGCGGCCGTCCTCGTGGCGCAGCAGGTTCTCGAGCAGCACCTTGAGCGACATCGGCAGCCGCTCGATGCCGGAAAGGCCGCCCTTCGCGGCCTCCTCGAGACTGAAATACTCGTAGGACTTGCTGCCGACTTTCAGGGTGCGGCGGGTCTTGAGGCTGTCGCGGCCGATCGAGGACAAGGCGAAACTCCTTTGGGCGGCGGGTATTTCGGGATACGCTGGCGGCTTGGATTACACCCTCCGCCGCCGATTTTGAAGTGCCCTTGTGGCGCCGTCTCCCCGCCTTATGCGCGCCCGCCGCGGGACGGTCGCATCCGGCCTTCACCGCGGGGCGACGCTGCGCCATCCGCGTGTCTCCCGCAGGGTAGAGTGACGGCCGTCACATCCCAAGCGCGGCCGCAACGCTAGGTTCGCGGTCGGGGCGAGAATTCGGCCGTCCGGCACCGGGCGGCCCATTATCCGGGGAATCACATGCTCAAGAAAATCCTGATCGGTCTTGCCGCCGTGGCGGTCGTCGTCGGCGTCGGCCTGTACATGCTCTACAGCAATCTCGGCGGAATCGTGAAAGCGGCGATCGAGAGCTACGGCGCCGAGGCGACGCAGGCAAAGGTGACGGTCGATTCGGTCGATCTCTCCGCCACCTCCGGCGAGGGCAGCATCGCCGGCCTGTTCATCGGCAATCCCGCCGGCTTCGCGACGCCGCAGGCGGTCAGCGTCGGCAAGGTCCAGGTGAAGGTCGACATCGGCTCGTTCGGCGGCGGCCCGATCGTCATCAAGGAGATCGTCGTCACGGCGCCAAAGATCACCTACGAGCGCGGCACGGGCACCGGCAATCTCGAAACGCTGCAGCAGAACGTGACGCGCTATGCCGGCGCCGGCAAGTCGCCGGCCGCCTCCAAGCCGGCCGGCAAGGACGAGCCCAAGGTCATCATCGAGAACCTCTACGTCCGCGACGGCGAGATCGCCATCAGCCACACGGCGCTGCAGGGCCGCACCCTGTCGTCGGCCCTGCCGACCATCCATCTCAAGGACATCGGCAAGGACAAGGGCGGCGCCACGCCCGCCGAAGTCGCGGAGCGGGTGCTCGGCTCGATCATGCAGCAGGCGACCAAGATCGCCTCGATCGATCTCGACAAGGCGCTCGGCCAGATCAAGGGCGTGGTCACCGACCAGCTCAAGGGTGCGAGCGACCAGGTCAAGGGCCTGACGGGCGCTGCGGCCCCGGTCGGCGACCGCCTCCAGGGCATCCTCGGCGGCGGCGAGAAGAAGCCGTAGCGGCCGCTCAGGCCGTTTCACCTGTTTCACCCGATACGACCGTTCCCGCCGTTTCGCCCGTTCCGGCGGAACGCGCCCCGGGCGCTTCGGCGCGGGCGGTCGCACGCAAGCCCGTGAAGCAGCCAACCCGTTGATCTATCAGGGGTGAAACGCCGCTGCTTCATTGCTTCACGCATGTTTGCAGCTTGCCTCCTCCCGCCCCTTCCGATCCCCGGGTCCGCCGAAAGGCGCCCCGCGCCTGTTTGGGGTCATTATCTGTCTGCGGTCATTAAAAGTGAAAGGCCCGCCGGCTGTCGTGGCCGCGCGGGCGGAATGGTCCGTCGCGATCAGGCCATAAAACGCGGCCGGGCGGTAGGTGGTCTTTTCGACGTCGGTGACAGGACGCCGACGGGCGGGTCCGTTCGAACATTGCCATTCCGGCGCCGTTGTGTTCCGGATGTGGAGAACGGGAGACACGCGTGCCCAACTGGGTGGCCGGGCTGATGGAGGAAGGCGGCTACGCGACGGTCGCCCTTCTGATGTTCCTCGAGAACGTCTTCCCGCCGATTCCCTCGGAACTGATCATGCCTTTGGCGGGATATGCCGCGCATAGGGGCGAGCTGAACATCGGGCTGGTGGTGGCCTTCGGCTCGCTCGGTTCGCTGGCCGGCGCGCTGCTCTGGTACTGCGTCGGACGGTGGCTCGGCTGCGAGCGCCTCAAGCGCATCGCGGCGCGCCACGGGCGCTGGCTCACGGTGTCGCCGCAGGAAATCGACCAGGCGGACGCCTGGTTCGACCGCCACGGCGCCAAAGCGGTGCTGATCGGCCGGCTCGTGCCCGCGGTGCGTACGCTGATCTCGGTGCCGGCGGGCCTGTCCGGCATGAGCCTGCGTCGCTTCGTGATCTACACGAGCATCGGCACGGTGATCTGGACGACGCTTCTTGCCGCTGCCGGATGGCTGCTCGGCAACGGTTACGACCAGGTCTCGGCCTATATGGCGCCGGTTTCGAACGCGATCGTCGGCGCGATCGCGCTTTGGTATGCGTACCGTGTCGCGACGTTCCGGAGCAGCCGGCGACGCGACGAGCGCGAACGGCAGCCGGACCGGCCGTGACCGCCGCGGCGCTGCGGACGCCACGGGAAAGAAGACGCCGGAATCCGCGCACGGTGTGGTTGCGCCCGCGCGGACACGCGCAAGCCGTGCGCGGCCTTGCCGCCGGACCGCCCGTTCCGTAACGTCGGCGTCACGAACACCCGGTAAAGACAAGCCGTTGGCTTCGAAAGGAACGCCGCATGGCCTGGGTCACGGGCATCTATCTCGCCTATCTGTTCGCACCGATGGCGCTGCTGCTCGCGGGCTCGTTCGGCGAGTCCTGGTTCAATACGCTCCTGCCGACCGGCTTCACCGGCGAATGGTACGAGGCGGTCGCCGCGGACCCCAGCTTCCGCCGTGCCTTCCGCGTCAGCCTCGGGGTCGCGGCGGCGACCTGCGTCGTCAACGCGGTCATCGGCCTGCCGCTGGCCTATGCGATCTACCGGGCCGCGTCGCGCGGCGTCCGGGTCGCCGCGCGCATCGTCTATCTGCTGCCGATCGCCGTGCCGCCGCTGGTGCTGGCGTTCGGCTTCGTGCTGGTCTTCTCGAGCGACACGCTGCCTTATCTCGGCACCGTCTGGGTCCTGGTCGGCGGCCATGTCGTGCTGACCCTGCCCTATCTGCTGCAGACGCTGGTCGGCGACATGCGCCATCTGCGCCTGCACGAGCTGGAGATGGCGGCGGAGTCGCTCGGCTCCGGCTTCGCCGCGCGCTTCATCGACATCGTGCTGCCGTCGCTGCGCCACAGCCTCGCCTCCGGCCTGATCATGGTGACGGCGCTGTCGATCGGCGAGTTCCAGCTTTCCAACCTCGTCGCCGGGTTCCTGACGCGGCCGTATCCGGTGGTGCTGCTGCAGGCCTTCTACGGCGCCACCGGCTTCGCCTGCGCCGCGACCGTGATTCTGCTGGCGCTGGCCCTGCTCGCATCGATGGGCGGCGCCGTCACCGCGCGCGGCGCCCAGGCCGCCAGGAGCTTCGGCGCATGACCGGCGCCGCGATTTCCATCGAGGCGTTGAGCTTCACCTATCCCGGCGGCAAGGCCGGCGTGTTCGATATCGACCTGACGGTCGCCGCCGGCGAGCTGGTCGCCGTGATCGGCGCCAGCGGCTGCGGCAAGTCGACCCTGCTGAAGCTGGTCGCGGGATTCCTCATGCCCGACCGCGGCCGCATCCTGATCGGCGGGCGGGACATGGCCGACATGCCGCCGCGGACGCGCAATCTCGGCGTCGTGTGGCAATCCTATGCGTTGTTCCCGCACATGACCGCGTGGGAGAACGTGGCTTATGCCCTGAAGGTCCGCGGAATGGCGAAGGCCAAGCGCCGCGAAGAGGCGATGCGCGCGCTCGAGATGGTCGGGCTCACCGCCTTCGCGGACCGCCGGCCGGGCGACATGTCCGGCGGGCAGCAGCAGCGCGTGGCGCTGGCGCGCGCGCTGGTCTTCCGGCCGCAGGCGCTGCTGCTCGACGAGCCGCTCTCGGCGCTCGACGCCGCCAAGCGCATCGAGATGCGCGACGAGATCCGCCGCATCCAGCAGGCCGAAGGCATCGCCACGATCCACGTCACGCACGACCAGGAAGAGGCGCTGTCGATGGCCGACCGCGTCGTCGTCATGCAGAACGGCCGCATCGCCCAGATCGGCACGCCGCGCGAACTCTACGAGCGTCCGGTCTCGCGCGACGTTGCGGCGTTCGTCGGACACGCCAATCTCTGGCCCGGCGTCGTGACCGGGCCCGATCGCGTCGACACGCCGGTCGGCACGCTGGCGACGGCGCCGCACGGCGCGCGCCCGGGCAGCGCCGTGACGATCCTGGTGCGGCCGGAGCGCGTGCGCCCCGGCAGCAGCCCCGACCGCGTCAACACGATCGCGGGAACGGTGACGCGCGACCGCTTTCTCGGCGCGCTGCGCCGCTTCGATTTCGCGGTCGATGGCGGACTCATCGTCGGAGAAACCGCCGACAGCGGCGCGATCGCCGAAGTGCATGTCGAGCCGAAGCACGTCCATATCCTGCCGGAAACACCGCCAAACCAGAGGAGAGTCCAATGAGAGTGTTGCAGTATGCCGCCGTCGCGGCCCTCAGCCTGACGCTGCCGCTCGCGGCCGCGGCGCAGACCGTGAGCGATTCGCCCGAACTCTATCCCGGAGAGAAGGCGCTCTACGAGGCCGCCAGCAAGGAGGGCATGGTCGTCTCCTTCGATACCGGCCCGACCTGGGCGAACTGGGCCGCACAGTTCGCCGCATTCAAGAAGCGCTATCCGGCGGTCGAGATGACCTACAACGATCTCGGTTCCGCGGCGACGGTCGTGGCGCTCGAGAAGGCGCGCAACCGGCCGCAGGCCGATACCGCCTATTACTTCGCCGCCTCCGCCGTCGATGCGGTGAAGAAGGACGTCGTGGCGCCGTTCAAGCCGGTCAATTTCGACAAGCTGCCGGACGTGTTCAAGGACCCGGACGGCAAGTGGTTCACCATCCACTCGCTGACCATCGCCTTCGTGGTCAATACCAAGCTGGTGAAGGACGTGCCGCAGTCCTGGGCCGACCTGCTGAAGCCCGAGTACAAGAACTCGATCGTCTATCTCGATCCGCGCTCGACCGGCGTCGGCCAGGTGCTGACCTTCGCCGCCAACTTCGCCAATGGCGGCGACATGAACAATGTCGCTCCCGGTCCCGAGTATCTCGGCAAGCTGCACAAGGCAGGCAACGTGCTGCGCGTCGTCGGCACCACGCCGTACGCCCAGTTCGTCAAGGGCGAGATCCCGATCTGGATCTCCTACGAGAATGACGGGCTCAAGGCCAAGTATACCGACGGCCTCGGCGACGCGGTCGCGGTGGTCATCCCGAAGGAGGCGTCGGCCGCGGCACCCTACGGCATCAGCCTCGTCAAGAACGCGCCGCACCCGAACGCGGGCAAGCTGTGGCTCAATTTCATCATGACCGAGATGGGCCAGGGCATCTTCGCGCAGGGATTCGTGCGGCCGTCCGTGCCGGGCGTGAAGCTGCCCGACAGCGTCGCCGACAAGCTGCCGCCGGCCCCGCAGGTCCGCCCGCTCGACGTCCAGGCTGCGGCCGCCAAGAAGGCCGAGATCGACGCGCTGTGGGCCAAGCACGCGGTGCGGTGAACCGCGCACACGCGGCGCGACCCTCATCCTCGGTCTTCTCCCGCAGGCGGGAGAGGCGCATGTCAGCCGACATGCGGGTGAGGGTCGCGCTGCGAGCCTTGATCCTGCAGACCAGGGAAGAGCCTGAATGCCCGCTTCCGAGCCCCTGATGGTGCGGGACAAGCCCCGCCGCCGCGCGTTCGGGGCGTCGCCGGCGACGCTGGCGGCGCTCGCCGCACCCGGCATCGCGGTGCTGCTGTTCTTCTTCGCGATGCCGCTCGTGATCGTGTCGCTCGACGCGGTCGGCGAGCGCGGCGCCGCGTTCGCGCGCGTGTTCGACAATCCGGTGTTCTGGCGCGGGCTGGCCGGCAGCGCCACGCTGACGCTTACCGCTTCGTGCTTCTCGCTGCTCGTCGGATTCGCCGTGGCGCTGCACCTGTCGCGGCTGTCGGCACAGCTCCGCTCGGCGCTGCTGTTCATGATAGCGCTGCCGCTGACCTTCTCCGGCCTGATCGTCGCCTACGGATTCATCCTCACCTACGGCCGCGCCGGATTCGTGACGCAGCTTCTCGGCTTCGCCGGCATCGACCCTGTCGCCTTTTCGGGCGTGCTGTACAGCCCGGTCGGCCTCGCCTTCGCCTCCTCCTACTACCTGATCCCCCGCGTCGTCATGCTGCTGCTGCCGGTGCTTCTCAATTTCGATCGCGCGCAGCTCACCGCGGCGGAATCGCTCGGCGCGACGCGCCGCCAGGCCCTGATCGACGTCCTCATTCCGCAGATCCTGCCGACGGCCGTGACCGCGTTCTGCCTGATCGCCGCGGTGGTGTTCGGCGCCTACGGCACGGCGCTGGCGCTGGTCGGCACGCAGCTCAACATCCTGCCGCTGCAGCTTTACAGCCTGATTTCGGAGACCGGATCCGATTTCGCGGCGGCGGCGGCGCTGTCGCTGCTGCTCATGGCGATCTGCTCGTCGATCATGGCAATCGGCGAGGTCGCCGCCTCGCGTGGAGAGAAAAGTGCTCGCCATTGACCGGAAGAACGGCGCGCTGTTCGACGCCGCACGGCGCTTCGACCCGGCATCGCGCCAATGGCAGGAGGCGACAGCGCCCGCCGGCGCCGAGCCGACCGGCCTGCGCGGCGCCGTGGGCTGGCTGCAGCGCGAAAGCGGACATCGCCTGCGCACGCCGGTCGGCGTGATCGGACCGCGCGACGCGGGCGCGGAGCAGCTCGCCATCGCCGAGGCGGTCGGCGCCGGCCTCGCGCAGCTCGGCCTCGCCATCGTCTGCGGCGGGCGGCAGGGCGTGATGGAGGCCGTATGCCGCGGCGCAGCGGCCCATGGCGGGGTTTCGGTCGGCCTGCTGCCCGAAACGGACGCGACGCTCGCGAATCCCTACGTCACCGTGCCGATCGCGACGGGAATCGGCGAGGCGCGCAACGCCCTTGTGGCGCGCGCGGCGCTATGCCTCGTCGTCGTCGGCGACAGCTACGGGACGCTGTCCGAGGTGGCGCTCGGCCTGCAGTTCGGCAAACCCGTCTTCGGGCTGGCCGGCGCGGCACAGGTGAAGGGCGTGCGCGCTTGCGCATCGGCCGACGCGGCGCTCGACGGCGTCGCGCGTGTGGTGCTGGCCCTGCCGGAATAGAGTGAACGGATAGACAGAGCCGGGGCCGAACTGAGTTCGGCCTCTACACGAGAATAACACTCGCGCAGGGACGGGTCTCAGACCCGCCCCTGCGCGGTCTCGCCTTGCTGTCTGATTCAGAGGCTCATGTCGCCCAGGCGCGCGCGTTGCGCACGACGATGGCGAAACGGTCCGCGAGCGCGGCGAGGGTCGCGCGATGCACCGTCTCCGCCTTCTGCACGCCGTGCGCCTCCGGGCACATCAGCGGATCGGGCAGGTCGCGCGTGGCGGTCGCGTCGGCAACGACCGTCGTGCGGTAGCCGAGATCGAGCGCCGCGCGCACCGTGGCGCTGACGCACATATGGGTCATGAAGCCGACCACGACCAGCTCCTTGCGGCCCGTGGCTTCGAGCGTCTTCTGCAGGTCGGTCCTGGCAAAGGCGTTCGGCAGGCCCTTGACGACGATCGGCTCTCCGGGTGTCGGCATCACCTCGGGCGCGATCTTCGAGCTCGGCCCATTGGGATCGAACATGCCCCCGCCCGCCCGGCCGTGATGGACGACATGGATGACCGGCGCGCCCTGCCGCCGCGCGAGGTCCAGCACGCGCGCCGCCTCGTCAAGCGCCGCCTTGACCCCCGGCAGAGCGAGCCGACCGTCGACATACTCCATCTGTGCGTCAATCAGGACCAGCGCTGCCTTGTCCCACGGACTGGGGTCGAGCGGTGCGCCGGCCATCGCCAGCAAGCTCTGCGGTTCTGCCATCGGGGCGTCCCTCCAGGTAACGTTGCCCGTACGCTAGCGCCCCGCGAGTCGCGCGTAAACACGCGCGGCGCGCAGCTTGGCCGCCGGGCCCGGGCGGCATCGCCTGCGAATGCGGCCGTCGGGGACGCGGATTCGGAACGGGCGTACGCTATGCCAGCCGCACGTATTCGTAGTCGACGGGGAGCGCGTTGATGCCGCGGTCGGGCGGCGCGACCCACGACGCCATCTTGCCGGGCTCGGTGACCGGCTTCATCAGGCTCTTCACGAACGCCCTGTCCGCCTGCGACGGCAGCCATGCATCGCGCATGCGCTCGAAAGCCTCGGCCGAGAGCGGCTTGCCGTCAGGATCGAAATGATGCCCGGCCCACGCTCCGACCGTGCGATTGAAACGCTCGTGCGGCAGCCTGAGGCGGAAGCCGTAGCCGGCCTTCTCGATCTGGCGGCTCCAGCGCGTCACGCCGATCTCGCAGTCCTTGACATAGGCCTTGCGCACCAGCTCGTTGATCGCGTTGCGCATCGGGACGTCCTCGACCCTGATGCCGCCGCTGCCGTCCGGCGTCTCGAGCGCGAAGGTGGCGCCGCGCAGGTCGTGATCCTCGAAATTGGACTCGTCTGGCCGTCCCTTGATGCCGTTGGCGAAGGTCGTCGCGGCGTTGGACGACATCTCGGCGCCGAACAGATCGACCGAGGACGAGAACCAGAAATTCAGGTAGCGCTGGATGGTCGGCAGGTCGATGGCGCCCGCGCGGCGCACCGCCTCCGGGTCCTCCGTGCCGAGCTCCTTCATCACCTCGAGCGTGCGCTTGACGACGCGGGCGATGCCGGTGTCGCCGACGAACATGTGGTGCGCTTCCTCCGTCAGCATGAAGCGGCAGGTGCGCGACAGCGGGTCGAACGCGCTCTCGGCCAGGCATTTGAGCTGGAACTTGCCGTCGCGATCGGTGAAGTAGGTGAACATGAAGAAGCTGAGCCAGTCCTCGACCGGCTCGTTGAAGGTGTTGAGGATGCGCGGATTGTCGCGGTTGCCTGAATGGCGCTCGAGCAGCGCCTCGGCCTCCTCGCGGCCGTCGCGGCCGAAATAGGCGTGGAGCAGATAGACCATCGCCCAGAGATGGCGGCCTTCCTCGACGTTGACCTGGAACAGGTTGCGGAGGTCGTAGAGCGACGGGCAGGTATGGCCGAGCAGGCGCTGCTGCTCGACCGAGGCGGGCTCGGTATCGCCCTGCGTCACGATCAGGCGGCGCAAGGTCGAGCGGAACTCGCCCGGCACCTGCTCCCAGACCGGCTGGCCGAAGCTGTCGCCGAAGCCGATGCGGCGGTCGGGGGTGCGGTCGGCGAGGAAGATGCCCCAGCGGTAGTCCGGCATCTTCACGGCGCCGTAGGTCGCCCATCCCTTGGCATCGACGCTGGTCGCGGTGCGCAGATAGACTTCCTTCGACTGGAAGTCGGTCGGACCCAGGTCCTGCCACCACGACAGGAATTTCGGCTGCCAGTGCTCGAGGGCGCGCTGCAGCACGCGGTCGGAGCCGAGATCGACATTGTTGGGGATGCGTTCGCTGTAGTTCAGCGTCGTCATGACTCAGACCCTTTCCCAGTCGAATTGCGCCTTCGAGCCGCTGCCGAAGACCTTGAGCGCGCCCTTCTCGCCGACGGCGTTGGGCCGGTTGAAGATCCAGTTCTGCCAGGCCGAGAGCCGGCCGAAGATCTTGGTCTCCATCGTCTCCGCGCCGCCGAAGCGCAAGGATGCCTCGAGGCCGGTCAGCGCATCGGGCGACAGCGACGCGCGCTCCTCGAGCGCGACGCGCAGCTCGTCGTCCCAGTCGAGCTCGTCGGGGGCAAAGGTGACGAGGCCGAGGCGCAGCGCCTCGGCGGCACCGATCGGCTGGCCGATGCGGCCCTTGAGCTGCTCGATCTGCGCCGCGTCGCCGGCGAAGCGCGTGTCGAGCCGCGAACGGCCGTTCGACATGGTCAGCAGCGGGCCGAAATTGATCTCGCCAAGTGCGATCACCGGCGTATCCGCCCCGCCTTCGGATTCGTCGAGCATGTAGGTGCGGTCGGCGGCAAGCGCGAGCTCGTAGAGCAGGCCGGCGAAGCATGAGCCGCGGTCGACGACGGCGAACAGGCTGCGCGAAGAGGCATCGAGACGACGCAAGGTGCGGCGCCACAGCGCGATCGTCTCGCGCACGAACCAGTGCTTCGCGTGGCGCAGCAGGATATCGTCCTGGCCCAGCACTGCCTCGACGCTGCCCTGGGTCCGCAGAACCCACAGGCCGATATCGGGGAAATTGAGACGCAGCGTGAGAATCGCGTCGTCGAGCTCGCGCGCGAGCCGCAGCGGCCACCAGCGGCAGCCCTCGGCGAGGATTCCGTCCACTTCGGCCGGGCCGAGGCTTTCTGGCGCCTTGAGCGTGAAGGTGGCGACGCGGCCGGCGCGGTCGATCGCGATGTCGAGCGACGAGTACGCGATGCCCTTGTCGTCGATCTTGCGCACGAGCGGCTCCAGCGCCACGCCCTTTGCGTCGCGCGGGCGGTCGGAGGCGGCGGCGAGCGCCTCGGCACGCGCCTTCACCAGCGCCGGAAAGTCCGCGGGCCTGGCGATGTGATCGACCAGGCGCCAGTCCTTCGCACGGTCGGCGCGAACGCCTTCGGCCGTGGTGCAGAACACGTCGGCGAGATCGCGCCGCACGCGGCGCTTGTCGGTGAGGCGGGTGAGGCCGCCCGTCCCGGGCAGCACGCCGAGCAGCGGCACCTCGGGCAGGCTGACGGTACTGGATCGGTCGTCGACCATCGCGATCTCGTCGCAGGCGAGTGCTATCTCGTAGCCGCCGCCGGCGCAGGCGCCGTTGACCGCAGCAAGGAACTTGAGACCGCCTTCGCCACTCGAATCCTCCATCGAGTTGCGCGTCTCGTTGGTGAACTTGCAGAAATTCACCTTCCACTGATGGCTCGACGTGCCGAGCATGTAGATGTTGGCGCCGGAGCAGAAGATGCGGTCCCTGGCGCTGGTGATCACCACGCTGCGCACCGTCGGGTGTTCGAAGCGCAGGCGCTGCAGCGCATCGTGGAGTTCGATATCGACGCCCAGATCGTAGGAATTGAGCTTGAGCTTGTAGCCGTCCTTGACGCCGCCATCCTCGCGCACGTCGAGCGCCAGGGTGGCAATCGGGCCATCGACCGAAAGTCGCCAGTGCCGGTAGGCGGACGGATTGGTGTCGAACAGGATCATCGTCTCTCCCTAAGGCCTCCGGCGCTCCTTATGCACAATAATGCATAGCCACGGAGGCTGCAAGATATTGCAGTAGGCCTGCCCGGGTCCGAGGGCGCGCAGCCGGGCCGGCTAGGCCGCCTCGGCGCCGCCGATCAGGGTCTCGGCGATGCGGGCCAGCGCCTCGATGCTTTCGGGCACGCTCCGGGCCGACGTATCGAGGGTCGCGTCCGCTTTGGCATAAAGCGCATGCCGGCCCTCGAGGATCCGCTTGAGGTCCTCCATCGCCTCGGGACTGCCCTTCATCGGCCGCATGTCGCCCTGCGCCACGACCCGGGCCATATGCTCGTGCGGGCTCGCCTTGATCCATACGGTATGGCAGCAGCGCAGCAGGGTCGCGAACGTACCCGGCTCCGACACCAGCGAGCCGCCGGTCGCGATCACCGCGCGCGGATGCCCGGCGATGACGCGCTCGAGCGCCCGGTGTTCGTAACGGCGATAGGCGGACTGGCCGTAGAGCGAGAACACCTCGCTGAGGCTGGTCCCCGCCTCGGCCGCGATCTCGCGCGCCATTTCGATGAAGGGCATCCCCAGCCGGTCGGCCAGCGCCCGGCCGAGGGTGCTCTTGCCGGCGCCGCGCAGGCCGATCAGGGCGATGCGCCCGGCGCGCGCCGGGCCGCCGGCGCGGCCGAATGCGTCGGCCAGCAGCCGGTATGCCTCGGCGAGCTCGTCCGCGCCGAGGCCGGCAAGGATCTGCTGCGCCATCGCGAATTCGACCGGGCGCTCGGGCCCCTCGCGAATCAGCTCGGCGAGCGGCACGCCCATCGCGTCGGCGATCTGGCGCAGGAGCAGGATCGAGACATTGCCCCGCCCCGATTCGAGCTGGGCGAGATAGCGCTCGGACACTCCGGAATCGCGCGCCAGGATGCGCCGCGTCATGCCGCGCCGGGCGCGCGTGCGCCGGACGCGGTCGCCCAGCGCCTTCAGATATGCGCTCGCCGCATCGCTGCCGCCGGACCGCACCGCCGTGGCTCTGCTCGCCGCCATCCCGACCCCGTTTCATGGCCCTCGCCGGAACCGGCAAGGCCATATGCATTATAATGCTTGTTCAGGCCAGTGCAACGAGCTATAACATGAATTCGCGGAGGCGCGAAAGCCGCGCCGCGCGGCGGTTTATTGCATGAATGAGGCGATTGAACGTGAACGCGGTCACCATCCTGGTCGGCACCATGACCGGCACCGCCGAGCTGGTTGCCAATGACGTCCGCGACGCGATCGCGGCCAGGGGGCGCGACGCCGAGGTCGTGGCGATGGACGATCTCGACCCGACGGTGTTCCAGCGGCCCGGCGTCTTCCTGTTCTGCTGCTCGACCTACGGCCAGGGCGACGTGCCGGACAATGCACTGAAGTTCTACGAGGCGCTGGGCGCCGCGAGCCCCGATCTGAGCCATGTCCGCTATGGCGTCTTCGCCCTCGGCGACCGCACCTATGCCGACACGTTCTGCCATGGCGGCAAACGCTTCGACGAGTTGATGACGCGTCTCAAGGCGGCGCGGATCGGCGAGGTGATGCGCCACGACGCCAGCGCCGGCACGATCCCGGAGGCGGTCGCGACCGAGTGGGTGCAGGGCTGGCTGCAACAGCTCGAAACCGTCGAAGCCAGGGCCGCCTAGCGGCCGACATGCACAATATTGCTTGACCGAGCCCGCTCGCGCGGCACAATGAGGGCGCGAACCTGCCCGGCAGAGGCGGGACGCAAGCGCAAGAAATCAGAAGAAAGAGGCACCGCCGATCGCCGCGGGGTCTCGATGCGCGGGCTTGGACCGCGCAAGGTTGAGGACACGCGGGGAATGACCGGTTCAGTCAGCGTCGATCACAGTTCCGTTCCGCCGCGGATCGAGATTCCGCGCGACTACAACGCCAGCGTCGACCTGATCGACGCGAATCTCGCGGCGGGACGCGGCGACAAGGTCGCGGTCATCGACGACGCCGGCAGCTACACCTATGCCGAGCTGGCGCAGCGGGTAAACCGCTGCGGCAACGCGCTCAGGGCGCTCGGGGTGGGACTCGAGCAGCGCGTGCTGATGTGCATGCTCGACACGATCGACTTCCCCGCCCTGTTTCTCGGCGCCATCCGCATCGGCGCGGTGCCCGTCCCGATCAACACGCTGCTGACCGCCGACGACTACGCCTACATGCTGCGCGACAGCCGCGCCCGCGTCGCCGTCGTCTCCGCGCCATTGTTCGAGAAGTTCAGGCCGGCGCTGGCCGATCCGCGGGTCCTCGCGGGGGTCGTCGTCGCCGGCGGCGCCGCCGCCGGATATCCAAGCCTCTCGGCATTGACGCGCGAGGCCTCGCCCGAGTTGAATCCCGCGCCGACCGTCGCCGACGATGCCGCGTTCTGGCTCTATTCGTCGGGCTCGACAGGCTCGCCCAAAGGCGCCATCCACGTGCAGTCGAGCCTGGTGCAGACCGCGGAGCTCTATGCGCGCCCCGTGCTCGGCATCCAGGCCGAAGACGTCGTGTTTTCAGCCGCGAAGCTGTTCTTCGCCTATGGCCTGGGCAACGCACTGACCTTCCCGTTCCGCGCCGGCGCCACCGCGGTGCTGATGGCCGAGCGGCCGACGCCGGCCGCAGTCGCGCAGGTGCTGCGGCAGCACAAGCCGACCATCTTCTACGGCGTACCGACGCTCTACGCGGCGCTGCTCGCCTCCGGCGAGATGCCGAAGCGCGACGAGCTGCGCCTGCGGCGCTGCGCTTCGGCCGGGGAGGCCCTGCCGAAAGACCTCGGCGAGCGCTGGACCGCCATGACCGGCGTCGACATCCTCGACGGCATCGGCTCGACGGAGATGCTTCACATCTTCCTGTCGAACGCACCGGGCGACGTGCGCTACGGCACCACCGGCCGCGCCGTTCCCGGCTACGATCTTCGCATCGTCGGCGACGACGGCCGGGACGCCGGGCCGGGCGAGATCGGCGAGCTGCTGGTGCGCGGTCCGACCGCGGCCGGCGGCTATTGGAACAACCGCGCCCGCTCGCGCATGACGTTCGAGGGCGTGTGGACGCGAACCGGTGACAAGTACACGCGCGACGAGGACGGCTACTACACCTACGGCGGCCGCGCCGACGACATGCTGAAGGTCGGCGGCATCTACGTCTCGCCGTTCGAGGTCGAGGCGGCGCTGATGTCGCATCCCGCCGTGCTCGAGGCCGCGGTGATCGGCCTGGCGGACGAGAACGGCCTGATCAAGCCCAAGGCCTATGTCGTGCTGAACCAGAAGCAGGACGCCGGCGCCGCGCTGGCCCAGGCCCTGAAAGAGCACGTCAAATCGCAGCTGGCGCCGTACAAGTACCCGCGCTGGATCGAGTTCATCGGCGAATTGCCCAAGACCGCGACGGGAAAGATCCAGCGTTTCAAGCTGCGTCAGCAGGCGGCCAAGAGCGTCACGCGGGCCGCCTGACCGAATTCACAGGGAGGACAGAGATGACACGTTCCAGGACAACGACGCGCGTCGGGCGCCGCACGCTGCTGAAGGCGGCGGGCGCCACTGCCGCGACCGCGGCGCTCGGCTTCACGCCGACGCGCTTCGCGATCGGCCAGCAGGCCAAGATCAAGATCGGCCTGATGCTGCCGTACAGCGGCACCTATGCCGCGCTCGGCAACAACATCACCGATGCGATGAAGCTGGCGATCAGCCAGCGCGGCGGCAAGCTCGGCGGCCGCGAGGTCGCGTTCGTCCAGGTCGACGACGAGAGCGATCCCGCCAAGGCGCCGCAGAACACCAACCGCCTCGTGGTGGGCGAGAAGGTCGACTTCCTGATCGGCACGGTGCATTCGGGCGTCGCGGCGGCAATGGCCCGCATCGCGCGCGACGAAGAGACGATGATGGTCATTCCCAACGCCGGCGCGGACGTGATCACCCGCGCGATGTGCGCGCCGAACATCTTCCGCACCTCGTTCAGCAACTGGCAGCCGGCATTCCCGATGGGCAAGGTCGCCTACGACAAGGGCCACCGCAGCGCCATCGTCATGGCCTGGAAATACGCCGCGGGCGAGGAGTCCCTCAACGGCTTCAAGGAAGGCTTCACCAAGCTCGGCGGCAAGATCGCCAAGGAGATCTGGGTGCCGTTCCCGGACGTCGAGTTCCAGGCGCAGCTGACCGAGATCGCCAGCGCCAAGCCGGACTGCGTGTTCGTGTTCTTCGCCGGCGGCGGCGCCGCGAAGTTCGTCAGGGACTACCATGCCGCGGGACTGCGTCAGTCGATCCCGCTCTACGGTTCCGGCTTCCTCACCGATGGCGTGCTCAAGGCGCAGGGCGAGGCGGCGCAGGGCCTGCTGACGACGCTTCACTACGCCGACGGTCTCGACAATCCGGTGGACAAGAAGTTCCGCGCCGACTTCCGGAAGATGACCAGCCGGCCCGCGGACGTGTACGCGGTCCAGGGTTACGACACCGGGCTGCTGCTGGCCCTGGCCATGGATGCGGTCAAGGGCGACGTCAAGGCGAAGAAGGACATCATCGCCAGGATGGAGAGCGCCGAGATCGACAGTCCGCGCGGCAAGTGGAAGATGTCCAAGGCGCACAACCCGATCCAGGACATCTATCTGCGCGAGGCCAAAGGCGAAGAGAACCGCTATGTCTCCGTCGCCCACAAGGCGCTGTCGGATCCGGGTACCGGCTGCAAGCTGGCCTGAGCGACAGCCCCGTGTTGATCTGATGTAGGGGCGGGTTTAAACCCGCCCCTACACGTTTCCGACGCATGCAGCCAGCCCCCGCATGGACCCGCTTTTCCTACTCATCCAGGCACTCAACGGCGTGCAGTACGGACTGCTGCTGTTCCTGATCGCGAGCGGGCTGACCCTCGTCTTCGGCATCCTCAACGTCATCAATCTCGCGCACGGATCGTTCTACATGATCGGCGCGTACCTCGCTTACGCGCTCACGCTGCGCACGGGCAGCCTGTGGCTTGCCATCCTGCTCGGGCTGCCGATCGCCGTGCTGCTCGGGCTGCTCGTCGAGCGGCTGATGATCCGCTTCCTTTACACCCGCGACCACCTCTATCAGGTGCTGCTGACCTACGGACTGATTCTGGTCTTCAACGAGCTGCAGAGCCTGATCTTCGGAAATGACGTGCACGGCGTGCCGGTGCCGCCCGCATTCCAGTACTCGATCCCGCTTACGGAGAATCTCAGCTATCCGGTCTACCGCCTGGTGGTGTCCGGTATCTGCCTGGTGATGGTCGCGGTCATGTACTTCGTCATCCAGAGAACGCGGCTCGGCATGGCCATCCGCGCCGGATCGGTCAACCGCGAGATGGTCCAGAGCCTCGGCATCAACATCAAGCTGCTCTACACGTTCGTGTTCGCCGCAGGCGCCGGGCTCGCGGCGCTCGCCGGGATGATCGCCGCACCGCTCTCCTCGGTCTATCCGGGCCTCGGCGAGCACGTGCTGATCATCTGCTTCGTCGTCGTCGTGATCGGCGGCATCGGCTCGATCCGCGGCGCGTTCATCGCGGCCCTCCTCATCGGCCTCGCCGACACGTTCGGCAAGGTCTTCCTGCCGGATCTCGCGAGCGTCGTGGTCTATGCGGTGATGGCGGCAGTGCTGCTGTGGCGCCCGCAAGGCGTATTCGGGCGGGCGTGATGGAAGCGAACTCGCGCGTCCTGACCGTGCTGGGCGTCGCCGCGGTGGCGGCGCTGGTCCTGCTGCCGCAGTTCGCCGACCGGTTCTACGTGCAGCTCTTCACCAAGATCATGGTCATGGCGATCTTCGCCATGAGTCTCGGATTCCTCGTCAGCGGCGCAGGCCTGGTCAGCTTCGGCCACGCCGCGTTCTTCGGGATCGGCGCCTACAGCGTCGCCCTGATCGCGCCGAAGTCGGAAGCGGTCAGCTTCTGGCTGGCCCTGCCGGCGGCGCTGGCGTTCAGCGCCCTGGCGGCCCTCGCCATCGGCGCGATGGTGGTGCGCACGGCGGGCATTTATTTCATCATGCTGACGCTCGCCTTCGCACAGATGTTCTTCTATCTGTTCTTCGATTCGAAGTCGCTCGGCGGCTCCGACGGGCTGTTCCTGGCGATGCGACCGGCCGCGGAGATCGCCGGAGTCACGCTGATCGATTTCGACCATCGGCCGAGCCTCTTCTATTTCGTGCTCGCGGGAATGGTCGCGGTCTATCTCCTGATCGGCGTCATCATGCGCGCACCGTTCGGCAAGACGATCGCGGGCATTCGTGTCAACGAGCACCGGATGCGCGCGCTCGGCTACAACACCTATGCCTACAAGCTGGCCGCCTTCGTCATCGCCGGCACGATCGCCGGCTTCGCCGGCTCGCTCTATGCGACACAGTATGCCTACGTCAATCCGGCGCTGATGAGCTGGCGCGAATCCGGCATCGTGCTGATGATGGTGATCCTGGGCGGGCTGCGCTCGCGGCTGGGACCGGCGCTCGGCGCGTTCACCCTGGTCCTGCTCGAGGAGTTCGTCCAGGGCATCACCGAGCGCTGGCTGCTGATGGTCGGCCTGTTCGTGATCGTGGTGGTGCTGGTGCTGCCCAACGGGCTGGCCGACCTGCTCAATCGCCTTGCCCTGCCGAGGCGCAAGGCGCCTCTTCCCGCCGATGGCTGAGATCGCACTCGAGACCAGCGCCCTTACCAAGCGCTTCGGCGGACTCGTGGCCGTCGATGGCGTGAGCCTGCGCGTGGCGCGCGGCGCGGTGCATTGCGTGATCGGGCCGAACGGCGCCGGCAAGACGACGCTGATCAATCTGCTGTCGGGCGACCTTTCGCCAACCAACGGGAATATCCGCCTCGGCGGGGAGGACATCACCGGCCTGGCACCCTACCGCGTGTCGAAGCGCGGCATGGGGCGAAGCTACCAGAAGACCAACATCTTCCCCGAGTTCACCGTCCACGAGAATTGCTGGCTGGCCGCGCAGTCGCGGCTGCCCTCCGCCATGCGGTTCTTCCGGCCGGCATCGCGGCTGCGCGACGTCGCCGCGCGCACCGAGCAGGCGCTGGCGATGGCGGGACTGGCCGAGCGGGCGCGGGTTCCGGCCGGCGCGCTCAGCCATGGCGAGCAGCGCCAGCTCGAAATCGGCCTGATTCTCGCGACGGAGCCCAAGGTGCTGCTGCTCGACGAGCCGATGGCCGGAATGAGCGCCGACGAATCCGCGCGGATGGTCGACCTGATCAAGCGGCTCAGGGGCGGGCATACCCTGATCCTGGTCGAGCACGACATGGACGCGGTATTCGCGGTGGCCGACGTGATCACCGTGATGGTCAACGGCGCCGTGCTCGAGAGCGGCCCGCCCGAGGCGATCCGCAAGAGCCGCATCGTGCAGGAAGCCTATCTCGGCGAAGGGGCCGCCGCGTGAGCGAGCCGATCATCGCAGCCAAGGGCCTGCATACCTATTACGGCAGCAGCCATATCCTGCACGGCGTCGACTTCGCCGTGCGGCCAGGGGAGACCGTGAGCCTGCTGGGCCGCAACGGCATGGGCAAGACCACGACGCTGCGTTCGATCCTCGGGCTGACGCGCGCACGTAGCGGCGAAGTCCGCGTCAACGGCCGCAACATGACGCGTGCCGAGCCTTACCGCATCGCGCGCGAAGGCATCGCCTTCGTGCCGGAGGGCAGAGGCATCTTCCATAACCTGACGGTGCGCGAGCACCTGGTCATGGCGGCGGGACCGGGCATCGACGGGCGCACCGAATGGACCCTGGAGCGCGTGCTGGCGCTGTTCCCCCGCCTTGCCGAGCGCATCGACAACCACGGCAACCGGCTCTCCGGCGGCGAGCAGCAGATGCTGACGATCGGCCGCGCCCTCATGACCAACCCGCGACTCCTGATCCTCGACGAGGCGACCGAGGGACTGGCGCCGATCATCCGGCACGAGATATGGGGCGTCATCCGCCTGCTCAAGCAGTCCGGCCTCGCCAGCGTCATCGTCGACAAGAACGTGACGACCCTGCTCGAGCTCGCCGACCGCAACGTCATCCTCGTCAAAGGCAGGGTCGCATTCGACGGTCCGAGCAACGAGCTCGCCCGCAATCCGCAAATCCTCGCGACGCATCTCGGGATCTGATCCTTGGCCTTCATCGACATCGACGGCGCAAAGCTGGAATACGATCGGATCGCCGGCGCGAAAGACCGCGCGGCCGTTGTCATCCTGCATGAAGGGCTTGGCAGCCTCGCGATGTGGCGCGACTTTCCGCAGCGCGTCGCCGGCGCGACCAGCCGCGAGGTCATCACCTACAGCCGGCGCGGCTACGGCCAGTCCGACCCGCGGCCCGGACCCAACGGCGTCGACTACATGCACCGCGAGGCGAACGAGGTGCTGCCGGCAGTGCTCGCCGTGCTCGGCGTCGAGCGGCCCATCCTGGTCGGGCACAGCGACGGCGCTTCGATCGCGATCATCCATGCCGCCAGCGGCCACCCGGTGTCCGGGCTGGTCCTGATGGCGCCGCATGTCTTCGTCGAGGACCTGACCGTCGATAGCATTGCCGCGATCAGGGAGGTATGGAAGACGACTGACATGAAGGCGCGGCTCGGCCGCTATCATCGCGATGTCGAGCACACGTTCCGGGGTTGGAACGATATCTGGCTCCTGCCCGCGTTCAAGCGCTGGAACATCGAGGGGCTGGTGCCGAACATCACGGCGCCAATGATGGTCATCCAGGGCCTCGACGACGAGTACGGCACGCCGGCGCAGTGCGAGTCGATCAAGGCCCATGCGAAAGCGCCCTGCGAACTCGTCATGCTCGAGGCATGCAAGCATTCCCCTCACCGCGACCAGCCCGAGCCAACGCTTGCCGCCATAGCCCGGTTCGTCCGGAGCCTGGCAGGAACGTAAATGGCTCCCGGGCGGTCCGGCAGGTCTGTACTCGCTACCGTTTGCGCGAACGGCTTGACCATGTTGCAGTATTCGGGCTAGCTAGCCCTTATCCGGACAGGCGCACAAAAAAAATGCCTGCGGATCAAGAACGATAATCAAAAGGATGCAGGGAAATGACTTGGGAGACGTCGGGTGAGCTTGTCAGCGAATCGCCCTGGGGCCGAGTCCGCCGTTAACGGACCGGCCGCCGGCGCCGACACTTTTCCGAAACTGCTGATGCACAACGCGAAGGCGCGCGGCACCCGCCCGGCCATTCGCGAGAAGGATTACGGCATCTGGCAAGCATGGACCTGGGCGCAGACTTACGAATCCGTGCGCGCCCTGGCCGCCGGACTCGCCCAGATTGGCGTTCAGCGCGGCGACAAGCTCGTCATCGTCGGCGACAATCGGCCGCAGCTTTATTGGTCGATGTGCGCGGCGCAGTGCCTGGGCGCCATTCCAGTGCCCGTCTACCAGGACGCCGCCGCGGACGAGATGGCTTTCGTCATCGATCACGCCGAGGCACGCCTTGCGGTTGCGGAGGACCAGGAACAGGTCGACAAGCTGCTCGGCATCCGGGACCGCTGCCCGCGATTGACGACCATCGTCTACAAGGATCCGCGCGGCATGCGGCACTATGTCCAGCCTGGATTGATGAGTCTCGCCGATCTCGAGGCGCGCGGCCGCAGTTTCGACCAGGCGAATCCCGGCTTCCTCGACGCGGAAATCGCCAAGGGCAAAGGCAGCGACGTGTCGGTGATGGCCTATACCTCGGGGACCACGGGGCAGCCGAAGGGCGTGATGCTGACCTACGACAACTGCATCATCTCCGCGCGCAACGCGATCGCCTTCGACAGGCTGACCGAGAAGGACGAGATCCTCGCCTATCTGCCGATGGCGTGGGTCGGCGATCACATCTTCTCCTATGCGCAGTGCTACGTAGCCGGCTTCTGCGTGTCGTGCCCCGAGAGCGGCGCCACCGTGCTCAACGACCTGCGCGAGATCGGCCCGACCTTCTTCTTCGCGCCGCCGCGCATCTTCGAGAACATCCTGACGACCGTGTCGATCCGGATGGAGGACGCCAGCGCCATCAAGCGCGCCATGTACAACTACTTCATGAAATTGGCGAAGCGCGTCGGCATCGCCATTCTCGACGGCAAGAAGGTCTCGCCGCTCGACCGCGCGCTCTATGCGATCGGCGAGGTCCTGGTCTACGGGCCGCTCAAGAACACGCTCGGCCTGTCGCGCATGCGGCTGGGCTACACCGCCGGCGAGGCGATCGGCCCCGACATCTTCGACTTCTACCGTTCGCTGGGGCTGAACCTGAAACAGCTTTACGGCATGACCGAGACCAGCGTGTTCATCTGCATGCAGCCCGATGGCCAGATCAAGGCCGATACGGTCGGCGTCGCGGCGCCGGAGGTGGAAATCAAGATCGCCGACAACGGCGAGGTGCTGGTCAAGAGCCCGGGCGTGTTCCTCACCTACTACAAGAACGACGCCGCCACGGCCGAAACCAAGACGCCTGACGGCTGGGTCCATACCGGTGACGCCGGCTTCTTCGACAACGACGGGCATCTCAAGATCATCGACCGCGCCAAGGACGTCGGGCGGCTGACCGACGGCACGCTGTTCGCGCCGAAATACATCGAGAACAAGCTGAAGTTCTTCTCTTACGTGAAGGAGGCTGTCGCGTTCGGCGACGGCCGCGACCATGTGGCGGTGTTCATCAACATCGATCTCGCGGCGACCGGCAACTGGGCCGAGCGCCACGGCCTGCCCTATGCCAGCTACCAGGAGCTTGCGGCGAAGGAGGAGATCTACGACCTCGTCCAGGGCTGCGTCGAGCAGGTCAACCGCGACCTCGCCGCCGACCCGAAGCTCGCGGGATCGCAGATCAAGCGCTTCCTGATCCTGCACAAGGAGCTCGACGCCGACGACGGCGAGCTGACGCGCACGCGCAAGGTCCGCCGGCGCTTCATCGCCGACCGCTACGAGCCGCTGATCGAGGCGTTGTTCAGCAACGTCGACCGCGCGCATATCGAGACGACCGTGACCTTCGAGGACGGCCGCAAGGGCCTCATCAAGGCCGATCTCGAGGTCCGCGAGGCCGCGCGCAGCATGCCCGCGCCGGCCCCGCTCAAGAAAGCGAGCTGAGCTTGCGAATTATTCCGTGTCCATCTCGATGACCGCCCTCTCGGTGCCCACGCACGCGGCCGGCCGCGTCATCGGCGACGTGCTGCTCAAAGTCGACAACATCAGCCTCGCTTTCGGCGGGGTGAAGGCGCTGACCGGCGTGTCGTTCGACATCCGCAAGGGCGAGGTCCGCGCCATCATCGGCCCCAACGGGGCCGGCAAGTCGTCGATGCTGAACTGCATCAACGGCTTCTACCACCCGCAGGAAGGCACGATCACCTTCAAGGGCATGACGCGGCGGCAGATGCGTCCGCACGAGGCGGCCGCCCAGGGCATCGCCCGCACCTTCCAGAACATCGCGTTGTTCAAGGGCATGTCGACGCTCGACAACATCATGACCGGGCGGCTGCTCAAGATGAAGACGGGCTTCCTTGCGCAGGCGCTCTACTGGGGGCCGGCGCAGAAGGAGGAGATCGAGCATCGCGAATTCGTCGAGCGCATCATCGACTTCCTCGAGATCCAGGCGATCCGCAAGACGCAGGTCGGCCGGCTGCCCTACGGGCTGCAGAAGCGCGTCGAGCTCGGCCGCGCGCTGGCCGCGGAGCCCGACCTGCTGCTGCTCGACGAGCCGATGGCCGGCATGAACGTGGAGGAGAAAGAGGACATGTGCCGCTTCATCCTCGACGTCAACGACGAGTTCGGCACGACCATCGTGCTGATCGAGCACGACATGGGGGTGGTGATGGACATTTCCGACCGTGTGGTCGTGCTCGAATACGGCCGAAAGATCGCCGACGGCCTTCCCGACGAAGTCCGCGTCGACCAGAAGGTCATCGACGCCTATCTCGGCGTCCCGCACTGAGGGCCCGGCATGCTCGCGCAGATCCTGAGCGACATCTACTCGAATCCCGGCTTCTTCCTCGAAGTCGTGCTCGGCGGCCTGATGGCCGGCGTCCTGTATTCCCTCATCGCGCTCGGCTTCGTGCTGATCTTCAAGGCATCGGGCGTCTTCAACTTCGCCCAGGGCGCCATGGTGCTTTTCGCCGCGCTGTCGCTGGTACGCATGATGGAGGTGATGCCGTTCTGGGCCGCCTTCCTGCTGACCTGCGCGATCATGGTGGCGCTGGGCTGGGTCATCGAACGCTTCGTGCTGCGGCCGCTGGTCAACCAGGAAGGCATCATCCTGTTCATGGCGACGCTCGGCATCGCCTTCTTCCTCGACGGCTTCGGCCAGACGGTCTGGGGCAGCGACATCTACACGCTCGAACTCGGCGTGCCGAAGGACGGCCTGTTCATCCTCGAGTCCGTCTTCGAGGGCGGGGTCCTGGTCAACAAGCTGGACATCTTTGCCGCCGTCGTGGCCGGCGCGCTGGTCGTCGTCCTGGCGCTGTTCTTCCAGAAGACCAAGACGGGCCTCGCGCTGCGCGCCGTCGCCGACGACCACCAGGCCGCCCAGTCGATCGGCGTGCCGCTCAACTACATCTGGCTGATCGTGTGGTCGGTCGCCGGCATCGTCGCGCTGGTCGCGGGAATGGTCTGGGGCGCCAAGCTCGGCGTGCAGTTCTCGATCGCGCTGGTCGCGCTCAAGGCCCTCCCCGTGCTGATCCTCGGCGGCTTCACCTCGGTGCCGGGGGCGATCATCGGCGGGCTGATCATCGGCACCGGCGAGAAGATCTCGGAAGTCTATCTCGGCCCGGTGCTCGGCGGCGGCATCGAGAACTGGTTCGCCTACATGCTGGCGCTCGTCTTCCTGCTGTTCCGGCCGCAGGGCCTGTTCGGCGAGAAGATCATCGAGCGCGTCTAGGGGAAGGGTCGCAGCGCGCATGCTCTATCGCGAAACCGGGCAATTCAAGACGACATACGCCGCCGACCAGGCGATCTTCCCGATCCTGCAGGACCGGATCGGGCTGTGGCTGATCCTGGCGATCGCCTTCATCGGCGTGCCGCTGGTGGCGACCGAATATCTCTACACGGCGATCCTGATTCCGTTTCTCATTCTCGCCCTGGCGGCGCTCGGCCTGAATCTGCTGGTCGGCTATTGCGGCCAGCTCTCCCTGGGCACGGGCGCGTTCATGGCGGTGGGAGCCTATGCCGCCTTCAAGATCGTCACGTATTTCCCGTCCCTGAACCTGCTGGTGGCGTTCGCCCTGGCCGGCGGGATCGCGGCGCTGTTCGGCGTCCTTTTCGGCATCCCGTCGCTGCGCATCAAGGGGTTCTATCTTGCGGTGGCGACGCTCGCAGCGCAGTTCTTCGTCGACTGGATGTTCATCCGCATCCCGTGGTTCAGCAATTACCAGCCGTCGGCGACGGTTGGCGACCTCGTCATTTTCGGCCTCAAGATCACGACTGCGGCGGAACGGTACATCCTGGCGCTCGCGATCGTCGTGGTCATGGCGCTGGTCGCCAAGAATCTCGTGCGCGGGCGGGTCGGCCGCGCCTGGATGGCGGTGCGCGACATGGACATCGCCGCGGAGATCATCGGCATCCCGCTGCTGCGCACCAAGCTGCTCGCCTTCGCGGTCAGCTCGTTCTACTGCGGCGTCGCCGGCGCGTTGTGGGCGTTCGTGCATCTCGGCTCGTGGGAGCCGCTGACCTTCGACATCAACCGCTCCTTCCAGGTCCTGTTCATGGTCATCATCGGCGGGCTCGGCTCGATCCTCGGCTGCTTCCTGGGCGCGGCGTTCATCTCGGTCCTGCCGATCCTGCTGAACCAGGTGCCGGCGGCGCTCGGCGTGCCCATCTCGACCGCGCTGGCAAGCCATCTCGAGTTCATGATCTTCGGCGCGCTGATCATCTTCTTCCTGATCGCCGAGCCGCACGGGCTCGCCCGCCTGTGGCAGGTCGGCAAGGAGAAGCTGCGGCTGTGGCCGTTTCCGCACTGAGCCGGCGTGAGGGTCGATGATCGAGCTATTCCAGCCCCTTATCGGCCTGCAACCGGCCCTACGCCATCGCAGCGGGGCAATACGAAACGATCTCCGCCCGGGATTGGGGATTTTGCAGCCGCAGGGGATGTTGTACGCTTTGTCCACAAGCCGGTCCGCGACGACGGGCGGCAATTAGGGAGGTTTCTGAATGCGTTTATCTCGAATAGCTCTGAGTCTGTTCGGCGCGGCAGCCATGACGGTGCCGCTCGCCACGTCTGCGCTGGCCCAGAACGAGCAGTTCGTCCCGGCGCTGGTCTACCGCACCGGCGCGTATGCGCCGAACGGCATCCCGTTCGCCAACGGGCGGGCCGACTACGTCACGCTTATCAACGAGCGCGATGGCGGCATCAACGGCGTGAAGCTCGTCTACGAGGAATGCGAGACCGGCTACGCCACCGACCGCGGCGTCGAATGCTATGAGCGTCTCAAAGGCAAGGGGCCGACCGGCGCCGCTGCATTCTCCCCGCTCTCGACCGGCATCACCTTCGCGCTGACAGAGAAGGCGCCGGGTGACAAGATCCCGCTACTGACGCAGGGCTACGGCCGCTCGGAGTCGGTCGACGGGCGCGTCTTCGGCTGGAACTTCCCGATGCTCGGCACCTATTGGGACGCCGCCGACATCCTGATCCAGCACATCGCCCAGAAGGTCGGCGGGGCCGACAAGCTCAAGGGCAAGAAGATCGCCCTCGTCTATCATGACTCGCCCTACGGCAAGGAGCCGATCACGGTCCTCGAGGACCACTCGAAGAAGTACGGCTTCAAGTTCGACGCGATGCCGGTCACCCATCCCGGCGTCGAGCAGAAATCGACCTGGCTGCAGATCCGGCAGAGCCGTCCGGACTACGTCCTCCTCTGGGGCTGGGGCGTGATGAACTCGACGGCGATCAAGGAAGCCGCCGCGGTCAACTATCCGCGCGACAAGATGTACGGCGTGTGGTGGTCGGGCGCGGAGCCCGACGTGCAGCCGGCCGGCGACCAGGCGAAGGGCTACAACGCGCTGGCGCTGCATCCCGCGGGCGCCAACTTCAAGGTGCACCAGGAGGTCTTCAAGAACGTCTACGACAAGAACAAGGGCACCGCGAAGCGGGAAGAGGTCGGGTACGTCCTGTACAACCGCGGTCTGATCGATGGCATGCTGCTGGTCGAGGCGATCCGCGCGGCCCAGGGCAAGTTCGGCAAGAAGCCCATGACCGGCGAGCAGATCCGCTGGGGCTTCGAGAACCTGAAGATCTCGGCCGAACGGCTGAAGGAGCTGGGCTTCGAAGGCCTGATCTCGCCGCTCGCCGTGAGCTGCATGGATCATTCGGGATCGCACAAGGCGCGTATCCAGCAGTGGGACGGCAAGAACTGGAAGTTCACCTCCGACTGGATCGAGGCGGACTACAAGTATCTCCGTCCGAAGGTCGACGCGGCAGCGAAGGCCTATGGCGAGCAGAAGAACATCACCCCGCGCGACTGCTCGAAGGAGAGCTGAGCGCGCGGATCGTCTGCGTGGGGGCGGGCTTATCCCGAGCCTTGGCGAAGGATAGGCCCGCCCCCGCCCACTTGACGGGAAAGACATGGCCCAACCGGCATCCACGATTATCGCGCCGCAAGAGGCGACGGCGCTGCTGCGCGTCAACAATATCGAAGTCATCTACAATCATGTCATCCTGGTCCTGAAGGGTGTCAGCCTCGACGTGCCGGAGGGCGGCATCGTGGCGCTGCTGGGGGCCAACGGCGCCGGCAAGACGACCACGCTCAAGGCCATATCCAATCTGCTGCGCGCCGAGCGCGGCGATGTGACGAAGGGCGCAATCGAATTCCGCGGCGAGCGCATCGACCGGCTCACGCCTTCCGAGGTCGTGCAGAAAGGCGTGATCCAGGTGATGGAGGGCCGCCACTGCTTCGCGCACCTGACCGTCGAGGAGAACCTCATGACCGGCGCCTTCACGCGCCGGGACAGCAAGGCCGACGTGCTGCGCGACCTCGAGCTCGTCTATTCCTATTTCCCGCGCCTCAAGGAGCGGCGCAAGTCGATCGCCGGCTACACCTCGGGTGGCGAGCAGCAGATGACCGCGATCGGCCGTGCGCTGATGTCGCGGCCGAACATGGTCCTGCTCGACGAGCCGTCGATGGGCCTCGCCCCGCAGCTGGTCGAGGAGATCTTCGAGATCGTCGTCAAGCTCAACGCCGAGCAGAAGGTCAGCATCCTGCTCGCCGAACAGAACACCAACATGGCGCTGCGCTTCGCCCATTACGGTTACATCCTCGAGAACGGCCGTGTCGTGCTCGACGGCAGCGCCGAGGAGCTGCGCCAGAACGAGGACGTCAAGGAATTCTACCTCGGCCTCTCCGCGAGCGGCCGCAAGAGCTATCGCGAGGTCAAGCACTACAAGCGCCGCAAACGCTGGCTCGCCTAGCTACCACCCGGTAGATTTTCCGCTGGGGCGGGTTTACACCCGCCCCAGTGTTTTCCGGTCAAGAAGAGCGACAATGCCCGATTCCGACTTTTTCGACGAGCTCGAGACCCGCGATCCCGCCGAGCGCGAGCGCCGGCTGTTCGAGCTCCTGCCCGAGCAGATCGCCAACGCACAGAAATGCGCGCCGGGCTTCGCCAGGATCCTGGACCGCGTCGACGCCGTGTCGGTCACAAGCCGTGCCGCCCTCGCGCGCCTGCCCGTGACCCGCAAATCCGAGCTGATCGAGCGCCAGAAGGAGTCCCATCCGGGCCGCGACCCGTTCGGCGGCCTTACCGCGGTGCCGACCGGTCAGCTCGCGCGCATCTTCGCCTCGCCAGGCCCGATCTACGATCCCGAGGCGATGCGGCCGGACTACTGGCGGATCGCACGCGCCCTCTATGCCGCCGGGTTCCGCCGCGGCGACGTGGTGCACAATGCCTTCTCCTATCACCTGACCCCGGCGGGCGCGATGCTGGAGAGCGGCGCGCACGCGATGGGCTGCGCGGTGGTGCCGGCCGGCACCGGCAACACCGAGCTGCAGGTGCGCGTCATCGCCGACGTGAAGCCGAAGGGCTATGTCGGCACGCCGTCCTTCCTCAAGATCATCCTGGACAAGGCACGCGAGCTGAATGTCGAGCTGCCCTCGCTCAGGCTGGCGCTCGTCTCCGGTGAAGCGCTCCCGCCCGCCCTGCGGGCCGAGCTCAAGGAGCGCGGCGTCGACACGCGCCAGTGTTACGCCACCGCCGATCTCGGCCTGATCGGATACGAGACGGCCCCGGGCGAGGGGCTGATTCTGGACGAGTGGCTGATCGTCGAGGTCGTCCGGCCGGGCACCGGCGATCCGGTCCCGGACGGTGAGGTCGGCGAGGTCGTGGTGACGACCCTGAACCCGGATTATCCGCTGATCCGCTTCGCGACCGGCGATCTGTCGGCGTTCATTCCGGGGCAGAGTGCCTGCGGCCGCACCAACCGGCGCCTCAAGGGGTGGATGGGGCGCGCCGACCAGACGACCAAGGTCCGCGGCATGTTCATCCACCCGCACCAGATCGCCGAGATCGTCAAGCGTCACCCGGACATTCGGAAGGCGCGCCTTGTCGTCGATCGCGACCACGACAATGACATCATGGTTCTGCGTTGCGAAACCGGCGTCAGCCCCTCGGACGACCTGAGCGCCGCGATTTCCGAGTCGATCCAGGCAATGACCAAGATGCGCGGCGCCGTCGAGTTCGTCCCGCCGGGCAGCCTGCCCAATGACGGCAAGGTCATAGACGACGTGCGGAAATACCAGTAGGCATCAGAGCCGTCTCGGGCCGAAGGCGGCGAGCAGCGCGCCGGCGACAAGGGCCAGGACTCCGCTGATGATGTACCATGCCGCGGTATCGTTGTAGCGGCCGTTCCCCATGCCCGAAAACTCATTGAACGGAGCGAGATCGGCGCGCAGCCCCGAAATCACCAAGACGAGACCCGTCGCAACGATGATCAGGCCGACGATGCGCATGGCAGGGATGCTCTCGTGACGCCTCGGCCGCAAAACGGCGCTCCGCCGTGCTGGTTCCGCACATGCAGCCTGCAATCCGGCGATCCTCCGAAAGGCTTTGTCTCGCGCAAGCTTTGCAGTGAAAATCGCCGCGCGTCGCACGAGATTCCTTATTTTCGCCATCGTATGATTCGATTGAAGTCACAATCCGCCGTCTTAATTCAATCAACGAAACGGGCGACATCGCGCCGTCCCGTTTCACGATCGTCCCCTGCCGAGGCCCCCCCGGACTCCATCCTCGGCGGTACCTTGCGCGATGGCGGGCCGGTTCGGCGGAAATCTTTCGCCGTCCGCCCGCTTTTTTGTCCTGGCGATCATGAAGGCTGATTTCTCCGGCACCGGGCTTGCCTGCATACGCGGCGAGCGGCTGGTCTTCGAGAACCTGTCATTCCGCGCGCCCGCCGGCGAGGCGCTGCTGCTGACCGGACCGAACGGCAGCGGCAAATCGAGCCTGCTGCGACTGATGGCCGGCCTGATCGCCCCGGCGACGGGACGTCTCGACTGGAACGGAGCTCCGGTCGGCGACGATCCCGATGCGCACCGCGCGCGGCTCCACTATCTCGGCCATCTCGATGCGCTCAAACCGGCGCTGACCGTATCGGAGAATCTCGAATTCTATGCGGCCCTGCACGGATGCGACGCCGGCGGGGTCGGCGCGGCGCTCGCCGCATTCGATCTCGAGCGGCTGGCTGCGACGCCGGCCCGCTTCCTGTCGCAGGGGCAGCGGCGCCGCGCGGCGCTCGCACGCCTGCTCGCAGCGCCGGCGCCGCTGTGGCTGCTCGACGAGCCGACGGTCGGGCTCGACGACGCCTCGCTCGGGCATCTTGCCGCCGTTCTGTCGGCCCATCTCGCCGGAGACGGCTGCGTGGTCGCCGCGACGCACGCGCCGATCGCGATCGCCAATGCGCGCCGCCTCGAACTCGGAGGCGGGCCATGAAGCCGGTACTCGCACTGATGCGGCGGGATCTGCGCCTGGCCCTGCGCACGCCGGGCGACAGCGGCACGGTCGTGCTGTTCTTCGTGCTGACCTGCGTGCTGTTTCCTTTCGGCATCGGGCCGGAACCGAACATGCTCGCGCGCATCGCGGCCGGCATCATATGGGTGACGGCCCTGCTGGCGAGTCTGCTGTCCTTCGACAGGCTGTTCCAGCTCGACGCGGAGGACGGCAGCCTCGATCTCATCTCCCTCGCCCCGGCGCCGCTCGAGCTGCTCGTCCTCGGCAAGTGTCTGGCGCACTGGCTGGTCACCGGCCTGCCGCTCCTGGTCGTCTCGCCGCTGCTCGGGCTCATGCTCAATCTGCCCGCATCGGCCTACCCGGTTCTCATGCTGGCGCTGGCGCTCGGAACGCCGACGCTCAGCCTGATCGGCGCGATCGGCGCGGCCCTGACCCTCGGCGCGCGGCGCGGCGGGGTCCTGCTGCCGCTGTTGATCCTGCCGCTCTACATCCCGATCCTGATATTCGGCGTCGCCGCGGTCGAGGCTGCCATTGCCGGGTTGTCGCCGCGCCCCCATCTTCTGCTGCTGGGTGGCCTGCTGGCGCTCGGCCTGCCGCTCGGCCCCGTCGCCGGAGCCGCGGCGATCCGGCAAGCCTTGGAATAACCAACCGTTTTCCGGCGTCCATCGGTCGCGGGCGAAAGCCTTGGAAAGCCCTGCCGGGAAACGCTACATCCTAGCCCAGAGGCGGAACCGAGAGCCGTCCGGAGCCTGATTGCCGCATGCACCGCTTCGCTAATCCAGCCCGCTTCCAGCGCCTCGCCGGCGCCGTGCTGCCGTGGAGCGCCGGCCTGACCGTCGTGTTGCTCGCGGCCGGGCTGTGGTTCGCGCTGCTCTCCTCGCCGCCCGACTACCAGCAGGGCGAGACGGTGCGGATAATGTATGTCCACGTGCCCTCGGCATGGATGTCGATGTTCATCTACATGAACTTGGCCGTGGCCAGTGCCGTGGGGCTGGTGTGGAAACACCCGCTCGCCGATCTCGCTGCCAGGGCGATGGCGCCGATCGGCGCGACCTTTACCGCCGTGTGCCTGATTACCGGCTCGCTATGGGGACAGCCGATGTGGGGCACATGGTGGGCGTGGGATGCGCGGCTGACCTCCGTGCTCATCCTGCTGTTCCTCTATCTCGGCCATATCGCCCTGACCAATGCGTTCGACGACGCGACGCGCGGCGCTCGCGCCGGCGCGATCCTGGCGCTGGTCGGTGCCGTCAACGTGCCCATCATCAAGTTCTCGGTCGACTGGTGGAACACGCTGCACCAGCCGGCTTCGGTCACCCGGCTGGACGCGCCGGCGGTCCATCCGGCGATGCTGGTGCCGCTGCTTCTGATGGCGTTCGCCTTCCTCGCCTATTTCGTGACGGTCCTCATTCTGCGACTGCGGGCCGAGATCGCCGCGCGCAAGCTGCGCACGTTGCGGCTCGCTCAGGGCGTCGATACGACGGCGCTGGCCGGGAGGAACGCATGAGCGGCAATGCTTCGTTCATCTGGTCGGCCTACGCCGCCGCCGCCGTGCTGCTCATCGGCCTGCTGATCGCCAGCCTGCGCAGCCTGCGCCGGCGCGAGGCGGAACTCGCCGAAGCCGAAAGCAGCGCCGCGCCCCGGCGCCGCAGGGGCGTCACGCGATGACGCGCAAGCGACGGCGTCTCTACATCCTGCTGCTGTTCATGCTCGGGCTCGGCAGCGCCACGGCGCTCACGCTGGCGGCGTTCCAGGACAACATCGTGTTCTTCTACAGCCCGACCGATATCGCCGAGAAGCAGGTGCCGCGCGGCCGCAACCTGCGTCTTGGCGGCCTCGTCGAAACCGGTTCGGTCGAGCGCGCGGCGGGGAGCACCGAGGTGCGATTCCGCGTCACCGACCTGCAGCACACGGTGCCGGTCGTCTATGCAGGGGCGCTGCCCGACCTGTTCCGCGAAGGTCAGGGTGTGGTCGCGCAGGGCCAGTTCACCGCCGACGGCGTATTCCACGCCCGCGAGGTGCTGGCGAAGCATGACGAAAATTACATGCCGCCGGAAGTCGCCGAATCGCTGAAGCGCACCGGCCGCTGGCAGGAGACGGTGGGACAGGGCAAGTGATCGCCGAAATCGGCCATTTCGCGCTGCTGCTGGCGCTTGCAGTGGCGCTCGCGCAAGCGGTCGTGCCGCTCGCCGGCGCTGCGCGCGGCGATGCGCGGATGATGGACTTTGCGCGGTCGGCTTCGTTCGCGCAGTTCGGGTTCGTCGTCCTGGCTTTCGCCTGCCTGACCTGGGCGTTCGTGGTGTCCGACTTCACCGTCGCGGCGGTCGTACAGAACTCGCACTCGGCCAAGCCGCTGCTCTACAAGATCACCGGCGTGTGGGGAAACCACGAGGGCTCGATGGTGCTGTGGGTCCTCACCCTCGCGCTGTTCGGCGCCGCGATCGCGGCATTCGGCGGCAACCTTCCGCCCGGCCTGCGCGCGCGCGTGCTTGCGGTGCAGGCGATGATCGGCGTCGCGTTTCTCGCCTTCATCGTCTTCACGTCGAATCCGTTCGAGCGCGTCTTCCCGCCGCCTCCCGACGGCAATGGTCTCAATCCCCTGCTGCAGGATCCGGGCCTCGCCTTTCATCCGCCGCTGCTCTATGTCGGCTATGTCGGATTCTCGACGGTGTTCTCGTTCGCGATCGCGGCCCTGCTGGAGGGCCGCGTCGATGCGGCATGGGCGCGCTGGGTACGGCCATGGACGCTTGCGGCATGGGCGGCCCTCACGCTCGGCATCGCGCTGGGAAGCTGGTGGGCCTATTACGAGCTCGGCTGGGGCGGCTGGTGGTTCTGGGACCCGGTCGAGAACGCCTCGTTCATGCCGTGGCTGGTCGGCACGGCGCTGCTGCATTCCGCCATCGTGGTCGAGAAGCGCGACGCGCTGAAGAGCTGGACGATCCTGCTTGCGATCCTTGCCTTCTCGCTGTCGCTGATCGGCACGTTCCTGGTGCGCTCCGGCGTGCTGACCTCGGTGCACGCCTTCGCCGTCGACCCGGCCCGCGGCGTGTTCATCCTGCTGATCCTGGTGATCGCGATCGGCGGCTCGCTGGCGCTCTACGCGCTTCGCGCGCCCGCGTTGAAGTCCGGCGGCCTGTTCGCGCCGATCAGCCGCGAGGGCGGCCTGGTCGTCAACAATCTGCTGCTGTCGACGGCGACCCTCACCGTGTTCCTCGGCACGCTCTATCCGCTGTTCCTCGATGCGACCGGCGGGGCCAAGGTTTCGGTCGGTCCGCCGTTCTTCAACGCGACCTTCGTGCCGCTTATGGTGCCGCTGCTGGTGCTCGTGCCGGTCGGCCCGCTGCTCGCGTGGAAGCGCGGCGATCTCGCCGGCGCGCTGTCGCGGCTGTGGACCGCCGCTGCCGCGGCTGCGGTGGTCGCGCTCGGCGCGCTGTGGCTGCAAGGCGGCCCCGCCGGGGCGCTGCTCGGTCTCGGCCTCGCCGCGTGGCTGTGCGCGGGCGCGCTGGTCGAACTGGCGGAACGCGTGCGGCTGTTCCGCGTGCCGTTCGGCAATGCGTTGCAGCGCGCCGTCAATCTGCCGCGCGCGGCGTGGGGCATGACCATCGCGCATTTCGGCCTCGGCATCATGGTCGCAGGCATCACCGCGATGTCGGCGTGGCAGCAGGAGCGCATCCAGCTCATGCGCGCAGGCGATCGGGTCGAGCTTGCCGGATACATGCTGACCTTCAAAGGGACCGAGCGGATCGACGGACCCAACTATGTCGCAGTACGCGGTGTCTTCGACGTCACGCGCGGCGGCCGCGCCGTGACGACCATGCATTCGGAGAAGCGCTTCTTTCCGGTGCAGGGCATGACCACCACCGAGGCCGGCATCCACACCAATTTTCTCGCCGATCTCTATGTGGCGATCGGCGATCCCGAGAATGCCGGCACGCCGGGCGGAGCGCCGACGTTCCTTTCCGAGACGAATCCGGAGACCGCGTGGGCGGTGCGCGCCTATTTCAACCCGCTGGTGCCGTGGATCTGGATCGGCGCCGTGGTGATCGTGCTCGGCGGAATGGTTTCGCTGTCCGACCGCCGTCATCGGGTCGGCGCGCCGGCCCGCGCCCGCATGGCGGCGGCGGCACAGCCCGCCGCAGGCGACTGACGGACCGCGCCGGATCAAGATGCGTCGCCTGATCTTCATTCTGCCGCTGCTCGCCTTCGCCGCCGTCGCCGCATGGTTCGCGGTCGGCCTCACACGCGATCCGAGCAAGGTGCCGTCGGCGTTGATCGACCAGCCGATTCCCGATTTCGCGCTGCCCGCCCTCGACGGATCGGGGGTACCCGGACTCACCGACGAAGCGATCAGGGGCAGGGTCGCGCTGGTCAATGTCTTCGCGTCGTGGTGCGTGCCGTGCAAGGCCGAGCATCCGATCTTCATGCGGCTGGCCGAGGACAAACGCGTTCCGATCTACGGCATCAACTACAAGGACAGGGCCGACGACGCGCGCGGCTGGCTCGAGGCGCTCGGCAACCCCTATGCGGCGATCGGCCACGACGAGCCGGGCCGCGTCGGCATCGAATGGGGAGTCTACGGCGTGCCGGAAACGTTCGTCGTCGATCGCGAGGGCCGCATCCGCTACAAGCAGGTCGGCCCGATCACGCCGCAGGTGCTGCAGGACACGATTCTGCCGCTGATCGCACGGCTCGAGCGATGATTCGCGTCCTCCTTCTGCTGTCATCGCTTCTGCTTGCCGCGCCCGCGCTCGCGGTCCTGCCGGGCGAGAGGCTTGACGATCCGGCGCTGGAGGCGCGCGCCCGCGAGATCTCGCGCGAGCTGCGCTGCCAGGTGTGCCAGAACCAGTCCATCGACGATTCGAACGCGCCGCTCGCGGCCGATCTGCGCCGGCTGGTGCGCGAGCGTCTTAAAGCGGGCGACAGCGACACGCAGGTGATCGAGTACATGACGCAGCGCTACGGCGACTACGTGCTGCTGCGGCCGCCGGTGCGCAACGACACATTGCTGTTGTGGTTCGGCCCGGCGATTGCCTTCATCCTCGCCGCCGCCGCGATCGCACTTCATTTCCGCCGGCGCCGCGCCGCATCCGACACGGCCCCGCTCGCAGCCGAGGAGGAGCAGCGCCTGGCGAAGCTGCTCGACCGCGAGCGCGACGCGCCGTGACCTGGCTCTTCGTCATCGTCATGGCGCTCGTCGCGGGAGCAGCGCTGCTGCTGCCGCTGCTGCGCACGCGCGCGACGCATGATCGGCGCGCTGACTACGATCTCGAGGTCTATCGCGACCAGCTCGCGGAACTCGAGCGCGATCTCGCCCGCGGCGTGATCGGCGAGGGCGAGGCCAAGGCGGCGCGCGCGGAGATCGGTCGCCGCATCCTCGCGGCATCCCAGGACGAGACCGTAACCGCCCCGTCTTCGCCCCCCGTCGCGCGCCCGCTGGCGATCGCGATCGCCGCGGCGGCGCCGGCCCTGGCGTTGGCGCTCTATCTCGGCTTTGGCTCGCCGCAGATCCCGGGCCTCCCGCTCTCGGCGCGACATGTCAGCGAGGGCGCCAGCGCGCAGGCTGCGCGTAGCGAGCTGGCGCGACAGGTCGCCGGCCTGGCCGAGCGCCTGCAGAAGAACACCGAAGATCTCCGGGGCTGGCTGCTGCTGGCGCGCTCGCTGGGCGAGCTGGGACGCCACGATGAATCGATAACGGCGTGGCGCCAGGTGATGCGGCTGTCCGGCGACGCGGTCGAGCATGCCGGCGCGTTCGGCGAAGCGCTCGTTCAGGCCGCCGATGGCGTTGTGACGCCCGATGCGCGCGCCGCCTTCGAGCGCGTGCTGGCCGCCGACCCGCTCGATGCGCGCGCCAGGTTCTATGTCGGCCTCGCCCAGGCGCAGGCCGGCGACGGTCGTGCGGCGGTGCAGAGCTGGACCGACCTGCTCGCCGTGGCGCCGCCCGACGCGCCGTACTTGCCTACGGTGCGCGAGCGCATCCGCCGGACGGCGGAGGAGTCGCGCATCGATCCCGCGACGATCAAGCCCTCGCCAGATCTGCAAGCCGCGGCCGAGGCGGCGCGGAAGGCGCCGCGCGGGCCGTCCGCCGCCGACATGGAGGCGATGCAACGCATGTCGCCCGAGGAGCGCCGGCAGGCGATCCGCGGCATGGTCGAGGGACTCGCGGCGCGGCTCGAGGCGCAGCCCGACGACGTCGAGGGCTGGCGCCGGCTCGGCCGCGCATGGCGCGTGCTGGGCGAGCGCGAGAAATCCGCGCAGGCGTTCGCCAGGGCCGCAGCTCTTGCGCCCGAGCGCATCGATATCCTGGCCGACCAGGCCAGCACGCTGCTCGAGGGCGCCGACGGCAACGCGCTTCCGGCCGAGTTCGTCGCGATCATGCGCCGCATCCTGGCGCTCGACCCGAACCATGCCGACGCGCTGTGGTTCGTCGGCCTTGCCGAGCAACGTGCCGGCAATCCGGCGGCGGCCCGCGCGCATTGGGAGAAGCTGCTGACACGCCTGCCACCGGACTCGCGCGAGCGCGACGAGGTGCGCCACCAGCTCGAGCGGCTGCGCACGAAGAACTGACCGCTCACAGCGGCCAGAACGTGAGGATCAGCGGCACACCGGCGATCACCACGATGCAGGAGAGCGGCAGGCCGAGCCGCCAGTAGTCGCCGAAGCTGTAGCCGCCCGGCCCCATGACCAAAGTGTTGCACTGGTGCCCGATCGGCGTGAGGAAGTCGCACGCCGCTCCGATCGCCACCGCCATCAGAAATGCATCGACGCCGAGCCCGAGCTGGCCGGCGAGGCTGGCGGCGACGGGCCCCATTACCAGAACGGTGGCGGCATTGTTGAGAAACGGCGTGACTGCCATGGCGGCGATCATGATCATGGCAATGGCGCCCGCTGGCGGCAGCAGTCCGCCGGCGACCGAAAGCCAGCCGGCGATCAGCTCGGCGCCGCCGGTGGTGCGAATCGCGTCGCTGATCGGAATCAGGCAGCCGAGCAGGACGATGATCGGCCAATCGATGGTGGTGTAGACGTCCCGCAGACTGATCGAGCGGAACAGCACCAGCAGGACCGCGGCCGCGAAGAAGCCGACCGTCACCGGCACGATGTGCAGCGCGATCGCGGCCATGGCCACCGCCAGAACGGTTACCGGCACGAAGGCGCGACGGTGTCCGCCGAGCTGCACGTTGCGCTCGGCGAGCGGCAGGAGGCCGAGCTCGGCGAAGGTTTCCGGCAGCGCATCCTCGGCGCCCTGCAGGACGATGACGTCGCCCGGCTGGAAGCGCACGCGGCGCAACCGGGTGCGCATGCGGCCGCTGCGCCGGCTGAGCGCCAGCACGTTGATCCGGTGGCGCTGACGCAGGCGCAGCTCGGCGAGCGAGCGGCCGACCATCGGCGAGGTCGAGGTCACGACCGCCTCGACGCTAAGCAGGTCATGGCCGGTTTCGGGCTCGGCCGCGGTCTCCTTTTCACCCACCAGCTCCAGCCCGGTCCGCTCGATCACCTTCTGCAGCGCGTGCGGATCGCTTTCGAGAACCAGGATGTCGTCCTCGTACAGCGTCCAGTTGCCGCTCGGCACATAGCGGCGGAACTTCTCGCGGATGATGGCGACGACCGTGACCTCGCCGTTGCCGAGCGTCTCGAGCTCCTCGACGGTCTTGCCGGCCAGGGCCGAACCTTCGGGAATGCGGGCCTCGCTGATATAGCCTTCGATCTTGAACAGCTCCTCGGGCGGCGTGCGGCTGCGCCCCGTGCGCGGCAGCAGCCGCCAGCCGAAGACGAGGAAGGTGACGCCGATCAGGGCGAGGCAGGCGCCCACCGGGAAAAAGTCGAACATGGCGAACGGCTCGCCGACGATCTCCGACCGGACGCGCGACACGATGACGTTGGGCGAAGTGCCGATCAGGGTCATCAGGCCGCCGAGCAGCGAGCCGAAGGACAGCGGCATCAGCACGCGCGAGGCGGGTCGCTCGGTGCGACGCGCGATCTGCACCGCGATCGGAATGAAGATGGCGAGCGCCCCGATGTTCTTCATGAAAGCCGACAGCACCCCGACCGTGGAAACGAGGATGGCGATCTGCGTGCCGGTGGTCCTCATGTATGGCGCGAGCGGTGCTATCGCCCATTCGATCACGCCCGAGCGGCCGACCGCGGCGCTGACAACCAGCGCCGAGGCGACGATGATGACGATCTGGTCGCTGAAGCCGTCGAACGCCTTGTCGGCCGGTACGATGCCGACCGCGACGGATGCCAACAGCGCCAGCGCCGCGACCACGTCGTAGCGGATCCTGTCCCATATGAAGAGCGCGATGGTGACGCCCAGAATGGCGAAAGCCAGCGATTGCTGCAGTGTCATGGGCTGCGAACCGTGCCCGCCCGGGCGGAGTCAGGTGTGGTCGCGGTCGTCATAGTCTGGCGCCCGAAGGACGCACCCCGGAGTAACAGCGGAGCGGCACCGCGATGCCTAAGCACGACCGAGTCAAACCGCCGGCGGTTCCGACAAGTTCCCGGCAGGCGTGACCATTCACCTCTTGCAGAGAGCTATCGCGATTCGGACTCCGCGGGGGTGCGCGGCGGGACCGGCGTTTCGGCGGGTTGCCGGCCAGCCCGCCTTATGGCCGAGCGCGTGACCAGCCCGACGAGCTTGCCATCCCCGGTTACGACGGGGAGCTGCTGGATCTTGCGCAACTGCAGTTCGTTCTCGACCTGGGCGATGTCGTCGTCGGGGCCGCACGTGAACACCTCGCTCGACATGACCTCGGCGACCTTCGTTTCGGCCGGCACCAGCCCGGCGGCAACCACCCGGACGGTGATGTCGCGCTCGGTCAGGATACCGACCAGCTCGTCGCGCTCGTGGACCGGCAGCACCGCGACGTCGAGCTCGGCCATGATCTGGGCGGCGCCTTCGATGGTCGCCTCGGCGGCAACCGTCTCGCAGTCACGGGCCATCACTTCGCTGACTTTCATGGATATGCCTCCGTGCCCCGGCGTCCCTTCGCCGAAAGCCACGAGCGGATTCAACCAGCCGTGCGCCCGGGCGGTTCCAGGAAGCGTGGCCGATCGGCCCACCCCTCCGGTGCGGTTGAACTGAGAAAACCGCATCCGAACGCTGCGCGATCGCTCCGGCCGGGACCGCCAGCGGCCGAATCGGGTGCCCGGCGGCTCGCATTCGGATAACATCACGACAATGAGCCTGGCGCGGAGAGCGCCGCGGACATCGCATCGTTGCGTCTCTTGGGGGGAATCGGCAATGAACCCTGTTGACCGGATCATGGATATGCTCGCCAGGAAGGGGGCGGCGCAATATGGGCGCGAGCCCGTCTCGCAGCTCGAACATGCGCTGCAATGCGCCGCATTGGCTGAAGGCGAGCGCGCGGCGCACGCTCTCATCGCGGCGGCACTGCTCCATGACCTCGGCCATCTCCTCTACACGCATGACAGGACCGGCGGCGGACAGGAGCGCGACGACCGGCACGAGCAGGTCGCGTCCGGCCATCTGTCGCGCGTGTTCGGCGCCGATGTCGTCGAACCGATCCGCCTGCATGTCGATGCCAAGCGCTGGCTCTGCGCCAACGAGGCCGGCTACTTCGAGACGCTGTCGCCCGCGTCGGTCCGCAGCCTGGAACTGCAGGGCGGTCCATTCACGCCGGACGAAAGCGCCGCGTTCCGGGCGCAGCCATTCGCGGCGGACGCGATCCGGCTGCGCCGCTGGGACGACCTGGCGAAAGTCCCGGGCGCCGCGACGCGCACGCTCGCCGATTATCGTCCCATGCTGCAGGCGCTCGTTCGCGCATAGCGCGGCGCTCCCGGGCAGCATCCCGGTACGACAGGGATAAGGCGGCGCGTCTTGGCGAGTCTGCGCAATAGTTAATTTTTCGCGCTGTTCCGAGGCTTTCCGGCCGGAAGTTTCCGCCGGACAACCGGAAATGTGCGCCGATCTCTCGTCGTCTGCGATGGATTGTAGTATAGATTTGCTGGCGCGACGGAGCGTCGCGAATGCGCAAGCGGTGTGTCTCCCCACGGCATGCAAACCGAAATCTGCATCACCATCGATACCGAATTCTCCATAGGCGGCGCGTTCGCGGATCCGGTCAATTGCCGCCCGGTCGGCGAGGAATATGTGACGTGCGCGGCCAACGGGAAGGAGCAGGGACTCGGGTTTCTGCTCGACCTGTTCGAACGGTACTCGATCGGCGCGACGTTTTTCGTCGAGGCGCTGAATCCGGCCTACTTTGGCGATGCGCCGATGGGACGCATCGTCGAGCGCATAATGCGGGCGAAGCAGGATGTCCAGCTGCACCTTCATCCGGTGTGGCTCTATTTCCAGCAGTCCGACTGGGCCGCACAGTTGCAGAGGAATCCGCCCACGGACCGCTGCGACGGGCGGACGATCGACGAGGCCGCCGAGGTCATCGAAGCCGGTCTTTCGGCGTTCAGACGCTGGGGCGCGCCGGCGCCGGTCGCGCTGCGCACCGGTTCGCTGCGGATCGACATGAACGTGTACGCGGCGATGGAACGGGTCGGCGTACCGCTGTCGTCCAGCATAGGCGCCGCCTACTTCCGACCAGAAGCCGAGACCCTTCGCCTCGACGGCGGCCGGCACTGGATCGGAAAGATCCTCGAAGTTCCCGTACTGAGCTACACCCAGCTCTCGCTCGGCCCGCGTCGCCTGCAGCGCCTGCTGACGATTACCGCATGCAGCTTCGCGGAGATGAAGGGCCTGCTCTGGCAGGCACGCGCCGCCGGCATATCGCCCGTCGTGATCCTTACGCATCCATTCGAGTTCATTAAGGGCCACGACGAAGATATCGGCGACGCCGCCCCGAACCGCATCAACAAGTCCCGGATCGAGCGCCTCTGCCGTTTCATCGCGGAGCATCCGCGCGACTTCAGCGCCGTCCGCTTCCGCGATTCCGGTCCGGCCTGGCTCGAAGAGAGCGCAGTGCCGGCGCCGCGACTGAAGGCTCCGTTGGGCGCCGTGTTCAGGCGCGCCATCGAGAACAAGATGAACGATGCGATCCGAGCCTTCTGACGCACCGCCTTCGCAACCATGAGCAGCGATCGTATGGCGCAAACCGCCACGGCCCCCAACCGCGACCTCCTTGGCATCCGCGCGCGCTTCGGCACGGCGCGCGGGCTGGTCCGCCTGCTGCTCGCCGAGGCCGAGCATCGGGCAGGACGGCTCGCCGAGTTTCACGCGATCGACTGGAAGCGGGTCGACCGGCTTGTTTTCGTTTGCGCGGGCAACATCTGCCGCAGCCCCTATGGCGAGCGGCGCGCCAGGATGTCGGGACTGCCGGCTGCATCGCTCGGCCTCAGCACGCACTGCGGACAGCCGGCGAACCAATGGGCGGCGATGACCGCGCGAAAACGCGGCGTGGATCTCAGCGGTCACGCGTCATGCGACACCGCGTCGTTCGAATTCCGCGACGGGGATCTCCTGCTCGGAATGGAGGTGCGGCATGTGCGCGAGATGCGACGGCGGTTCGGAGGATTGCCATGCCAGATCGGCCTGCTTGGCCTGTGGAGCACGCCGCGTCGAGCCCACATCCACGACCCGTTCTCGCTCGATGCGGCCTATTTCGATACTTGTTTTGCGGTGATCGATTCGGCGGTCGAGGGCCTGGCGAGACGGATGGGAGCGCGCGGCGGTGACGTCTAGCAGGTCGCTGCCGCCGGCCATCGTCCTCGGAATCGATACGCCGATCGGCCTGACGGTCGTTCGCGAGCTCGGCGAACACGGCGTCGAGGTTCATGGACTGGCCTGGAGCCGGGACGCCGTGGGCCTCTATTCCCGCCGGCTGCACAAGGGATACATACGTCCGAGAAGCCTCGCTGAAACTGCAGCCCTCATCAACTCGATCAGGCAGGATTCCGGGGCCAGCATCCTCCTGACGATTTCCGAAACCGACGCTCTCTTCGTCCGCAATGCTGCCGATCGCGGCGAGCTGCCGGGGCTGAACGTACTTGTCCCCGGGCTCGACAAGCTCCGGCTCGTGCAGGACAAGGCCGCGACGTGCCGCATCGCGGAGTCGATCGGCATTCCCGTCCCCGCAACATGGGAGCCTGCATCGCCCGACGACGCGAAATCGCCGCCGCCGAATCTGACCTTTCCCTGCGTGCTCAAGTGGCGCGATCCCCATTCGGTGTCGGGCGCCCTGGCGGCGGCACGCCTGCGGTTCCTCAAGTCCGAGTACTGCTATACGCGCGACGAGCTCACGCGAACGCTCGCGCGATACGAGCCCGTCCTCCGGTATCCGCTTGTGCAGTCGTTCTGTCCCGGCAGCGGTCTCGGCCAGATGTTCTTCATGCACAACGGGAGGGCACTGCTGCGTTTTCAGCACAGGCGGTTGGCGGAATGGCCGCCCGAAGGCGGGTTCTCCACGGTCTGTCAAAGCGTCTCCATGGACGAGCACCCTGATCTTCTGTCGAAATCCGAAGAGCTCTTGCGGCGGATCGGCTGGGAAGGCGCCGCGATGGTCGAGTACCGGCACGATCCTGCGACGGGTAAGGCGGCGCTGATGGAAATCAACGGGCGCTTCTGGGGCAGCCTGCCGCTGGCCTATCATGCCGGCGCATACTTCGCCTGGCTGACCTACGCCGTGCTCGGCAACACGGCCGAGGCAAAGCCGGGACCGTATCGCGCCGGCGTGACCTGTCGCTACATGGTTCCCGAGACCAAGCGCGTTCTGACCGTGTGCCTGAACCGTCGCGCCATCCAGGACCGCAATCTCGAGGTAAGCCCTGCCGCCGAGCTCTGGCGCTATCTCAGCGGATTCCTGGCGCCGCGCATGCGCTACTACGTGTTCACGTGGCGCGACCCGCGACCGTTCATTGCCGATCTGTCGGGAATGATCGTCAAGGCAACAAAGGCACTGGCCGGCCTCGGACGCACCGGATTCGCGCGGATCGCAGGCAAGCGGGAGACCGGTTGAGCGGGGAAGCTCCGGCAACGAGCCCGGCCGGCGGGCCTTGGCATCGCGCGGTCCGGGGCCGAATCCGGCGGCTTGGTGGAGCCGAGGGGAATCGAACCCCTGACCTCCTCATTGCGAAACACGGGCGCAAAGCTGCCCGAACATGCCCGAACATGCCCGAAGGTGCCCCAAAATCCGGCCCGTTCCGGGCACCTTCGGGCACATTAGGGCATCTCGGGGCATATCAGGGCACATCGCAAATGGGCTGATTTTGTTGTCAAATTGTTGCCAAAACTGGGTTCCCGTACGTGCCACTGTCTAGGGGCGGGATGGCCGAGAGAAGCGTCCACTACTCAGTAGAGTGCGTGGGGGATATCTCAGCCACGGTCTCAAAATGGGATGTCGTCGTCGAGCGGCCCGCGTCCCGGCTGCTGCTCGGGTGCGGTGGTGGGTGGCGCAATACGCTTCCGCTCTGGCGGTGACGTGAGCGCCTTCTGCTCCGCTTCGTCCTTGGCCTTGGCGAACACGTCGAAGATTTTCTTAACTCGCTCAATGGCGGGATCAAGGTTCTCCGCGCCCTTACCGATTGCGCTGGTAATGTCCAGCCACAGCGCCAAGCCGGCCTCGGTACGCGTTCGGTCGCGGTCAACTTCTTCCTGAAGGTTGCTGATACGACGGAAGATGGCGTCCCGCTTGCTCTCCGCCATGTTCGCCTCGAACACGATCTTGCGGATCGCGGTGAGGTGGGCTCCGATCTTGGTCTTGAAGTCAGGCGACAGCGTGAGAACCGTGACGTTCACCTTCTTCCGGCGCGAAATCTCCAGCCGTGCAACGGCTCTGTAGTAGTCCACCGCACGCAGGAAGTTTTGATACCAACGGGAGAAGGTGTGCGGATCGTCTGGGGGATTCGTAGGAAGCTCCAGCGGAATCCCTCTGGTGTCTACGAACGCGAGTATTTGGGCGACGTACTGCCGCTCCATGTCCCAATCGGGATTTTCCTGATTTGCGTTCGCAGTCCGAACGTAATCGCGGAGAATGCCCTCATACATGACGAAAGCTTCGTCAGGGTCATCGGGTAGCGAATCTAGCTCTTCATCTGTAATCATGCGGTTTCACGCCTCTGTTGCGGCTACTTCACGGCCGGCTCGAAATCAACCCGGTCGGCGATGAGCCCGATCTGCTTGAGGGGGCCGAGCGTGGACAGGACGCCGACCGTGGCGAACAACGTCGCAGTGCAGCCGGGCACGGTAGAATCGCAGTTCTCCTTGATGAAGCCGCGCTCGAATCGGTTCAGGTTTTCGATGTCGAGCGGCACACCCGCCAGCCGATTGCCGACCTCGCTCACACTGAACGACATTTCCGTTCTGGACGACTCCTTGTCGGGCGCATAGGCGTGGACGATCCCTCGGAGCTTGTACTTGCGTCCGAGGGCGGGATGAACCGCATCGGCCTTCACGTACGCGCCGACCAAGCTCAACCCGGCTTCCTTGCTGAGATCACTCACGCTAGTCGGCGTGTAGCCGGCCTCGTCCACGCTGGATTTCGGGGCTTGTGCGAAAGTGGCAAGGGCGGCGTTGTACCGACCGGCTAGGAACGCGAGTGCCTTCGTCCACTCCGCCTCAATGACACGCGCCTTCGCGGCATCGCTCTGCCGGCACTCAGCGAGCGCGGTGGCATCAACGCCGTGCCGCTTGCATTCGTTCTCGCGCCGATCCGCGTCGGACTCGTGAACGAGCAAGACGTAGCCGACAAACCCGGCCAAGACCACCATCGCTATCCGCCCTGCTCGCCCCATATTGCTGTTGCCCCAAGTCGAGCGCCGTCAGACTACCATAAGCTGCGGCAATCGGAGCACCAGCGCAAAGGCCTAGATGCAGGCCGCGCAATCACGTGATCAATTTGGATCGGTGGGTCCCGTGTGACCAGTTACGGCTTGCCACTTTGCCGGGTCCAAGTTGATGGTCTTATTGTCGCGATACATGTCCGGCTTGAAGCCTTTCCAGAAACTGCTCGGCGTAGGCGCAATCAGCGAAATATGCCCCTCTGTTGCCGTCATGGGCATGTACACAAAAATCGCCTCGAAGGAATGGGCCTTGCGGTTGCACCAGAATTGAAGAAGCGAGATTGCCGTTTCGCTCGGCAGGAATCGCCAGTCAGTTAGATAAAGAAGTAGAAACAAATTGCCCGGCCGCGTTGATCGGTACTTCCGAGACTTCTCCATGATCTTCCCATGGAGCCATTGCGCCAGATCGTACGGTTTGTGAGTGTTTGGTGCTTGGTCAGGGGGCACGCCGAAAAACTCGAATGGCGCGACCTCCATCAATTCCAGCCACTTCTGACCGAGTGAAGTGAGTAAGGTGAAGTCGAGCGAATTCTCCGCGTTCTGCCGCACCTCGGTGATCAGTAGGCCCGGCAAGAGCGGGGCACGATTGAACGCAGCGACGAACTGCTCGGCGTAGAATTGCTCTAGGTCGGCCTTCCCTTCTGGCAGCGGAATCTTCTCCCACTCAACTGATGGGCCTGCCGGTCCCGCCGACATCTTGATCGACCCGATTTCGCCGCGTCGCTTGCTACGTTTTGCCATGACCCATAGTGGTCTATTAAGTCTGTTCGGTTAGGGTGACGGATAAGGCGTCCCTAGTTGATCAATCATCTCATCGGTCCGGTCGCACTCGACAAGTTGAGCGTCGAGCGCCGCGACATAGTGCTTGGCCTTGCTGACCGCTGATGGATTGGAATGATCGACCAACGCAAGAACGCGCTCCTTGAAGCGGTTGATCGACTTCCGGAGATTCTGCACCGACCGCTTTTCCTGTTCGGGATCGAACTTGACCCCGAACCCGCCGATCATGAATGAGTGCGCCAGCCGCTGGAACGGGAACAGCGCCGTCACATTGCCGTCCGATTTGACCATGCGCGAGAACATCTCCTTCACGCACTGGTCGCCGTGTTCCCTAACGTAATCGCATATGATGGGATCAATCTCTACATAGGGCGTGCCCCGTTCATCAGCCTCACGCTTGAACGCGGAGACACCACGCTCCTTCTCGAACGCGCTCTGATATCCGGTTCCGATAACCTGATCGTCCGTGTGGTAGATCAAACCTCGTGTGATGTAGCCGCGACACATGATCCCCTTTGGAAGCAGCTTGATTACCGCGCCCCAACAGTGACTGACCAAGTTGATCACACCAGCCGGGGAAACCTCGCTGGACACCACCACGCAATCCGATATCTGCGTGACTCTGAAATCGAGGTCCTTTTGGATGCAAGCCGCACATGGGCAAGTAATCGGTCCGTACTCGACGTATTGATCCCGGCTCTTGCTGGTACCTAGCTCCTTCAAGGCGTCCAGCAGCGCGGGCAAGCTCGTTCCAGTACCGGCTTCTGCGGCCCTCACCATGCCCTTGAAGCCAAGGACATCGACGAAAGCAACGAACTTGTCCTTGAACTGCGAGTTCATTGGGAAGTCGAGCTTACCGCTGCGCATCACGCTTTAGTGGGACGAAATCCCTCTTGCGGCAACTCGCTTGCCTGAACAAAAGGCACTCCGTTGAACGCAGCCCAACACCGAGCAAGATCGTTGGCAAAATACTCCACCCGCAGATTGTCACGCCAATTCGGGCCTAGCATGCTGATGATCGGATAAAACGTGGTCGGATGGTTGACCGCCATCTCGTGAATCTCCGAAATCCATATCGCGACCGTGTTATGCGGGTAGCGAACGGACCCGTCCGCATTCGTCTTTCCGAACATCTGCGCGATCTTGTGGCCGATAGTTTCCGGGCTCAGCGTTACGGCGTTCTCATTCAGAATGACGAGAACACCTCCGGCATCGGGGATGGAGAAAATCTCCCGAGTGTCTCTCGTCTGCTTATCCGCGCCAGAGAAGATCGCGTCGATCCTGTTGGTCAGCTTGTAGTGTAGCTGTCGCCTCAGAGTCTCCCGGTCGGGCAACTTCGAGAATACATGCTCTATAGGCACCCTTCCATATACAACGACTCGACCTTGATCCATGAGGTCATCGACGAAATCTTGCGCCTTATCGTGAGGATCGATTTCGAGAACTTTCTGCTCGACGATGATCGTCCTGTCCCAGAGCAGATAATCGGCTCGCTTCTTTCCGTCCGGATCGCGGTCCTTCAGCAACGCGTCAACGGACTCAAAACCGTCGAGCGTACGAATGAATGCTTCAAAGCGTTTTCGTAGATCGGGCATGACAGTCGCCGAAAATCAATTGCGGGCAAGGCCGCTACGGCTTACGTAGTGCCGCCGCTAACGCGCTCAATGGCATCTTCGGCTTATTCGGATCCGCAAGCAGCAGGCTCGCTAAACTCTCGGGCGGCGGCGATGGCGGCGGTTCATACAACGCGCTCAGTCCCAATCCCGGCGCGTTCGGCCTCGCGGGCGGTTGCGGTGGTGGGACAAATGGCGATCCGAAAGTCCCGAGTTGCGGGGACGCCAGCGCGGTCAGACCGAGCAGGAAATCGGCTGCGCTTCGCGTCGGCACCGACTGCGGGTCTTTCCTGAACAAGTAGCCGGTATTGGCGAACTCGATCACGAGATCGCCATCGGAACGGGTCGTCACGACCTTCCGACCATTGTCGCCGTTAAAGATGCCGCCGAGCGCACGATCCGAGTACCAACCAGTCGTCTCTTGGGTCTGGTACCCCTTGCTCTTATCGGAGATCACCACGAACCGAGGCTTGAAATGTTTGAAGATGTCTTCGCAACAGCCGCTCTCGCGGCCATGATGCGAGGCGACGAAAACGTCCATATTCTGTAGCGCCGGGATGAACCCCGGCACGTTGAGCATCTTGAGCCAACCCGCCGTCTCCAGATCGCCGGGGAAAATCAGATTAGCCCCCATGCAATTGAGCTTGAGGACGAGGCTCAGGTTGTTCTCGTCGTCGAAATCGTATGGGTAGTGATGGAAATAGGTCTCCGTCACGCCTTGAAATACCGGGGGCTGCCCCAACGCGGTACCGGGCGGCAGGAAGTTTCGTTCCAACTCCCAGACGAGCCGCTCGATCCCCGCGCCCATGCCGTCTTCGGACTTCAGACGCGTGATGTCGGCGGGTGACACTGACGTGTTCCGCACAATGCATCCAACGCTCACCTTGTCGAACAGATCGGGCGCACCGCTGACGTGATCCTCGTCGTAGTTGGTGATGACGAGCTTGTCCAAGTATGCGACGCCGACGGAATTGAGATAGGTGCCGGGACGCCATCCGGTCGTCGCGTTATGCCCGCAGTCGATCATGATCCGTTTGCCATCGTCGCAAGTCAGCAGCGCACACGCGCCGTGCTCAACGTCGAAAATCTGCAAACGCATTTTTGACCTCACTTCGCGTGGGCGTAACAGGTGTAGACCTCGACCGAGTAGTGCCGGTAGAACTTGAGATACCGGAGAAACATCCCGATCCCCAGCGCGACCGCTGCTGCTGCCCACCAGTAGTCATCGGGGCGGTGGAAGTTCCACGCCGTGACTACGAGCATGACGGCGCAGATCAGCGCGGTTAGCGCGAGGTTTCGGCACATGCCGTACTGGTTTATGAACCCGGACATCCGGTCCATCGCAGTCTTGTTGCCGCGGCATGCATCGAATGCTGCCCAGAACATAGCCTCGCCGGGCATGTCGATCCCGTGTTGCCGGGCCTTGTCGAACACGAGCTTGCGCGTCTTGTCCGGAAGCGGCTCGTAAAACGACGGATAGAGTCGCCGGAACCAACGCGGCCCCTTCTCCGCGCCGAGCAACGTCGCGGACGGCTTGCCGAGCCATTTCGCGACTATACGGCGTTCAAGCAGCGCCGATGCGAACCCGGCCAGCATATGGCCGACCGCGTACGCGCAGGCCGTCGCGAACAACCCCTCGACGACGGTCCAGTCGTTGCGGATCATCCAACCGGTTTCCAGCACATGATCGAGCGCGAACAGGAACACGAACCCGGACGATATGTACGCCCAGAAATCGTAATCGGTGAACGGGAACGTGCCCTTCATCGCGGCGTCGCTTACTCGTCGTGATCGTCGGCGAGGAAGCCGGGCGTCCTCTTGACGCCATCGCCGCCATACAAGGGTTCCTCCTCGTCGGTCGGTGCCGTGGTGATTCGCTCAAGTTCCTCGCGCACGATCCGCCGCGTCACGTCCTCGACCTGCTCGGCAAGCGACGGGATCGAGGGCAGGCTAGGCATGTCGGGTACGGACCACTCCCGCTCGTGGGGCGAAGTAAAGTCGTCGATGAGGGACTGGATACGCTCCTGTTCGCTCATCAGATACCGCCATTCCGAATCGCCGATCCCGGCCAGCGCCACACCGTAGAGCGACGCGTCCCGCTCCAGATCGCGGGTGAACGCGGCAACGGCGTCGCTGACGGTGGCGGGCGTGTGCAAGCCGGTGATGGCCGAGCCGACCCCGTACAGGTCGTTCTCCCGTGCGATCAGCGCCATGGCGTCCCGCTGCGGCTTTGTCACCGCATCGAGTTCCGCCATCTGCTTGGCGATCATGGCGACGCTCGCGGGAACGTCGCCGCCCAGTCCAACCGCCCGGTCGTAGAGGAGCGCGAGATTGTTGGGAACGCCGAGCGAGCCGACACTGCTCGCGTACTGCTCCAGCAGCGCCGCTTGGCGCGCCGCTGCATAAGCGCGCTCGATCTCCCGCTGTTCTTGCACTTGCCGCTCCATGCGCTCGTATTCGCGCATCCGGTCGATTTCGCGCTGCATCCTCATCTCGCGATCAATGGCCTGCTCCATTGCGGGCCCAAGGCCAAGCTTGTTCAGCATATGTTCCATGGTCCTTCTTTGGTCGGCTGTCCTCGTGCGGCCTCTCAGTTGCCCCCTATTTTGCGGGGCAACTTACCGCCGTATACAACATATTGGATCGATTCGCCCAGCTTCGTCAAGGACGCGGTACTTCGACTGGCTAGCTCCTGCCCAGAATTGTAAAAGCGAGCCCACAGCGAAGCTCCCGCTCGGGGCCGCACCAGCGCCTTCTGAGCTAAAGGTTGATGCGGATCGAAGCGGCCGAAAGATTGCGTCGATAAGCGCTCACTGGGAGCACGTGATGAGGCAAGACAAAGGCAAGCAGCAGGCGGACGGCTTCGACGACTACTTGCAGCGGCTGTTCACGAAACGGCAGCACCCGATGTACTGGCTGATCTCAGCCCGCGATCTCCGCGACGCCGCAGAAACCATCATTAAGGACCAAGAGCCGGTCGAGACGAAGTTGTGGGAGGCCCTCACCGAGCAAGCTAAGCGCCCGAAGCCACGCGGTGTGTACTGGACGAACGCTGAGCACCCAAACTACACGCCAGCGCACATGCTCTATGCATTCGCCACGGAGAATCTGATCAAGGGCCTGATCATGGCGGAACAGCCGGAACGCATCGGCAAGGATGAACTCGATTCAACGATAGCAAACCACAACCTGCTCAAACTGGTGGGTCTGATCTCGCTGAAGTTCGATGATGACGAACAGAAATTGCTTGAACGCCTGACCCACACGATCCTCTGGGCCGGTCGCTACCCGGTGTCGAAAGTTCCCACTGGCATGATGCCGAAAGGCCGCGATGGCAGCCGACTCATGCCGAAGTTCATCCACTGGTCTGAAGAACATGGGGCGATGCGTCGGCTGTATCAGCGGCTCGATGGCGATCTGGAAGCCTACCTAGAGGATCACGATCCGAGTGTGGCTGCATGGTATGCGGTAGGCGATGCACAAAGTTTGCTCGACAAGGCAAAGCAAGATTTCAGGAACATCCACGGCAAGGCGAGGCACGTTGAGACGCAGGTCAACTACGCCGTGGATTGTGCGATCTCATTATGGGTTATGGTCGATTGGTTGTGGGTTGAGCGGCGAGAGCAACTGTCGGAACGCCTCGGGATCAAGACTGAGGCCGACTACTGGTCGTGGCTCCAACGGCAACGGGATTTCGAGTCGATTCGTCTTTGTGGCGAGATCGCCTCTGAAGACCATCCAGTGAAGTCCGACCGATATCCCCCACAGATACTCGCAGCAATCGCGAGCGCCGCATCGGCTATGCCGAATACTGGCAAGGTCACGATGACCGCCGGCGAAGCCGAGAACGTTAGCGGGAATGACGCTCAGCCGCTGCTCGACGGCACCATGCTCAAATTCGTCTACGTCGATCACAGACGCGAATACGCCGAGCCCATCCTGCGCCGTGCCATCGAAGCATGGGAACGCATACTCATCGATCTCGGTGAGTGAATATGGGTTACGCCTTTGTCTTGGTCACACGCTTCCTCATTGTCCCAACGCTCTTGAGATGCTTCCCGAGCGCGGAGCAAGCGGCAAGCGGTTGGCGCTGCGGGTGTGGTTGCTGTGAACCGTCATTGACCCGCACGAAGTCACTGGTCGGCACGAATTTTGTGCTCGCCACCCGCCATCTATCGAGTTCGTCGATTGCATAGAGCGCGCGTCCACGTCGCAGCAGATAAGACGGGCCGATAGGTGGTTTTGCGGAACGCCAATTTTGAAGCGTCTTGGGCGCGTACCCGATGTATTTCGCTGCATCCTCGGTGTTCAGGTACTGGCCCTCCCTGATAGCGCCCTCCATTTTTCTTCGTGACGTAGAAATCGTGTCGCCGAAAAGCCGACGCCCCGCACAAAGCGGGGCGTCTGAGGCGGCGTTGGTGGACTGCGTTTGTCGTTGTGCGGAATGGCTACTAGGGCCACGGCTGCCGCGTTTGCGTGCCAAGGCGATCCCCCATTTTTAAACACAGGGATTTTACACCCTGTATTCCTAAATGCCAAGCTGTTCGCTTCCGTGCATGAGCGGAGCACGGAAGACGGTCGGCTGGAACCTGCGACGGCTTCGCGTCCGACGCGGGCTGACGATTGAAGGCTTGGCCGGCGACGCAGAGGTGGACGCATCTCACGTGGCGCGGATCGAGCGCGGCACCGTGAACTCCAGCGTGGATGTTCTGGAGCGCCTCGCCGGGGTGCTGGGGATCGAGCTTGGCGCGCTATTCCGGCCGCTCTCGCCCAACGCAAAGGCCCCTAAGCCGCTTCGAAGTGGAAGACGGCCGAAGCCGCAGCCGTCGCGTCGAATTCTTCGCTAGAGCGGACGGGATACGCGACCGACACGCTTCCGTTTGACAGCAAAATGCGACCATAGCTTTGCACGCAGTCGCGTGCACTTGCGCGCCGATCTTGATCGTCTCAAGCACGAATGAATCGCGGAAGCACACTCGCCTGAATGCGCGCGAGGCCGCTCCACAGCGGCGTGATTCGCGTCCACTGGCTCGCTATCCGTTGTCAATTTGTTGTCAAATCTTCCGGCGGCAAAATCAACGACCGCTAAGTCTTTGATTTTATGGTGGAGCCGAGGGGAATCGAACCCCTGACCTCCTCATTGCGAACGAGGCGCTCTCCCATCTGAGCTACGGCCCCGCCGGGTCGGCTTGCGGCGCGGATAATGGTTGGCGCACCCTGCCGTGTCAAGGCGTTCGCCCCGCGGCGCAACGTCCCGGCGGCGCGGGAATACCCGTCAGGACAAAGCCTTGCAGGGAATCCGAGGGCTCGTGTAGGGTCGCGCGTCATAGTGCCATACCGTGAGTTCCGGAGGGCCAGGCGAGGGCATGAATGTTTGCGCTGCTTAATCTGATCGCGACGGTCATCAGCCTCTATATCTACGTGCTGATCGCCTCCGCCATCCTGTCCTGGCTGATCGCGTTCAACGTGGTCAATACCCACAACCGCTTCGTGTACCTGATCAGCGACTTCCTCTACCGGGTGACGGAGCCCGCGCTGCGCCCGATCCGGCGCTTCGTGCCCCTCCTGGGCGGGGTCGACATCTCGCCGGTCGTGCTCATCCTGCTGCTGATCTTCCTGCGTGACTTTCTGCTGGTCGACCTTGCCCGCGCGGTGCTCTGAACGGGACCGGACTTGGCCCTGCCGATCGCCCCAGTCAAGGACGGCGTCATCGTGACCGTAAAGCTGACGCCCAGGGCGCGCGGCGCCGGGATCGACGGCATCGCCGAGGAGCCGGCCCCGGAAGGCCGGAGGACGGTTCTCAAGGTGCGGGTCAGCGAGCCGCCCGAGGGCGGCAAGGCCAATGCAGCCCTGATCGCCCTGCTGGCCAAGGCGTGGCGGCTGCCGAAGTCGGGCTTCACGATCGTGTCCGGCGACACCCACCGGCTGAAGCGCGTTCATATCGCCGGCTCTCCGCAGAGCCTGATGTCCCACATCGCCGGGCGGATCGGGGTGCCATGAACGACACACCAGACGCGAAGATCATCGACGGCAAGGCCTTCGCCGGGCGGCTGACGCAGCGCTATGCGGCCGAGGTCGCCGACCTCAAGGCGGCTCACGGCGTAACGCCCGGACTGGCCGTCGTGCTGGTTGGCGAAAACCCGGCAAGCCAGGTCTATGTGCGCAACAAGACCAACCAGACCGCCGTCGCCGGCATGCGCGGCATCAAGCATGCCCTGCCGGCAACGGCCACGACGCGCGAGCTGCTCGACCTGATCGCACGGCTGAACGCCGACGACGCGGTCGACGGCATCCTGGTGCAGCTGCCGCTGCCGCCGCAGATTGAGTCGGCTGCCGTGCTCGACGCGATCGCGCCCGAGAAGGACGTCGACGGCTTTCACTACGTCAATGCCGGCAGGCTGTCGGTCGGGCGCGAAGCCCTGGTCCCCTGCACGCCGCTGGGCTGCGAGATGCTGATCCGCGACCGCGTGCCGGAACTCGCCGGACTCAACGCCGTGGTGCTCGGGCGCTCCAACATCGTCGGCAAGCCGATGGCGCAGCTGCTGCTGCGCGACGACTGCACGGTCACGATCGCGCATTCGAAGACGCGCGACCTGCCGGCGGTGTGCCGCGGGGCCGACATCCTTGTCGCGGCGGTCGGACGGCCGCGGATGGTGCGCGGCGACTGGATCAAGCCGGGCGCCATCGTCATCGATGTCGGCATCAACCGTATCGCCGGCGAAGGCGGAAAAAGCAGGCTGGTCGGCGACGTCGCCTTCGACGAGGCGGTCAAGGTCGCCGGCGCGATCACGCCGGTGCCCGGCGGCGTCGGGCCGATGACGGTTGCCTGCCTGCTCGGCAATACCCTGACCGCCTGCCGCCGCCGGCGTGGACTGGACAGGCGCTGAAGACTAGCGTGGGCGCGATGAACGCGCCCGCACGGCCGGTCCTGATCTTCGACGGCGTCTGCAACATCTGCAGCCTTGGCGTCCGGATCGTGCTTCGGCACGATCGCGACCGCGTATTCGATTTCGCCTTCGCACAGGGCGAAACGGGCGGCGCGCTCAAGCGCATGCATGGCCTTGCGCCGTCGCTGGACACCGTGGCGGTCGTCGATGGCGATGCGGTCCATATCAAGTCCGACGCGGCGCTCTACGTCGCCGGCCGCCTGCCCTATCCATGGCCGCTGCTGCGCGTCCTGCGCATTCTGCCGCGGACATGGCGCGACCGCCTGTACGACGTCGTCGCGCGCAATCGCTACCGCTGGTTCGGAAGACGCGACGCCTGCCTGGCGCCGCCGCCCGACGCCGCGGCCCGGTTCCTCGACAAGCCGTAGGGCGGACGTGACAACGTCCCTGTTGCACAGCACAATGCGCCGATGCTCGAAGGCTTTACGGGGCTGATCGCCGCCGCGGTCGCATTCGTCGGCAGCCATTTCGTGCTGGCGTCGCCGCGGACGCGCGCGGCTCTGGTTGCACGCCTGGGCGAGCAGGGCTTCACCGCCGTGTTCTCGCTGGTGGCGCTGCTGACGCTTGCGGTCCTCGTCGTCGCCTATGGCGAGGCGCCGTATCTCGAGCTGTGGCCGCCGGCCCCGGCGCTGCGCTGGATTCCCGTCGCCGTCCTGCCCTTCGCGTCCTTCCTTGTGATGTGCGGCCTGACCCAGCCGAACCCGACGGCGGTGATGCAGCGCTTCGATCCGAAGCTGCGCGATCCCGCCCCGGGCGTTCTCAAGATTACGCGCCATCCGGTGATGTGGGGGATCGGATTATGGGCACTGTCGCACATTCCGCCGAACGGCGACTTCGCGTCGCTGGTCTTCTTCGGCAGCTTTGCGGTCCTGGCGTTCGTCGGCACGACGCAGATCGAGGCCAAGCGGCGCGCGCGCGACCCCGACGGATTCGCGCGTTTCGCGGAAGTGACCTCGAACGTTCCGTTCGTAGCGCTTCTCTCCGCCAGGATGCGGGCGTTCTGGAAGACCGCCTATAGCATCGATCCGGCGCGGACCGTGTGGGGCGAGATCGGGTTGTGGCGCGTTGCCGCCGCGCTGGCGCTTTACGTGGCGCTGACCGTGGCCCACCCGTGGATCACCGGCGTCGCCGTGCATTAGGAGCGCACGGCGCCACGTTTCGGGCGGCGCCGAAACATCCACCGCGCGCCGCGCGCTAGCATCCTCCCGCGCCCACAGTTCGGCGGCGCGCGATGAGGAGAACGGCGATGCGCGGGTTGGCAATCCACCGTCCGACCAGTCCGATCGAGGGCGTTGCACGGCGCGTCGTGCGGCTGCTCGCGACCGGTCTGCAACAAGTCTGGCGCGGCTGCCGGATCGCCCGCTGGCAGCTTGCGCGCCAGCGCACGCGCCGCGCGCTTGCACAGCTCGACGACCGGATGCTGCGCGACATCGGCATCAGCCGCGAGCAGGCGATGCGCGAGGCGGAGAAGCCGTTCTGGATGGCGTGAGTCCCGCCATCCCCCATGATGCGTCGCCCGCGGGCTCGACGCGCGGATCAGGTCCGCGCATGCCGCGCCAACGAGGGAGCGCCGAAACTACTTTCCGCGCTTCGCCAGGCGCAGGCGCAGCGCATTGAGCTTGATGAAGCCCTCGGCGTCGCGCTGGTTGTAGGCGCCTTTGTCGGCTTCGAACGTGACGTGGGCCAGGCTGTAGAGCGACCTGGGTGATTTGCGGCCGACGACCCGGACATGGCCCTTGTAGCATTTGAGCCGCACAGTGCCCGAGACGTTCTCCTGGCTCTTGTCGATGGCCGCCTGCAGCATCTCGCGCTCGGGCGCGTACCAGAAGCCGTTGTAGACGAGCTCTGCATAGCGCGGGCCGATCTCGTCCTTGAGGTGCGCCGCCCCGCGATCGAGCGTGATGCTCTCGATGCCGCGATGCGCCCAGTAGAGGATCGTGCCGCCGGGAGTCTCGTAGACGCCGCGCGACTTCATGCCGACGAAGCGGTTCTCGACCAGATCGACGCGGCCTATGCCGTGCGCGCCGCCGATCTCGTTGAGGCGGGTCAGCAGCCTCGCCGGCGAGAGCTTCTTGCCGTCGACGGCGACCGGGTCGCCCTTCTCGAACTCGATCTCGACATACTGGGGCGTGTCGGGCGCCTTCTCCGGCGCCACCGTGCGCGAGTAGACGTACTCCTCCGGCTCCTCCCACGGATCCTCGAGCGCCTTGCCTTCGGCCGAGATGTGCAGGAGGTTGGCGTCGGTCGAGAACGGCGCCTCGCCGCGCTTGTCCTTGGCGATTGGAATTTGGTTCTTCTCGGCGTAGTCGAGCAGCTTGGTGCGGCTGTCGAGCTGCCATTCGCGCCAGGGTGCAATGACCCGGATGTCCGGCTTGAGTGCGTAGTAGGTCAGCTCGAAGCGGACCTGGTCGTTGCCTTTGCCGGTGGCGCCATGCGCGACCGCGTCGGCGCCGGTCTGCTGCGCGATCTCGATCTGGCGCTTGGAGATCAGGGGCCGCGCGATCGACGTGCCGAGCAGGTAGACGCCCTCGTAGAGCGCGTTGGCGCGGAACATCGGAAAGACGAAATCGCGAACGAATTCCTCGCGCAGGTCCTCGATGAAGATCTCCTTCACGCCCAGCATCTGCGCCTTCTTGCGTGCCGGCTCGACCTCCTCGCCCTGGCCGATATCGGCGGTGAAGGTCACCACCTCGCAGTTGTAGGTCTCCTGCAGCCATTTGAGGATGACGGAGGTATCGAGGCCGCCCGAATAGGCGAGGACGACCTTCTTCACGCTCTGCGCAGCACCGGCCATAATGTCTCCGGGTGTAAAACGCGCGGGAGTATAGGCATTGGCGGCTCTGCCGCAAGCGCGACCCGCATATGACGCAGGCGCCGGTTGTCGCAGCGTGCGGCGGCGCCTAAGTTGTCAACCCGGACACCCCCGAGGACGCCCATGATCGACCTTTACGTCTGGCCGACCCCCAACGGCTACAAGATCTCCATCATGCTCGAGGAGACCGGGACGCCCTACCGGGTCTTCCCGGTCGATATCGGCGCCGGCGACCAGTTCAAGGCGGATTTCCTGAAGATCAGCCCCAACAACAAGATGCCGGCGATCGTCGACAGCGACGGGCCGGACGACCAGCCGATCTCCATATTCGAGTCCGGCGCCATTCTCCTCTATCTCGCCGAAAAGACCGGCCGGTTCATGCCTCGGGACATGCGTGGCCGCTACGATGTCATCCAGTGGCTGATGTTCCAGATGGCGAGCGTCGGGCCGATGCTGGGCCAGGCCCATCATTTCCGCGTGTATGCGCCGGAGCCGATCAAGTACGCGATCGACCGCTACACCAACGAGGCGGCGCGCATCTACAACGTCATCGACCGGCGGCTGGGCGAGGTGCCATACCTCGCCGGGGACTACTCGATCGCCGACATGGCCGTGTTCCCCTGGATGCGCGGTTACGAGCGGCAGGGCCAGAACCTCGACGACTATCCGAACCTGAAGCGCTGGTTCGAGGCGATCAACGAGCGCCCGGCGGTACAGCGCGGACTGGCGTTGCTGGCCGAGCGGCGCCGCCCGGTGGCCGAAGTGGACGAGAAGCAGCGCGAGATCCTGTTCGGCGCGACACAGTACGCGAAGCGTTGACCCCCTCGTGACGTCCTCCGCCCGCGAGGACCGCCGTGCCTGATCCGGCGACGGTCTTTTACGTTTTCGCCTCCATGTTCCTCGGCGGCCTCCTCAAGGGGGTGGTCGGCCTCGGCCTGCCGCTCGTGGCAATGCCGCTGATGTCCTTCGTGGTTCCGCTCAAGACCGCGGTGGCTCTGGTACTGCTGCCGATTTTCGTAACCAACATCACGCAGAGCTTCCAGGGCGGGCTGTTCCGTCCGACGGTTCGGCGCTTCTGGCCGGCGATGATCGTCCTGATCGCGGTGCTGGCGATCGCGGCCCAGGCGCTGGTCACGGTCAGCGAGGAAATCCTGTACACGATCATCGGCGTGACCATGATCGCGCTCACCATCACTCTGCGCGTCCGGCCGTCGACACAGATCAGCCCGGCGCAGGAGAGTTGGGCGGGACCGGCCGCCGCGGCCCTGGGCGGGGTGCTCGGCGGTTTCACGGGCATCTATGGCCCGCCGTTCATGCTCTATCTCGCCAGTCTGCGGCTCAAAAAGAACGAGTTCGTCGCCGCCGTCTCGCAGTTCTTCGTTGCCGGCAATATCGGCCTGACCATCGGCCTGTTCAGCTTCGGCGGCGCGGGGCTCAACGAGCTGATGCTGTCCGCCGCCGCCACCGTACCGACCCTTGCCGGTCTGTGGCTCGGCCAGCGCGTCCATGCGCGGCTCGACGAGTCCCGCTTTTCCGCCGTGCTCTATGTCGTCTATCTCGCGACCGGCGCCAGCTTCCTGATCCGCGCCTTCGGCTGACCGACCGTTCGCCCGGACAGCCAGCGCATCGCCGCCCGTGCGAAATCGGCCATCGCCCTGGCGCGCAGCACGCGGGCATTCTCGATGTGGCGCTGGATGGTTTCCGGATCGACCCGCAGCGGCGCAGGGGGCGCAGGGTGCCGCGCCGCGGCGGCGCGCCGCCGCCGCGAGGTTGCGGCCGCAATCGCGTCGACGCGGGTGATGCCGATGTCGCGCAGCGCCCGGTCCTCCATCGCCAGCAGCTCGCGCCGCTCGACGGCATCGCGATACCAGTCCTGCACGATATTGCGGATGTCTATCAGATTAGAATTGCTCATCCTGACCTCCGTCCTTGTCAACGAAGATCGGCTTTGCAATGATGACAGACAAACGAAGTTTCGTGCCGGATCGGAATAAAGAAACTAATCTGAAGCAATGGCCCGACTGCCGCCGCTCAACTCGCTGCGCGCCTTCGAGGCCGCCGCACGCCATCTCTCCTTCAATGCCGCGGCGGAGGAGCTGAACGTGACGCCGGCGGCGATCAGCCACCAGATCAAGGCGCTCGAGGCCGATCTCGGCGTGAAGCTGTTCCGCCGGCTCAATCGCGCGGTACGTCTGACGGATGCGGGTCAGGCCTGCCTTCCGGGCCTGCGCGACGGATTCGAGCGCATCAGCGAAGCGGTCGCACGTGCGCGTCAAGGCAACAGTGTCGGCCTTCTCACCGTGACCGCTTCGCCGGCGATCGCAGCCAAGTGGCTTGTGCCGCGCCTCGAGCGGTTTCGCGCCCGTCATCCGGCAATCGATCTTCGCATCGATGCGTCGATGCGGCTGGTCGATCTGGTCCGGGAGGACGTTCATGTCGGCCTGCGCTACGGAACAGGCAACTATCCCGGCCTGCACACGGAGCTATTGGTCCGCACCGAGGTTTTTCCGGTGTGCTCGCCCAAGCTCCTCAAGGGCAGGCCCCCGCTGCGCGCGCCCGAAGACCTGCGCCACCACACCCTCATTCACGACGAGACGACGACGTTCGATCCGAGCGGCCCCGACTGGGCGATGTGGCTCCGCGCAGCCGGCGTCAGCGGTATCGACACCAGCCATGGCCTGCATTTCAATCAGGTGGCGCTCGCCCTGGACGCGGCGATCGCCGGGCGCGGGGTGACGTTGGCGCGCGATGTATTCGCCGCCGAAGACCTTGCCGCGGGGCGGCTCGTGCGGCCCTTTGGCAAGGCCATGCCGGTCGACTTCGCCATCCATGTCGTGATTCCCCCGGCGCTGGTCGCAGCGCCCAAGGTCAAGGCGTTCCGCGACTGGCTGTTCGAGGAGGCTGCCGCCGAAACGTCGAATGCGCCCGGAAGCCGTACGCGCTAGGCAGGCTCGGCCCCGACGGATGGCGCGACCGCGCTTCCTGTCTTGCGCAGCCTGAAGCTGTCGGACTTGAGCTGGCCGCAGGCGGCAAGGATGTCGCGGCCGCGCGGCGTCCGCACCGGCGCCACGTAGCCGGCATTGGCGAGAATGTTGGCGAACGCCGCTATGGCCGCGTCATCCGAACACTCGAACGACGAGCCCGGCCAGGCGTTGAACGGGATCAGGTTGACCTTCGCATGGACGCCGCGCAGCAGCCTCACGAGCGCGCGCGCGTCGGCCGGCGAGTCGTTCACGCCCTTGAGCATCACGTACTCGAAGGTGATGCGCCGGGCGTTCGAGACTCCGGGATAGTCGCGGCAGGCCGCCATCAGCTCGGCGATCGGATATTTCTTGTTGAGCGGCACGAGCACGTCACGCAACTCGTCGGTGACAGCGTGCAGCGACACCGCCAGCATGACGCCGAGCTCCTCGCCGCAGCGGCGGATCATCGGCACCACGCCCGAGGTCGACAACGTGATGCGCCGCCGCGAGACGGCGATGCCTTCCGGGTCCATCACGATCGACAGGGCCTTCGCGACGTTGTCGTAATTGAACAGCGGCTCGCCCATGCCCATCATGACGATGTTTGTGAGCTTGCGGTTGGCTTCGGGAGCGGGCCATTCGCCGAAGGCGTCGCGCGCCAGCATCACCTGACCGACGATCTCCGCCGGCTCGAGGTTGCGCACCAGGCGCTGGGTGCCGGTGTGGCAGAACTTGCAGGTCAGCGTGCAGCCGATCTGCGAGGAGACGCACAGCGTGCCGCGGTCCTCCTCGGGGATGTGGACGGCCTCGGCCTCCTGGCCGTCGGCGAAGCGCAGCAGCCATTTCTTGGTGCCGTCGAACGAATCCTGCAGCCGTGCGACCTCGGGCCGCGCGACGACGAAGCGCTCGGCGAGCCTGGCGCGCAGCGGCTTGCCGAGGCTGGTCATCGCATCAAACGAGGTGGCGCCGCGCACATACATCCACTGCCAGAGCTGGCGCGCGCGAAATGCAGGCTCGCCGAGCTCGGCCATGGCGGCGGTCAGCTCGTCGCGCGACAGGCCGACGAGATTGCGCCGGCCGTCGGCGGGTGCGGCCAGCGGCCGCTGCGGCGTATCGAATTCCGGCTTGGGGCCGGCGAGGGTTTCAACCATGCGCCCCTATATAGGCGCTCTCCCCGGCCCAGTCACGCGAGGACGAAGTTACTTGATGCCGCAGGCCTTGCCGATCTCGTCATGGGCCTTGCTGAAGCCGTCGAGGGAGAACGTGTCCGTGGTTTCGGTGCCGCGTGCCGAGACGCCCTTGATGGTCAAGGTCTTGCCTGCGCGCATCGCCGCGACCAGCGCCTTGTCCATGACGGCGTCGCGGGACCAGGCACTTTCGGGATCGGTGTCAGGCTTGGTGAACAGCTCGAACTTCTTCTTCTCGACCTCGAGCACGACCGGCGCCTCGGCCTTGTAAGGGTAGCCGGACTGGAAGCTGACCTCGTCATGCTGCTTGGCGGCCGGACGATGCGTGACGGTCAGCAGGATGTCGCCGCGCTTTGCGCCTTCGGGCAGCGACTTGGTCGGACGCGCGACCATGTAGCAGATCTTGCTCGACCGCTCGGGCATCTCGACCGCCGTCCACGCATCGAAAGTCCCCAGCGATTTCGGGTCGCCCTGCGCCTGCGCATCGGCGGCGGCGAGGAAGAACCCGGCCGCCGCGCAGACCGCACGGCCTGCTCGCCGGTCGAAGGTCATCCACTTCGCAAGTCTTCTCACCATGATCTCCGCATTCCTGTCGCCGTATCGCATGACCGCTCCGAACGCGTCAACAAGGCGGCGCCGACGTGCCCGTCGCCTATATCGGCTTCGCACGCCGAAAGCGCGGCGGGCCGAATTCGTGCGCCGGCAGCGCCACCGGCGGCCCGCCCGGCACGACCGGCCGGCCGGCGAAGCGCCCGGTGCTGATCAGACGGTCGTACATCACAATCGCGCCGGCGAGCGCGACATTGACCGAGAACTTCGTCGGAATCTTGACGACGTGCTCGCACAGCGCGAGCAGCTCCGGCGACAGCGCGCCGCGTTCCGCCCCCAGCACATACGCCGCCGCGCGCGGATGGCGGAAGCTTGGCAGTGCAACGGCCGGATCGACCAGTTCGACACCGACCAGCGCGCAGTCGCGCGGCAGGCGCAGCGATTTGACATCGGCGAATTCGTAGAACGGAACATTGGCCGGCGAATCGGAGGTGTCGGCGCGTGCGCCCTGCGCACGGTCATAGGCGGCGGCGATGGTGAACACGAAGCTCGCGCCGAAGGCATGCGCGGTGCGGAAAAGGCTGCCGAGATTCATCGGCTTGCTGATGCCCTCGACCCCGATGCCGAAATATCCGCGCATGATCTCTTCGTGCCTGGTCGCGCGCACCTTGCCTGCCCGATGCAGGCAAGGCAAGGTGTTTGCCATGGCTGCCGATTCCTCCCTCGTCCTGGAGTCCTCTTGCAAGGATGCACCGCCGGTCGCGGTCCATGTCACGCGCGGCGACATGATCGAGAGCCGCCATCGTGCATCGTTCGCCGTGGTGGATACGGCCGGGCGCGCGGTCGCCACGGCCGGCGACATCGATGCGCCGGTCTATCCGCGCTCGGCAATCAAGCCGCTGCAGGCGATCCCGGTGGTCGAGACTGGCGCCGCCGGCCGCTTCGCGATGACCGGCCCGGAGCTGGCGCTGGCCTGCGCCAGCCATGGCGGCGAGCCCGGGCACGTCGCCACTGCCGCCGGCCTGCTCGCGCGGATCGGCCTGACTGCCGCCGATCTCGCCTGCGGCGCGCATCTGCCCTATCACGTCCCTTCCGCGCACGCCCTGATCCGCGCCGGCGATGCGCCGAGCGCGCTGCACAACAACTGCTCCGGCAAGCATGCCGCGATGCTGGCAACGGTGGTGCATATGGGCGAGTCGGTACGCGGCTATGTGGCGCCAGAGCACCCGGCGCAGCGGCGCATCACGCAGGTCTACGAGGAGATGTGCGGAGTCGATCTCGCCCGCGCGCCGCGCGGCACCGACGGCTGCAGCCTGCCGCAGATCGGCATTCCGCTCCGGGCGCTGGCGCGCGGCATGGCGCGGTTCGGAGCGCCGGACGGCCTGCCGCCGGCGCGTGCCGCCGCATGCCGCGGCCTCGCCGAAGCCATGGTAACGCACCCGCTGATGATCGCCGGCTCCGGCCGGTTCTGCAGCGCGGCCACCGAGATCGCGGCGGGCAAGGTTGTGCTCAAGACCGGCGCAGAAGGCATGTTCATGGCAGCGATACCGGCGCACGGGATGGGCATAGCGATCAAGGTCGAGGACGGCGCGGCCCGCGCCGCCGAGGTCGCCCTCGCCGCCCTGCTCGCACGATTCGCCGGCTTCGATGCCGGCCAGCTCGCCCGCCTGGATGCGCTTATGAATCCGCCCCTGACCAACGTCGCGGGTCTGCGCGTCGGTCAGCTGGCGCCAAATCCGAACTTCTGATGCGCGCGGTCGTCTGCAGCCGGCTCGATGGGCCGTCCGCGCTCACCGTCGGCGACATGCCGTCGCCGGACCTGGGCCCGGGGCAGGTGCGCATCGCGGTCAGGGCCGCCGGCGTCAATTTCGCAGACACGCTGATCGTCCAGGGCCGGTATCAGGTCAAGCCGCCGCTGCCGTTCGTCCCTGGGCTGGAGGCGGCCGGCGAGGTCGTCGAGGCGGCCCCCGATGTGCGGGACGTCAAGCCCGGAACGCGCGTCATGGCGGCGCTGAACACCGGCGCGTTCGCCGAACAGGTCGTGTGCAATGCCAGCGCGGTGTTCCCGATTCCGGACGGCATGGATTTCGTCACCGCCGCCGGATTTCCGATCGCCTACGGCACGGCGCATGGCGGCCTCGCGTGGCGCGCCGGCCTGAAGCCGGGCGAGAGCGTGCTCGTCCTCGGCGCCGCAGGCGGCGTCGGTCTCGCGACGGTCGAGGTCGCCAAGGCGATGGGCGCGACCGTGATCGCCGCGGCGCGCGGCGCCGGCAAGCTCGCCATTGCGCGCGAACACGGCGCCGATCATGTCATCGACTATGCAGCCGAGGATCTGCGCGAGCGGGCGAAAGCGCTGACCGGCGGACGCGGCATCAACGTTGTCTTCGACCCGGTCGGCGGCGACATCTTCGATGCGGCCCTGCGCACGCTGGGCTGGGAAGGCCGCCTGGTCGTGGTCGGTTTCGCCGCCGGGCGCATTCCGCAGATCCCGGCAAATCTGCTGCTGGTCAAGAACATCGCCGTGACCGGCCTGTTCTGGGGCGAGTACCGCAACCGCAATCCGGAACTGGTGCGTGAATCCTTCGCAACCCTGATGCGCTGGCTCGATGCGGGCCAGCTGAAGCCGCATGTCTCGCGTGTCATGCCGCTCAACGAGGCCGGCGCGGCGATGGAGATGCTGCTTCAGCGCAAGGCGACCGGCAAGATCGTCCTGACGGTCCGATAGCGGATTCTGCATGATCGACCCCGTACAGGCGCAGTATGAAGCCCTGCCCTATCCGCCGCGCGACCCGCGCGACGAAGCGAAGCGGCTGGTGATCGGCTCGCCAAGCCATCTCGCCGAGATCAACCACCATGTCTTCGGCGGCCGGCGTGATTTCACCAGGCCGTTTCGCGCCCTGATCGCCGGCGGCGGTACCGGCGATGCAGCGATCATGCTGGCGCAGCAGCTGGCCGACAATGGCGTCAGGCAGGCGGAAGTCGTCTATCTCGACTGGTCGAAAGCATCGAGGGCGGTCGCCGAGGCGCGCGCCAAGGCGCGGGGCCTCGCCAATCTGCGCTTCGTCAGCGGATCGCTGCTGGAGCTCGACGCGCTCGGCCTTGGAGCGTTCGACTACATCGACTGCTGCGGCGTGCTGCATCATCTCGACGATCCCGCCGCCGGGCTCGCGGCGCTGACGCGTGCGCTCGAGCCCGAAGGCGGCATGGGCCTCATGCTCTATGGCGCGCTCGGACGCATCGGCGTCTATCATGTCCAGGCCCTGCTCAAGACGCTCGACGTCTCCGGCGAGACTCCGGCCGCGCGGCTCGTCATCGCGCGCAAGCTGCTGGGCCAGCTTCCGACGACCAACTGGCTCAAGCGCAATCCGTTCGTCAGCGATCATCTGGTCGAAGGCGAAGCCGGCCTGCACGACCTGTTGCTCCACGCGCGCGACCGCGCCTACGAGGTCGAGGAACTCGCGTCACTGGCGGCGCAGGCGGATCTCCGCATCGCGACATTCATTCCACCGGCCCGCTACGAGCCGGCGAGCTACCTGAGCGATGCAGCCCTGCTGAAACGGATCGAGGGCCTGCCGCCGGTCGAGCGCGCGGCCTTTGCGGAGCGGCTGGCCGGCAATATGAAGACCCACGCCTTCTATGTCGTGCGCACCAAAAACCCGGTGATGCCGCCGCGGCCGGATGCACAGGCAGTTCCCGTCTGGTTCGACGCCGATCCCGAGCCGTTGCGCAAGGCCCTAAAGCCCGGCGGCGTGCTTACGCTCAGCGTCGAGGGCGCGAGCGTGCGCTTTCCGCTGCCCCGCCTTGCCGCGGCGATCGCGACGGCGATCGACGGGCGCCGCACGCTCGACGAAGTCCGCATAGCCGCGGCCGCAAAGGCGGGCTCGCTGGAGTGGCCCGCCTTCCTGGCGCAGTTCGAGCCGCTCTATGCGGCGTTGCACGGCAGCGGCAAGCTGTTCCTGCGGCAACCCTGACGCGGATCACTGCCAGAATGGGCGCGTGCCTTCGTACTCCGCTGCGGCGCGGTCCACACCGATGTCCTGCAGCATCCGGTCATCCATGCTGAGCAGCATGCGCCGGCTGCGCGTCCGCTCGTGCCACAGCCAGAGGCGTTCGAATGCGAGCATGAGCGCCCGCGCCGCGCGACGCTGCCATGACGGTGCTGCGAGCGCCCTCGCAGGCTGCTGCGCGATGCAAACGGAACCGTTCATGACCAAATCTCCTTCATACATGCCGGCTTGTCATCCAGGCTCATGAGCAAGAATTGATCGACCCGATCCTTGCTTACAAACGACCTTTCCTCGTACGATGCCCTAGAAAATATAGGTCATACGCTCCATGCCCCGCGCCTTGCCCCCGCTCAATTCGCTGCGCGCCTTCGAGGTCGCGGCGCGCCATCTGAGCTTCACCCGCGCCGCCGACGAGCTGCACGTGACGCAGGCCGCGGTCAGCCACCAGGTGAAGGCGCTCGAGGCGCGGCTCGGCGTGCCGCTGTTCCGCCGCCTTCCCAAGGGGCTGCTGCTGACCGAAGAGGGGCATGCGCTGCTGCCCGAGCTGCGCGAAGCCTTCGACCGCCTCGCCCAGGCGGTCGACCGGGTCGGACGGCGCGGCGCAACAGGCTCGCTGACGATCAGTCTGCTGACGACCTTCGCGCTCGGCTGGCTGGTGCCGCGGCTGCCGCGGTTCCAGGCCGCCCATCCGTCCATCGATGTGCGGCTGACGACGACGGCGCGGCTGGTCGATTTCGCCCTCGAAGACGTCGACGTTGCGATCCGCTACGGCGCCGGCGGGTGGACCGGCCTGCGTTGCGACAAGATCTTCGACGACATGGTCACGCCGCTAAGCGGGCGGCGCTTCAAGGACAGGCTGCGCAAGCACGAGGACGTGCTGTCGCTGCCGCTGCTGCACGAGCAGTACGAGCACGACTGGCGCACGTGGTTCCGGGCGGCGGGCCTGTCGGTTGGCCGCCTCAAGCCGGGGCCGGTGTTCGATTCGACGCGCGTGGCGATCGAGGGTGCGATCGCCGGCGCGGGAATCGCGGTCGGAGCGCCGTTCCTGTTCGCCACCGAGATCGCCGCCGGCCAGCTCTTTCAGCCGTTCGATCTGGTCGTGCCGAATGGCAAGGCCTATTGGCTGGTCTCGCCGGAGGCGACAGCCGAGCGCCCGACGATCAAGGCGTTCCGCGACTGGATCGTCGCGGAGGCGGCGGCGTTCACGCCGGCTCTGGCGCCATCTCGCGCAGAAAGAAGATCAGGTCGAGTGGCGGCGGCGGCACGGCGGTCTGCGACAGGAGCCCATGCGCCTGTCCACGGTGATGGGCCGCGTGATTGAAAAGATGCGCCAGCACCATCCGCATCGGCACCGATACGGTCGTGTCGTCGGCCAGCGTGCGATAGCGCAGCGTCGTGTTCAGCGTCGGCTCGTCCATCGCGTCGATCGCATTGATGATCTGCGCATCCTCGGCTTCGCGCGCGACGCGCAGGCCGGCGAAATCGCCGTAGAGGATCTGGTCGAGTGACCTGATGCCGGAGCCGTGGCCCGTGATGCGCCCCATCCACACGCGGTCGGCGACGAGGAGGTGATTGAGCGTGCCATGCAGCGAACCGAAGAACGCGGCGCGCGGCTTCATGTATTCCGCCTCGGGCAATGCCGCGCACGCGGCGTAAAGCCGGCGGTTGGCCCACTGGTTGTAACGCGCGAACTTCCGGAAATAGTCGAGCGTCGTCATGGCGGCCCTCCCGGCCGAAACGGGTTTACGCCTTCAGCGCGGGCAGATCCTTGTACAGTTCCAGCGCCTCGGGGTTGGCCAGCGCCTCGCGGTTCTTGATCGCGCGGCCGTGCACGACGTCGCGGACCGCGAGCTCGACGATCTTGCCGCTCTTGGTGCGCGGGATGTCGGCGATCTGCACGATCTTCGCCGGCACGTGGCGCGGCGTGGCGTTGCGACGGATCTGGTCCCTGATTTTCTTCTCGAGCCCGGCCGTCAGCTCGACGCCTTCGCGCAGGCGCACGAACAGGACGACGCGCACGTCATTGTCCCACTCCTGACCGATGACGATCGACTCCAGCACCTCATCGACCTGCTCGACCTGGCGGTAGATCTCCGCCGTGCCGATTCGGACGCCGCCGGGATTGAGCACCGCATCCGAGCGGCCGTAGATGATCACGCCGTCATGGGGCGTGATCTCGGTCCAGTCGCCATGAGTCCACACGCCGGGGAATTTCTCGAAATAGGCGGCGTGGTATTTCCGCCCGTCGGGATCGTTCCAGAAGCCGACAGGCATCGACGGGAACGGCTTGACGCAGACCAGTTCGCCCTTGGTGCCGCGCGTGGGCTTGCCGGTTTCGTCGAACACCTCGACCGCCATGCCGAGGCCGCGCGCCTGGATCTCGCCGCGCCAGACCGGCAGGATCGGCGCGCCAAGTACGAAGCACGAGACGATGTCGGTGCCGCCCGAGATCGAGGCGAGATGCACGTCGCGCTTGATGCTGTTGTAGACGTAGTCGAAGCTTTCCGCGACCAGCGGCGAGCCGGTGGAGGCTATTGTCCGCACCGTCGCCAGCCCGTGCGTCTTCATGGGCGCCAGGCCCGCCTTGGCACAGGCATCGATGTACTTGGCGGATGTGCCGAACAGCGTGATGCCCGCCGCGTCGGCGAAGTCGTAGAGGATGTTGCCGGACGGGTAGAACGGCGAGCCGTCATAGAGGCACAGCGTCGCTCCCGTCCCGAGTCCCGAAACAAGCCAGTTCCACATCATCCACGAGCAGGTCGTGAAATAGAACAGCCGGTCGCCGGGCCGGGCATCGCAATGAAGCAGATGCTCCTTGAGATGCTGGATCAGGGTTCCGCCGGCGCCGTGCACGATGCATTTCGGCACCCCGGTCGTGCCCGACGAATAGAGGATGTAGAGCGGGTGGTCGAACGGCAGGCGCGCGAAAGCGATCGGGCCGGCTTGGTACGATCGCATTGATTCGGCCCACGATACGGCATTCTTCAGACCGCCGAGGTCGGGCTGCTGCGATGCGTACGGAACGACGACGATCCTCGCGAGCGAGGGCAGACGCGGAGCGATCTCGCGCAGCTTGGCGAGGCAGTCATGCGTCTTGCCGTTGTAGTGATAGCCGTCGACCGCGAACAGGACCGTCGGCTCGATCTGGCCGAAGCGGTCGATCACGCCCTGCACGCCGAAATCGGGCGAGCACGACGACCACACCGCACCGATGCTGGATGCGGCGAGCATGGCGATGATCGCCTCCGGCATGTTCGGCAGGTAACCGGCGACGCGGTCGCCGGCCTTCACGCCCATCCCGGTCAGCGCCTGCGACAGCCGCGAGACCTCCTGGTTCAGCTCCGCCCAGCTTACCGTGCGCTTGACCTTGTCCTCGCCCCAGAAGATCAGGGCAGGCGAATCGTCGTCCCGATGCAGCAGGTTCTCCGCAAAATTCAGCCGCGCTTCGGGAAAGAAGCGCGCCCCCGGCATCCGGTCGGCATCTTCAAGCGTGGCCGCGCCCGGCTCGCCGACGATGTCCGCGAACGACCACAGCATGCGCCAGAACTCCGCCGGATGGTCCACCGACCAGCGCCACAGGGCAGGATAGCCGGCAAGCTTCGCGCCGTGCCGCTCTGCGAGTGCGGCGGCGAAAGCCGTCATGTTGGCCGCGGCTATGCGTTCGGGCGAAGGCCGCCACAGCGGATGGGTGTTCGCGATCGATGCTTCCGGCATTCTCGTAAAGGTCCCCGTGGCAATTTAAAGCGGATTTAAGCCTAATCGCGGCGCCTGCGAAAGGGCGAGCCGGCGAATTGACGGCGCCGCGCGGAGCGGCCCACCGCGCAAGGGAGACTTGCGGCCTGTGCGCTGGCGCTGTCCGGTTCTCATCGCTAGGCTCACCGACTTTCATGCCGCAGCCCCGCCTTCTTTCCACCCTGCGAACGCTTCCCGGCCCTCTCAAGGGCGGCCTGTGGATGACCGGCGCGTGCCTGTGCTTCGCCGGCATGAACGTGATCATCCGGCAGCTCACCTACGACATGCATCCGTTCGAGGTCGTGTTCTTCCGCAACCTCGCCGGACTGGCGTTCATGCTGCCATGGCTTTGCCGGGCCGGCACGACCGGGCTGCGAACCGATCACCATCGCTACTATCTCGGCCGCTCGTTCATCGGCTTCCTGTCGATGCTGTTCTGGTTCACGGCGCTGGCGATGATGCCGCTCGCCGAGGCGACGGCGCTGTCCTTCACCGCGCCGCTGTTCGCGACGATCTTCGCCGTCGTGCTGCTGCACGAGGTGGTGCGGGCGCGGCGCTGGACCGCGACGGCGATCGGCTTTCTCGGCACCATGATCATCCTGCGCCCGGGATTCACCGACCTTGGCATGGCGCACGCGCTGGTGATCGCCTCCTCGGCCCTGGCCGGCATCAATGCCAGCCTGGTCAAGCAGCTCACCCGGACCGAGAGCGCCAACGCCATCGTCACCTACATGACGCTCTACATCGTGCCGATGTCGCTGATCCCGGCGCTGTTCGTCTGGGTGACGCCGCCATGGCACACCGTGCCGTGGATCGTGGCGCTGGGACTCGTCGCCACCCTCGGCCACCAGGCGATGACCCGGGCCTTCGCCGCGACGGATGCGTCGGTCGTCATGTCGTTCGATTTCGCCCGCCTGCCCTTCGTCGCGCTGATCGCCTGGCTCGTCTTCGGCGAGGTGCCGGATGTGTGGACCTGGGTGGGCGCTGCGGTGATCGTCGGCGCCAGCACTTATATCGCGCATCGCGAGGCATCGGTGGCGCGCGCCGCGCGCGCCAGGCACGCAGTCGCCGCACCCCACGCCGCCGATGACTGACGCGGCGGCATCGCCCGGCGGGCTGGTCGCCCGCTGCCGCGCCCTGCCCGGCAACGCCCGCGGGGCGTTGTGGATGCTGCTCGCCGGCGCCGTATTCACCGGGCAAGGCGCCATCGTCAAGAGCCTGGGCGACCGGCTCGACAGTTTCGAGATCGCGTTCTTCCGCTGCGCCTTCGGTCTGCTGGCGATCCTGCCCTTTGTGATCGGTCCCTATTTCTCCCAGGGCAGCGCCGCGCTGTTCCTGACGGGCAGGCCGTGGATGCATCTCGCACGCGCCCTGGTGGGCGTCGCCGGCGTGTTCTGCGGCTTCTATGCCGTGACGCACATGCCGCTGGCGGACGCGACCGCGATCTCCTTCACCAAGCCGCTGTTCATGATCGTTCTCGCGGTGGTGTTCCTGGGCGAGCAGGTGCGCTGGCGGCGCTGGACGGCGACCGCGATCGGCTTCACCGGCGTGCTGATCATCATGCGGCCAGGCACCGAGTCCTTCCAGCCGGCGGCCCTGGTGGCGTTGCTCGGGTCGTTCTTCATCGCCGACGTCGTCGTGCTGGTGAAGAAGCTGTCGGCGACCGAGCGCAACGCGACGATCCTGTTCTATTTCGCCGCGATCACCACCGTCGTCTCGGCGATTCCGGCCGTGTTCGTCTGGCAGACGCCGATGGCCCACGAGCTGGCATTCCTGATCCTGGTCGGCATCACCGCAACGGTGGGACAGGCCTGCGCGCTGCGCGCCTACCGGGCCGGAGAGGCGACGGCCGTGGTGCCTTTCGACTATGCGCGGCTGATCTTCGCGGCGGTCTACGGCTACGCGTTCTTCGCCGAGGTGCCGGACCTGTGGTCCTATGTCGGTGCCGCCGTGCTGATCGCCAGCACGCTCTACATAGCACTTCGCGAGATCCGCATCGGCAAGCCGCGCGCGTCATCCGGCGCCCTGTAACCCATGCGTGTCCAGGCCCGGCTGCGCCTGCTCCGCCGGCTGCCCGGCAACGTGCGCGGCGCGTTGTGGATGCTGGCCGCGGTGTCCGTGTTCTCGACGATGGACGCGGTCATCAAGCTGCTCGGGCAGTCGCTCGACTCCTTCCAGATCGCGCTGTTCCGCTGCGTCTTCGGCGGCATCGCGATCCTGCCCTTCGCGCTGCGCGGCGGGTTCGGCGCGCTGCGCACGCGCCGCCCCGGCGGCCATCTCGCCCGCGCGCTGATCGGCTACACGGCGATGGTGTTCGGCTTCTACGCCGTCACGCAGCTGCCGCTCGCGGACGCCACCGCGCTGAGCTTCACCCGGCCGCTGTTCATGATCGTGCTGGCCGTGCTGTTCCTGGGCGAGCAGGTACGATGGCGCCGCTGGAGCGCCACCGCGGTCGGCTTCCTCGGCGTCCTCGTCATGGCACGGCCGGGGGAGGCCGACATCGACATCGCGACGCTCTCGGCGATCGCCGCCTCGCTGTTCGTCGCCGGAGTCGGGGTCATGCTCAAGCGGCTGGCGGCGACCGAGCGCCCCGAGACGATCATCTTCTATTTCACGGTCATCAGCTCGTTGCTCGCCCTCGGTCCCGCGATTTATGTGTGGCGGACGCCCACGCCGCTCGAATTCTTCGGGCTCGCCGCGATCGGTGCGCTCGGCTCGCTCGGACAGTACTTCACCATACGCAGCTATCGCATCGCCGAGGCGACCGCAGTCGACCCGGTCGACTACGCCCGCCTGCTGCTCGCCGCCGCGTTCGGCTTCCTGCTGTTCCGCGAGGTGCCGGACCGCTGGAGCCTGATGGGCGCCCTGATCATCATCGCCAGCACGCTCTACATCACCCGGCGCGAGGCGCGGCTGCGCCGGACCGTCACCGAGGGCGTCGCGACCCCGGCGGCGGCCGGCGCCGCGGCGCCGGACAGCGTGCGCCGCGCGCCCTGACGCGCTATAACCCGGCCCCACTTCGGGTCAAATCAGGGGAAGTCACATGCAGGTCAAGGGACATGCGGCGATCGTCACGGGCGGCGGCTCGGGCCTCGGCGCCGGCACCGCAAAGGCACTGGCCGCAGCAGGCGCCAAGGTGGCGCTGCTCGACGTCAACATCGAAGGCGCCGAGAAGGTCGCGAAGGAAATCGGCGGCATCGCCATCAAATGCGACGTCTCCAGCGCCGCGGATGGCGAGAAGGCGGTCGCCACGGCGCGCGAGAAGCACGGCGCCGCGCGCGTGCTGGTCAATTGCGCCGGCATCGCTCCCGCCGCGCGCATCGTCGGCAAGGAAGGGCCGATGGCGCTCGACGCTTTCGCGCGCGTCATCAACGTCAACCTGATCGGCTCGTTCAACATGATGCGGCTCGCCGCATCCGACATGGGCAAGCTCGAGCCGCTCGCCGACGGCGAGCGCGGCGTCATCATCTCGACCGCCTCGGTCGCCGCCTTCGAGGGCCAGATCGGCCAGGCGGCCTACTCGGCCTCCAAGGGCGGCGTGGCGGCCCTGACGCTTCCCGCCGCGCGCGAGTTCGCGCGCATGGGCGTTCGCGTCATGACCATCGCGCCCGGCATCTTCGGCACCCCGATGCTGGCGGGCATGCCGCAGGCGGTGCAGGACAGCCTCGCCGCCCAGGTGCCCTTTCCCTCGCGGCTCGGCACGCCCGAGGACTACGCGAAGCTGGTCATGCACATCCTGGACAACGTCATGCTCAACGGCGAGGTGGTCCGCCTCGACGGCGCCATCCGCATGGGGCCGAAATAGGCGGCCGCAGCCGGTGAAGCAGCCCAGCCGGACGGATGAAGCAGCCAAGACGTTGATTCGGCTATAGAAGTAGCGGCTGCTTCAGTGCTTCACGCGAGTTTGCAGTTTGTCTGCCCTCTGTCCGGGCCGCGCCAACGAAAACGCCCGCGCACGACATCCGGGGTCGGCGCGGGCGCAGTCGTCCGGGCGGATTCGAGCATATCCGCCACCCCGGTCAAGGCAGTTTCGACGCCGCCCCCTGGGCCGCCAGATCGATGAGCCTGGCAAGCCGGATGTCGCGCTCGGTCAGGCCACCGGCATCGTGGGTCGAGAGCGTGATCTCGACCCGGTTGTAGACATTCGACCATTCCGGGTGATGGTCCATCTTCTCGGCCATCAGCGCCACGCGTGTCATGAACGCGAAGGCAGCATTGAAGTCCTCGAACCTGAACGCCTTGGTGATGGCGTCGCGGCCGGAGACGGCGCTCCAGCCCTGCAGCTCGGCCAATGCCTTGCTGCGCGCCTCGCCGGCAAGTTTCCTGCTCATCCTGCCCTCCGGCCTGCGGTAGATGAAGACGGAGGGGCAGCCTGACCCGACTTCTCCGCGGGATCAAGCCGCGCTACTTTGCGGCAATGCCGAAGACCGAAATCCTGCCGCCGTCGCTGGCGGATATCGAGACGCTTGCCGCCGAGGCATACAAGACCATTCCCGAGGCGCTGCGCCGGCACGTTCGCAACGTCGTCATCCAGGTTCAGGATTTCCCGGACGAGGAGACCGAGCGCGAGATGGGGCTGGAATCCCCGTTCGACCTGCTCGGCCTCTATCGCGGCGTCGACCTGACGCGGCAGAGCGTCGCCGACGTGCGCATGGCGCCCGACATGATCTTCCTCTACCGCCGCCCGCTGCTCGATTTCTGGTGCGAGACCGGCGAGGACCTCGTCCATGTCGTGCGCCACGTCATGATCCACGAGATCGGCCACCATTTCGGCTTCTCCGACGACGACATGGAAGCGCTCGAGGAGAGTCTGCCGGAATAGGGCGGCGGCGCCGTAACGGCTGGTGCGCCTCCGGCGTTCAGCCCAGCATGACGTCGAGGAACATCATCACCACGAGCCCGACCATGAGGCCGGCGGTGCCGTGCGTCTCCAGCCCCTTGCGATGGGTTTCGGGGATGATCTCGTCGCTGATGACGAAGATCATCGCGCCGGCGGCAAATGCCAGCCCCCACGGAAGCAGGGATTGCGCCACCGTGACGGCCCCGGCGCCGATGAGCCCGCCGATCGGCTCCACCAGCCCGGTCATCGTCGCCACCAGCAGCGCCTGGGCCTTGCTGTAATCCAGCGAGAGGAGAGCCAGGGCGACGGCAAGCCCTTCGGGCATGTTCTGGAGGCCGATGCCGATCGCGAGCGCGACGCCGTTGCCGACGTCGCCACCGCCGAACCCGACCCCGACCGCCAGTCCCTCCGGGAAGTTGTGCAACGTGATCGCGATGACGAACAGCCAGATCCGCCGCAGCCTTTGCGTACGCACGCCCTCCGGGCCCGCCACGAAGTGTTCGTGGGGCGCATAGCGGTGGATCAGCCACAGGCCGGCAGCACCGATCAGGATGCCCGCGATGACCACAGTCACGGCGCGGAGCTCGCTCGCGCCCTGGCCGCGCGCTGCCTCGAGGCCCGGCAGAATCAGCGAGAAGAAGGCCGCCGCGAGCATGACGCCCGCGGCAAAGCCGAGCAGGACGTCCTGCACCTGAACCGAGATCCGCCTGACGAGCAGGATGGGCAGCGCACCCGCGCCCGTCGCGAGCCCGGCGAGCAGGCTCGCAACCGAACCGAGAAGGATCGGGGATGATTCGAGAATCGAGGCCATTCCGCCGTCAGCGTGAGTCGGTCGCAACCTGCTCGACCGGACTTCGTTTGTCCATGCGCAAAAACGACACCCGCGTCACAAATCCCGGCGATGCTGTCGTGCGCCTGCCGCGGCTGCGCCTCGCCCTTACGCTCGCCGCAATCTCCCGGCCAGCGCGTGGCCGGCCTCCCGGATATGGGCTTCGAGAAGCCGCAGCGCTCTTGCACGCTCGCGGCGCTCGATGGCGGCAAGGCAGGCGCGGTGCTCCGCATCCGAACGGGGCTGCCAGTCGAGCTCGCGCCATGTCGCGAACAGAATGCGGGCGCCGGCGCGGTGCAGATCGTCGATCGCCGCGAGCAGGCGCGGCATTGCGCAGGGTGCGATCAGCGTGCGGTGAAAGCGTCGGTTCGCGGCTTCCCAGACCTGGATGTCGGAAGACGCCTCGCCGGCTTCGATCGCCGCGCCAGCCGCCGCGATTTCGGCGGTGCCGATGCGGTCGAAAGCATGGCCAAGCGCCAGCGACTCCAGTGCGGCACGCATCTCGGTGACCTCGACCACGGTCGTGGCATCGAGCGGCGGCACGCGCACGCCGCGCCGCGGCTCGCTCTGGACCAGCCCGCGCGCTTCCAGCCGCCGGAAGGCCTCGCGCACCGGCACGTGGCTTGCCCGGAACTCGGCCGCGACATGGTCCTGGCGCAGGCGCGTGCCCGGCGCGATGGCGCCGGCGACGATCCGCTCCGCCAGCGTGTGCGCGATCTGCCCGGCAAGGGTCCGGTCGTCCTCTTGCTGCTCCGTTGAACCGGCTTGCATCCTGATCCGATCTGCGTTTTTATAGATTATCTATAATATCTGTCCCAAGGTCCAGTATGACGCCTCGCCGACCCGCCCGCCTGCGCCATATCGCCGGAATCGGCGTCGACCGGATGGGCTCGATCGCCGATGCAGACCCATCGCGCGACTATCTGCGGCTGGAGAACCTCGACGTCGATATTCCGCCGGATCCCGCGGCGATCGAGCGCACGCGACAGGCCGCGAGCGAGGACGACGACAACAGCTATCTGCCGTTCGTAGGTCAGAAGCATCTGCGCGAGGTGGCGGCGGCGCATGTCAGCCGGCTGTCGGGCGTTCCCTATTCCGGCGAGCACAATTGCGTGATCGCGGCGGGCGGACTTTCCGGCATCCTGAACGTGCTGCTGGCGACGATCGAGGTCGGGGACGAGGTGATCGTCACAGACCCGACCTATGCCGGCCTGATCAACCGCGTGCGGCTGGCCGGCGGCGAGCCGCGCTTCGTCCCGTTCCGCTTCCAGCCCGGCGCCGCCTGGACGCTCGATCGCGAAGCGCTGCGCGCAAGCGTCGGCCCGCGTACGCGTGCCATGCTGCTGATGTCGCCGTCGATGCCGACGGGCGGCATGCTGGACGAGGGCGATTGGGCGCTGGTTGCCGAACTGTGCGTGCGGCACGACCTGCTGCTGATCCTCGACAGTGCGATGGAGCGGCTGGTCTTCGACGGTGCGCCGGTGATTCATCCCGCCGGCCTCCCGGGCATGGCCGGGCGCACCATTGCGGTCGGCTCGTCCGCCAAGGAGTTGCGCATGATCGGCTGGCGCGTCGGCTGGATCGTCGCCCCAGAGTCCTACATGCCGGACCTCGTCGCGGTATCGCTCGCCAACGTGGTCGTGCCGGTGGGCATCGCGCAGGACGCGGCCGCGATCGCCCTGGAGCGCTCGCCCGCGACACTGCCCGCCTACGTCGCCGAGCTGCAGGCGCGGCGCGACGCGCTGGCCGAGGAGCTGCAGGGCCTGCCCTTCGGTCTGCCGCGCGGCGGCTGGTCGATGCTGCTGCGCGTTTCGGATTTCGGACTCGACGGTGCTGCGATGTCCGCGCGGCTGCTCGACCAGGGCGTCTGCGCCACCGCCATGAGCGGCTGGGGCGAAATGCACGGCGCGCAATACATCCGGTTCGTCTACGCGAACGAGCCCGTCCCGCGCCTGCGCGGACTCGGTCAGCGTGTCCGCGCCGCGCTGCGCGCTGAGGCCTGACGCCGATGCCCGCGCCGCAACCCGGCTGGCGCGCGGCCCATCCGGATCTTGCCGACACGATCGTCTGCGACGGGCTTCTGCCGTGGACGCGGTTCTTCCTGCCGCCCGGCGCCGATCTCGGCCGCGTGCTCCGCCGCTTCCGCCAGGGCGGCATCGACCACGTCTCCCTGACCGCCGCGGCGGGGAACGACGGTCCCGCCGAAGCGCGCGCGACCCTCGCCTTCCTTCGCGCGGAGCTCGCACCGCTGGCATCGTGGATCCGCATCGCGGACGGTGCCGCCGCGATCAGCCAGGCAAAGTCCGACGCGAAGATGTCGGTGTCGTTCCACTTCCAGACCGCGACGCCGTTCGCGGAAACGCTGGACGATGTCGAGGCATTCAGGACCGCAGGCATCTCCCGCGCCATCCTCGCCTACAACGAGGCCAACGCGTTCGGCGACGGCTGCCATGAGCCGCGCAATGCCGGCCTGTCCATGCGCGGGAGGCGGCTGATCGAACGCATGGATGCGGCCGGCATGCGGATCGACCTCAGTCATTGCGGCGAGCGCACCACGTTCGACGCCCTCGATGCGGATCTCGCGCGCGCGCCGATCTTCTCGCACTCGAACGCGCGGGCGCTGTTCGATCACGAGCGAAACATCACCGATGCGCAGATCCGCGCCTGCGCGGCGCGCGGCGGCTATATCGGCGTCAACGGCGCCGGCATGTTCCTGGGCGCCTGCGGACCGGCGCTGCCCGGCGCAATCGCCGACCATGTCGCGCACATCGCCGCCATCGCGGGCGCCGACCGCGTCGGGCTCGGGCTCGACTTCATGTATCTGGAGGGCAGCGACTACGGCTTCTTTCACGAAACGCGCGCGCGCTGGCCGCGCGGCTATCCCGAGCCGCCCTGGAGCTTCCTGCAGCCCGAGCAGCTGGGCGACCTTGTCGCCGCCATCGCGGCAAAGGGCTTCAGCGCGAACGAGCTGCGCGGCATCCTCGGCGCAAATTACCTGAGGCTCGCGGCCTGAATCCGCGAGCAGGCGGCGAGCAAGGCGGGACGGATCGATCGCCGCGACTACAGCCGCACCCGCAAGGTGCCGTCGCGAAGCCGGCCGGCGATCCGCTCGACGATCTGCCGCGACGAGATCGACGACGTATAGGGAACGAGCCTGATGCGGCCCGCTTCCATGAGACCCGGAAACGAGCGATCGATCTCCGCCGGCGTGATGTCGTCGCCATGCACCGCGAAATCGGCGCCCATCCGGTCGAGCGCCGCGACATCGACGCGCGGCGGCGAGTCGGGCAGCACGCGGTCGACATAGCGGCAGGCGCTGACCACTGCGATCCTTTCCTCCATCGACAGGATCGGCACGGGCTTGTACGCCGCCGCCGTCGCGTCGCTGGCGACGCCGGCGATGAGACGGTCGCCGAGGGCGCGCGCCTGGCGGAAGAACGCCACATGCCCGGCGTGAAACAGATCGCACACGCCGGGCGCGAAGACCCAGACCAGCTTCCTGGCGCTCATGTCCGCCAGATTAGCACGACCGGCAGACGGCGCAGCCGCCCGGGCGCTCCGGCTCAGTCGCGGAGCGGTTCGACGCGGCGCGGATCACGGAATTCCATGGCCTCGAGCTCCGCGGCGAGCATGTGGGCGAGCGCGTCGGTGGGCACCAGGACCGGCGGCCGCGCCAGCCCGCCGACATTGCCGCCGGCGATGACGGCATTGCGGTCGCGCTCGCCCGGCGTGTCGAGGATGCGCGACGGCAGCCCGGCCGCGGCCATGCCGGCGGCAATACGGTCGGCGATGCGGTCGAGATCGTGCGCGACGACCGCGTTGAACAGGATCGTGCCGCGCAGGTCGAGCCGCCGCCGCGCCATCCGGAAGAACTCGACCGTGCAGAGATGTTGCGGCAGCGTATTGCGGTCGAAGGCGTCCACCACGATTGCGTCGAACGGCCCGGACGCCTGCTCGAGGAAGGCGCGCCCGTCGGCGACATGACATTCGACTTCGGGCGCCAGATTGAAGAAGCGGCGCGCCAGCACGAACGCGTCCGGATCGATGTCGACCATGTCGACCTGCCGCCCGGCGCGCGCGAGCATCGTGCCGAGCGTGCCGCCGGCGCAGCCGATGACGAGCACGCGCTCGGCCGCGGTCTGCAGCACGAAGCCGTAGATCGCATGAACATAGGCCGCCAGGCTGACGCCGCGGCGGTCGGCATGGCTCTGGTACCAGCTGCCGAGCGCGTAGGCGTGCGAGCCGTTGCTGCGGCTGCGCAGGATGGTGATCTCTCCCTGTCCGGTATGGCGGCGCGCGATGACAATCACCGGACGCCCCTCACTTGAGCCGCACGCCGCGGCCGCCGCCGCTGCTGGCGGCACCTTCGGCGATCAGTTCGACGCCCGCGGCTTCCAGGGCCGAGACGATCTTGACCAGCGAGTCGACATTGCCACGGATCGTGCCGTCGCTTGCTTCCATGCGCTGGATCGTCGGCAACGACAGGCCCGACGCCTCGGCGAGCGCGCGCTGGTCCATTCCGAGCAGCGCTCGGGCGGCGCGCATCTGGGCTGCCGTGATCATGTTTCAAACGTGATATTTCATGGTTCTCATGTAACAATACCATGAAAACCAATGATGTCGAGGCCCCTGTCCCGCCCGCGGATCAGGTCAATGCCAGCTTGGCCTCGCCGAGGCCGTCGATCGTGAACACGGCGGTGTCGCCCGGACCGACCGAGACGGTGGTCACGACGCTGCCGGTGATCACGACCATGCCGGCGCGTATCGGGCTGCCGCGCCCGACGGCGAGATTGGCAAGCCAGGCAAGTGCGTCGAGCGGCCGGTCGGCGGCACCCTCCGAAACCGGCCTGCGGTTGATCGTCAGCCGGCCGCGTAGCGCGTCCAGGTCGAGGCCGTCGCGTATCGGCGTCGGCGCGCCGATGACGACGCCGCCGTTCCAGCAATTGTCGGCGATCATGCTGAGCGCCTCGGTGTCGCGGTAGACGGCCCGGCGGTCATCGATCAGCTCGAACGCAGGCATCAGCTCCGCGACCGCGGCGCGCACCATTGCCGCCGTGTACGGCGATGACGAAGCGGGCAGGTCGGCTCCGAGCCTGACCGCGATCTCGCATTCGATCCGCAGATTGACGAAGTCGGCGCAACGCAGGCGGGCCGGGCTGGCGTGGATGGTGTCTGCGAAGATGCCGCCGCCGCAGGGATGGTCGATCCCCATCAGAGCCTGCATCACCTTTGTCGTGGTCGCGATCTTCATGCCCGCAACCGGCCCGCGCGAAGCCGAGGCGAGCGCGTGGAACGCGTCCTGCGCACGATACGCCTCCGCCGCATCTGCCGGCCGCAGCGCCGCCGGCAGGTTGCAGTACGCCGTGCGCGCCTGATGCGCGGCCCACAGGAACTCGGCAGCTTTTGCGGCGCGATCGGTCATCGCCCCCCTCCTGCTATCACCGCAGGGGGCGGGCGCGAGCCCGCCCCCTGCGCCGCCATCATGACAGGACCGGGCGCCGGCGCGCTACGATTTGAACTTCACGTCGGTCAGGCGGATGATCCCGTCGGGATAGGTCGTGAAGCCTTCGAGCCGCGATGAGCGCGCGAAGATCCACGGCTGGTGATAGAGCACGATCATCGGCCGGTCGCGGTTGATGATCGCTGCCGCCTTGTCGTAGAGGGCCTTGCGCGCGGCGGTGTCGTTCTTCGTGCGCGCCTCGTTGAGCAGCGCGTCCAGCTCGGGATTGCAGTAGCGGGGGTCGTTTGTCGGCGCCTTGCACGTCAGCAGATAATGCAGATTGCCGTCGGGATCGACGCGGCCGCTCCAGCCGTAGAACGACGCCTCGAAATTGCCCTGGCGCTGCTGGGCGAGCATGCTGATCAGCTCGACGGCCTGGATCCTGATGTCGATCCCGGCCTCCTTGGCCATCGACTGCACCACCTGTGCGGCGAGCTGGCGCTCGTTGTCGCTCGGCACCAGAATGGTCAGGCCCGGCGACGCGACGCCCGATTCCTTCACCAGCGCCCGCGCCCGGGCGACGTCGCGCTGCGGAATCGGGATCGACTGCGCATAGAAGCGGTTGCCGGGCGGCAGCAGCTGGTTGCCCGGCGTGAATGCGCCGGCGAACACGACCTGGTTCAGCGCCGCGCGATCGATCGACAGCTCGAGCGCCTCGCGCAGCTTGGGGTTGGTCGCGAACGGATTCTTGGCTCCCGCGCCGTTGGCGATGTTGAACAGGATGGTCTGGTAGGCGAAGCTCGTCGCCGACTGCACGGCAAGCTTTGGATCGCCCTTGACGGTCGGGATGTTGGTCGCGGGGAGGCGCTCGATCAGGTCGAGCTGGCCCGAGCGCAGATTGGCGAGCCGCACCGTCGCGTCGGGAATGCCCATGAACGTGACGGTCCTGAAATGGTACGCCCCCGCATTCCAGTGTTCGGGAAATTTCTCGAGCACGATGCGGTCCTGCACGATGCGCTGCGCGAGCCGATAGGGGCCGGCGCAGATCGGCTTGCTGCCGAATGCGTCGCCGGCCGCCTGCGCCGCCTTGGGCGAAACCATCATGCCGGGACGGTCGGCGAACTGCGCCAGCAGCGGCGAGAACGGCGCCGAGAGATGCAGGCGCACCGTCAGCTCGTCGATCGCCTCGGCGGACTTGACCAGCGCGATCTCGCTCTTGCGCCGGCTGTCCGGCAGGGTGAGCATGCGCTCGATGTTGAACTTCACGGCGGCGGCGTTGAACGGCTCGCCGTCGTGGAATTTCACATTCGGCCGAAGCTTGAAATCCATCGCCCTGCCGTCGGCCGAGGTCCGCCACGACAGCGCCAGCTGCGGCACGATCTGCTGGTCGGGAGAGATGTCCACCAGCTTGTCGCAGATCGACGCAAGAACATGCCGGCCGACGAAGCTGAAATTCTTCGCCGGATCGAGGGTGTCGGGATCGTCCTGCAGGCCGATGCGCAAGTCCTGCGCATTGGCGCCGCCGATCGCCATGAGCAGCACCGTCGCGGATACGAGACCCATTCCCTTCATCGTCACCTCCTCAATTTGGCGAAACGCCGCGATCAGCGGCCCTGCGCATAGCCCTGCATGCCGCGCGGATTGGCGGCCGCTTTCAAAATCGTCCCGTTGTCGCTGCGTTCGATCGCGGCGGCGCAGAGCCGCCCCTCCGACCAGTCGTCCCCCGTCTCTACCACATGCCCGCGCGCGGCAAGCTCGTCGCGCACGCCGGCCGCGAAGCGGTCCTCGACGACCACGACGCCCGGCCGTGCCGCGCGCGGCCAGAACGAACTCGGCATGTGCTCGGTGTGGAAAGCGGGCGCGTCGATCGCCGCCTGCAGATTCATGCCATGATGCACGTGATGCAGGAACAGCAGCACCGACCACTGGTCCTGCTGGTCGCCGCCCGGCGTACCGAACGCCATGTACGGACGTCCATCCCTGAACGCCAGCGACGGGGTCAGCGTGGTACGCGGCCGCTTGCCCGGTTCCAGGCTCGCCGGCAATCCCGCCTCGAGCCAGAACATCTGGCCGCGCGTGGTGATTCCGCAGCCGAGCTCGGGAATCACCGGGCTGCTCGACAGCCAGCCGCCAGACGGCGTCGCGGCGACCATGTTGCCCCAGCGGTCGATGACGTCGACATGACAGGTGTCGCCGGCGGCCATGCCATCCCGGCGAATCTCCGGCTCCGCCAGCCGCTGTGTCGTCGGCTCGCCGATCCCGTCCATTGTCGGCCCGACGGAGGCGGCGCGGCCGTCGCGCGACGGCAGACGCGGCGTGCGCCCACCCGGGCGGCCCGGCCGCAGCTCCAGCGACGCGCTCCCGCCGACAAGCGCGCGCCGCGCGTCACTGTAGCCATCGCTTAGCAGATCATCGACCGGCACATCGACGAAACCGGGATCGCCGTACCATGCCTCGCGGTCGGCGAAGGCGAGTTTCGCGCACTCGATGACGGTGTGCACGAATTCGGCGCCGGCGGGATCCATCGCGCCGACATCAAAGCCCTTGAGCAGGGCGAGCTGCTGCAGGAACACCGGCCCCTGCGACCACGGCCCGCACTTGGCGACGGTGTAGCCGCAGTAGTCGTAGGCGAGCGGCGCCTCGACCGAGGACCGCCAGCGCGCCATGTCGTCCCCGGTCAGCAGGCCGCTGTGCGGCCGGCCCGAGCTGTCCATCACCTCCTGCATGCGGCAGAAGCGGTCGATCGCCGCCGCGACGAAGCCCTGCGACCACGCCTCGCGCACCTTGTCGATCTGGCGCTCGCGGTCGCCGCCGGCGGATTCGGCCTCGCGGACGAGGCGGCGGTACATCTCCGCCAGCGCCGGATTGCGGAACAGGGTTCCTGTCTCCGGCACCTGCCCATGCGGCAGATAGACGGCGGCCGATGTCGGCCAGTGTTCGCGAAAATGTTCTGCCACCGCAGCGATCGCCGCCGGAATGCGCCACACCAGCGGATAGCCGCCGGCGGCGCAGTCAATCGCGGGGGCAAGCACGTCGGCGACGCGCATCGTGCCGTGGTCGCGCAGCAGCCGCATCCACGCGTCGAATGCGCCGGGCACGCATGCCGGCAGCAGCCCGGTGCCGGGGACATCGGAGAGGCCGAGTTCGCGGAACTTCGCGATCGTCGCCGCCTGCGGCGCCACGCCCTGGCCGCAGATCGCCTCCGCTTTCCGGCTGCGCTCGCTCCACAGCAGGATCGGTACCTCGCCGAGCGGACCGTTGAGATGCGGCTCGACCACCTGCAGCACGAAGCCCGCCGCGACAGCGGCATCGAAGGCGTTGCCGCCGCGCTCGAGCATCGCCATCGCCGTCGCCGTCGCCAGCCAGTGGGTCGAGGCGGCGACGCCGAAAGTGCCGCGGATTTCCGGTCGTGTGGTGAACATGGCGACCGCGACCGTGCCAAGGTCGCGCATCGATGTCTACCGACCAATACCGATCGGTGAATTGCGTCTGCGGCATGCGTCGCGAATGGCGCGCCGCCCGAACGGCGCATTCATCGCAGCAGGGCTTTCACCCGTCGCCGCAGCGCCGGCAACACATCGCGCTCGAACCACGGATGGCGCCCGAGCCAGGCCGTGTTGCGCCACGATGGATGCGGCAGCGGCAGGAACTCCGGCAGGTACTCGCGCCATGCGGCGATGGTTTCGGTCATGGTCGCCTTGCGCCGCGGTCCGAGATAGAACGCCTGGGCATAGGAGCCGACCAGCAGGGTCAGCTCGACACGCGGCAGGAGCGGCCGGATGCGCGGGTGCCATGTCGGCGCGCAGATCTTCAGCGGCGGCCGGTCTCCGCCCTTCTCGTCCGCGCCAGGATAGCACAGCCCGACCGGCATGATGCCCATATGCCTGTGGTTGTAGAACGTGTCGCGGTCGATGCCGAGCCAGTCGCGCAGGCGGTCGCCGCTGCGATCGTTGAACGGCAGGCCGGTCTCGTGCACGCGCGTCCCGGGCGCCTGGCTGACGATCAGCAGCCGCGAGGTCGGACGGACCATCAGGACGGGGCGCGGGCCGAGCGGCAGCGCCGCCGCGCAGAGACGGCAGGCGCGCGCGGCAGCGATCGCCGCGTCCAGGTCGCGCTCGCTTTCGGCCCGAGGCTTCACGCGCGTCATGGTCCGCGCGTCAGCAGCCGCTCGACATAGGCAGGCACGATCGCGCCGGCCGGCCCATGGATCGCCTCGGCGAAATGCGAGCGGCCTTCCGAGGGCTCGAGGTTGAGCTCGATCGTGTGCGCGCCACCGGCGGACGCCTCCGCGACGAATCCGGCGGCAGGATAGACGTTCCCGGAGGTCCCGATCGAAATGAACAGATCGCAGGCGGCGAGCGCCGCGTACACCTCGTCGAGATGGAACGGCATCTCGCCGAACCATACGACATGCGGGCGCAGCCCGGCGGCGGCGCCGCACGAGGCGCACACCGACGCCGCATCGAGATCGGACGCGCACGCGGCGACATGGCCGCAACCGGTGCAGCGCGACTTCAGCATCTCGCCATGGATATGGCGCAGGTTGCGCGATCCCGCGCGTTCGTGCAGGTCGTCGATGTTCTGCGTCACCAGCAGGACCGGGCCGGGCCACTCGCGCTCCAGGCGCGCCAGTGCCAGGTGCGCCGGATTGGGTGCCACGTGCGATGCCAGCAGTCCACGACGGCGCGCATTGTAGAAGGCATGGACACGCGCCTTGTCGCGCATGAACGCCTCCGGCGTCGCGACGTCCTCGACGCGCACCTTCGACCAGATGCCGTCGGCGTCGCGGAAGGTATCGAGGCCGGATTCCTTGGAGATGCCGGCGCCGGTGAGAATGACGATCGATTGGGTCACGCGGGTAAAGATGGGGGCCGCTCAGCCACCGTTACAGCCCCCGGTCAGCGCCTGCAGCACGTAGATCTCGTCCTTCGGACCGACCGCGTCGGACAGGCCGGCGCGATCGCCGTTCACGTAAACGCTGACATGCCGGCGCAAGGCGCCCTGCTCGTCGAGCACGTAGCCGCGCAGCATGGGCCGCGCCGCGAACACGCCGTCGAGCGCCGCGCCGACGGTGGCGCCGTCCACCTCGAGTGCCGAAGCGTCGAGATAGCGCCGAAGATGTCCGGTGAACTCGATCTTGGGCATGGCCGCGCGATCCGCTATTCCTTGTCCGGGCCAAGCATAAATCGCGGACGCTTCATGCTCAACGTGCTGTTCGTATGCACCGGAAACATCTGTCGCTCGCCGACGGCGGAGGGCGTCTTGCGCGCGATGATCGAGCGCGCCGGACTCGCCGCGCATGTCAGCATCGATTCCTGCGGCACGCACGACTATCATGTCGGCGACCCGCCCGACCGGCGCGCCTGCGTACATGCCAGGCGCCGCGGCTACGACATCACGGGCTTGCGGGCGCGCATGCTCGACCGCGACGATTTCGAGCGCTTCGACCTGCTGCTGGCACTCGACCGCGGCCACGAGCGCATTCTCAGGCGGCGCGCGCCGCCCGCGGCGAAGGACAAGGTGCGGCTGTTCATGGGCTATGTGCCCGAGCTTGGCCTGAGCGAGGTGCCCGACCCGTATTACGGCGGGCCCGAGGATTTCGAGCATGCGCTCGATCTGATCGAGCGCGCGGCGGAGCGATTGCTCGCCGAGATTCGCGCCCGGATCGGATGACGCTGGGCCGCGCCGAAGCCGAGCATATCGCCGCGCTCCTCGGTGCGCCGATCGTGCGGACAGGCGCGCTCGGCGGCGGCTGCATTTCCGACGTGTGGCGGCTCGACCTCGCCGACGGCCGAACGGTGGTGATGAAGCGCGGCGCGGGGCTAGAGCTTGAGGCGTGGATGCTGCGCTGGCTCCGGCGCCACGGCACCGCTCCGGTCCCCGCCGTGCATCACGCCGCGCCGGATCTCCTGATCATGGACTTCGTCGATGGCGAGAGCAGCCGTCTGTCCCTGGAGGCGGAAGCGCATCTCGGCGAGATCGCCGCGGCGCTGCATGGCATTGAAGGCGATGCGTTCGGCTTCGAGCGCGACACCGTGATCGGCGGCCTGCCGCAACCCAATCCGCGCGAGTCGAGTTGGCGCGCATTCTTCCGGGACCACCGCCTGCTGCACATGGCGCGCGCGGCGCATGCAGCGAAGCGGCTGCCTGCGCGGACGATGGCGCGGGTCGAGACGCTGGCCGCGCGGCTGGAGCGATGGATCGACGATGCGGCGGCGCCGGCGCTGATCCACGGCGACCTGTGGGGCGGCAATATTCTCAGCCGCGGCAAGCGCGTCGTCGGCCTGATCGATCCTGCGATCCACTTCGCCGATCCCGAGATCGAGCTTGCCTTCATGACCCTGTTCGGCAGCGTCGGCGAGCGGTTCTTCGCGAGCTACGGCGAGCGCCGGCCGATCCGGCCCGGCTTCTTCGAGGCGCGGCGCGACCTCTACAACCTCTATCCGCTGCTGGTCCATGTCCGCCTGTTCGGCGGATCGTATGTCGGACAGGTCGAGCGCACGCTCGATCGCTTCGGCGTGTGACCGCGCGGGCGACGAGAGCGGTCGGGCGCCGATCCGGGATCGGCGCCTCCACGGTCGGAAAGAACGTATAAGGGCGGGTCCAGGGCCCGCTAAGCCGCGGCGCGGATCAGCGGGTATTCCGCCTCCTCCTGGTAGATCGCGCCCTCGCGCGACAGGTAGCTCGAGAACAGGCTGAAGCTGTCGACCGGAATCGGGCCGGCGCGGAACATGTTGTTGTGCGCGAGGAAGGCCGAGGCGCGCGAGACCGGCGCGTCGCGCAGCCGGGCAAGCGTGATATGCGGCATGAAGCGGCGCTCCTCGGGCTCGAGCCCCATGCGCACCAGCGCCGATTCGATCCGCGCCTGCAGCGCCGACAGCTCCGGGTTCTTCTCGACCCGCGCCCACAGCACACGCACCTCGTTGCCCGTCTCGAAATGGCCGACGCCGGAGATCGAGATCTCGAAGCGCCGCGTGCGCACGCCGGCAAGCGCGAGATGGATGTCCTCCATGTCGCTCTCATGGACCTCGCCGATGAAGCGCAGGGTCAGGTGGAGATTTTCGGGCGATACCCAGCGTGCCCCCGGAACACCGCCGCAGAGCCCCGACAGTCGCGCGCGAACGTCCTCGGGTAGGCTGATGCCGACGAACAGGCGGATCATAGCGCCTCCTGTAGCGTGGAACTGGCTTGGCGTGACGCGCGCGAACCAGATCAGCCAAGCTTCGAAATCGGGATAACTGATTCGCGTCTAACGGGCAATCGCTATCGCACAACTGCGGTGAAATTTGGATGAATGTATTAACGACTCCCTACGGGCACGGGTTCGGGCTCTCGGCATGGATCGCCTCGATCGCTGACAGCGTCTCGGGCCGAAGCTTGAGCGCGGCGGCGGCAATGTTTCGCTCGAGCTGTTCGAGCGAGGTCGCGCCGATGATGACCGACAGCACGAATGGCCGCGACGCCGTATAGGCGAGCGCCATCTGCGCCGGATCGAGCCCGTGCTCGCGCGCAAGCCTTACATAGGCGCCGGTCGCCACAATGCCGCGCGGATTGAGGTAGCGCTTGTAGCGGTCGCGGAACAGCGTGATGCGCGCGCCCGGCGGCCACGCGCCGTCGAGATACTTGCCCGACAGGACGCCCATGCCGAGCGGCGAATACGGCAGCAGCTTCACATTGGCGCGCAGCGCCACCTCGGCGAGCGCCGCCTCGAAGCCGCGGTTGAGCAGGTTGTATGCGTTCTGGATCGACTGGATGCGCGGCGCGCCGCTCTTCTCCGCGTGCCGCAGGTGGCGCATGACACCGTAGGCCGTCTCGTTCGAGACACCGACATGGCGAACCTTGCCAGCCTTGACGAGGTCGGCGAGCACGTCGAGGGTCTCCTCGATCGGCGTGCCGTCCTTGTCCGGGTCCGGCAGGGGCATGGGCCGGCCGAAAACGGCGACGCCGCGATCGGGCGTGTGGGTCTGATAAAGGTCGATATAGTCGGTCCGAAGGCGTCTGAGCGAACCCTCGACCGCCTCCGTGATCTGCTTGCGGTCGAGCTTCGCCCCGCCGCGGACGTGCGACACCCTGTTATTCGCCCCGGCGACCTTGGTCGCCAACACGATCTTTCCGCGCGCGCCGGGCCGGCTCGCCAGCCACGAGCCGATGAACGCCTCGGTCCGGCCGTATGTCTCGCCGCGCGGCGGCACGGGATAGATCTCCGCGGTGTCGATGAAGTTGATGCCGAGCTCCAGGGCGCGGTCGAGCTGCGCATGAGCCTCCGCCTCGCTGTTCTGCTCGCCCCACGTCATGGTGCCGAGACAGATCGTGCTGACGTCGAGGTCGGTCGTGCCGAGACGGCGATACTCCATGGAATCAACCCGGGTTCTTGGAAACAGGAAAAGAGAAGGACGGATCAGGCGAAAAGGGCAAGCACACCCGTATAGCCGTAAACCCGGTCGCGGGAAATCTCGCCGTTGCAGAACATGCCTGCGAGCGGAAAGTCGCCGAGCTCGCGGCGGACGATCGCCAGCTCCGCCGAGTCGGGCCCGAACAGATTGCGGCCGCGGGCGATGCATGAAAAATAGAGTCCGGCGCGCGGCGGCGCCGACATGCGGCGGCGCAGACCGGCCAGCATGCGCACCAGGTCGCGTTCCGCCGCGTCGCGGTCGCGTCGCACGAACAGCATCGGTGCGCCGACAGCGATCTCCCCGCCGACCGCGATCCAGCCGCGCGCCGGATCGATGCCGATCAGATTGCGCACGACATAATCGCCGGTGTCCGAACCGGCCACCGGAAACGCAACGTGAATGTAGCCGCCCGCCCGCTCCAGCCGGCGCGCCAGGATCTCTCCGACCTCTTCCTTGAACACGTCGAGCGCCGGGCGGCCGTCTATCTCGAACACCACGTTCTGCCGGCCGGCAGTGATGGTCCGCACGGGGCCGATCGGCGAGCAGCCTTGCGTCAGCCCGGTCATGACGGTGAGGCCGGGCGCCAGCAGCACGCCCGACACCCCGCCGTGGACGACGCGGCCGGCGACCTGGTCCATGGCGGCGCGCGAGGAGGTAAGGCCGCCGACCAGAAACGAGGCGGTGTCGCGCGCCAGCGCCTCGATCGCGCCCGGCAGATCGGTCATACGCGGATCGGCATGAACTATGCCGAGCGGCGGGCTGAAGCGCGCCGCCCAGTCGGCGACCTCGCGCCGCTCTCCCGGATCGCCGGACTCGCCGGGAATCAGGCGATGTCCGCCGGGCGGCAGCCGGGCCGCGAGCAGCGCAATTGCCGGCTCGTCGAAATACTCGTGCGATCCGGCAACGATGCCGATGCCGATGCTGCCCACCCAGTCGGCGATTGCTGTGGTGCGTTTGAGGAAAGCGACGATCCCCGGAAGATCGGCCGTCAGCGCGTCCGTCACGTAGAGGAAGCCAAGGCTTGCCGTACCGGCCAGGTCGCCAAGCTGGGCCACGCAGTCATAGGCGAGCGGGCCCCATGCGGCGCCTTGCCGGCCACGCGCATGCCCGGTGGCGAATTGCGGCTTCGTTGCGGAGGCGACGTCCATGCCGGACCTGTACGTGCCAACGTAAATGGAGGATTTACCATAGCCAAGGCGGACCGATCGCGCTCCGGGAAACCGTCTTGGCAAGGTGTCGGCCAACGATTATAAACGAAGGGCCGATGAGGCTGGAGGACCGAGTGGTCCGCAGGCTGAGCCTGTTGCGGTAAGCGTCAGCAGAACCAAATAAGGTCCGACGCGAACGTGTCTCCTTGTTTGGTCGGTAATCGCCAGCTCTACCGGATCGTTTGCTGGCAGTCCGGCGTTGAGACGCATGCAGGGCAGTGTCTCGGTGCCTTCGGGTCGAATGGTCGGTGCTTTCGTGAAAATTCGGTCGGGCCAGGCGCCGTCGCTCCAGAGAGCGTCGGTGAGCGGGCGTCTGTCGATTCGCGGCGCGTCAGCTGTCGTACTCGACGGACAATGTTGGGATCGCCGTCTGCAAGACGGCTGCTTGGAAAGAGGAACATTGAATGAGTAAGAGACTCTACGTCGGCAATCTGCCGTTCTCGTACACCTCGGCAAATCTTCAGGATTTGTTCGGGGCGTATGGCGCGGTCACCTCGGCGCAGGTCGTGATGGACCGGGTAACCAACCGCTCGCGCGGCTTCGGCTTCGTCGAGTTCGCCACGGCCGACGCGGCGGACAAGGCGATCGCCGAGCTGAACGGCAAGCCGATCGAAGGCCGTTCGCTGACGGTCAACGAGGCCCGCGAGCGTTCGCCCGGTGGCGGTGGCGGCGGCGGCGGCGGCTTCGGTCGCGGCCCGCGCGGCCCCGGTGGTGGCGGCGGCGGCGGACGGTTCGACCGCGGCCCGCGCTACTAAGGCCATTAGGGCAGTCTGACAAGCGACGGCGGCGCGAATTTCGCGCCGCCGTTTGCTTTGGAGCGGATCGTTCTTAGGATCCGATCAGCTTGTTCACATAGGGCAGGATGCGCTCGACGATCACGTCGACACCGCGCGCATTGGGGTGAAGCCCGTCGCCCTGGTTGAGGGACGGATCGGCGGCGACTCCGTCGAGAAAAAACGGATAGTGGACGGCCCCGTATTTTCGCGCCAGCCGCTCGAACACCGGCTCGTATTCGCTGGCGTAGTCGCGACCGAGATTGGGCGGGGCGCGCATCCCGGCCAGAAGCACCGGAATGTTGCGGGCCTTCAGTCGGCCGAGGATCGCATCGAGATTGGCTTCCATTGCCGCCGGCGACAGGCCGCGCAGGCCGTCATTGGCGCCCAGCTCGACGATGGCGAAATCGGGCGGCGGGCTGCCCAGCGCCCACTCGAGGCGGGCCAGGCCGCCTGCACTGGTATCGCCCGACACGCCGGCGTCGATCACCGTCACGTTCATGCCCTGTGCGCGCAATGCGGCCTCGAGCCGCGCCGGAAATGCCTGGTTCCGGGGCAGCCCGTAGCCCGCGGCAAGGCTGTCGCCGAGCACGAGAAGGCGCACCGGCTGCTGCGCCGATGCCGCGCTGGCACAAAGCATCAGCGCGGCCAGGACGTTGACAATCGCCGTGCGGCGGCCATATCCCCCGAATGGGCTCGCCTGCCCCGCATGCCTTGCCGGTCGCGCGCCGCACCGGAACACGCGACCGACCGCCCCTGAAAAACGAAGCGCAAGCATCTGCATGAGCAAACCGGACCTTCCTGTTGTCGAACTCGACGACGTCCACCTGAAACTGGCGAGCGCCGCGGGCGAGGTCAACATCCTGCGCGGCGTCGATCTGCGCGTCGCGCGCGGCGAGACGGTGGCGGTGGTCGGCCCGTCCGGGTCCGGCAAATCGACGATGATGATGATCGTTGCCGGCCTGGAGCGGCCGACCGGCGGGCGCGTGCGGGTCGCCGGGGAAGATCTCTCGGCATTGGACGAGGACGGCCTGGCGCTGTTCCGGCGCCGCAACGTCGGCATCGTGTTTCAGGCATTCCATCTGATCGCGACCATGACGGCGCTGGAGAATGTCGCGGTGCCGCTGGAATTCGCGGGCGATCGCGACGCCTTCGATCGGGCGCGCGAAGGTCTCAAGGCCGTCGGGCTCGGCGGGCGCATCGGCCATTATCCCGGCCAGCTTTCCGGCGGCGAGCAACAGCGCGTGGCGCTGGCGCGTGCCTGCGCAGCCGAGCCCGCGCTGCTGCTGGCGGACGAGCCGACCGGCAATCTCGACGCCGCAACCGGCAGCGCCATCATCGATCTGATGTTCGAGCTGCGGCGCAAGCGCGACGCAACGCTCCTGCTCATCACCCATGACAACGAGCTCGCGGCGCGCTGCGACCGCATCGTGCGCATGCTCGACGGACGCATCCAGCCCGACACGGTGCTGCACCCGCCGAGCGTGCAGCGGGCGTGATGAGCGACCTTCCCCTCGCCCTCCGTCTCGCACGCCGCGAGCTGCGCGGCGGGCTGAAGGGATTTCGCGTCTTTCTCGCCTGCCTGATTCTGGGAGTCGCGGCGATCGCCGGCGTCGGGTCGTTCGCCGCGGGCATCACCCGCGCATTGCAGGAGGACGCGCGCGTGCTGCTCGGCGGTGACGTCGAGCTTTCGTTCACGCATCGCGCGGCCACGCCGGAGCAGATCGAGTTCATGCGCGGCGGCGGCGCGGTGTCGACGATCGCCGAGATGCGCGCGATGGCGCGAACCGAAAACGCACGCGCCCTGATCGAGCTGAAGTCGATCGACCCGGCCTACCCGCTCCTCGGCGAGGTCCGGCTCGCACAGGGCGGGGCGCTGGGCGAGGCGCTCGCGCGCCGCGATGGCGTGTGGGGGGCGGCCGTCGAGCGCGCGGCGCTGACCCGGCTCGGGCTCTCGCCCGGCGACGAATTCGCGGTGGGCGACGCGACATTCGCAGTCCGCGCGATCCTGGAGCGCGAGCCCGACCGCACAGCCAATGTCTTCACGCTCGGCCCGCGCATCATGATCGCGCTCGATGCACTGCCGGACACCGGACTCCTCCAGCCCGGCAGCCTGGTGCGCTACAAATACCGCGTTCTGCTCGACAATCCGGCCGGCGCCGCCGCGTGGACCGAATCCGTCAAGACGAGCTTCCCGGATGCGGGCTGGCGCATTCGGGGCCTGAGCGAGGCCACCCCGGGCGTACAGCGCTGGATTGACCGCATCGCGATGTTCCTGACCCTGGTCGGCCTGTCGGCACTGCTGGTCGGCGGCGTTGGCGTCGCCAATGCCGTACGCGGCTATCTCGAAGGCAAGACCCAGACCATTGCCGTGCTCAAGTGCCTCGGCGCTCCCGGCCGCCTCGTCATGCGCGTCTACCTGATCCAGGTTCTGGCGCTGGCATCCCTGGCGATCGCGGTCGGGCTCGCGATCGGCGCGCTTGCGCCTGTGGCGATCGGGCCGCTCATCGCCGACTCGTTGCCGGTCGCGGCACGGGGCGGCCCCTATGCCGGGCCGCTGCTGATTGCAGCAGCCTTCGGCTATCTCACCACGCTCGCCTTCGCGCTCTGGCCGGTGGCGCGCGCGAGAGAGATTCCGGCCGCGGCGCTGTTCCGCGATCTCGTGGCGCCGGTGCGCCGCTGGCCGCGACGGAGCGCCATCGCCGCGACCGCGGCGGCGGTGCTGGCGCTCGCCGCCCTGGCAATCGCAACGTCGATCGACCGCACGCTCGCTGCCGGCTTCGTCGTCGGCGCCGCCGCCACGTTCGCGCTATTCTATGCGGCCGGCGGCCTGGTGGGCTGGATCGCCCAGCGCGTCAGCCACATCCGGTATCCCGGGCTGCGGCTGGCGCTGGCCAACATGCATCGCCCCGGCAGTCCCGCACCCAGCGTGATTCTCTCGCTCGGGCTAGGCCTGACGGTGATGGTGGTGATTGCCGAGACGCAGGGCAACTTCATGCGCACCTTGCGCGAGCAGATCCCGGCGGTGGCCCCGTCGTTCTTCTTCATCGACATCCAGCCGGATCAGATCGCGCCGTTCGAAGCGCTGCTGCGCGCCGCACCCGGCGTCGAGCACGTCGAAAAGGTGCCGGCGCTGCGCGGCCGCATCATGCGCATTGCCGGCGTGCCGGTCGAGAAGGCCCAGATCGCGCCGGAAGCGAGATGGACGACCGGCAGCGACCGCGGCTTGACCTATGCCGCGACGCCGCCGCCCGGCACGCGGCTCGTCGCGGGTGAGTGGTGGCCGGCCGACTACCGCGGCGAGCCGCTGGTGTCGATGGATGTGCAGATCGCGCGCGGCATGGGCCTCGAGATCGGCGACATGCTGACAGTCAACGTGCTCGGCCGCGACGTCGATGCGCGCATCGCCAATCTGCGCGCGATCGACTGGACCAGCCTTGGCATCAATTTCGTCCTGGTCTTCTCGCCGGGGATGCTCGAATCCGCCCCGCATACCTTCATCGCGACCGCGCGCGTGGCGGAGACGGCGGAGGACGCCATCGAGAAAGCCGTCAGCGAGCGGTTTGCCAATGTCTCGACGATCCGCGTCAAGGCGGCGCTTGCCACCGTCGAGGAGACGCTCGACAGCATCGCCGTGGCGGCGCGCAGTACCGCCGCGATCGCCCTGCTCGCCGGCGGCCTGGTCCTGGCCGGGGCGCTGGCGGCGAGCCACCGCCGCCGCATCTACGAGGCCGTCGTGCTCAAAGTGCTCGGCGCCACGCGGCGCGAGATCCTCACGGCCTTCCTGATCGAATTCGGGCTGCTCGGCCTTGCCGCATCGGCGGTCGCCGTCGCGGCCGGCAGCCTGTCCAGCTATATTCTGCTAACCCATTATATGCGCGTCGAATTCCAGCTCATGACCGGGCCTGTGCTGGCTACGATCGGGACGGCGGTCGTGGCGGTAATGGCGCTCGGCCTGGCCGGAACATGGCGTGCGCTCGGCCAGAAGGCAGCCCCGCTGCTGCGTCATGCCTGACCGCCGGGGCCCCGCCGGTATCGGATCGGGCAGAAAACCTGCCGAAATTTCAAAGACTTTCCGTCGATCGCTGCGGTGTATACCTATTGAACGGGCCGGGCGGTTTCCCATATCATCCTAGTCTGAATCTCCATACAGGGGAGCTGAACGAAATGGCTGAGATCGAACGGAATTATCTGGGCCGCACGGCCGCCACCGGCGTCGCGATCGACGCCGGCCTGCGCGAGTACATGCTGCGCGTCTACAACTACATGGCCTCTGGCCTGGCACTGACCGGCATCGTCGCTTACGCAGTCGCCAACACGCCGGCGCTGGTCCAGGCCATTTTCGGCACACCGCTGCAGTGGGTCGTGATGCTCGCGCCGCTCGGCTTCGTGATGGTGCTGAGCTTCGGCATCAACCGGCTCTCGTTCGGGGCCGCGCAGGCGGTGTTCTGGGCATTCTCGGTAGTGATGGGCGCATCGCTCGCGTCGATCTTCCTGGTCTTCACCGGGGCGAGCATTGCGCGCGTGTTCTTCATCACCGCCGGCACATTCGGCGCGATGAGCCTGTACGGCTACACGACCAAGACCGACCTGTCCAAGTTCGGGTCGTTCCTGTTCATGGGCCTGATCGGCATCATCCTCGCCGGACTGGTCAACCTGTTCATGCAGAGCTCGGCGCTGCATTTCGCGATCTCGGTGATCGGCGTGGTCGTGTTCGTCGGCCTGACCGCCTACGACACGCAGCGCATCAAGGAGATCTATGTCGAGACCGACGACAGCGACACGATGGGCAAGAAGGCCCTGATGGGCTCGCTGGCGCTCTACCTCGATTTCATCAACCTCTTCATCATGCTGATGAACCTGCTCGGCCAGCGTCGCGAATAGCGGCAGCGGACCGGACCGAACCAGCCCCGGAGACGCCCGTCTCCGGGGCTTTTCTTTGCCCGATCGACACGCGGGGCGTTTACTTGCGCATGCGATTCTTCTTCCTTCTTGCCGCCGCCTTCGCGGCGCTTGCCGCCTTGCCCGGTGCGGTTCGCGCACAGGATCTTCAGCTCGGCAGTCCGGTAGCCTGCGAGCCCGGCAAGACCTGCTGGATCGTGAACTACTTCGATCACGATTCCGGCCCGGGCGTGCGCGACTATCGCTGCGGTGCGCTCGGCTATGACGGTCATGACGGCACCGACTTCGCCATTCGCGACAAGGCGGCAATGGCGGAAGGCGTTACGGTCGTCGTTGCGGCGCCCGGCACGGTCAGGGGAATGCGCGACGGCATGCCGGATACCGGGCTGGCGGCGGGCGCCGATGCGGTGCAGGGCCGCGAGTGCGGCAACGGCGTGGTGGTCGCCCACGACGGCGGCTGGGAGACGCAGTACTGCCACATGCGGCGCGGCAGCATCGCGGTGCGCTCGGGCCAGCGCGTCGAGCGGGGACAGCCGCTCGGGCTGGTCGGGCTGTCCGGCCATACCGAATTCCCCCATCTGCATCTGACCGTGCGGCGCGAGGGGAAGAAGCTCGATCCGTTCCTTGGCGGCGCATCGCCCGCCTCATGCGGCGCCGGCGCCGATGCCCTGTGGGACGCCGAGGCCGCGGCCGCCCTCGCCTACCGGCCGGTCGCGATCTACAACGCGGGGTTCAGCGGCGGGCCGCCCGACCCGGACCGCGTCCGCGAAGGCGACCACAGCCCGGCGGCGTCGACGAAGGCGCCGGCCATCGTGCTGTGGGCAGACATCTTCGGCGTCAATTCGGGCGACCGGCTCGTGCTCCGTATCGTCGGGCCGGACGGAAAAGTGGTGAACGAGCACACGCGCACCCTCGACCGGCGTCAGATCCGCCGCTTCGAATACGCCGGCAAGCGGACACCCGGCGAATGGCCGCCCGGCATCTACACCGGCGAGATCGTCGTCACGCGCAAGACCGAAGACGGCGAACTGGCGGTCAGCGACCGGACGCAGGTGGAGCTCCGGTGATCCGTCGCCGCGCCGCGCGGCAGCGGCGGCAGCACGAGCGCGTTCAGAACACCACCACCTGACGCACCGCCTTGCCCTCGGCGAGGCGGTCGAAGCCTTCGTTGATGTCGTCGAGCCTGAGCCGGTCGCTGAGCAGGCGGTCGACCGGGAGCTTGCCCTGGCGATAGAGGGCGATATAGCGCGGCAGGTCGCGCAGCGGCACGCAGGAGCCGACATAGCTGCCTTTGAGCGTGCGCTCCTCCCCGACCAGGCTGACCGGCGACAGAGCCATGGTGTGGGCGTGGTTGGGCAGGCCGGCCGTCACGGTCTGGCCGCCGCGCCGCGTGATCCTGTAGGCGGTTTCGAGAGCCTTGACCGACCCGGCCATCTCGACCGCGACATCGACGCCGCCGCCGGTCGCTTCGCGCACCTTCTCGACGCAGTCGGGATCGCCCGCGTTGAAGGCGTGCGTCGCGCCGAGCTGGCGCGCCAGGCCGAGCTTCTGCTCGCTGAGATCGACCGCGACCACGGCGCGGGCGCCAGCGACCAGCGCACCGAGCAGCGAGGTGAGTCCAACCCCGCCCAGGCCGACCACCGCGACCGTCTGTCCGGGGCGAACGGCCGCCGTGTTGAGCACGGCGCCGACGCCGGTCAGCACCGCGCAGCCGAACATCGCCGCCTCGTCGAGCGGCACCTCCGGGTCGATCTTCACGAGCGAGCGGCGCGACACCGTCGCGTAATCGGCAAAACAGGAGATTCCCATATGATGGTTGAGCACCTCGCCGTTGCGGCGCAGCCGCTTGCCGCCGCCGAGCAGGTCGCCCTTCACGTTGGCGGCCGCCCCCGGCTCGCACAGCGCCGGCCGTCCCTCCATGCACGGCAGGCAGTGGCCGCAGCTCGGCACGAATACCATGCCGACATGGTCGCCTTCCTTGAGGTCGTCCACGCCCGGCCCGAGTTCCTCGATGATGCCGGCGGCCTCGTGGCCGAGCACCATCGGCATGACGCGCGGCCGGTCGCCGTTGATGACCGAGAGATCGGAATGGCACAGGCCCGCCGCGGCGACCTTGACCAGCACCTCGCCGGGGCCAGGCGGGTCGAGCTCGACCTCCTCGATCGACAGCGGCTTCGATTTCGCATAGGGCGCGGGCGCACCCATCTCCCGCAGCACGGCGGCCCTGATCTTCATCGCAGCGTCGCTCCTCCCTTGTCTTGACGGGAGATTAGCGGGCCGCGCCGCCGCCTACCAGCCGATCGCCTTCGGCAGCCAGGTCGCAAGTCCGGGGAAAAGAAAGACCAGCGTCAAGGCGAGAATCTGCATCAGCACGAACGGGATGACGCCGCGATAGATGTCCCCCGTCGCGATATCCGGCGGCGCCACCCCGCGCAGGAAGAACAGCGCCCAGCCGAAGGGCGGCGTCAGGAACGAGGTCTGCAGGTTGACGCAGATCAGCATCGCCAGCCACACCGGATCGACGCCGAGCTGCTGGAACACCGGCAGGAACAGCGGCACGACGATATAGGAGATCTCGATCCATTCGATGAAGAAGCCGAGCACGAAGATCAGCGCCATCAGGAACCACACGGCCGCATTGGTCCCGCCCGGCAGAAGCTGGAAGAAATCGTGCACCAGCCGCTCGCCCTGCAGCCCGCGGAAGGCGAGCGCGAAGACCTGGGCACAGATCAGGATGAACATCACCATCGCGGTGATCTTGGTCGTGGTCTGCACCGTCTCCTTCAGCACCTGCCAGGAGAAGCGCCGCCCGAGTGCGGTGACGCCGATCGCGCCGAGCGCCCCCATCGAGGCGGCCTCGGTGGGGGCGGCGACGCCCCCGATGATCGAGCCGAGCACGGCGAGAATCAGCCCGAGCGGCGGCGCCACGACACGCAGCAGCTTGATGGTCAGCTGGCTCCACGAAACCTGCGCACGCTCCGCGTCGGAAACCGCGGGCGCCATCTTCGGCGCAAGCAGGCCGAGACCCAGCATGTAGGCGCAATAAATGCCGGCGAGCAGGAGGCCCGGCATCACGGCCGCGGCGAACAGCGTGCCGACCGACTCGCTCATGATGTCGGCGAGCAGGATCAGGATCAGGCTCGGCGGAATGATCTGGCCGAGCGTGCCGGAAGCGCAGATCGTGCCGCAGGCGAGGCCCTTGTCGTAGCCGCGCCGCAGCAGCCCGGGCAGGGTCAGCAGGCCGAGTGTCACGACGGTGGCGCCGACGATGCCGGTCGTGGCGCCCATCAGAACGCCGACCAAGATGATGCCGAGGCCGAGGCCGCCGCGCAGCTTGCCGGCGGCGAGGCCGACCACATCCATCAGGTCCTCGGCCAATCGCGATTTCTCGAGCATCACCCCCATGAAGACGAAGAGCGGGATGGCGATCAGCGTGTAGTTGGTGACGGCGCCGAAGATGCGGTTGGGCAGCAGGTTGAAGAGCAGCGGCCCGAAGCCGAGCCAGCCGAACACGAAGCCGGAGATCGCCAGCGTGAGGGCGACCGGAATTCCCGCCAGCAGGAAAACGAAGAACGCCACCAGCATGCCGATGGCGAGGATCTCGTTGAGCGGCATCAGGCGGCGTTCCGGAAGGCGATGAGGGCGCGCGCCGCCTCGGCGACGGACTGCACGGCGAGCAGCGCGAAGCCGATGGGGATGAGCGCCTTGAGCACATAGCGGTACGGAATGCCGCCGGGATTTGCCGATGCCTCACCGATCGCCCACGACTGCCCCACGTAGTTCCAGGACAGCTTGATCACCAGGATCGAGACGACGATGGCAAGAAGCGCCGAGATCAGGTCGACGAGACGCTTCTTGCGCGGCGAGAAGCTGCCATAGACGACGTCGACCCGCACGTGCTCGCCGTGACGCAGCGCATACGAGATGCCGAACAGCGATATCGGTGCCATGAGGTGCCACTCCAGCTCCTGCGACCACACCGAGCCGGTCGAGAACAGGTAGCGCAGCAGCACGTTGCCGGCCATGACGAGCACGAGCGCGAAGGTCGACCAGGCGGTGATGCGGCCGAACACGTCGATGAACGTGTCGATGCGCGCGGCGAGGGATTGAAGTGCAGGCAAGTAACTCAGCCCGGTTTCTGCGTCATGCCCGGGCACCCTCGGACGTGATCCGAGGGCCCGGGCATCCATGGCGCAGCGGCGCGATGGACCCGCGGATCAAGTCCGCGCGTGACGCAAAAATGGTCGAGGAGACGGACCATGTCATTGCGGAAGGCGGTCAACCCGCGACGCGGATCTTGCCGTGATAGACCGCCTCGCTGTAGCCGGACCACGAATCGAACTTCGCCTTGTAGGCCATGTAGGACTCGTGGACCTTCTTCACCAGCAGATCCTTCTTCACGGCCTCGTCCAAGATCTCGGCCGTGACCTCGCGCAGCTTCTTGACGACGTCGTCGGGCAGCGGCCGGGCGACGACGCCATGATTCTTGATCAGGTCTTCCATCGCCTCCGCGTTGGTCGCCTGGCACCATGCCTCGCTGATGACGTTGCAGGCGGCACAGGCGTTCTCGACGATCGCCTTGAGATCGGCCGGGAGCTTCGCCCACGCCGCCTTGTTGATGACGAGCTCGCTGACCGTGGCACTCTCGTGCCAGCCGGTCGTGTAGTAGTACTTCGCGGCGCGATGCAGGCCGAGGCGCCGGTCCTGATAAGGGCCGACGAATTCCGCGGCATCGATCACGCCGCGCTCGAGCGCCGGGAAGATCTCGCCGCCGGGCAGCAGCCGCACGTCGACGCCGAGCGCCTGATAGACGCGCCCCGCAAGGCCGGGGATGCGCATCTTGAGGCCCTTGAAGTCGTCGATCGTCTCGACCGGCTTCTTGAACCAGCCGGTCATCTGCACGCCGGTGTTGCCGCAGGGCAGCGGAACGAGATTGAAGCGGTCGTAGACCTCGCGATAGAGGGCCATGCCGCCGCCCTCGTAGAGCCAGCCGTTGATGCCCTGGAAGTTCAGGCCGAACGGCACCGCTGTGAAGTACTGCGCGGCGAAGCTCTTGCCGGTCCAGAAATAGGCATTGGCGTGGTTCATCTCGACCGTGCCGGCCGAGACCGCATCGAAGCCTTCCATCGCCGGGATCAGCTCCCCGGCGCCGAACACCTGTATCTTCAGGCGGCCGTTCGACATCGCCTCGATGCGCTTGGCGAGGTCGGTCGCACTGCCCGGCCCCGCCATGTAGAACGGCGAATTGGGCGGGTATGCGCTGGTCATCTTCCAGCTGAACGTCGTCTGTGCCTGCACGATCGCGGGTGCCGCGATGGCGCCCACGGTGCCGCCGGCTGCGGCGGCGATGAACTTACGCCGTTTCATCTCAACCCTCCCCTACGCGCGGACCGGAACCCCCGGTCGAGGTCGGCAAGTCAGGGTGCTGAACTACGCAAGCGATGTGCCAAGGCGAGCTAGGCTTTATCGGCCCTCCGGGGCCATCGGGTTTCGGACGACTGCCGCTGATTTTGGCGGCATGCAAAATCGATAGGCAACTGGTTTCTCAGATGCACCGCCCGCCGTCGATCTCGAAGGCGACGCCAGTGATCAGGTCGGCCTCGTCGGAGGCGAGATAGAGCGCCGCGTTGGCGATGTCCTCCGGCGTCGACAGCCGGCCGAGCGGAATCGACGCCTTGAACCTGGCGCGGTTCTCGGGCGTGTCGCCCCCCATGAACTCGTGCAGCATCGCCGTCTCCCCGGCGACGGGGCACAGCGCGTTGACGCGGATCCGGTCGGGCGCCAGCTCCACCGCCATCGACTTGGTCATCGTGATCACGGCACCCTTGCTGGCGTTGTACCAGGTCAGGCCCGGCCGTGGCCGCAGACCCGCGGTCGAGGCGGTGTTGATGATCACGCCGCCGCCCTGCTTGCGGAACAGCGGCACGACTTCGAGAGCGGCGAGGTAGATCGCCTTGACGTTGACCGCGAAGATCTTGTCGAACATCTCCTCGGGCACGTCGAGCATCGGCTGGTTCCGGTGCGTGATGCCGGCGTTGTTGACCATGATGTCGATGCGGCCGTAGGCGCCGAGCGCGCTCTTCACCATCGCCTTGACGTCGGCGCGCTTCGACACGTCGCCATTGACGTGGCTTGCCTGCCCGCCCTGCTGCACGATCACATCGGCGACGCGGCGGGCATTATCGGCATTGAGATCGTTGACGACGACCTTTGCACCCTCTTCCGCGAAGCGCCGCGCGATCCCCTCGCCGAACCCCGAGCCGCCGCCGGTGACGACCGCCACCTTGTCCTTCAGTCGCATGATGTTCCCCTGTTCTCAGCCGTGCCTGACGGCGACGGTCTTGACGACGCTGAACGAATAGAGCGCCTCGAATCCCTTCTCACGGCCGAAGCCGGAGCGCCGTACGCCGCCGAACGGCAGCTCGACGCCCCCGCCGGCGCCATAATTGTTGATGAACACCTGGCCGGTGCGGATGGCCTTTGCGAGCCGCATCTGCCGCCCGCCGTCGCGCGTCCATACGCCGGCAACGAGGCCGTATTCCGTGCCGTTGGCGATGCGGATCGCCTCGTCCTCGTCCTTGAACGGCGTCGCGGCGAGGACCGGTCCGAACACCTCGTTCTGCGCCAAATCGTGATCCGGCGGCACGTCGGCGACGAGCGTGGGCGCCACATAGTAGCCGCCGGGCGGCGTGTTCGGCGCGATCTTGCCCTGCGCGCGCGCCTTGAGCCCGTCTTTCGCGGCGCGGTCGAGAAAGCCCTCGACACGCGCCTTCTGGTCCTTGTTGATGACCGGGCCGCAATCGAGGTCCATGTCCGATGAGCCGACGCGCAGCGCCGTGAACTTCGCCGCGACCCGCGCGAGTACGTCGTCATAAACCTTCGCCTCGACCAGCAGCCGGCTGCCCGCCGAGCAGGTCTGGCCGGCATTCTGGATGATCGCGTTGGCGAGGAACGGCACCGCGGCGTCGAGATCGGCATCGGCGAAGACGAGCTGCGGCGACTTGCCGCCGAGCTCCATCGTCACCGGGCGATTGTTGCGCGCAGCGGCCGCCTGCACGAGCGCACCGGTGTCCGGGCTGCCGGTGAAGGAAATATGGTCGATGCCGGGATGCGCCGCGAGCGCCGCACCGGCTTCCTCGCCGTAGCCGGTCACGATGTTGATGGCGCCGGCGGGAAAGCCGGCTTCGAGCGCCAGCTCGCCCACCTTGAGCACCGAGAGGCAGGCATCCTCGGCCGGCTTAACCACCGCGGCGTTGCCCATGGCGATCGCCGCACCGAGCGAGCGGCCGAGGATCTGCGCCGGATAGTTCCACGGGATGATGTGGCCGGTAACGCCATGCGGCTCGCGGAACGTCATCACCGCATAGCCGTCGAGATAGGGAATCGTCTCGCCGTGCACCTTGTCGGCCGCGCCGCCGTAATATTCGAAGTAGCGCGCGAGTGCGACGATGTCGGCCCGGGCCTGCTTCACCGGCTTCCCGGTGTCCATCGCCTCGAGCCGCGTCAGCTCGTCCCGGTGCGCTTCGACCGCATGCGCCAGCTTCATCAGCAGGCGACCGCGCTCGACCGCCGGCATGCGGCCCCAGGCGCCGTCCATCGCGGCGCGCGCGGCCCGCACCGCCGCATCGATGTCGCGGTGCTGGCCGCGGGCGATCTGTGTGAACGTTTCGCCGTCGCTGGGGTTGATCACTGCGATCGACCCGGCCGCGGCTTCCCGCCATTTGCCGTCGATCAGCAGCAGCGATGGCGGCAGACCGGCAGCCCTCGGGCGGCCGGCGGTTGCGGCTTGGGTCGTCATGGCGTCTGCTCCCGTGCTTTCTTGTGGGCCGAGCCGGAGTTTAGAGCGTCCCGCCGCGAATCCAAACCGTATCCGCGCCGGGCTGCCATGCGGAGACATCCCGCCCGGACGAAAGGCGGCCGGGTCGCGAACGACCCGGCCGCACGAGTTGCAGGGCGCAAGCCTGCCCTGCAGGGAGCTCTCAGCGCCAGCCGGCGCGATCGGCGATCCTGACGGCCTCGGCCTGATGCTTGCCGAGCACCGCCGCATTGAGCGGGTCCGCCTTGAACGGGCCCCAGCTCGCCACGACGGCGGTGGTGGCGACGCCGCTGCGCACCGGGTACTCGTTATTCGCTTCGGCGAAGATCTTCTGCGCCTCCGGGGTGACCAGGAATTCGAGCAGCTTGATCGCGTTGTCGCGGTTCGGCGCATGTTTCGTCACGCCGGCGCCGCTGATATTGACGTGCGTGCCACGATCCTTCTGGTTCGGGAAGAAGATGCCGAGCTTTTCAACCACGGCCTTGTCCTCGGGCTTGGACGAGCTCGCCAGCCGGGCGAAGTAGTAGGAATTCGAGATCGCGATGTCGCCCTCGCCGGCAGCGACCGCCTTGATCTGATCGGTATCGCCGCCCTTGGGCGGACGCGCCAGATTGGCGGCGATGCCGCGCGCCCATGCCGCCGCCTTCTCGGGACCATCGGCGGCAATGATCGAGGCGAGCAGAGACTGGTTGTAGACGTGGCTGGACGTGCGGACCAGGATCCGGCCCTTCCACTTCGGATCCGCCAGATCCTCGTAGGTCGACAGCTCGGACGGCTTCACCCTGTCCTTGCTGTAGACGAGGATGCGCGCGCGTTGCGACAGCCCGAACCACATGCCGCCCGGCTCGCGCAGATTCGCGGGGATGGCCTCGTCGAGTGCGGCCGACCTGACCGGCTGCAGGACACCCGCCTCCTGCGCGCGCCAGAGATTGCCGGCGTCCGCGGTGATGAACAGATCGGCTGGGCTGTTGCGGCCTTCCGCCCGGAGACGTTGCAGCAGCGGCCCGACATCGCCCTCGATGACATTGACCCTGATCCCGGTCTGCCGGGTGAACATGTCGGACAGGATCTGGTCCGACTTGTAGTGCCGCGCCGAATAGACGTTGACCTCCTGCGCCGACGCCCGCGACGCCATTGCCCAGAGGCCGAAGGCGAGCACGAATACCCCGAGGGCAACCCGAATCAATCGCATGACAATCTCCTGAAGTCCGCTCGACCAATTAAGAATGGTTATCACTCGCGAAGGCCTTTGTAGCGTGGCCGCCGGCTAATTGCAAGTCACTATCAGTTGCGGGTCGGCCGGCCGGCCTCAGATCTTGCGCGCACGCCCCTGCCAGTAGGGCTCGCGGATCAGGTTCTTCTGGATCTTGCCGACCGCGGTCTTGGGCAGGGATTCGACGAACCTGACGACGCGCGGCCGCTTGTGGCGCGCGACCCGGGATTCCAGGAAGGCGATCAACACATCCTCGCCGAGACGGACGCCGCCGTGCAGCACGACATGGGCCGCCGGGACCTCGCCCCAGCGGTCGTCGGGAATACCGAACACGGCGCATTCCGCGACCGCCTCGTGCTCATAGAGCGCATTCTCGATCTCGGCCGGGTATATGTTCTCGCCGCCGGCGATGATCATGTCCTTCGAGCGGTCGATGAGCGAAATGAAGCCGTCCGCATCGCGCACACCGAGATCGCCCGTCCATAGCCATCCGTCGCCCGACCTGAACAGCGCCGCGGTCTGCTCGGGGTCGCCCCAGTACTCCCTGAGGACGTGCGGGCCGCGCGTGACGATCTCGCCGACGACGCCGGGGGGCACGTCGCGGCCGCCGGCATCGACGACCCGCGCCTCGATATTGTGGGCGGGACGGCCGACGCTGGTGCGCTTGTCGTGCGGATGAAAGGCGCGCCGGATGGTCATCGGGCCGGTCTCCGACTGCCCGTAATTCTCGGTGAAAGCGACGTCGGGCAGCGCCGCGCGCAGGCGGTCGAACAGCGCCAGCGGCATCGGCGCGCCGGCATAGTTGATATGGCGCAGCGTCTTCAGGCGCTCCGCCGAAAAGCGCTCGTCGGCGGCCAGGTCGGCGAGCTGCGTCGGAACGAGCAGGGTGCCGGTGACGGCATGCCGCTCGACGATGCCGACGAACCGCCCGGCATCCCAGCCTGCCATCAGCACGCAGGTGCAGCCGAGCATCACCGCCGGCTTGAACCAGACGAACAGGCCGGCGGCATGGAACATCGGGGTCGCGACCAGGACGACGTCGCGCTCGTCGAGACCGAACTCGACATTGCAGGTCACAACCGTCGCGTAGCGCGCACGATGGGTGACCAATACGCCCTTGGGGAACCCGGTGGTGCCGCCGGTGAACGTCATCGCCAGCGGATCGTCGAGGTCGAGGCGCACGTCCGGAGGCGCATCGTCGCCCAGCGCGATGAACGATTCGAAAGGGATCGATGGCCCGGCCGCGCCTGCGACCGGACCCAAGGCGATCGCGTGCTTCAGCGAGGCGACCGGCTTGCGCGCGGCACCAATGGTCCCAGCGAGAGTCCCCGAGAAGAACAGCGCCTCCGCTCCGATCTTGTCGAGCATGTAGGCGAGATCCTGCACAGTCGCGCGCGTCGACGGCATCGCCGCGATCACGCCGGCCCGCGCCGCGCCGAAATAGAGGATGGCGAACTCGATCGAATTGGGCGAGACGATGGCGATACGGCTGCCCTTCGCCAGGCCGAGCGCGATCAGGGCGTTGGCCGCGCGATTCGCCGCCCGGTCGAATTCCCGATAGCTTAGCCGACGCTCGCCGTCGATCAGCGCGGCCTTGTCGGGGAAGCGCGCGGCTGCGAGACGGAGGATTTCACCGGCGAGCATGGCCAGTCACCGCCCCCCCGATGCACCGCTCATTGCGTTCCGCCGTCCGCCGGGGCAATGCGCTCGAGCAGCGCCATCAGCAAGCGCCGTTCCGACGGCGACAGGTTCGCGGCGATGCGCCGCTCGTGCGCCTCGAGCGCCGGCAGAACGCGGCGGATCAGTGCGGCACCGGCATCGCCCAGCTCCAGCGCGTGCGTCCGGCGGTCGCTGGCGCGTGCGGTCCGCCGGACGAGATCGAGCGCCTGCAGCTTGTCGAGCAGCGGCACGACCGACGAGCGGTCGATGCCCAGCGCCGCGCCGAGCTGGGTCTGGCTGAGACCGCGATTGGCCTCGATCAGCAGCAGCGCACCGAGCTGACCGGGGGTCAGCCCAAGCTCGGCCATCGAGGCGGCAAAATCCTGGAAGACGCGCATCTGGGCACGGCGCAACGCGTATCCGAGCAGCCCGGACAATCGTCCCTCGGCTATCCGGCCGTCGCGTTTCGTAGCCTTGGCCGGCTCGATTTTCAGGCGGGGCTGGGCGGCGCACATGCGTGAAATTGTTTGACGGCCAAACAGTTTGACTTTCCCGCAATCTAGCCCATATCCTAGCCGTTGACCAGAGAGCCCGACGCGATGGCCTTCAGCATCAAAGTCCGCCAGTTCGACGACGATCTGGCCGTCGAGATGGGCCAGACCATCCTCGAGGCGGCGCTGGCGCGCGAGCTTCCCTATCCCCACGGCTGCCGGTCCGGCAATTGCGGCGCCTGCAAGTCGGAGCTGATCGCGGGCGAGGTCGAAATGTCGCCCTATTCCGAATTCGCCCTGACCGAGGCCGAGAAGGCAAGCGGGCTCATTCTCGCCTGCCGCGCCGTGCCGTGGTCGGATTGCGAGGTCAAGTTCCTCGATGCGGACGAGACGGTTGCGCACCCGTCGCGGCGGCTGACTTGCAGGGTCGTCTCGATTGCGAACGCAACGCACGACATCCGCATCCTCCGCCTGGAGATTCTCTCCGGCGGACCATTCGACTTCTCCGCCGGACAGTACGCCAGCATCGAATTTCCGGGCCTTCCGCCGCGCGATTACTCGATGGCCAACCGGCCAGACGAGAAGGTGCTCGAATTCCACATCCGGCTGTTGCCCGGCGGGGCCGTAACGCCGTTCGTCGCCCGCCAGCTCAGGGTCGGCGACCTCGTCAGGATCGCCGGGCCGCTCGGCACCTCCTATCTGCGCGAGAAGCACACCGGACCGATCGTGGCGCTTGCCGGCGGCTCCGGCATGGCGCCGATCAAGTCGATCGTCGAGACCGCGCTGGCCCGCGGGATGCAGCAGCCGATCACGCTCTATTTCGGCGTCCGCGCCGAGCGCGATCTCTATCTCGAGGATCATTTCAAGGCGCTGGCGGCGCGACACGCCAATCTCACCTTCATTCCAGTGCTGTCGGAGCCGGACGGCCCGACGTCGCGCCGCACCGGATTTCTCGCCGATACCGTGCGTGCCGATTTCGCATCTCTCGACGGAGTAAAGGCGTATCTCGCCGGGCCGCCGGTGATGGTAGAGACCGCGGTCGCCGCGTTGACCGATCTGGGCGTGCGCCGGCAGGATTGCCACGCCGACGCGTTTTACAGCGAGGCAGAGAAGGCAGCGCTGGGCGGGTGAAGGAAAGGAAACGGATGACGCAGGTGCTGGACGGACGCGTGGCGATCGTGACGGGAGCCGCCACGGGCATCGGCAAGGCAATCGCGGCCGAGCTGATTGCACAGGGCGCGAAGGTCGTGCTTGCCGATCCCGGCACGTCGATCGACGGTACCGGCGCCGATCCGAAAGCGGTCGAGGCCGCGGCGGCCGAACTCGGGGCAAGCGCCGCCGCCTTCGCCGACAGCATCGCAGCACCATCCGCCAGCGCCGCGGCCGTGGCGCTCGCGGTAAAGCGTTTCGGCGGCATCGACATCGTCGTCAACAACGCGGCGATCCTGCGCGATGCGTTCGTCTTCAAGCTCGAGCCGCGCGACTGGGACGCGGTGATCCAGACCAATCTTTCCGCGGCGGCGTTCATGACCGCGGCGGCGACGCCGGCGCTGCGCGAGAACGCGAAGGCCGGCCGCGGCGGCAATCCGTACGGATGGGGCCGCATCGTCAACATCGTCTCGACCGCCGGCCTCTACGGCAATTACGGCCAGGCCGCCTATGCCAGCGCCAAGGCGGGCCTCGTCGGCCTGACGCGCGTGACGGCGCTCGACATGGCGCGCGCGGGCATCACCGCGAATGCGGTGGCGCCGTTCGCGGCGACCCGCGTGACCGACTCGATCAGGCCTGCCAACGAGGGCCAGGCACAGTACAAGGCGCGCGCGATGAAAGTGCCGGCTTCGCACGTCGCCCGTTTCGTCGCCTTCCTGTGCGCGCCGGCGGCGCAGACGATTTCCGGCCAGCTGTTCGGCGTGCGCGGGCGGGAGGTGTTCCTGTTCTCGCAGCCACGACCCGTCGCCCGGCTGGCGAAGACCGACGGCGACTGGAGCACGGAGAGCCTGGCGCCGGCGGTGGAGCGCGAGCTGGCGCCGAAATTCACCGAGCTTGCGACCGACCTCGAGGCGTTCAACACCGAGCCGGTCCTCTGACCCGAGACAAGGAGAGCCCGATGTCCGCAGCCATCCCGCAGGTGAAGACGGTCGAGGAGCTGGCAGCGCAGCCCGCCGAATACCGCGAAGCGCTGGAGAAGATCGTCATCAGCCATGCGATCAACGAGCTTTACGGCGCGCAGGTGTTCGACGAGCCCGCCGTCGCCTTCGCGCCGACGCCGTATGCCAAGTGGCTCACCTGCCGCGTGGCGATGGAGGAGTACGGGCACCACGTGCGCTTCTTCGAGCTCGGCCGCCAGATGGGCATTGCCGCCGAGCGGATGATTCCCGGCAAGACCGAGAAGCGGCCGCTGTCGATCTTCGAATACCCGCTCAGGAACTGGGAGGAGTTCGTCGCGATCAAGCTGCTCGGCGACCTCGCCGAGATTCTGCAGGTCGAGGATCTGCTGCATTGCTCGTTCCATCCGCTCCGCAATCTCGCGCGCATGACCATGCCCGAGGAGCGCTTCCACGCGCAGTTCGGCATCGATTTCGGCGAGGAGCTGGTCAAGACCCCGGAAGGCAAGGCGCGGCTGCAGAAGGCCGTCGATACGGTGTTCCCGGTCATGCCCGCCTTCTTCGGCCGGCCCAACTCGAAGAACAACGAGATCTTCCGCAAGTGGAAGATCAAGCTGCGCAAGAACGAGGAGATGCGCGAGGACTACATGGCCCGGGCGCGCGAGGCTGCCGGCAAGCTGGGCCTCTCGCTGCCCGACGTGGCGCAGGCCGCCGCATGACCTAAGTGTGCCAGACCTCATGCTGAGCCTGTCGAAGCATGAGGACGTGGCGACGCCGCCAGACTAAATTGCCTTCGGGAGGACCTGACGATGGAAGCCCAGCCGAAACGGACGCCCGAGCGCGCCGCGTATTACGACAAGATCGGCGCCAGCAATCTCGCCCCGCTGTGGGAGGTGCTGCGCGGCCTGATCGTCAAGGAGCCGCGCTCGCCGGCATTGCCGGCGTTCTGGCGCTACAGCGAGGTGCGGCCCTACATCATGGAGGCGGGCCGCCTGATCACGGCGAAGGAGGCCGAGCGGCGCGTGCTGGTGCTCGAGAACCCGGGCCTGCGCGGCAAGTCGCAGATCACGAGCTCTCTCTATGCCGGCCTGCAGCTCATCCTGCCCGGCGAGATCGCGCCCGCGCACCGCCATTCGCAGTCGGCGCTGCGCTTCATCGTCGAGGGCAAGGGCGCCTACACCGCCGTCGACGGCGAGAAGACGATCATGGAGCCGGGCGATTTCGTCATAACGCCGTCCTGGACCTGGCACGACCACGGCAACGACAGCGACCAGCCGATGGTGTGGATGGACGGGCTCGACATCCCGATGGTGGCGATGTTCGACGCGCAGTTCGCCGAAGGCTATCCCGACGAACGGCACCCGACGACGCGGCCGGTGGGCGACTCGCTGGCGCGCTACGGCAACGGCCTGATGCCGCTCGGCTACGAGAAGAAGATGCCGACCTCGCCCGTGTTCAACTATCCCTATGCGCGCACGCGCGAGGCGCTGGAGAAGATGCGCAGGACCGAGGAGTGGGATCCGTGCCACGGCCTCAAGCTGCGCTACGTCAATCCCGTCGACGGCGGCTGGGCGATGCCGACGATCGGCACGTTCATGCAGCTCCTGCCCAGGGGCATGAGGACGCAGCCCTACCGCTCGACCGACGGCGCCGTGTTCGCGGTCATCGAGGGCACCGGCCGTACGACCATCACCGGCCAGGACGGCAAGGACGTCACCTACGAGTGGGGCCCGCAGGACATCTTCGTCGTGCCGAGCTGGCATCGCCATCATCACGAGGCCGACGGCGACGCGACGATCTTCAGCTTCTCCGACCGCCCGGCGCAGGAGAAGCTCGGGCTGTGGCGTGAGATGCGCGGCAACCAGACGGGCAACGGCAAGCGCGCGTGAGCGCCGCGAGCCCGCGTGTCGTGACGCGCGAGGCCCTTCCGGCGCTGGCGCGCTTCGCCGCGGGACTGCGCCATCTCTCGTGGTTTGCCGCGGTCGGCCAGGTTTTCACCGATGACGAGCGCCGGGAGGCGGCCGACTATCTCCGTGCGCTCGGCATCACCGCCGATGTCGTGCCGGTCACGGACTGGCGCGAAGCCGAGCGGGCGACGCGCGATTCTCAATGGAGCCGCGCCTGGTGGGACGCGGAGGAGCGGCTGCGCGCCGATCTCCTCGCCGCCGCCAAGCGGGCCCTTGGCGAGCACGCGGTCCTGACCGCGCTGTCGCGGGTAACGCTCGAAGCGTCGGACGTTGTGCTCGGGGCCGCCTCGATCGCCGCCTCGCGCAGCCAGGTCGCCGACCCCGCCCTTGCCCGCGTCGCCGCCGGCGCCGCCACCCAGGCCGCCTACCAGGCGGGACTTGCCCTCGCCGCCGGAACCGGCGACATGCACCCCTTCGCCATCAAGTTCCGGCTGTTCGCCGCGGGGCGCTGGCCCCTGGGGCTGGTCGGCACGGCCTTCCGTCTGTTCTGACCGTCCGGCCGTTGCGGCTGTTTCACCCGATTCGACCGTTCGCGCCGTTTCACCGTTCGTGCCGTTCGACCGCTAGCGCCGCCGGCGGAGCGGCCGGAGGGACGCATATAAGCCCCTGAATCTCCGGATGAACCCGCCGCTGCTTCATCGCTTCAGGCGAGTTTGCAGCTGTCTCCTCTCGTCCTCCCTTATCGTATGCCGCCCGCGGACCTGATCGGCGGGCCAGGAATGCGCTGCGGACAAGTATGACCGGCAGGGTCAAGCCCGGGGACGACCGTTCAAAAGATACCGAGAAATGAAACGCCCGCCGGTCCTGTGGGGCGTTAGGCTAAAGTGTGGTTACGGCACGAGGGAGCTCGCAGACGAGCGACGGGATGCGCCTTTCCTTCGCCGCGGATTGCACTCCCGTGCGCTCCGAAGTGTTCTCGGCCAGCGAGCCGCCTCTTCAAGAGCTGACGGACGGCCGTCCGCCGGCATCTCGGCGCTCATACGGACTTCTTTCCAGATGTGTTTCTAGCCAGACGTTCGCGGACGTTCCTCCAGAAGGCTCATCCGATCGCGTCCGTCTTTTGGCGCGGCGACTGTCGGCAGATTTTACAATCGAAAGACGGCCTCGCCGGTTAACCAATTGACATCGCTTGGTCGGAGGCGGTGGCGGGACTCTTGCATAACATGGAGAGTCTCTGGAGGGATTGCCTCATGCTGCCCCCGGGGTGGACGACACAACACGGCAACAGCCGGACAAAAATTGGGGGGACAATGAAAAAGTGGATTGCGGGTCTGGTGGCGGTCACGGCGGTGTTCGGGGTCGGTCTCGCCGATCGCGCGATCGCAGCGCCTCTGAACTACGACGAGAGTATCGATGGCGAATTGCCCTCTTTTCCACTCTCACAGCTGACTTTCGACGTTGGCGTGAACACCGTCTCGGGCAGCGGAAAATTTGATGACTCTGGTTCTGACGTCGACGAATTTCGCTTCACCCTGCCCACCGGCAGCCGGCTGACGAGCGCGACCTTCGCGTTTGAAACCACCCTCAGCGGACCGACCACTCTGTTCGGAATAGGTTATGCCCTGACACGGGACCTCCAGCAGGTGACTCCCGACGTCATAATCGATCTGCTTGGCAGCTCGCCGGTCTCGCTAGTCTCATTGCCGCTGGAGGACAATGGATCGATTCTTACATTCTTCAATTTCGGCCAACACAAGAGCGGCGACGGCGGGACATGGGACTACACGGTGTCGTTCACCGTTGAGGCGGCCGCAGTGCCGGTGCCGGAGCCGGCGACGCTCTCGATCCTGGCCGCAGGCCTGCTCGGCCTCGCCCTGCGCCGGCGGTCGTCCTAGAGTTCTCGTATGCGCGGATGAACGTCGCCGGGATGATCTCCCGGCGGCTTTTCCTTTGAGCAAAGCGGTCGCCTTCCCGGCGGGCCCGTGCGATCCGACCGGAACCTGCAACACTTTAGCCTAGCGCCCCGCCGGTCCGGGAACCGCGCGGGCGTGTTTTTCCAGCCCAACTCCACCACAAACGGGCGTGATGCGTAAGGCGGTTTCTTGCGGACGCAGGCCGCCGGCGGGTGCGAGGAACAAAGCTCGTCGCGGCGGCCTTATACGGAGGAGGATTTGAGAACCAGGCCCTGCCCATGCGCCCACCGGTGCAATGCAATGCCCGCCGCGCCCGGCTTCTCGGCGCGGCCGCCGCCCTGATCGCCCTCGCATCCTGCACCGGAAGCGGGCGCTCGGGACCGACGGTCACGCCTTCCGGCGCGCCCGAGACGGCGCGCACCACCGTGCTCGAGGCGGGCGCTGTCATGCTGCAGCGCGATGCGCCCCCCGATGCGATGGACATCTACCTCGTCGGCTTCCATCCGATGAAGCACGACGCGACCCACCAGATGGAAGCGCACCATTTCTGCCGGCAGGCGAACGAGGACTTCGCGCAATGCGCGCTGTTCGACGGCAACACGGCCGACTCCAACCTGACCGGGATCGAGTACATCATCTCCGAACGCCTGTTCGAAAGCCTGCCGCAGAGCGAGCGGCAATACTGGCATCCGCATAACGGCGAGATCCTGTCGGGCCAGCTCGTGGCGCCCGGCCTTCCCGCGGCGGCGGAGCGCGAACTGATGCGGTCGAAGATCAACAGCTACGGCAAGACCTGGCATACCTGGAACGCCAGCCGCAGCACCGTGCCGGGCGACAACCTGCCCCTCGGCGAGCCCGCCCTCGCCTGGTCGTTCAACCGCTTCGGCGAAGCCGCCCGCGGCCTGATCGAGCGCCGCGACCGGCGCATGAACATCAGCACCGACGAGCGCCGCCGCGACCGGCAGGAGCTGGAACCGCTCGCGAGGCCGCAGGAAGGCGTCGACGCGATGCGCGGCGCCTTCACGGGCCCGACGCAGCCCATTCCCGGCGTCACGGACAGGAACGCGGCACCCCGCCGCACGAGCACATTGACGGAGTAGAGCGATGCTGCCGACCACCACGAAGCGCGTCGAGCGCAACACCGATGCCGAAATCAATGACCGCATCCGCCGCCGGATCGAGGCGAGCGTCACCTACTATGCCTCGCATCCGGAGGAGATCGGCCGCCGCCTCGACGAGCTCGACCGCGAATGGGACATCGAGCGGACGCTCGAGGCGAATGCCGCGACCCTCGGCTTCGCCGGCGTGGCGCTTGGCGTACTGGCCGACCGCCGCTGGCTGCTGCTGCCCGCCGCGGTGACGGTCTTCCTGTTTCAGCATGCCATGCAGGGCTGGTGCCCGCCCGTACCCGTCTTTCGCCGCATGGGCGTGCGCACCGCGGACGAGATCGCTGCCGAGCGCTACGCGCTCAAGGCTCTGCGCGGCGACTTCGAGAGCGCACTGGACCCCAGCGGCGACGGGCAAGGCCGCGCCCGCGCGGCGCTGCAGTCGGTCTACGCGTGATCTTCTCAGGTTCTGAACTGCGCGCCGAACAATGGGTGGCGCGCACAGCCCCTATTTATTCTCGGCGTCATCCGCGGGCTTGAGCCGCGGGTCCATTCCACACGTGGCACCATGGGCCTGCGGACCCTCGGATCAAGTCCGAGGGCAGGTCAAGTCCGCGGATGACGCGATTAGGGCGGGGCTGGCGCCGATCTACTTATGCTTCGGGTCGAGCGCGTCGCGGAGGCCGTCGCCGAGCAGGTTGAAGGACAGCACCAGCAGGAAGATGCACACACCGGGCCAGATCGCCATCCAGGGGGCGTGGTCGATGTAGTTCTTGGCGGTGTTGAGCATGCTGCCCCAGCTGGGTGCGGGCGGCTGCTGACCGAGGCCGAGGAAGGACAGGCTCGCCTCGGCGATCACCGCGGCGGCGATGGCCAGCGTCGCCTGCACCAGGATCGGCGCCACGACATTGGGCAGGATGTGGCGCAGCGCGATGCGGATGTCCGGATTGCCGATGGCGCGTGCCGCCTCGACATAATCCTCCACCTTCACCGACAGAACCTGCGCACGGGTGATGCGGATGAAGATTGGCGTCGCCGTGATGCCGATCGCGATCATCGCGTTGGTCAGGCTGGGACCGAGGAAGGCCGCCAGTGCGATCGCCAGGATCAGGAACGGGCAGGCCAGCATCGCGTCGGTCATGCGCGAGATCAGCGCATCGACCCAGCCGCCGACATAGCCCGCCAGCAGGCCGATCGGCACGCCCAGCGACAGCGAGATGCACACCGAGACGACGCCGGCCAGCAGCGAAGCGCGCGTGCCCCAGACAATGCGCGACAGCACGTCGCGGCCGATCTCGTCGGTGCCGAACCAGTAGAGCCCGGAGGGCGGCTTGCGGACCGCGAGCCAGTTGGTCTTGAGCGGATCGTAGGGCGAGACGTACGGCGCGAGGATCGCCAGCGCGACGAAAAAGACGATGATGGCGAGCCCCACCATCGCGCCGCGGCGCCGCACGAGACGACGCAGCGCGCGCTGCGCCGGAGTCAGCTCGCGTGGCGGTGCTGCGGCGTCGGCGGCAATGGTGGCCATGCTCTCAGCCCCTCAGGCGCGGGTTGACGAGGAAATAGGCGAGGTCGGCGAGCAGGTTGAGCGTGATGTACGCGGTCGCGGTGAACAGCACCACGCCCTGCACCACCGCGTAGTCGCGGTTGAACACGGCATCGACGATCAGCTTGCCGAAGCCCGGAATGGTGAAGACCTGCTCGGTCAGCACGGCACCCGACAGCAAGGTCCCGAATTCGAGCGCCCCCAGCGTGATGATCGGAATGAGCGCGTTGCGCAGCGCGTGCTTGAGGATGACGACGCGCTCCACCAGCCCCTTGGCGCGCGCGGTGCGCACGTAGTCGGCGCTGAGCACCTGAAGCATGGCGCTGCGCGTGTGGCGCATCAGCACGGCGGCGATGGCGTTGCCGAGCACGAAGGCCGGCATGATCATCGAGGCGAGATTGGCGCCGAGATCCTCGAACGGGCTGACATAGCCCGAGGCCGGCAGCCAGCCGAGCTGCACCGAGAACAGCAGGATGAGCAGGATGCCGAGCCAGAAATTCGGCGTCGACAGCCCCCACAGCGCGACGATGTTGGCAGCGTAGTCCCACGCGCTGTCCTTCTTCACTGCCGAGACGATGCCGGCGAGGATGCCGATGGTCAGCGCGATCACCAGCGCCATCGCCGCGAGCTGCAGCGTGACCGGCAGCTTTTCGAGGATCAGCTCCAGCACCGGCTTCTGGATGCGCACGGATTCGCCGAGATCGCCCTGCAGCACGCCACCGGCCCAGTACAGGTAGCGCATCGGCAGCGGCTCATCGAGGTGGAACTTCTGGCGCAGATACGCGATCACGTTCGGATCGCGCTCCTCGCCGGCCAGCGCTATCGCCGGGTCGCCGGGCAGGAGCTGCTGCAGGCTGAAGATCAGCACCGACACGAAGAACAGTGTCGGGATGATGGTCGCGAGCCGGTTGACGAGAAAGGTGAGCATGGTGGCCGCTGACTACTCTCTGCGCAGCTAGAATTCAATCCTGCGGCCCTCGGACTTGATCCGAGGGCCCAGAATCATTCTCACCGAAGCACCGCGGCCTTGCTCCTGTCGAGGCCTGCTGGGTCCTCGGATCAAGTCCGAGGACGACGGCTCATTTGAATTCCTCGAACCTCGCGGTTCAATTCATCTTCAGGTCCTGCACCCGCACAAGACCGTCGGGGATGGTGCGCAGGCCGCTGAGCTTGTTCGTGTACGCCCACAGCCAGTGGCGGTGATACAGGTACACGATCGGCCGTTCCTTTGCGACGATCGCGGCGATCTGCTCGAAGCTCTTCAGCCGTTCCGCCGGGTCGAGCTGCTGGCGCGACTTCTTGAGCAGCTCGTCGACCTCCGGCTTGCACATGCCGGCATAGTTCAGCGGCTGCTTGCAGCCATGGAAGCTGAACAGATTGCCGTCCGGATCGGCGCGGCCGCTCCAGGCGAGGATGTAGGCGTCGAAATCGCCCTTGTCGGCGAGATTGAGCGAGGTCGAGAACTCGGTCGACTGGATCTTGACGTCGAAGCCGGCCTCCTGCGCCATCGCCTGGACGACCTGCGCGATCTTCTGCGCGTCCGCCGTCGTTGCCGTCATCAGGGTGAAGCTCGGATTGGCGACTCCGGCCTCCTTGAGCAGAGCCTTCGCCTTGGCGACGTCGCGCTTCGGGATGGGCACGTTCTTCGCATAGAAGGCGTTGGTCGGCGCGACCCACTGGTTGCCGACCTGGGCCTCGCCCTCCATCACCACCTGGACGATGGCCTGGCGGTCGAGCGCCAGCTCGAACGCCTCGCGCACCCGCGGATCCTTGCCGAGCGGGTTCTGCTGCGCCCGGTCGCTCTTGCCGATGTTGATGGTGATGCCCTGATAGCCGATCTCGGTGATCTTGGAGACCTTGAAGCGGTTGTCGCCCTTGAGGCCGGGCACGTCGGAAGCCGCCAGACGCTCGATGAAATCGAGCTGGCCGGAGCGCAGGTTGGCGAGCCGGATGGTCGAGTCGACGATCGGCAGATAGACGACGCGGTCGAAATGGATGCGGTCCTTGTCCCAGTAATTCGCGAACTTCTCGAGCACGATGCGGTCCTGGGCGACGCGCTCGACGAACTTGAAGGGGCCGGCGCAGACCGGGTTCGCGCCGAACTTGTCGCCCGCCGCCTGCGCGGCCTTCGGCGACACGATCATGCCGGCGCGATCGGCGAGCTGGGCCAGCAGCGGCGCGAACGGTGCATTCAGGTTGAGCTTCACGGTCTGCGGGTCGACAACCTCGACGCTCTGCACGGGCGCGAGCTCGCCCCGGCGATTCGAGCCTTGCATGGTCTTGTGGCGCTCGAGGCTGAACTTCACCGCCGCGGCATCGAGCTTCTCGCCGTCATGGAAGGTGACGCCCTGGCGGATCTTGAGGACCACCGACTTGTTGTCGCCCGACCACTCATAGCCGGTGGCGAGCTGCGGCACGATGTTGAGCTTCTCGTCGATGTCGAACAGCTTGTCGCACATCGCCGCGAACACGATGCGCCCGACGAAAGTGCGCGCGAGAGTCGGGTCGAGGACGTCAGGGTCTTCCGCCAGACCGAAGCGCAAGGTGGTCTGGGCGGATGCGGTGCCGGCAAACAGCGCGAATGCGGCGGCCAGCAGCAAGAGCGGGCGCTTGAACATGTGCCTTCCCCTAAACTCTGTAAGTTCACTGATCTATTGTTGCGCGCAGCCTAGCAACTTTGCCGGAGCGTGCAAAGGGCGGGCCAGACAACAAAAGACGGGGCGCGATCCCGAGCGTCCGGCCAAGCCGCTTTTGCGGGCATTGTGGCGCGGATGGCGCCACCCTTTCCCGCATCGGCCCCCCGGTCTGCCCGGCCTAACCCCTCTTGGCGGGCATCCTGCTCCGCTTCCGGAGCGTTATTGGGCTGATGGCCCTCGCGCCACTCATATGGGTGGTCTCGCTGGCGCTGATCGCATTGACGCTGGCGCCGATCATAAGGACCCCGAAATGGTACATTCGGGTCTGGGAGTTTCCGCGCCTGCAGCTCGCCCTGGCCCTCGTCGCGGCCGCCGCGGCCCAGATCGCTTTCATACGTCTGGACGCGGCGGGCCGGGCGCTTCTGGCGGCCACCCTTGGCAGCCTAGCCTGGCAGGCCTGGCTTATTCGCGCCTATACGCCCTTGCACCCCGTCCAGTCGCTTCCGCCGCGCCAGCCCGATGCGGAGAACGCCGTCCGGCTGCTGATCGCGAACGTTCTGCAGGACAACCGCAATGCCGATGCCTTCCTGCGCATGGTCCGCCGCGTCGATCCCGATCTGGTGCTTGCGGTCGAAACGGACGGCTGGTGGGACGGCCGTCTCGCGGCGCTCCAGGCCGACTACCCCCATGCCGTTCGCCATCCGCTGGAGAACACCTACGGCATGCATCTGTTCTCGCGGCTGGCCCTGACTGCCGTGACCGTCCAGGACCGCGTGACCAGGGACACCCCCTCGATCTTCGCCCGGGTCCGCCTGCGCTCCGGCCGGCGGTTCGACCTTTATTGCCTCCACCCCGAGCCGCCGCGACCGGGCAGCGATGTCGAGGAGCGGGATGCCGAACTCCTCCTGGTCGCGCGGGAGGTGAAGCGCCGGCGCCGCCCGACCGTCGTCTGCGGCGATCTCAACGACGTCGCCTGGTCTCATACGACGCGGCTGTTCCAGCGGATCAGCGGACTGCTCGATCCGCGGGTCGGCCGCGGACTCTATGCGACGTTTCATGCGCATTACCGGCTTGTGCGCTGGCCGCTCGATCACATCTTCCACGACGCGAGCTTCCGGCTCGTGCGCCTCGAGATCCTCGGCAATTTCGGCTCCGACCACTTCCCCGTCTGCATCGACCTCGTGCACGAACCGGCGGCGGCCATGGAGCACGAGACGCCGACGTCGGAGGCCGGCGACCGGTCGGAGGCGGCGGACAAGATCGCGGCGGGCCGTGCGGCGGCGGATCCTTCGTCCACGCCCCGACGGGGCGGCACGCCGCGTTCGTCATCGGACACATCGAAACAGGGATGAACCATGCCGATACTGATCTTCCTGGTGCTCGTCATCCTCATCGCCCAGATCGGCTTCTGGGATACGTTCCAGGCGCTGCTTGGCGGCGTCGCCATGATCGTTCTGCTGATCCTGCTGGCGGGCGGCCTGGTCGCGCTCGCGATCTACGCCGCCGTCAGGCGCGCGCGCGGGCACTGACGCCGCGCGCGGGACCGCATGCCTCCGCCGAAGCGGAGAGTCACCCGGCTTTTCGCGGGCGCGTGAAGAAGGATTGCAGGCGGGCAAGCCGGTCGCGGCCGGCGGCATCGGCGACAACCGGCACCACCGCCTCGGCCGGCCCGATCTCATTCCAGAAATGGCAGGCGGTCGCGTGGCGGTCAGGCCCGGTCGCGAGCACCGGCTCCTCGATCCTGCAACGCTCCTGCGCGTACGGGCAGCGGGTGTGGAAGCGGCAGCCCGATGGCGGATCGATCGGGCTCGGCACGTCGCCCTGCAGAATGATGCGCTGGCGCCTGACATGCGCGTCGGGAACGGGAATGGCCGAGAGCAGCGCCCGGGTGTAGGGATGCCGCGGCTCGTCGAACAGCGCGTTCTTGTCGGCAAGCTCGACGATCTTGCCGAGATACATCACCGCGACGCGGGTCGCGATGTGCTTCACCACCGCCAGGTCGTGGGCGATGAAGATGTAGCTGAGGCCGAACCGGCGCTGCAGGTCCTGCAGAAGGTTGATGACCTGGGCCTGCACCGAGACGTCGAGCGCCGAGACCGGCTCGTCGGCGACGATCAGGCGCGGTTCGACCGCGAGCGCGCGGGCGATGCCGATGCGCTGGCGCTGGCCGCCGGAGAATTCGTGCGGATAGCGCTGCGCGTGATACGGCGCCAGACCCACCAGCCGCAGCAGCTCGGCGACGCGCTCCTTCGCTTTTGCGCCGGTCGCGAGGCCATGCAGGGCAAGCGGCTCCGCCAGCATCTGGCCGACGGTCATGCGCGGATTGAGCGAGGCATAGGGGTCCTGGAAGATGATCTGCATCTCGCGGCGCAGGCCGCGGACGGCGCGCTCGTCCAGGCTGAACACGTCGCGGCCGGCGAAAGTGACGGAACCGCTGGTCGGCTCGATCAGCCGCAGCACGAGACGCCCGGCGGTCGACTTGCCGCAGCCGCTCTCGCCGACGACGGCCAGCGTCTCGCCGGGATGGACGTCGAAGCTGATGTCGTCCACCGCGTGAACCGCGGCGGTGCTGCGCCCGAACAGCCCGCGCTTCACCGGGAAATGCTTGACGAGACGCTCGACGCGCAGCAGCGGCGCGGCGGGCTTCGCCTGCGGCGCCGGCATCGCGCTCACAGCACCCTCTCCTCGAGCGGCGCGCGCCAGCATGCGGCGTAGTGGCCCGGCCGCACCTGCATCAGCGGCGGGTCCTCCGCCCGGCACTTGTCGACGGCGAACGGGCAGCGCGGATTGAAGCGGCAGCCCGTCGGCATCGCCATAGGGTTCGGCACGATGCCCTCGATCGCGGCGAGGCGGTCCTGCGTCTCGTGCAGCTTGGGGATCGAGCCGAGCAGGCCGACCGTGTAGGGATGCTGCGGGTCGGCGAACAGGCGCGTCACGTCGACCTGCTCAACGATGCGGCCGGCATACATGACGATGACGTCGTGCGCGACCTCGGCAATCACGCCGAGATCGTGGGTGATGAGCATGATCGCGGTTCCGAGCTCGTCGCGCAGGGCGCGCATCAGCTCGAGGATCTGCGCCTGGATCGTCACGTCGAGCGCGGTGGTCGGCTCGTCTGCGATCAGGAGCTGCGGATTGCAGGCCAGCGCCATCGCGATCATCACGCGCTGGCGCATGCCGCCCGACATCTTGTGCGGGTAATCGTCGATGCGCCGCTCCGGCGAGGGAATGCGCACCCGGCGCAGCATCTCGATGGCGCGCTCGCGCGCCTCGGACGGACTGACGTCGCGGTGCCGACGGATGCCTTCGATGATCTGGTCGCCGACCGTGAACACCGGGTTGAGCGAGGTCATCGGCTCCTGGAAGATCATCGACAGCTTGTTGCCGCGCAATTCGCTCATCTGCGCGTGGTCGAGCTTCAGCAGGTCGACGCCGTCGAACAGCACCTCGCCGCCGGCGATTCGGCCGGGCGGCTGCGGCACCAGCCCCATGATCGACAGCGACGTGACGCTCTTGCCGCAGCCCGACTCGCCGACGATGCCGAGCGTGCGGCCGCGCTCGAGCGCGAAGCTGACGCCGTCGACGGCGCGGAACTCGCCCTCCTCACCCGCGAAATAGGTGCGCAGGTCGCGGACCTCGAGCAATGCGCTCATCGTCCACCGCCGGTCTGTCGCGCGATCTCGGCCTCGATCACGGCGCGGTCGAACACGCCGGACGGCGCGTCGCGCCGCGGCATGAATTTCACGAAATGCACGAAGCGCTCGCGGCTCTTCGCCTCGAGCCGGCGCAGCTCGGCCAGCGGGTCGGGATGGTCGTCGACGCGCAGGCTCAGCGCGGGATATTCCTCGGTAGTGTGGATGACGAGCGCCGCCGACTGCCGGCCGCGCTTGTCGCCGCCGGCCGCCTCGCCCGCCTCAAGCGCGCGGATCAGCCGCTCGGCGAAGGGCTGGCCGGCATTGGCGGCATAGGCGCGCGCGGTCTCCTCGATCACCGCGGCGCCCGCCAGCATGTTGCCCGCGACCGAATAGCCGTCGCCGGCGAGATGGCCGCACCAGTCGATGCATTCCGCGCCGGTATGCGCGGCGATCCGCCCCGCCGAATCGATGACATGCAGCTGGCGATGCGCGCGGCCCTCGTCCTGGGCGATCAGGCGGGCGACGACGTCGGCCGCCGGCACGCCATGGGCGAGCTGGCGCAGGCCGTTCGGACCGTAGGTCGGGTTGACCAGCGCCTGAGTCGACAGGGCGCCGACGCCGCCGGCGGCGTGCGGGCACAGCGCACCGACCGCGAAGAACCTCGTGCTGATGGCGACGCCGAACGCGTTGGTGCGCGGATCGCGGGCAATGATCGACCAGGTCATGGGCTAGTCGTAACGTCCGGCGGCGCGGCGCTCAAGCGCTCGCAGCGCCATCGCTGCGACCACGCCGATCGCCGCCGCAAAGACGAGCACCGCCGGCGACCACTGCCAGCCGCCGATGGCCGCCGCGAGTGCCGCCGTCGCGGGCGGACCGATCGTCTGGCCGAGATTGGAGCCCTGCATGATCAGCCCGTTGGTCGTCGCGACCAGCCGCGCGCTCGGCGCATGCGCCGGCGCTGCTCCCAGCACCGAGGTCGGCAGCACGCCGCCCGCGAAGGACAGAAGCACGCAGAGACCATAGCGCAGCGGCAGCGGCAGCCCGCCGTCATAGATGCCGAGTCCGCAGGCGGCCATGACGATGCTGGCCCCGGCGATCAGCAGCCAGCGCGGCGCGCCGCGGTGCAGCAGTATGCCGCCGAGCAGATTGCCGGGCACGTTGAAGACGATCGCGAGCGCGGTGAGCGAAGCCGACGCCGCCAGCGAAAGCCCTTCCGATTCGACGAGGATGGTCGGCAGGAAGCCGAACACGACGAGGTATTGCAGGGTATAGGTGCCGAAGGCGACCGCCAGCAGCATCGGCCCCGGAGAGGAAACGGTGGTCCATATGTCGCGCCAGACCGAGGGCAGCGACAGTCCCGCGGCGCCCTTCCCCGCGACCGGGCGCGTCGCCCGGGCGAGCGCCAGCGCGAACAGCGCCACCAGCACCGCGTTCGCCAGCCACAGCCCGCGCCAGCCGAACGGCGCCGTCAGCAGCGGCGCCAGCGCCATCATCGCCCCGCTGCCGGCAGGCATGTAGGAGCCCCAGCCGCCGAACGCGAGCTTGAGGTCATGCGGGTCGGTGGCGCGCACGATCAGCGCCGGGCCCGCGACCACGACCATCATGAAGCCGAGTCCCTCGAAGAAGCGGCTGGTCAGCAGCGTGGCGGCGCCTTGCGCGGCCGCACCGGCGAGGCTCGCCGCCGCGACCAGGGCCAGGCCCGCGAGGATGACGCGGCGGTGGCCGAGCCGGTCGGCGAATGCGCCGATCAGCATGCCGAGCAGCGTACCGATCACGTTCATCATCGAGATGACCCAGCCCGATGCGACCAGACCAAGCCCGAGATCGGCGCGCAGCAGCGGCAATGCCGCCGGCGCCTTGCCGATCTGGAACGCGACGACGATGCCGGCGCCGATGACGAGCAGGACGACGGGCCAGTTCGTCGGTGCGGACTTCGTCGGCGCGGCGGCTGTGCTCATCGGGGCGCGACCATAGTCATTCGCCCCGGGCACCACAACGAGGTAAGGCGCTTGCCGCCATGCGGCGCTCCGGCTATTCGGAAGCGCCACGAATTCCGGGGGCGCGATGTCGGGCAGGGTCTTCGTTCAGCAGCGTCGCCTCAACTGGGGCGAAGCCGATCCGGCCGGCACGATCTACGCGCCGCGCGCCATCGATATCGCGATCCAGGCGATCGAGGCCGTGTGGGTCGAGGCGCTGAACCTCACGTTCCAGGAGCTGCATGCCCGGCACCGGCGTGCCGCGCCGTGGGTGCACACGTCCTGCGAGTTCGCCGCACCGCTGCGCGCGGGCGAGCCGTTCGAGCTGCGCATTTGGCTCGAGAGGATCGGCGCGACGTCGATGACCTGGCGCGGCGAAGCGATTCGGCCCGACGGCGCCGCGCTGTTCAGGCTGAAACTCGTCGCGGTGATGATCGACACGACAAGCGGCGAAAGCTGCCCAATTCCTCCGCAAATTCGCGAAGCATTGCAGCCTTACCTTGCGTGAGTGTCCGCGCGCAACGCGGCCGCGACGCCGGAACCGATTCCGAATCGAAGAATTGATCGCGCCGCACGCGACCGCGGACCGAAGCTTAACCGGGAGTTAACGCTCGCGGGCCACCATCCCTGCGACAACCAGCCGAGTCGCGAATGCCGGAGCGAGATGCCGGCCGTATCTGATGATGAATGCCGGACCGCCCATGAACCTGCTGCGCCGGACCGCAGGCGCGATTCGCGCCGCGGGCGCGATGCTGTCGCGCTCGCGCGCCGTGCGCGATCTGATTCCGGTCGGCATCCTCGCGCTTGCGGCGTTCGTCGTCGCCGCATCGCTCGACCTGAACGCGCGGCTGATGGAATGGCTGCTCGCCCGGGAGCGCTTCGGGCTGGACGAACTGCCGCTGGCGGTGCTCGTGACCTGTGCCGGCTTCGGATGGTACTCGCTGCGGCGCTGGCGCGAGTACAAGCAGGAGCTGGAGCGCCGCCGCGCGCTGGAGGAGCGCCTGCGCGTCGCGGCCGAGGAGGCCGAGATGGCGAGCCGCGCCAAATCGGAGTTCCTCGCCAATATGAGCCACGAGCTGCGCACGCCGCTCAACGGCATTCTCGGCTTCTCGGAGGCGCTTGCCGGCGGCCATTTCGGCGCGCTGACGCCGCGCCAGCGCGACTACGTCCGCGACATCCACGCCTCGGGCGAGCACCTCCTGAAGATCATCAACGACATCCTCGACATGTCCAAGCTCGATGCGGGCCGGATGACGCTGAACGAGGAGATCGTCGACGTGGCCGGCCTCGCGGAAGGCTGCCTGCGCCTCGTCCGGCACCGCGCCGACGCCGCGGAGATCGCGCTCTCGGTCGAGGCGCCGATGCCGCTGCCGAAGCTGCGGGCGGACGAGCTGCGCCTGCGCCAGATCCTGCTGAACCTGGTGTCGAACGCGGTCAAGTTCACGCCCGCCAACGGCCGCGTCAGCCTGCGCATGGAGTGCGACCGCGACGGGGCATTCCTGCTGACGGTCTCCGATACGGGCATCGGCATGCGCGAATCCGACATCGCCGTCGCCCTGACTCCGTTCGCGCAGGTCGAGAACTTCCTTACCCGCAAGCACGAGGGGACCGGACTCGGCCTGCCGATCGTCAACGCGCTGGTCGACCTGCATGGCGGCCGGCTCGAGATACGCAGCACGCCGGGCGGCGGCACGACGGTGACCGTCGCGCTGCCGAAGGAGCGGGTCATCCGCGACCTGCGCGCCGTGCAGGCAGCAACGCAGGCCGCCTGACCGTCGCAAGCCGCAGCGGCGCGCGGACGCGCCGGCCCCTCAGCCTTCCCTGACCTTGTTGCGCAGGACGCCGATGCCGGTGATCTCGATCTCGCACACGTCGCCGACCTTCATGAATTCCGGCGGCTTGCGCGCGAAGCCGACGCCGCCCGGCGTACCGGTGACGATCACGTCGCCGGCCTTCAGGGTCGTGAAGGTCGAGCAGTAGGTGATCAGCGCGGGGATGTCGAAGATCATCATGTCGATCGTCGCCTGCTGCTTGATCACGCCGTTGACGCGTGTGGTCAGCGTCTGGCTGGTGATATCCTTCAGCTCGTCGGGCGTCACCATCCACGGCCCGAACGGGCCGGTGCCGTCGAAATTCTTGCCCGGCGTGAACTGGCTGGTGTGGCGCTGCCAGTCGCGCACGCTGACGTCGTTGTAGATCGAATAGCCGGCGACGTGGCTCATCGCCCTCTGGCGCGGGATGCGGCGGCCGTTCCTGCCGATGATGACGACCAGCTCGCCCTCCCAGTCGAGCATTTCCGATTCCTTCGGCTTGATGATCGGCTGCTCGTGGCCGACCTGGGTGTCCTTCCAGCGCGTGAACAGGGTCGGACTCGCGGTGGTCGGCCGGCCGGTTTCCTCGCGGTGCTCGTGATAGTTGAGGCCGACGCAGATGATCTTCTCGGCATCCGGCAGGACCGGCAGGTACCTGATTCGGGAGAGCTTGTGGTCGGGCTTCTTGCCCTGCGCCGCCTTGGCCAGGTCCTTGAGCGCGCCAGCGGCGATCGCCGCGCGGAGGGTCGGATGTTTCCGGCCGAAGCGCTTGCCGAGATCGACCACCCCGGCATCGCGGCCCTCGCCGACGACGGCGCCGTAGCTGGCCTTGCCCGCTGCCGTGAAACTGAGAAACTTCATCGCCTGCCCCCGAGTCCTGTGCGTTCCCGAACCGCCTGATTAGCGGGGTTCCGCGGTCAAAGCAACGGCGAGCCGGAACGGGCGCACGAAACCGGTTTCGCAGATGCGAGATGTTCGCCTTGCCGCCACGAAGGGATATGCCCGGTCCGCCTTTGAATATTTTCTGCATTCGCGCGTTGTATCGCGGACAACCCGTGATCTATCGAGGCATGCCCCATGCTCGTACGTCTTGCTGCTGCCCTGGGCGTCATCCTGCTGGCCGCTTCGCCGGCCCTGGCCGACGGCGGGCACCGTCACCGGCATCATGGGCACGGCCATCACCACAAATGGACCGGCCATCAGCGGCACGGGCACCATCAGCGGCCCCATTTCGGCGCGCGGATCGTCCTCTGGCAGCCGGCGCCGGTCTACCGCGCCTATCCGGCGCCGTACCCGGTCCACGTCCCGGCGCCGCCGCCGGTGGTCTACGCCCCGATCCAGGCGGTGCCGCTGGGGACCTTCCAGGACGCGAGCGGGCGCTATTGCCGCGAGTACCAGCGGCTCGCCGATATCGGCGGCCGCCAGCAGCAGGTCTACGGCACCGCGTGCATGATGCCGGACGGCTCCTGGCAGATCGTCAGCGAGTAGCGGGCAGGCGCGCGTCGGTCTGTCCGTCAAGACGCGTTCGGGCGATTGCGCCCGCCGGCTGTGGCGACTTCGCCATCCTGTGGCACTCGACACTGTTTCTGCCGCGCTGCTGCGCTGAAATGCGCGCGACATTGCGCTGTGTCTCCTACACCATTCTCCGCACAGGCTCTGAAATCGACGGCATTCCTTACACTTGCACGCTTGCCTGTAATTCCACAGTAAAGCCAGGGCTTTGAACTTGACCATTTTTCCCGAGCGCCTTGGATTGGCGCGACTCTTGCAGACTAGCCTCTCACATTCGTAAACCGAACGCGCGGCAAGACCCCTTTGCCCGCTGAATGTGGAGGAGTCAGATGCCGCCCTGTTTATCTCTGAAATTCTTCTTTGCGGCCGCCGGGGCGACGCTGCTCCTCTGTCAGCCCGTCATGCCCGCCCGCGCCGCGCTGCTGGTCTACGATCCGTTCACGACCGGCGCGGGCGTATCAGACTATCTGGCAGGCGACGACGGCGCCGGCACCAATCCCCTCGGCGGCCAGAACCCCGCGACCGGCCCAACCGCCTTCTATTCCAGCGGCTGGATCCAGAGCGGCCCCGATTCGCAGGCGGTCAAGAGCATCGGCAGCCTCGCCTATCCATTGTTTCCGCAGGCCGGCGGGCAGATCCAGGAAACGCTACAGTTCAGCTGCTGCACGATCGGGCGCTCGGGACGGGAGATCGCGGGGGGCCTGGGGGGCGACCTCACCCCTCGGACCCTCTATCAGAGCTTCCTGATCGATTTCGGCACGCAGGGAACCGACGCTCCGACGGATTTCGGCTTGCGCGCCTACGAGATGTGGAACGGCGGAATCGCCGACGCCAACATCGCCGTCCAGCTCTTCGTAAATCACTTCGCAGCGGTGAACGAGCTGACGTTCCTGGTGCACACGACCAGCGGCACGCTGTCCGTCCCGGTGGACGGCGGCGGTCTAACGCTGGACGTGCTCGAAGGCACCCATCTGATCGTTCTGAAATTCGCCTTCGATCCCACCGATCCCGACGTGGTGACCCTGTATATGGATCCGACGGATTCCGTCGAATCGAATTACACGCCGGCCGCGGAGATTTCGGTCGCCGCCTCGGACCTGCTCATCACGCATCATGGCGCGATGACGAACTTAACGTTCAGCGGCCCCGGGCATATTCCCGGGGCGTTCGACGAGCTGCGCTGGGGCGACACGTTCGCCGACGTGACGCCGTTCATGGATCCCGGGATCGAAGTGCCGACGCCACCTTCGCTCGCCCTGTTCGTGGTCAGCGCCCTGGGCTTGATGGCAACGCGCCGCCGCCGTCGGTGACGACCGCGAAGCGGAGCGGCGGCGCGCGCCTTGCGTGCCGTCAGCTCCGCATCCAGGCCTGGCCCCAGAGGTTCAGCGTCCGCTGCTCGTGTTTCCAGCTTCGTGCGGCCATGTCGCGCGGCATGAGCTCCAGCTCGGCGGACAGCTCGACCTTGTACCCTTCGGGGTCCTCCACCATGAAGAAGAGGTTGTTGCCCGGGCCGTGCCGGCCCGGCCCCCACCACAACCTGATGTTCTGGCGGCCCATGTGATCCGCCCAGTCGCGGATGTCGTTCCAGCACGTCGTCTCGTAGGCATGGTGATCCGGACGCGCCGCGGGGGCGCGGAACGCCGCGAAGCTGTGATGCTCGGGGTCCGACCGCAGGAATATCGCCGTCGCCTCGGCATTGCCCACGCCCTCTTCGTAGACATGATCGGATGCGACAAAGCCGAGCCCGCGCTCGTAAAAGCCGATGAGGCGATCGAGCCGGTCCGTCGCGACGACGACATGCTGCAGACGGCCGGGCAAGCCCGTCAGCGCCGGCGCGTCGAATTTCGGATCGGGGAGACCGAAGGCGGCGATCCGTCCGTCCGGATCGCGCACGGCGAGGCCCTCGGCGAACAGCACCGTCGCATTGGGCAGAATCCCGATGCCCTGCGCGGACAGGTACGTACGCAACCCCTCGAGCTGTTCCCTGCTCTGCAGGCGGAACGCGCTCAGCGGCTGCGCGCCGCGCTCGCCCGCGGCGATGAGCAGACGCCGCTGCGGCCCCTGCATCAGCCACAGGCCGTTGCCGAGCTCCTTCGGCTCCATGCCGATCGCTTCGCGATAGAAGGCGACCAGCGCCTCGGGCCGGTCGCTCGCGCGCGTGATGTGGTCGAGCTGCGCCGGCCATACCGGAGAGAGGGCCGAACGGCCGGGATCGGTCGTGTTCATCAGCGGCCTCCTGCCATTCCTGCTACTCGGCTGCCTGGTCCAGGGCGGGCTGGCCCAGCTTCAATCCGCCGTTCACGCCGACCAGGCGCACCATCAGCCTGATGAGGAGCTTGCGCTCGCGCGCGCTCAGCGGCTCGAGCATGCGGTCCTGCGCGCGTGCGACATGCCCGGTGACGCGCTTCAGCAGATCTGCGCCCGCGTCGGTCGCGTAAAGCAGCTTCGCACGCCGGTCGTGCTTCGCCGGCCGACGCACGACCAGCGCCTTCTCCTCAAGCCGATCGATGACGCTGCCGACGGTCGCGCGATCGAAGGCGATCAGCCGTGCCAGCGTCGCCTGGTCGATGCCCGGATGCTCGCGGACGGTGAACAGGGCAGCGAACTGCACCGGCGTGATGTCGAAGCCGCCGGTCTCCTCGCCGAAGATCGCGACCGCGATCTGCTGGCAGCGCCGGAACAGATGGCCCGGCTGAACATAGAGCTGCTCGACTGGCATGGCCGACGCTCCTCCGCCCGGTTCAGGCCGGCGCGATCACGCGCGCGCAGCCGCGCGCGCGCGTTCCGCCTGCCCGGCGAACCGCGGAATGACCTTCTCCGCGAACAGGCGCATCGAGCGCTCGGCTTCCTGCTGGGTGATGGTGTTGAAATTGACCTGCAGCGAGGCGCTCTCGAAGCCGCCGGTCATTTCGATATAGGCGTCGATCTGGGACGAGATCTCGTCGGGCGAGCCGACCCATGCCGCGCCCTTCTCCACCTGGCTCTCGAATGTCTCGGCCCTGAGCCCGGCGATGATCTTGTCGTAGCCCGGATAGTCCCTGGAGCTCAGCCCTTCCGTCCAGGCCGAGGCCGCATCGACCAGCGACTTGAGATACCGGTTGAGCGGCTCGCGCGCCACCGCCACGGCCTCTGCCCTGGTCGGCGCGCAATACATGTGGAAGGCGAGCATGACCTTGCCGCGGCCGGGATGGCCGGCGGCCTTCCATGCCTCGCGGTAGAGCCCGAGCAGCTCCTTCATCTTGCCGCCGGCGAGCGGAATCGCCATGACCCAGTGGCCGGCCTGGCCCGCCTCGATGAACGACTGCGGCGTGCCAAGCGCGGCCACCCAGAAGGGCGGACGCGGGGTCTGGGTCGGACGGGGCAGCGAGGTGACGTCGCGGAAGCTGTGGAACTTGCCGGCATGGCTCACCTTCTCGCCCTCGAGCAGCATGCGGACCTGCTCCAACCCTTCGGCGAAGCGCGACCGGCTCTCGTCGGGGCTCACGCCAAAGCGATTGAACTCGTGCGGCAGGAAGGCGCGCGCGAACCCCACCTCGAGCCGCCCGCCGCTGATCGCGTCGAGCATGCCGATCTCGCCGGCAAGCTTCAGGGGATTGTTGAACACCGGCAGGACGGCGCCCGTCACCAGCCTCGCCTTGCTGCTGCGCATCGCCGCCGCTGCCAGGAACACGATCGGGTTGGGACTGTAGCCGCCGTAGTCCTCGAAATAGTGCTCCACGGTGCGGATATGGCTGTATCCCAGCTCGTCACACAGGCCGCAAAGCGCCAGCGATTCGGCGAAATAGCGGTCCCCCGTCTTCACTTTGGGGCCGATATCCGGAAAGAACTGAATCCCGAACTCCATGCGATCCTCCGTGCTGCTTATTCGACAGTATACATATCATATGCATACTGTCCATCTTGCGGCGCAGCGGTCCTGGAACGATTCGAGCCTCTGCCGTAGCGCGGCGACCCAACTTGTAAAACCGGCGCGGTTGGCCGAGTATCCACGACAACGCCGCGGCACGAAGCGCGCGGTGCGATAAGGACGATCGCGCGGAGGAAATACATGCGACCCGTAAGATTGATCGCTGCGGCGGCATTCGCCCTGCTCTTCGCAGGCGCGGCATCGGCACAGACCATCAAGATCGGCATCATCCTGACCTATTCGGGCCCCAACGCATCGCTCGGCGAGTATGTCGACAAGGGCCTCTCCCTTTATGCGAAGCTGCACGAGAAGGATCTGCCGCCCGGCGTGAAGATAGAGATCGTGCGCCGCGACGACACCGGCCCGAACCCCGAAGTGGCGCGCCGGCTGGCGCAGGAGCTGATCACCCGCGACCGCGTCAACTTCCTGGGCGGCGTCATCTTCACGCCGAACGCCAATGCGATCGCGCCGCTGACCGCCGAGGCGAAAGTGCCGTTCGTGATCATGAACGCCGCCGGCACCAACACGACCGTGTCGTCGCCCTTTGTCACGCGGACGTCGTTCACGCTGTGGCAGTCGAGCTATCCGCTCGGCCAGTGGGCGGCGAAACAGCCGAACATGAAGCGCGCCTATACGGCGGTGACGGATTACGCGCCGGGCCATGACGGCGAGCAGGGCTTCATCAAGGGCTTCACCGAGGGCGGCGGAGAGGTGCTGGGCTCCGTGCGGATGCCCATCCAGAATCCCGACTTCGTGCCGTTCATGCAGCGCATCAAGGATGCCAAGCCCGACGTGCTCTATGTCTTCATCCCGGCCGGCAGGCAGGCGACCGCGGTCATGAAGGCCTATCAGGATCTCGGACTGAAGGACGCCGGCATTCGCCTCGTCGGCCCGGGCGACATCACCACCGACGAGGAGCTGCCCAACATGGGCGACGTGCCGCTCGGCGTGATCACGGCGCATCACTATGCGGCGGCGCTCAAGACCCCGCAGAACCAGGCCTTCGTCGCGGCCTGGAAGAAAGAGTACGGCGCCGACAGCACCCCGAACTTCATGGGCGCGGGCGGCTGGGACGGGATGGCGGCGATCTTCCATGCGATCAGGGCCCAGAAGGGCAAGGTCACGCCCGAGGGAACCATGGCCGCGCTCAAGGGCTGGAAATTCGACAGCCCGCGCGGGCCGATCATTCTCGACCCCGAAACCCGCGACATCATCCAGAACGAGTACATCCGCGAGGTGAAGCGGGTCGACGGCAAGCTCGCGAATGTCGAGTTCGAGACCATCCCGATGGTCAAGGACCCGTGGAAGGTGCTGAACCCGCCGAAGAAGTAAGGACGCCGGACCGCGGCGCCCCTTCCCGAACCGGCGCCGCGGTCCGCCCGCCCTTAGCGCAGGCGCCGGCCCGGCCAATTGTTTGACGGCCAAACAATGTTTCATTAGGCTCGGCCCACGTTGAAGAGCCGGCGATACCGGCCGCAATCAACAGGGAATTGAGGAGGCGTACGCATGCGATTCCTGAAACACGCTCTCGTGGCGGCCGCGCTTGTCGTCGCGGTCCCGGCCGCCTCGGCGGAAACCGTCAAGATCGGAATGCTCCTTACCTTCTCCGGGCCCGCGGCTTCGCTCGGCGACCTCATGAAGAAGGCGGCCGATCTGTATGTGAAGCAGCACGAGAAGGAGCTGCCGCCCGGCACGAAGGTCGAGCTCATCATCCGCGACGAGACCGGTCCGAACCCGGATGTCGCCAAGCGGCTGGCGCTAGAGCTGATCACCCGCGACAAGGTCGATTTCCTCGCCGGCTTCACCTACACGCCGAATGCAATGGCGGCAGCGCCGCTGGCGACCGAGGCCAAGGTGCCGATGATCGTGATGAACGCCGGCACCTCCGCGATCGTGCGGCGGTCGCCCTATATCGCACGCACGTCGTTCACGATGTGGCAGTCGGGCTATCCGCTCGGCCAGTGGGCCGCCAAGCAGGAGGGCGTCAAGACCGGCTTCACCGCAGTCGCCGATTACGCGCCGGGCCATGACATCGAGGCGTCGTTCGTGAAGGGCTTCACGGAGGGCGGCGGCCGGATGACGGGCACGCTGCGCATGCCCGTGCTGGCGCCCGACTACACGCCGTTCATGCAGCGCATCAAGGACGCCAAGCCCGATGTGCTGTGCGTGTTCGTGCCGGCCGGCAAGCAGGCGACCGCGCTGATGAAGGCCTACCAGGATCTCGGCATGGCGGATGCCGGGATCCGCCTTGTCGGCCCCGGCGACATCACGCCCGACGAGGAGTTGAAGAACATGGACGTCCCGCCGGGGACCATCACGACCATGCATCACTACTCCGCGGCCGGGAAGCGGCCGGCCAACCAGGCATTCATCGGCGCCTGGAAGGAAGCGTACGGCGCCGATTCCGTCCCGGGCTTCATGGCGGTGGGCGTGTGGGACGGCATGGCCGCGATCTTCCACGCCATCAAGGAGCAGAAGGGGAAGATCGATCCCGAAAAGACCATGGCGCTGCTCAAGGGCTGGACGAACCCGAACAGCCCGCGCGGGCCGATGATGATCGACCCCGAGACCCGCGACATCGTGCACACCGAATACCTGCGCAAGCTCGACCTGGTCGACGGCAAGCTCGCCAATGTCGAGATCGGCGACGTCGGACTGGTCAAGGACCCGTGGGTGCGGTTCAATCCGGCGAAGAAGTAATCCCGCACCAAACCAGAATGCCGTCGCGGTCGCCCGCGACGGCATTCCTGCTCCTGAATCGCGCGTCCCCTACCTGAACAGCCTTGTGACCGGCCTTCCCGACAGCCTAAGAAGATCGGAGGAACGCGAGCAGCAAGGGGGTGGGTTCGTGACCGGGTCGTCGCGCAAGATCAGCCGGGTGGGCGATCGCTGATGGAAGGGCTGCTTTCCACGATCATCAGCATTCTGTTCCACGGTACCGCCTATGCGATGATCCTCTACATCGTCTCGGTCGGTCTGTCCGTGACGATGGGGTTGATGGGCTTCGCCAACCTGGCACATGGCGTGTTCGCCATGGCCGGCGGCTACGTCACGGTCACCCTGATGAACTCGTACGGCGTGCCGTTCGCGCTCTCGCTGGCCGCGGCGTGCATCGTGGTGGCCCTGGCCAGCATCGTGCTCGAGCGGATGCTGTACGCACGTCTCTATTCGGCGGGCGAGCTGGAGCAGGTGCTGTTCACGATCGGCCTGATCTTCATGGCGACGGCCGCCGCGAAGTTCGCATGGGGGCCGCTGCCGCAGCGCATGACCGTGCCGGAGATTTTCCACCAGGAGTTCCATTTCGGCGCGGTGACCTTCCCGGCCTACCGGGCCTTCATCCTCGTCTCCGGCTTCGCGATCGTCATCGCGCTGTGGCTCGCCATCGAGCGCACGAATTTCGGAGCGCGCATTCGCGCCGCGGTCGACAACCGGCGCATGGCGCAGTCGCTCGGCATCAACACCGGGCAGCTGTTCACCCTGACCTTCGCGCTCGGCAGCGGCCTCGCGGCGCTGGGCGGGGGCCTCGGGGCCGAGATTCTCGCGATCAATCCCGGCTACGCCTTCGAGCACCTGGTCTACTTCCTGATCGTGGTCGCGGTCGGCGGTCTTGGCTCGATCCGCGGGCCGTTCTTCGCCGCCCTTCTGCTCGGCATCAGCGACTTCGCCTGCAAATACCTGATCCCGGAATTCGGCGCGTTCTTCATCTATGTCGCGACCTTCGCCCTGCTGCTGTGGCGACCGGCCGGCCTGTTCGGACGGGCGTGAAGCCGATGCTGGCGCGGATACAGAAGAAGCTGTCCCCGGTCGAGGCCATGACCCGCAGCCATCGCCTGCGCTGGTGGGAATTGCTGCCGTGGGTCGCCGGGATCGCCTGCTATTTCCTGTTCCCGCCCTATCTCGCGCTCGGCAGCCAGATCTTCATCATGGTGCTGTTCGCGCTGTCGCTCGATCTGATCCTCGGCTACGCGGGCATCATCACGCTCGGCCACGCCGCATTCTTCGGGGTCGGCGCCTACGCTGCCGGAATCCTGTCCGTACAGGGCTGGCACGAGCCGATCACCGGCCTTATCTTTGCGGGCGCCGCCGCGGGCGCGGTCGGCCTGGTGTCCGGGCTGATCATCCTGCGCACGACCGGCCTGACCCTGCTGATGCTGACGCTCGCCATCGTCTTCATGCTGGAGGAGGCGGCGAACAAGGCAGGATGGCTGACCGGCGGCGCCGACGGCCTGCAGGGGATGCAGATCGACGAGATCTTCGGCGTCTTCCGCTTCGACATGTTCGGGCATACGGCCTACTGGTACTGCCTGGCGGTCCTGTTCGTCGCCTGGATCTTCGTGCGCGTGCTGGTCCACTCGCCATTCGGGCGCTCGCTGACCGGAATTCGCGAGAACGTCGTTCGCATGCACGCGATCGGCACGCCGGTGCGCCGCCGCCTGGTGACGGCCTACACCATCTCGGCCATCCTGGCGGGGATAGCCGGCGGCCTGCTCGCGCAGACGACGCAGTTCGTCGGCCTCAACGTGCTCAGCTTCCAGCGTTCCGGCGGCGTCCTGATCATGCTGATCTTCGGCGGCGTCGGGCGCCTTTACGGCGCCTTCGTCGGCGCGCCGGCCTACATGATCGCCGAGGACGAACTCGCCAAGACCGATCCGGTCTACTGGTTCTTCTGGCTCGGCCTGCTGCTGGTGCTTGTGGTGATGTTCGCGCGCGGGGGCATCCTCGGCCTGCTCGACGAGGCGCTGCGCCTCGTGAAGCGGGGGCGGCGGTGAGCGCGGTGCTCGAGACGCGCGGGCTCAACAAGAGCTTCGGCGCGCTGCGCGTCGCGCAGGACATCAACTTTGCGCTTGGCGCCGGCGCGCGCCACGCCCTGATCGGGCCGAACGGCGCCGGCAAGACGACGTTCATCAACCTCATCACCGGCCGGCTCAAGCCGTCGGCGGGGCATGTCCTGCTCGCCGGCGAGGACGTGACGAGCCTCTCGCAGGAGGCGCGCGTCAAGCGCGGCATCGGCCGGACGTTCCAGATCAACCAGCTGTTCAAGGGCCTCTCGGTTCTCGAGAACGTGACCATGGCGATCGGCGAGCGCGAGGGCGTCGCCGGCGACATGTTCCGGGTCGCCGGATCGCACCGGCGGGTGGTCGAGGAGGCCTACGCCCTGCTCGAGCGGCTGCGGATCGCCGACGATGCGCTGAGGACGCTCAAGGAGCTGCCCTACGGGCGCCAGCGGCTGGTCGAGATCGCGATCGCGCTCGGCCTTCGCCCCAAGGTGCTGCTGCTCGACGAGCCCGCGGCCGGCGTTCCGTCAACCGAGAGCGCCATCATCCTCGACATCATCGACCAGCTGCCGCGTGACATCGCGGTTCTGATCATCGAGCACGACATGGATCTCGTCTTCCGCTTCGCCAGGCGGATCACGGTCCTCGTCCAGGGCAGCATATTGGTCGAGGGCGCGCCCGCGGAGATCGCCGCGGATGCGCGCGTGCGGGAGGTCTATCTGGGCGAGCGCCACCATGTCTGACTGGCTCCATCTTGCGAATGTCTCGGCCGGCTACGGCGAGACGGTGGTGCTCGACGGCATCACGCTCGGACTCGGCGAGGGCGGCACGCTGGCGCTGCTCGGGCGCAACGGCGTCGGCAAGACCACCCTGCTCGCGACCGTGATGGGCCATACCACCCTGCACGCCGGATCGGTCGCGCTTGCCGGGCGCGACATTACGCGCCTGCCGGTCTTCAGGCGCGCCGTGTCGGGCATCGGCTACGTGCCGCAGGAGCGCGAGATCTTTCCGTCGCTGTCGGTCGAGGAAAACCTCACCGTCGCGGCGCGGCCGGGCCGCTGGACCCTACAGCGCATATTCGATCTCTTTCCGAGCCTCGCCGCGCGGCGGCGCAACATGGGCAGCCAGCTCTCGGGCGGCGAGCAGCAGATGCTCGCGGTCGGCCGCGCGCTGATGGGCAATCCCTCGCTGCTGCTGATGGACGAGCCGCTCGAGGGGCTGGCACCGGTCATCGTCGATGCGCTGATCGCGGCATTCCACCGGCTGCGCGAGGAGGACGGACTCGCCATCATTCTGGTCGAGCAGCACGCGCGCCTCGCCCTCGAGTTCGCCCGGCGCGCGGTCATCCTCGATCGCGGCAAGGCCGTCTACGACGGCGACAGCCGCCCGCTGCTCGACGACCCCCAGCAGCTCAGCGACCTGATCGGCGTCGCCGGCTGATCCCGGCCGATGCACCCGTCCGCCGCGCGCACGACGATCCATGTGACGCACGACCAGGAAGAGGCGAATGCGACCGCCGACCGCATCGCCGTGCCGGATCAGGGGCGCATCCAGCAGGTCGGCCGGGCGGCCGACCGCTTCGTCGCGACGCCGTGCTGACGCTCGACCCCGATCAGCTTACCGTGCTGGCCGCTTGACGGCGCGCGGTTTTCGCGCCGATTTCCGCGCACCGGCGACCAGCCTCGCATAGGTGCCGCTCGCATAGACCAGCGGCTTCGCCTTGGGCCGCGCGCGCACACCGACGACGCGGCCGATGAAGATCGTGTGCGTCGAGGCCTGGACGCGCTCGGTGACGATGCAGTCGAAGCTGGCGAGCGCGTCGGCAAGGACCGGCGCGCCGGTCTTGAGGGTCTCCCAGCGTCCGGCATCGAATCGCTCGGGGCCGAACACGCCGTTCTGGCCGGCGAACCGCGCGGCGAGACGCTGATGCGCGCGGCTCAGAACGTTGACGCACATGCGCGAGCCGCGATGAATCAGGTCATGCGCGCCGGCCGAGCGGTTGACGCAGACCAGGATCTGCGGCGGATCGGCCGACAGCGAGGTCACCGCCGTCGCCGTGAGGCCGCTGCGCACGCCGTCGTGAATCGTCGTCACGATCGTAACGCCCGCGGCAAGGCAGCGCATGGCTTCCTTGAACTCCTGGGCGGTGACGGAAATGGGCTCCGCGGCGGGCGCGGCGCCGGGCCGAGCCGTCAATGCCGGCCCCTCCGGGTTCGGGCGCCAAATGCGCAGCGGAGTCGATCCGAACGGACGAAAGCGGTCGAGGACGTCACGATGAATCCCATGGCTACCGATATACGGCCCTGCTTCCGCCTTGCCGCGGTGGCCGGCGCACGTTCACGATACATGCCTCCGATCGGCGCCTTCAGCAAGCGCCCGGACAACGCAGGCGGCACGGGCCCGATTTGCCCAATTCGCCGGCCGGCCCTCGGCCGGGCACCCCTGCGGCAATGACGGCGCACCGAAAGCCCTTGCCAAAGCGTTCCGCCTTGACTGAACTGACGATCTCAATTTCGCGGCCCCATCCGAACCCAGCGCCCCGTGCCGATATCCGCCAGGCCTCCCCTGCTCGCGTTCGCCTTCGCGGCCGTCCTTCTTGCCGACGGGCCGGCGCTGTCGCAGCCGGCCGACCGCGGGCTCGAAACCGAGGTCGTTCGCGAGTTTCTTGCACTCGAGCTCGCTGGCTGGCGCCTTCCCGATCCGCTCGAGTCATGTCTCACCGGCCTTGCGCTGCGCCGGCTCGAACCGATGGCCTTCGGGAGTACCGAAATGATCGATCAGCCTGAGCTGGTCGATCCGCCCGGTCCTCATTACCGGATCGTGCGCATCGAACCGGAAGGCGGCGACCGGCGGCGCCGGCTTGCGCGCATCGAGTGGCTGCTGCCCGGACCCGGCGGTGCCCCCAGTCCGAAACCGGACTCGTTCGTCTTCGTGATCAACGACGTCGGCGGCGACCGCGGCGCGGCATCGATGGTGCGCGAGCCGTCCACGCTCGTGATCCGACGCGAGTGCTTCGGCAGCTGACCGAATCCTTCTCGTCGGCGGCGCGGAACGGTGTTAACCTTTGCGCATGCGCGCCTGGTGGCTCCGGGCGGTCATTCTTCTGGCACCCAGCGTCTTCCCGGGCGCCATGTGCGCGCACGCCCAAAACCCGGCCGTCGACCTTGAGCTCATACTGGCCGTCGATTGCTCGCGCAGCATCGACGACAGCGAGTTCGCGCTGCAGATCGACGGCTATGCCGCGGCTTTCCGCCATCCGACCGTCCTGCGCGCGATCCAGTCGGGCGAGCGCCGCGCGATCGCGGTGACCTATGTGCAGTGGGCGGGCCCGTTCCTGCAGAACCAGACGATCGGCTGGACGTTGATCAATGACGGCGAGTCCGCGCTCGAATTCGCGGACCGCATCCGGGCGGCGCCGCGCGCATTCCACGGCGGCGGCACGAGCCTGAGCGGCATCGTCGATTTCAGCCGCACCCTTTTCCCGAAGAGCGGCTTCACCGGCCGCCGCCGCGTCGTCGACATCTCCGGCGACGGGATCAACAATTCCGGACGGATGGCGCAGAGCGCACGCGACGACGCGATTCGCGAGGGCATCACCGTAAACGGGCTGGCGATCCTGACCGAGATCGGCGCGCTGGACGAGTACTTCCGGCAGACCCTGATCGGCGGCGAAGGATCGTTCGTTATCGCGGCCGAGGACTTTGATTCGTTCGCGCAGGCGATCCTCAACAAGCTGATCCGCGAAATCGCGGCGGCACCGGAACGCATCTTGGAGTTCGCACGGTCCGGGATTGTGCCTTAAGACACTCGAAGAACACGATGGGGGTGGCGTGCGAATGGCGCAATGGCATCTGCCATCTGCGAGCGGCCGTGACGAATTGACGGGCGCGTTCAAACGGCAAGCAAAAGGCGCGGAGCAAGCGGACGCTACAACGCCGCAAAGCGCGCTCTACCCCAGAATCTCATCATACCCGCGGCCGAGGAATTCGATCAGACAGAAACCGTTGCCGAATGGGTCCGCGAGCAGAACGATCTTGCCCCACTTCTCGACCCGCACGTCGCTCTCCACCCGCGCACCGGCGGCGCGCGCCTTCTCGATCGCCGTAGCGATGTCCGGCACGACGAAATCGAGATGCACCGGCGTCCAGTGCCGGCCATAGTCGCGTGCGGGGCCGTCCTTGAACGCCGCGGTGCCCGGCTTCTTCTGCAACAGGTAGATCGGCGCCGAGCTGCCGACCATCTCCGCCCCGCCGCCACCGAAGCGCCGCGCCACTTTCAAATCAAGCGCATCGCGATAGAATGCGACCGCCGTGTCGAGATCGTCGACGTCGATATTGACCAGCAGCGTCATGCGAGCGCGACGACGACGCGGCGATTGCGCTTGCCCTTGCTCTCGATCTTCTCGACGACCACCGGCCCGATCTCGCCGGTGTTGCGCACATGCGTGCCGCCGCAGGGCTGCAGATCGACGCCGGCGATATCGAGCAGGCGTACGCGCCCGTGCCCGGTGGGCGGCTTCACCGACATGGTGCGCACCAGCTCGGGTTTTGCCGCCAGCTCCTCGTCGCTGATCCAGCGCGGCGCCACGTCATGCCGCGCGGCGATGAGCGCATTGAGCTGATCGGTGATCGCCGTCTTGTCGAGTGCAAGGTCGCCGGAATCGAAGTCGAGCCGGCTGCGCGCGTCGCCGACCGATCCGCCGGTGACGCCGGCGGGAACCACCGCGCACAGCAGATGAAGGCAGGTATGCATGCGCATGTGCCGGTAGCGCCGCTCCCAGTCGATCTCCGCCACGACGGTTTCGCCTGCGGACGGAAGGGCCTGGCGGGGCACCGGTATATGAACGATCTCGCCGGGAGCGGCCCCCTTGCGCGTATCGGCGATCGCGATGGTGCTACCATCGTTGCGCCTGAGCACGCCGCTGTCGCCGGGCTGGCCCCCGCCCATGGGATAGAACACGGTCCGGTCCAGCCGGATTCCCGCTTCGTCCGCGCCGGTTACGCGCGCCTCGCAGCTCTTCAGATAGGCATCCTCGCGGAAAAGCTCTTCGGTCATTCGGCGGCGATCCTCGTTTCATCCTCCTCGGCGAGCACGGCCGCGAAGGTCGTCCGGTCGACATTCCCTCCGGATAGCACCAGGCCGATCCGCTTGCCGGCGTTTCGCCCGCGTTCCCTGAGCGCGGCGGCCAGAGGCGCGGCACCGGCTCCTTCGGCCACGTTGTGCGTATCGGTGAAATAGTGGCGCATCGCGGCGCGAATCTCGCTCTCGCTGACCGTGACGATCGACGAGGCGCCCCGCCGAATCATCTCGAGCGCGCCGGCATTCGGCACCCGGCACGCCATGCCGTCGGCGATCGTCTCGGCGGAACTGGTGCTGACCGGCTCGCCTGCCTTGAACGAAAGCGCGTAGGCCGCTGCCTGCTCTGCAACGACGCCGACCACTTCGGTCTTCAGGCCGAGCGCGTCGCGCGCCGCGATGACGCCGCAGATGCCCGAGCCGAGGCCGATCGGAACATAGACGCGGTCGAGCGCGCCGGCGCCGCGAAACAGCTCGAGCGCATACGATGCCACGCCGCGCACCAGATCGGGGGCGAAGCTCGCGACGAAGAAAAGTCCGCGCTCCGAGGCGAGAAGCTGGGCGTGCTCGAAAGCGGCCTGGAAGTCGCCGCCGTGCTCGATCAGCTCGGCGCCCAGTGCGCGCATTGCCGCATTCTTCTCGACGCTGTTGCCGTGCGGCACGACGATGGTCGCGGCAAACCCTGCGCGGCGGGCCGAGAACGCGATGCTCTGGCCGTGATTGCCACGCGTCGCCGCGATCACGCCTTTCAGGCCCGGGTGCGCCGCGCGCAGTCCGGCCATGTAGACCACGCCGCCCCGCACCTTGAAGGCGCCGAGCGGCGTGTGATTTTCATGCTTGACCCAGACCTCCGCCCCGACACGGGCGGACAGCAGCGGCCAGCAATATTGCGGGGTGGGCGGCACGACCGCGTGGACCTGCCGCGCCGCCGTCTCGAGTTGATCGGGGGTGAAGGCTCCCATCAGCCGAGATTAGCCTTCACCCTACCCTCCTCCGCAAGAGGAAGCTCGACCGATGCGTCAGCCGTAGCGGCGCTCACCGCGCTGCGGGCGACCGCGCTGACGCCGCTGCTGACGCTGCGGCGGACGTGCGGCCGACGGCCGCAACTCGGTCACGGTCGATCTGTACGGGTGATCGGGAACGACCGGCACGCTGCGCCGGATCAGCTTCTCGATGTCGCGCAGATAGGCCCGCTCCTCGACGTCGCAGAACGACAGGGCGACGCCCTCCGCCCCGGCGCGCGCCGTGCGGCCGATGCGGTGCACGTAGCTCTCGGCGACATTGGGCAGCTCGTAGTTGATCACGTGCGTGATGCCGTCGATATCAATGCCGCGTGCGGCAATGTCTGTCGCAACCAGCACGCGAACCTTGCCGTTGCTGAAATCGGCGAGAGCGCGCTGGCGTGCGGTCTGCGACTTGTTGCCGTGGATTGCGTCGGCGCCGACGCCCATACGCCCGAGCTGCTCGGCCAGCCGATTGGCGCCGTGCTTGGTACGGGTGAAGACGATCGCGCGGCGGATGCTCGCGTCCTTGAGCACCTCCCCCAGCAATGCGCGCTTGTCGGCCTGCTCGACGAAGAGGACCCACTGGTCGACGCGTTCGGCCGTGCTGGCAACGGGCGCCACCGAGACGGTCGCCGGGTCCTTCAGAATCGAACCCGCCAGCCGCGCGATGTCGGCAGGCATGGTCGCCGAGAACAGCAGGGTCTGACGCTGCGCCGGCAATTTTGCGATCACGCGCCGCACGTCGTGGATGAACCCCATGTCGAGCATGCGGTCGGCCTCGTCGAGCACGAAGATCTCGACCCGGTCGAGCCGGATGAAATTCTGGTTCATCAGGTCGAGAAGGCGTCCCGGCGTAGCGACGAGAATGTCGACGCCATGCGCGAGTGCCTTGGTCTGCGGGTGCTGACCGACGCCGCCGAAGATGACGGTGTGCCGAAGCCCGAGATGCCTGCCATAGGTGCGGAAGCTCTGGTCGATCTGGATGGCGAGTTCGCGCGTGGGCGTCAGCACCAGTGCCCGGGGCGCCTTCGGCGCGGCCGGGCGGCGGTTCTCGGCCAGGCGCTGCAGCATCGGCAGCGCGAAGGCCGCGGTCTTGCCGGTTCCGGTCTGGGCGCAACCAAGCAGGTCCGAGCCTTTCAGGAGATGTGGAATCGACTGGGCCTGAATCGGGGTGGGCGTGGTGTATCCCTCGGCGGCAACGGCGCGTTGCAGCGCTTCGATCAGGCCGAGGTCGTTGAATGATGTCACTTGTTTATGTCTTTCATTGTTGGTCGCAACGATCGCGCCGGCGCGCGGGACCGCAAGCCAGGCCGGATCGAGACGATCCAGGGCGGCGGCGAGAAAGGCGGGCGTTCGCTGCGTAGGTAATCGGAGATTGCGCTGGACCACCACGCTTTGAAGCGCGGCCGATCCGATCTTTCTTCGGTTGAGCGATCCCGTGCGCGGGCGGGTTCGCCTGTGTTTCAGGTGATTGTTCTCGAGAAGGTGGCGCCGATACCGCTAGGGCAGGCGCGCGTCGCGCAATCGCGAGAGCCGGGACGAATCATGGTCCCGATTGGTTAAATGATCCTTTATGGGGCGAGAGTCAAGGATTCGAGTCGAGCATTCGGAACATTTAGAACGACTTGACGTTGTCAAATGGGGGCCGAGCCGAACCGATGCAACAGACCCTTGAAAGCCTGCTCATAGCCCTCCTCGTTGCGCTCAACCCCGCCGAGCCGGACGCTCCGTCATTCGCGCCGGACGAAGGCAGCGGGGGAGCGGGACCGGCCGCGACCGCCCCCCCTGCCCCGCTGACCGTGGACATGGACGTCGATCGCTGCCGCAACTTCAACGATCCCGAGGCGCGCCGCAACTGCATCATTCGCACCACCAGACCGCTATCCGGCAGCAGCGAGGTCGGGGAGTTCCCCAGCCGGACCGTCTGGATCGCGCCGAACGACCCGGGCATGCCGTTTCGCTTTCAGCTTCCGGACGGGCAGTAAGGCTTCGCCGCTGCGTGCGGGTACGGTTAGCGGCAGCTTAAAGAAGCCCGCATTTACAGGCTTCCGTGACGGATCTGTGATGGTCCGAAGTCACGGATTGATAACCCCGATCGAGTACGATTTGGCGGTAGGGTTGAGTTGCGTCTGGTCCACGTCCTTGCAGCATTCAGACGGTGCCAGGGCGGCGATCCCGCGAAGAACGGGCGGACCCGCGTGGTCATGGGGGAGCCTAAGAGAGGTGTCACATGTTGTCCACGCTCGAAGGAGTCCTGGTTGCATTGATGATCGCATTCTCGCCGGCGGACCGTGCGTCCGACGACGGGCTGATGGCGGCTGTGGTCCCGGCCGATCCCGTCGCCGCCTGCGAACGGTATTCCAGCGAGACCGCGAAGCGGAACTGCGTCGCCCGGATAGGGCGTCCGCTGGAGACGGCCGCGGCCGTTGATCTGTTCCCGGAGCAGTTGAGCTGGGTTGCGCCGGACGATCCGGGCATGCCCGCCGGGTTCTTGATGCGGCGGCCGCAGTAAAATCAAATCCGATGCTGCGTTGGTGCCGGCGCGGGCAGCGCCGGCACAACTGGCCTCCGCAGACGACAGGCGTTCCGGAACGTTTTGCTGGAGCCTCTCTTTAGAAGAGGCATGTTCACCCAGAACGACCTTCGCGCCTTGATCGAAGAGACGGGGCAGCCGGCCGTCTCGATCTTTCTTCCCACCCACGTCAGGGGCCGCGAGGTCCGTCAGGATCCGGTCCGGCTCAGGAACCTGCTCGGCCAGGCAGAAGATAAGCTGGTAGCCCGAGGGATGCGCGCCGAAGAGGGTCGAGCGCTGCTGGCGCCAGCGCGCCGGATGGTTGATGACGACCTGTTCTGGCGCCATCAGGACCGCGGCCTGGCCGTATTCATCGCGCCTGGCATGTTCCGCTACCATCGCATCCCGATCGCCGTCGACGAACGCGTGATCGTGGGGCCGGAATTTCACATCAGGCCATTGCTCAACCTGCTGGCTGTCGACGGGCAGTTCTTCGTTCTTGCTCTCAGCGCATCGCGCGCCCGGCTGTTCCAGGGGTCGCGATTCGGGTTCGTCGAGCGCGAGATTGCCTTTCCGGAGGGGGTCGCGACCGTAGCGGCCGAAACCGATTACAGCGAGAACACGCGTCATGCGAGTCCCGTCGCACGGCCGCGAAGCGGAGCGCCCGGCGGGATTCCCAAGACGCATGGCTTCGGCGATTCGCCGGAGGAGTATCGCAAGATCGAGCAGCTGGTCTACCTGCGTCGGGTCGCTGCGGCGCTTGATGAGGCGATGTCGACCGAGACCGCACCGCTCCTCGTCGTGGCGGACCCGCAGAGCCGCGGTCATTTCGCGAAGATCTCGCAAGCCGGCAACCTCGTGGAGGATGGGATCGACATCAATCCCGACGCGATGAGCGATGACGACCTGCATCGCCTTGCCGTAGAGCACATTCGGCCGGTGTTCACGGCAGCACGCGCGCGTGCACTCGAACAGTTTCACGTTCTGCTCGGCAACAACGATCCCCGCGCCACGCTCAGGATCGACGACATCGTGCGCGGCGCCCGCTTCGGGCGCGTCGAGATGCTGTTTCTCGCCGAATCCGAGACGCTGTGGGGGCATTACGACGAGAAGGCGGACAAAGTCGTCGCGCGCGGCACGCCCAACGGCGGCGACACCGACCTGCTCGATTACGCCGCCGCGAACACGCTCCTGCACCGCGGGCATGTCGATCTGCTGCCCAAGCGGGACATGCCGCGCCAGGCGCCGGCCGCGGCGATCATGCGCTTCTGAAAACGACGCCCGGCCCCTTGCAGCTGCCGCCGCTCGAAGCCGGGGGGCGGGACATATACCGCATCGCCGCATGGGGACATGCCGCGGTTGCTCGGCGACGCTACGGATTCTGCAGCTTTACCAAGAGCTTGCGCGGGCGCCTGTCGCGATGTTAACGGCCACCATTCGGCCACAAACTTCGCCCCCCGCAGTCACAATCGCATCGTTATTCCCATAGGAGCGGAGTTCGGCGGCATTCCGCGCCGCCGCCGCAAGGAGGGACGGATGCTTACGATGACGATCGGCCTGCTCGCGTGGATCGGCGGCGGCACACTGGCGGCGCTGGCGGTCGGCCGCGCCAGCGCGATCGGGTCGGACCCGATACAGCGACGCACATCGCCGCCGGAACGTTCCTAGAGCGTCGAGCGCTTCGCTGCGGGCGCGTCCGCGCGCCCCACGCCCAGCATATTCTCGCCGAGCGGGCGTTTCCGCTTCACCCTCAGGCTGTCGACCCATTCGCGTGCGAAATCGCGCTGCTGGCGGGCATTGACCGCCGCCGTCACCGTCATCGCAATCAACGCGCCGAGGCTTGCAAGCGCCATGTCCTTGTGGGCGTCCCATTCGTCGCCCTGGGTGCCGAGATAGGCCGCGCCCACGTCGGACGCCACGATCGCGACGATCGCCCATTCCAGCAGCTCGAACAGCATCGATGTCGACATGGTGAGGTCGAGCGGAAGGAAATAGCCCCAGAAGCCGCGGACGTTAGCCACGCGCAGGAAAATCTCGCGGATCGGGTAGGCGAGCAGAAGACCGTAGGAGAAGTGAACGACCCGGTCGAAATTGTTGCGCGTCCAGCCGACCATCTCGTTGAGCGATCGTCCGGTCAGCGCCTGCACCCACGAATCGTACGGCACCTCGGCATAGGTATAATGGGCGCCGATCGAATGCAGGCACAGGAACAGGAATATCAGCGTGTAGGACACCCGCGAGAAGGTCAGACGCCGGTAGGTTGCGAGCAGAGCCGCGACGAACACGACGACGAGCAGGTTCTCGAGCGCCCAATCGGCGCGGTCGTTGGGCGCGACGGCCAGTGCGACCCAGATGACGGAAAAGACGCCGAACAGGGCAAGGAAGAAGCGGCGATGAACAAGCAGCATGGATGACAATATGCGTGATCGCGCATCAGCTGTCATGCAGCCAGGCGGGTGGCCGAGCCGAGGCAGATAAGCCTCCGGGCGGGATCGAAGGATCCTGCGCGGAGGCTCTTCTGGCGGGCGGCTTGCGCCGCCCCGGAACGGTGACCGGTCAGAAAATGACCTGGTCGGCGGTGAGTTTCGTCAGGCCGAACACGGTCAGGCGATCGCCCGAGCCGAAGTCCAGCACGACCGCGCTGTCGGCGTTCGTGACGTTCGCCGCCTGCGACAGCTGGGTCATGTTCTCCAGCCCGAATGCGCTCAGATCGAGCTTGTCGCCGGCCCCGAAATCCATCACCGAGTCGAGGTCATAGCCCCGGGCGAAGACGAACGTGTCGTTTCCGGCGCCGCCGACGAGGCGGTCGTTGCCGAGCCCGCCGTCGAGCCGGTCGTCGCCGGCATCGCCGCGCAGGACGTCGTCGCCCGACCTGCCGAAGATGGTGTCGTTGCCGCCCATCCCGTTGATCACGTCGTTCGAGTCGTCGAACCCGCTCGTCCGGTTGGACCCGTCACCCAGGAAGCTCACGGCGTTCCGCTTGTACACCTGCGCGTAGGACAGCACGTCGAAGCTGTCGGTCGGCGTGCTCTGGCCGTCGAAGATGAACCCGAAGACCGAGCCGCCCTGGTTGTCGATCGAGTTCGGCGTCGCGTTCTTCACCGTCAGCTTCGTGTCGGCCACGCCGTCGAAGGTCACGACCACATCATTGCCGACCTGCTCGAGCCGCATGTTCGCCGCCGTCATGCCGGCGCCGACGAACCTGATCGTGTCGCCCTCGCCCGAGGCGTTGAGCGCCCGGTTCGAGACGTAGTCCGTGATCGTGTCGTTGCCGTCGCCGGCATTGATCACGAACCGGTCGAAACCGCCGCCGCCGGTCAGGACGTCGTCGCCCTTGCCGCCGGCGACCGTCTGGCTGGCCCTGGTGCCGACCAGCGTGTCGTTCCCTGCCGTGCCGTTGAGCGTGCCCGAGGACGGCGCCGGAACCGGCGTCGGATCCGGCGTCGGCCCGGGCTCGGGGGCAGGCGGCGGCTCGGGCATCGACGAGCCGTCCAGCGCCACGATCCGGTCGGCAAACTGGAGCTTGGCGACCCCGGTGAGCGTGTCCGTGCCGTCGTCGCCGTCAATCGTCGGCTTCAGGTCCTTGACGGTCCATGCAGAGCCGTTCTTCGCGATCGAGTAGTCGGCCCACAGGCCGGTGAAGACGGCGATGTCGTTTCCGCCGCCGCCGATCAGCACGTCGTTTCCGGCGCCGCCGACGAGGCGGTCGTTGCCGAGCCCGCCGTCGAGCCGGTCGTCGCCGGCATCGCCGCGCAGGACGTCGTCGCCCGACCTGCCGAAGATGGTGTCGTTGCCGCCCATCCCGTTGATCACGTCGTTCGAGTCGTCGAACCCGCTCGTCCGGTTGGACCCGTCACCCAGGAAGCTCACGGCGTTCCGCTTGTACACCTGCGCGTAGGACAGCACGTCGAAGCTGTCGGTCGGCGTGCTCTGGCCGTCGAAGATGAACCCGAAGACCGAGCCGCCCTGGTTGTCGATCGAGTTCGGCGTCGCGTTCTTCACCGTCAGCTTCGTGTCGGCCACGCCGTCGAAGGTCACGACCACATCATTGCCGACCTGCTCGAGCCGCATGTTCGCCGCCGTCATGCCGGCGCCGACGAACCTGATCGTGTCGCCCTCGCCCGAGGCGTTGAGCGCCCGGTTCGAGACGTAGTCCGTGATCGTGTCGTTGCCGTCGCCGGCATTGATCACGAACCGGTCGAAACCGCCGCCGCCGGTCAGGACGTCGTCGCCCTTGCCGCCGGCGACCGTCTGGCTGGCCCTGGTGCCGACCAGCGTGTCGTTCCCTGCCGTGCCGTTGAGCGTGCCCGAGGACGGCGCCGGAACCGGCGTCGGATCCGGCGTCGGCCCGGGCTCGGGGGCAGGCGGCGGTTGCGGGTTCGGATTGGGATTTGGATTCGGGTTCGGCTCCGGCGTCGGATCCGGCACTGGATCCGGCGGCGGAGGCGGCGGTGCCGTGCCGCCGTCCTGCGGCGCCCAGTCCTTCGGCTTGTACGCCCATACCGTGCCGTTCACGGCGTCGGTGACGCCCATGAACACGTCGAGCTCATCGACGTATTTCCACTTGCCGATGACGCCCTTGAACGGGCCGCTGACGCTCGGGCCGCCCGGCAGCCCCTCGACCGGATCGCGCACCAGCGTCCAGCCCGTCGTGCCGGTGGTCGCTGGCGGCTTGAGGATCCAGACATCGGCTCCGCCGTCCCAGAGCACGAAGTTGCCGCGCCGGCTGTCGAAGTCCATGCCGAAATTGCGCAGCTTGCCGAAGTCGAACTGGCCGCTCGGATCGACCGGGACGAAGTTGTGATTGCTGCCTCCCGGGGTCGTCAGATCCCAGTAGGTGAACTTGCCCTCGGCGGTGCGGACATAGACGTTGTGCGTGAGGTCCACGGCGCCGACGCCCTGGCCGGCGAAGCTCTCGTTGTACCGCCCGATCAGCTCGTAGGTGTCCTTCGAGGCATCCTTCGGATCGTTGATCGTGTACTTCCACAGGTTCAGGTCGCCGAAATAGATGACGTCCTTGCCATTCTCCGTGGCGTAGTCGGTCGTGGCATCGATGAAGCCGTAGGCGGTGTTGCCCGGATATTTGCCGTCGCCGTCGAGATACAGGCTGTCGCGATTCTCCCACATATTGCCGCCCGGCGTATTGGGATCGACGCCCGAGCCGGTGAGGCCGCCGACCTTGTTCGGGTCCGCCTTGGACGGATCCCAGAAATACGGGCCGGTATAACGCCCCTCCGCCTGGGACCAGAAACCGCCACCGGTGTTGAACGAAGCGCCGCCGAAGGTCACGAACCGGTCTGCGATCGGCAGGAATTCGGACGTGTCATAGGCGTGCGAGGCGATCGGCGCATGGTCGATACCGTCGACCGTCTCGTACTGACCGGGCTTGGTTCCGACCGACTTGATCGCGCTCGGCAGCGAGCCGCGCTCCCACTTGCCCGTCTCGGAATCCCACCGGTAAACCTCGTTGCCCGCGTAGTCGGCGTGACCGCCGCCCCAGAAGATCAGATCGTTGCGGGCTGAATCCCACGCCATGCCGCTCCAGGCGAACACGACTGCGGACGGGTTGGAGGAGCCGCCCGGCGTCTGCAGGGAAGACGGCGTCCAAACGTCCTTGAAGAGGTTCGTGTTGAGCGAGATCCAGGAATCTTCCGGCGCGAGCTCCAGCTTGTCGAGGATCGATGCGCCTGCCTTCGACACGCTGACCGCGACCTGCGCGGTATCGGTCGCCTTGCCGTCGGTGATCGTATAGGTGAACGTGTCGGTACCGATGAAGCCGGCCTTCGGCGTGTAAGTCACCGTCTTGTCGGCATTGATCGTGACCGTGCCGTTCGCGGCCTGCGTGACGCCGTTGAGGATCAGCGGGTCGCGATCGATATCCTTGTCGTTCTTGAGCAGGTCGATCTTGACGCTCTGATCGGCCATCGTGCTGGCGGAGTCGCTGATCGCGGCTGGCGCCGTGTTCTCCGGGTCCGGCCCGGCCCAGGGGTGGCCGTCGTCGACCGTCGCCGGCGACGACAGGGTCGTGTTGCCGGACTGCGTGTTCGCGCCCGTCGCAATCTGCGACAGGCCATAGAACTGGTTGTTGGCGATCTGCACGACCGCGGACGTGTCGTTGTCGATGCCGATCGCCGGATCGCGGAAGTTCTGGATTACGTTGTTCTCGATCAGCAGGCTCGAATTGGCGTAGGGCGTTCCCTCGCCGCCGAAATGGATCATCGCCCAGTTGTCGCTGTCCGGGCTCTGGACGATGACGTTGTCGCGGATCGTCGAGACGCCGCCGTTCGGCAGGTCGATGTTGTAGCTGGCTGTGCCGCCGTCGCCGTCGACGATGCGGTTGCCCTCGATCACGTTGACGGCGGCGCGGCTCTTGATGTGATGGCCGATGTCGGTGCCGTGGAAATAGCTGTCATAGACCTCGAGCGACTCGATCTTGCCGATATAGATGCCGTGCGACTGGCCGTCGCCGTAACCGTTGTCCGCGAACTCGGAATTCCGGATGACGACCTTGCCCGTGCCCGAGTTGCTGGTCAGGATGCCGTTTTCGCAATCGTGGAAATAGCAATTGTCGACGGTGAGGCTGGCGCCCGGCTCGAGACGGATGCCCGCACCGTTCTGGTCGTACACGCTTGCGCCGACAAACTCGATGTTCTCGACGGTCAGGTCCTTCGTTGCGACCAGGATGCCCTTGTCGTTGGGAATCGGCTGGGTTGCGACCATCTTCACGAAGCCGCCGACGCCGACGATGCTGATCTTGGTGTTGATCGTCGCGAAGTCGTTGACGTACGTGCCTGCCTGCACCGCGATCACGTCGCCATCCTTCGACGCGGCGATCGCGGAAGCGATCGTCGTGTATTGCTGACCGGCACCGACGCTAAGAGTAGCCATTACATTGTTCCTTCAGCCGATTGCGCAGAAGTTAACCGCAAGTAAAGACGCCCGTTTACAGTTCGTTTATTTTTGATTTCATTTGGTAAACAAGACGACGGAACCTACACGTTGCGCGTTTGGGTTGTTGTGATCCGTCTGTGATCTGATGGTGACCCAACACTATTTTTCGGCATCTCGCCATTTCTAGCCGTCGCGCGTTTACATCCGATTAGGAAATACCGGACTTTTTGCGCGATCTTTTTGCCGTTCTGCGTTCAATTTCCCCCGGCGGGTGCGATCTGAGCGCGATCCAGCGCGCACTTTCGCCCGCTCCGCTTCGTCCATAGAAGCGGCTCGTTTCATTCATGTCACGACAGAAGCGGTGAAGCAGACGTTTAACAGCAGGCGCGATTAACGGCAGGCGCGATTCTTCTTTTCCATCGCGCGCAAACGCCGAAACGGGGCCAACGCGTCATGGCCCCGCGGGATCGGCCTGCAATGTTCGGCTGAGCCGGATCGGCCGATGGTGCCGCAGGAGGGAATTGAACCCCCGACCCGCGCATTACGAATGCGCTGCTCTACCCCTGAGCTACTGCGGCAGGCCGTCGACGGATGCGGGCCGGAAGGTAGTGCCAACCGCGCCCGGCTGCAAGGGCCGCAATCGGCGGGGTTTCCCCCGCCCAACTCGGCTGTTTCGCCGCTCCGGCCGGCTTGGACACGGTTGCCGGCGGTCTATTGCCGACACCCGAGCGCGGCGCTAGCTTCAGCGTCAATTCCGCGCTGCGCCGACCATTCGGCGCTTCCGCGGCATCGGAACCCCGGGAGGACGGATGTCTCTACGCAATCGTGTGCGCGGCGCCGCCATGGCAGCCGTGTTCGCCACCGCCCTGGCGGCTCCTGCCGCGGCGTTCGACCGGCTGACGGTGATGGCGCCTGCGGCGCCGGGCGGAGGCTGGGACTCGACTGCGCGCAGCATGCAGGACGTGCTGCAGGCGGCCGGCATCGCCAAGTCGGTCCAGGTCGAGAACGTCGCCGGCGCCGGCGGCACGGTCGGACTCGCCCAGTTCGTGCGCCGGAAGGGCGACGGCAATGCGCTGATGACCACGGGTCTCGTCATGGCCGGGGCGATCCTGACCAACAAGTCGCCGGTCGGGTTCGGCGACGTCACCCCGATCGCGCGACTGACGGCTGAATGGCAGGCGATCGCAGTGCCGGTCAATTCCGACATCAAGACGGTCAAGGATCTCGTTGGCCGCCTGAAGGCGGATCCCGGCGCGGTGTCATGGGGCGGGGGCTCGGCCGGCGGCGCCGACCACATGACCGCAGGGCTGTTCGCCCGCGCCGTCGGCGTCGACCCGTCGAAAGTCAATTACGTCGCGCATTCCGGCGGCGGCGAATCGCTCGCGTCGATCCTCGGGGGCCATGTCACGATCGGTATCAACAGCGCCTCGGAATTCGCCGAGCTGGTCAAGGCCGGACAACTGCGCTTCATCGCGGTCTCGAGCCCGGAGCGTCTGCCCGGCATCGATGCGCCGACCTTCAAGGAGCTAGGCATCGATCTCGTCTTCTCGAACTGGCGCGGCGTCGTCGCCCCGCCGGGCCTTTCCGACGCCCAGCGCATGGCACTGACCGAGGCGATCGACAGGATGGTCAGGTCGCCGCAATGGAAGGCCACGCTGCAGAAGCGCGGCTGGCTCGACGCCTACATGCCGCAGGCCGAGTTCGAGGCCTTCCTGAAGGAGGAGCGCGAGCGCGTGGAGGCGACGCTCCGCTCGGTCGGGCTGGTGAAGTGAGACAGGCCCACCCTACGCCGACCGGCCGGTGAGCCGCGCTTTCAGCGCCGCGCGCATATGGGCGCGGGCCGCCTGCTCGGCGGCGTCGGAGTCGTGCGGGCATGGCCGCGACGATCGCAGCGCGCTCACCGACCGCGGCGGCTGGTAAGGTCGCGGATGCGGCGAGGTGCGCCGCGCGCCGGACGAGACGGGCCATGGTGGCGCCAGGGCGAGCCTGCACCGCCCGTCCAGGGAGGACCGATGACGCGGCGCATTGACATGCCCGGGCTGATCTTCGGAACGCTCATCGCGGCGCTCGGAGCCCTTCTCGCCATCGCCGGTCGGTCGATCAACTCGCCGCAAGCCTGGGGGCCTGCCCTGGTGCCGATGATCGTCGCGGGCGGGCTGATGTTTCTCGGCGCGCTTTCGGTGCTCGCCGCGTGGCGTGCACCCCGCGTGGCGGGGAAAGCAGCGCCCGACAACGACTGGCGGTCCTTTCTGTTCGTGCTCGCGGCACCGGTCGCGTTCGGCGCGACCGCAGAGCCCTTCGGTTTTCCACTCGCCGGAGCGGTGCTGTTCGCACTCGTCGCGCGCGGCTTCGCGTCGCGCCGCCCGCTGCTCGACTTCGCGCTCGGGCTCATCCTGGCCGGTGCTGCCTATCTGGTCTTCGCCAAGGGGCTGGGGCTCGCCCTGCCCGCCGGCACCGTCTTCATGATGATGCGCTAGCGGGACGATGCCGTGGACGCTTTCTCCAACCTCGCACACGGGTTCTCAATCGCACTGACGCCGATCAACCTGCTGTGGTCCCTGCTCGGCGTAACGTTCGGCACGTTCATCGGCATCCTTCCCGGCATCGGGCCAGCGCTGACGATCGCTCTGCTGCTGCCGGTGACTTACGCGCTCGACCCGACCGCCGCCTTCATCATCTTCGGCGGCATCTATTACGGAGCGATGTACGGCTCCTCGACGACCTCGATCCTCATCAACACCCCGGGCGAGACCGGCTCCCTGATCACGACCATCGACGGCAACCAGATGGCGCGCCAGGGCCGCGGCACGGCGGCACTGGTCACTGCGGCGATCGGCTCGTTCATCGCAGGCGTGGTCGGAACCATCCTCCTCGCCGCAGTGGCGCCGCAGGTGGTCAAGCTCGCGCTGCTGTTCGGCCCGGCCGAGTATTTCGCCCTGATGTGCATTGCGTTCGTCACCATCTCATGCGTGCTCGGCGACTCGGCGGTGCGCGGTCTCGTCGCGCTGTTTCTCGGCATGGCGATCGGCCTGATCGGCATCGACCAGCAGACCGGACAGGCGCGCTACACCTTCGGCATGCTCGAGCTGTTCGACGGCGTCGGCGTCGTGGTCGTCGCGGTCGGCCTGTTCGCAGTCGGCGAGGCGCTCTATCTCGCCTCGCGCCGCGACCTGCGCCGCGAAGAGATCGTGCCGATCAAGGGCTCGCTGTGGATGAATCGCGAAGAATGGAGCCGTTCGTGGAAGGCCTGGCTGCGCGGCACGGCGATCGGCTTTCCGCTCGGCGCACTGCCGGCCGGGGGCACCGAGCTGCCGACTTTCCTGTCCTACCGTGTCGAGAAGGCGCTGTCGAAAAAGCCCGAGGCGTTCGGCAGGGGCGCCATAGAAGGCGTCGCCGGGCCGGAGGCGGCCAACAACTCCGCGGTGGCCGGCGTGCTTGTGCCGCTGCTGACCTTCGGCCTGCCGACCTCGGCAACGGCGGCGATCATGCTGGTCGCCTTCCAGCAATACGGGATCCAGCCGGGGCCGCTGCTGTTCGCATCGAACGGCGGCCTGGTGTGGGGCATGATCGCCAGCCTGCTCATCGGCAATCTCATGCTGCTGGTCCTGAACCTGCCGATGGCCGGGCTGTGGGTGCGGCTGCTCTACATCCCGCGGCCATGGCTCTATGGCGGCATCGTTCTGTTTGCGGTGCTCGGCGTGTTCGGCATCAATCATTCGGTGGTCGACGTCGCCATTCTCCTCGTCATCGGTCTGCTGGGATTCGTCCTGCGGCGCTTCGACTATCCGATCGCACCGGTCGTCATCGGCCTCATTCTCGGCCCGATGGCCGAGGTCCAGTTCCGCCGCGCGCTCCAGATCAGCCAGGGCGATTTCAGCGTGTTCGTGACGCGGCCGCTGTCGGCGACGATGCTTGCGATCGCCGTCGCCGCGCTGGTCGGGCCGGTCCTGGTGCGATGGGCGCGGCGGCGATCAGCGCAGTGACCGGTCGGCTCAGTCCGTGCATGCGTTGCGAAGCCGCGCCAATGCGTCGCGGGAAGCCGTCGATTCCGTGCCGAGCTTGAGCAGTTCGGTCCGGATACGGCATGCGATCGCGTTGGCCCCATCGAACTCCCGGTCCGTCCAGAATCGCTCGGCGCGGTTCCAGAACCCGATGACGTCCAGAAAGGCGATGCCGTAGTAATAGGCGTCCGCCGGCGTGCTGTAGAAAGACGGATCGTCGATGAAGCCGCCCGCCCCGTTCATCGAGGCGCCCAGCGCGAAATCCAGCATGGCGTCGAGTTCCTGCCTGGCGCGCGAACGCTGGGCCTCGGTCATATGCGGCCAGCCGTAACGGAAGATGACGGCGACGTCGTAGTTGTTGTGATTGTTGAACCGGCCGCGGTGCAGCCATCCGTACGGATAAGGCAGATTGCGGATGGCGAACGTGGTCTCGATGATGGCCGGCCAGCGTTCGACGGCGCCGCGCCGGTAACTGATCGTGTGGAAGGTGAAGCTCAGATCGGCGGCGGCATGCAGCGCGCCTTCGGATTCGTACCAGGCACCCCAATAGCCCGTGTTCGGGTCCTGGGTCCGACCGATGAACTGCGTGTACGCCTCGGCATAGCTTTCCGCTATCGGCAGGCCCGTCGACTGGGCGGTCACGAAGGCGCGAAGGTCCGGCTTGAACATCACCTGCGACAGCGCGGCGAGCGACACGCCCAGCGCGTCCCTGTTGTCCGTTCCGGTCTCGGCGATTCGCGAAACCTGCAGCTCCTCGAGAAACGCGATCAGCTCGTCCGGAGTCCCGAATGCCTGGCGAAGCCGGATGCGGTGGTCCGGCATGAGACCGAGGTCCAGAAGGGTGTTCATCGTGTCCACCGTCGCATCGACGCGATGGAACCATCGTTCGTAGCAGGCTCCCCACATGCCGTCCTCGGCCGATTGGAGATAGGCGAAGGACTGGTCGGTCACATCGAGGCTGCGGTCCAGCCGGTCGGCAATCCGCGCGACACCGGCCCAGTCCGCCGTGCTCGTCAGGGCCCATCGCGCCTCGACGAGAATTTGCCGCGAACACGGCAGACTCGGCCCGTCACCCTCGATGCCGATGAGCCTTGCCTGCAAGGCCGCTATGCGCTTTTCCAGCGCGGCGCGATGCACGGCGTAGCCCGGATCGTAACGGGCGAAATCACGCTCGATCAGCCGGGCGATATCGATGCCGCCCGGCCATGCCCTGTCGGAGAACGTGGCGTCGGGCGCGGCGAAGGCGACCGGCGCCAGCGCCAGCCAGATCGAAGCCAGGAGGCAGGCGCGCCGCTGCATCGGCAGCCAGGAATGCCGGTTGGACTCAGATGCTCCGCGTGCTGCCGCCATCGCAATCGACGAGCGCACCATGAATGTTGACGGCGAGCGGACTCGCCAGAAAGCAGACGAGCTGGCCGATCTCCTCGGGCTGGCCGAACCTGGCAAGGCCGAGCTCGGCGAGATAGCGTTTTCGCGCCTCGGCCTCGTCGACGCCCTGCTCCCTCGCCACCGTGCCGATGCGGCCCTTGAGACGGTCGGTCTCGATCGGTCCGGGATTGATCGCGTTGACGCGTACGCCGTCGCGGAGGCCGATCTGCGCCAGCGCCTTGGTGAAATTGTAGAGCGCCGCATTGACCGAGCCGCCGATCGTGAAATCAGCCGAAGCGGTACGGCCTCCGGCGCCGATGATATTGACGATGGCACCGCCCGACTGCTTCAGATGCGGCCAGGCGGCGCGCGCGAGGCGAACATAGCCGTGGAACTTCAGCGCGAAGCCGTCGTGGAAATCCTCGTCGGTCAGCGCGAAGAAGTCGCCGCGCTTGGTGGCGCCCGCATTGTTGACGACGATGTCGATGCGTCCGAACTCGCTCGCCGCCGCATCGACCAGCCGGCGCACATTCTGATGGTCGCGCAGGTCGGCCGCGTCGGTGGTCACGCGGCGGCTGTATTTGCGGCGGATCTCTTCGGCGAGGTCGGCAAGTTGCTCGGCAGTGCGCGCCGCCGCGACGATGTCGCAGCCCTCGCGTGCCAGCTCGAGCGCCGTGGCGCGGCCGATGCCGCGGCTTGCCCCCGTGACCAGCGCGACCTTCCCCTGCAGTCCGAGCTCCATCTCGCCCCCTCTCGTCCATTCTTGTTACGCAAGCCGGCGCGACCGCGGGGCGGGTTTCGGGCCCCTGCAACCGCCACGATATCGTATCCTGATGCGCGGGACTATCAATCGGGGTCTACCATGCGCCTGTGGCTCGCCATTTCAGCAATCAACGGGTTCCTCGCGGTCGGGCTTGGCGCTATCGGCTCGCATGCCCTGCGCAGCACCCTGACGCCCGAACGCCTCGGCTGGCTCGATACGGGGCTCCGCTACCACATGATCCACACCCTGGCCCTGCTCGGGGTCGCCTGCCTCATGGCGCTGGCCGGCGATCGGGCGCCGCTGCCGCTGCGTGTTTCGGCATGGTGCTTCACCGGCGGAATCCTGCTGTTCAGCTGCGGGCTCTATGTGATGGCGCTGGCCGGGTTGCGCTCGCTCGGTCCAACCGTACCGACGGGAGGCCTGCTGTTCCTCGCGGGGTGGGCAGCGCTGCTGCTCCACGCCCTGACGCGCCAGGGCTGATCAGTTCGGCCGCGGCGCCGGCGCTTCCTCATCCTCGCCTTCGGTCGGCACAAAGGCGGTCGGGCCGGCCTGATGATGGACGATCTTCCACTGCCGCCCCTCGCGCCGGAACACGTTGGTCGCGACCAGGAAATTACCGTCGATCTCCTCGTAGCAGATGACAAAGGCGGAGTCGCCTTGCATGAACGCCTCGGCCGCCCGGCACTCGACCTTCGGCGAACTCTCGTTCGACAGAATGCGCCGCCAGCTCTCGATCACGTCCTTGCGCGTGGTAAGGGCGCCCCAGCCCGGATGGATGCAGGCGACCGGCGCCTGCGCGCTCCACATCCCGTCCATCCCCGCAATATCCCGGTCGGCGAACGCGCGGTAGAAGGCTTCGTTGGCGAAAAGCACGGCATCCCGCTCGGACATGGGTTCGATCTTATACCCGGAGCGCGCAAGCCTTCACCCCCCCCCTCCGCCGACCGATGCCTCCAGGCGAAACCGGCGGGGATCGCGCGGCGGTTGCGGACAACATGCTGTCCCATGGCCCCTTGCGGCGTCGAAATCCTGCCCGCCGCCCCTGCCCCGCCGGCCGCTCAATGCCAGATCGTGCCCCGCTCAGGCCGGACTTTACTCGCCCGCAAGGATGCGGCAGATTGGTTTGTCCTAACCGTCTGGAAGAGCGGGTGGATTTGCGGGTGCAAAGGACCGAAGCCCGCCGTGCGGGGAATTGGCGGCGCGTTCTCGGTGTTCATCAAGATCTAAATCAAAGAGGAGGATAACGCGGATGACCGACACAACCATTAAGCGTGCCAAGGGCCGGCGCACGTTCCTGAAGACGGTGGCCGCGGGCGGCATCGCGACAGCGGCCGGCTCGATCGCGGCGCCCAATGTCTCGCGCGCGCAGACCGTCACGCTGAAGATGCAGGGCTCGTGGGGCGCCAAGGACGTCTTCAACGAGTTCGCGGAGGATTACGTCAAGCGCGTCAACGAGATGTCCGGCGCGCGGATGAAGATCGACTACCTGGTCGGCGGCTCCGTCGTCCACCCGTTCAGCGTGCAGGATGCCGTGCATGCCGGCGTTCTCGACGGCGCCCACACCGTCCCGGTGTACTGGTACGGCAAGCACAAGGCCGCCTCGCTGTTCGGCAGCGGCCCGGTGTTCGGCTTCAATGCCAGCCAGGGCCTCGGCTGGATCCACAACGGCGGCGGCAAGGAGCTGTATGCAGAGCTGATCGACAACATTCTCAAGCTCAACATCGTCAGCTTCTTCTGCATGCCGATGCCGACCCAGCCGCTCGGCTGGTTCAAGAAGCCGATCAAGTCCGTCAACGACATGAAGGGCCTCAAGTACCGCACGGTCGGCCTTGCCGCGGACCTGATGCAGGCGATGGGCCTTTCGGTCGCACAGCTCCCGGGCGGTGAAATCGTGCCGGCCATGGAGCGCGGCGTGATCGACGGCTTCGAGTTCAACAACCCGACCTCGGACCGCCGCTTCGGCGCCCAGGACGTGGCCAAGAACTACATGCTCGGCAGCTACCATCAGGCCACCGAGTACTTTGAAGTCATGATCAACAAGGCGAAGTTCAACAGCCTTGCCAAGGAGCAGCAGGCGATCCTGCGCTATGCCGCCGAAGCCGCGTCGTCCGCGAACGACTGGAAGTCACAGGACTACTACTCGAAGGACCTGCAGGAGCTGATCAACAAGGACAAGGTCAACGTCATTCGCACGCCGAAGGACGTGTTCGAGGCGCAGATCAAGGCCTGGGACGGCCTGATCGAGCAGCTCGGCAAGGACCCCTTCATGAAGAAGGTCATGGACTCGCAGAAGGAATGGGTAAAGCGGGTCGTGTACTACGACATGTTCAACGCCGCCGACTACCGCGTGGCGTACGAGCACCACTTCGGCAAGATGGCGCTCTAAGAAACTCAATACCGGGAAGCACCCGGATCTGCCTCGGGGCGGCGCTTAGCGGCGCCGCCCCCCAATTTTATAATCGGGCCGAACGGCCCGCGCTCAGCAGGGGAGCGACGTTTGATCAGAACGATCTTGTTCATCGACCTTCTCAGCACATGGGTCGGCAGGTGCGCCGGCTGGCTTATCCTGGTCCTGACCTTCGGCGTCAGCTACGAGGTCATCGTCCGCTATGTGTTCAACGCGCCGACGACATGGGCGTATGACGTCGCCTACATCACCTACGGGGCTCTCTTCCTGCTCGCGGGCGCTTACGGGCTGGCGCGCAACGCCCACGTCCGCGGCGACATGCTCTACCGCCTGTGGCCGCCGCGCATGCAGGCGACGCTCGATCTGATTCTCTATTTCCTGTTCTTTTTTCCGGGCATCCTCGCGCTGATCTATTCGGGCTACGGCTTCGCCAAGATGTCGTGGATGTTCAAGGAAGTGAGCGTCTTCAGCCCGGCCGGCGCACCGATCTTCCCGCTCAAGGGCCTGATCCCGCTGACCGGCGTGCTGCTGCTCATCCAGGGCGTCGCGGAAGTCATGCGCTGTATCCTTTGCATCCGCAATAATGCGTGGCCGCGACGCATGCACGACGTCGAGGAAACCGAAACCGTCATCCTGCACGCCAAGCAAGGCAAGGCCGCAACGACGGCCAGGGGAGCCTGACGATGACCGATCCCCAGGTTGGCATGCTGATGCTGGTGCTGTTCCTGTTCGTCATCATGCTCGGCTTCCCGATCGCCTTCTCGCTGATGGCGATGGGTGTGGCGTTCGGCTACTACGCCTTCGCGGTGCCGGACCAGATGACGCACATGTTCGACAACCGCATTTTCACGCTGCTGGTGCAGAAAACCTTCGAGGTCACCACCAACGACGTGCTCACCGCGGTGCCGCTGTTCCTGTTCATGGGCTACGTGGTCGAACGGTCGAACATCCTGGACCGGTTGTTCTTCTCGATACAGCTCGCGGCCAAGAACGTGCCCGGCTCGCTTGCCGTTGCGACGCTGATCACCTGCGCGATGTTCGCGACAGCAACCGGCATCGTCGGCGCGGTCGTGACCCTGATGGGCCTGCTCGCGCTGCCGGCGATGCTGCGCGCCGGTTACGACGTCCGGCTGGCCACCGGCGTCGTCTGCGCCGGCGGCTGCCTCGGCATCCTGATTCCGCCGAGCATCCTGCTGATCGTCTATGCGGCAACGGCCGGAATCTCGGCGGTCCGTCTGTATGCAGCGGCGATGATCCCGGGTCTCATGCTGGCCGGCTTCTATATCGCCTACGTAATCGTCCGCGCCATGGTTAACCCGGCGCTGGCGCCCAAGCTGCCCAAGGAGGAGACCGACGTTCCGCTCACGAAGGTTCTGATGGCTCTGCTGACATCCTTCGTGCCGCTCGCCCTGCTCATTACGGCGGTGCTGGGCTGCATCCTGTTCGGACTCGCCACGCCGACCGAGGCGGCGGGGATCGGCTCGCTCGGCAGCCTCGTCCTCGCGGCATGCTACCGGCAGCTCGACTTCGCGCGCCTGCAGGAGTCGGTCTACCTGACGGCGCGCGCGACCGCGATGGTCTGCTTCCTGTTCATCGGCTCGTGGACGTTCTCGTCCGTGTTCGCCTATCTCGGCGGCCAGGGCGTCATCGAGAGGTTCTTCCTCTCGCTCGATCTGTCGGGCACGCAGTTCCTGCTGCTGACGCAGGCGATCATCTTCCTGCTCGGCTGGCCGCTGGAGTGGACGGAGATCATCATCATCTTCGTGCCCATCTTCCTGCCGCTGCTGGACGATTTCGGCGTCCACCCGATCTTCTTCGGCATCCTCGTGGCGCTGAACACCCAGACCGCGTTCAATACGCCGCCGGTGGCGATGTCCGCCTTCTACCTGAAGGGCGTTGCCCCCAAAGGCGTGGAGCTGGTGGACATCTTCAAGGGCACGCTGCCCTATGTGGGCCTGGTGTTCCTGGCAATGGTGCTGGTCTACGTGTTCCCGCAGCTCGTCTTTTGGCTGCCGGACCTCCTCTACAATCCGCGATGAGATCGGCCGTGAACACTGGCGTGCAGACGGATACGGAAGGTCTCGAGCAGATGACGGCGGCGGACGCGGCCGCCGCCATCCGCGACGGACGTATGACCTCGCGCGAGCTGACCGAGGCCTGCCTCGCATGCATCGGCAGGCTCGAGCCGGCCGTCCAGGCGTGGACATTCCTCGACCGCAATCATGCGCTCGCGCAGGCCGATGCGGCGGACGATGCGCATCGCCGCGGCCGGCCGCACGGCCCTCTGCACGGCGTGCCGGTCGGCGTGAAGGACATCTTCGACACCGGCGACATGCCGACCGAGGACGGAACGGTCCTGCATGCCGGCCGCACGCCGCGCCGCGACGCGGTCGCGGTCGCCAGGTTGCGCCAGGCCGGCGCCGTCATCATGGGCAAGACGGTGACGACCGAGCTTGCCATGTACGCTCCCGGCAAGACGACCAACCCGCACGATCCGAAGCGGACACCCGGCGGATCGTCCAGCGGCTCCGCCGCGGCCGTCGCATCGGGCATGGTGCCGCTCGCGCTCGGCAGCCAGACCAACGGCTCGGTGATCCGGCCGGCGGCCTTCTGCGGCGTCTACGGGTTCAAGCCGACGCACGGGCTGATCCCGCGCACGGGCGTGCTCCGACTGTCCCGGGTTCTCGACCACGTCGGCACGTTCGCGCGCTCGATCGAGGACGTGGCGCTGCTCACCGAATGCCTGATCGGGGTCGACGAGGACGATCCGGACACTCGGGCGGTTGCGCCGCCGCCGCTCAGGGCGACCGCCATGTCCGAGCCGCCGCTGCCGCCTCGCCTCGCCTTCGTTCCCTCGCCGGTCTGGGACAAGGCCGATGCCGAGACGCACGAGGCATTTGCCGAACTGGTCGACGCGTTGGGCGACCGCGTCACCCGTCTCGACCTGCCCGCGCCGTTCGCCAATGCGATCGACTGGCATCGCACGATCATGGAGACGGATCTCGCGGTCAATCTGAACGAGGAATACGAGCGCGGGCGCGACCAGCTCAGCCCGACGCTTCGCGAGATGATCGAACGCGGCCGCAGGCACCTCGCCTATGATTACCAGCGTGCCGTCAACGCGGTTTCCGCACTCAACGAGGCCCTGGATGAGGCCTTCTTCTCCTACGACGCGTTCCTGACGCCCGCGGCGCCGGGCGTCGCCCCGCTCGGACTCGAGGCCACCGGAAGCCCGATTTTCTGCTCGCTGTGGACCTTATGCGGCGTGCCTGCGCTGACATTGCCGTTGCTGCAGAACGAAGCCGGCCTGCCGATGGGCGTGCAGCTCATCGGCGCACGCGGCAACGACGCGCGCCTGCTGCGGACCGCGCGCTGGCTCGCCGATCTGCAACTCGACTAGATATGGGCCGGCGCCGGTCGGCGCGGCAGGGAGGATGGGATGTTCAAATTGAACCTGATCGGCGCCACCGTGGGAATCATCTTGATCGCCGGTTTCCTGGGCTTTCTCGGCTGGTGGCTGAAGTCCTGGCCGCTGTCGATCATCATCATTCTGGTGCTCGGGCTGATGATCTACGACGTCACCAAGGCATTGCGCGAGAGCAGCGAGAGCAACGGCAGCGCCTGATGCCGCGCTTAGCCCGGGCCGGTCGACGGGCTCTCTTCGGGTGAGGTCAGCGCCGCAGGCGCCGTTTCGGTCCGGACCAGAACCGGCTGCACGCGCGCCGGAGCGCGCCATTCCAGCTTGTCGAAGCTGCCGCAGCGCGGACAGTTGGCCTGCCAGCGCGCATGCGCGGCGCCGCAGGCATTGCATACCCAGGCCGGATCGGGCGGCGCCTCCGCGGCGCGCGTCAGCCAGCGATGCACGGCGGCAGGGTCGGCATTCTCCTCCTCCTCGACCCTGGCCATCAGCCGGCACAGCCCGGCGCTCGGCTCGCCGCCGCTCGCCTCGATAGCCGCCGTCAGGTGCCGGCGCGCCTCGCCCCACAGCTTCGCCTCGAGATTGGCGAGGCCGAGCGTCATCATGCTCTCGCGATGCAGGGGGGCAAGCCGTACCAGCCTCTCGACCTGCTTGACCCATTGCAGCGGTTCGGCGACCGGACGCGCACGGCGATAAGCCGCCAGCAGATCCGGATGCGGCGCCCGCGCCCATTGCTGCTCGACGAGCTTCTCGGCGGCACGGGCCTTGCCGGCATCGGCATAACGCTCGGCCAGCCAGATCGCGGCGGCCGCATGATCGGGATCGGCCCGGTGCGCCTGCTCGGCATGGCGCAGCGCATCGCGGGCGCGCCCCGCGGCGGCAGCATCGCGCGACAGCTCGATCAGCACCGCCGCCTCGTGCCGCCGCGCCTGCGGTGCCGGCAGCGCCCTGGCGCGCTGCGCCAGCGCCAGCGTGTCGGCCGCCTCGCGCCAATTGCCGGTTCGGCTCTCGAGTTCGAACAGCGTCGTCAGCACCCATGGCGTCTTCGGACGCAGCGCGCGCGCGCGCCGCGCCAGGGCCATCGCGCGCGCATGGTCGCCCGCGCGCATTGCCTGGATCAGCAGGCCGCGCAGGCCCAGGAACTCGGTCTCGCCGCGCTCCAGCATCTGCGTGAAATAGCGGCTCGCCGCGGTTTCGTCGCCGTTGAGCTGCGCCGCCTGCGCCGAGAGCAGCATCGTCAGCGGCGGCTCGTTGAGCAGCACGTCGGCACGGCGCGCCTGTCGGCGCGCCTCGTCGGGATCTCCCGCGGCGACCGCGACCATTCCCTGCGTCAGCGCCACGTATCCTTTGCGCCGCCGGCGCTCGCGCCGCCAGCGTCCGAACGCGTGGGGTGCGCCGACCAGCGCGCGCCAGAAGCGGTAGAGGAAGGCAGCGACGGCGGCGATCAGCGCCACCGCCGCGATCAGGATCGGCACCGAGGTGTCGATGCGCCAGCCCTGCCAGACGATCGCGACATTGCCGGGCCGCTCGGCAAACCAGGCGACCGCCAGCATGAAGGCTGCGAGCAGCAGCAGCAGAACGAGCGCGCGGATCACGGCCCGCTTTGTCCCGACCGCAGCACCTGCGCGGTAAGCCGCGCCAGCGCCGCATCCGCCGCGAGCCGCGCCCGCGCCTCGATCAGCCAGGACCGTATCGGCGCGGCCGCTTCGCCTTTCAGCGCCTCGACCTCCGCAACGGCTGCCGCAAGGTCGTCGGCCGCGAGCTTCTGCTCCGCGCGCGCGACGATCGCCGCCGGCGAATCGCCTTCGACATCGCCGACGCGGCGCACGGAAATGAGCGACGACAGGCGGTCCGCGACCGGTCGCCACCATTCCTGCGTTGCCGACACGCGCGCCTGCCGCACCACCTCGGCGGCGACGCCATCGAAGCGCGCGCGCAGATCGGCGAGCGTCGGCACGCCGTGCTCTGCGCGCGGCTCCAGCATCGGCAGGACCTGCGCCACGGCAGGATCGTCCGCACCGAGGGCGCGGAGCGTCGTGAGCGCCGGCGAATAGGATGTACCGCGGGCAAGAGCCTCGCGCAGCTGGCCGAGCGCAAGAACGAGGCTGTCGCCGCGGCGCTGCTCGCTGCGCTCGCCCAGCGCCGCGTTCAACCCGGCGACTTCCTCCTGCAGCCGCGCAAGCTCGTGCGAATGGCGGCGGTTCTCCGCGATCAGTCCGGCAAGTCTCGCCGGGTCGGGCTCGTTTCCCGGCTCCTGGGCGAGTTGTTCGATGCGGGCGCTCAGCGCGTCGATGGCGCCTGCCATTCCCGCCATGCGGCCTTGCACGGCATCGACGCGCTCGCCGAGCCCGGCGAGGCGCCGCTCGGCCTCGCCGCGCGCCTGCTCGGCTGCCGCGGCCCGCGCCGCTGCGTCGCGATCGAGCGCGGCGATGCGCTGTTCGATCTGTGTCATGCGCGCGGCGCCGGGATCGGACTTCGGGCCGAATTCGCGCCATGCGGTCCAGCCAAGCGCCGCGAGCGCAATCAGCAGCGCCGCGGCCGCGAGTACGCCGCCGCCCCCCGTCCGGCGCGGGGCGGCGCTTGCGGCGGCTGGTGGGCGAGGATCTGAAGCGGTCCCACTCTCCTGCGGCGTTTCCGTCATCACCTCGCTTGTTCCATTCCTGCGGACCGTCTCCGTCCGCTGCGCGTCGTACTGGGCGACGGCGTCGAGCAATGACGGCTCGGTCGGCTCCGCCGCCGCGCCATGCGCGGCCCAGCCGATCTCCGATGCCGCGTCGAGTACGGCTTGACTCAGACCCAGCACCGCGACCTTCGTGCAGGCGGGCTCGAGCCCGGCAGCCTTGACCAAGCTAACAAAGGTGCGCGCCGTCCGGGGAGAAAAAAACATCGCCAGATCGATGCGGCCGTCGCGCAGCGCGGCCGCCGTTCCGGCAGACAGGGCCTCGACCGGTTCCGCGCGATAGAGCACGACCCGGCGCACATCGTAGCCGGCGGCACCCAGATTGCCGGCGAGATCGCCGGCCGTGACGCTGCCGGCGGCGTGCAGCAGGGCGCCGCCCCCGGGCTGGAGGCGGGCGCGGACGAGATCGGCAAGGTCCTCGACATTGCCGGCGGCGCTCTCGACGTTCGCGAAGCCGAAGTCGCGCGCCGCGGCGGCGGTTGCATCGCCGACGGCAAGGACGGGAATGTCGCGGCGCTGCGAGCGCAGGGCGAACGCGCGCACGCCGTTCGCGCTGGTCATCAGCAGCGCCTGCACGCCGTCGAGATCGAGCGCCGCGTCGAGGTCCGGCTCGATCGTGAACAGGGGTTCGATGACGACCTCGTGGCCCATCGCCTCGAGCTTTTCCGCGAGACGCTCGGAGTCCTCGCGCGGACGGGTGACCAGGATTCGCATGATCAGACAGCTCCGAAGAAATCGGGACCGCCGGCGCGCCGCAGCTCCTCGCCGGCATCGCGGCCTAGCGCCATCGCATCGCGTGCGTCGCCGTCGCGCCGCGCGCGAAGCACGCGTCTGCCGTCAGGTGTTGCGATCAGGCCGTCGAGCGTCAGGCCGCCGGCGCCGTCCACCGTCGCCAGCGCCGCGATCGGCGTCCGGCACGAGCCGTCGAGGCGCTCGAGCATGGCGCGCTCCGCCGCGACCGCCGCACCGGTCACTGCGTCGTGCAGCGGCGCCAGCATGTCTTGCGTCGCCGCATCGTCGCCGCGGCATTCGATGCCGATGGCGCCCTGCGCCACCGCGGGCAGCATGTCGTCGGTCGGCAGGGTCGCGGCGGCGTGTTCGGCCATGCCGAGCCGCTTCAGCCCGGCGAGCGCAAGCAGCGTGGCGTCCGCCTCGCCCGCGGCGATCTTGCGCAGGCGCGTCTCGACATTGCCGCGGAGATTGACGATCCGCAGGTCGGGCCGGCGCGCCAGCAGCTGCGCCTGGCGGCGCAGCGACGACGTGCCGACCACCGCCCCCTGCGGCAGGTCGGCGAGCGCGCGCACCCCGGAGGCGATCAGCACGTCGCGCGGATCCTCGCGCGGCAGCAGGCACGGAATGGTCAGGCCGTCGGGCAGCCAGGTCGGCATGTCCTTCATCGAATGCACGGCGATATCGACGGTTCCCGCGAGCAGGCCTTCCTCGATCTCCTTGGTGAACAGGCCTTTGCCGCCGGCGGTTGCCAGCGTGCGGTCCTGGATGCGGTCGCCGCTGGTCTTGATGGGCACGATCTCGACGGCATCCGGCGCCGCGAGCTCCGGCCACGCCGCGGCGAGCCGCCGCCGCACTTCTTCCGCCTGGGCAAGCGCGAGCGGCGAGCCGCGCGTGCCGATCCGGATACGGGGACGCAAGGTCATGCGCCCTTGTCTAGCAGGTTAGCGCCGCGCCTGCATGCGGCTGTTTGGCGCCGGGGGACGGGCCGGCGCGAGGCGCCGGCCCCTCGGCCCGGTCACCTCTTGCCGATGAAGACGCCGGACGCGGCGTAGCCGCCGCCGGTCACGTGGAAGTTGCCGGCCGTCTCTTTCGGCATCTGGATCTGGCCAGACGGCGTGCGGTTGCCGTAGAACGAGCCGTTGACGCCCCCGGTGAGGCCCGAACCCGACAGCGAGCCGCTGTAGTTGCGCCAGTCGCTGCCGGCGCCGACGCTGCCGCTGAACGTCTTGTTGCCGTCGAAGTTCGAGATGGTGACGTGTCCGGTGCGCTGGCTGAAATTGTAATTGTTGGTGAAGGCGCCGGTGGCGAAGCGGTTGGATTGCATGTCCTGGACCATTCCGACGGCGGTGCCGCTGAACGTCGCGCTGCCCTGCGGCGAGGGATCGCTGACGCTGGGCAGCTTGCCCGCGACCCACAGCCCGGTCGGCACGATCAGCATGTCCTCGGCGGAGTCGAGCACTGCGACCCACAGGCCCCACTTCACGAATTCGCACTCGCAGAGCGCGCCGTTCGGAAAGCCCGCGATCTCTTCGCCCAGCTGGCTGCTGGCAGGAATGGTGACCATGACCGCGTTGGCGCCGGCCGGAGAACCGTTGATCTCCGCCTTCCCTTGCCCAGCGACCGAATTCTGGAACGCGTAGAAGTTCGCATCATCGACGAACACCGACTTGGTCGCCGGTCCGCTGCCGGCCGCGTCGCCCATCTCGACGCTGGCGGCGTTCAGGCTCTCCTGATCCACGCCGCGGAAGCCGAACTTGGCATAGACGCGGCCTATGCCGTCGCCATCGGGAACCGTGCGGATCTCGACCGAAATCGGATCGTCGTTGGTGAGGATGTCGCTGTACGAGGTCTGCTCGGTGGTGCGGTTGCCGAACCCGGCGACATAGCCGTTCATCACCTGCTCGGTGCGCGGCCCGACCGGCGGCGGATTGCCGGGACTGCTTCCGGGATTGTTCCCGGGATTGCCGGCCTGATTTCCGGTGGGCAGGATGCCGCTCTCCTCCGGACGCGGCGGCGGCAGCACTGGCGGCAGGGTGATGTTCTGCGCGCTGCGCAGCGCGTCGCCGCCGGCGGCGGGCTCGAGCAACGAAAGTCCCTTCGCCTCGACGGTCGAGCTCAGCTCCGACTTCGCCACGTCGTCGTCGGTCGGCGGATCGGAGGCGCCGGCGTTCTTTCCGGGCTGGCCTTCGAACATCGCGTTGATCGCCGCGATCTGTGCTGCGGTCAGCGCCGTCGCCGGGCCGGGCGGGAGCTCGAGCGAGCTGACCGTCGCGCCGAAGCCGGTGCGGAGCTTTACCGAACCGGTGAGCGTCTGGATGTCGGCAGTGCCGTTGGTGGTGACGACCTTCGCCTCGGTCTTCGGCGCATCATAGGTCACCGTCACGTCGGTGCCGCGGATGCCGATCGTGGCGACCGGCGTCTTGAGCGTCGCCTTGCCCTGTTTGCTGAGCTTGCCGCCGATATAGCGGAAGGAGCCCTGTGTCAGCGTAGCGACGATGTTGCCCTTGCTCGTGTTGGGATCGTAGACGAATTCGTCGATCACGACCTGCGAGTTCGGGCCGATCATCAGCGAGGACTGGTCGAGGAACAGCAGCTGCGCCTGACCTTCGTCGGTGGTGATGACGCGCTCGCGGAAAATGATGTCGGCGCCGACGACGAGCTGGCGTGCCGCGGCGCCGGGCGGGGCGCCCGTTGCATGCGGGTTGACGGCGCCGGTGACGCCAACGCGCGGCTCATTGGCATGCGCGCTCCAGGCGAAGGAACCGGCCGAAGCCAGACCGAGCGCCACGTTGAATGCCCATCTCTTCATGACACAATCCCTTGCTAAAACTGCCACGACAGGCCCGCTGAAAAAGCCCAATTCTTGTATTGAAAATTCGGAAGGTTCGAATCGACGACGAATCGCTGCAGCTGTCCAACCAGGGACAGCGAATCGGTCAACGGCACGGTGTTATAGAGCGTGATGCGCCACTCCTTGTCCTCGCGCGTCACGGCGGGATCGACAAAGGGATCGGGCGCGTCGTACTGCGTGAGCAGCCGCGCCACCGCCAGATTGACCGACCAGGGCTGCCGCGCCGCCCATAATTCCGGATCGAAGAAATACGAGAACGTCGCCGCGCCCAGCCATTCCGTGTTGGCGCGGAATTCCTCGCGCGCATTGTCGCCGCTGACGCCGGCGCCGAAGCTGACGACGGTTTCGGCGCTGGTCAGGATGCGCGCCGACAGGAACAGGCTGTTTTCGTCGCCGTTCTGATCCGTCGCAAAGGGCCGCAGGCCCGAATCGTGGAAACGCTTCTCGCGACGCTCGAACAGCGCCTCGGCCAGCACGCGCTCGCCGAACTGCTGCGTCAGCCCGATGCCGCCACCGAACGTGTGATAGTAACGCACATCGCCCAGCGCGACGATGTTCGCAAGCAGATACGGCCGCAGGGTGGCATCGCCCGGTCCGGAGTTGCCCAGCACGAAGCGCGGGCCGCTCGTCACCTCGGCAAGGGCGACGTTCAGGTCGTGCAGCTCCTCCTGGCGCGTGCCGTAGAACACGGCGGTCGACTCGAGCGTATCGCCGCTGATGATCTGTGGATTGTAGATGTGCTGGAAGGACGCAAGCGCAAAGGCATTCCAGTCGGGCCGGCGGGTGAATTCGTTGCTCAGGGTCGCGTCCTGGCCGAGCGCCCGCACGTTGACGCCGCCAGGCGCGGAATTGGCATTTTCCTGCCAGCGCACGCCGGCGGAGAGATTGCCGGCGAACTTGTTGCGCGCGGTGCGGCGGTCGATTTCATCGAGCAGGGCGGTGGCGCGCTCGCGCACATCGGGCGGCATGTCCGGCGCGGCGAGCGCCTGTTCGAGATAGGAGCGCGCCGCCTCGTACGAGCCCATCTGGAAATAGAGCGCGCCGAGCTCCAGCCGCACGCGCGGCAGGTTCGGATTGAACAGCAGCATGCGCGATAGCGTGCCGATCGCGGCATCGTAGTTGCCGTGCTGCACGGCCGTCTGCGCGTACTTGAACATGAGATCGAGATTGGCGGGATCGCGCAGCATCTGCTGGAAGATCCGGTCGAGCTCGGGATCCGTGGCGGGGTCGGGCGGCGGCACCTGTGGCGTCTGGGACTGTGCCGTAGATGCAAACGCGACGGCGCACGCGAAGAGCATCACGCTCGCCGCCCCCCGAAACCGACGAGAACGCACAAATCCTTTGATCACTGCAGGTAACGCTGAACCGGTTGTCCGAAGGTTTACATCTTATAAACCTTCGGTGAGTTTGTCTCCGGTTGATTATAGTAAATTTTTAAATGAATTCGCGGTTGTAGATACCGATCCGCGATGCTTTCGACGCTTCGAAAAGGTGCCGGAGCGTGTTCGGCCGCGCCGTCGATTACCCCGCGTTAACCTCTTGCTCCGGCTCAGACATTGGCCCGTTCCGCCGCGCCTCCGGTCGCCCGCCTGACGAACGCCATGTAGCCCGCGTAAAGCACAAAGACCAATGCCACGGGCCATGCGGCACCAACCGCCGCGGCGCCGATCGTCAGATGCAGGATCAGGGGCTCGCGCGCCGGATCATCGATGCCGTGGCGCTCGAAGAACTCCGGCCATTGCTGGTGCATGAAATAGAACCAGCCGGCGACGCTCGCGATGAGCGCATAGATAACGACGAACAACCCGGTCGTCAGCATGTCTCCTCCCAATCTCCCCCCTCAACACGGCAATCAGAGTAAGCGGGGCGGCGGCCGCGGCGCTGTGACGCGCGTCACATGACGGGAAAATGCCTATCGTCTTGTCCCGACGGCACAAACCGGATACAGCCTCGACCCTCATGAACGCCTCTCCCCGCCTCGTCCTCGGGATCGAGACCAGCTGCGACGAAACCGCCGCCGCGGTGGTCGACGAGCAGCGGACCATCCGCGCCGACCTGGTGCTGAGCCAGATCGTGCTGCACCAGCCTTATGGCGGGATCGTCCCGGAGATCGCGGCGCGCGCGCATCTCGACCATCTCGACGAGCTCATCGCCAAGGCCTTCGCCGAAGCCGGCGTCGGATTCGGCGCGCTGTCGGCGGTCGCCGTCACCGGCGGCCCCGGCCTGATCGGCGGCGTGATCGTCGGCGTGATGACTGCGAAGGCGATCGCCCTGGCTCGAAATCTGCCCTTCGTCGCGGTCAATCATCTCGAGGGGCACGCCCTGTCCGCGCGGCTGTCGCACGGAATCGCGTTTCCCTATCTGCTGCTGCTCGTCTCCGGCGGGCATTGCCAGCTGCTGATCGTCGAGGACGTCGGTCGTTACATCCGGCTTGGCACCACGATCGACGACGCCGCGGGCGAGGCTTTCGACAAGAGCGCCAAGCTGCTCGGCCTCGGTTATCCCGGGGGTCCGGCCATCGAGCGCGCCGCGCGTTCCGGCGATCCGGCGCGCTTCCCCCTGCCGCGGCCCCTCAAGGGCCGGCCGGGCTGCGACTTCTCCTTCGCCGGGCTGAAGACGGCGATCCGCCAGCTTGTCGAGAAATGGCCGCCGGGCGCGATCGGCCCGGAGGACGTCTCGCACATCGCCGCGTCATTCCAGGCCGCCGTCGCCGACGTCCTGACCGACCGCACCGCCAATGCGATCGCGGCGTTCAAGCGCCGGCATCCGTCCGGATGCAACCTCGTCGTTGCCGGAGGCGTCGCGGCAAACGCGGCACTGCGCGAGCGCCTGGCCAAGCTGGCCGCCGCGCACGGCCTCACCCTCGTTGCCCCGCCCGCCCGTCTTTGCACCGACAATGCGGCGATGATCGCCTGGGCCGGGGTCGAGCGGCTGCAGCGCGGCCTGGTCGATCCGCTCGATTTCGCGCCGCGCCCGCGCTGGCCGCTCGATCCGACGGCAGCGCCCGCGCCGGGCGCCGGCGTGAAGGCATGAGCGCGTGGTTGCGCGCGCCGGCCCGGCCCCGGAAAATGCCGCGATGACGAACCCGTCCGCCTCCGCGCCGACACCGGCCCGCCGTCCCGGCGATGTCGAGCTGCGCAGCTATTTCGCGACCCCGATCGCAGTCGTCGAGCTCGACCAGGCCGGCGCGATCAACCGCGCCCTCGCCGAGACCATCCTGGCGCGCGAAAAGAGCCATCCCTCGGTCCAGCACAGCAATCTCGGAGGCTGGCAGTCGAGCTGGGATTTTCCGGGCTGGTGCGGCGAGGCCGGCGAGGCCGTGCTGCGCACCGCCGTGGCGCTTGCCAGCCGCATGACCACCGACCGCCAGGGCAAGCCGGTCGACATCAAATGGCGGGTCAACGCCTGGGCCAACGTCAACCGCGCCGGCCACGGCAACGAATTCCACACCCACCCCGGCAGCTACTGGTCGGGCACCTACTATGTCGACGACGGCGGCGTAGGCGCGGACCCGTCGCTGGGCGGCGAGTTCGAGATGCAGGACCCGCGCGGCGTGGCGCCGGCGATGTATGCGCCGATGCTGTGCTTCGCGACACCGGGCGGACGCTCGGCCGGCGCAAGCGAGCTGATCCGGCCGCGCGCCGGCCTGATGGTGCTGTTTCCGGCCTGGCTCTCGCACGCCGTCCGCCCCTATCGCGGCAATCGCATGCGAATCTCGATCGCCTTCAATCTCAGCCTGTGACCATGGCCGACGCGCCCTTTCAGCGGGTCGCCGTGATCGGCGCCGGCGCGTGGGGAACGGCGCTGGCGCTGGTGGCGCGCCGCGCCGGCCGCGACGTCGCCATAGCCGCCCGTGAGCCCGAGGTCGTCGAGGCGATCAATCGCCGCCATGAGAACCCGCTCTTCCTTCCCGGCGTGGCGCTCGATCACGCCATCCGCGCCGGCGGCGACGCCGCTGCCGCCGCAGCGAGCGCCGACGCGGTGCTGCTTGTCGTTCCTGCCCAATATCTGCGCGCAGTGGCGGGCGGCATCGCCGCGCATTTGAAGGCCGGGACGCCGGTCGTCATCTGCGCCAAGGGCGTGGAACGTGGCACCGGCGCGCTGATGAGCGAGCTGGTCGCGGACATGCTGCGCGCTGCTCCCCTTGCGGTCCTGTCCGGGCCGACTTTCGCCGCCGAGGTGGCGCGCGGCCTGCCGACCGCCATAACCCTGGCCGCAACCGATGTCGCCATGGGCGCGCGCCTGGTTGCGACGCTGGGCAGCGCGACCTTCCGCCCGTATCTCAGCGGCGACCCGGTCGGCGCGCAGATCGGCGGCGCGGTCAAGAACGTGATCGCCATCGCCTGCGGCATTGTCACCGGACGCGGCTTGGGCGACAACGCGCGCGCCGCTCTGATGACCCGCGGGCTTGCCGAGATCATGCGTCTGGGCGAGGCGCTGGGCGGGCAGCGCGGAACGCTGATGGGTCTGTCCGGCCTCGGCGACCTGTCGCTGACCTGCAACGGGCCGCAGTCGCGCAATATGAGTCTCGGCATAGCACTGGGTCAGGGGCGCACGCTGGACGAGGCGCTGGCCGGCAAGCGCTCGATCGCCGAAGGGGTGGACAGCGCTGCGGCGATTTCGGCGCTCGCGCGCCGCAAGGCGGTCGAGATGCCGATCGTCGCCGCAGTCGAGGCCATACTGCATCGCGGCGCCGACATCGACGCGACCATCGCCACCCTGCTGGCGCGGCCGTTCAAGTCGGAGAACTGACCCTCAGCGCGCCGCCGTACCCACGATGCGGGCGGGATCGACACGGTCCCAGTCACGCGGATGATAATTGTCGACCCGCTCCATCACCGCGCGCGTCAGGTTCGGCGCCACGATCCGCTTGCCGTCGAGGCGGAGCTGGCGCACCGGCACCACCGCCCTGTCGGCGCCGAAGCCGAGAAAGCCGCCCATAGTCAGCACCGCGCCGGTGACGCGGTCGCGGCGGTGGACGACCACGTCGTCGATCGTCCCGACCAGCGCACCGTCGCGGTTGTAGACGTCGCGCCCGATCAGGTCGGCGACGCGCATGGCGCCGATCGTGCCCGGCCGCGCCGGCGCCTCGGCCGGCGGCGGCAGGGCGGCCTCGCGCCGCCCGGTGTCGCAGCCGGCGGCCAGCAGCAAGGCCAGGCTCGATAGCGCGACGGGGTGCATCACGGTAAAACGGTTACGCATTCAGGGCGAGCATAGGACAGGCCGGCAGGGGGCGCACATGCAATACTGGCTGATGAAATCGGAACCGGACGTCTATGGCTGGAACAGGCTGGTGCGCGAAAGGCGGGGCCACTGGGACGGCGTCCGCAATGCGGCCGCGGCGCAGAACCTGCGCGCCATGAAGAAAGGCGACCGCGCATTCTTCTACCACTCCAACATCGGCAAGGAGATCGTCGGCGCGATGGAGATCGTCCGCGAGGCCTATCCCGACCCGACCGACAAGGAAAAGACCGGGCGCTGGGTGATGGTCGATGTCGTGCCACTGGCGCCGGCGAAGACGCCGGTTACGCTGGCGCAGATCAAGGCCGACAAGCGCTTCGCCGACCTGGCGCTGGTGAAATTCTCCCGCCTGTCGGTGCAGCCGGTATCGCCCGAGCACTGGCGCCTGCTGTGCGGGATGGCCGGCATCAGGCCGTGACCGCCTACCCGCTCTGCCGCCTCGACGAGATCGCCGATCCCGGCGCCAGAGGCTTCACGATCGAGGCGCCGGACGGACGGCGCGAGCTGCTGGTGGTGCGCCGGCTCGGCCACGTCTTCGCTTACGAAAACGCGTGCCCGCATATCGGCACGCCGCTCGACTTCATGCCCGACCGGTTCCTGACCCGCGATCGCCGGCATCTGCTGTGCTCGACCCATGGTGCGCTGTTCGAGATCGCCACCGGCCTGTGCGTCCGCGGCCCCTGCAAGGGCCAGTCGCTCAGGCCGCTGCCGGCGGCGGTGCGCGATGGCCAGGTTATCGTTACGGCGTAGTAACCAATTTCGGGCAGAGTTGTCGCGATTTGGTATGATTCTTTAGACTTTCTGACTGTCTTGCCCGGACCCGAACCGAACCGAGCATCCAGACTGGGCCCGCGGATCAAGTCCGGGGGGGACAGCAAGGGAAGAATAGGGCCTCCTGCCCGCGTCCTCGGAGGGAAAGCACGATCGTGGAGCCGCTGCGCGTATTCATCGGGTTCGACCCGCGCGAGACCGCGGCGTTCCATGTGCTCTCTCATTCCATCCTGATGCGCGCTTCGCGACCGGTGACGGTTGCTCCGATCGCGCTGCACCAGGTCGCGCCCCAATTCGACCGGCCGCGCGATCCGCTGCAGTCGACCGATTTCTCCTTCTCGCGGTTCCTTGTGCCGTCCCTGTCGGGCTTCGCCGGCTGGTCGCTGTTCATGGACTGCGACATGCTGCTGCGCACCGACATCGCGCAGCTCTGGCGACTCTGCGACGAGCGCTTCGCGGTGATGTGCGTCAAGCACAACCACGTGCCGCGCGAGAGCACCAAGTTCCTTGGCGAGACGCAGACCAAGTACGCCAAGAAGAACTGGTCGAGCGTGATGCTGTTCAACAACGCGCGCTGCCGCGCACTGACGCCGGACTACGTGTCACGCGCATCGGGCCTCGAGCTGCACCAGTTCAAGTGGCTCGGCAACGACTCGCTGATCGGCGAGCTGCCCCATCGCTGGAACCATCTGGTCGGCGTCGATCCCTATGACCCCGATGCCGCGATCGTGCACTACACGATCGGCGGCCCGTATTTCGACGAATACCGCGATTGCGACTATGCCGACGAGTGGTTCGCGGCGCGCGATGCGATGCTGCGCGCCGACCAGCGCGCGGCGACTCGCGCCCGCGCCGCCGGCGGCTGAGCGCCGGACCGGACCGAACGGCCGGCAACGCGCAACCGGACACCGACCGGCCAAGCGGCGTACTGCAACCAGACATGGGGAACACGCGGCTGCGGTCCGGCGATCCGGGCGCGAGTCGCCCCGCTTGTCTCGCTCCCGCTCTTGCGCAATGATCGCCCCAAGTGGGGCCGGAAACGGCCATTGATCAATCGTTTGGGAGGGTTCGCCATGCCCGAAGGCCAGGTTTTTCCCGTTTCCGACACGCTCGCCCGCGCCGCCTGGGTGGATGCGGCGAAGTACCAGCAGATGTACGAGCGGTCGATCGGGGATCCGGAGGGGTTCTGGGCCGAGCACGGCAAGCGCGTCGACTGGATCAAGCCGTTCACCAAGGTAAAGGACACCTCCTTCTCCGGCGACGTGCACATCCGCTGGTTCCATGACGGCACGCTGAACGCCTCGGCCAACTGCATCGACCGGCACCTCGCCAGGCGCGCCGACCAGACCGCCATCATCTGGGAGGGCGACGACCCGAAGGAGTCGAAGCACATCACCTATCGCGAGCTGCACGAGCAGGTCTGCCGGCTCGCCAATGTCCTGAAGAAGCACGGCGTCAAGAAAGGCGACCGTGTCACCGTCTATCTGCCGATGATCCCGGAGGCGGCGTACGCGATTCTGGCCTGTGCCCGCATCGGCGCGATCCATTCGGTCGTGTTCGGCGGCTTCTCGCCGGATTCGCTGATCGGCCGCATCCAGGACTGCGATTCCAACTTCGTCATCACCGCCGACGAGGGCCTTCGCGGCGGCCGCAAGGTGCCGCTCAAGGCCAATGCCGACGAGGCGCTGAAATCCTGCCCGAGCGTCAAGAACATGCTGGTCGTGCGCCGCACCGGCGGCAAGATCGGTTGGGAGAAGGGCCGCGACCTCTGGTACCATGAAGAGTGCGCGTCGGTATCCGCCGACTGCCCGCCCGAGGAGATGGGCGCCGAGGACCCGCTGTTCATCCTCTATACCTCCGGCTCCACCGGCAAGCCCAAGGGGGTGCTGCACACGACCGGCGGCTATCTGGTGTTCGTGGCGATGACGCACCAGTACGTCTTCGATTATCACGACGGCGACATCTACTGGTGCACGGCCGATGTCGGCTGGGTGACCGGGCACAGCTACATCGTCTATGGCCCGCTGGCCAACGGCGCCACCACGCTGATGTTCGAGGGCGTTCCGAACTACCCCGACTTCTCGCGCTTCTGGCAGGTCGTCGACAAGCACCAGGTCAACATCTTCTACACCGCACCCACCGCGATCCGCGCCTTGATGCGCGAGGGCGAGGCGCCGGTCAAGAAGACCAGCCGCAAGTCGCTGCGCCTGCTCGGCACGGTCGGCGAGCCTATCAATCCCGAGGCCTGGCTGTGGTACCACAGCGTCGTCGGCGACAAGCGCTGCCCGGTCGTCGATACGTGGTGGCAGACCGAGACCGGCGGCATCCTGATTTCGCCGCTGCCCGGCGCCATCCCGACCAAGCCGGGATCGGCGACGAAGCCGTTCTTCGGCGTGCAGCCGGTGATCGTCGACAGCGACGGCAAGGAGCTGTCGGGTGCGTGCGAGGGCAATCTGTGCATGGCCGATTCATGGCCGGGCCAGATGCGCACCGTGTTCGGCGACCACGAGCGGTTCATCCAGACCTATTTCTCGACCTTCAAGGGCAAGTACTTTACCGGCGACGGCTGCCGCCGCGACGAGGACGGCTATTACTGGATCACCGGCCGCGTCGACGACGTGATCAACGTGTCCGGGCACCGGCTCGGCACGGCGGAAATCGAATCGGCGCTGGTGGCGCACGCCAAGGTGGCGGAGGCGGCGGTCGTGGGCTATCCGCACGACCTCAAGGGCCAGGGCATCTATGCCTATGTCACCCTGAACGCCGGCGAGAAGCCGACCGAGGAGCTGCGCAAGGAGCTCGGCGCCTGGGTGCGCAAGCAGATCGGCCCGATCGCGGCCCCGGACCTGATCCAGTGGGCGCCGAGCCTGCCGAAGACGCGCTCGGGCAAGATCATGCGCCGCATCCTGCGCAAGATCGCCGCCAACGAGCACGGCAATCTTGGTGATACCTCGACGCTCGCCGATCCGACGGTGGTGAGCGACCTGGTCGACAACCGGATGAACCGGGCGTAGGTGGGCGCCGAAACCGGCCTTCAGCGACGCAGGGCGGGCGAATCGACTTCGCCCGCCCTGCATTTTCCTGCATCTCGCCCCACAACCGCACGGCATGATCGGGCGCAGCCGCCCACCCGCTAATGTGCCGGCGCGGGCCGCTGCTGGTGCGGCGACGCAGCGGCCGCCGGCGGCGAGCGCAGTATGAAGCCGCGCAGGTCCTGCTCCGTCAGCGTCTCCTTCTCGAGCAATGCCCTGGCGCCCCGTTCGAGATCATCGTGGCGGTTGCGAAGAATGCCGACGGCCCGCTCAAAAGCCTGATCGACGATCTCCCGTACGGCGCAATCGATCTCCCGTGCGGTTTCCTCGGAGTAGCGCCGTTCGTTTCCCATCGGCGGCATCGGCGCGTGCAGGAAGCTGCGCGGATCGCTTTCGTACGTCACATTGCCGAGACGCGTATCCATCCCGTAACGCGTGACCATGTTGCGCGCAATGTCGGTGACCTTCGCCAGGTCGTCGGCAGCGCCGGTCGACAGGTGGCCGAATACGACGTGCTCCGCCGCCCGGCCGCCGAGCAGCACCATCATCTTCGCCTCGAGCTCCTCACGCGTCATCAGGTAGCGGTCTTCGGTCGGCCGCTGAATGGTGTAGCCGAGCGCGCCGACGCCGCGCGGTATGATCGAGATCTTGTGCACCGGGTCCGTTCCCGGCAGCGACATGGCAACCAGGGCATGGCCCATCTCGTGGTAGGCGACCACCCGTCGTTCGTTGGGATTCAGGAGCCTGTTCCTCTTTTCGAGGCCGGCGACGATGCGCTCGACCGCCATGCTGAAATCGTCGAGGGAGACCCCGTCGGCGCCGCGGCGCGTGGCAATCAGGGCGGCCTCGTTCACGAGGTTGGCGAGATCGGCGCCCGTGAAGCCCGGAGTCAGGGCCGCGATTTTCTCCGGGTCGACGTCAGCGGCCAGCTTCACTTTCTTCAGGTGGACGTTCAGGATCTGGACCCGGCCGACCTTGTCCGGCTTGTCGACGAGCACCTGGCGATCGAAGCGTCCGGCGCGCAGCAGCGCGGGATCGAGGATTTCGGGCCGGTTGGTCGCGGCGAGAATGACCACGCCGATCTTCGGATCGAAGCCGTCCAGCTCGACCAGGAGCTGATTCAAGGTCTGCTCCTTCTCGTCGTGCCCGCCGGCGTACGGATAGGCGCCCCGCGCGCGCCCCAATGCATCGAGCTCGTCGATGAAGATGATCGCGGGCGCATGCTGGCGCGCCTGCTCGAACAGATCGCGCACCCGCGCGGCGCCCACGCCGACGAACATCTCGACGAACTCGGACCCGCTGATGGAGAAGAACGGCACGCTGGCCTCGCCGGCGACCGCGCGCGCGAGCAGCGTCTTGCCGGTGCCGGGAGGGCCCACCAGCAGGACCCCCTTCGGCACGCGTCCGCCGAGCCGGCCGTAGCGCTTCGGATCCTTGAGGAAGCCGACGACCTCCTCCAGCTCTTCCTTCGCCTCGTCCACGCCGGCGACGTCGGCGAAGGTCGTCTTCGTGTCCGTCTCGACGTAGACCTTGGCGCGACTCTTGCCGATCGACATCATGCCGCCGCCGATCCCCTGCCGTTCGGCGATGCGCCGGAACACGAATACCCACAGGCCGAAGAACAACAGAACCGGCAGGACCCAGGACAGAATGTCGGTCAGCCATGAGCCGTCGCGACCGCCCGTGACCTTGACGCCGTACTGCTGAAGTTCGTTTGCAAGGTCCGGGTCGACGCGTGTCGCGACGAAACGGCTCCGCCCTTCAGGCGGCGGGTCCTTGAACGTGCCCTGAACCTGATTGGGCGTTACGACGACCTCGGCGATGCGCCCCTGCTTCAGGTAGCTCTCGAATTCGCTGTAGGCGATCTGCTCGACCGTCTGATAGGTCGTCCATACGCTTTGCAGGAAGAAGACGCCAAGGAGTGCCAGGGCCACATACCAGGCATTGAGCTTGGTTTTCCTGTCCAACGGCTGCTTGGGCGGGATTCGCTTGGGCATTGTGGATCATACCGCCGTGCTGTTGTTGCGTTCCCGTGGCCCGCCATGCGGCACCGGCGGCTCTGCCACGGTTGCCCCGAAAGCATAACCCACCAACGCACCCCGGCCCACAGGGCATGATTTGGCTACAGTGATCCGTTCGCGAGGCGACGGAAGGTCTTTTGGAAATGTATCGCTGGAGCGTCCTGGCCGCCGCATTCGTACTATGCGCGGCCTTCTCCTCGGATCGTGCGGGCCGGATTTGCGTCGAGGAGAAAGGAGAGCGCGGTGTCGGCTACGACATCCACAAGACCAGGGTCAACGAGGCCTATAGCCCGAACGGACGACGCATGCTCCGGGGCGGCCACCGCGTGTACGATGTCGAGGTGCCGGCGCTGACAAAGCGTGACAAGCCGATTACGTGCACCCTCAGCCTTGACAACGGCAACTGGCGCGCGGCCGGGCCGGATCCGTTCCGACGCAATCCCTTCGCCCCCGGCAACAGCCCATTCACTGCTCACGAAAAGCCTTCGTTAGAGAGGCGGTGATCGGCGACAGCATGTAGTCGAGCGCCGTGCGCGGCGCCGTCATGATCAATACCTCCGCCGGCATGCCTGGATAAAGCTCCGCTCCCGGCAGCGTCGCAAGGGAGTCCCGGTCGACCTCGACGCGGGCGATGAAGTACGTTTCACCTGTGCGCTCGTCCTGCAGCCGGTCGGCGGAAACGGTGCGCACAAGGCCGTCCACGGTCGGCGTCCAGCGCTGCTTGTATGCCACGAGCCGGATCTGCGCCTTCATGCCGGGGCGCACGATGTCGATATCGTCCATCCGCACGCGGGCATCGATCATCAGCTCCTCGGATTGCGGCACGATGTCCAGGATCGCCTCGCCGGGCGTCACGACGCCGCCCACCGTATGGACCCGACGGTTGACGACGATGCCGTCGCGGGGGGCGCGGATTTCGATGCGTTTGAGGACGTCGCGCGCCGCGACCATCCGCTCGCGAATGTCGAACAGCTCGTCCTGCACGGTGCGCAGCTCGCGCATAATCTCGTCGATGCGCCGGTTCTGCAGGTCGGCGATCTGCAGCTCGGCCTCGCCGATCTTCTGCTGCGCACGCGCGATCTGGCCGAGATGGTCGCTGCGCCGACCGTTGATCTCCTCGGCCGCGCGCTGCAATGCCAACAGGCGCGGGCGACGCTCGAGTCCCCTGTCTACCAGAGTCTTGACGCCCTCGGCCTCCTCGGCGATCAGCTCTGACTGGCGCGTTTCCGAACGGACCTGCGCGTCGAGCGCGGTGATCTCCTCGCGCAGCTGCGCGATCTGCTTCTGCAGGATCGCGACCTGGCCCTCGACCCAGGCGCGGCGCGCGGCATGAATGCGGCGCTGGCCGGCCATGGCCTCGGCAGCGGCAGGGTGGCCGGCCTGCAGCAGCTCCGCCGGGAAGGATATCTCCGCCGCGTCCTCACGCTCGGCGATCAGCCGCGCCTCGCGCGCGAGCCCGGCGTAGAATCGGCCATGCAGCGCTTCGAGGCTGGTCCGCGGCTTGGTCTCGTCGAGCCGCACCAGGACGTCGCCGGCGTTTACACGGTCGCCGTCGGTGACCAGGATCTCGCCGATGATGCCGCCCTCGAGATGCTGGACCGTCTTGCGGTTGCTCTCCACCGTGACCTCCCCCGCGGCAATTGCAGCGCCGGCCAGCGGCGCACCGCTCGACCACAGGCCCAGCCCGCCGATGCAGAGCGCAATCACGCCGCAACCGAGCAGGAACGGGCCGCGGATCGTCCTGTCGAGCGGCTCGACCCGTCCAGGCAGCATGCGCGCCGCGTTCAAGATGGCACCTGTTCGCCGCCGGCGCGCTCGATCAGGCCGCCGCCTTCGCGCGACGCGACGTTGGGGCGCTTGAACGGCGCCACGGCGCCGGTCGTGCGCGCCAGGATCTCGGCGCGCGGCCCGGCCATGATGACGCGGCCTTCGCGCAGAACAAGCAGCCGGTCGAGTTCGCCGACGATGGCCGGGCGATGGGCGATGACGATCATGGTGATGCCGGCCGTCCGGGCACGCGCCAGTGCCGAGAGCAGGGCCGCCTCGCCGTCGCGATCGAGATTCGAATTCGGCTCGTCGAGCACCAGGAGACGCGGCTCGCCATAGAACGCCCGCGCCAGAGCTATAAGCTGCTGCTGGCCGCCGGAGATCGCGGGCCGGCTCGGATCGATCTCGGTGTCGTAGCCGCGCGGCAGCCGCAGGATCATCTCGTGCGCGCCGGCCATCTGCGCCGCCTTGACGATCATCGCATCGTCGCGCGGTCCGAGCCGCGCGATGTTGTCGCCGACCGTGCCGGGGAAGAGCCGTACGTCCTGCGCCACATAGCCGACATGCCGCCCGAGGAAATCGGGATCCCAGCTCGATAGCTCGGCACCGTCGATGCGCACCGTGCCGCCGGTGGGGCTGGCCAGCCCGAGGATGACGCGCGCCAGCGACGACTTCCCGGACGCGGACGGACCGACGATACCGAGACTCTCGCCTTCCTGCAGGGTGAAGCGGACGCCCTGAAGCGCGAAGCGGTCGTTGCCCGGCAGCGCGAGCGAGACATCCTCGACATCGAGGCGGCCGCGCGGCGCGGGCAGCTGCAGTGGTGGCCGGACGGCGGCGCCGGCCAGCCGGTCGAGGACGCGGCGATAGGCCGCCCGCGCGCCGACGACGCTGCGCCAGCTGCCGATCAGCCCTTCCGCCGGCGCCAGCGCGCGCGAGACGATGATCGCCGCCGCGATCAGCGCGCCCGGCGTAATCGCATGGTCGATGACGAGCCAGCCGCCGACGCCGACGATCGCGACCTGGGCCGCGAGCCGCTCGAACCGCGCGAAGGACTGGATCGTTCCGGAACGGTCGCTTGCGCCGCCCTGCAGCCGCAGGACGGCATCGTTCTGCGCCGCCCATGACCGCAGGACCGCCTCCTTCATGCCCAGCGCCCGCACTGTCTCACTGCCGTACAGGGTCGTGCGCAGCGCCGCCATGGTCTCGCTGTTCTTCGCGTTCGCCTCGCCGAGCGCGCGGCGCGTAGCCAACTCGTTGAAGAAGCCGGTCATGAACAGGAGCGCGGCGCTCACCGTCGCGACGATTCCAAGCCACGGGTTCAGCAGCCAGATGACCACAAGGTAAAGCGGCATCCAGGGCGCATCGAACAGGTTGACGGCGCCGGGTCCGGTAAGAAAGCGGCGGAGCGACGCCAGGTCCTCGAGACCCTGCGTGCCGAGCGCGCCGTAGCGTCCGATGTCCCCGGCGAGATTCCGGGCGAGAAGAACCGGCGCCAGGCGCCGTTCGAGCCAGAGGCTGACGCGCACGAGAATGCGGGTACGCAGCGCATCGAGCACCGCGAGCATGGCGATCAGGAAGACCGCGAGCACGCTCAGCCAGAGCAGCGTCTCGCCGCTCTGGCTGGTTAGCACGCGATCATAGACCTGCAGCGAGTAGATAGGAACCACGAGCACGAGCGCGTTCATGAACAGGCTGAACAGAGCGACCGTCGCCACCGCGCGCCGGGTCGCGTGCCGGACCTCGTTCACCATGGGTGCCCTAGCCTCTCGCCGTCATACAAGGCAGCAGCGGTGGACGAGGCCCCTTGCGGAGCCTCGTCGCCAAGCCGATTTCGCGCGGCGGTTTCGTCAGCTGATGACGAAATCGGACGCGGTAAGCTCCGTCACGCCGAGCAGCGTAATCTCGTTTCCGCCGCCAAGATCGACGACCACGCCGCCGACCGAGCTGTCGGTTGCGGTTCCGGTCGACCCGGTAGTGCCAGTGGTGCCAGTGGTGCCAGTGGTGCCGGTCGTTCCGGTCGTGCCCGTCGTGCCGCCGGTTGTGCCAGTCGTACCGGTCGTGCCCGCTGTGCCGGTGCCCGTGCCGGAGGTATCTGCAGCGGCAAAGGCGCCGCCGCTCACGATCGGGCCATCGGCGGCCCCTCCTTCGGTGGGCGTGACGTTCGCAAGAGCCTGCGCTCCGCTCGTGATGTTGCTTCCGTTGATGCCCGAGCTCAGCGCGATCTTGTCAACCCCCGAACGGAATCCGATGACCGTGTCGCTCCCGCTGTTGTCGTCGAAAGCATAGGTATCAGCACTGTCGCCGCCGATCATGATGTCGTCGCCTGCGCCGCCGACCAGCGCATCGTTGCCGGCTCCGCCGAACATCCAGTCGTTGCCGTCATTGCCGTACAGCGCGTCATTGCCGGCGCCGCCATGAATCACGTCGTGGCCGGCGCCGCCGAACGCCGTATCGTTGCCCTCATCGGCGATGATGATGTCGTTGCCCCCTTCGGCAAGAATAACGTCGTCATCGCTGCCGGCGAAGACGAAGTCATTGCCCAAATCGGCGACGATCGTGTCGGCTCCCGCCTGACCGAAGATCAGGTCGTTGCCTGTGCCGCCGAACAGCGCTTCGGATGTCGCCGTGGCGTTGCTCCCGGCGACGATGCGCTCGACAGCAGAGGGATCGAACGAAGTCGAGGCACCGGTGTCGTCGGCTGCGGTTGCGTCGGCAGTCGTGCCTGTCGTGTCAGTCGCGGTTCCGGTGGTTCCAGTGGTTCCAGTGGTTCCGGTCGTTCCGGTCGTTCCGGTGGTTCCAGTGGTTCCAGTGGTTCCAGTGGTTCCAGTGGTTCCGGTCGTTCCGGTCGTTCCGGTGGTTCCAGTCGTTCCGGTGGTTCCGTCGCTGGCGAACGTCACTGTCGGTGCCGTGCCGCTGCCGGTGGCGTCCTCGGCGGAGCTAGTCGCACCTGCGCCGCTCACCGTGACACCGTCCGTGTTATCCTCATCCTGAAGAACGGTGTTCCGGATCAAAGTGACCTGCTGTTCATCGGTGATGGTGGTCCCAGCCGGCTGATTCAGCGAATTGGGATCCGTTTGGTTGTCTTGCGCCGTGGTCGCGGAGGTCGTTCCGCCCGCTGCCGCGGCGGTAGTTGTCCCGGTCGTTCCCGTCCCGGTCGTCCCCGACGTCGTTCCGGACGTGGTACCCGTCGTTCCAGAAGTGGTCGTCGCAGTTGTCCCGGTGGACGTACCTTGCGGCGTCCCGGTGGTATCGGACTGCTGGTTCAGTGCGGTGGCCGAGGTCGTTCCATTTGCCATTGTCGATCTCCTCGTCGCGTTGACTGGGGTTGAGGTCGGGACGCGACGCGCGGCGGATAGGCATTCCCTCCGCCCCGCGCTGCATGTGCCTAGACGCAACGATGACGATCGGGTTCCGCCACCACAGCAAAATTCAAATACACGAATGGATCGTGCTTGAGCATTTGACTTATTTTATCTTCCATGAGCGCGGCTGTTTTATTGGCGAGTTCATCTTTTTACTAAGGCTTCGCCTGTTCCGACCGCGGCGGATTCTGTCTGCACCATGCATCTGGCGCGATGGCGGGCTTAACCGTGGATTAACCAAGGCGCCGGAAACTGGCGCGACGCAAACGCCGCCACCCTGACCTGACAGCGGAGCCGTCTGTGGCAACCGACCGCCCTGTGGTCGTCAATCTCGACCGCGCGTATGATCAACGCCTGCTGAGCGCACTGCCAGGCACGCTGAAGCTGTTCGCGCGCGAGGACTTGCGGGTGCAGCTTGCGGCGATGTCGCGGCGCCGCCGCGCGATCTGCTTCACCCTGATGGCTCCGGTCAGGCTGATGGACGGCGGCGAGAGGCGCTCGTCCGGCAAGGCCAGGGCCGAGTCCGTCGCGGTCGTGCTTGTCTGCCTCCATGTCTCCCCGGAACTCGCCGCGCGCGGCGTGCCGGCGCTGATGACGGTGGTCGAAAGTGCTGCGGCGCAGAGCGCCGAGCCGCTGCATGAGATGGCCGCACCGCTGACCCGTCCGGGGCGCGCGCAGACCGCCGGCTTTTATCGTGAAGCTGTCTATCCCGGCGACGCCGAGTCCTATATCGCCATCACGACCCATGCCCCGGCTGAAATTCCGCCCGAGGCCGCCGCGGCAGTGACGCAGGCGACCCAAGGCAGCCCGGTGGACGTCGTGACGACCGTGGCGATCACGCCCAACGGGCCGGAGATCGCCGCCGCGCTCAAGCAGCGCCGCCCCGGAGCACGTCCGACCATTCACTGAGAAACGGGTCAGACCGTCGCCCGACCTTGGCGGCCTTTTCCGGCGAAAGCCGCATGCCTATATGCCGTACGCCTACATGAAGGCTGTACGGCACCCTTCATCATCTCATCGTCTCATCTCAACGCCGCGAATTGCGTTCCGCCATGGTCCGGATCATTACGGTCTTCACGATCGCCGCAATCGCGGTATGGAGCCTGCTAAGTCTGGGCGTCTGGGCGGCCCTCAGCCTGGGCGGTGATTTCGTGCATTCGCAACTGGACTCGCTCTTCCTCGGCGATCCCGACGCCGTGCCCGTTGCGAGCGGAATCTTCCGCTTCTTCCAGACGCTCGGACTCGGCCTGGTCTTCGCCATCTGGCTTGGCGGCACGGCGGTCATCGGGTTCATCGGCTTCCTTCTGTGCCGCATCGCCCGGAATGTCATCGTGCCTCCGGTCGACCCCGATTGGAATTATCCGGGGCGAACCGGCGAGCCGCGTCCGATGAAGGACGTGACGCCGCCGCGCCCGACGCGCGCCTTGCCGCCGGACTAGGGCTTGCTGCCCCGACTGTGCCAGCGCCACGCGCTCTCCACGATCCGGTCGAGCTCGGCGATGGCCGCCCGCCAGCCCAGTATCTCGTTCGCGGCAGACGGATCGGCGACGAGAACGGGTGTGTCCCCGGGCCGGCGCGGCGCGAGCTGCACCGGCACCTTGCGTCCTGCGGCGCGCTCGACGGCACGGATCACCTCCGCTACCGAGTGACCGCGGCCGACGCCGAGGTTGAGCGCGCGGCTGTCACCGCCCGCAAGAAGATGCTCCAGCGCACGCACATGCGCGAGCGCCAGATCGCCGACATGGACGTAATCGCGGATCGCCGTCCCGTCCGGCGTCGGATAATCCGTGCCGAAAACCTGCAGCGGCGGAACGCGGCCGAGTGCCGCGAGGCACGCGCGCGGAATCAGGTGCGATTCGGGGTCGTGGTTCTCGCCAATCTCGCCATCGAGATCGGCGCCTGATGCGTTGAAATAGCGCAGCGCCAGCCAGCGCAGTCCGTTGGCGCGACCGAGCGCCGCCAGGGCCCATTCGACCATCAGCTTCGATTCGCCGTACGGGTTCGCCGGACGCGTCGGGTGATCCTCGCCCATCGGCGAGCGCTGCGGTTCGCCATAGACGGCGGCCGTGGAAGAGAAGACGATGGCGCCGATCGATGCGGCGCGCATCGCCTCCAGCAGGACGAGCGCGTTGGCGAAGTTGTTGCGGTAGAATCGCGCCGGCTCGCGCACCGACTCGCCGACCTCGATGAAGCCGGCGAGGTGGATTACGCCGATCGGGCAATGATCCGCCATTACGCGCGCGAGCAGCGCAGCGTCCGCGAGATCGCCCTCCACCAGCGGCCCCCACTTCACCGCGTCGCGATGGCCACCACTCAGGTTGTCGAACGTGACGGGCACGAATCCCGCCCTGGCGAGCGCCTTCGCCACATGCGCGCCGATATAGCCGGCACCGCCCGTCACCAGCACATTGCCACGCAAAGTCCTGCCTCCCGGTCCCGCGAATGCGGGCCTGTTTACCAGAACAATCGGGGGCCTGCGTGAGACAAAAATCTGTCCGGGCCCGATGCGGAAGCCCGCGACCTTGCCAGCGCAAGGCGGGCGTTGTAACTCAGGCGCCTGATCAACGACCGGTCGATTGATGCGTCATCCGTGGATCTCGGTCGCCATCAAGGCAGCAATCACGCTCTTTCTGCTCGGATGGCTGCTCAACCGCATCGAGATCGGGCCTTTGCTTGCCAATCTGGGCGGCGTCGATCCCTGGCTCTCGGCCGCCGCGACGGCGTTGATGATGGCGCAGCTGCTCGTGACCGGGTGGCGCTGGTCGCTCGTCCAGGGCGGCATCCACGCGCCGCTGGGCCGCAGTGCGGTCGTCCGGTTGACCATGATCGGCCAGTTCTTCAACCAGACCCTTCCGTCCGCGATCGGCGGCGACGCGGTCCGTGCATGGCTTGCAGCGCGCGAGGGCATACCGCTCGGCAAGGCGATCGCCGGCGTGCTCGCAGACCGCCTGGTCGCCTTGGTGATCCTCGTTGCCATCGTCGGCGTCACCCTGCCCCTCCTTCACGCGCGCGTGCCGGATCCGGCCTTGCGGATCGCAGCGGCAGCCACCGTTGCCGCGACGGCTGCGGGCCTCGTCGTTCCCGCCTTGCTCGGTCCGCGGCTGGCGCTCTGGCTGGTCCGCTATCGCCGGGCGCAGGCGGTGGCGCAGCTTGCCCGCGATTTCGGCGAGCTTCTCGCCGTGTCGTGGCGAAACGCCGCAATCGTCGTCATCGCAGTGATCGTTCATCTCGCGGTGATCGGATCGGTCTGGCTCCTCGCGCGCGCGCTCGCCATCGAAGTCAGCGCGGTCGATTGCCTGGTGATCGTTCCTCCGGTCGTTCTGCTCACGATGCTGCCGATCTCGATCGCCGGCTGGGGCGTGCGCGAAAGTGCCACCGTGATCGGCTTTGGATTTCTCGGCGTGGCACCGGCCGACGCGCTGGCGCTGTCGGTGGCATTCGGTCTGGTGCAGATCGCCATCGGCGTGCCGGGCGGCATCGTCTGGCTCATCGAACGCCGGCCTGCCGCGGATCCCGAACGTCCGGGCGGAGCGGACGGACATGCCAACAGTTGAACCGTAACCGTCGCGGCACTATCTAGTTGACGCCGATCAACGGCGAAATTGTACGGTCATGAGCTATTTTCGAACCGGACTGCTGATCGCTGCCCTGACAGGGCTGTTTGCCGCCGTCGGCTTCGTGATCGGCGGCTCCTCCGGCATGGTCATCGCGCTGGCGCTCGCCGGGGCGATGAACTTCTTCGCCTACTGGAACGCCGACAAGCTCGTGCTGAGGATGTATGGCGCGCGCGAGGTGGACCGCCAGTCGGCGCCGGGCTTCTACGGCATCGTCGAGCAGCTCGCGGCGCGCGCAGAAATGCCCATGCCGCGCGTCTACATCGTCGAGAACGAGCAGCCCAACGCCTTCGCGACCGGCCGCGACCCGGAGCATGCGGCCGTGGCCGCGACGACCGGCTTGTTGCGGATGCTGAGCAGCGAGGAGGTTGCGGGCGTGATCGCGCACGAGCTGGCGCACGTACGCCACCGCGATACGCTGATCATGACGTTGACGGCGTCGCTGGCTGGCGCCATCGGCATGCTTGCGAACTTCGCATTCTTCTTCGGCGGCGGCCGTGACGAGAACGGCAACGCATCGCCGCTCGGCTGGATCGGGTTGCTCGCCGTCATGATCCTGGCGCCGCTTACCGCGGTCATGGTCCAGGCTGCGATCAGCCGCGGGCGCGAGTTCGAGGCCGACCGCGGCGGGGCCGAGATCTCCGGTCGCCCGCTATGGCTCGCCTCGGCGCTTTCGAAGATCCAGCGCGGCGCAGAGGCGATTCCGAACAACGTGGCCGAGCGCAACCCGGCCACGGCGCATCTGTTCATCGTCAATCCGCTGCACGGCTTCGCCTGGGACAGGATGTTCTCGACGCATCCCTCGACAGACGAGCGGATCGCCCGTCTGCGGGCGCTCGCCGGCGAGGTGGGACGCGTCGGGCCGTGGGGCTGAGCCCGCGTCAGCGCGAGCCGGCGTCGACGGACCGGATGACGGGGTCCAGCTGCGTCGTCACAGGCTCGGCCGCCCCCGCGGCGGCGATTCCGAGAAGTATCATCCCAATGGCCAGAAAAAGAGCTTCGGCGCGTGACATTGTGTTCCCTTGCCTGCGGTCCGAGAACGCAGCATGGGGAGCGGTTATTCCCGACCCCTCGTCGGGCCGCGGATGAGTCCGGCGGCAGCGGATGCGGCTACGGTTGCGGCACCTGCCGCGCGTGCCGTCGCGCTCGATCTGCTGTCCGCGGTCCTGCGCCGGCGGCAATCGCTCGATCAGGCGCTCGAGCGTCATCGGGACCTTGTGCGGCTCGACAGCCGGGACCGCGCATTCGCCCGGCTGATGGTCACCACTGCGCTCCGCCGGCTGGGGCAGATCGACGACGCCCTCTCCAGGCTGCTGGACCGACCGCTCGCGGCGAAGGCCGCCGGCGCGAAGGATCTGCTCAGGCTCGGCGCGGCACAGCTGCTCTTTCTGGGCACGCCGCCGCATGCCGCGGTCGACAGCACGGTCGCGCTTGCGACCGGCGCCCAGCTGGCACCGTACCGGGCCCTGATCAATGCGGTGCTGAGGCGCCTCGCCCGCGAAGCCGAGACATTGCTCGCCGGCCAGGATGCCGCGCGGCTGAACCTGCCGGACTGGCTGTGGACCTCATGGTGCGCGGCTTATGGCGAGGACGCCGTTCGGGCAATCGCCGGCCTGCTGGCGGCCGAACCGCCCTTGGACATCTCGGCCAAGGCCGATCCCCAGGCGTGGGCCCAGCGGCTCGGCGCGGAGCCGTTGCCGACCGGGAGCCTTCGCCTGTTCCATGCGGGCGCCGTCGCCGATCTGCCCGGATACGGCGAGGGCGCCTGGTGGGTGCAGGACACCGCCGCCGCCCTGCCAGCGCGTCTGCTCGGCGACGTCGCCGGGCACACGGTCATCGATCTGTGCGCCGCGCCTGGCGGGAAGACGGCACAGCTCGCGGCAGCGGGCGCGGCGGTGATCGCCGTCGACCGCTCGCCGGTCCGGGTCGAGCGCGTCGCCGCCAATCTCGGTCGCCTCGGACTGACGGCAACCAGCGTCGTAGCCGACGCGCAGCACTGGCGTCCGCCGCGGCCGGTGCGGCATGTCCTTCTCGATGCTCCCTGCACGGCCACCGGCACGCTGCGGCGGCATCCCGACATTGCCTGGCTCAAGTCGCAGGGCGATGTCGGACGCCTCGCGCAGGTGCAGGCGCAGCTCCTTGACGCCGCCCTCGACATGCTCGTCCCCGGCGGTACGCTGGTTTACTGCGTATGCTCTCTGCAGCCCGAGGAAGGTCCCGAGCGTATCGCGTCCCTGCTCGCGCGCAACGCGCCGGTCGCGCGGCGGCCGATCGTCGCCGACGAAATCGGCGGCGTGGCCGAGGCGATCACGGCCGAGGGCGATCTGCGCACCCTGCCCTGCCACCTTGCCGCTCGGGGCGGCATGGACGGGTTCTACGCGGCGCGCCTCGTTCGCACCGGCTAGCTGGAACCGGCGATCGCCGCGCCCCGCCGATACTCGGTCCCGTAGGCGACAGACGCGAAATACTCGAGATAGCCAAGCTGATAACGCCCACCGGCGAAGCGCGACCTCATCGGCGGGGCGATCTCGGCGACGGAAGACACCGATGGCCGCGACCCGCCGGCGCCCACCGCAAAGCGCCGGATCCGGTCGACGAGCGGGACGACCTCGATCGCCGCCTTGTCATCCCGGCGCAGCGCAGTCAGGTCCGCAACGCCGAGCAAGCGCCCCGCATGACGCAGCGAAAATCCGAACCACGGGTCGATCAGTATCCAGCGGCGCTCGTCGCTAATGTAGATCTCGGCCAGCGCATGGCTGAAGGTGACGAGGTCCTTGAACGGGGGGAAGTAATTGTATGCAGCGACCGAGCGCACCCGTTCGATGCCCGGTACGCGGACCGCCAGCTCGAGCCAGATATCCCGGAATCCCTGGCACTGAACCGCGCTTTCACCGGCGCGAATTGCCGCAAGGCGCGCGGCCGCATCGGCGTTCGGCACATCCTTGATCGGGCCGATGCGCACGGGCTGCTCGTTCATGAATACAATCAGCCGAGCCGCCTGCTTCAGCTCGTCATGCCCGGCGCCGATCCGGGCGCCAATCTCAGGCGCAAGCCGCGGAAGTGGCAGCACCGGGCCGGGACTCCCATCGACGACACTGGCGCTCTTCTCCTCATCGGCTTGCGGCAAGTCGATCGAGCGGCGTCCGGCAATCGAATATCCATCGGGCTTGTCGAAATTGTATTGCGCCTTCAGAAATGCCGGGGACTGGCGGACGATCTCGATATAGCCCGCACCACGGCACAGACCGGCATCTTGAATTGCAGCCACGATCGTCGCCGGCAGCCAGGTGCAGCCGAGCGGATAGAACACGACGAGGTGGTTCTGCTCGGCCGCCGCCGACGACTGATCCTCCGGAAAGCTCAACCGGAACGCGCCTTTCACGCCGACGAGGCTGCGCTCGACCGGCAGAGTTCGCGTCCATGCGCCGCGCAGCACGGCATCGTCGAGCGACGAAGGATCGAATTCGGCCGGCACCGCGTCGCCAGACAGCGCGAAGGCGGCGCGCGGGGCTCCGGCTGCCACGATCGTCGCGGTGCCGGGAACGTCGTGACGATACGCGGTGATCCAGGCCGATGGCGCCGGATGGAACAGAACGAAGCCGGCGGCCAGCACGGCACTGATACCCGCCGTGCCCACGAGCCGCGGTTGCTTCATGGCTGCGTGTTTAGCCGTACCGCCAAAACTCGTCAATCGCGACTCCGCGGGCCGTCACGGACGAAATCCTTGGCGGTGGGCCTGCCGTTGCGGATCATTTGGCAGACCGCAGGCAGGTTGTTAGTATTTCGCTGCCGGGGGAGACCGATGCGCCACGCCGCGATTGCCGTTTTTTGCCTTGTTGCCGTACCGATTCTCGCTGCCTGCGGGTTTCAGCCACTCTATGCGCAGCGCGAGGACGGGCGCGGCGTGCCCGAACAGCTCGCGAAGGTAAGAATCGGCGACATCACCGACCCGGCCGCCAGCACGATGCGCGGTTTCCGCGGCTATCCGGTCGAGAACGACCGATCGCGGCAGATCCTCCGCAACTATCTGCTCGACGATCTGCAGCCGCGCGGCGGCGCCGCGCGCACCGAGTACGTGCTGAGCATCGATGTCATCGAGCCGCGCACCGACGTCGCCATCGACCGCAGCGATACCACCCTGCGCTACGGCTACTCCGTCGTGGCCTATTTCAGCCTGCGCGACGCTGCCGGCCGCGACCTGTTGAGGAGCTCATCGGTCTCGTCGACGAGCTTCGCCGTCTCGCAGTCCGAGTTCGCGACCACGTCGAGCCAGAGGGACGCGCGCGATCGGGCGATGCAGGAGATCAGCCGGGACATCCGCAACCAGCTCGCGGCCTATTTCCACAGCGCCGCGCAGGCGACGCGCTGAGCCGTCAGTAGGCCTGCGCCTTCACTTCGCCGAGATTGCGGAAGACGATGCGGAACAGGATGGTGTTGTCCGGCGGGTCGTCGCGGCTGCCGACGCGGCGGCGGGAGAAATCGATGCCCGCCAGGATGCATTCGTCCTCGTAGATCAGGCTGGCGCCGCCGAGGAGCTGGCCATCATCCTCGCTGATGCTGCGCACGTCGCGGAGCTGCACGCGCCAGTACGGCGTGAGATTGACGTTGAGCACCGACGAGATCTGCTCGATATCCTGCGTCAGGTTCTGCTGCGTGCTGCGCTCGAAGAAGGCATACGAGGCGCCGAGGCGGAACCGCGACGGGCCGAGACTGAACCCGGCGAGGCTGCGTTGCGCCGAGAAGTTGTCCTTGTCGAGCTGGAAGTTGTACGTCGTCGAGAACCACGGATGCGGCGAGAAGGCGAGCTTGCCGACGATGTTCGAACTCTGATCCTCAAGGCCGGAACCGACCGGAAACGCGTTCTGGTCCTGAAGGCGGTAGCTCTGGCCGATGAACGCGTCCAGCTTCGCGCCCGAATCGAGCCGTGTGAAGCTGGCGTTAATGCCGTAATTGACGCGCTGGCCGCCCTCGATGCGGTCGAGACCGGCGAAGCGATTGAGCCGGAACAGGCTGGTGGTATCGAGATCGACGCCCTGGCTGTCCTCGTTGGGAATATCCGACTGGTCGCCGAGATTGGGCGCGACGACGATCGAGGCGACCGGCTCGATGATGGTCCGCAGCGTCTTGTCCTGCCGCACGAACGGATAGCGCCAGCCGAGGCTCAGCTGAGGCACCACGCGCGCCGAGAATCCATCCTCGGTCGGGCTCGCCAGATCGTTCGGCTGGCCGATATTGTCGACATTGTAGGCCTCGCCGATGACGCGGGCCGTCAGGGTGTAAATCTCGCCCGACGGCGCGGTGTACGGAAGGTCCCAGCCGCCGGTCAGCGCGACACGCCGGGTCCGGGTTCCCTCGGACCGGTAGATCGACAGCGCATTCGCATCGAAAGTGAACCGCCCGCCGTAATCGCCGCGCTCGCCGATCGCGCTGTATTCGAGCAGCGGCATCACGAAGGGTGCGAGGCCGGGATCGTCCGTCGGCCGCAGGCCCTGATAGGCATAGGCGTTGGCCGCGGCATAGTTGCGGCCGCGGAAGCCTTCGGCGAAGACGTTGGAGGTGAGCGTGTTGTGGTCGAGGAAGCGGTAGCGCTGCAGCAGTTTGTAGCGCTGAAGATAAGTGTCGTCGGTCGCGCGCGCGACGTCGAAGCCCCAGCGCCAGTCCTCGTCGATGTCGAAGCGGCCGGCGCCCTTCACGTGACCGCGTGTCTCGCTGCCGGGGAGCTCGTTGTTGTTTTCGTCGCGGCGATCGGCGCTGGTGATGCTGCCCGACACCTCGAATACGCCGGTACTCGTGCGTTGGCGATACTCGCCGGCCGCCACGGGATTTTCCGAGCTGAGGAAAATCGGCTCGAACGTGATATCGCCCGAGGGGCCGAGCGTCTGGAAATAGGGCACCATGACCAGGGCGCCGAGCACGTTCGAGTTCCCGAACTCGGGCGCAAGGAAGCCGCTTTCGCGCTTCACGGTGCCGTCAGGGTGCGACAGATAGGGCGTGTACAGGACGGGCACCCCGAACAGCTCCATCCGTGCGTCCGTGTGCACGACGCGGCGCGCCTCCTGGTCGTGCGTCACCGTTCCGGACTTGAGCTGCCAGACCGGGGGGCGGGTGGGGTCGGACTTGCAGAGATCGCACGGGCTGTAGACGGCCTTGCGCGCAGCCGTCAGATTGCCGCCGGCGCGCCGCGCGCTGACGGCGGCCAGGCGCGACTGGTCGGCGAGAACCGCGCGGAAATTCTGGATGATGCCGTCGCGAAAGTCGTCGGTGATCTCGACGAAGTCGGCGAACAGCACGTCGCCCGTCGGCTCGAGCAGGGTGACGTTGCCGCTTGCCGTGATCATGTTGGCGCGGCGGTTGTAGGAAACCGCATCGGCCCGCAGCACCCGGTCGGCCTGGGTGATCTCGACATGGCCGCTGGCCGTGACGATGTCGAGCTCCTGGTCGTAGGTGACCTCGTCGGCCTTGAGCATGGCCGGCAGCTCTTGCTCGGACGGCTGGCGCGACTGGCCGGCGGCCGGCGATGCTTCGAGCGAGAGCGCGACGGCGAGCCCAGCGGCGATGTAAGTCCAGCTGCGATTGCCGCGCCGGGCCGTCCGGCTCATGCGCCGTCTGCTCCCCCTCGTTGATGGCCGCGGATTATAGCGGCCGCCGACTCCCTGCATAGACCAAGATTGACTCGCGGCCAAGGAATCCCCGCGCGTTCGCCGCGCGGTCGGCGCCGCCCCCTGTTGCGGGCACCGGTGCGACCTGTTAGGAAGCCTTCCATGCAACAGCCGATTCGAATCGCGCCCTCCATCCTTTCGGCGGATTTCGCGCGGCTGGGCGAGGAGGTCCGCGCGATGACCGCGGCCGGGGCCGATTACCTCCACATCGACGTCATGGACGGCCATTTCGTACCGAACATCACGATCGGTCCGGGCGTGATCAAGGCCCTGCGCCGGCATTCCGACCGGCCATTCGACGTTCACCTGATGATCGCGCCGGTCGATCCCTATATCCGCGATTTCGCCGAAGCGGGCGCCGACATCATCACCGTCCATCCGGAGGCCGGCCCCCATCTCCACCGGACGATCCAGCTGATCAAGTCTTGCGGCAAGAAGGCGGGGGTCTCGCTGAACCCGGCGACGCCGGTCGAGGCGCTCGATCATGTGCTGGGCGACATCGACCTGGTCCTGGTCATGGCGGTCAATCCCGGCTTTGGCGGCCAGTCGTTCATCCGCAGCCAGCTCGAGAAGATTCGCACCCTGCGCAAGCGGATCGATGCGGCAGGGCGCGCCGTGGATCTCGAGGTCGATGGCGGCATCAATGCCGAAACCGCGCCCGAGGCGATCGCGGCGGGCGCCGACGTGCTGGTCGCCGGCACAGCCAGTTTCGCCGGCGGCAGCGCCGCCTATGCCGCGAACATCAAACGCCTGCGCGGCGGCACCTGACGATCGATGGCAGCGGGCCAGGCACGTTTCTCTCCGGGCTGGCGCGATCGTATCGCCGCAATGGTTTTTGCGAGCCCGCTTTACGGCCTGACCCTGCGCGTGGAGCCGCCGCAGCGCCTCCGGCGGGTCCCGCCGCCGCCCTGGCCCGGCGACGCCGAGCGGGGAAAGGCCATCCTTGCCGGGCGGCTCGTCTGCGCCGGGCAAGTGATCGATGCCGAAAAGCCGGACTGGCATGACCCGCAGCTCGGCGGGCCGGCCCTCGCCGAGCTGCACGGCTTCGGCTATCTCGACGATCTCGCCAGCGTCGGCAGCGAAGCGGCGCAGCTCCGCGCGCGCAACCTGATCGCAAGCTGGCTCGATGCGGAACACGGCTGGCATCCCATTATCGCGGATCCCGAAGTCGCCGGCCGTCGCATTGCCGGCTGGCTCGCGCACGCCACGTTCATCGCGCGCGGACAGGACGACGACCTCGGTCCGCGCATTCTCGGTTCGCTGGCGCGCCAGCTTCGTCATCTCGCGCGCGTTGCCGGCCGCAGCCGCGAGGGGTTGTCCCGGCTGATGGCGATCCGCGGAGTTGTCTATGCCAGCCTGTGCGGCCTCGACGACGAGCGCCGCGCGGTCGGCGCCTTCAGGCTGCTGCGCCGCGAGCTGCGGCGCCAGGTCCTCGCCGACGGCGGATATATAGAGCGCTCGCCGATCGCGCATCTCCGGGCGCTGGCCGCCCTGGTCGATCTGCGCGATATGGCGCTGGACGCGGATCTGGCCGTCCCGGGCGAGCTGGCGGCGACGATCGGCCGGATGGCGGCGGTCCTGCGGTTCTTCCGCCACGGCGATGGCGGACTGCCTCTGTTCAACGGTGCCGACGAGTGCGGCCCGGCGCTGATCGACGCCGTGCTGCTCAGAACGGGCGTCAAGGGCAAGGCGGCAGATTCGGCCCCGCAAACCGGATTCCAGCGCCTGGCCGCAGACCGTACGCTGGTGTTCGTCGATGTCGGCGCGCCGCCGCCGGCCGGGTTCGATCGCAACGCCCATGCCGGCATGCTGAGCTTTGAAATGAGCTGGGGGCCGGAACGCATCATCGTGAACTGCGGCGCCGCCGCGACGCGCGATCCGGCATGGCGGCTCGCCCAGCGTTCCAGCGCCGCCCATTCGACCCTGATCGTCGATGACACGAACTCAGCCGAGATTCTTGAATCCGGCGGCATCGGGCGGCGGCCCGAGCGCGTCGAGTGCACGCGCGAGGAGGATGGAGGCAATCTCTGGGTCACGGCGTCGCATGACGGCTACCGGTCATTGTTCGGTCTGGTCCACCAGCGGCGGCTCTATCTGTCGCACGACGGCGAGGATTTGCGCGGCGAGGACACGGTGACCGGCTCGCATACCGGCAGTTTCGCCGTGCGTTTCCACCTTCACCCCGACGTCCAGGTCTCGGTCATCCAGAACGGCGCGGCAGCCTTCCTGCGCGCGCCGTCCGGCACCGCCTGGCGCTTCATCGCCAGCGGCGGAAAGATCGAGCTTGCCGAAACCGTTTATCTGGGCCGGCGGGGCGGGCCGCGGCGCAGCGAACAGATCGTCGTCTCGGGACCGGTTTCCCACGGCGCTTCGATCAAATGGGCAATCCGGCGGATCACCAAGCCGCAGCCGTCCGGTACGATCGAGAAGTCCTGACAGCGGATCGATCACGCATCGGCAGGAGGCGTCGCCGGCGTATCCCTGACCGATTTCACCCTGCCGATCGGGATGCGCATGTCGCCGATGCGCAGCAGAACCGCGCCGCCGATACTGTCGATCGAGTCGACGACGCCGGAGAAGTCGGTGGTGGCACCTACGGCGATGTCCTGTCCCTTCGTCGCGGTGACGCTGACGGCATAGAAGCCTTCGTCCAGATCCTTGCCGTCCTTGCTCTTGCCGTCCCAGGTGATCGTATGCTCGCCCTTGGCCTTTTCGCCGGTGAGCTCGCGGACGACCGTGCCGGTCATGTCCTTGATGACGATCTTCACGTCGCCGGCGTCATCGTCGAGCTTGTACCTGATCTCGGCCTTACCGGCCTCCAGGAAGACGTTCTCGCCGCTCGCCTCGACGGTCTTGCCGATATAGCCGACGGCAGCGGTCGCCTGCCAGGCGATCTGCAGGTTCACCAGCTGCTCCAGGCTCTCGCGTTGATGAATGGCCTGCTCGACGCTGGAGAATTGCACCAGCTGGGTGACGAACTCGGTCGATTCCAGCGGCGAGAGCGGATCCTGGTTCTTGAGCTGCGCGGTCAGCAGCGTCAGAAACGCGTCGAAGTTCTGCGACAGCGCGGACGCGGCGCCTGCGGACGTGCTGGATTGCGACAGGCCCGATGAACCGACAGAATCGACCGCCATGCGAGAACTCCTTGCGTGACCGGTCCGGCTCGTCGGCCCGGTATCCGCTCCCTCTCAGCAAGCTTCATGCCAGCGGGAGAGTGCCACAAGGCACTGGTTTCCCCTGCAAATTTCGTCCCTCGCGCGGGCTGCAGGCCGGCGCCCGGCAGCAATTGCCGGTAGTGCGGAAACGCCTGCCGACAGCGGGGCGGCCGGACGCGCGACATCGCGCGGTGGCGATCAGAGTTAATAAAATCTTCCGAATTCCCGCGCTATGTATAGAGAGGCCCACAACCTGCCGTGGCGACATGACCCTTTTCTCCCAACCTTTCTCGGCGGCTTCGATCCTGAGCAACTCTCCCGAGGACCTGCAGGCCAACCTCGATGAGATCGACGAGATCGAGCGCGGACTGCTGGAAAAACCGGCGGATTGCGATCTGCTGCTGCGCGCCGCGCGCTGGGGCGAGCGGATGGGCCGGCACGACGAAGCGTGCAGCTTCTATCTCCATGCCGCCGCTGCAGCGCCGACGCGCACGGATGCGATCATCGGGCTGAGCGATTCGCTCCGCAATCAGTCGCATCACGAGCAGGCGGTCAAGGTCCTGCAGGACGCGATCGCACGGCTCCCGGAAAAGCCGGAACTGTGGTGCGCGATCGCTCGGGTCATGTCCGATGTCGGAGATGACGAGAAGGCGCATCTGTTCCTGAACGAAGCCCTGCGAATCGATCCGGGCAACGCGACCGCGCGCCTGCAGCGCGGCGCCCTGAACCGCAACGCCGACAACCGCATCGCACAGTCGGAAGACTGAACGCGGGACGACCCCCGCGGCCGGACGACCAGTGTCGACTTCAGCACGAGCCTCCCTTTCCGACCGTCTGTCTGCGCTGCTGGAGCAGCATCGGATCTCGTCCGTACAGCTCGTCGAAGCGATCGCCGGCAGTTTCCGTCGCGCGGCCCCGCTGTTCGGGTTCGGCCCCGCCGCGACGATTGCCGTCTCCCGCGACGCGTCGCTCGATGCGCTGAGTGGCGACCTGGCCGATCTCGCGGCCGAATGGTCGGATCTTTCAACGCTGCAGGACGTGCTGCTGGCCGGTTGCGAGCCGGCCGGGATTCGCGCGCTCTGGGACAGCATGCATGCGCCCGAGCAGATCGCCGGCGGCCGATCGGGTGCAGACACTACGGTCGCGTTCTACGATCTGGAATCCGGCCCCGTCACCTACGATTTCATCCAGTTCCTCGTACTTGCGGAGAAGTTCCGCCGGCTCAACGGCAACCGCCATCTGCAGGTCGTGTTCGTGCCTGGCGGACATCAGGGCTTCAGAAACCGGACCGAGCGCGACCATTTCCTGAGCGAGGGGCGCAAGGAATGGCGTCTGGTCCAGCTTCTGATGCATGCCTGCTACCTTGTCCCGGCGTGCGTCGGCGTGACCCGGCTGCGGTCGCGCGACGAGGCGAACGCAGTGCTGGCGCGCACCGCTGCCGCGAATGTCTTTCCAGGCGGCTACAGCCTGGCCAACCCGATCTGCCCCTATCTGCTGTCGTTCGTCGTGCAATTCGCGACGCCGGGCCCGGACATCCGCACGCTGCGCGCACCGCCGCTGGCGCGCGCCTTGGCCCAGGCCTATTTCCGGGAGCTCGCCGGCGAGACTCCGGTCGTGACGATCACGCTGCGACAGAGCGACTTCCAGCCGCAGCGCAACAGCCGGCTCGACGAGTGGCTTGCCTTTGCCGGGCGCTGCCGCGGGCGCGGATACTACCCCGTGTTCATTCCCGATACTGAGGCCGTCCTGCAGGGCCGGTCGGCGGCGCTCCCCGGATTCCCGGTGTTCGATCTCGCCGCGCTCAGCATCGGCATCCGCGCCGCCGCCTACGAGGCGAGCTGGCACAACATGATGGTCAATAGCGGACCATATACGCTGTGCCTGTACGACCGGAGCGCCGGCTATTCCATGTTCAAGCTGCTGGTTCCCGACATCATGACGACGTCGGCCGCGTTCCATGTCGCGCAGGGGACCGCGCCGGGAACGCAGGTGCCGTTTGCGGGGCCGCGGCAGCGATGGGTCTGGGAAGACGACAGCCTCGATGCGATCGAGCGCGAATTCGCCGGAGTCGAGGACCTGGGACCAACGCGGGCCGGACACGGCGGCGCGGCAGCCTGAAACCGTCAAAGCCGCCATGCGCGGTTCCGGAATACCGTTAACGGATCGTTTTCCAGTTCACCATTAAGGTTTACGGGACCGCGTCTGCCAGCGAGCAATCCCGTGGCGTCATTGTCAGCCCCCAACCCGCATGCGGCGTCCACGGCCGGCGGATTCCCTTTGCCTTCATCAGCCGGCGGACCGGCGCCCGCCGCGACACCGGCCCCCAGCCCGTCGACCTGATCGAACGCGCGCTCCGCGACCATCCGAACGACCTTGCCACGTTGCTGCAGGCGGCGGAGCTGTGCCTCAGGCTGGAGCGCCCCGCGGAAACGTCGACTCTGCTGACGCGCACGATGGCGCTGGCCCCGCACCGGCCGGAGCCGCTCGTCTTCATGAGCAGGCTCTTTCGCACGCAAGGCATGCACGCCGATGCGGTCGAGCTGCTGCAGCGCGCGATCGGGAAGAACCCCGCCTCCGCCGAGCTCTGGCGCGCGGCCGCGAAGGTGATGACCGATCTGCACGAAGACGAAGACGCGCTCGCCTTCTATGACGAGGCTCTGCGTCTCAGTCCCGAGTTCAAGATCTGCAGGCACGAGCGCGCCGCGCTCCACATCGGTATGGGACATCTGGACCGGGCGCTGGCCGAGTACGAAATCATGCGTGCGGCTGCCCCGGGGGGATCCCGGCGTCCTCGTCGCGTGGGCCGACTTGCACGCCCTGCTCGGCGATACCGTGTCGGCGCGGAATGCCTATACGAAGGCACTCGGCCTCGCGCGCGAGCGCGACGTCATCGAGGACCGCCTGCAGCGTCTCGCCATCACCGAGATCGTCTATCCGCTGGAGCGCCGGGGGCTGCCGGCCGCAGCGCCGGCTGCGCCGGCGGCGATGAACATCGTCTTCTTCCACGCCGAAATGGACGAGGCGCGGGTCCCGTTCGACAAGCCGGACTACCCGTCGATGCTTGCGGCAGCCGTGCTGGCCGCCCGGCGCAGGGCGCCGCACGCGCGCGTGGTGCTGCTGACCGACGAGCGCACGGCGATGCCGGAGCATGTGGAATTCGACCGTGTCGTTCGCCGGCCGCTCGACCCGTCGCAGCTGATGTACGAGCGTATGCGCTCGCAGCGCTGCTTTCTTGCGAGCCTTGACGACGGAAGCAACACGGTCTTCGTCGACGCGGACGTGATCGTGAACCGCGATCCGGCCGGGATTTTCGACGGCAGTTTCGACATCGCGCTGTCATGGCGGACCGGGCCGGTCGAGGCGCCATTCAATGGCGGAGCGATTTTCGCGCGCGGGTCTCCGGCCGCGCTCGCATTCTTCGATACGATGCTGGCGGCCTATATCGCCCTCGAGCACTGCGACGCGATCCGCGCCCGCTTCCCCGAGGGGATTCGCGGCTGGTGGGGCGACCAGCTTGCCATGGCGGCGGTCGTCGACTGGAACGAATTCGCGCGCCGCGACAGCGACCGCATGTCGATCGCCGGCTCGGTTGTCCGGTTCCTGCCGCAACGCAAGTACAACCTGGTCATGGAGCGCACCACGCCTCTGTCCGTGCCCGACAGGCTCCAGGCATATCTGGTGCACTTCAAGGGTGCGCGGAAGAAGCATATCTGGAGCTATATCGAGCACGTCCTCAAGATCGAGAGCCCCGCGGCACCGGCGATCGCGCAGCATGCCGCAGCGCCGGACCAGGCGGCGGATCGACGCTACTCGACCTACGACCTCGGCGTCGCGCCGATCACCTACGACGTCACCTACTTTCTCGCGCTGGCGAAGAATCGTGGGGTCCGGCACATAGACATCGTGGCGGGCCCGCATCAGGGCTTTCGCGATGATGCCTGGTGCCAGAAAGCCGACGCATCCGAAAAGCAGTTCCGCCTCTGGAACATCGTCCTGCCCGCCTGTCAGCTCGCGGGAATGACGGTCGCAATGCACCGCGACCGCGCCAGGGCGGCCGCGACTCCCTACAAGATGCGCGCTGTGATCGATGAAGGAATCGCCGGCGACATATTCCATGCCTCCGCCCACGCCAGGCGCTGGGTCGCACGCTGGCTCGAGGCGCGCGGGCTGAGCCGCCCGGTCGTGATCAACCTGCGCGAAAGCCAATGGCCGGCGCGCAACAGCAACATGGATGCATGGCGCCGTTTCGCGGCCGAAACGAACGCCGTCGTGATCCCGGACATCGACGGCGAGGTTGCCTTCGGCCACGTCTTCGACGGGCTGAGCATGGACCGCAGGCTTGCCCTTTACGAGGCCGCCTCGGTGGTGATGGGCGCCAATAACGGGCCGCTGGCGCTGTGCTGGCTGTCGCGCTCGATCCCGTATCTCACGTTCAAGATGGTCGCCGAGCACCCGGCCTGCACGCCGGAGTTCTTCGCCCGCCAGGGCCTGCCGGTCGGCGCGCAATGGCCATGGGCGGGACCGCACCAGCGCATCATCTGGGCGGACGACGATTACGCGACCATCGCCCGCGCCTACGACGCGTTCGGCGCCGAATTCTCGCAGCGCTGAACCGGTCGGGAACCGGCGGGGTCAGATCTGCCAGCGCTCGATGCCGGACGGCATCTCCAGCTTGCGCCACATGCCCTTCACGTCGGCGACGAGGCCGGTCTTGCCGAGCAGCGCGCGGAACTCGCTGGCGCCGAAGCGTGCATATTCGTCGTGCGATACGGCGCCGACGATGCAGTCGTAGCCCTTCCTGCCCTTGAGCGAGTCCATCAGCGTGACGCCGTACTCGTGCTTCGCCTCTTGCGGGTCGGCATGCGGATCGTGCACGTCGACGCGATGGCCCCATTCGGTGAGCCCGCGGATGATGTCGATGACCTTGGAGTTGCGGAGATCGGGCACGTTCTCCTTGAACGTCAGGCCGAGCACGAGGACCTTCGCGTCCGTGGCGCGGCCGCGGCCGGCCAGCCGGCGCGCGATCCTGTCGGCGACGTAGCCGCCCATGCCGTCATTGATCCGGCGGCCGGCGAGGATCACCTCGGGATGGTGGCCGAGGCGCTGCGCGAGATCGGCAAGGTAGAACGGATCGACGCCGATGCAGTGGCCGCCGACGAGGCCCGGCGTGAACGGCAGGAAGTTCCATTTGGTACGCGCCGCGTCGAGCACGTCGAACACCGAGATGCCGAGGCGATTGAAGATCATCGTCACTTCGTTGATGAAGGCGATGTTGATGTCGCGCTGCGCATTCTCGATGACCTTGGCGGCCTCGGCGGTCTTGATGTTGGCCGCCATGAAAGCGCCGCCGGTCGTCGCCTTGCCATAGACGCCGGCGAGGATCCTTGCCACCTCGGGGGTCTGGCCGGACACGACCTTGGTGATGCGGTCGACCGTGTGCTCGCGGTCGCCGGGATTGATGCGCTCGGGACTGTAGCCCAGGAAGAAGTCCTTGCCGCATTTCAGGCCGGAAATCTCGGCCAGCAGCGGGCCGCAGACGTTCTCCGTGACGCCGGGATAGACGGTGGATTCGAGGACGACGATCGCGCCTTTTCCCATCGCCTTGGCGACCGTGCGGCAGGCCGACTTGACCGGGCCGAGATCCGGACGGTTCGATTCATCGACCGGCGTCGGCACCGTGATGATGAAAATCTCGTTGCCCTTGAGGTCGGCCGCGTCGGAGGACGCCTTGAGCTTGACCTCCTTGAGCACATAGGGATCGACCTCGTTGGTGCGGTCGACGCCGGACCTGAGTTCCTTGACCCGTTCCTGATTGATGTCGAAGCCGAGGACCTGGAAGTGCCGGGCGAGGGCGACGGCGAGGGGCAGGCCGACGTAACCAAGGCCGATGACGGCGATGCGCGGATTCTTCATTGGTGGAGGTCGATCCCTTCAGATGGGCTCGGATCACGGGTCCGAGGCGGCCGGACGGGCTGACTAGGTTACAGATTTTACTTAACTTCTAATGAACGGACGCCGTGCTAGAAGCGGTCGTTGCGGGCGGTGCCGGGGCGTCGCCGCTTCGGGCGGGAGGATTAGGCCCGGCCCGACGGCACTGTCAAGGCGATTGGCGGCGGCGGGGAAGCGAGCTTCGCGCCGATCCCGCACCCCGAGGCGAAGGATCGATTTGATGAAAACCGGTTTGAAAAATCAACCTGTGCCGGCCGCCGAGGCGACCCGCGACCCGGTCAACCAGGTCGTGCTCAAGGTGCGCGACGAGGCCGGCCTGGCCCGGCTCGGCCTGATGACGAACCAGGTCTGGCACGACGATCCGAAGCGGCTCGTTTTCAGCCTCGCCCGTTACAAATTCGTGGCGAAGATGCTCGCCGGCCGCAAGCGCGTGCTCGAAGTCGGCTGCGGCGACGGCTTCGCGTCGCGCATCGTCCAGCAGGAGGTCGGCGACCTGACCATTTCGGACTACGACCCTGTATTCGTCGCCGACGCCAAGGCGCGGAGCAACGCCCGCTGGCCGGCAAAGGCGATGGTCCTCGATATCCTGTCCGCACCGCCGTCCGGCCGATATGACGCGGCCTATTCGCTCGACGTGCTCGAGCATATCCCGGCCGAACGCGAGGACGACTTCATCCGCAACATCGCCGCGGCGCTGGACGCGCACGGCGTTCTGATCATCGGCATGCCGTCGCTCGAGTCGCAGGCCTACGCCTCTCCGCCGAGCCGCGAGGGGCACATCAACTGCAAGCGCGGGCCCGAGCTGAAGGCGGTCATGGAACGCCATTTCCACAACGTCTTCCTGTTCTCGATGAACGACGAGATGGTGCACACCGGCTTCACCCCGATGGCGCACTACCTGCTCGCGCTCTGCTGCTACAGGCGCGGTTAGCGACGGCGCGCGCGATCGAGCCTGGCGAACACGCGCAAGGCTCGTCCGGCGGCGCCGCGCACGGACACGAAATTCACCGGTGCGGATCCTGGAGCGGCCGCGGCGCGCGGATGCCCGGGTCTGTGCCGAGCCGGCGCGCAACCGCCGCGGCGACGCCCGGCGCGAGCGGGACGAATGTCGTCGCGGCCGGGCGATCCTGCGGTCGCAGCACGGGCCGGCCGAAGAGCTGCCCGCCGATCCGGTTGGCGTCCTCGTCGAGGAAGAAATCGACACGGCCATCGACCTCGCCGAACAGCCACACGCCGGCGATCGACGTGCCGAAAATCCCGAAACGGCCGCTTGCGGCGGCTGCGCGCGCATCATCGGCGATCGACTCCAGCCACGACACGCAGGCGGCGAGGCGGTCGACCTCGTCGTCTTCGCCGCCGCAGAGCGGCACGGCCATGCCGCCCGGATGCGCCACCGCGCTGATCTCCTTGGCGACCCAGTCGATCGCGATCGTGTCGACGGTGAAACCGGCCGCCTGCAGGATGCAGCTCAGCACCGCCGGGGTGAAGTGCGTGGCATGATCGGCGATCAGCAGATCGAACGGATTGTCATGGAAGTACGGCACCTCGATGAACAGACGGCCGCCGGGCGCCAGGCGCGAGGCGATCCGCTTCAGGAACGGCACCGGCCCTTCGATGTGCTCGAGGACATGGATGAGGCTGATCATGTCGAACGCGCCGTCGAGGTCGGCGAAGTCGCCGGCATGGAAACGCTCGACCTGCGCAATGGCTTTGACGGCGGCGCGGTTATGGTCGCCGATCTCCGTGCCGGTAAGACGCCAGCGGGGGTGCCGCGCGGCGAAGGCGCGCAGGAATGCGCCGTTGCCGCAGCCGATGTCGAGCAGCCGCCCGGAGGCAGGAATTTCCACCGCGCCACCCAGACGGCCGACCAGCCGGTCGGAACGAGACTCGGCGGCACCCGACGGGTCGAACACCGCCTGCTCGGCGCCGGCCCCCTGATGGTAGATCGCATAGGACTCGTAGATCCGGCGGATTTCGTCGCGCCACGCCGGGCCGACGATCTTCTGCACCGCGCCGCATTTCGTGCAGGCGCCGATGGCGCCTCCGGCCGGCCAGGGCCGGCAGTCGGACGAGACCCGGCGCAGGCCGCGAAAAGCCGGCGCCTCGGTCACGGCGGCAGCGCCGCAGAGATGGCAGACGGCACTCATCGCCGCACGCAGGCTTCGATGACTTCGGCAAGGCGCGGCGGCGGCAGACCGAACGCGGTCGCGACCCCGCCGGCGTCGAGCGAGGAATGCTTCGGAATCGCCTGCAGCCTGAGCCCCGCCTCCGTGCTCGTTACCGGCCGCACCAGGTCGCCATCGGCGCCGAGCCGCCGCGCCAGGGACCGCGCCAGATCGGCATAGCTGACCTCGTCGGCGCCGGACAGATGAAACAGCCCGCCCCTGCCCGCGGCACCGATGAGCGCCAGCGCCTCCGCGACGTAGCCGGCCGGCATCGGCGCGCAGATGAGGTCGGTGAAAGCCTCGATCGGCTCGCCGTTTCCGAGCTTCTCGATCCAGCCGCCGATCAGCGGCATGTCGGCCGAGAGCACCTTGGTCAGGCGCACCACGGCGACCGCAGGCCCGAGCGCCAGCAGATGCTGCTCCGCCTCCGCCTTCTGGCGGCCGTATTCGCTGGTCGGCGAGGGTGACGCGCCGGTCGGATAGCCGGCCTTTTCGCCGTCGAAGACGAGATTGGTGGAGGTGAAGACGACGAAGGCACCCTGCCCGGCCAGCCGCCGCGCCAACGCAACGGTGCGATCGACATTGATCCGCCGCGACACGGCGGGATCGGCGCAGCAGCTCGCCTGGTTGGAGGCGGCCGCAAGCAGGAACGCGACGGAGACCGGCTCCGGCAATGTCCACGACGCCGGGTCCTGCGCCAGCTCGAGATACGGCCGCGACGGGCCCGCTTCCTTGCGGCGCCGCGTCGTCGCCAGCACGGTGCGGCCGTCGCGCCCGGCCCGTGCGGTCAGGGCGCGACCGATCATGCCGTCGCCGCCGACCACCAGCCATGTCCCGCCATCGCCGCGCGCCATGCGGCTCTCACTCGAAATAGATGAAGGAGTGGTCGCCGCGGTAGCCGGTCTGCTCGAACAGCCACTCCCATTCCTCCGGAGTGTGGAAGGCGCGGCAGGTGAGCTGCCAGTACATCAGGTTCACCTTCTCGCGTTCGGTGCGGTAGGCCTCGACGACGAGGTGCTTGGCGGTGCCCTTGCCGACCCGCTCCATCTCCTCCAGCGCCGCCCACAGCTCGGGAAGCTGCAGGTTGTGCAGGGTGTTGATGCTGACGACGAGGTCGAATTCCCAGTCCTTGAACGGCAGCTTCGCCGCCGAGCCGACCTGGAGGAACGGCTTGACCTCGGGCTTGGCGTTGTCGATCGCGTATTGCGAGATGTCGATGCCGACCACCTGCGCCTTCGGCAGCACCTGCAGGAAGTCGTAGAGCAGAAATCCCTTGCCGCAGCCGATGTCGAGAATGCGCGCGTCGTCCTTCAGCTTGTAATGACGCGCCAGCGCCTCGGCCATCACGCGCCAGCGGCCGTCATAGCGGTAGCCGCCATAGCCCTCGTGGCGCTCGCCGTCCCAGTATTCGCGGCCGAACCTGATCGCGTTCTCGGCGACCGCCGCCTTGTCATGGTCGGTAACGCGCTTCAGGTAGTCGCGCTTGGTCGATTTGTGGATCGACGAAATGAAATCGACATAAGCCATGGACTCAAGCCTTGTGCTGGTAATCGAGGGGTTGCTTGGCGATCTCGGCCCAGTTGGCCTCGACCCACGCGGCGGTCTCGGCGATGCCCTGGTCGAGATCGATCTCGGGCTTCCAGCCGAACGCGCGCCGTGCTTTCGACGAATCGATGACATAGGCCGCGTCCTGGCCGGGCCGCTCGGGCGCCACCTCGACGGCGTCCTCGAAGCGCCTGCCCATGCGCTCGCAGATCGTGCGGACGACGTCGCGCACGGCGACGCCGCTATCGGGCGAGATGTGGTAGCGCTCGCCGATCTCGCCGCGATGGAGGATCGCGAGCTCGCCGCGCGACACGTCGCGGATGTGGATATAGGACTTCACCGCCACGCCGCCGCCATGGAGCTGGATGCGCCTGCCGGTCTTCACGTAGATCATCGAGCGCGGGATGATCTTGAACAGCTGCTGGCGCCCGCCATAGACATTGGTCGCGCGCACGAACAGCGCCGGGAACCCGTACTGTTTCTGATAGACCTGTATCAGCATGTCGGCCGCGGCCTTGGACGCGGCATAGGGCGTGCTCGGGTTGTCCGGTGTCGTCTCCGTCACGGTACCCGAACAGCTCCCGTACGCTTCCGGCGACGAGACGTGCAAATAGCGCTTCAGGTAGTCCTGCCGGCGCAGATGGTTGACGAAGCGCGCCAGCGCCACGGTGTTGGTCGCGAACCAGTGCTCGGGATGTTCCCAGCTCGGCGCCACCTCGCTCTGCGCCGCGAAATTGACGATGTACTCGGGCCGCTCGGCGTCGAGGAAGGCCAGCATCGCGTCCATGTCGCGGTTCATGTCGAGCTGGCGGAAGCGGAAATTCCCGACGTTCCGGTGGCCGCGGTAGCGCAGCATGAAGGCGGGCTTCTCGGGCGAGCGGGAGATGCCGATCACCTCGCGCGATGGATCGTCGAGCAGCAGGTCGACGAAATCCTGTCCCGAGAAGGCGTTGCTGCCGATGACGACGTATTTGCTCATGGAAATCCTAGACGCTCAGCGCGGCGATGGCCTTGCGCGCCTTCAGCAGCTGCTGTTCGCGCCGATCCGCGCCGCCTGCACCGGCAAAGCGACGCCGCATCGCGCCGGCGGGCAGGAAATCGTTGAGGATGATGCACGCCCATTTCATGGCGTAGGCCGGCAGCAGCAGTTCGATGCGCTTGCGCTGCAGCTCGGGCCGCGGCCGCGTTGCGGCAATGCGCCCGGCGAAGGCGGCGAAGTGGCTGCGCGGCACCGGAATCGCGACCTGGTTGAAGAAGTCGCAGACCAGCTTCGCCGGATCGTCCCAGCCGGCGTACTCGAAATCGATGAAGCGGATCGTGCCGTCTTCGGCCCGCAGCGCGTTATGGAAGCCGAAATCGGACGGCGAGATCACCCGCTCGGCCTGCGGCAATTCCTCGTCGAGAGCGATGCAGGCGCGCGATGCGGCCTCGCGCGAGTACGCCGCCAGCTTGTCCCAGGCCGGAACCAGGACCTGCGACACGAACACCGCCGCTTCGGCCTGCAGGGAGTCGTGCGGCTCGATGCGGCCCAGCCGCCGCACCCGCCGCTCGACCAGGGCGAGGTGGTCGGCAAGACAGAAACAGGACTCCGATGCAGGCGGGAGGCGCCTGCCCTCCGGACGCCCGCGCAGCGCATCCAGCGCCAGGACGAAATCGACGGCCTGCGTCACGGCCGCATCGTCGACCTCGCAGGCCTCGAGCTTGCGGCCGGGAATGAACGCATAAAGGCCGAGATGCCGTTCCGCGTCGGCGGCGATCGGCTCGGGAAGGCAGCGGACGCCGTTGCGCCACGCGAAGGACGAGAACCCGAACTCGGCGCCGAGCCGGTCGCGCGGATCGTCGGGATGGTGAAAGTACTGCTTGAGGACGAGATCGCGGCCGCCGGCCTCGATGCGGACGACGCGGTTGTTGCCGCCGCTGGCGAGCGCCGACATGCGCCATGGGGTGCGCGCGGCCGCATCGCCGAGCAGCGCGGAAACCACCGCCGTCGGAACGTCGGGCAGGCTCAATGCTTGCATGCGGTCCCCAGCAGCGCGCCGGCGATTTCCGGCCATGACCGCATGCGGCGGTAGACCGGTGCGTCCGGCGCCGCGTCGTTCGGGTCGAACAGGATGCGCCTCGTCGCGGCCGGGAATTTCGGCGCGCACAACAAGTCGGGCAGATCGTCGACGAAATAATCGCAGGCAAGAACGCCGATGCGCGCCAGCTTGTCGTCCCTGGTCGGCTCGAGGAACACCTTGCCGCGCTCCAGGCCGAACGCACCATCGAGGAATCCCTGCGCCGCCAGCCAGTCCAGGGCTGCGGCATGCAGGTCGTATTTCGGCCCGCGATAGGGGTGGCGCGTCTTGTGGCTGACGATGCGGATCTCGCACCCGCCCGCGTGCGCCGCGCGCAAAAACTCGCGCACGCCGGGGAACGGCGACGCCAGCTCCATTCGCGCCCCGTAGATGTAGCCCTGCAGCTCGGTCCAGTCGTCCTCCCGGCCCGCCTGCCGCAGCCAGTCGCGCACGCCATCCTTGGTCTGCGGCACGCCGGCGGGGATCAGGTCGCGCTCCAGCGCCGCACGATGAAACACGGCGTCGTAGCAAACGATGGTGTTGTCGAAGTCGAGGCCGATCCGCACGCCGCCGGCCTCACGCAAGGCTCATGTCGATCAGCGGCCGGCCGACGCGGCCGGCTTCGAGGTCGTCGAGCGCCGCGTTGGTGTCCTCCAGCCGGTACGGATCGGAGAGAAGCGGTTTGACCGCGATGCGCCCGGCCGACAGCAGCCGCGCGAAGCGCGGCACGTCGCGGTCGGGCTGGCTGTCGCCGCCCCACGTGCCGAGCAGGCTCTTGCCGTCGTTGAGGATGCGCGGATCGAGCCGGATATGCGAGCCGGCATGGGCGTTGCCGACGATCACCGCGCGACCGCCCTGCGGCCGCACGCAGTGCGCGGCCTGCAGCATGACATCGGGATGTCCGGTCGCCTCGATCGCATAGTCGGCGCCGCCACCGGTCAACAGCCGGATCTCCTTTACGGGATCGGCGACGGTCGGATCGAAGGCGTGCGTGGCGCCCAGCTCCAGCGCCAGCTTGCGTTTCATCGGGTTGGGATCGACGGCGATGATCGGCACGCAGCCGCTCGCCCTGGCCGCAAGGATGGCGCATTGTCCGATCCCGCCCGCCCCCATGACCACGACGCTCGATCCCGGCTCGGCACGCGCCGTGTTCATCACGGCGCCCATGCCGGTCGGCAGCGCGCAGCCGAGCATGACGGCCTCGGCCGGATCGAGACCGGGCGGCAGCCTGGTCAGGCGGTTCTCGCTGACCACGGCGTGGCGCTGAAACGTGGTGACGCCGCCGGCGTTCACGGTGCGGCCGTTCCAGCCATAGACCGTGCCGGGCACGTTCGCGCCGCTGCCCTTGAGCCAGGACAGCACGACGCGGTCGCCAGCGGCCACCTTGGTCACGCCGGGCGAGATTTCGCGCACCGTGCCCGTTGCTTCGTGGCCCAGGCAGTGCGGCAGGAAAGAGTCCGGCCCGCGATGACCGCGCGCCTCGGAAATCTGGGTGTGGCAGATGCCGCTATACGCGATCTCGACCAGGACCTGGCCCTGCTTCAGCGGGGGAATCTCCAGGTCGACCAGTTCCAGCGGCTTCGCCAGCTCGACCAGGATGGCGGCGGTCGTCTTCACGGATGACCCACGGCTTTCTTCGCCTGCCGCGGCGGCAGCGTCCTGATGACCCGTTCGGCGATATGCGCTGCGGACAGGCCGTTGGCCGCGCGTGCGTGCTCGGTCTCGCCGGCCTCGTGCGGAAACGCGTCGGCGGTGCCCATGCGCAGCAGGCGGGCCGCGAACGGACCGTTGTCGACCGACCACTCGGCGACGGCGCCGCCGTAGCCGCCGATCAAGCTGTGCTCCTCGATCGTGACGACCAGCGGGAACCGCGCCAGCGACTCTTTCAGAAGGCCCTTGTCCAGCGGCTTGACGCTGATCGCGCTGACGACGCGGGCGGAAATGCCGCGTTGCGCCAGGGCGTCCGCCGCTTCCATCGCGATCGGCACCATCACGCCCAGCGCGAGCAGGCAGACGTCGACGCCGTCGCGCACGACGAGGCTGCGGCCGATCTCTATTTCCGGCACCGCGCGATGCACGTTCGGCTCGCCCTTCTTGCCGATGCGCAGGTACGACGGACCGCCATGCGCCAGCGCCGCGCGCAACGCGCCGCGCACCTCCAGCGGATCGGCGGGGGCCAGCACGCTCATCCCGGGCAGCGCGCGCAGCATCGCCATGTCCTCGCAGGAATGGTGTGTGGCGCCGAGCGAGGCATAGCCGAGGCCCGAGCCGACGCCGACGATCACCACCGGGACATCGTGGTAGCAGACGTCGACGCGGATCTGCTCCATGACGCGCGTCGTCGTGAACGGCGCGATCGTGTAGACCACCGGGCGCAGGCCGCTCATGGCGAGGCCCGCGGCCATGCCCATCATGTTCGCCTCGGCGACGCCGCAGTTGAAGAACCGGTCCGGCGCCTTGGCCTTGAAGCCGTCGAACAGCTTGTTGCCGATGTCACCCGACAGCAGCACGACGCGTTCGTCGGCCTCGGCGAGGCGGGTGATCTCGTCGGCGAAATTGTTTCTCATGCCAGGCCGAGCTGCCGCTTGGCTTCGGCAACTTCCTTCTCGTTCGGCACGCGGTAATGCCAGTTGTTGTCGTCTTCCATGAACGAGACGCCCTTCCCCTTGACGGTGTGGGCGATGATCGCGACGGGCCTGCCGCTGCCGTTGGGCACGTTGCGCATCAGCTTCGTCAGCGCGCCGATGTCGTGGCCGTCCACCTCGTGCGCGTCCCAGCCGAACGCCGCCCATTTGTCGCGGAGCGGCGCCAGCGCCAGCGTCTCGTCACTGCGCCCGGTCGCCTGCCACTTGTTGTAGTCGACGATGACGCAGACGTTCTCGAGCTTCTGCGCAGGAGCGAACATTGCCGCCTCCCACACCGAGCCCTCGTTGCATTCGCCGTCGCTGAGCAGCACATAGACGCGGTAGCGACGCGACTGCAGCCGCCCGGCGAGCGCCATGCCGAGTGCGATCGGCAGGCCGTGGCCGAGCGAGCCGGTCGCGGCCTCGACGCCGGGCACGCAGTTCGGCCCGGGATGCTCCGCCAGCGCGCTGCCGTCCTGATTGTACGTGTCGAGCAGCGACGGCCGGAAATATCCGCGGTGTGCGAGCGCCGCATAAAGCGTCGTCGCGGCATGGCCCTTGCTGAGGATGAAGCGGTCGCGGCCCGGCGCGTCGGGCCTGGTCGGGTCGATGCGCAGCGCATCCCAGTAGGCGACGGTGACGATGTCGACGCAGGACAGCGACGAGCCGAGATGCGGCGTCCCCGCCTTGTGCGACATGTCGATGACGGCGCCGCGCAGCCGCGCCGCGACCGCCGCCAGCTCGCCGGAAGACCCGCTGGAAGCCGGTGTGCTCATTTCAGCCGGACTTCCTGCATCCGCTTGATGTTGTAGTACATCGGATCGGACATCGAGTTCGGGATCTTGCCCGCCGCGAAGGCGGCCTTGAGCCCCTTGACCGCGTCGTCGATGCTGCGCTTCGGCACGAAGCCGAGCTCGCGGCGAATCTTCTCCGACGAGACCTGGTAGGAGCGGTTGTCGTTGGTGGGCGTGACGACGATGTCGATCTTCGGGTCGACGACCTTCTGGACCGTCTTGGCGATGTCCATCACCGAGTGGTTCTCGTAGCCGGCATTGAAGACCTTGCCGTCGATCAGCTTCGCCGGCAGCTCCAGGCACTCGACATAGAGGTCCGTCATGTCCTCGATGTGGATGTTCGGGCGCAGCTGGCTGCCGCCGAACACCGTGATCCTTCCGTTGTTGACGGCGTGGTTGGTCAGGATGTTGACGGTCAGGTCGAGGCGCAGGCGCGGCGCATAGCCGCACACCGTCGCCGGGCGTAGCGTCAGCGCGGTGAAGCCGGGCGCCCGCTCCTGCTCCAGCACCTCCTCGCACATCGCCTTGAACTTCGAATAGTCGGTCAGCGGCTCGAGCGGCAGATCCTCGGTGACGTTCGGCTCCTTCTTCACGCCGTAGACGCTCGACGACGAGGCGTAGATGAACCGCTTGACGCCGGCGTCCTTTGCCGCGCGCACCAGCGGTCTGAAGCAGTCGTAGTTGATGGATCTGCCGAGATCGGGGTCGAGCTCGAAGGAGGGGTCGTTGGAGATGCAGGCGAGATGGATGACCGACGTGCAGCCATGGACCGCGAGCTGGACCGCCGCCGGGTCGCGCAGGTCGCCCTTGACCTCGGTCAGGTCGGGCCCGCGCAGATCCTTGAACAGGTCCGCACCGTAGAGATAGAGGTCGAGCACGGTGACCGGGTAGCCGGCCTTGAGCAGCTTCGGCACCAGCATGCTGCCGACATAGCCGGCTCCGCCCGTGACCAGGACCCGTCCCTTCGCAGCAGAACTCATGTCTTCCGTCCTCGTTGAGCGATCAGGCGTGGCCGCCGGCGACGCGCGGCGTCGCCGCACCCCAGCCCATGACCATGTCGAGCACCGCGTGGCACAGCGCCAGATGCGCGATCTCGACGAGCCCGTATTCGCCGCTGTTGATCCAGAGATTGACGTCGCCGGCCCGGCGCAGCGGGTTGTCGGCGTTGAAGCCGCTGAGCGTCATCACCGCGCAGCCGGCGGCGCGCGCCGCAGCAACCCCTTTCAGGATGTTCGGCGAGCGGCCCGAGCTGCTGATCGCGACCAGCAGATCGCCCATGCGGGCATGCATCTCGATCTGCCGGGCGAAGACGGACTCGTAGCCGAGATCGTTGCCGAGGCAGGTCAGCATCGAACCGTCGTTGAAGGCGACGGTCCGCAGATTGCCGTTCTTGGTGAAATCGGTCGCCATGTGGCTGGCGATGGCGGCACTGCCGCCATTGCCGATGAACATGAGCTTGTTGCCCTGTGCATGGGTGCGGACTGCCGCGTGCATCGCCCAGTCATAGGCGTCGGCCAGCGACATTGCCCGTCCGGACCTGTCGCTGCATGCGGTCGCCATCAGGAGGCGGCCGAGCGTGTCGAAATAGCTGTTGAGGCGGGCCTGCATCACGGAGCGGCTGTCCTTATTTGAGAATCGCGGTCACCGCCTTCACCAGCGGCACTTTCTCCACCGACTTGCGGTGGCCGACGATCTCGACCTTCAGCGCGCCGACGACGTTGCCGACGAAGCCGGTCTGGTTCATCGATGCGCCGGCGCGCACCAGCGGCGCCGTGACGGCGAGAAAGGCGTCGCCGGCGCCGACCGTGTCGACGACCGACTTGGCGAACGCCGGAATGATCTTGGGCGGGCGGCCCTCGTGATAGGCGACGCAGCCGCGCTTGCCGTCCGTGATGATGATCTTGGAGCAGCCCACCTGGCGCGGCAGGTCCTCGGAGATGACGCTGGTCAGCTCGCTGAACTTCTCGCCCGTGGCGAGCCGCGCCTCGGGGGCGTCGATGCAGACGAAATCGGCGCGCGGATACTTGCTGATCAGGTTGAAGCCGATATTCGCACTGTTGGTCTGGGCGTTGACGGCGAGGAACGGCGCCGAGCGCGTCAGCTCATTGACGGTGGAGCGGGCGATGGCGCCGTGACCGAAATCGGTGACGATGACGACATCGAAATCGCGCGCGCGCTTGGCTATCATCGTGTCGAACGTCGACTGCTCGTCGGGCGAGAGCGGCGTGTCGTTGATGAAATAGACCTCGAACAGCTTGCGCAGATGGGTGGGATCGACGAACCGCACCTTGCGGGTCGTCGGCGCCGCCTGACGCTGCATCGCGTTCAGCCTGACATTCGGCTTGAGCGCCTTGCGGATCAGCGCCTCCTGGCTGTCGCGGGCGCCCAGCCAGGTGACGACCTCGACCTCCTTGCAGAACGAGGCGACATGATTGGCGGCGGCAAAGACGCCGCCGGCGAAGGCCTCCGAATCGTGGAAGCGCGTCGCGATGATGTTCTCCTTGGCCGATTTCCCCATCGGCGCGGTGTAGTGATACTCGTCGACGATCGCGTCGCCGACCAGCAGCACGCGGTAGTCCTTGATCCGGTCAAGCAGGTCCATGATCGCCGGCAGGCCGCCCTCGGTGCGCACCGAGTTGAGATAGTCGCGGGTCTCCGTGTCGAAGACGTCGAGATGGCGGCTGATCAGCTCGGACGAGCTGAACGTGATGTCGTCGGTGAAGACCAGCTTTCCGCCATGCGCCTCGATTGCCGCACGCTCGACCGCGATCTTGCCGGTCACGTCCTGTCCGGGGTCGGTATAGTCCGAGCCCTTCACATAGAAGTCGGGCTGCAGCAGGCGGATCGCCGATTCCGCGTCGGGCGCGTGATTGATCGCAACATGGTCGACATAGCCGAGGGCCGCGAGCATTTCGGCGCGCTGAAACTCGCCGAAGACGGGACGCCCCGGCCCCTTGTTGACGAAGGCGTCGCCGGTCACGGTCACGACCAGCACGTCGGCAAATCCGCGCGCCTCCTCGAGGTGGCGCACATGGCCGAGATGGACCAGATCGAACACGCCGTGGCACAGCGCCACGCGCTGGCCGGTGGCACGATACTGCGCGACGATGCCCTGCAGCTCGGTGAGCGAACATACCTTGTCGCGCGCCGTGACGCGGGGCGGCGGCGCCGCGACGGCCGGCTGCTCGGCGATCGTCTCGATCAGCTTTATCTTGCGCGTCTGCATCGACTTACTCCGCGGCATGCGATTGCGGAGTCAGGTAGGCGAACCACGCCTTGGTCGACTCGGCGATCTTGTCGGCCGTCCACACCGGCGCGTCGCGCCAGTAGTCGAGATTGGAGAGCATGATCTCCACGCCCGTCTCGAACGCTACCTTGGGCTGCCAGTTCAGGCGGCTGCGGATCTTGGAGATGTCGGCGAAGGTGCAGTCCGGCTCCCCCGGCCGCTTGGGGATATGGACGATCTCGCGCGGCTTGAGCAGCGAGGCGAGATGATTGACGCTGACCGTGCGGCCGCTGCCGACATTGAACATGTCGCCGACGGCGTCGCTCTCCGCCGCCGTGATGAGCGCGTCGACCGCGTCGCTGACGAAGGTGAAGTCGCGGGTCTGGCTGCCGTCGCCGACGATGGTGAGCGGCTTGCCGGCGAGGAGTTGGGCGAGAAACACGCCGAACACGGCGCCGTAGGTGCCGCTGGTGCGCGCGCGCGGGCCGTAGACGTTGAAGAAGCGCAACGAGACGGCCGGCAGCTTGTAGACCTGGGCCCAGTGCAGCACCTGCTGCTCGCCCAGCCACTTGGTCAGGGCATAGGGATATTGCGGCCGCGCCGGCGCCGTTTCCGGCGTCGGATAGACGTCGGGAATGCCGTAGCAGGAGGAAGAGGCGACATAGACCAGGCGCCTGATCCGGTGTGCACGCGCCGCTTCCAGCACGGCGAACGTGCCGTCGACATTGGCACGGAAATAGCCGTGCGGGTTCTCGATCGACGGCACGATGTCGGCGAGCGCCGCGAGATGGAACACGCGCTCGGCGCCGGCCATCGCGCGTGCGACCGTCGCCTGGTCCGCAACGTCGCCGGTCCACAGCTCGACATCGGGGTTGGCTTCGTGCTGGGCGAGATTGGCGGCGCGGCCGACGCTCAGATTGTCGAGGGCGCGGACCTTGCGGCCCCGCGTGACCAGCGCATCGACCAGATGGCTGCCGATGAAGCCTGCGCCGCCGGTGACGAGATCGAAGCCCTGGAGGGTGGTGGCCGGGCGGGGCGTCTTAGGCATGGCAGGCACGCGTGTTCTTCGCTGTTGCGGGGCGGTACCCTGCCTGACCGGAGCAAACGATGTGCCGCGCGTTCGGTCTCGAAAGATGGAACAAGTTCAAAGCCATGGCGAATTCGCGGTCGGGTCCTGAAGCGGCAAAAGCTGCCGGCGGCCGGTAACACGTGCCGACCGACAGCAGCGCGCCGGCAGCGCGTCGCCCTCGGCCGATCGCTGGCATTTGAGACAATCATGGTGAAAACTTCTTTAAACCAGCGGTTGATTTACCTAATCAAATCCGACCCTTAACAGTTGTTAACCAGAAAGCGCCTTTCCCGCCGATCGGTCCCGTGCTTGAGTCGGGCCGGACAAAAACGCCCGCTCGGTCCTTCGACCGGCGGGCGTTTCATTTCATCCGACCCTTCCAGGACCGTCGTCCTCCGGACTCGACCGGAGGCCCTATTGCGGTGGCTCCGCGGGCGAGGCCCGGCGGGAGGCTGTCAGGGAAGAACGAGAGGAGGTGAAAACTGCAGAATGTCGTGAAGCGATGAAGCACTCGCGAGAGTTTTGCAGATCAAAGACTTACGGTCCGGCGGGGGCTCGGCCGGGCGGCGGGCCGGCAACCGCGGAAACGGCGGAACGGCGCGAACGGTCGAAATGGATGAAACACCCGCAACGGGCCCGCCGGCCGGGGCGGCGAGGCGCGTCAGGCCAGGGCGGCGGCGAGCCGGTCGAGCCGGTGCGGGTAGGTATGTCCGGCCATGATATGCGCGTGGGCGGCCGCGGTGATCCGCTCGCGCTCGGCGGGGTCGCGGAAGCGCGCCATGCACGCATCGATGTTGGAGAAGTCCGGCTCGAGCGCGATGTAATGCCGGTCGGCCTCGAGGATGTCGTTGTAGCGGCCCGGGAACATGATCTGCACGGTCTTCGTGCCCACGGCATCGAAATGGCGCGACGAGATGCACTTCGCGTAGACCGGCGCGCGCGACCGGCGATCGAAGAACCGGCTTTGGACTTCGGCGAAATCGATGTCCTCGGCGGTGAGCGCCTCGTGGCGGACCGGTCCGCGGCGCATCAAGTGACGGAGAAGCTGCTTCAGCCGGTACGGCATGCGGTGCGCCAGCCCGCGCAGCGGCGAGTCGGCGCGAATGATGAAGCCGCTGGAGGAGCGCGCGATGTAGTCGCGGATCGCCAGCACCGTCGCGTCGTCGCGCTCGAGGAACCACGAGCCGGCCTCGGTCGCGATCGTCGCCTTGCAGCGGTCGAGGAAGGCGGCCCAGCCGGCGCGGTCGAAGCGCTGCTCGGTGCTGAAGTCGAGCACGAGCTTCGGCTCGAACGGGTTGGCCGCGAAGTAGTCGTAGATGCGGTTGCGGTCGTCGTCGCCGAGATAGGCGAGATAGCGGAACGAGCGCGCACCGATATCGACCGGGCGCACGCGCTGCGGCGTGTGCGCCTGGAACGCCTCGGGATTGAGGGCGTGGGGCAGCGAAATCACGCGCGCACCGACCTCGGCGTACAGCCATTCCCCGGCCTCGGCGAGGAGCTGGGTCGCGATGATGTCGGGGCGGACGCGCTGAAGCCAGGCGATCTTGGCGCCGAGCGGCGCCCAGGGCAGGTTGAGCTCGTTGCCGATGAAGCAGAGCAGCCTGCCGCGGCGCGCCTGCAGCGCCGGCGCCAGCGGCTCGACATAGAGCAACGAGTCCGCGGTGCAGGCGTGAAGCACGACGATCAGCTCGTACTCGCCGATCGTGCTGCGCATCTCGGCAGACGCGGCGCGGTCGAAGATGTTGCAGACAGTGACGTCGAAGTGCCGCGAGCGCACGAAGGCGTCGCGCCAGTCGTCGTAATACGAGGCGCGGCTCGGATACTCGAGCGTAAGGAGAAGGGTTCTCACGCGGCCGAGCGCGAGACGGCGAAGCGATTCGCGAGAATGGCAGCGATCGCCTCGGCGGTGCGGCCGTCGCCGTAGTCCGGGATGTCGCGGCGCGGCGCATAGTCCGGCCCGCGCCACAGCCGGTTCCAGCCGGCGGCGACGGTCTCCACCCATTCGGTCTCGCTGCGCAGGGTGACGCACGGAACCCGGTGGAAATAGGCTTCCTTCTGCACGCCGCCGGAATCGGTGAACACCCCTGCCGCCCCGGCGAGAAGACGATGCATGTCGAGGAAGCCGACGGGCTCGATCAGCATCAGCCCGTCGAGCGCAAGGCCGGCGCGCTCGGCGGCACCACGGGTGCGCGGATGCAGCGGCAGCACCACCGGATGCTCGCGCGTGCGATCGCGCAGATACGCGATGACGGCGGCGAGCGCTTTCGGATCGTCGGTGTTCTCCGCGCGATGGACGGTCGCGAGGAAATAGGCCTTCGGCCGCAGGCCGAGCTGCTCGAGGATCCGCGACCGCGCCTCGGCCTTTGCCGCGGCGTGGAGCGTAACATCGTACATGACGTCGCCGACCATATGCACGCCGGCGATAATGCCCTCGTTCCGGAGATTCTCGGCGGCCGTCCGGGTCGAACAGAACAGCAGCTCGCTGAGCCGGTCGGCGGCGATGCGGTTGATCTCCTCGGGCATGCGGCGGTTGAACGAGCGCATGCCGGCCTCTACGTGAGCGACCGGAATGTTGAGCTTCGCCGCGGCGAGGGCTCCGGCGAGCGTCGAGTTGGTGTCGCCGTACACGAGCACGCCGTCGGGCCGCTCGGCCTTCATCACGTCTTCGAGGGCGATCAGCATCCGGCCGGTCATCTCGCCATGGCCGCCGCCATGGATGCCGAGATTGTGCGCCGGCTCGGGAATGCCGAGCTCGGCGAAAAAGACGTCCGACATGCCGGCGTCGAAATGCTGACCGGTGTGGACGAGGCGCTCTTGCAGGCCCGGCGTCGCGGCGAGCGCGCGGCTGACGGCGGCGGCCTTGACGAGCTGGGGCCGCGCGCCGACGACGGTGAGGATCGTCGCGCTCATCCCGCCTTGGCGAGGGCCCGCATGTGCCGGTCGTGCTGCGCCATGCAGCGGCGGATCAGCGCCTCGTTGGCGCGCGTCCAGGCGATCGTCTTCTCGAGGCCGTCGCGCAGCTTCGTCTTCGCTTCGAAGCCGATCGTGCGCTTCGACTTCTCGGTCGCGCCGAAGCGCCGGCCGGAGCGGTCCCAGTCGCGCGCGGGCCGCAGGTCGACCGGCGTCGGATTGCCGGTGAGCGCGTTGATGGTCTCGGCGAGCTCGCGGATGGTCGTCTCGACGCCGGAGGCGAGATTGTAGACCTCGCCCGGCTCGCCCCTGAGCGCGCAGCGCATCAGGCCCTCGACGAGATCCTCGACGAAGATGAAGTCGCGGCTGGTGTTGCCGGCGTTGTCGAGCGGCAGCGCCTCGCGCGCCAGCGACTTCCAGATGAAGGTCGGCGTCACGTTGCGCCAGACCGTGTGCGGCGTGCCGCGCCAGCGCCCGGCGCCGAGGATCTCGCGCGGGCCGTAGACGTTCTGGAAGCGCGCCTTGACGAAGGGCAGGTTGTAGCGCGTGAAGTAGTAGTTGCCGTAGAACTCGCCGACCAGCTTGGAGATCGAATACGGGCTGTCGTGGAACAGCGACACCGGTGCGTCCTCCGGCGTCGCCTCGGCCTCGCCATAGGTCTTTTCGGCAACCGCGCATCCCGCCGCGGCGTAAACCACCTTCTTGACGGGCTTGTCCTTGAGCCAGTCGAACAGCTTCAGGCTGGGAAGCGTGTTGTTGGCATGATCGAGGAACGGATCGGCGATCGACGACTGATTGCCGTGCAGGCAATAGATCGCGAAGACGAAGTCGAAATCGGCCGGCAGCGAGGCAAGGATCGAGTCATCCGCGATCGAGCCCTCCACGAACCTGACGGACGGATGGTCGGGAACATTGCTGATGTCCGAAGACAGCAGGTTGTCGACGATGACGATCTGCTTGGGGTTCTGTACGAGCAGTGCATGGCACAGATTGCTGCCGACGAATCCGGCACCGCCGGCGACGAGGATTTTCGAGTTCGCGAAACTGATCATGTCACTAGTCCATCCACGGGCTTTCGCGCGCGCGCATACAGGTTCCAGCCGAGATGGCGCGCGAAGATGCTTTCGCTGCAGCTCGGCAGAATAGCGGAGAGCGCGTCGCCGAGTCGCGGCACCAGAAAGAGCTGTCGCCAGCTCAGCTGGTTGCAGTCGAATCGCAAGTCGGTGAACCGGCGCAGAAGCTGACGCAGCTCGGACTTCGAGTAGACCATCGCCAGCGGACAGTCCGGACCGTCATTCATGTTGAGGACTTCGGCCAGCGTCTTGCCGCGATAGCGCGGATCGAGGAGACGCTTCAGCGGATGGACGACGAGCTGCTTCCAGCTGTGGCGGTGGTACATCATCAGGATGATCTCGCCGCCGGGACGCAGCACGCGGTACATCTCGTCGAGCATTGGCCGCGGGTTCTCGATGTGGTGCAGAACACCCATCGAGCAGGCGATGTCGAAGGAGGCGTCCGGATACGGGATCGTGTCGCCGTCCGTGCGCCGGAAGTCGCCTGTCAGGCCCGCGAGCCGGAAACGCTCCCGGCTCAGCGTCAGCGCGGTTTCGGTCAGATCGATGCCGTGCACCGTCGCACCGTGGCGCGCATACTGCGCAAGCACATAGCCGTTGCCGCATCCGACGTCCAGGACCCGCTTTCCGGCCGACCATGTGTAGCCATGAATGCGGTTGGAGAAGTCCCACGGCTCGCAATCCGGAGCCTCGCGCAGGGCGTCGAACCGCGCGAAGAAGGCAGCGCTCCCCGGCTCGGCCGGGATGCCGGCGGCAGCGACCGGGTTGGCTTCCCAGAATGCCCGCACCTCCACGTTCCTGACGCCGCGCGCCGGCATGGCGGATTACCGGCCCGCGGCCGCGGGCACGGCGAGATGGCTGTAGATCTCGCTGACGCCGTGCGCGTCGTACCACTGCAGCATGCGCCGGATCGTCTCGGCGAAGCCGACCTTCGCCTCCCATCCGAGGGCCGCGCGCGTCCGGGACGGGTCGAGCACGACAGCCGGAACGTCGTCGGCCCCGGGGGCCACCACCGGCACCGGCTCGCGGAGCTCGACTCCGAGATAGCCGGCCACTTCGTCGAACACGTCCTTGATGCTGGCGCCGACCCCGGTCGAGACGTTGAACACGCCGCTCGGCGCATCGTCGCGCAGGACCAGATCCATGATCGCGAAGAAGTCGCTCATATCGAGGAAATCGCGGACCGCATCGGTGCAGAAGCACTTCTGGCCGGCCTTGAGCCGCTTGTAGAAGGTCGGAATCGGGCCGATCGCGAGGCGCGGGCCCGCGATATTGGCGAGCCGCAGCGAGACGTAGGGCAGGCCGCTGAGCGTTACATAGTGCTCGCCGGCGGTCTTGGAGATGCCGTAGCTCGTGATCGGCCGGGTCGGGTGATCGACGGGAATCGGCACGCGTTCCGGCCGGCCGTAGCACAGCGCGGTCTGGAAATTGACGAAGCGCTTCACGCCGGCACGCTTCGCCGCCTCGACGACGTTGATCGTGCCGATCACGTTGGTCGCCGTGTCCTCGCGCCAGTTCGCCGGATCCTTATAGGCGGCGGCGCTATGGATGACGTGGGTCGGCGCGAACGACTCGAAGGCATGACGGACCGCCGCCTCGTCGGCAACGGTACCCTCGACCACCGTCAGGCCGGGCACCGTCGGCACGACCTCGCGCCGGCCGGTCGCGAAATTGTCGATGACCAGGATCTCGTTGCCTTGCGGCAGATAGCGCTCGATCAGGTTCGAGCCCAGACAGCCGGCGCCGCCGGTAATCAGAAGTTTCACTTGTCGATCTTCAGATGCGTATATCCGCCCTGAACCCCGAATTCGCGGTAGTAGGCGACGGTCTTCTCCACAATCTCCTCGAGCGGCGTGAACCGGATCTGACCGAAATCCTTGAAGGTGCGCGACGGGTCGAGGAGGATCGACGGCGCATCGTCGGGGCCGAGCGGACGGATCTCCGGTTCGGGATACTCGTTGAGCCGCATCGCCCGCACGACCGCGTCGTAGAGTTCCTTGATGGCGACGTCCTTGCCGGACGAGAAGTGATACGTGCCCCGCCCCTCTCCGCTGACCGCGCGCACGACCGTTCTGGCGAGATCCTGGACGAACACGAAATCGCGCCGTGCGGTCGTGACGAAGCACTTCTTCCCCTCGGACAGGCGCTGGAAGAAGATGGGCAGCGGTCCGCTTACGTTGCGCGGGCCGACGACATTGGCCAGCCGGAACGTCACGTAATCGACGCCGCTGTACTGGATGTACTGCTCCGCCGTCGTCTTTGAGATGGCGTAGCTGCTGTTGGCCGGATTGATCGGATGGTCGAGCGTGATCGGCTGCTCGAGCGGCCTGGTTCCGTAGCAGAGCGCGGTCTGGAAGTAGATGAGGCGGCCGACCTTCTGGTCCTTGCATGCCTTCGCGATGTTGGCGCCGCCGACGCAGTTGGTCAGCGTATCGGCTTCCCAGTTGTCGGGATCCTTGTAGGAGGCAGCCGTATGAATCACCACATCGGGCCGGAAATCCGCGATGAGGCCGCTCACGACCTTCGCGTCGACGATCGTGTCCTCGACCAGCCGCAGCCGCGGGTGCGGCTTCAGATTGTCGCGCCGGCCGGTTGCGAAATTGTCGATCGCGACGATGTCGTCGCCGCGCGCCAGCAGGATATCGATGATGGTCGAGCCGACCAGGCCGGAGCCGCCGGTCACGAAGACTCTCATTTCTGTGCCGTCCTTGTCAGATGAAAGGAGCCCTAGGCGGCCGCGGCCCGATGCCGATACTCGGCGGCGCGGTCGTGAAACCGCTGGTGCCACAGCTCGAGGCTGAGCAGCCCCCAGGTCTTGCGCGAGAACCGGCCTACGCTCTCGAAATTGGCGAGCACCGCATCCGCATTGATGTATGGCCGGTGCCTGCTCTTGATCGTGCGGAAGACGTCCTGCGCCATGTCGTGCAGCTCGCCGGCGAACCATTCCTTGAGCGGCACCGGAAAGCCCATCTTGTCGCGGCGATTGAGAACGGGCGCCGGAAGCGTGTCGGCGAAGGCCGTCTTCAGCAGATGCTTCATGTTGCCGCCCTGGAACTTGACGTCGGCGGGCACGGTCGCTGCGAACTCGATCAGCGGATGGTCGAGCAGCGGCACGCGGCTCTCGAGCCCGTGCGCCATGCTCATGCGGTCCTCGACGTGCAGCAGCGCCGGAAGCAGGCATTTGAAATCGAAATGCGTCATGCTGTCGAAATAGGCTTCCTTGCGGACATTGCGCTGGTTGTTGAAGATCGCGCGGAAATCGTCGAACACGCGCGCCTTGTCGAGCGCGGTCCAGTCAATCTCATCCACCATGTCGGTCGAACGGTCGATCAGACGGAAATAGCGTTCGTCTAGGGCGCCGAACAGGCCCTCCCGCCAGAATTCCTTCATAAGCGGCTTGTATTCGCGCAGCAGCCCCAGATTCGGCACGATCGACTCGATCGTCACGACGAAATTGCCGTTCTGGTAGTTCCCGTCCAGGGCCGCCTTGATGCACTGCTCGAAATACGCGAGCAGATAGCGGGCATAGCCGCCGAACACCTCGTCGCCGCCCTGGCCGCCGAGCACGACCTTGAGGTGCCTGCTGGCGAGCTGCGAGACCATGTATTGCGGAAACGAGCCGGGGCCTGCGACCGGGAAGTCGAGGTGATAAAGCACGTCGCGGATGTGATCGCGGAAGTGCCGCGCCTTGATGTCGATGACATGGAGCGTGCTGCCGGCCCGCTCGGCGGCGAGGCCGGCATAGCTGCTCTCGTCATAGCCCGGGAATTCGGTGAACTTGCCATGGAAGGCGTGCCGGTTCGCCGGATCGACCTGCGCCGCGAGAATCGCCACGAGGCTCGAATCGATGCCGCCGGAGACATAGCTGCCGACCGGCACGTCGCTGCGGAGGTGCAGGCGCAGCGAATCGTGCACCAGCTCGGTCAGGCGGTTCTGGAAGTATCGGGCGTTGTGGTCGTAGTCAATATCGTATGCGACGTCCCAGTAGCGCCAGACCTTCACCTGTCCGCCCTCGAGTGACAGCGCATGGCCGGGCAGGAGCTGCCTGATGCCCTTGAACAGCGTGTGCTCGCCGATCGTGTACTGGAAGGTCAGGTACTCGGCCAGCGCGGCGGCGTCGGTCTCGATGTCGTCAAGGAACGGCAGCAGCGCCTTCGCCTCGGAGGCGAACAGGAACATGTCGCCGATCACGGCGTAGTAGAACGGCTTTATGCCGAACCGGTCGCGCGCGCAGAACAGGCGCTGGCCGTCCCAGATCGCGAACGCGAACATGCCGCGCAGATGGTCCACGCAATCCGCGCCGTGCCGGGCATAGCTTGCGAGGATCGTCTCGGTGTCGGAGTTGGTGCGGAACTCCCAATGCGCGGCCAGCGCCTCGCGGAGTTCGACATAGTTGTAAATCTCGCCGTTATAGGTGATCACAGCGCCGTTCGCGCCGGCCATCGGCTGTGCCGCCGCATCGGACAGGTCGATGATACTGAGCCGGCGGTGCGCAAGGCCGACATTCTGGCGCTCGGCCGTCCACGCGCCGTGGCCGTCCGGCCCGCGATGCGCGATGAGCTCGTCCATGATGCCAAGCTTGTGGCGCAGGGCGCTGATCTTCGCTCCGCGCAGACTGGCAATACCCGCTATGCCGCACATGAGTTACGTGCTTCTTCCAGCCGTTGCCGTCCCGGGCTCATCTAAGAGCGAGTCGCTATACTGCACGGGCAACCAAAGATCGAGGCATTTTTTTTGGCATTACCGTCGAGATCTAGCGTGCGCGCTGGCCGGACAGGCGGCTGGCGAATCCTTCGTACACACGCCTCACATGCGGCTGGATGCGGTCGCGCATCGCCGGGCTCATCCATCCCAGGGCGGCGCCGTAAATCAGCCAGTGCATCTTGCTGGCAACCTGGCGATAGGCGCGGCGCTTCAACGTCGTCGGGTTCATGGCTGCGACCCAGCGAAACCGGTGCACCGAATAGCATTGCTTGGCTGCACGCATCTCGGGCCGCCACGCCTCCAGGAGGGCCGCGTCGACCTTCTGTACAAAGGCACGAAACGAGTTCCTCGGGTCGAGGGCCACCTCGCGATAGGCGCATTCGGTGATCTCGCGGCACCGCGCTGGGTCTCTCAGCACGGCGATCACTTCGTCCATGTTCGAATGGTCCTTCTTCAAGGGGACGTAATGGCGCCAGGGGACCAGGATGTCGGAGTATCTTCCCTCATAGAGGATCATCAGCGTTCGCAGCGCCGCGGACTCGAATGAGCGTGGGGATATCTGGGCCAGAGAGATCTTGCCCTCAGCATCAGGGAAATAGAGATCGCGAAGCGTGTCGAACGTGGCGGTCGGGTCGCGCGCGACATGGCGGTCGACGTTGCGCTGTATGTCCCCGGTAAAGTCGAACACGCTTGCGCCGCTCTCTACGCCGAGAACGGCCTTGCAGCGACACAGGAACCGGGTCCATGCGTCGCCGTACAGTCTGTCCTCCTCACGGTAGGAGATATCGCAGACAATGCCGTAGCGGGCTGCGTCCTCGGCGAATTTCAGCCCGATCCGCCATTTCTCCTGCCCGAGCTCGCCGAGCCACGCTGGCACCTTGCGGCCGCGATAGCCGACATCGATCGGGCGCGATTCGGTCGGCGGGGCTTCGCGGTCTGCCAGTCCGACCGGCACATAGCCGGTCAGGACATTGACCTTTTGGACTCCCGGCAGCGCCGCCGCGGGATATACCTGCTCGATTTCGTGCTCCGGCACGCACGTGAAGAGGATATGAATCCCCAGTTCGCGCATGGCCGCGATGGAAGCGTTGACATGCCGGTACTCGTCCTGGATGAAAAGCGCCTTCAACCCCTTGAAACTCGCAATCCGCTCGCGGGCCTCGCGCGACAGGTAGAAGTCCATGCATGCGACGAGCGTGTAATGGACGATCAGCACATCGAACCTGGACAACTCCAGGGACCGCGGGATGTTGCCCAGCATCGACAGTCGATACACCCGATTTGCGGACAAGCGCTCGAGCGATCGGATGTGATCGGCGACGGTCGCGGCAATGTTGGTCTGGTAATCGCAGAGCAGAAGGACGTTCAACGGCCCTGCGGCACCGTTTGGCTTGTTCACTTGACCATCCGGCAGTAAAGATCGAGCCCGACCCGCGGCCCGAGGCTTTTCAAGAGGCGATTTCTATCGATCAGGGACAGGACGAGTTCTCCCCCGATATTCTCGCGGCGGATCTCGACGGATCTCCAATCGGCGGCCATGCGCCGCATATGCGCGGCTGAAACAAAGACGGTCTCTGGGGCTGCCCGCCCCTTCGAGTCGGCATCGTAGGCGGCGCGCTCCCTCTCGCCCGGCCTGGGGGCATGCCCGATGCCGAACTTGTCCCACAGGAAATACGATAGCGTCGGCCCCGGCCAACGGATCCAGCGCCGATAGGAATATGCGTTGTAGACCATGATCATCGCGCCGCCGCCCGGCCTCAGCACGCGCCATGTCTCCTGGATTGCCCGCTGCAGGTTGCCGGTATGGTGATAGCAGCCTATCGCAACGACGTAGTCAAACGAGGCGTCGTCAAACGGGCAGGACAGGACGTCGCCAACGCGGGCGCTGCCCTCAAGCCCCATCTGCCGGAGGCGATGATTGACCATGGCCGCGGGCCCCGGCGAGATGTCGAGGCCCTGGTACAACGCGCCGCGCTCGGCCAGCCGCTGGGCGACCGACCCGTAACCCAAGCCGACCTCAAGCACGCGCTTGCCGGCAAGCGCCGAGAACGGGATATGCCGCTCCAGATAAGGATAGAAATCGAAATACCACGCATCGAAGCGCCGCAGCGATTCCGGCGATGAGTCCGTCACTCCGATGCTTCGCGCCAGTGTCGTCCCGCAGAGTTCGTCCCAGAACTCCGCATTGTGCGTCAGAGCCGCGCTCGTGCCGGACGTCGTCATGCCACACTCGCCAGCACGTTCTCGCCGGCCATCAATCTGTCGTAAACCCGCTCGAATCGCTCCGCGCACGCATCGGCCGAGTGCCATTTGACGGCAAACTCGCGGCTTGCGCGGCCGATCGCACGACGCCGCTTCTCGTCGGCGAGAAGCTTCTTGAGTTCCGCGTAGACCGTTCCCTCATTCGCTGAGATCAGAGGACACTCGCGCAGCGACTCGAGATGATCGCCGGCGGCGGGCTCGTCTTTCCGGATGAAACAAATCGTCGGCTTGCCGAGCATCATGCCCTCGCGAGCGGTGGCACCGTAGCGACCGTAATTGAGTTGATCAACGATGACGTCTGCCTGGGCCTGGATGAACCGGACATCCCTGTTCGGCATGTCCGAAACGAATTCAAGGCGGACGTTGACGCCCTCGGCGCGGAGTCTTTCCACCGCTGCCACGACCGCCCCGGTCCCCTTGAGATTACGACCGTTCACCGCGCGCGCATTGAAGTTGCCGACGGCATGATAAACGATTAGCTGCCCGGGCTCACGCTGCAATCTGTACTTATCCGGAATATCCAGATCCGGGCGCCAGAAGTCTGGATCAAGTGCCGACGTGAGCGGCTCCCTATAGCACAGCGAGCCGCTTTGGTAATCCAGGGCCGGGAAGGTCTCTGTCGCGATCAGGTCGCAGAACATGGCAAGCTTGTGTCCCCAGGCGAGATTGCCCCGGTCCGAGCAGATCGTCGGGCTGTGTTGCCAAACGCACTTGTCGCATGCGCCGCCGCTCCAGCCATGCACGCTTGTCTGCGCGACGCCGTCCAGGCAGCCGGAAACGGTATAGCCGACCCTTACACCATGCTGGCGAAGCTGAATGAAATCCGTTGGAATCACGCCGTAGTCGCTGGAATGATCGAACAGGGCGGGGAAGAACGACATGTGGCCGCGCCCGTAGAAATGGACCATGCGGAAACGCTGGGGAACCAGCCGGAAGAACTTCGATATGTTATTGGCAAACCGCGCCGGGTCCTTGTCGAAGAGATTGATATCCTCGCCATGATAATACGGCGCGTGAATTCCGTCGGGCGGCTCAATGCTCACCGATACCGCGTCCCATCCCCGCGCGCGCAGCGCGCGCGCAAGGTAGAAGAAGTTGTAATAGGCATTATGCAGGAACACGACGCTGCGCGGCGCCGTATCCACCACCGCTTCCGGAGGCGAATGCAGCAGCGTCTCGCCGCGACGCAGGTGATTCTCGGCGCGCCGCATGCGCGCCAACACATGCTTGTAGAAGGCGGTCCGTGCGAGTGCGAACGGTCCGAGATAGACCGCCTGCTCACGCCGCAGGCGCGACAGCTTGCGGAGGAGTTGCGCAGGAAGCTTACTCATTGCCGCTTTCCGGACTGGAGATAGACACGACCCGGCGCTGGGCGAAGGTATCTTCCCGGGCCAGCAGACTGTCCTGCATCAGCTCGACATTGTGGACCATCATCCGGTCCCACTTGCGGTCCAGCGGCATCGGTTCCGGCGTCCACCATTCCGGATGCAGCAGCAAGTGCAAAAGCCGATGCTCGCGCCGGCGGAAGCACTCGACCGGCGATTCGCCGCGGAAGCGCAGATTGCTGTCCGATATGTAGTGTAGCCCGTTCATGTCACGACGATCGTAGGTGTTGCGGCATTTCAGGCGGATCTCGTTGGCAAGCACGCGCGGCGACGGCTGGTGGAACGACACAATGTCGATCCGCTGCCCGAATTCGTTGCCGAGCAGGTCGCGCTCGCGGTCCACGCGGTGGGCGACCTCCTCCGGCCCCAGGTCCCGGCATGGCGCCTCGTCGAAATGCAGGCCGAGCCGATGCCCGAGCGCGACGATCTCGCGCACCAGCGCGGAAACCGGCGGTGCCAGAAGATTGTAAAGCGCGGAGCGGGTCATCACGAAATACGTGGCTCTCACCCCGAGCTCCGCCTCGATCCGCGCGAGATCCCTGGCCGCGACCAGATCGTTGTCGCAGTCGTGCCGAAGGATGCACGCGAGCGCATTCTCGCTGCGCAGGCGCTCGAGCTCGTCGAACGTGGCGAAGCGATAACCCGCCTCGTGGCCGGAGCGAATCAGGAAGCGGTAATGCTCGTGGGTGAACGGTACGTCGCTCATGTCCGCAAGCGGCTCTTCGTAACGCTGCCGCACAGTTCGCGCACGCCGTCGGCCACCTTGATCGTGGGCGGACCGAGCAGCGCCCGCATACGGGCGGTATCGGCAACGAGATGACGCGGCCTCGCGGCGGCATCGATGGAGAACTTCGGCTTCTGTCCCAGCTCGACGCCCATGCGCTCGGCAATATATCGCAAGGACACTGCCTCCGGACCGGCGACGTTGATCGTATCGCCCTGCGTCACATCGAGGCACTGCGCGACCGCCAGTACCGCATCGTCCACGTGAATCGGATTTATGAGGATTCCGTCGTCGCCTTGCAGATTGATCGGGTGCCCCTCACGGACCGAGGCGACAAGTCGCGGCATCAGCATCTGCCCTGGTTGTCCCGAGCCGTAGATGAAGAAGAACCGCAGAATGAACGTGCACATGCGCGTTGCATACTGCGCGGCGATCAATTCGCTCGCGCGCTTCGTGGCAAAGTAGAAGCCGAGCGGGCCGCGTTCCTCGGCGAGCCCATCGCCCTCTCGCACCGGCTCGTCGCTCGAGCCGTAAAGTCCTCCGGTCGACGCAAGGATGAACCGGCTGGCGCCCGAGCGCGCCGCCCAGTCGGCGAGCCGCAAAGTCGTCGTCGCGCCCACCGCGAATATTTCGGCTGCGGCCGCCGGGAAATCGCGATAGTTCGGCGACTGCGCAAGGTGAATCACGGCGTCGATCCGGTCCGGCAGCTCGACGCGCCAGGTTTCGGCCGCGAGATCCTGAACCAGCCAGCGGCATCGGTTGTCCGCCTCGGCCGGCGCGCGACGCGCCAGCGCCCATATCTCGTGGTCCGCCGCCAGCCGCGCCGCAAGACGCGCCCCGAGGAAACCGGTGGCTCCCGTCAGCAGGATCCGGGCCATTCAGTCCCCTCGCGCCACGGCAGGTCCAGCGCCGAGGAGGCGCGCGGTGCCTGGGCCGCCGCAATTCATCAGCGCATCGACGATCGACAGTCCGGGCACGAACGCTCCTGCGTTGATCTGGGGATACGTGGGATGATGGAATTCCTGATATTGCAGGCCCACCCCCGCCTCCGTGAATTTCGCGTCATCCTGATACCCGCCGGCGCCGCCGCCGCAAAGATATATGTCGCCGCCGGCCGCCCGGACGATGGCGATGAGAAGATCGGTTCCGGAACCGCTGACAGCGAGGTCGCTCGCCTTGATCATCTTCTCTGTCTTCAGCCCTGTCAGCCGTGCGAGCGTCCGGATGCCGGCGATGTTGAAGGCGGCCAGCCGATCTTCGCCTGGCTCGAACAATGCATCGAGCGCGGGCATGATCTCGCCGAAGAATGGCGCGCGGGCATAGCTCTGCTCGATCGCGCGGCGTATCTTGCGGCGCCACGGGGTCGTCTCGACGATCCGTGCCTCGCTGATACGCTCGCGCGCATCGGCGCCGCGAGCGACGGGAACGGTGAGCCAGGCCCGCTTTCCGGAGACGAGCATCTCGACGCGGTTCGTATAGGCGCCCCCCGTCCGCTGCAGCGCGACATTGTCGAGGAGCACAAACACGTCGGCGCGGGCGAGCTTGTCGAACCACCCGAGCCAGGGCAGGAAGTTCGGCTGGTGGATCGCGACAATCATCGCAACGGCTCATCCGAACGCGACATCGCGCTTCAATTCCGCGACGGAGAAGCGGGCGATCAGCAGCTCCAGCTCCAAACGATGACTCCGGGGCAGACGGGCGCGCGGTGCCCGCGTGAGCTCGGCCCGCAAAGGCATCGACGGGTCGGAAATCCCGGTGATGCTGCACGTCGCGACCGGGACGCCGCCGGCATGGATGTCGATTGCCAGCGCACCGTTCGCGCGGCGACGGTCGCCCGCTGCGGGTGGACGAAGCGGCACAAGGCGCCAGCGGCCGCGCGACCAGGTCGTCCCGGCCCCGGCCGCGAACTTCTGCCACACGACCGCCGGCAGGGACTGCCATGACGTAATCGGCGTACCTTCGGCGTTCGCGCCGGCGTGGGGCGCCACCAGGGCTCGGACAAGATTGTAGATGTCGATCGCCGGCATGGCCCAGCTGAAATCCCCGTCAACCGGCCGGCGGCGGGGCCAGTGGCGGCCGCTGCCTTCGTCCTGCGCGGTCGCGGACGCGTCGCCGGCGAGTATGGCGGGAAAGGCCTCGGCCAGCAGCGCCTCGGTGGCGGCCTGGACGCGCCGCCGCACGTCGAGCCAGGTATCCTCGAACAGAATCGGCACGGGTTTCTGCGCGACGATCGGCCCCGTGTCGATGCCGGCGTCCATCATATGGACGGTGACGCCGGTGCTCCGCTCGCCGTTGATCAGCGTCCACTCGATCGGATTGGCGCCACGATAGGCCGGAAGCATGGCGCCGTGCACGTTGACCGCGCCGTGGCGCGGAATGGCGAGGACGTCCGGCGCAAGAATCATCGAGTACGAATTCACGAAGATGAGATCGGGCGTGAGCCGCGATATCCGCTCGACGAAGGCGCCGTAACCGGCATCGGAGCGCCGCGGCTGAACCAGAAACGGAGCGCCGATCCGGTCCGCCAACGCGGCGATCTCGGCGTGCTGCGCCGGCCGGATCGCGGCGCCGACCAGAGCGGCGACCTCCACCCCCTGCGCCACGCGCAGCATTTGCGGCAGGCCGACCGGGTCCCCGAACAGGACGAGCCGCCGCGACGGGCCAGGCACGCGCGAGACAGCGAGCGCCGTCATGCCCGGCCATGGAGTTCCGCGTACACGCCTGCAAGGCGGCGGGACAAAACCGTGTTGTCGTGCAGAGCGAGGATCGATGAGCGCGCCCTGGCCCGCTTCGCCGCGAGCTCGTCCGGGTGGCTCAGATAATGCTCGATTGTGCTTTCCAGGGTGGCGAGCGTCGCGAAAATGAATCCGGACTCGCGCAGCTCGTCGGTCATGAGATCTTCCCGCACGAAGGTCACGGTCGGCACACCCATCGCCATGCTTTCGATCTGGGCGTTGGCGTAATAGCCCATCTTCATCTTCCCGATCGCAAGGTCCGCATCCGCTAGCGCGCGAATCACCTCGTCATGGGGGCGGCCGTGAATCCACGTGAAGCGGACCGGCCAGCCTTTCCGCCGGAGACTGTCGATCGCCCGCTCGATATGCCGCGTGCCCTCGATGCCGGGCTGATTGGTAACGTGGACGATCCTGAACGCGCTGTCCGGCGCCTTTTGCCGCTCACCCGGCGGCGGATTATCGGGCGCGAAGAACGGGAAGTGGATCGCGTCCGGGTTGAAGTCCTTCATGTCGGGCGTCGTCACCAGAACGGCGTCCGCGTAGCGCCGCGCCCATTCGCGCCGCCGCGCCGATTGCGGAAGCTGGCAGATCGGCGGCCGATGATCGCAGTCCTGACAGATGCTGACATCGGGATGGAGCGCCATGTTGCGGTCGCGGTCGCGCGCCTCGCAGCCGCGGAAATGGACCACGAGACGACGCCCCAGGCGCTTCAGGATCGGCAGCTCCCAGCCTTCCTGCGACAGCGTGTACATGAAATGCGCATGCACCGTTTCGTATCGCGCGACCACGCGCCAGAACATGCGGAATTCCTGCAAGACGCGAACCGGCGAATATGGCGACGGGACAAGGTTGTAATCTGCGCGGTCCCAATGCGGACTGCGCCCGATCGCCAGATAGTCGGCCCGCATGCCGGCGGCGCGCAGATGGCGCACGGCGTGGTAGGGAATGTGCACCATATAGGAGATGTGCAGGACCGAATTCGACAGGGGCCGCGGCGGGAAAAGACTGACCATTGCCCAGTTCAGCGGCCGGAGCATCGTCAGCATGACCCGGTCGGGAACGAACAGGACCGCGCTCGCCATTCGGCCGACGAGCTTGCGGAAACGAACGCTCATGCCGGCGCAAGCGATGGCCGCCCGACGGCGCTTCCTGCGACTGACTCGCCAGCAGTGTCGAGCCACAGGCGGAAGCTCAGCAGATTCCAGACCTCGCCGATTCTTTCCCCGCGGCCGGCGTAATAGTCGCGGACCACCTTCCGCACCTCGGCGGGATCGAGATGTGCAGCCAGGCGCGGCGCTCCGGAGTCGAGCAAGTCGAGGATCAGGTCCTTCAGCGGCCCATTCGTCCATTGATGAACCGGAATGCCAAAGCCCCATTTGCGGCGGTCGGTTAGTTCGCGTGGATAGAACCGCCCGGCGGAACGCTTGAGCAGCCGCTTGGTTTCGACGCTACCGTCCGCGGCGCGACCGATCTTCAGGTCGAGCGGCAGGCCGAACGCAAATTCGACCAGCTTGTGATCGAGCAGCGGCACGCGCACCTCGAGCGAGTTATCCATGCTCATGCGGTCGACCTTGGTCAGGATATCGTCGAGCAGGTATGTGCCCACGTCCCGGTACTGGCAGCGCGACACCGGGTCTGCCCCGGCCGGACGTGACATCTCGTCCTCGTCCCGATCCGGCCGGCCGTCACCGCCCATCAGACGGGCGCGGGTCCCGGCGGCGAATGTATCGCGCTGGCTATGATGGATCCGCTGCCACGAAACCCGGGCCGGATCGCGGCGCACGCCGAACCGGGCGAGCGCGCTGCCCCACATGCTTGAAGGCGCCCGGGGCGTCATGGCGTCGTACACCGCGGCGTAGCTGTTGTACCCGGCGAAGAGCTCGTCGCCGCCGTCTCCGGAGAGCACCATCTTCACCTCCCTGGCCGCCAGGTTCGACACCAGCCAGGTCGGAATCGCGGAGGAGTCGGCGAACGGCTCGCCGAACCGGCCGGCAATGCGTTCGAGCAGGGACCGCGACAGTTCGGGCGACAGGATCGCACCGGTGTGGCGTGCGCCGATCAGGTTCGCCGCCTGCTCGGCGAACGGGAGTTCGGAGTAGCTGTCCTCGGCGAACCCGATCGTGAAGCTCCGCACCGGCGAATCCAGGATGCGAGACATGAGCGCGGAGACCAGCCCGGAATCCACCCCGCCGGACAGGAAAGCGCCGAACGGCACGTCGCTGCGGACGTAAAGGCGGACGATCTCGTCCAGCAGTGCGTCGAGTTCCTCGAGCGCCTCGGATTCCACGCGCTCCCGAACCCGCGGCGAGAGCTGCCAGTAGCGATGCTGCGCGATGCCGCCCGAAGCAAGATCGACCTCGAGGAAGCAGCCGGGCTCGAGCTTGCGCACACCCCGCCAGATGGTCGCGGGCGTCGGCACATAGCCGAAGCGCAGATAACTCGCCAGAGCGGCACGATCCAGTTCGCCCGCGAACCGTCCCGATCCGGCCAGCGCGCCGAGCTCGGACGCGAAGGCGACGCCATGCCGGGTCGCATGATAGTAGAGAGGCTTGATGCCGAGACGGTCGCGGACCAGGAAGAGCTTGCCGCTGCGCCGGTCGTGCAGCGCGAAAGCGAACATGCCGCGGAACCTCGCCAGGCATCCGATCCCCCACCGCGCATAGGCGCGCAGCACGACTTCGGTGTCCGAGTCGGTCCTGAATGGCTGATCCTGCAGCTCGTTGCGGATCTCGGCGTAGTTGTAGACCTCGCCGTTGTAAGTGAGGGCGAGGCCGGCAGCGTCGTCCATGAAGGGCTGCGCACCCCCTGCCGGATCGATGATGGACAGGCGGCGGTGCGCCAGCCCGACGCTGCCGGCATGGTAGAGCCCGTCTCCGTCCGGCCCGCGATGCGCCAGCGCGGCGCTCATGGCCTTCACGGCCGTTATGTCGACGGACGCGCCGTCGAAGCGCACCTCGCCCGCGATGCCGCACATCGCTAGCTCTCCTTGACCCCGAGGATCTGAAACCCCCAACTTGCGCCGCGTCCGGCGTCGGGATCGCGCCACCGCCGGATCCGGTCGCGAAGTACGGCAGCGAGGCTGCGGACCGTGCCGCGTATGCCGGTGACCGCGAAGCGCGGCGGCGGGAGCAGGATCTGGTGCGCGCGAATTCCGTACGAGGCCAGCGACATCTCGACCTGCTGCGGGTAGAAGCCGCGCTCCATCACCTCGCCGCCCGCGCCCGGATTGGTGGGGCAGATTCCCCGCCGGTAAGGACGCTCGACCAGACGGCCGGACCCGACATATTCATCGACGGCACGCTCGAGCAGCGGACCGAACAGGCCCGATGTATTGCGCGCGAGAAATTCGCGCTTCTCTTCTTCCAGTCCCGGGTGCCGCAACCGGATGATCTCGCGGCGCCGGTCCAGGAACGAGGTCGTGACCGTGTCGCGATCGGTGCGCCGGCCCTGCGGTCCGTTCTCCCACGCGTCGTACAGCTCGACCAGGGCTTTCCGGCATTCGGCATTCGCGATGTTGTTTCCGTCCGAGATCAGCACCTGGCCGCCGGGCTTCAGGATGCGCCCGATCTCCGCATAGAGATTGTCCAGGAACATCGGATTGACGTGGCTGATGACCTCGTTGACCAGAACGAAATCGACCGAGCACGGTGCGAGAGGCAACAGCCCCTCTTCCGATTTCGCGAAGCTCAGCGCCGGGTAGAGCGCGCCGAGAATGCGGCGGCCCGCTTCGAGGTACTCGTCGACGACGTCGATGCCGGTGGCGTTACGGGCGCCACGGCCGAGAAATACCGGAAGCGCATGACCATACTTGCAGCCGATATCGACGGCGGTGCCGCCGGCGAACCCGCGCGGAAGCCCCGCAATCAGTTCGTCGTAGCTCTTCCATACCGCATCGCGTGCGAACAGCCGCGACATCTCGACGAAGTAGGGCGGCGCATCCGATTTCTCGGCCGCGGCCAGTATCCGGTCATACTCGGACGGTAGATCCATTCCCTGTCAACTCTCCCAGGGCGCGCTCAAACTCGGCGTAGCGCGCTGCCGCCGCATGGTTCGCGCAGACATGCTCGTGGAGCCTTATGCCGGCAGCGCGGGCGGCAATGCGGTCTGCGTGAAACGAGCGTATGCCGTTGGCGAATATTTCCATGTCGCCGTTTGCGATCACTCCCAGACTGCCGCTGGCGATGATCCCGTCCGGATCGACGCTGAGCGATACGATGGGAACGCGATGGCGCCCCGCCTCGAGAAACGTGTTTGGAAATCCCTCGAACGCCGATGTGTTGACCAAGCAGAATGCCCCCGCGAAGAGCCGGCCCAACCCCGGCCGCGAGACGTGCCTGATGATCTCGACATTCGGCGGTACGGCTTCGATCTGATCGGCGGCGTCGGTCCGGTTGAGAACCATTTTGAAGCCGATTTCGGGGCAAGCCTTCGCGACGTCGAACACAAGCTCCGGCCGCTTTACGCGATCCGCCTTGCCGATCCAGAACGCATAGCCGCCAGGAGCTTCGGGTACGCCGGCCGGGTCATCCTCTGCCAGCTCGATCGGATTGGCGACAACATGCCCGTAACGCCCGAACCGGGTTTGAAGCAGGTTGCGCTGCGCCCGCGTCTGCACGATGATCATGTCGGCAGAGACCACGGCTTCGTAGCAGAGATCGAATCGGCTGCCGTACGAATTGCGTCCACTCGCTCCCGGCCGATACTCGTTGGAGAAATCCGAGTCGCTCCCGGCGCACAGGACCGTCTTGCGGCCTTCCCGACGCGCCCAGCGCACCAGCTTCGCCGAATACTCCCCAACGCCGAACATCACATAGACTGCGGCGTCGGCTCGTTCCCAGGCATCTACCTCTGTTGGAGCGGTGGCACGGGACAGCATGCGTGCGAGTATCCCATCGGTACGCGGCGCATAGACCGAATCGTAGATGACCGCGATCGAGCCGATACGCTTTGGACGCGGCGGCGCGTGATCGAACGCGATCAAGGACAGCTCGTACCTGCCCGATTCGGCCAGTGCGCGCAGGAAGCGCAGCGCCCGCAGCTCTGATCCGCCGGACACCGCAACGGGTCGGCCCGCCAGCAGGGGATAAACGCCCGGCGTGGCGAAGCATACCCGCGGAGCACAGCTGCGGGAGATATCACCGCCAGTAGCAGGGATGGGTGAGAACCAGGTAGTCGCGGCCCGGCACGAAGAACCGCGGCAGCGTGACGACGTCGTCATAGATGTAGCGGCGGCGGGTTGCGGGCTCGAGATGGCAGTCGGTGATGACATAGTCGTATTGCCGCAGGCGCACGTTGCAGTCGGTGAACGCCAGCCCGAATTCCGACAGCCGGCCGGCGATCTCCTCGGCGAAGCGGTCGCGAATCTCGGCCCGGAAGGTGCCAAGCCCGTGCACCGTGAAACTCGTGGGCCGGAATCCGAAGCACTCGGCGAAACGTCCGAGCTCGCGGCGAAATGCGCCCATATAGTCGTCCTCGGTGTAGCACGAGCTGTGCAGGCCGAATTCGACACCTTTCGCCCTGTAGTGCGCCACGGCATCGGCCATCGCGCCCGGCGGATAGTCGGTGCCGTCCGTACGGACATAGACCGGCGACGCGACGCCCTCGGCGAGATTGATGTCGAGCATCATGGGCAGGCGCTCGATACACGCAGCCGTGTCGATATCATGGCGCAGGTATATCCGCGGCCTCGCGCCGTCCGGCTTGCCGATGCGTGAGAACGCCGCCAGCTCCAGATCCGGTGCCGCGCGGATATGGCGCAGCAGCGCAGCATACAGGACAGACTCATAAGGCGCGTAGGCGTGCGGCTGCCGCGTCTGGAGATAGCGAACGACGCCCGAAGGCACCGGCGCCTGTGGCGCGGTGCGGCGCCGCAGCCTAGAGACGAGGCGATGCAACAAGGATCAGGCCGCCCTTGTAGTCGCTCCGGTCGAACGCAGACATGGCAAGCAGCCGCAGAAATGTCGTAAGGAAGCCGCCGTCGAAGACGACCTTTCCGGTTCGGAGATAGAGCTCGAACTGCTGCCAGGACAGCCACTCTCCAGCGCTGCGGCGCGGCGAATACTTCGTCCGTTCGATGCGGTACCCCGCCGCGTTCAGGGCGCCGACGATGTCCTGCTCGCCGAGGAAGCCCGTGCGCGCGGTACCGGCGATTTGCTGGAAAACGGCGCAGTATTCGGCATAGCTCTTCGGCATGCGCTGCGGATAGCGCGCCGCCAATTGCTCGAGACGCGGCGAGCGGGTCGCGAATGCATCGGCGATCGCGGGGTGGCCGAGTCCGTTCGCGACGACGAGCCGGCCACCCGGCCTGAGCACGCGCTTCATCTCGGCGAGGAACGGGCCCGGTTCGGGGATCATCGGTAGAACTTCGGATGCGAGGATGCAGTCGAAGCTCGCATCCGCAAACGGCAAGCGCGTGCCGGATGTCTGAATGAATTCCAGCCGCCCGGCCAGCGACGGCGGCACGCGAATCGATCCGACATATGGATTGACGTCAATGCCGATCGCCTTTGCAGCAAGCTTCGCCATCTCGACGGTCATATAGCCGCTACCGCAACCGAAATCGAGGACACGGTCGCCTGGCTGAATGTCGAGAGCGGCCATGATGTCCGGCGCCTGGAGGCGCTTCATCAGGTTCGGATTGCCGAACAGCCGGTTCGGAATGTCGTAGCGCGGAACGCCGACCGGAAGATAGCCGAAGCTGGCGAAACGCGGTCGAGCCGACGGCGCCGGACTCTTGAGCGATTGGAGCATTCTGCGAGCCTTAGATTTCAGCGAACCACCACAAGCGACAACGGCGCTACTTTCTGTCCCCGGCAGGGAAGAAGTAATAGCCCATGCTCTCGCCGTAGACGAACTCGGTACCGTCGGCGAGTTTCTTCCTGTACTGATAGCTCGAAGACCAGTTGTCGCAGTCCGCGCAGTACTTATGGTCGTCAAAGCGCTCGTCGATCAGATCGGCCCGTACCTTCTGATACAGGGCGCCGAACCAGATCTCCCTGAGCGATTGCTCGTTGAAGTTTCCCTTCGAGATGATGCCGTCCTGGGGTACGCGGATCAGGGTGGTGCAGCACAGCGACACCTCGCCATCGGGATAGATGAAGCACTGATCCCACAGGGCGGTGCACGGCGTGCGCGTTTTTTCCTCGAAGTACTTGTTCGGAACGACCCATTGGGCGTTGTTGCCTTCGGCCGGCTTGAACAGCTGATAGACGGAGACGCTGGACGCGCCCTTCGCGCGCCAGTAGGCCTTGAAATCCTCGATTTCGTCTGCCGCGCCGTCCTGGTTTATGATGCACAGATTCACATACAGCCCGGGCTTAAGCTCGTCGCGCAGCCGAAGGAACCGCTCGACATTGCGCTGAACCTTTTCGAGCTTGGCGCCGCGAATCTTCTTGTAGGTCTCCTGCGTTTGGGCATCGACGCTGAATTGGATGCTCTTGATGCCGCCTTCGATGATCGCACGGGCGAGATCGCCGCTCATAAGGTTGCCATTGGAAGTAATGTGCACCGTAGAGTGCGGCACGGAAGCAAGTAGACGGACGATCTCGGCAATGTGCGGGTGGAGAAGCGGCTCGTCGAGCTCGCCCATGTGGAAGGTGAGCGGCTGATCGTTGTCCTTCAATTCGCCGACGAGGCGCTCGACCAGCGCAAGCGGCATCCATCGCTTGTCGTCGAAATAGTCGGTCTGCCGGTTCTGGATGAACAACGGCGAATGATACGGGCACATCACGCATTTCAGATTGCACTGGTTGCTCAGAACCAGGCAGATCGTGCGCGGCGCCGGGAAATGGCGGGCGACGTCTTCGACGAAGAATTTTTTCTGGAGGCTGCGATCCCCCAGTGAATACGTGAACGGGATGCGCTCGGGATTCTCGCTGTCCATGACCCAGGCCACCGATTTCTGGGTCGAGATGCGCACCGCGCCGTCCGCAGCGATGCTGCCCGGCGCTGCGGGCGCGACCGCCGGTGCCGGCAGCCCTACCTGCGACAGTCCGATCGAGGAAAGCCGGTCCTTGAGGAACTGCTTGACCGGAAGGGGCAGATGCCGCGCAAGCGTCCGGCGGGCCCGCTCGGCGGCAGGCTTTGGCGGCGGTTTGAGAGCCGGGTTCCGCAGATCGTAGATCGCGAGGGCGACGAACCCGAGCGTAAGCAGCTCGTTGAGCCCGGGAATCAGGAAATAGGCCGCTTCCCCCGAGTCCCTGAGCTTCTGCAGGCCGTCCGCAATCTCCGCCGACGTAACGAATGGATGACGCAGAAAGACAACATGGTCGAACTCGGGGTTCCGGCGCTGCCGCGCCAGCCAGGATGCAGCATCGATCGGAAGCGGGTCCGACCCGGACAGGCCGGGGATCCGCCGGCCGCGGGCGACATACAGATCCGTTGCGTGGCCGGGCAGGGCAATGCGATGGCGAAGCGCCTCATAACGATCGGCGCCGTCGTAGTCGACGACAATCGCGATTCGGCCCGGCGACGCTTCGGCCCGCGTAGGAGAGACCGGCGCGTCCGGCTCGGCGGCTAGGATCGTAGAGGACATCGAACAAGCTCCATCTGCTAGCGGGCGTTCGGGTCGGCCACGGGTTCAATCAGGTTGACGACCGGCCTATGGCGCCGACCCGGACTTGCGCGGTTCGGCAACCCGCTCGACATTGTCGAAGCGCGAGGGTTGCCAAAAGACGGCGGCGCGATCGAAAACATGCGCCTGCCGTGCCACGAAGAACGGTGCGATGCCGCGATACTCACAGTAGCGCTCGCGCAGGTCATAGAACATGACCCATAGGTGATACCGGTTGTTGAGCAGGAGAACGGGATCCATTGTCACCGTGACCGTTCCGCGCGGCCATAGGGCTATGTCTTCGCGGCGTACGTCGTGCGCAGCCGGATCGAAATAGTACCGGCTGCTGATCTCTCCCACCCACTGATTGTCGGTGTCGCGCACCAGCCCCACGAAGCACGTAGCAGGCGTGCCGGCGGGAAGATCGGTTGCGTAGTCGAGGTCGATGCTCATCGTCTCGCCGGTATAAGCGCCGGAAACCGGCTCGCCGGCTCGGTTCCTGAAGCGCACGGCCTCCAGAACGACTCGTCCATTCCCGGATATCGGCCGCAGCTCCTGCCCGTGCAGCGAGGTCCGCCCCGCCTTTTCCGTCTCCCGCTCGAACGCCCACTCATTGTAGGCGCGAATGACCGATCGGGTGTCGCCCTGGTGCTTCACGCGCCCCTCCGCCACGAAGATGGCCCGCTCGCACATGTCCTCCACCTGGGTCAGATTGTGGGACACGAACAGGATGGTCGTGCCGCGGCCGCACAGCTCGCGGATGCGCTTGCTGCATTTCTGCACGAAATAGGCATCCCCGGTGGCCAGGGCTTCGTCGACGATCAGGATGTCGGGATCGATGCTCATCGAAATCGAGAAAAGCAGGCGCGAGCGCATTCCCGACGAATATGTGCGGAACGGTTGATTGATGAACTCGCCGAGCTCGGCGAACTCGACGATCGAATCCATTTTGGCCTCGATCTCGGCGGCCTTCATCCCGAGCATCAGCCCGCCATAGTAGATGTTCTCCCGGCCGGTGAATTCGGGATGAACGCCGACGCCAAGTGCCAGCAGCGCATTGACCCGACCGCGCACGGTGATGCTGCCGCTATCGATCGGCAGCAGGCCGGCGATCATCTTGAGAAGCGTCGTCTTGCCGGCGCCGTTCGGTCCGATGATGCCGACGATCTCGCCGCGCCGGACCTGGAACGACACGTCGTCGACTGCGCGAAACTCGCGGTGGTTCGATCCCTTGCGCCAGAAGAAGACGAGGTCCCTGAGTGGTCCAAGCACCATGTTGTCATAGAGCTTGAACCGCTTCGAGACGTTGCGGACATCGATCGCGATCTCTGGCGGCGACCGGCCCGCTTCGGCCGAGGCATCGATGGTTGAGACTGTCGTCATGGATAGCGGAAGAGGCCGACCTGCTGGGTTGGATGGATGATGTCCGGCTTCTGAAACTCCAGGCCGAATTCGCGCGCCAGATCCGCGAAGAAGCTTTCGCTTTCGATCGTCGAGCGCTGCATCGGCTTCGCTCCGGCGTAGAGAAAACCGACCGTTCCCGGAGTGCCGACGAGATAGGAGAATATGAAAGCCGATCCCGGCTTCATGACCTTCCTTGTCGCCGCCACGCACCTTCTTACGTCGCCGGCAGGCAAATGCGTGAAGACCGACTGGGCGATGGCAAAGTCGAACTGAACACCAAACCGCTCGAAGCTGAAATCGTCGCCGACGAGAAGACGATACCGCGGCGGCAGATTCGCGACATGCGCGAGCTCGTTGCCCAGCTCGACGTACTTTGCGAACGCGTCCATGCCGCAGTAGAGCCCGTTGCTGAGATACGGCACGGCATGGAGGCCGAGACGCATGGCGCCGCATCCGATATCGAGCAGCGAATGATGCGGCTGCAGCCCGATCTGTTTCAGCGCATCGAGCTGCCACGCCCCGAAGCGCTCGAAATGGGCGAAATACTCGTTGGGAACCAGATTGTGGTCCACCGCGGCATCGATGATCGCCGTCTGACCGATCACGTCTGCCTCCTGCCCCGCAACATCTGTCGCGCGGTCTCGAGCAGTCCGAGCCGGCTCAGCACATCCCGGGCGACCTGCCGGGCCGCGATCCCGGCCCGCGCCGCTGCCCCGCCGCCAGCCGCGGCTTGTGCGGTCGGCTGCGCCTGGGGCCCGGCATGCATGATCTCCGGCGGATAGATGATTCGCATGAACCCGAGCTGTCCGTCCGTGGTCGAAACGTCTTCGACGCTATGCAGGTTGTTGTAGCGCCAGATCACAAGATCGCCGGCGTGCATCGGAATATCGGTGCCGAACACCACGGTCCGGCCGTCGTTCCGCTCGAAGCGAAACCCCGTGCCTGCGTAGTCGTGTCCCTTCTCGGACAGAAACAACGTAGCCTGAAGCCGTGTGAGATCATACTTGTCGCGGTCCAGCGATCCCGGTTCCTGCAGGTAGTCGCGGTGCGGCCCGATCCAGGTCTTGGCATCGCGCGTGACGACGACACGGTAGCTGGCGCAACGGCCGCCGGCCGGGAAGGTCTCGACCAGCGGCGGCCTTCCCGACAGCCGGTTACGCAGCATCTGGACGGAAAGCGAGGCGCTCCAGGTGACCTCATCGACAGGCGTATTGAAGAAGAAGTTATAGAAGCTGCGGTTGCCCCGCTCGTCGGCAACGTACTGGTCCGGGCAGAGCGGAAAAAAGTCGTGCTTCGATTCGAACAGCCTGTGCGTATGCGCCGGGTCGATGGCGGGCCAGATCGACCGGATATGGCGGACCACCTCCTCGCCGAGAAACCTCCGGAACACGAAGTAGCCGTCTCCGGTGGACCGATAGAGCGCTTTGCGGGCCTCCTGCAGGTCGTCTTCGGCGATCGACAGGCTTTCGAACGTGAAGCGCCCGGGTCGCTCAGAGGTATTCATTGATCGCGAGCTTCATGCGGTGGATCAACACGGCGCCGAGCGCGAAGGCAACCGCCGCGCTTATCGCGAATATGGCCCAGCTCTCCGGATGGAAGTCGCTGCGCAGGACATCGCGGAAGCAAATCACGATGTGCGCAAGCGGATTGAGCAGCATCAACGTCCAGATCCGCTCGCCGACCATTTCCTTCGAGGCGATGACCGGCGAGAAGTAGATCATCAGGCCGAGCACGACCGAGACGATCTCGCGAAGGTCCTTCAGCAATACGCCCACGATCATGAACACGTAGGACAGGCCGAGCATCAGCAGAAGCAGCAGAAAGAGCGGCACCGGCAGGAGCAGGGCCGACCACCCCAGCTGTCCGGTCGCAAGAGCCAGGACAAGGTAGACCACAAGGCCGACGGCCGGTCCGAGGCCGCTGCCCATCATCGCCGTCAGCGGCAGGGTTTCAACCGGATAGATGACCTGCTTCAAAATTTCCATGCGGTCGCGGATCAGGGACGGCGCTTCCTCCAGGGTCCGCTGCACGGCCTGCCAGGCGACAAGGCCGGAAAGGACGTAGAGCGCGTAATCGAACGGGCCTGCCTGCGGGCCAAGCCGGGCGCCGAAGACGTACGAGACGATCACGACATAAGCCGCCACCTGGATCAGCGGCCGCAGGACCAGCCATGCAAACCCCAGGACGGCCCCCTTGTTGAGGCCTTTCAGATCGCGCGCGGCCATCGCCCTGGCGAAAGGCCAGTTGGCGATCAGCGAACGGGACACGGCGGCCACGGCGCTCACGTCACTTGCCCTCCCGAAGCAGGCGCGACTCCAATGCCTCGATCCGCTTGCGCAGCGACGCGATCTCGGCCGAGACATCCAGGCCGAAACGCGCCCGCGTGCTGCGAATGAGGCGGCCGGGACGGGCGCGGCCCGCCTCGGCGGTCTCGATCTCGTCAACCACCAGAACGCCATCCGCGCACAGCACCGAAATGCTCTCCCCTGGCTGGACCGACACGATCTGGCCGGGAACGCCATGCCATGCATGGGAAAGCTGCTCGGGACGGGCGCGCCAGATGCGCACGCGGCGGCCATCGAGCCAGCTATAGGCGCCGGCGAACGGCTCTGCCGACCCCCTGACGAGCCGAGCGACCTCCGCCGCCGGGCGGTTCCAATCGATCTCCGAGTCGCTTTCGCGTCGCGGAAAGCATCGCAATGCAAGCGCCGGATCTCCGGCCTGCGGGTGCGGCCGGATCCGGCCGGCAGCGAGGCCGTCCAGCAGCGCGACGAACATCGACGGGATGGCCTTGTCGAGGAAGCGATATACGTCCGTTATATAGGTCTCGTCGGTCAGGGCCATGCTCTGCTGGAGGAGAATCGGTCCGTCGTCGATGCCGTCGCCCATGAGATGCAACGTCGCGAAGGCGCGTGGCTCCCCCGCGAGAATCGCCCAGTTCGGACAGGCATTGCCGCGATAGCGCGGAAGATCGCCGGCGTGCGCGTTGACGATTCCATGTCTGAAGACGTCGCGAAACTCGCGCCCGATGACAATGGGCCAGTTGACGCTGATCGCCACGGGAGCGCCGCTCGCCTTGGCCTGCGAGATGCGCTCGCCCGTGTTGATGCGCGCGTCGTCGAAAAACGGACAGCCATATGCCCTCGCAAGCGCCGCGAAGTCGTCTTCGCCGATCCCGTACTCGGGGGCCGGAGCGGCCGTGCCGATCAGCACCGGGCGATGACCGGATTCGGCCGCCCGTACGATCGCGTCGTACATCCACCGGGTCCGGCCGAATGCAGCGAAGTCCATCGTCTCAGGCCGCCGCCTCTGCTGGCGCGGGAAGCAGGTCGCGGATGCACCACGATTGCCCCGCCGCGGCGAGATGCCTCACGACCTCGGCAAACATCCGACCCGGCCCTGCCCCATGGCGCCGCAGGGGTTCCGCGCCGGCCGGTGTCGCAGCCGGCAGATTCGGGAAGCGCTGTTTGAGCGCCGCATAGGCGCTCATGTCGGCGCCGTTGAGCCAGACATGGATCGGGTGAAAGTCGAGCACCTTCAGGCCGGTATGGCCGAGCAAGTCCTTGAGCGACCAAAGCGGCGCAGGCCGATCCATCTCGAAGTCGTCTTCCCACATATAGGGCACGCGCCACAGGCAGCGGCCGCCGCGCCAGTGCTCAACCGGCGCCAGCCGTCGTGCATGCGGGAGATAGAGCGAAACGTCCGCCTCGAGGCCGTGTTCGATCGCCAGATCGAGGATCGCCGTCGACTGCACCAGGCCGTGCGACCGAAAGCTGCGCGCCTGCGGCACCAGCTCCAGGCAGTGGCGCAATGCGGCGGCAGGCGTCGCCCCGTGTGTAGACCCCGGCAGGAAGTTCGGATGCAGCCCCAGCTCGAAAAGGTCGGGCCGCGCCTTCAACCGGTCGACCGCCGGGCTTGCATGCGTGACGAACCACGTGGCCTTCACGCCGGCACCGACGAGGGACGCGGCGATCTCGTCGATGACGAAATCGGGCGCCCAATCGATGTCGAGCGTCATGATCAGGGCGTCGGCGTCGGTCCGGGTCATGCGGCCGCCTGCGCCTGCCTCGCCGCGTCGAGTACGACATAGCGGGCGTTCTCGAACAGCACGCGGTAGGGCTGGAGATCGTATTTGAGGCCCCACGCCTGCGTCGCCGCGGAGATGCCCGCCTTGTCGATGGCGATGACCTCGGCCCCGTAGGTCGCGTGAGCGCAATTCAGCGCCGTCGGCGCGATATACGGGTATGTAGCGCCGCCTTCGAACAGCGACTTCCACGTGTCGAGCCGGGATCCGCGCGGCGCGTTGATGAACCACCAGACCGCGCGGTGCGACGTGCCGTAAAGCAGGGGATAGCAAAGCCGGCCCGGCACCGTCAGAACGGTGGTTGGCGCGCGCGCGGCGAACCAGCGGGCGAGCTCGATCGTCTCGGGCGACGCGGACGACACGCGGCTCGGCATCGCGTAGATCGGGCCGAGCCGGAAAAGACAGTAGGCAAACACCGCGAACAGCAGGGCGGGGCCGGCCGGAGCCGGCACGAGCACGCCGAGCGATACGAGCGGCAGCAGTGCAAATTCCATGTATCGCTCGGCTTCGCCGAGGAACTTGAGCGAATCGGTCGCGGTAAGCGCCGTCACGACCAATGCGGCGATGCTCCAATCGACCAGAACCGTTGCGACAGGCGCGCGGGGAGCGGGCGCGAGCAGTAGATAGGCGATCAACGTCGCCAGCCACGGCACCTGGCTGCCAAGGCGATGAATCGGGTGGCGCTTGAATGCCGCAATCGCCTCCCGCCAGCGCCCGCGCAGGAGCAGTGCAACGCCCTGGCGCAGATCCCGCGTGGAGAACGAGCGCGTGTAGTCGTGCAGGCGGACGAGGAAGCTGCAGTAGAACCGCGCATGGTTGATGGTTCCCGCGATCACTCTTGCAACGTAGCCGAACGATATGAGAATGGCGGCCGCTGCCGAGATCGCGAGCGCCGCGAGCGGTGCCGGGTCGAGACGAACGGCAGCGAACGCCAGCGTAATGAAGCACATTGCCTGGAGCGCGAACTTGCTTGAAGCGGCGCCGATCGTGAAGGCGATCGCCGCCGGCGCCAGCCACGCCCATTCGTCCGTAGCTGCAAACATCGCCACGAAAAACAGGAAGGCATGTCCGAATATATAGCCGAAGCACCGCTCCCCAAGAACGCTGCCGCGGCGCGGATTGCGCGTGAGCAGGGGCGTAACGGCCCATCCTGCGGCCACGATCAGCGCAAGCGCGAGCGCATCGTCGCCGGCGCCGTTCAGGGTAAACACGACCCATGCCGCGACGAAGACCAGCGCCGCGTGCACCGCCTCGAAGCCGGGGCTGATAAGCCATTCGCCGCGCTCGAGAACTCTCCGCGGGACATGGGACAGGAGCTTGTGAAACAGCGCCGGATAGTCAAAACCCGTCGAGCACAGGAACTGCGGAGTCTCGCGCGGAATGCGATGACCGTTGCGGCGAACCAGATCGATCGCCACCAGATGGGTCATCACGTCGCCCTCGTCGCCCTCGAGCGCGAAGCGGTGGGAGAAAATGGCGCGATCCTGCAGCCAGCGATAGCTCGCGCGGAGGATGAGGACGGCGGCCGCAACAAGCGTCGCGTCGGTCAGGACCCACATCGCGGTGGCGAGATAGATGTCCATCATCCGGCCAATGCGAGGCGCCGGTTCGCCGCCCGCCGCAATTCCGGCATGGCGTCGTTGCCTGTATCGGTGGTCGCCTCTCTCACGACGATGAGGCCGCGGCCGGTGACGATCAGCGGATCGGATTCGCCAGGCAGGCGGCAGATCTGGCCGGGCGCCCCGAAGACCGCGGGCTGCTCGCGCGGTTCCGCCCGCCAGATGACGACGCGCTTGCCGTCGAGCTCGGCGAACGCGCCCGGATAAGGGCGGCTTACGGCGCGCACGAGGCGGTCGATTTCGACCGCCGGACGGCGCCAGTCGATCCGGCCGTCTTCGGGGCCGCGCTGCAGGCCATAGCTGGGCGTGCCCGACTGCGGACGCGGCTCGAGCGTCCCGGCGGCGATCGCGGGCAGGCATTCGGCGACGAGATCGAGGGCCGCCGCTTCGGCCGCCGCCGCCAGCTCGCCGACCGTCGTTCGCGGTCCGATCGGAAGACGGCGCTGACCGTAGATCGGGCCGTCGTCCACCCCGTCTCCGAGCGCGAACAGACTCATGCCGGTTTCGGTCAGGCCGGACAGAATAGCCCAGGGCAGCGGCGCGCCGCCGCGCAGCGCAGGCAGGAGTGACGCGTGCAGCCCGAGGGCGCCATGGACGAACCGGGCCCGCAATTCGCCTGGCACCATGTGGTACCAGCCCGCGACCAGGAGGAGATCGGCACCGATCGCCTTCGCGAACCCGGCGATTGCCGCATTGTCATCGAACTCGGCATGCGGTGTGCCGGTCGCCGCGCACCATGCCGCAAGGTCGGCATGTCGGACATTCGCAAATCCTTGGGGACGGTACGAGATCCGCACGGTCTTGCCGAGATGGACCGCGCCGGCCGGTCCGAGGCCGAGCCCCTTGAGCCGCTGCGCCAGTGCCAGCGAGAGATCGGTGCCTCCGAGCAGAAGAACCCGCATCAGGCCGCCGACTGCAGCTGCTTGCCCGCAAGGAACGTCTGGCACCAGTGCTCGATGGACAGCAGCGACCAGATCAGCAGCCGCCGGTTCTGCCGCCCCTCGATGTGATCGAGCACGAGTCCGCGCACGACGTCGCGGTCGAGATATGCGTAAAGGTGCGGGCTCCCGTCGAGCAGCGTGCGACGGACGTACTCGATGCTCTCGCCGCGGAACCAGCTCGCGTCCGGCGCCGAGAAACCCTTCTTCTCGCCGTCGCTGATGCGCGGCGGAACATAACGCTGCACCGCATTGCGCAGGACGAGCTTGCCGTCGCGCGTCTTGTCGAAATAGCGCCGCGTCTTCTGACCGGGCTCGTTCTCGTTGAGCCGGACGACCTCGCCGAGATTGCCGAGCTTGAGGCCGACCGGAACTCTCATGGCGAAATCGACCAGGTCGTTGTCAAGGAACGGGACGCGCGTCTCGAGCCCATGCGCCATGCTGAGCTTGTCCTCGACCACGAGCAGACCGTGCAGGAAGGTCTTGGCCTCCAGATACAGCGAGTGATTGATGTAGTCCTCGGGCCGCGTCAGCTGGTCGGCGTGCTGCGCGAACACGTCGCGGAAGATGTCGCGCGTCCAGACCCTGTCGACCTTCGGCCAGATCGGACGAAACAGGTCACGGAGCGTCGCGTTCGGCACGAGACGCTGCCAGTAGCTGTAATACTTGTCGACATAGTGCTCGAAGTCGTCGTTCACGACGGCGCGGTAATAGCGCCAGGGATAGCCGCCGAACAGCTCGTCGCCGCCGGTGCCGGCAAGCACCACCTTGCCGAACTTTGCGGCGAGCTGGGCCGCATAGAAGTTCGGGTAGCTCTGGCCGACGCGCGGCTCCTCGATGTGGCGGGCCATGCGCGGCATAACGCGTTCCATGTCGCCGGCCTTGAGCACCATCTCGTAGTGCTCGGTCTTGAACAGATACGACATGTGCTCCGCCGCATCGCGCTCGTCCATGCCGAGCTCGAGGCCCGAGGCCGAGTGGAGATCGAATCCGACGGTGAAGGTGCGCAGGTACGGAATCTGCCGCGCGGCGATGGCGGTTATGGAGCCCGAATCCAGCCCGCCCGACAGGTACGCGCCGACCTCGACGTCGCTGATCAGCTGCCGGCTTACCGCCTGGCAGAACAGGCGGTCGAGCTCCTCGACATAGTCCTCGGGCGGTGCGGGGCGGCTTGGCTCCGTGAAGGCATAGTCCCAGTAGCGCGTGGCGGCATGGCGCCCGTCGGCCTCGACGGTGAGCATCGTGCCGGCCGGAAGCAGCCGTGCACCGCGGAACAAGGTCCGGTCCGTGAAGAAATTCTGGAATGTCATGTATTCCAGAAGCGCCTCGGCATCCAGCTCCGCGGCGAAGGCCGGATGCGCGAGCATCGCCTTTACTTCCGAGCCGAACAGGAACGTCTGCCCGGCCTGCGCATAGTAGACAGGCTTTACGCCGAACCGGTCGCGCGCCAGCGTCAGCCGGCGCCGGTCGCGATCCCAGATCGCGAAGGCGAACATCCCATTGAAGCGTCCGATACAGGCCGGCCCCCACTCCGCCCAGGACTGGAGCACGACTTCGGAATCCGTTCTGGAGTGGAAACGCCGGCCCAGCGCCTGGAGCTCGGCGCGCAGCTCCTGGAAATTATAGACCTCGCCGTTATAGGTCAGTGCGAAGCGGCCATCGGCCGTCGCCATCGGCTGATGTCCCGCCGGCGAGAGGTCTATGATCGAGAGGCGGCGATGCGACAAGCCGAGCGCGCCGTCGGCATAGACGCCCTCGCCGTCAGGACCGCGATGCGCGAGCGCGTCCGCCATGCGGCGCAGCAGACCGTGCTCCGCCGGCGCGCCGTCGAGATTATAGAGTCCGGCGATGCCGCACATGATCCGTGACTAACCGGCCGTCTTGCGGGCGACGACCGTAATCCCCGCCTCCTCGACCCGCTCGCGCTCCACGGCAAGTCCCGCCTCCGCACACCACGCGCGAACCTGCTCGGGCGTCTGCCGGTGCGAGTTCTTCGGTGCATACCAGTCGAAGTTCACGTGGTTCATCTCCTCCAGCGTGAACTCCGGGCGATAGTAGGCCTTGAAGATGTGCCAGTAGAAGAGTCGCTGCAGGTCGATCCTGCCCTTCGGAATGCCGAGCAGCGCCACGTCCTCGGGCACGTCGAATTCGATCCCGCGTTCGCCAAGCGCCTTGCCGAGCCTGGTGAGCGGCATCAGCGCCTCCCATGCCGCGTCGGGCGTCATGCCCTGCAGCTTCTCGCGAATGAAATCGTCCGTGAACTCGCGGATCGGGCTTTTCTTGTTGTAGACGTAGAACATGAACCGCCCGCCGGGGCGCAGGAGGCGCGCGAGGGTCACAATCGCGTCGTGCGTGGAGTCGGTGTGATGGAGGACGCCTTCCGAGAAGATCGCGTCCAGGGAGCCCGGCGCGAACGGAAGCCTCATCAGATCGCATTGCAGGAAGCTGCCGGGAATCCCGCGTTCGGCGAATCGCTGCTTTGCCACCTCCGCGGCGACCGAGATGTCGGCCCCGATGTACCGGGCGCGGCCTAGGCGCTCGCCGAAGAGCTCGAGGGCCGACACGCCTGAACCGCATCCGGCGTCCAACAGGAGCTGCGGCCGTTCGGTCGCGAATAGCCAGCCCATCTCCTCCGGCGAGCCGTAGCGCTGCACCAGCCACTCGCGGATCGCTGCGAGCATCGGCGGGCTGTCGTAGCTCTCGCGACGCTTCCACTTGAACCCGAATGCCTCGGAGGTCTGCGCCTGACTCGCCGAAGCGAGGTTCTTCGCCCGCAGGATTCCGTCGCGCATCACGAACTCGGCGCCGCCTATCGTCACGGTGCCGCCTTCGGGCGGCAATGCCGCGCCAAGCGCTTCCTCGAACCAGTTACGCTCAGAGCGAGCGGAGCGCGTCGGCGACGTAAGCATAGTCGTCCATCGTCATGCGGTTATGGAGCGGTATCGCCAGCGAGTACCGGTCGCAGTCGCGTGAAGCCGGGTAGTCGTGCGGCGACAGCCCGAACCGGTCGCGGTAATAGCCCAGCATGTGCACGGCATGCGTGCCGGGCCGGGTGGCGATGCCCCGTCCCTGCAGGATCTCCATGATCTCGTTGCGCGGCCGCGGCGCGCGCGCGGGATCAACGTAGGTGACAAAGGCTTGCCAGGCATGCCGGCCTGCATTCGGCTCATAGGGCGTGCGCAGCCATTCGAGCGCGGCGAGCTCGCGGCGATAGTAGGCGGCGCCGGCCGCGCGCTCGTCGATGAAGCGATCGAGCTTCGACAGCTGCACCAGGCCGATCGCGCCCTGCAGGTCGGTCATGCGGTAATTGAAGCCCAGCGCGTCGAAATCCGGCAGCAGATAGGGCCGCGGGCCGTGATGGCGCTCCTCTTCGGATACCGATGCGCCGTGGTTGCGCAGCACCCGGGCGCGGTCGGCAAGCGCATCGTCGTTCGTCGTCACCATCCCGCCCTCGCCGGTCGTGACCGACTTGCGCGGGTGAAACGAGAACACCCCGAAATCGCCAAGCCCGCCCGCGGGCGTGTCGCCGAGCGCCGCACCCGAGGCGCATGCCGCATCCTCGACGATCGCGACGCCTTGCGGCAGCGCGGCGCGAATGCCGGCCATGTCGGCACACAGGCCGAACAGATGGACCGGGATCACCGCGCGCGTCTTCGTGGTGAGTCGCCGCGCCATGTCGGCAGGGTCGATGTTGAAGGTCGCGCGGTCGACGTCCGCGAAGACCGGGGTCGCGCCGCAATAGAGAACGGCGTTCGCCGTCGCAACCCAGGTGAAGGCCGGGACGATCACCTCGTCTCCCGGCCCGATGCCGAGAGCGGCCAGCGCCAGGTGAAGCCCTGTCGTCGCCGACGTGACGGCAATCGCATGCCTGACCCGGTGCCGCTCGGCGAAGGCACGCTCGAAGGCGGCAACCTTGGGGCCCTGCGTCAGCCAGCCGGTTTCAATGGGTTCGCGCAGCGCGAGCCATTCCTCCTCGCCCATGGAGGGAGCGGCGATCTGGATCCGGCGCGGCGATGCGTGCATTTCAGGGCGATCGATCAGGCGGCGTGGGCGCGGCGCGCTTCGACTTCGGCGATGTGCGACTTGCGCCAGGCTATGAGCTGCCGCAGGCCCTCTTCGAGCGAAACCTTCGCCTCGAAGCCGAGATCGGCCTTGGCGCGTCTGGGACAGCCGATGCGGTTGCGCACCAGGGTCGCCTGGCTGCGCGGCGCATACTGGATCGGCTGGTTCGAGCCGGTGAGCCGCAGCAGCATCTCCGCCAGCTCCTTGAGCGACGTCCGCCTGCCGGTCCCGACGTTGTAGAAGCGGTCGACGGTATTCGCCTTCATCGCACAGACATTGGCGAGGCCGCAATCCTGGACCGCGACGAAGTCGAATGCCTCGCTGCCGTCGCCGAGGATGGTCGGCCCCTCGCCGCGGTCGATCGCGTCCAGCATCTTCATGATCACCGCGATATAGGCGCCGCGATAGTCCTGCCGCGGCCCGTAGACGTTCATGTAGCGCAGGCCGACGACGTTGAGGCCGTAGCGGTGGTGGAAGGCGCGCGCCATCGCCTCGCCGGCGATCTTCGTCGCCCCGTAGAAGTTCTTGTTGTTGAACGGATGGTCCTCGGTCATCGGCTCCTCGACCGCGTCGCCATAGACCGACGCCGACGACGAATAGACGAGCCGCTGCACCTTGTTCGCGACGCACGCCTCGAGCACGTTGAACGTGCCCTGGATGTTGACGTCGAAGGCCGCGCGCGGAAACTCATGGCATTGCAGCAGCCACAGCGCCGCGAAATGGAATACGCCGTCCGCACCTTTGATGGCAGCATTCAGAATGTCGGTCTGGCAGATGTCGCCGCCGGCCTCGAACACTTTGACCCGCGGGTCTTTCAGTGCGCCGGCGAGATTCTCCGTCGTTCCGCGCACGAAGTTGTCGTAAACGACGATCTCGCGCGCGTCTTCGCGCAGGAGCTGGTCGACCGTGTGCGACCCGATCAGGCCGGCGCCGCCGATGACGACGAGCCGCTTTCCGCGCATGTCCATTGCAGGTTTGCTCTCTTCTCTCTCGTCTCTCTCGAATCCGCGCGTCAGGCCAGCGCCGACCTGACCGCCTCGACGATGCGGCCCTGCGTCGGCTGGTCGAGATAGGGGTGCATTGGCAGGGCCAGCACTTCGCGGGCCAGGCGGTCCGAAACGGGCAGGCCGTTGCCGGCCACCGGAAAATCGCGATACGCCGTCTGCTGGTGCAACGGCTTCGGATAGTAGATGGCGGTGGGCACGCCGTGCGCCTTCAGCTTCGCGGCGACCTGGTCGCGGTCGCGGCCGGGAAGGCGGATCGTGTACTGCGCCCAGACCGAGGTAAGGCCGGTCGGCACCTCCGGCACGATCGCCACGTCCTTGAGGGCCGCGTTGTATGCCGCCGCCACGCGATCGCGGGCGACGATCTCGTCCGGGAAGACCGCCAGCTTCTCGATGAGCACAGCGGCCTGCATCGTATCCAGCCGGCCGTTCATGCCGATGCGGACATTGTCGTATTTGTCGGAGCCCTGCCCGTGAACCCGCAGCGAGCGCAGCACACCGATGAGCGCATCATCGTCGGTGAACACGGCACCGCCATCGCCGTAGCAGCCGAGCGGCTTCGCCGGGAAGAAGCTGGTGGTCGCGATCCGGCCGATCGAGCCGACCTTGCGGCCCTTGTAGGTGGCGCCGAAGCTCTGCGCGGCGTCGGCGATGACCGTCAGGCGATTGGCGCGCGCGATCGGCTCGATAGCGTCGTAATCCGCCGGCTGGCCGAAGAGGTCGACCGGAATGACCGCAGTCGGCCGCAGCTTGAGCCGGCGCGCGGTCTCCAGACCGGCCTCGAGGCTCTTCGGGTCCATGTTGAACGTGTCTTCGAGCACGTCGACGAAGATCGGCGTTGCCCCGAACCACGCCACCACCTCGGCCGTCGCGGCGAAGGTGAAGGACGGCACGAGAACCGCGTCGCCGGCTTTCGCGCCAATCGCCATCAGGGCGAGGCCGAGCGCATCGGTCCCGTTGGCGCAGGACAGGACATGTCTGGCGCCGCAGAACGCCGCGAGCCGTTTCTCGAGGTCCGCCACCTCCGGGCCCATAATGTACTTGCCGTGATTGACGACGCGCAGGATCGCGTCGTCCATGCGCCGGCCGATCCGGCGCCGCTGAGCGCCGAGATCGATGAACTCGATGGCGGCGGGCTTCGCGCCGGAATCAGGCATCCTTGATCTCCTCGAGCTTGTCGGGTGCGGTCTGCTTGTAGCGCTGCCCGGTGCGCGGGCACACGAGATCGGGCCCGAGGCGCTCGCCGGCACGGCTCATCCAGCCGATCCGGCGCGCGGGAGAGCCGACCATCAGGGCATAGGCCGGTACGTCGCGCGTGACCACGGCACCGGCGCCGATGAAGCTGTATTCGCCAAGCGTCGTGCCGCAGACGATCGTCGCGTTCGCGCCGATCGTCGTCCCGCGCTTGACCAGTGTCGGACGGAACTCGCTCTTGCGCTCGATCTCGGCGCGCGGGTTCATGACGTTGGTGAACACGCAGGACGGGCCGCAGAATACGCCCTCTTCCAGCGTGACGCCCTTGTAGACGCTGACATTGTTCTGAAGCTTGCAGCGGTCGCCGACCGTCACGTCGGGGCCGATCACGACGTTCTGGCCGACGATGACGTCGCGGCCGATCTTCGTACGGGGCAATACGTGGCTGAAATGCCAGATCCTGGTGCCGGCGCCGATCTCGGCCGGCTCGTCGACATAGGCGCTGTCATGGATCATCACGCCGTCCGGCGCAGGCCTGGTCGCTCGCGCCTGCGGCGCGGCGGGTGCCGCACCCTTCAACGCAGCGCTGGCCTGCGCGAGCACCTTCAGCACGCGCACTCCCTCATGGCCGTCGGTGCGCGGTGTCGTGCCTCTGGCGATCGACTCGAGGAAATGCGCGCATTCGAGCCGCAACGGCTCGCCGACCTCCAGCGCTACAGGCTCGGCCTCCGCCTTCTCCGGCACCGGCATGGTGTCGCGCCATTCGATGCGGTGCGGATAGAGCTGCAGCTTGCGCTCCCACGGCTCGCCATCATTGAACACGGCCTGCGCACGGTCGCCGACCACGACCAGCTTCTGCTCCTTGAACGGGTGCAGCCAGGACACGAATATGTGCGCGCGCTCGCCGCCGGCGAAGGCAAGATGCGTCGTCGTCACGTCGGCGATCGTCTTGTGCAGATATGCCCCGCCCTCCGCCGTCACGCGCTCCGGCTCCTGCCCGACCAGCGACAGGATCATGGAGATGTCATGCGGCGCGAAGCTCCAGAGAATGTCCTCCTCGCGGCGGATCTTCCCGAGATTCAGCCGGTTCGAATAGATGTATTGCAGCCGGCCCAACGCGCCCTGCCGCACCAGTTCCTTCAGCTTCAGGAAGGCCGGATGGTATTGCAGCAGATGGCCGACCATCAGCCGCCGCCCGGCGCGCGCCGCGATCTCGCACAGCCGTTCGGCCTCGGCGACTTCCAGCGCAAGCGGCTTCTCCACGAAGACATGCTTGCCGGCTTCGAGTGCCGCCCGCGCCAGCTGAAAATGCAACGCCGCAGGCGCTGCGATCGCCACCGCGTCGATTCCCGCGTCGTCGAGCAGCGCCGTCCAGTCGATCACGCGGCTTTTGTGCGCGGCCGCGAGTTTGTCGGCGCCGGCACGATCGGGATCGCAGATCGCCGCAAGCGCGCCGAGCTCGGCGAAGTTGCGCACGAGGTTCTTGCCCCAATAGCCGCATCCGACAACCGCCACCTGCGCCGTCTCTGACCGACGTGCCTTGCCGCCGGTCTTGCGCGTTGCAGTCCCTGCGATGTCGTTCAAGCTCCACTCCCAGTCTTCGGGCACGCTACCGCAGTCCGGGTGAAAACACCCAGACTGCATCGACATTCCAGATATGCCGCTTCCGCGAGGAAGGCGGCGGTCGCGGCCGACGGTTCAGGCCGGCTCGAGCTTCTCCGCCGGGATGCGCGCGACCACCTCGCGCCCCAGCAACTGCAGCAGCACGTTGACGCGCTCGCCGTCCGCCAGCGACTGCAGCTTTCCGATCAGATCGCCGAACGGCCCGTCCTTGATGCGCACCAGAGCGCCCGCGGCGAGCTTCGCGACCGGCGAGAGATCGTCGAACCGGCCCGATTGCTCGCCGATGCGAATGTCCTCGATCACGCCGGGCGGCACCGCAAGGGGCCGATCGCCCTCGCGCACCAATCCGGCCACGCCGATGGTCGAAAGAATCGGCCGCCAGCGCGTCGACATCGCGTCGAACGACACGAACAGGTAACGCGGGAACAGCGGCCGCCTGACGATCTCGCGCCGACGCGCATGCCGGCGCCAGCGACGGCACCACGGCAGGTAGCCCTCATAGCCCTGCTGACGCAGATTCGCCAGGGCTTTCGCCTCGGCATGGGGATGGGTATAGACGACGAACCAATCGCTCATATCAGCTCCGCCTGCGCGGCGCTGATCGGCATTGCCGCACGCGCGCGAAGATGAAGGAGGTCGAGCGCCAGCAGGCGCTCGTCGGCAAAGCCGAGTGCTGCCATTTGCGCGGCCGTCGCGTCGAGCTGGCGCTGCGGCTCGACCACGGCGGTCACGAGCACGGCGTCGATCCGGCCGGCGATCGCCGCCAGATCCGCGACGATCGGCCGCCCGGCGCAGAGCTGGCCGGCCCGTTCGGTATCGACGATCGCGATGATCTCGACACCGACTTCGCCGGCGCTGAGCACGGCCACCTCGGCCAGGTCACCGGCGCCGATCAGCGCGATGCGCTGCCAGCGGTGCTTCTGCGCATGCGCGAGCAGCGCCGTGCACTCGCGGCGGGCGCGGCGGAAGAAATCCAGCGAGACGGAGAGGTACTCGGCCGTCAGCCGGCCCTTCTCCGCGAAGCCTTTCGGCGTGAGGTAATAGGCGTAGCGGCGCATGGGGACCTGGCTGATCTTGACCAGACCCTTGCGGACGCACCGCCGCAAATAGGCATTGGCCAGACCAAGTGCAATTCCAAGTTCCTGCGACAGCCGGCGCTGGGTCAGGGCGCTGTCGCGCTCTATGGCCGAGAGAAGACGCACCACGATGACCGGGTCGTCTGCCTTCGCGGAATGCGGCAGATCTTTGTTTTCCAAAGGAAAATCTCGCCGTAATGGGGCGAATCGGTGCGCGTCGGATGGCACTCATACCGCGTTCAGACGGTGAACGTCAAGGGCGTTCACGCAATGAACAAGGTGACGGGCGACCGGGGGAAGGGGTACAAGGACGCGCATGTGCGGCATCGCGGGCATGATCGACCGGCGCGGCGCGACCTCCCTGGAGTCGCTGCAGGAGATCGGCCGCGCCATGGCGGATTCCATGCTGCACCGGGGACCCGATGCCGGCGGCGTCTGGGCCGACGCGGCGGGCGGAGTCGCGCTGGGCCACCGCCGGCTGGCGATCATCGATCTGACACCCGGCGGGGCGCAGCCGATGAGCTCGGCCAACGAGCGCTACGTCATTTCGTACAACGGCGAGGTCTACAATTTTCTCGAGCTGCGCGCCGAGCTGGAGAAGGACGGAGTCCGCTTTCGCGGCGCGTCCGATACCGAGGTGATTCTCGAGGGTGCCGCGCGTTGGGGCCTCGCAGCCACCGTCAGGCGGCTTATCGGCATGTTCGTGTTCGCGATCTGGGACAGGCAGACCCGCACCATCTCGCTCGTTCGCGACCGCCTCGGCATCAAGCCGCTTTATTACCTCGCCAACGACCGTCTCTTCGCGTTCGGCTCGGAGCTGAAGGCGTTCCGGGCATGCCCCGGCGCCACCCGGACGCTCGATCGCGACGCGCTCGCGGCCTATCTGCGGTTCGCCTACATCCCGCAGCCGCACAGCATCTATCGCGAGATCCGCAAGCTGCCGCCCGGCCACATTCTGACCCTGGCGCCGGACAAGGCGCCGATGCTGGAAGCGTTCTGGGACATGCGGCGCGTCGCGATGGAAGGTATGGGCCAATGGAGCGACGCACCCGACGAGCGCGAGGCGGTCGACCGTCTCGATGCGCTGCTGCGCGACGCGGTGAAGCGGCGCATGATCGCGGACGTGCCGCTCGGCGCATTTTTGTCGGGCGGCATCGACTCGTCGACGGTCGTGGCGCTCATGCAGGCCCAGAGCAACCGTCCGGTCCGCACCTTCTCGATCGGCTTCCGCGAGCAGAACTATGACGAAGCCGGACATGCCAAGGCGGTCGCAAAGCATCTCGGCACCGACCATACCGAGCTCTATGTGGAGCCAGGTCACGCCTTCGACGTGATCCCAAGATTGCCGGAGTGGTACGACGAGCCCTTCGCGGATTCGTCGCAGATCCCGACCTTCCTCGTCGCGGAGATGACGCGGCGCCATGTCACGGTGGCGCTGTCGGGCGACGGCGGAGACGAGCTGTTCACGGGGTACAACCGTTATTTCTGGGCGGAGGCGATCTGGCGGCGCATCGGCCGCATTCCCGAAGCCATGCGCCATGCCGGCGCGGGGGCGTTGCGCACGCTTGCGCCGGCGACCTGGGACCGGCTTTTCGCGGTCCTGCCGTCGCGCGTGCGGCCGCCGCAGGCGGGCGACAAGCTCCACAAGCTCGCCGGCATGCTCGGCGGCAGCGGACCGGACGCGATTTACCGCCGCCTGGTCAGCTACTGGGAGCCGGAGACGATCGCGGCCGGCGGCCGCGAGCCGGCCAGCATCCTGACGGATGCCGGCGTGGCAAGGGACCTCCCCTCGTTCGCGGCGCGGATGCAGTTTCTCGATACCGTCACCTATCTGCCCGACGACATCCTGACCAAGGTCGATCGCGCGACCATGGCGGTCAGCCTTGAGGGCCGCGTGCCGCTGCTCGATCACCGCGTGGTCGAGTACGCATGGACCTTGCCGCAGGGTCTGAAGGTGCGGAACGGCCAGGGCAAGTGGGCGCTGCGCCAGGTTCTCGACCGCTACGTCCCGTCATCGCTCGTCGACCGGCCCAAGATGGGTTTCGGCGTGCCGATCGACACCTGGCTGCGCGGTCCGCTGCGTGGCTGGGCCGACGAGCTGCTGTCGCCCCGGGCGCTGGCCGCCGACGGGCTGCTGCGGCCGGAGCCGATCGCCGCGATGTGGCAGGATCATCTCAGCGGCCGGCGCAACTGGCACGGCCCGCTGTGGGTGATCCTGATGTTCCAGGCATGGCGGAAGCGCTGGACCTGACCGGATGTCGCGCGCGAAGCCTGCCCTGAAGATCTGCCAGCTCTGCGCGGTCGATTTCACGCTGTTTCATTTCCTGCTGCCGCTGATGCGCGCGATGCGCGACGCGGGCCACGAGGTCGTCGGCGTCTGCACGGACGGTCCGCTGGTTGCGCGGGTCCGCGACGAGGGTTTCCGGGTGGAGACGATCAATATCGTGCGCGGCTACAATCCGCTCGATCACTGGTCCACCTTCCGCGCGCTCGTCCCGTTCTTCCGCAGGGAGCGGTTCGACATGATCCATGTCCACACGCCCGTCGCCGCCCTGATCGGCCGCTTCGCCGCGGCGGCGGTGCATGCGCCGCGTATCGTCTACACGGCGCACGGATTCTATTTCCACGACCGGATGCCGGCATGGAAGCGCGCGCTGTTCACGGGGCTCGAATTTGCCGGCGGCCGTTTCACCCACGTTCTGCTGACCCAGTCGCGGGAGGATGCCGAGACGGCGCGACGCATGCGGTTGGGCCGCGGCGGCGTCATAGAGGCGATCGGCAACGGCTCCGACCCGGGCCGCTTCTTTCCCGCCGCGCCGGACGATCCCGCGCGCCGTGCGCTGCGGCACGAGCTCGGCGCCGGCGACGCCACACCCGTGATCGCGATGATCGGCCGGCTCGTCGCCGAGAAAGGCTATCCCGAGCTGTTCGAAGCGATGCGCGACGTCGACGCGCAGCTCTGGGTGATCGGCGAGCGGCTGAAGAGCGACCATGCCCGGACGATCGATGCGCTGATCGACAATGCGCAGCGCGACCCGGTGCTGAGCCGTCGCGTCCGGTTCCTCGGCTATCGCGGCGACGTGCCGGCGCTGCTGCGCGCCGCGGACATCTTCACGCTCCCCTCGCACCGTGAGGGCATGCCGCGCTCGATCGTCGAGGCGATGCTGTCCGGACTGCCCGTCGTCGCGACCGACATTCGCGGTTCGCGCGAGGAAGTGGTGGACGGCGAAACCGGCCTGCTGGTGCCGCTGGGCGACGTGCCGGCGCTGTCGCGGGCACTGCAGCGCCTGTCCGGCGATGCCGGGCTGCGGCGCCGGTTCGGCGATGCCGGGCTGGCGCGCGCCCGCGCGCTCTATGACGAGCGCAAGATCGTTGCGCGCCAGCTTGAGATTCTCGGCCTTTCGCCGTGAAAGTCGCGGTCATCGGAGCGACGTCGAAGACCGGCCGCTACGTGGTCACGGCGCTGTGCGACCGTGGCCATGACGTCACCGGCATCGCACGGGATTCCGCCCGAATGGCCGCGATCGACCCGCGCGCCAGGAAGGCCCGCACCGACATCGAGGATGCCACCGGATTGCGCGCGGCCCTCGACGGCGCAGAGTGCGTCGCCAGCCTCGCCCATGCGCGCCATGCCGCCGCCGTCCTCGCCGCCCTGCCCGCGAGCTGCCGCCGTGTCATCCTCACCGGCAGCCTGCGCAAGTTCTCGCGGCTTCCCGATCCGGCGGCCGATGCGGTGCGGGCCGCCGAGGCGCAGTTTCTCGCTTCGGGCCGCGCCGGCGTGATGCTCCATCCGTCGATGATCTACGGCGCGCCCGAGGAGCGGAACGTCAACCGCATCCTGTCCTTTCTGTCGCGCTTTCCGCCCTGGCTGCCGGTCCCGGTGCCGCTGCCGGGCGGCGGACGTCACACCGTGCAGCCGGTCTTCGTCGACGACATGGTCGACGCAATGGTCGCAGCGGTCGAGCGCGGCGACGCCGACGGTCCGCCGATCGCGGTCGCCGGCCCGCGCCCCATCACCTACCGGCACATGGTCGAGGCCTGCGCCGCGGCGCTTGGACGCACGGTGATCGTCGTGCCGGTGCCGCTGGGCCTGCTCGCGGCCGCCCTGTCGATCCCGCGCAGAATCGGCCTGAACGCTCCGTTCAGCGCCGACGAGCTGACCCGGGCGACCGAGAACAAGTCTTTCGAAATCAACGACATGGTTTCCCGGCTCGGGGTTCGGCCGCGGGCCTTCGAGGATGGTCTGGCGATGGCCTTGAGCCGGCGCCGCTCGGCCGAACTGGACGCGACCGGGGGCGCGGATTAGAACAGGCCGCTTGCCCGTTTTGTCATCAACACAGGGCCGCGCGGCAGGGCCCGCGATAATCCCGGCTGCGCCGGGGCGAGTTCGGATACAGACATCGTGTCCATCGACGACTATCTGATTCGCGAAAGCGATTCGCTGGAAGCTGCCCTGCGTCTCATCGATCGCAACGGCCTGGGCCTCGCCTTTGCCACCGATGCGGAAGGCCGGCTCAAAGGCGTCATCGACAGCGCGCGGATCGGCGCCAGCCTCGGCAAGGGCGGCGGGCTTTCCGCATCGGTCGCCTCGGCGATGGCGGCGACGGACGCCCTGCCGGTCGGCACCGAACCCGGCGAGATCGCGCGGCGGATGAACGGCGCCGGCTATACCATTCCGCTGGTCGATGCGCAGCGCCGGCCCGTGGCCCTCGCCTCGCCGGCGCATCCGCGCCGCATTCCGGTCGCAGAACCGGTCCTCACCGGCAACGAACTCAAGTATGTGAGCGAGTGCATCACCACGAACTGGATCTCCTCGCAGGGTCCGTTCGTGCGCCGCTTCGAGTCCGAGTTCGCTGCGCGGCTCGGCGTGCCGCACGCGCTGGCGGTTTCGAACGGCACGGTGGCGCTGCACCTGGCGCTGGCCGCATTCGGCGTCGGACCGGGCGACGAAGTGATCGTGCCCGATTTGACCTTCGCGGCCACCATCAATGCCGTCCTCTATGCCGGCGCGACGCCCGTCATCGTCGATGTCGACCCGTCGACCTGGAACATGGACCCGACAGCGGTCGCCGCGGCGATCACGCCGCGCACCCGCGCCATGATCCCGGTGCATCTCTACGGCCAGCCGGCCGAGATGGATGCGCTGATGGCGCTGGCCGAGCGGCACGGCCTGACCGTGATCGAGGACGCCGCCGAAGCGGCCGGCGCCTCGTACAAGGGCCGCCCGTGCGGCGCGATCGGACATGCCGGCACGTTCAGCTTCTTTTCGAACAAGCTGATCACGACCGGCGAAGGCGGCATGATCGTTCTGCGCGACGATGCCGCCGCGGACCGCGCGCGGATGCTGCGCGACCACGGCATGGATCCGGCCCGGCGCTACTGGCACAACGAGGTCGGCTTCAACTACCGCCTGACGAACATGCAGGCGGCCCTGGGTTGCGCGCAGCTCGAGAAGTTCGACGAGTTCCTCGCGCGCAAGCTGCAGATCGCCGAAGCCTACCGCAAGCGCCTGGCGAGCATCGACGGCATCCAGCTGCCCGCCCGGCTGCCGCAATGCGTGAACAGCTATTGGGCGTTCTCCTTCATCGCCGACATGCGCCGTTTCGGGCTGACGCGCGACGCCTTCCTCGCGCGGCTTGCCGCCGCGGGAATAGAAACGCGGCCGCTGTTCTATCCGCTTCACGAGATGCCGCCGTATCGCGCCTATGCGCGCGGCCAGGAGTTTCCGCACGCGACGCGGCTTTCTGCGAACGGGCTGAGCCTGCCCTCCGCCGTCACTCTCGGCGACGCCATGATCGACTACATATGCGGCGTGATCGAACGCAGTCTCGCCACACGTCTTCTGGCACGCAAGGCCGGAACGGCGTAGTCTCGCCCGCACTTCTCCCTGCTCCCACCGCGCGCGGCGATAACGACCCCATCGAGCGAATGCGAGAAATTGTCGGCCCGCTGCACCCGGCCCGGGTTCTCCTGCTCCTGGCATTCCTGACGCCGCCGCTGGCCGTCGCCGTGCCGCGCGCCCTCGCGATCGTTCTTCCGCTCGCGGCGCTGCTTGCAGCGGCGGGCGCGTGGCGCGAGGGCGCATTGCGCTGGCCGCCGCGAATGCCGGTCATTCTGTTCGCCGCGTTCCTGGCCTGGAGCGCCGTCAGCACCGCGTGGGCGGTCCATCCGGCCCTTGTCTGGTCGGTCTGGGGACAGATCGCGGCGCTTGGAGTCGCAGGGCTGGTCCTGCTCGGTCTGGCGCGCGACGTCGGCGACGATGCGCGCCTGCCGGTCGGCCTGGCACTCGCGCTCGGCGTGGTGATCGCGCTCGGTCTGCTTTCGGTCGAACTGGCGACCGGATTGGTTTTCGAGAAATCGCTCGGCGAGCTGGTCTACACACGCCGGCCGTTCCACATCTTCATCTTCAATCGGGGTGCCGCGAGCCTGGCGATTCTCGTCTGGCCCGCCGCTTATGCGGTTCGCCTGCGCTTCGGCCGCCTGGCCGCCGCCGCACTTGTCGCGGCGACGATCCTGATCGTCGCGCAGTTCGCGAGCATGGCCGCGATTCTCGGGCTCGCGGTCGGCCTGATCGCATGGCTCATCGCGGCCTGGCGCTCGCGGCCGGCAGCGATCGCCCTGGCGGCCGCCATCGCCGTCGGCGCAGCCGCGGCGCCGTTGCTGCCGCGCACGCCGGCGGTCGTTGCGCTGGCCGAACGGCGCGATGTCTCGGTATCGATCTATCACCGGCTGGAGATCTGGCGGTTCGCCGCCGAGGCGATCGCCGAGCGGCCGCTGCTCGGCTGGGGTCTCAACGCCGCGCGCGACCTGCCCGGCGGCAAAAAGCCGTCGCCGTCGGGCCACAGCCGCCTGCCGCTGCACCCTCACAACGCGTTCCTGCAATGGTGGCTCGAGCTCGGAGTCGTCGGCGCGGCACTCGGCACGGCGCTCCTGCTGGTCGCGACCGGCGGCGCGATGCGGCTCGATTCGGGCACCGACGCGGCAAGCCGCTGGGCACGGGCATCGGCGCTCGCCCTCGTCGCGAGCGGCACGCTCGTGGCCGCCGTCGGCTACGGCATCTGGCAGGCCTGGTGGATGGCGGCGCTGTGGATCGCGGCGGTGCTCATGGCGGCAACAGCCAAAGGCCAAGCTCGGCCCTGAGCCGCAGCGCGACGCCGGAGATCCAAATCCGTCGTGCCGCGCCGGCCTGGCGGGCCGCGAAACAGAAGAGTCCGACCGCCCGGCGTTTGTGGTAAACAGCGCGCGTCCGCCCCGCCGGAGTCCCGCGCCCGCATGCTGCCCGTTCTGCGCCGCCTGAGCCGCCCGACCATTGCCTTCGCCCATGACCTGGTCATGGCCGCGGTAGCATTCCTGCTCTCGCTCTACCTTCGCGTCGGCGCCGACTTCGGCACCTATGATGTGGATTTCCTGATCGCGTCCACCGCAGCATTCACCGTCGTCGCGGGCGCAGTCTATCTGTGGATGGATCTCTATCGCGGCATCTGGCGCTACGCCTCGCTCAACGACCTGCTGGCGATCGCCCGCGCGGTCACGCTGATCATCCTGATCTTCCTGCCGGTCATGTTCATCGCAACACGGCTCCAGGACCTGCCGCGCTCGCTGGTCGTCATCAACTGGTTCGTGCTGACGACATTGCTTGCCGGCCCCCGCATCCTCTACCGCCTGCTCAAGGACGGGCGCTTCGAGCTTCGCTACAATCCCATGCGCGACCAGCGCATCCGGGTGCTGCTGCTCGGCGCAGGCGATGCCGCGGAAATGTTCATCCACACGACCGGAAGCCGGTCGCGCAGCGAGTACCGTGTCGTCGGCATCCTCGATCTGGGGGAGCGCCGGATTGGCCGGCAGATCGGCGGCATCCCGGTGATGGGCACGATCGACGATCTCGGCGCCGTGTTCGCCCGCCTGTCCCGCCGCGGCACTGTGCCGCAGCGGCTGATCATCGCCAAGCCCGACTTTGCAGCCGACACGCTGCGGCGCGTCGTCGAGGAGGCCGGCCAGCTCGGCATGACCGTGGCGCGGCTGCCGCGGCTCACCGAGTTCCGCGACGCGGGCGGCGACGCGGTCGAGGTGCGACCGGTAGCTCTAGAGGATCTGCTCGGGCGGCCGCAGAACGTGCTCGACCGGCCGGCGATGAAGGCACTGATTGCAGGAAGGCGCGTGCTCGTCACCGGCGCCGGCGGCACGATCGGCAGCGAGCTCGTCCGCCAGGCGGCGGATCTCGGGCCGGCGCGGCTCGTGCTCGTCGACAACTCGGAATTCAACCTCTACTCGATCGACATGGAGACGCACGAGCGAAGCCCGGTGCTGCCGCGCCGGGCCGTGCTCGCCGACATCCGCGACCGCGCCCGGATCGAGGGACTGATCGCCGAGGAGCGGCCCGAGCTCGTCTTCCATGCCGCAGCGCTCAAGCACGTGCCGATGGTCGAGGCGCATCCGCTCGAAGGCATCCTCACCAACGTGATCGGCACCCGCAACGTCGCCGAGGCATGCCGCGCGCATGGCGTTGCGGCGATGGTCCTGATCTCGACCGACAAGGCGGTGAACCCGACCAGCGTCATGGGCGCAACCAAACGGCTCGCCGAGGGCTATTGCCAGGCGCTCGACGTCATCGGCCGCGGCGATCCTGCGGGAACCCGCTTCGTCACGGTGCGCTTCGGCAACGTGCTAGGCTCGACCGGATCGGTCGTTCCGCTGTTCCAGCGCCAGCTCGCGGCCGGCGGGCCGCTGACCGTGACGCATCCCGAGATCAAGCGCTACTTCATGACGGTGCGCGAGGCGGTAGAGCTGGTGCTGCAGGCTTCCGTCCTCGGCGTCAGCGGCGCCGCGACGAATGGCGGCGATTCGGGCGGCAAGATCTTCGTGCTCGACATGGGCGAGCCGATCCGCATCGCCGACCTCGCGCGACAGATGATCCGCCTGGCCGGGCGGCGGCCCGACAAGGACGTGCAGATCGTGTTCACCGGCCTCCGGCCCGGAGAGAAGCTGAACGAGGAGCTGTTCCACGCCGGCGAAGCGCTGCAGCCGACGGCCGCCAAGGGAATCCTGCTGGCTGACCCGCGGACCGCGGATCATGCCTTTCTCGCGCGCGGGATCGACGAGCTCGAGAGCGCCGCACAAGCCGGCCGGACCGAGGCGGCGCTGGCGCTGCTGACGCGTGCCGTTCCCGAGTACCGTCCCGACCGGTCGGCGGTGCCGCCGGCGCGGATCGGTTAGCGTCCGACGCCGCTCAGAATTTGATCTTCCACTCGGAGCGCACGGCGGCGTTGCCGTACTCCAGGCGTCCCTCGATCAGTTCGAGCGTGCTGAAATCGGCGCTGGCGCTGACCGTCGGCGACCACCAGGCATTCTTGAAGACCACGCGGGTAGAAAGGTTCATGCCGCCTTCGGCCGTGACCTTCTCGCCGGCCATGGCGCCGTTAGCCATGAGCGTGACGGAAAGCGGAAAGTCGGCGCGATACTGCACCGACAGCCGGGGATCCGCTGCGTAAGATGGCGGCCTCGCAACCAGGCCGCGCCTCTGGGCGCCCGTGACGGGCCCCTTGCCTTCGAAGCTGGCAATCGGCGGCGCCTCTTCGGGGGAGGCCGTATTCGTAACTTCGAGCCAGAGGGCGTTGGCCGAACCGGCCGTGACAAAAAACAGGGTCGCCGTGGCAAAAATACGAATGCGGAATAAACCTGTACGCCGCACCGTTCTCTCCGTTTGATCTTATCTTCGTCTCCTTTTTGCCCTTGCTTCGTTAAGGAACGGTACTGCCAAGCTAAATTGCCCGCCTTTCTTTCCTAAATCCCGGTGCGATCCGGCCAAGGCTTTGCCGCAGAAGCGATTTCCCGCGCGCGCGGTTCGTGCGATAAGGGCGCCCTTCACGACCCTGCGAGAGCGAAGATGACCGACGTTGCGATCCGCCGCGCCCTGATTTCCGTTTCCGACAAGACCGGGCTACTCGACCTCGCCCGGGTCCTGGCGCGGCATCGCGTCGAGATCCTCTCGACCGGCGGCTCGGCGCGCACGCTGACCGAGGCCGGGCTCGCGGTCGTCGAGGTGGGCGCGCATACCGGCTTTCCGGAGATCATGGACGGCCGCGTCAAGACGCTGCATCCGAAGATCCATGGCGGCATCCTCGGCCGGCGCGACGTGCCCGAGCACACGCACGCAATGGCGACGCATGCGATCGACCCCATCGACCTCGTCGTCGTGAACCTCTATCCGTTCGAGGAGACCGTCGCGCGCGGCGCCGATTTTCCGACCACCATCGAGAATATCGACATCGGCGGCCCGGCCCTGATCCGCGCCGCGGCGAAGAACCACGACTTCGTCGCCGTCGTCACCGACCCGTCCGACTACGGCGAGCTGATCGGCGAGCTCGACAAGACGGGCGGGAAGACCAGCCTCGCCTTCCGCCGCCGACTTGCGGCGTCCGCCTATGCCCGCACCGGCGCCTATGACGCCGCGATCGCGCAGTGGTTCGCAGGCCAGCTCGGCAAGGCCTATCCGCGCCGCATGGTCTTCGCCGGCGAGCTGGCGCAGACGCTGCGCTACGGCGAGAACCCGCACCAGGATGCCGCCTTCTATCGCGGCGGTGCGCCACGCCCGGGCATCGCCACCGCGCGCCAGATGCAGGGCAAGGAGCTGAGCTACAACAACCTCAACGACACCGACGCGGCGTTCGAGTGCGTCGCCGAGTTCGACGTTCCCGCAGTCGCCATCATCAAGCATGCGAACCCGTGCGGCGTGGCGACCGGCGCCTCGCTGCACGAGGCCTATCTCCGGGCCTATTCATGCGACACGGTCAGCGCCTTCGGCGGCATCGTCGCGCTCAACCGCACGCTCGACGGTGCGACCGCCACGGAGATCGCGAAGATCTTCGTCGAGGTCATCATCGCGCCCGACGCCGACGAGGCGGCACTCCGGGTCCTCGCCGCGAAGAAGAACCTGCGCCTGCTGCTGACCGGCGCTGTTCCGGACCCGGCGGCGCCCGGCGTCACGATCAAGTCGCTCGCCGGCGGCTATCTCGTGCAGGGCCGCGACAACGGCCGCATCGGCGACAACGACCTCAAGGTCGTCACCAGGCGTGCGCCGACGGCGAAGGAGCGCGCCGATCTGCTGTTCGCCTTCGCGGTCGCCAAGCACGTCAAGTCGAACGCCATCGTCTACGCCAGGGATGGCGCCACGGTCGGAATCGGCGCGGGCCAGATGAGCCGGGTCGATTCCGCGCGCATCGCCGCCTGGAAGGCGGCGGAGTTCGCCAAGGCCGCCGGCGAGGCGCAGAGCCGCGCCATCGGCTCGGTCGTGGCATCCGACGCGTTCTTCCCGTTCGCCGACGGGCTGCTCGCGGCCGCCGAGGCGGGCGCCACGGCGGTGATCCAGCCGGGCGGGTCGATGCGCGACGCCGAAGTCATCGCCGCCGCCGACGAGAAGGGCCTGGCCATGGTCTTCACCGGGATGCGGCACTTCCGGCACTGAGCCGGGTGAAACGGGCCTGAAACGCCGCTGAAACACCCAAGTCCCTGATCGGCCACCGTTCTCGCGCGCTGTTTCATCTGTTTCACGTGTTTCAGCAGTTCGCGCGATCGGACCGTTTCGTTCCTTGCCGCCCCTGCCGGCGTGCTCCAGGCAGACGCACCCGGAGCACGGCGCAGCTCGCGCGTGAAACATCTATCTCCTTGATGCTTGCCGCGTTTTCCAGCGCTTCACTGCTTCAGCGCAATCTGCACTTAGCCCGGATCGGCGCTTCCGACCGCCGCATGGCAGACCGCCTCGATGTTGTAGCCGTCGGGGTCCAGCACGAAGGCGCCGTAATAGTCGGCGTGATACTGCGGGCGCAGGCCGGGCGCACCGTTGTCCTTGCCGCCGGCCTCGAGCGCCGCCCGGTAAAAGTCGTCGACCTGGGTCCGGGTCGCGGCGGTGAAGGCGACATGGGTCCGCGGCGTGTACGGCTGGCCTCGGACGATCCAGAAGTCGCCGGCGGGATCGGGCGACCGACCGAATCCGCCGGGCACCCCAAACCCCGCCGCCTCGCCCCCATGCTCCTTACGGATCTCGTAACGAAGCGGCGCCAGAGCGGCGAGATAGAAGGCCCGGCTCCGCGCCAGATCGCTGACATTGATCCCGGTGTGGTCGAGCATGCTTCGCACCATGGCATACAAGTCGCCGGCCCGATTCAGAGCCGGGCAGACAGGTTGCCCCAAATGAGTGTACCCGGTTTGTTCCCGACGGCAAGCGGTTGTTCAGGCATCACATTGCGCATTGGCCGTCCCTCCGCAATGATCCCGGGCTACGAATGGGCGAGGACGGATGAGTCACGGCGCAGAGGGCGTATTGGCACCGGAATACGGGGTGCTGGCGATCATTCTTGGCGTCCTTTTGATCGGGCTCGGGGCGCTCCAACTTCGGGATGCGTTCCGTCGGAATACTTTCTACGGCGCCGGGGGCATCAAATACCAAGAATCGCCCGGGAAGGACGCCGCGCACTTCTGGGCGAGGGTCATTCTCACGGGCAGCAGCATCGCAGTGGGCGGCTGGCTCGTGATGACGGGTATCGATGCGGTCGGATAAGGGCGGGCGGCGTCGGCAACTTGCTCAGGCGGCGCGGTCGGGCTCCCTCACCTTCAGCAGCAACAGCAAACCTGCGCCAAGAAACAGCAGGATTGTCGCCATGCCGGCGCGCTGGCTGCGGGCGAGGTCGGTCGCCCAGGCCAGCGTCGCGGGGCCGAGGAAGGTGGTGACGCGGCCCGAGAGCGCGAACAGGCCGAACACCTGGCCGCGATGCGCGGGCGGTGCCATCCGCGCCGCCAGCGAGCGGCTCGCCGCCTGGACCGGGCCGAAGAAGGCGCCGAGCAGCAGGCCGAGTCCCCAGAACAAAGTCTTCGATTCGATGACCAGCAGGCCGGCGCCGACGACGATCAGCGACGCAAGGCCGATGGCAATGGTGCGGCGCGCGCCGATCCAGTCGTCGATCCAGGCGAAGGCGAAGGCGCCGATGCCGGCGGTGACGTTGAGCGCGATGCCGAACACGATCACCTCGTCCAGCGCCATGCCGAACGTGCCGGCGGCATAGACGCCGCCGAACGCGAACAGGGTCGTGAGGCCGTCGGTATAGGTCATGTTGGCGAGCAGGAACCAGCCGATGTTGCGGTGCTGGCGCAGCGTGGCGAGCGTGTGGCCGAGCTCGGCGATGCCCCTCTTCGCGGCGGCGCCGAAGGAAAGCCGCTCCGCCGGCGGCTCGGCGACGAAGACGAAGAGCGGGATCGCGAACACCACGAACCACAGCGCCGAGAACGGCCCGGCGATGCGGACGTGCTCGGCGCTCGCCTTGTCGAGGCCGAACAGCGGCGTGTCGGCCTGGACGAACAGCACGAGCAGCAGACCGAGGCAGACGATGCCGCCGACATAGCCGAGGCCCCAGGCCCAGCCGGAAACGCGCCCGACATAGTCCGGCGGCGCCACGCCGGGCAGCAGCGCATTGTAGAACACCGTCCCCACCTCGAAGCCGATCGTCGCGAGCGCGATGCCGACCAGCGCCAGCAGAACCGATTCGGGCGACGGCTCGACCAGCCACAGCAGGGCGACGATCGTCACGGTGAAGGCGCTGAGCAGCGCCAGCCACAGCTTCTGTCGTCCCGTGTAGTCGGCGATCGAGCCCAGTACCGGACTGAGAACCGCGATCGCGACCCCGGCGACGGCGAGCGCGTGGCCCCACAGCGTGGTCCCCGTCACCGGGTCCGGCGCCACCGCCTGGGTGAAATACGTCGCGAAGACGAAGGTGGTGATCACCGCCGGGAACGCCGAATTCGCCCAGTCGTAGAGGCACCACGCGGCGATGGCGCGCCGGTCGAGCGGCGGCCCTTCGCGTGTCTGCTGCACTAGAACGACACCCGGATTGTACGAAGCACGACGGCTCGGGACAGCAACCGCGTATCCGGGCCAAAGGCGAAACGAACAAGAGCCCGCCTCTCAATCCGCTCAGCGGGGGGAGAGAGCAGGGTGAGAGGGGCGGCCGTACGTCGCGATGCCCGTCGCGAGGAGCCATGCGCGTTCGTGCTTCGCCGGAACTCGATGTGCCGGATTGGCCACCCACTCGCCCTGCCCTCTCCCCCACATTCGTGGGGGAGAGGGACTCCGAATGGGCGGCGGGACATACACGCGGACTCCGGCATCAAGCGCATTCCCCCCCGGTCGTCGCGTCCTTTTGCTCTATCCGGGCGGCTCTGCATCACGCGCCGGTCAGCGCGCGCAGCTCGCGACCGGCGACGGTGAGCGCCGCGATTTCAGGAACCGGTGCCGCCTTGAGCTCGGCCAGGATGGCGTCGAAGCGCGCGAGGTTGGCGCGGTGCTGCGCCATCCACGCCTGCGCCATTGCCTCGACCTTGTCGAGACTGCCGGCCGACGCGATGGCGCGCGAGGTCAACTCCGCCTGCAATGCGAGCAGATCCTCGGCGATCGCCGCCACGGCCATCTTCTGCCACGAAGTCTCGGCCTTCACCCGCGAGGCGGCCTGGCGCAGCCAGTCGAGCCCGAGGCGCGCGCCGATCGCGAAATAGAGCCGCGCCGTTCCTTCGACCGGCGCCTTGTTGCGCTCGGCGATCCGGACGAGGTCGAGCCCGGCCCCGAGCTCGCCGATCCGCGCCACCCGCACCGCCAGCGCCTCGGGCACGCCGTCGCGCATCAGGGCGTGGGCGGCCTCGGACAGCTCCGCCACCCGCGCCGGCTCCAGCGCCGCATCGAGACCCTTCTCGATCGCGGCCAGCCCCGGGGCGAAGCGCGCGATCGCCGCCGCGACGTCGAGACCGTCTTCCTTCTGACGCAGGAACCACAGCACGCCGCGGTCGATGACGCGCTGGGTCGCGCGCAGCATCCGGTACTGCGTCGCCGCGGGAACCTTGTTGTCGAGCGCCTCGACCGCCTCCCACAGCCGGCGCAGCTCGAACACGCGACGCACCACGAAATAGGCGCGCGCGATCGCCGCCGCGTCGGCGCCGCTGCGCTCCATCATGTCGTTGACGAAGGTCGGGCCCGTGCGATTGACGATGCTGTTCGTGACCACGGTGGCGATGATCTCGCGGCGCAGGCGGTGGCGCAGGATCGCCTCGCGATGCGGCTTGTGCAGCGGCGTCGGGAAGTAGCGGACGAGATCGTCGACCAGCGCCGGGTCGTCGGGCAGGTCGCTCGGCAGCATCTGGTCGTACAGCTCCAGCTTGGCATAGGCGAGGAGCACGGCCAGTTCCGGCCGCGTCAGGCCGATGCCCGCGGCCTGGCGCCGCTGGATCTCCTCGTCGTCGGGCAGGAACTCGATGGCGCGAAGCAGCCGCCCGCTCTTCTCCAGGCTGCGGATCAGCCTGACCTGGCCGTCGAGCCCCGCAATGCCGTCGGCCTCGGCGACCGAAATCGCCTGGGTCTGCAGGTAGTTGTCGCGCAGCACCAGGCTTGCCACCTCGTCGGTCATTTTCGCGAGCAGGGTGTCGCGCTGCTTCAGCGTCATGTCGCCGCGCGCGACCACGTCGCCGAGCAGGATCTTGATGTTGACCTCGTGGTCGGAGGTATCGACGCCGGCCGAATTGTCGATCGCGTCGGTATTGATGCGACCGCCCTTGCCGCCGCATCCCGCCTGCGCGTATTCGATGCGGCCGCGCTGGGTGACGCCGAGATTGGCGCCCTCGCCCACCACGCGCGCGCGCAGGTCGCAGCCGTCGACGCGCAGCGCATCGTTGGCGCGGTCGCCGACCTCGGTGTTGCTCTCCGCGGACGACTTCACGTAGGTGCCGATGCCGCCGAGCCAGAGCAGGTCCACCGGCGCCACCAGCGCGGCCCTGATCAGCTCCGCAGGTGTCAGCGAGTCCGCTTCGACCGACAGCGCACGCCGCATCTCGGGCGTCAGCTTGATCGACTTCGCCTTGCGGTCGAACACGCCGCCGCCCTTCGAGATCAGCTTCGCGTCGTAGTCCGCCCAGGACGAGCGCGGCAGCCCGAACAGCCGCTCGCGCTCGGCGAAGGCTTTCTCCGGATCGGGCTCCGGATCGACGAAGACGTGCCGGTGGTCGAAGGCGGCGATCAGCTTCGTGTGCCGCGAGCGCAGCATGCCGTTGCCGAACACGTCGCCGGACATGTCGCCGACGCCGACCGCCGTGAAATCCTGGCTCTGCACGTCGACGCCGAGCTCGCGGAAATGCCGTTTCACCGCCTCCCACGCGCCGCGCGCGGTGATGCCCATGCCCTTGTGGTCGTAGCCCGACGAGCCGCCCGAAGCGAAGGCGTCATCGAGCCAGAATCCGTAGTCGCGGGCGATGCCGTTGGCGATGTCCGAGAACGTCGCCGTGCCCTTGTCGGCGGCCACCACAAGGTAAGGGTCGTCGCCGTCGTGACGGACGACGTCGGGCGGCGGCGCCACGCCGTCGACGGTGATATTGTCCGTCACGTCGAGCAGGCCGCGCATCATGGTCTTGTAGCACTCGATCGCCTCGGCCACTGCGGCCTCGCGGCCCGCTTCCGGCGCCGGCGGCCGCTTGACGAAGAAGCCGCCCTTGGAGCCGACCGGCACGATCACCGCGTTCTTCACGATCTGCGCCTTGAGCAGGCCGAGGATCTCGGTGCGGAAATCCTCGCGCCGGTCGGACCAGCGGATGCCGCCGCGCGCGACCTTGCCGCCGCGCAGATGCACCGCCTCGACCCGCGGGCTGTAGACGAAGATCTCGACCAGCGGCCGCGGCAGCGGCAGCTCCTCGACCTTGCGGCTGTCGAGCTTGAACGAGATCCACGGCTTGGGAGCGCCATCGGCGGTCTGGAAGTAATTCGTGCGCAGGGTGACGCGCACGAGATTGAGGAAGCGGCGCAGGATGCGGTCGTCGTCGAGGCTGGAGACCGCATCGAAGAGATGCTCGAGCTCCACGACCAGGCCGCGGCTCTTCACCTCGGCGTCCTTGCGCGCCTTCGGATCGTGCAGCGTCTTGAACAGGTCGACCAGCCGACGCGCGATCTGCGGGTAGCGGCCGAGCACGTCTTCCATATAGGCCTGGCTGAAGGGGATGCCGGCCTGGCGCAGATACTTCGCATAGGCGCGCAGCATGCTGACCTCGCGCGCCGACATGCATGCTCCGATCACGAGTCGGTTGAAGCCGTCGCTCTCGATGGCGCCGGACCAGACGCCGGCGAAGGCGTCCTCGAACAGCGGCTTGATCCCGCCGAGATCGGCCGCGGGCGTGCCCGGCACCGTCATGAGAAGGTCGTGCATCCACGCGGCGGTCTCGCTGCCGGCAGGCCTGATCTCGAACGCCGCCTCGGAGATGACGCGAACGCCCAGCGCCTCGAGCATCGGCAGGATGTCCGAGAGCGGCAGCGGCTCGGCGCGGTGAAACACGCGGAAGCGCAGCTCGTCCTCCGGCGAATCGACGGCGCGGTAGAGATTGACGGCGAGCGGCGAGGCGCCGGCGAGCACCGCCTCGATCCTGCCGATATCCTCGACCGCCGCTTCCGGGCTGAACCGCTCGCGATAGGCGCCGGCGAAGGCATCGGCATAGCGCCGCCATGCGACCAGCCCGCGGTCCTCTCCCTGTGCCGCGATCAGCGCCTCCTTGAGCCGGTCGGCAAAGGTCCGCGCCGCGGCGGTCAGCTGCGCCGTGATGTCCGCGACGCTGTAATCGGGAATCCGGCCCGGCGTCGTCCGGATGACCACGTGCACGCGCACGAGCGCGGTCTCGTTCCCGAAATGGCTGGAGAAGGCGACGGTGGTGCCGCCGAAGCTCGATTCGAGGATGCCCTGAAAGCGCAGGCGCAGCTCGGTCGTGTAGCGGTCGCGCGGCGCGTAGACGAAGCACGACACGAACCGCTCGAACGAATCCTTGCGGACGAACAGCGCAATGCGCTGGCGGTCCTGCAGCCGCAGCTCGCCCAGGCTCATCTCGAGCATCTCGTCGTCGGAGGCCTGGAACAGCTCGTTGCGCGAGAAGTTCTCCAGGATGTGCAGGAGCGCCTTGCCGTCGTGGCTGTTCGGCGGCAGGCCGGCGCGCGCGATGATGCGATTCACCTTCTCGGACAGCAACGGAATCTCGCGCGGGCTCTGGCTGTAGGCGGTCGAGGTGAACAGGCCGAGGAAAATGCGCTGGCCGACGACCTTGCCGTCGCGATCGAAGCGCTTGATGCCGATCGTGTCGAGATGCACCGGACGATGGACCGTCGAGCGGCGGTTGGCCTTGGTGATCATCAGCAGGCGCGGCTGCCGGACGAAATCGCGCACGTCCGGCGGAAGGGCCGCGAGGTTGCGCAGCCCCTCGAAGACGATGAACGACTCGTCGCGGCACAGGCCGAGGCCCGAATCGGGAACGACATTGGCGCGCGCGGTCTCGCCGTCGCCGACGAACTCGTACTCGCGATAGCCGAGGAAGGTGAAATGGTCGGCCATCATCCAGGTCAGGAAATCGCGCGCCGTCCTCACCTCGTCGGCGGGGAGCGACGGCGGCCGCTCGCTCAGCTCGGCGATGACGGCGCCGGCGCGCGTCAGCATCGGCTTCCAGTCGGACACGCACGCGCGCACATCGGCCAGCACGGCGCGCAACCCGGCCTCGATGTCGGCGAGCAGTTCGGGCGAGTTCTGCTGGTCGATCTCGACATGCATGAACGACTCGGCTGCCGCGTCCCTCGCACCTTCCCGGGCGAGCCCCTTGAGCACGCCCTTCGCGTCCCGCACGACACGGACGATCGGGTGAACGACGAGATGGACGGTGAGATCGCGACGGTTCAGCTCTGCGGTCACCGAGTCGACCAGGAACGGCATGTCGTCGTTGACGATCTCGACCACCGAATGCGTCGAATTCCAGCCGTGCTCGGCAAGGCGGGGCGTATAGATCCGCACCTTGGGCTCGCCGGGAACGTGGACGCGACCGAACTGCCAGAGCGCGATGGCCGCGCCGTAGAGATCGTCGACCGTGCCCGACGCGAGGTCCTCGGCCGCGACATTTGCGTAGAAGCGCCGGAGGAAGCCTTCGGCCGGCTCCGCCTTGGCGCCAAGCCGCTTGCGCGCCAATTCGGCGACGCGGTCGATGATTTCGCTCTTGCGGGCTTCCGAACGTGCCGACATATCCCTGCCGTCCCTCCGGTGCTTGCGGCGAAGTTGCCGTGACGGTCGAGCACGTTAGCCCAGAAGCACCGTCCGGACCAGCCGCGCACCGTGCCCGCCGCCGGAATATCCGGGGCCGCGCGGCGTTGTTGACAGCGCGCCAGGCGCTCCGATAGGGGAACGCCTGCCACCGTATCAGATCGCGCCGCGGATCCTGCCGGGCCGAGCTTGCGAGGACAGATGCCGACCGTCCCGAACGTTCCGCCCGACGCGATCCATGTCCTGGCGTGGCTGACGCGGCGCTTTCACCCCAAGGGAACCGACTGGCTGCTGCGCAAGGTGCATCCGCCGGGCAACGAGCGGCCGGTCCGCAGCATCGTCGACTACGACGACGGGCTGGCGATGCATGTCGACACCGGCTCGTTCCTCGAATGGTATATTTATTTCTACGGCGCGTTCCGGCCGGAGGTGAGCAAGCTGCTCAACCGCATGCTGCGGCCGGGCCACGTGGCGATGGACATCGGCGCCAATATCGGCATGCATTCGGTGATCATGGGGAACCGCGTCGGCCCCGCCGGCCGCGTGTTCAGCTTCGAGCCAGATCCGCATCCGTTCGGCCGCCTCAAGCGCAACCTGGCGCTCAACGGCCTCGACTTCGTCGAATGCCACCAGGCGGCACTCTCGGCGAAGTCGGAGAAGCGCACGTTCTTCCTGCACGACGAGTCGATCGGCAACTACGCGAACGCAAGCTTCTACAGCGACAACATCGGCAAGAATACCGGCTCGATCGAGGTCGACGTCCTCTCGCTCGACGACTTCGTGGCGCAGCAGGGCATCAAGCGCCTCGACGTCATCAAGCTGCTGGCGCAGGGCGAGGAGTGGAACGTGCTGCAGGGCGGGATCGAGACGATCCGGCGCTTCCGGCCGAAGATCTTCTTCCTCTACGAGCCGAGCTACTGGCATCGCCAGAACCTCAAGCTCATGGACGCGGTCGCCTTCTTCAGGCAGTACGGCTATACCGTCTATGCCGTCGAGTTCGGCCCGCGGCGCGAGGTGACCGGGGAGATCGCCAAGGGCCAGGTGTTCCTCGCGGCGCCGTAACCCGCCCGGGGGCGGCCGGCAGGCCGGCGCGAGCACGCCCGGGCGCCGCCGTTAAAGCAATCATAACGTCCTGCGCCTACGCTTCCCGATGCGCTGCCGTCGCGGCGCGCATGCGGGGGGTGGCTCATGGAAGGTGGCGTCGGTCCGCGCCTGTTCGGCGTCTCCGATGAGGATTGGCTGTCGTCACGGCTGCCGGACGAGATTCACTCGCGGCTTTCGCCCGAGCTCAAGCAGGCGATCGCGCGGGCAACCCGGCCGCGACCGTGGGACGACCATCCCGTCGACATCCGCATTTCGATCCCGCTGCCGTTCGCCCGGTACTACCTGGCGCTGGTCGTCGGACCGGAGCGCCGGAGGCCCGAGCGGCGCAGATCCGAACGCAGCGCGCGACGCCTCATCACCGCCGGCAACGTCATGTTCGTCATGACCATCGTCGTCGGCTTCTACGGCGTGCTCGGCCTCGCCGCCCTGCTGCTGACCCGGATCATCGAGTAGAGGGAACCGGCGCCCCGCGATGGTCGTTAGGACGTGCCGGAGCCAAGATATCTGGCGAAAGCCGAGATATCTGGCAAAGCCCGGCAACCGGCGGCAGGCGACGTGCAGGTTGTCATCCAACGGGGCGGGCGCGAAGCCGGCGCGCCTCCAGCACGGCGCCAGCGACTGACGCGAATGGATCGACACATGGCCGTTGCGCGGCGCCACGCACCACCAGCGCACGCCGTGCGCATTGAGATCCGGCGGCTGCACCAGGGTCGAGAACACGACCAGGCCATAGCCCCTCGGGCAGGCCGCGACCGCCGCGATCCCCCAGGCCGGGTCCGGCCGGTGCTCGACCGGCTCGACGCAGGCGGCGATGCCGAAGGTCTTGCTGAAGTCGACCACTCCGAACGGCGCCGGCGGCGTCAGGCAGATCTTGCGGGGGATCGCGCCGGCCGCCGGCGGAGTGCCGCGCAACCGCGGGCGCCCGACGTCGCCACTTCCCCGGATTGCCCGTTGGAGACCGCATGGGTGCCGCGAAGACCATTCTCGCCGTGGTGACGCGCGAGGATACGCGAGACGAGATCCGGGCCCAGCTCGAATCCGCGGGACATCGGTTTCTGGCAGCGTCGACGACGGACCAGGCCTATGCCCTGTTGCAGGAGCATAGGAAGGTCGACGTGCTGCTCGCCGACGTGATGGCGCGGGGAACGTTCGACGCGACCGGACTGGTCGATCGCGCAAGGACGCTCCATCCCGGCCTGAGGATGCTGGTCACCACGGACCTCGATCGCTTTGCGCGGCCCGCAAATCAGGATACGGGCGGGGCCGAGTCGCCGATGATCGCGATTCTCCGGACTTTGCTCGAGGATACATAGCGACCGGCGAAACGGACCGCGGGCACTTTCGGCCGACGGGGCAGTTACAGCACAGTTAAAATCCGCGCTTCATGGCAATTCCACTACACGTAATATTAAGCCCTATCCCGTCTGTTTTTACTTGAATCTCGGGTTTGTTTCTGGAAACTGAATCTCGGGAGAGCCTTGGCCCAAAAGAACCAGACGGTGCGGCTCGAGTCCGAGAGCGGCTCGAGCCAATGAGGAATTCGGGGCCATTGCGGTTGCTGCCGCAATACAGAGGCGATGCAGACGTAAGCGGATCTTGTTGCAGGGCGGCCCCTCGATCGAGGGCCGCTTTGGATCGTTCTCAGGAACACCAGCTGCAAAGGGGGCGCGGATGCCGATCTTGCCCTACACATCCGAGAAGTCGTCGAAGCATTCGCCCCAGATGCGGCTGCTGCTGCTGGTCGATCCTCAGCCGCCGTCCCGCGGACCGGTGGCGGAGTTCCTGCGGTCGGCCGGCGGCATGTTCGAGGTTATCGCCGTCGCTCATGCCGAAGCATTCGACGAATCGACCGCAGCCACCGGCCTGATCCACCTGTCGGTCTTCAACATCGGTTCGGCACGCGTCGGCGACTCGGAAATCAGGCGCGACATCGGTTGCCTTCGCACGCGCTTCCCCGGCATACCGCTCGTGCTTCTCGCCAACTCCGTGCACATCAGCGAGGTTCAAATCGCCCTCCGGCTCGGAGTCAGGGGTTACATGCCGACCTATCTCAGCGCGCCCGACATGCTCGCGGGGCTGCGTGTCGTGCTCGCCGGCGGCCTGTTCGTGCCCGCCGCGCCAGCCGATGCCGGGCCGGCCTTGCAGGGCCTTGCGCAGGATCATCCCGAGCCGCCCGCATGCGACGTCGAATCGCCGGACCTGCATTCCATGCAGCCCCTCCATCTGACGTTCAGGGAAGACGAGGTCCTCAGATTCCTGCGGCAAGGCAGGACCAACAGGGAGATCGCGCGCGCGCTCAACATGGCCGACAGCACGGTCAAGGTTCACGTCCGCAACATCATGCGCAAGCTGAGGGCCACCAATCGCATGCAGGCGGTCGAGATCGCGGACCGGGATGTCATGCACGGACTGCCCGTCCCCGACGAGCATGCGAGCTGACGCGGCGCGCAGTACAGCCGACAATCCGCCGAAGCCTTACGGGAACCCCCGGTCTTCGACCAGGACTTGGTCGCTGCCGGAATCGGCACATACGATCCGCCGCGCTTCGTTCGGCCCGATCGCGGCGAAGCGGTCGCGGACCTGCGCGCCGCCAGCCCGCGGAGCCGCGCGGCCGCCGCGCTAGAAGATCAGGTCGCCGTCGCTCAGCGTGTCGGCGTTCAGAACGACGATCGTGTCGCCGTTGCCCAGTTCGATCGTATTGCCGTTGACGGTCAGCTCGGCGAAGCTGCCGATGCCGAGCGCGCTGACATCGATCTTGTCCACACCGCGGACGAAATCGACGATGACGTCGTCGCCGGAGCCGCGCCCGAACCGGAAAACATCGGTGCCCGCGCCGCCGGTCAGCATATCCTCTCCGGGTCCGCCGTCGATCAAGTCGTTTCCCGCACCGGCGATGACAGTGTCGTTGCCCTCATTGCCAAGGATCGCGCTGAACGTTCCGGCCTGGGTCTGAATTTCGATGTGATCGTCGGCGAAGCCGCCCTCCGCGCGCGTGATGCTTATCGTGTCGTCGCCGGTCGTGATGCGGCTCGTGGTGACGGTCGTGCTGCTCTCGGTGCTGCTGCTGGTATGGCTGCTGGTATGGCTGCTGCTGCTGGTGCTGATCCGGGCGCTACTGGCGCTGACGCCGCCACCAGCATCGTTGCCGCCGTCGAAGATGCTGCTGCGGATGCTTTGATGGATGCTGATCGATGCGTCCATGGCCATTTCCTCCCTGCATTTTGCCTTGACCTGGAAGGTCCGGATCCAGAAGGCAGCCGCGCGCGGTCCGCGTCAATTCTCCCGGAAGGCACGGTTGAAACTGTCGAGTATCGGCGCGAGCGCATAAAAGGCCACCGTGCTCTCGCCTGTCTTGATCAGGACCTCGGCGGGCATCCCCGGCACCATCTCGACCCCGTCAAGCCGCTTCAGCATCTCCTCGTCGACCTCGACCCTGGCGGCGTAATACGCCTGCCCCGTCGCCTGATCGACCAGCCGGTCGGCCGATACATAAGACACGGTGCTGTCGATGGGTGGCGTCCGGCGCTGCCGATACGGAATGAGCTGCACGTGCGCGAACAGCCCGGGACGCACGAGATCGATGTCTTCCGGCCGGATCTGCGCCGTCACGATGAGGCGGTCCTGCTGCGGCACGAGGTCCAGGAGCGGTTGGCCGGCCGCGACGACGCCTCCCGGCGTATGGACGCGGAGATCCGTCACGATGCCCGCCTCCGGCGCCCGCACCTCGGTGCGCGCCAGGACATGGTTGGCGGCCTGGATCTGCTCGGCCAGGTCGTGAATCTGGTTCTGCGTGTCCCGCAACGACTGTGCGATCTCGCTCTGGGAGTCGTTCTGCAGGCTGAGGATATTGATCTCGGACTCGGCGATCGTCTGCCGCGCCCGCGCAATCTGCGCGGTGAGCTCACCCAGCCGCCCTTCGCTCTCGACGAACTCGCGCTCGAGTGCGAGCAGGCGCGGCTTCGGCACGTAGCCCTTGTTGACGAGTTCGCGGATTCCAGCGATCTCCTGGTTGAGCAGGCCGATCCGCTTGCGCGTTGCCGATTCCTGTGCGCGAAGGCCGACGATCTCCTCGCGGATCTGCGCGATGCGCTGCCCGATGAGGGCCGTTTTCGAGCCGAGCACCGAACTGCGCGTTTCGAAGATCTTGTTCTGCCCCGCAAGAACCAGCTGCACCGCGGGATCGTCCATCTGCTGCACAAGGCTGGCCGGGTAGATGATGCTTTCGCGGGCGTCGCGCTCGGCCAGGAGCCGCGCCTCGCGCGCCATCGCGTCCCAAAGCTGTCCCTTGAGGGCGGCGAGCTGCGTACGCGCCTTGACGTCGTCGAGGCGGATCAATGGCTGACCCTCGGTCACGAAGTCGCCGTCATTGACGAGGATCTCGCCGATGATGCCGCCTTCGAGATGCTGGACCGTCTTTCGCCTGGATTCCGCCTCGACCACGCCGGTGGCGATGGCCGCGCTTTCGAGCGGCGCGAAGAACGACCATCCGCCGAAACCCGCGATAAACAGCCCGACTATCCCGATGCCGAGCGCGGCGAGTCCGCGGAATCTCGGGAACGGCGACGCCGAGGCCGCCGGAACGGTGGGTACGGCGACGAGCGTCGGCGCATAGACGACGTTCGCCGGTCCTTTCGTCACGGATCTTGCCGTCGCGTTCACGCGCTCTGCACCTGGGTAATCGCCTGCGCTCTCTTTGCCGCCGCGGCGTTGCGGCGGGCGTTGATCTTGGCGATGACGGCCTCGCGCTCGCCGAATGCGCCGATCGACCCGTTGCGCAGGACAAGCAGCTTGTCGGCCACCCTGAGGATGTTCGGCCGGTGCGCGATCACGACGATGGTGGTGCCGGCGTCCCGGAGCTGCTCGATGGCGGAGATCAGCGCCTGTTCGCCCTCCTGATCGAGGCTCGCATTCGGCTCGTCGAGCACGACAAGCCGCGGCGCGCCGAACAGGGCTCGCGCAAGGCCGAGGCGCTGGCGCTGTCCGCCCGACAGCCGCGAGCCGCCTTCGCCGATTTCCGTATCGTAGCCGTTCGGCAGCCGCATGATCGTCTCATGCAATCCCACCAGCTTCGCGGTGGCGACGACCTGGTCCGGGTCGGCATCGGCGAGTCGTGCGATGTTGTCCCTGACCGAGCCTTCGAAGAGCTCGATGTCCTGCGGCAGGTAACCGAGATAGCGCGACCCGCCGGAGTTGAGCCACACGGAGATATCCGCTCCGTCGAGACGGACGTGCCCGGCGATCGGCGTCAGGATTCCGGCCAGCAGACGCGCGAGCGTCGATTTCCCCGCCCCTGACGGGCCGGTCACACCGAGCACTTCGCCCGGCTTCAGGGACAGGGACACCCGGTTGAGGATCGGCGCATCCGCGCCCGGCGGAATGAAGCTGACCTTCTCGATCGTCAGCCTGCCGGTGGGACATGGCAGCGGCATCCGGTCCCGGGACCGCGGCAGGGTCCCCAGGATGCCCGTGAGCCGGCGGTAGGCCAGCCGCGCGGAGGTCAGCGACTTCCAGCTGCCGATCGCATTCTCGAACGGCCCCATGGCGCGGCCGAGCAGGACCGCAGCCGCGAAGATCGCGCCCGGGCTGACGCTCTGGTTGATAACGAGCCACGCGGTCGTTCCCATGATCACGACCTGAACGATGTGTCTGCCGGTTTTCGACAGGCCCTGGATGATCCGGCCGCGGCGCCCGGCCGAGGACTGCTCGTCCTTCGCCTCGGCGTAGTCGACGCGGAGCCGCCGCACCGCGCCGTCGAGCATGCCCATGGCCGTGGTCACTTCGGCATTGCGCAGCACCGTTTCGAGACGATGATTGCCTTTCGTCCAGGCGACATTGGCGCGCGTGAGCGGCGCACGCGTCAGTGCCTCGTTCAGCAGCGCGAGGCTCAGAAGAAACACCGCGCCGCCGATGCCGATCATTCCGAGGACCGGATGGACAAGGAACAGCGCCGCGACGAACATCGGCGCCCATGGCGCGTCCAGAATCGGCACGATCGCCGACCCCGTGAAGAAGGTTCGCAACCCCGCCAGATCGCGCCAGGCCTGAACCGCCGTAGCCGCATCGTTGCGCAGGGCAGAGCGGAAGGCCGCGCTGAGAACGCCGGGCTGCAGCCGGTCATCGAGCCAGTCGCCGATCCGGGCGAGCATCTCGCGTCGGAGCGTATCCAGGATTGCGAAAACGGCGAGGGCAACGAGGACGATCCCGGTCAGCATGAAGAGCGTATCGACGCTGCGGCTGGCCAGCACGCGGTCGTACAGCTGCAGCAGGTAGATCGGGACCGACAGCATCAGCAAATTGACGCAGAAGCTGAAGCCGACGATCATCGCAAGCGACACGCGGCACGCCTTGAAGGCCCGTTGGATTTCCGTAGCCGGCGTCATGACGCGCGGTCCGGCTCGCGCGGCGCCATGGCCAGCCGGCTCACCCCGCCGGATGCGACATGCGGCGGGCGGAGTCCGGCGCGATCCCGCCCGCGGACCGTACGACGTCCGCGGAACCGGGACCGCGCCGGACCTGATCCTGCGCCACGCCCTCGGGCGGCGGCGCCGGTGGCAGTCAGCGCGTCCGTGCCCCGGTCAGCCAAACCCATCCGGGCACGGCGCGGTATGCTGGTTTCCGGCAAGAGCGCCCCAGCGATCTCAGGAGATATTGATGGTGACGCTTGCATCCTGGTCGACGTCGGCGTCGATATCCTGATCGACCGACACGTCGATGCTTCCGAAGTCGGATCCGTCGATATCGTTGTCGATGTCGCTGTCGTTCTCCTGCCTGACGCGGCTCCTCTGCTCGATATCGACGTCGATTTTTCTGCGGCGACTCATGAAATCCTCCTCAAACGCTCGTTAGTCGACCGATAGCCGCGACTCGCTCAGCATCAGATCCGCACCTACATCGCATGCGCGACACCAGCGACCGTCGCGCGGGCAGCAGATGCTGCTGCACCGTCGCCACAGCACACGCGTTTCTCGGATCGCGTTCAATTGTTCATGCTGAATACTTCGGACTGCGTACACCCGCACCATTCGCGCTGACCGCTTTTAGCCGACTCCTGCGCGACAGCGCGTGTCGCTGACGTCCGGCACGACCGCCGGCGATGCGCGTGGCCGCGCCGGACCGGCACGGGCGTACCGGACTCGCGCGGCCTTGCCTCTCGAGTATTCAGCGATGTCTGGCCGATCCCGGAGTCACTTCGCTTTCATGCGGGAACGCCAGATCGCTTCCAGCCGCGTGTCGGCAGGATCGAGCTCGGCGAGCGCGCGCCTCAGGTCGTCCAGGCGCTCGCTGAAAAACTGCCTGATATGGTCCGGCATCGCGCCGTCAGGCGCGTCCTGCGTGAACACCGGCGGCGTCATCCGCCATCTCGGGTCGGCATACATCAGGGCATAGACCAGATCGGCCGTCAGCTCGAGCGCCGTGCCGCCGCTGCCGTAATTGAACGCCATGTTGACCGCCAGCGAATGACCCACGGCCTGGGCGGAATGCCAGGTGCCCGGGGCGAGGTACAGCACGTCGCCTGGTTGCAAGACTACCTCCCTGAACTCGAGGTCCAGAGGCGGAGACGCAAGCGCCGGCTCCAGTGCAAGGTCGCGCACGCGAGGCACCGGGTCGTTCCTTATGTACTCGGCGACGTTGTCCTTGAGCATGGCATTGCGCGGCGGAAACGGCACGCTCGGCTCGACCGCATAACGCCAGACCTTCTCGCCCTCGATCTGGAGCGTGGTCGCATGACGGGCGTCGAAATGCGTGGTGGCTCCCGAGCCGTGCCCGGAGAGGTAGGCGCGGAAGTCCACGTAACCCGTGTAATGGAGCGCGGCCTTGACATGCCGCCCGAGGGCGGTAAGGACCGGCGATCCCTTCTCGATGCCGCGAGCGCAGATGGTGAAGCCACCCTCGTAGAGCGCGTTGATCTGGCGCGGCACGATCTTCGTGATGCCGGCATTCTTCGTCCGCTCCTTGTTCGCGATCCATGCTTCGAGGCTGTCCGCGTCCTCGGCGAACCGCACGAAGGTCTTCCGGTTCAGGAGCCTGGAGAAATCCTTGGATGCGCCGGGGATGTGCAGCGAGCGCCGACCCCAGTATTCGGACAGGAATTCGTCGGGGCTGATCGGGCTCAGAATGTCCGCGATCTGAAGCGCCGGCGGCTTAGCGGCAGTTTGCGTTGTCTCGATGACATCATGCATGCGCCATTCCTCCCATGTCGCGCATCCGTCCCCGGCCGAGGTCGCCCCAGGCGCCGTGTCGGAGGCTTTGAGTCGCTACAGCACACGTCCTTCGCAAGGCGCCTTCAACCGCTCATGCTGGATACTCCGGACCGCCTACGCCCGCACCATTTCGCGCCGGCGTGGATTCGCCTGAGGACTCCATGCATCCGCCACAATCGCAGAGCCGGGGATGCCTGCGAAATCGGGAAGCCGGGCCGGTACGCCCGCGTGTCGCCGGCTGTCAACGACACGACAGGAAGGCGAGGCGCCCGGCGCGAACCAGGCCGCGGCGACGTTCTCCCCCTGTCACGAAGGTCGCGCCCTACCCGCACGCCGGGGACCGGCGCCAGCGAGCCGGTCCCCGGCGGCCGACACTTTGTCGAAGCGATGCCGGCTTAGTTGTCGACCTCGCCCTCGTTCTCCTGCTCGGTGTCGTTCTCGTTGTCCTGCTCGACGCTATTGTCGATGCTGCCGAAATCCGAGCCTTCTACCTCGTTGTCGATATCGCTGTCGTTCTCCTGCTCGGTATCGTTCTCGTTGTCGTTCTCGACGTCGGCCTCGCGTTCGCCCCTGACGTAGCGAACCTCTTCGACCTCGCCTTCATTCTCCTGCTCGGTATCGTTCTCGTTGTCCTGCTCGACGTCGTTCTCGATGTAGTCGAATCCGGAGTCAAAAACGTCGTTGCTGACGTCGCTTTCATTGTCTTGCTGGGTGTCGTTCTCGTTCGTGTTTTCGACGTCGGATTCGCGTTCAGTGCGGCTGCGACGAGACATATGGAACCTCCTTGGATATCGACGAGCGCCTGTTGCGATGGCCGGCGCCGCCATTCGGATCAGATGCGCACCGCAAAAGGCACGATGCGAATCTGCTACGGGCTGAAGAACACGCCCGTGCCATCGCCGTTACGACACGCGATTCCCCGGCCGCCCACAATCCACAATGCCAAATACTTCGGACTGCTTACTCCCGCACGAATTCGCAGATCGCGCCGCTCAACATCACCGTGGCGGAAAGCCGGCCGGAGCGAATTGCCGGCGACGCCGCGGACCGCTTCAGGATCCGCTTTGGCTCGCGTCGACGCGGCGGCGCCATACGGCTTCCACGCGCGGGTCGGAGGCGCGCAGCCCGAGAAGCGCGCGCCGGGCATCGTCAAGACGCTCGTCGAGAAACCGTCTTACGCAATCGGGCATTCTCGCGTCCGGCGCCTCGCCGATGAACACGGGCGGCGGCGAACGCCATTCGGGATCGGCATAGAGCAGGCTGTACAGAATATCCGCCAGCAGCTCGATTGCCGTGCCGGCCTTGGTGTAGTTGAAAGCCATGTTGACCGCGAGGGAATGACCGACGGCCTGGGCGGAATGCCACGTACCGGGCGGGAGATAGAGCAGATCCCCCGGCCGCAGCGTCACCTCCGACAATTCGGAGTCCGGCGGCGGCGGCTCAAGCGCCGGCTCCAGTGACAGATCGCGGACGCGCGGCAGCGAGTCGACCGCGGCATACTCGACGGATCGTCCCTCCACAACCGCATTCCGTGGCGGGAACTGGACGCTCGGCGCGGACGTAAACCGCCAGGTCTTGGTCCCTTCGATCTGCAATGTGGTGGCGTGACGGGCGTCGAAATGGAGCGGCGCCCCCGATCCGTGCCTGGAAAGATAACCCCGGAAGTCGACCGGGCCGGTGTAATGGAGTGCAGCCTTCATGCGGCGCCCCAGGGCGGCAAGAGCAGGCGATCCCTTCTCGAGGCCCTTCGCGCAGATCGTGAAGCCGCCCACATACATCGCCTTGATCTGACGTGGCTGGATCTCGACGATGGCTGCGTGGCCGGTTCGGTCGTCGTTCGCGATATATGCCTGCAACGCGTCGGCGCGGGCGGCGCATCTCACGAAGGCTCTGTGATCCAGCAGCTTTGTGAACTTGTCCGCCCGGCCGGGGATATGCAGCGGCCGCCTGGCCCAGTGGTCGGCAAGAAATTGCTCGGGCATGACCGGCCACAGGAGCTCAGAGAAGCCCGGCACCGCCGGTTCGGCCGCACGGCTGGTCGTGTCGGCGATCATCGTGTCATGCATGGGTTCTCTCCCCTGTTCATGTCCGGTGCCGGCCGACGGCGCTGGCCAACCCGGGCACGGCACTTGCGGCGTTGGCGCTTCAAGCACACGACGTTGCTTGGCAGCACACAATCATCGCTTATGGATACTTCGAAGCGACTACGCCTCGACGAAATCGCGACGCCGGCGCGCACCGATATTTTGCTCTGTTCAGCGCTGAAAGACGTACGCCGCCCCTTCGGCCGAAGTGCGCCCCCCGATCCGCGGCCCGTTGGATATGCGGACCGCGCGCCGATTTCGCCCTGTCTCTATCCATCGTTCTTGATTACAGAGGCGATCACGATGACCGATGCTGCCCTTCACGTGGCGACCGGAGTCGCGCAAACGGCGCCGGACGCGCATCGCGGATCGAGACGGCGCCGAGAACGACGACCAACGAAGGGGAGGAAGGTATGGCCCGAGAAGCCAGGATTCGCACGCAGCAGGACGTCACCACGGACGAGCATGCCGGGGTCCTCGTAACCGGCGAGGGCAGCATACCTTTCAACTTCGACTTCGACCTCGATATCGACCAGGACGTCAAGACCAAGCAGAAGAGCGATATCGATCTCGACGTGGAGGACCTGGATAGCGGCTTCGCAATCCTCGTAGACATCGATCAGGCGGCCCGGCTCAGCCAGTCCAGCAGGCTCGACATCGACATCAGGGAGCACCGCGGAGAGATCGATGTCGACATCGACCTGGATATCGACCAGCGGATCAGGATAAGGGACGATATCGACGTCTCGGCCAGGGAACGCGAGGGAGAGGATATCGAGACGAGTATCGATCAGGATGTCAGGATCAGGCAGAGATCGGACGTCGACGTGAATATCGATCCGGCCGTTCAGGCCATGCTGGATGTGGACGTCGACCAGACCGGCTCCGTCAGTCAGAATGCGGAGGTCTTTCTCGCGCTCTCGCTCGAAAGTCTTCTCCTGGACATCAACTCCGAACAGGACGCATTTCTTGGCGACAATTTCGTCATCGCCTTCGATATCCAGGGCCTGAACGGCGCCTGAGAGCGGCCGCGCCGGAAATGAAACGGAATCAGATGCCCATGTCCGGATCCGACGGCGGATCAGGACGTCCGCAGGGTCATGGCGTGGCGGGCACGAGAACGAGCCGGCTTGCGGAAGGGCGCCCGCCGCCGGCCCGCCCGGAAACAGAGAATGGAGACAAGCCGCCGTGCCCAGCACCGCTGGGCTGGAGTCGCAGATGGACCAAAGCCGAGCGCACTCTATTCTCCTGATTGATGAACGGCCGCTGACCCTTGAATGCACGTACGACTGGCTACGGTCCGGCTCGCATGATCTCGCGATCACGCCTCTCCAGAGCATCGATGTCGCTCAGGCTGAACTGCAGGGCGCGGCGCAGCCGGACCTGATCGTCCTGAGCACAGGGATACTCCGCGCGTCCGACACTCACGTAAAGGACGGCGTCCGCAGGCTCAGCGCCGCCGCGCCCGGCGTACCGGTCCTGATTCTCTCGGACCTCGACGAGGACAGCGAGATCGACGAGGCACGCGAGGCGTTCCGGCTCGGCGTGCGCGGCTACATACGGTCATCCATGCCCCCGGACGTGATGATCGCCGCGCTCCGGCTCGTGCTCGCCGGCGGCATGTTCATTCCGGAGACCCTGCTCGCGAACAGCACCGGTGACAACATCGCGGTGCGCGATGTGCAGGCCCGCCAGCGGCTGCTCGACCTGTCGCCGCGCGAGATGGAGGTTCTGATCCGGCTGCGCGAAGGGAAGCCAAACAAGGCCATCGCCCGCGAGCTCTCTCTGTCCGTGGGGACGGTGCAGGTTCATGTCCGGCGAATCCTGCAGAAGCTGCAGGCAACGAGCCGCTCCCAGGTCGCCTACATAATCAGCCGGCTGCAGTTCATCCTGTTGTCGCAGTTGTTCACGACCTAGCGACGTCCCGCGACGGTCGCCGGAAAATACCCGGCCGCAGGACGCTGACGATCCGGCAAGCCGGTTCATCGAGGGAAGAAGGGGTTCTCAGTGCGAGCGTCTTCCCGAGTCGACAGGGCCTTCGACGCCGCGCCGGAACCGCGCGCCGCGTTCGAGTTTGCCGCGTTCGGCTCCGCATATGTGAGCCTCATGCGCGCAATACAGGATCGCGCCGGGCTGATCCTGCTCGTCGGCCCGGCCGGAAGCGGCAAATCCACATTGCTGCGGACCATCCGGAACGTCCTCACCCGCAAGCAAACGACCGTCCTGTCCCGTTCCCGGCCCGGTTCAGGACTCGACGATCTTCTGGCTTCGCTGCTCGACGAGCTGCGCATCACGTCCGTCTCCGCAAGCCGGGAAGACCGACTGGAAGCCCTCGCGGCGTTTCTCGATCGGCGAAAGGAGCCTGCGGTGCTTCTGGTCGACGAGGCCCATCACGCGCCGGACCGGGCCCTTGTCGGCCTCGCAGCCCTCGCCATGTACCGTCGCGGCGAGAACGACGGACTGCAAGTCGTTCTGGCGGGCGATACGCAACTCGAGGACCGGCTGCAGTGCGCCGAGCTCGCATGGATCGCCGACCATATTGCCGATACGGTTCGCCTCGATCCCCTGGCGCCCGACGAGGTCGGCGACTACATCGCGCATCGCATTGCATCCGTGCGGCGCTCGCTCCGGCTGGCGCGCGGCACAGGCAACCCGTTCGCCCCGGAAGCCATCCGCCAGGTGCTTCGATACAGCAATGGCGTGCCCGGCACCGTGAACCGACTGTGCCGGACCGCGTCGTCCGGCAGGCCGGTCCGCATCGACGTCGCACGGATCGACCGGGCGGCCTTCGAGTGCGGTCTGGCGCCGCCGCCGGCACCCGACCCGTCCGCGGACACCCGCCCGGCATCGGCCGGAACGACGCCGGCCGGCCCACAGCGCCATGTCGCCCCGGCCGGCCGGAGCCGCAAGCGTACGACCTGGTCGGCGCGCGCCGGATACGGGATTGCGGCGTTCGTCGTGTTCGCGGCCGTCGCCGCAGCGTTCGTCTACCAGGACAGATCCGGCAGGGAGTTGGTCCTGCAACTCGGACCTATCGCACGCGTGTCCCTGTCCCCCGAGCGCGGGGTGTTCCGCGCGAGCGACGTGCAGTTGCCGTGGGCCCGGTCCGAATCGTCGCAAACGCATGATGCGATGCCCGACGCGGCCGCACTGGACCCGGACATGCCGGTCGAGCATCCGGCCGCGGAGCGCGCCGAGGGCGACGCCGCGATCATCCGCGCGGAGCGGGACGCGCATGCGGATCCGCCCCCGGCGGAGACGCCCGCCGTCAGCGCGGTTGGGGATCCGGATCCGGTCGGGCCCGTGCCTCACGCACAGCCGCAGCCCGCCCCGTTTCACGACGCCCGGGTTCCGACTCTCGATCGGAGTGCCGGCCAGGACGGCGCATCGGGTGCCGAAAGCCTCGCGCCGGCCGACGACCGCGTGGCTGACGCTACGGACGCCGCGAGCAGCCATGCCGGGTCATCGGAACATCCCGGTTCGGCCTTGCGCGAAGAGGCGGCGCCGCCTCGCGCAGAAACGCGGCCGATCATCGATGCCCTTGTCGTGCCGGCCATGACCCAAGTTCGCGAAAGCACGGACGGACGGCCCGCCGAGGATGAAATGCAGGAACGCGCGCCGGCGGCCGAAACAGAGGCCGCCGGAGATCCGACGGTCCGCGCGCCCCAGCCGACCGGCACCGGCCCGGGCGACGATCTTACGGAGCCCGGAGAGGCCGTGCCTTCCACACGGATGCATGCCGATATCGACGAAGCCGGCGAACGGGATCCGGAGCCGCCATCCGCTATCGTGCCGGAAGCGAGCGCTGCTCCGGAGATCCCGGCCGCTGCGGTCGAGTCGGAACGAGCGGCGTCCGCTCCCGCGGCGCCGGCCGCAATCGCGCCTTTTCCCATGCCGGAGTCGCAACTGGAAGCCGCCGGCGGATCGGAACAGCCCGCCCTGGACGAGCCGCCGTCCGGGAACACGGCTGCTGCGGACGTGCCGGCACCGTCGCCCGAGCCCCAGCATTCGAACGTCGTCACGGCGGAGAGCGGCACCTCGAACCCGGGCGGCACGCCCGCTGAAACACAGCCGCCGACGCCGGTCCCTGCGCCGCCGGCGATCACCGTCCAGCTGCCGGCACAGGCGGCCGGGACCGGAACGTCCTTGTCACCACCGCCGGAAGCATCCCGGCAGCCGGCCGTCGATCCACCGCCGAAGAAGCGGGCGCTTGCCTCCGAGCGGCTGATGGCGCGCGGCGATGCGATGCTCAGGTCCGGCGATCCTGTGGGCGCCAGACTCTTCTTCGAACGAGCGGCCGCACAGGGTCATGCCGGCGCGATGGCCGCGGTCGGGCGCACCTTCGACCCGATCGAGCTGCGGCGCCTCGGGCTGCCGGGCGTCAGCGGCCAGCCCCGGCGCGCGGTCGAATGGTATCGCCGTGCGATCGAGGCCGGTGAACAGACGTCGAGGGAGCAGCTCGCGGCGCTCGAGGAATGGATGCAGCGCCAGCAACCACGGCGCTAAGCGGATACGGCCATCATTGCCGGCCGGCGCGCGCCTGCCACTGGATGAACGTCTCGAACAATGCTTCGTGTTGCTCCGGCGTGAGCTCCTTCAGCGGCCCGGCGCGCCGGTCTGCCGCGAGGAACCGCTCGAACTCACGGCGAAGCCCGGGATCCGGTTCCTGTGCGGTCTCCGCCGCGGTCTGCGCGCGAGCGCGGTTCTGCCGCAGCCATTTTTCGACCGGGCCGAAACGGGTCCAGCCGGGAACCTGGGCGCCCAGGCTGACCTCCCGCCATTTCGGATGGCGCGGGGGCTGCTGCAGCTCGTCGAGCCTGTTCAGGAACGCCTCGACGAAGCGCGCGACCTTGCGATAGCGATGCGATTCCGGATCCCAGTTGAAGACGGCCATGATCGCGCCGACCGCGACCGTTTCGACCGTGTTCCCGGCGCCGATCAGGTCCGGATAGTCGGCCGACGTCAAAGCCGACGGGAAATAGTTGTCGAGCAGCTCCGGCGTGATCGGGACCGGCAGCAGATGGACGCCATCCTCCGGCGACAGATCGCGGAACAGCGCCGCCGGCTTGCCCGCGACATAGACCATTGCGTCGATCTCGCCGCTCCTGAGCTTCTGGAGCGCCAGGGCCTGATCGTGCAGCGTCGGCTTGATCGGGATGTTCAGGGCTTCGAACACGATCGAGGCGGTCATGAACGTACCGCTGTTCCGGCCATCGACGTTCACGGCCTTGCCCGCGAGATCCTCGACCGATCGGATCCCGGTCCGCGCCAGAAGGTGGAACTCCTCGTTATAAAGCTTCGTGATGAAATTCATGCGCCGGCTGATCCCGGAGAACCGGGGATCGCGCTGCAGGTAAGCCATCACATCCGACTGGACGATGCCGAGATCGACGCCTTTGAGATAGAGAATGTCGAGGACGTTCTGGACCGATCCCTTGCCGATCATCGCGATCACGCGGAGCTGGCCGTCGTCGAGCACGTTGGCCAGATCGTTCGCGATCTGCACATAGGTGCCGCCGACGGCGCCGGAAATGATGCCGACCGTGCCGCGGTTGGCAGACTCGCTGCCGTACTGGGCATGACCGGCCTGCGGCAAAATCGCAGCGCATGCCGCCACCGCGGCGGCGGCAACTCCCAGGCGCAGGAAACGGAGAGACACAGGACGCATGCGACACTCTGTGAATGCCGTTCGCAGCACACACCTCTCCGCGGCGGTCTTCAATCACCAATCGTGGATACCTCGGGTTGCTTACGCCCCCCGCGGATTCGCGCCGCCCGCCCGCGGGCGATCCTGCCTGCGGACGGCCATGTAGAGACGGGTTCCGAATCCGGGAGCGTCCTCCCCGCGCCGAACGGACGGTGACTCAGCCGAGGAGCGGCGCGATTCGCTTCATCGCTTCGTGCAGCTTGTCCGGCGACAGCGCGATGCAGGCACGAAGGTAGTTGTCACAGCCCTCGGCGAAGGCGGATCCCGGCGCCAGTCCCACGCCTGTGCGCTCGAAAATGTCCGCGCACATTGCCAGCGAATCGGTCATGCCCTCGATCTCGAAAAAGACGTACATGCCGCCTGCGGGCCGCGCGGGAAGCCGGACGCGCCGCAGCCGCTCCAGCGCTTCGCATGCGATGTCGCGGCCCGCCTGACAGCGCGCGCGCATTTCCGCCGCGAAGCCCTCGCCTTCTGTGATCGCCGCGACCGCCGCGTGCTGAATGAACGTCGCCGTGCCGCTCGTATTGTACTGAACCACCTGAGCCAGCGTGTCGCCGATCGAAACGGGATGGGTCAGCCAGCCGACCCGCCAACCGGTCATGGCCCAGGCTTTAGAAAAGCTGTTGATGACGATGACGGGATCTTCGTCGCCGGCGACGTCGAGAAACGACGGCGCAACGGATCGATCATAGGCAAGCCGCGTGTACACCTCGTCCGATACGATCCAGAATCCGCGCGACCTGGCCAGGTCGAGCATTGCGCGCTGCTGGTCCGGCGAGATCATCCAGCCGGTCGGGTTGCCGGGCGAGGCCAGGAAGACCGCGCGGGTGCGCGAGTCGCAGGCCGCTTCCACCCTGCGCATGTCGAGGCGCCAGCCGTCGTTTCCCGGCTCCATCATCACCGACCGCTTCACGCCGCCCATGATGTGGATTACGCCCTGGATATTCGGCCATACCGGCTCGATGACGACGACGTTGTCGCCCGGCTGGAGCAGCATCTCCATGGACATCAGGATGCCGGCCATGCCGCCGGACGTGACCGTGATGCGATCCGCGCCGACCGGCCTCCGGTAGAGCCGGCCCATATACGCGGAAAGTGCCTCGCGAAGCTCGGGAATGCCGCGCTGATGCGTGTAGAAGGTGTGCCCGGCCGCGAGCGCCCGACCCGCGGCGTCGCAGATGAAGGGGGGCGTCGTCAGATCGCTCTCGCCGAACCAGAGCGGGATAACGTCATCGCGGTCGAAGCCCCATCGCGCGAGATCGGCGATGTTCTGCTTGGGCAGCGCGTGCATCGGCGAACGCATCAGTTCATATCCGGTCCGCGCTGCCGAAACGTCGGGCCTCACGATGGCTCCCCTCCCTTGTGACGCCCCGGACGATAACGGCCCGCCGGAATCCGGTCAAATCCAACAGCGAACATGCTTCATTTTTGCGGTGGCAGCCGGTGGGCCTTGGAGTAAGCTGAACGGACAAGACGCAGGGGAGGACCGTCGCCGGAAACCGGCGCCGACAGGCCGCTTGATTCGAGTCTCCAACGTATCCATCGCATTCGGCGGCATTCGCGCGGTCCGGGACTGCTCGCTCTCGGTCGAGCCGGGAACCATCACGGGGCTGATCGGGCCCAACGGCGCCGGCAAGACGACGCTGTTCAATATCGTCGCCGGCTTCCTGCGTCCAGGACTTGGCCGCGTCGAGTTCGCCGGGGAGGACGTGACGGGTATGCCGCCGCACCACCTGTTCCGGCGCGGCCTCGTCCGTACGTTCCAGATACCGCATGAGTTCGCCACACTGACCGTGCTGGAAAACCTGATGGTCGTGCCTTCGCGCCAGAGCGGCGAGCGCCTGCTCCCCGCCTGGCTCAGGCCGCGGCGCGTCGCGGCCGAGGAGCGCTCGCTGCGACGCCGGGCGGACGAAACTCTCGAGTTCCTCAAGCTTGCACATCTGCGCGACGCGCCCGCCGGTATCCTCTCCGGAGGTCAGAAGAAGCTTCTCGAGATCGGCCGCGCCATGATGGCGGATGCCCGCGTGGTCCTGCTCGACGAGCCGGCCGCCGGCGTCAACCGCACCCTGATGGGCGAGCTTGCCGAACGCATCCGCCTCCTGAACAGAGAGCGCAAGGTAACGTTCTTCGTGATCGAGCACGACATGAACCTCATCGCCGCGCTGTGCCAGCCCGTCATCGTCATGGCGCAGGGGCAGGTCCTTTCGCAGGGGACTTTGGAGGAGATCCGGCGCGATCCGCGCGTCGTGGAGGCCTATTTCGGCGCAGCAGGGGCAAGCGCATGCATGCCGTCCTGACGGCCGACAGCCTGGTGGGCGGCTATGGCGATGTCGACATCCTCAACGGGGTGAGCCTCGAACTCGGCCCGAGCGATATTGCCGTCGTCGTCGGACCCAACGGCGCGGGCAAGTCGACCGCGCTCAAGGCGCTCTTCGGGCTCGTGACTCTCCGCGGAGGTCGCATCACGCTGTGCGGCGAGGACATCACGGGTTCGGCGCCGGACACAATCGTGCCCCGCGGCATGGCCTACGTGCCGCAGGAGCGCAACATCTTTCCGAATCTGACCGTGAACGAAAACCTGGAGATCGGCGCCTATACCCGGCGCGGAGACATTACCGCTGCACAGGATCGCATCTACCGCCTCTTTCCGCCGCTCGCCGAGCGCCGGCGGTCGCCGGCAGGAACCCTGTCGGGAGGCCAGCGGCAGATGGTGGCGATCGGCCGCGCGCTGATGCTCGAGCCGCGCGTCCTCCTGCTCGACGAGCCGACGGTCGGGCTCTCGCCGCTGTTCATCGATCAGATCCTCGAAAAGATCACGGAGATCAACCGGTCCGGGGTCGCCATTCTGATGGTCGAGCAGAACGCGCGCCAGGCCCTGCAGCTGGCGAGCCGCGGCTACGTCCTCGCCGGCGGCCGCAACCGGTTCTCGGACACAGGGCCGAGGCTTCTGGCAAATCCCGAAGTCGCCCGTGCGTTTCTCGGAGCATAGAGGTGGTCGAGCTCATCAATTTCTACCTGATCCCCGGCGTCGTCCTCGGCTGCATCTATGCGCTCGGCGCGATCGGCCTCTCCCTGGTGTTCGGCATTCTGCGCTTCGCCCATTTCGCGCACGGGGATCTGCTTGCCCTCGGCGCCTACTTTGCGCTCGCCTTCTCGACCGCACTGTCGCTGCCGGCGATCTGGGCGCTGCCCGCGGCCATCGTCGCCACCGCGGCCGCGGCCCTGCTCGTGGACCGCCTGTTCTATCGGCCCCTGCGGGCCAGCCACAGCGTCGCCACCGTGATCGCGTCGTTCGGCGTGGCCCTGATGATCCGTTCCGTCATTCAACTGGTCTGGGGACCCCAGGACTACGTGTTCGAGAGCGGGATCCGCCCCCCGGTCGTGATCGGCGCGTTCCGGTTCGCAGAACGCCACATCTATATCGTTGCGGCCGCGGCCGCGATCATTGCCTTGCTGCATCTGTTCCTGACCCGCACGCGGGCCGGCAAGGCGATGCGAGCCATGAGCGACGAGCCGTCGCTCGCTCGCGTCTCGGGAATCAACACCGAGCGCGTGGTCGCCTGGACATGGATCCTCGCCGCCGCGCTCCTCGCCGCCGGCGGCCTGTTTCTGGGGCTCGACACGCAGGTCAAGCCCCAGATGGGCTTCAATCTCATCCTGCCGATGTTCGCGGCCGCAATTCTCGGCGGCATCGGAAAGCCTTATGGGGCCATCGCCGGGGGCCTGGTGGTCGGCCTGGCCGAAGAACTCGCCACCGTGCCGATCGGCGGCGTGTCGGTCGTGCCGCCCTCGTACAAGTCGGCGGTCGCTTTCGTCATCCTGGTGGCCATGCTGCTGTGGCGTCCGACCGGCCTGTTCCGCGGGAGGGTGTTCTGATGAGCCCGGAGCTGTACGGCATCATGATGTATGTCGTCGGCCTGCTCACGCTCGGCGGCATCTACGCGATCGTATCCCTCGGCTTGAATGTGCAGTGGGGCTTTACCGGCCTGTTCAATCTTGGCATCGCCGGATTCTTCGCCGTCGGCGCGTATGCGTCTGCGATCCTGACGGCGCCGGAGATATCGAGCCGTATCCCCGGCCTGCAGCTGCCGATCGTGGCCGGGCTCGCCGCCGCCACCGCGGCCAGCGGCCTGATCGCCTATGGCATCGGCCGAATGACCCTGAAGCTGCAAAGCGACTATCTCGCCATCGCCACGATCGGCGTGGGCGAGATCCTCCGCCTGTTTCTCAAGAACGAAGCGTGGCTCACCAACGGCGCGCTCGGCATCTCGGCCATTCCCCGTCCGTTCGAGAGACTGCCCGCCCCATGGGACCATTTCGCTTTCCTGGCCTTCGTGGCGGTCGTGGTCGCGATCGTTTACGGCCTGCTCGAGCGGGCCCGGCGCGCGCCGTGGGGGCGCGTCATGCGGGCGATTCGCGACAACGAGACCGCCGCACGCGCCGCCGGCAAGGACACGATGCGCTTCCGCCTCGAAGCCTTCGTGGTCGGCTCCATGATCATGGGGCTCGGCGGCGCCGTCTACGCTCACTATGTCAAGTTCATCAGCCCCGAGGCGTTCGAGCCGATGATGACCACCTTCATCGTGTGGGTGATGCTGGTAGCCGGCGGCAGCGGCAATAATCGCGGCGCGATCGTTGGGCCTCTCCTGGTCTGGACGATCTGGTCGGCCACGGAATTCGCCACCCTGAGATTGCCGCCGGAGTGGGCGACGCAGGCGGCTTACCTGCGCATATTCCTTATCGGGCTTGCCTTGCAGATCATTCTGCAGAAGGCGCCGCGCGGCCTTCTGCCGGAACGACTGCCGGCGCGGACGAGCGACCCCGCGAAGGCCGGCGGAAAAGGGACGGCCTGACCGCCGGTCCGGCCGTCCCCGGCGCGTTCGCCTATGGCTGGATGACCTCGACGGTCTCGAACCTGCCGTTCTTGACCTCGAAGTGACCGATCGTCCCGGCGATGTCGCCCGCCGCATCGAAATTATGCGGACCGGCCGCGCCGATGTAGTCGACGTCCCTGCCCGCCGCGATGAGCTGCTTCGCCTTCTTCCATTCATCCGGAAGAACCGTTTCGCCGGGCGGATTGGCGACCGGGCGAAGCGCGTTGCGAACCGCGCCCCGGTCGACCGAGCCTGCCTTCTCGATGGCCAGAGCCAGCAGCATCACGGCATCATACGTCTCGCGGATGAAAAGGCTGTCGACGGGCCTTTGCGACGCGCTCTTGTAGGCGGCTTCGAACCGCTTGAGCGCATCGCTCTCGCTCGGAGCCTCCGGGGCGACGCCGAACGAGCCTTCCAGATTCTTCGCGCCGATCTCGTCGAGGATGCTCTGATCCCTCATTCCGTCGGTCAGGATGAACCGCTTGAAGAAGCCGCTCTCCAGGGACTGCCGAAGAATGGTGTTCCCGCCGTCGGCGGGATAGGCGATCAGGACCAGCGCCTCGGGACCGCCCTGCGCCGCGGTGGCCAGCTCGCTGCGATAGGACGCCTTCTTGGGCTCGAACGCGGCGTCGCCGGCAATCTTCCCGCCCAGCTTTCTGAAAGCCTTTCGGAAACTGTCGGCGAGCCCCACGCCGTAGTCGTTGTTCTGGAACATCAGCGATACGGTCTTTATGCCGCGCTTTGCGGCAATATCAGCCAGGACCTTGCCGCCGAATGAATCGCTGGCGACGGTCCTGAAGACGAAGTCCTTGTCCTCAAGCGTGGTCAGCTTCGGAGAAGTCGCCGTCGGCGCCAGATGCAGCACGCCATTGGGCACGGTGACGCTCGATGCGACGGCCAGGACCTGACCGCTTCCGAGCGGTCCCACGAGCCCGACGACGTTTTCCGCCGAGACCAGCCGCCGGGCCGCGTCGACCGACACCTGCGGATTGGTCTGGTCATCGACCACGAGCAGACGGAGCTGCCGGCCGTCGAGAATGCCGCCATTCTCATTCACATGCTTCGCCGCGAGCTGGGCGGCGTCGACGATGGCGGGCGCATAGGCGGCAAGGCCACCCGTGATGCCGAACACGCCGCCGATCTTTACCTCCTGGGCGCCTGCCGCGCCGCCGCTCAACAGCAGAGCGCAGCCCGCGGCGAGAACGGCACGCCGCGAGAGGCCTGGAATCCCTATCCGGACTGACATTGTTTCCTCCCTTCCTGCGAATTGTTTTTCCTCACCGGCAATCGGTCACCTTTATGCGCTTTGCCGATCCTGTTCGAGACGGGTACGAAACGCCTGCGCGAAGGCGTCGCCGGTTTCCTTGGCACGCTTCTTCATGATGCCGAGACCGAACTTGCCGAGCCTGCCGACAAGCGATACCTCCGAACTGTAGACGATCTCGGTGGTCCGTTCGTCGAGCGAGCGCAGGATCAGAAGATTGTTTGCGGTCAACAGACTGGCCCGCGTTCCCTCCTCGCCGCGCGTCACCGAGACGACGCGCTCGTGGGCGACCATCTCGCTCACCTCGACCACGACATTGAACGTCGTCTTGATCGGCCCGAATGCGACCCCGACCTCGGCGCGATACCTCTCCGGCCCCAGCACCTCGATCGTCTTGCAGCCGGGAATGCACGGGCCGACGACGTTCGGATCGGTGATTGCCGTCCAGACTTCGGCTATCGGCATGGCAACGGTGAAGCTGTCCTCGATCTTCATGGGTTATCCGCGCGCAAGTCGATTGTTGGTAGGCCTCGGCCCGCGGCGGCGCCCCGGCCGCCTGGGCGGATTCATGGCCGGTTTCGCGGCGTCTGTGTCCAGCGAACCGATCAGCAAAGACGCCATGAGGGCGATGGTCTTTTCGTCGCATTCCAGATCGGGGTGGAGATGATGACCGATGACGAATCCGTCGAACGCCATCGCCAGGAGATGCGTGAAGCGCGACCGGCCGATCAGCGCGCGGCGCTCGGGCGGCAGCGCATCGCCCAGCATCTTCGCGAGCCTGCTCTCGAACCACTTGAGCAGTTCCGGGCGATAGCCCTCCTTGGGATCCGTCGTCGTGATCGCCTGGAGGAAATTGTTGGCGAATCCGTTCTTCTCGGAGGGAATCTCGCACCACAACGCGTGCAGGAGCTTGAAGACGCGCTGCTGGGGCGCGTGCGTCCGCTTGAGCTCCTCCTCCAGCTTCGTGATCCGCCGGCGCAGCCAGGGGTCGTAAATCGAGTAGAGTATGTCGAGCTTGGACGTGAAATAGACGTATAGATTGGCGGTCGAGACGTTTGCCTTCGCGGCGATCTGCGCAAGGGTCGTGTTGTGATAGCCACGCTCGGAGAACATCTTGTCCGCCGCCGCCAGGATTGCGTTGCGGATCTCGGGCTTTTTGACTTGGGCCATAGACTCTTGGAGGGTCGGGGTTCGAGGCAGGGACAAGCTCGGGTGCAGGCGAAGCTCGCGCCGCCCTCTCGTAGCAACGCGCGGCGCTACTGTGACGCTGCGGGTGCAATTGTTCAACCTGCAAGCGCATTCGCTCCGCGCCCCAATCCCGCTCGTATCCCGGCTAAGGCCCGCGTGCATGCGATCGCCCTCAGCGCATGAACCGCAGCGCGGCACCGACCCACGGTCCGTCCGCTTCGCCGCCGGCATAGCTGGCTGTGAAATGGTTTCGTCCGGGCATCACCAGTCGTTCGGCCCGCCCGCCGGCCTTTTCAACGACATCGCAGAAGCTCTCGGCCTGCTTGACCAGATGCGGAAAGTCATCCGAGCCGTAGGCGACGAGGAACGGCGGCAGCGGAGACTGCAGCTGATGGATCGGGCTCGCCGCCCGCTCATTGCCGGAAGATCCGAGGAACCGCGGTCGGCCCGAGAGACCGCTTCCCTCCGTGAACTGGTAGACGCCCGAGATCGCCAGGCATCCCTTGACCGCGTCGGCCGGAAGGTTCTGCGCCGCCTGCCAGTCGCGCCGCACCGCCAGCAACGCCGCATAGTGGCCGCCGGCAGAGTGGCCGCCGATATACAGACGATCCGCGCGGCCGCCGCATCTGGCGATGTTCCGGTGCACCCACGCCACGGCCGCCTCGCAATCCTCGAGTCCCGCCGGGAACACGTGCTGGGGCGCGAGTCGATATCCCGGACTGACGAATGTCACCCCCTGCGAAGTGAAAGCAGGCGCCATGAAGCCCATCCATTCCTTGTAACCGGAGGTCCAGCCGCCGCCATGCCAGAAGACGAGGACGCGTCCGTCGGGCCGGTCGGCCGGAAAGACGAGCAGGCGCTGGTACGGATCGGGGCCGTAGCCGTGCTCCTCCCCGGCAATGCCCGCGCTGCGTTTCCAGCATTCGACCGAGTAGCGCTCGCCGATTTCCGAGAGCGGCTCCTGGAGAGGATAGTCTTCGCGGCGCATCACGATTGCTCCAGTGCATCGATTACCCGTTCCGGCGTCATCGGAATCTGGCGCAGGCGCGCGCCCGTCGCGGCGCAGACGGCATTCGCGATGGCCGGCGCGATACCGACCAGGGAGATCTCGCCGACGCCCTTGGCGCCGAACGGCCCGGTCGGATCGGGGTCCTCGAAAACGATCGGAACGATTACCGCCGGTGCGTCGAGAATGCCGGGGATTTTGTAGTCGGCGAAAGACGGGTTGCTGAGCCGGCCGTCGTCGTCCCAGACCAGTTGCTCATGGAGCGCATAGCCCATCCCCTGGACGACGCCGCCCTGTATCTGCCCCTCGACACTGGTCGGGTTGATGGCCTTGCCGACATCATGGGCGGACCAGACCCGCAGCACCTCGACCCGGCCAGTCACCGTGTCCACCTCCACCTCGACGCACTGCGCGCCGAACGTGTAGATGCCGAGATTGTCGAAGGCGAGCCGCTCTATCAGCGCGCGCTTGGGATCGAAGCGCTCGCCGTCGAATACGAAGCCGTGATAGCCGGCGATCGGGCCGCCGCTGCGGAAAAGGGAGCGCAATGCCACGTCCTTGAAGCCGACTTCCTTCCCCGGCACGCCGACAATGCCGACGCGACCGCCCGGACGCAGCTCGAGATCGGCCGTGGCACATTCGAACATCGCGGCTGCGTGCTCGAGAATTCTTTCGCGCACGATGTTCGTGGCCGCGACGACCGCCCGCCCGGTCATGTAGGTGCTTCGGCTTCCGGCGGTCTTCCAGTTGTAGGGCGACAGGTCGCTGTCCTGCGTGCCGTAGACGATGCGGTCGACCGGCACCTGAAGCACGCTCGCGCACAGCTGCGTCATCACGGTGTCGGAGCCCTGGCCGATATCCACGCAGCCGGTGTTGAGCGCGAAGGTGCCGTCGCCGCGCATCTGGACGCTGGCGCTCGTCCCCATCAGCCCGGAGATGTGCGCAACCGCAACGACCGCCGTGCCGCGCTTCCGCCCCGGCCGGGGCGGAGGCAGCGCGGGCGCGGCCTCGCGCGCTTCGCGGACCTTTTCGAGGCACGAGACAAGTTGGCACGTCGTGGCCGTGTGGCCGCCGATCCAGCGATCCCCGGCGCGCATCGCATTCCTGAGGCGCAGCTCGACCGGGTCCATCCCGAGCTTTCCTGCCAGTTCGTCCATCTGCGACTCGCCCGCGAACGCCGCCTGCGGATTGCCGAAGCCGCGGAACGAGCCGGCGCGCAGCTTGTTGGTATAGACCGCCCGTCCGCGGATCCGGACGTTGGGAACGTTGTACGGGCCGCGGACCATCAGCATCGCGAAGGCAAGCACGTTCGGGCTTTCGTCGGCATAGGCGCCGCCGTCGAGCGTGATCTCCGCCTCGCGCGCGATCACGGTTCCGTCGCGACATGCACCGGTCTTCAGGCGGATCACCGCCGGATGCCGGGAGCGTTGAATCTCCATGTCCTGCGTGCGCGACAGCGCCAGCTTGACCGGCTTGCCGCTGGCGCGCGCAAGCCAGGCCGCGATCGAATGGATATTGCTGGCGTGCTTGCCGCCGAAGCCGCCGCCGACGCGCGATACCTGGGCGCGGACCTGGGACATCGGGATCCCGAGTTCGTCGGCAACGCGGGTCTGAACGTGATGCACCGACTGGCACGTCGCCAGGACGGTAATGCGGCCGTTGCCGTCCACCTCGGCGAGGACGCCGTTCGGCTCCATATATGCGTGATACTGTGCGGGCGTACGATACGTGCCTTCGACGATCACATCGCAGCGCGCCCAGGCAGCGTCGACGTCGCCCTCGACGAGCGTCGAGTCCCAGATGACGTTGCCATGCGAATGTCCGTCCATGGCCCGCACGTACGAATCCAGATCCTCGTGCAGGACCGGCGCATCCGGCTTCAGCGCGTCATCGATGCTCAATACCGCCGGCAGCGGCTCGTAATCGACTTCGATCAGCTGCGCGGCAAGCCGCGCGGTCGCAAGATCGCGCGCGGCCACGGCGGCAACCGGCTCGCCGACATAGCGCACCTTGCCGACCGCCAGCATCGTTTCGTCCTTGAGAACGCCGCCGACGCGGCGGATCGGAATGTCCGTGCCGGTGACGATCGCCCTGACGCCGGCAAGCGCCTTCGCCCTGGAAACGTCATAGCCCCGGATTCGCGCATGCGCGAACGGGCTCTGCGCGATCGCCGCGTACAGCATCCCGGGGCGCGCATGATCGTCGATATACCGCGCCGCGCCGACGACCTTCTCGCGCGCTTCCAGCCGCGGCAGGCTCGCGCCGACCGGATCGACGAACGCGTTCACGGCGCCACCCCCGCCGCCTTGACCGCGGCTTCGACGATTTTCACGTAGCCCGAGCACCGGCACAGATTGCCCGACAGCGCATGCCGTATCTCGTCCGCATCGGGCATGGGACGCTCGCGCAGCAGCGCCTCGAGCGCGATCACTATGCCCGGTGTGCAGAAGCCGCACTGGACGGCGCCGGAATCGAGCAGGGCCTGCTGCACACGAGAGAGCATGCCATCCTTTTGCACGCCTTCGACAGTCATGACCTGGCGCTCGCCGACATTTGCGGCCAGGGTGAGACAGCTGCGCACCGGCGCTCCGTCGAGCAGCACCGTGCAGGCGCCGCACACACCCTGATTGCAGCCGCGCTTGGCGCCTGTCATGCCCAGCTGCTGGCGCAGGATATCGAGCAGGGTCGCCGTGGCGGCGAACCGCACCTCGTGCGCCTCGCCGTTGACGTTGAGTTCGTGGACGTGAATGTCAGACACGCGCCCGCTCCGCCTTTTGCCTCGCCGAGCCGATGGCGCGCCTGAGAAGCCGCGGCACCAGTTTCAGCCGGTAGGATGCGCTGCCGCGGAAATCGTCCAACGGGTCGCAGCATTGCACGAGAAGGTCGGCCGCCTCGCGAACCGCCTCGTCGTCGAGATCCGTGCCGACTATACGCTCCTCGGCGGCCGCGCTCCGGACCGGAACCGCCGCGCAGGCGCCGATCGCCAGACGCGCGAAGGTGCAGCGCCCGTTCTCCATGCCGATGATGGCCGCGGCGGATACGACCGCGAAATCGCCGTCGATGAGCGCGAATTTCTCGTAATGGGCCCGCGCGCCCGGCGCCCCGGGCGGAACCTCCACGGCAATCACGATCTCGCCCGGCTCCAGCGCCGTCTCGTAGAAGCCCTTGAAGAAATCCGCGGCGGCGACGCGGCGCTCGCCCGCGGCGCCGGCGATGACGACCGAGGCATCCGCGCAGGTGATCGCCGTCGGATAGTCGGCCGCCGGATCGGCATGGGCGATCGATCCGCCGATGGTGCCCTGATTGCGGATGGCGGGATGGCCGATCGTTCCGGCCGCGGCGATGACGAGCTCGGCGCCGGCCGAGGCGGATGCATGCCGCGCCACGCGCGCGTGGGTCGCCATGGCGCCGATCGTAAGGCGACCGTCGGCCCCGGTTTCGATCCGATCCAGCCCGCGAATGCGCCGCAACGACACCAGGGTCGAGGGCGTGACCAGGTCCGCGTTCATCATCGCAACAAGCGACTGACCGCCGGACAGGCAGCGGGCGCCGTCCTCCCGCAGCAGCGCGGCTGCCTCAGCAATCGTCTCCGGCGCCGAGAACCTCATCGGCCACTCAGCGCGCCTCGCGCGCGACGATCATCTTCGGATCGACGAGTTTGCCCTTGTCGATCACGACGTTGTTGTCGAGCATCACCGTGCAGTCGCGCATCGGCACGTCGTAATGGCCGCGGGTGGCCCGCTTGCCGCCGCCCTGCGTGTTCGGGCCGGTCGAGAACAGGAAATTGCCCGGGAAGACGCGCGCCGCCGCGCGGTTGCGCTCCGGCTCGTCGCCGTTCAGACCCATCCAGTACCAGCGCGCCTGCGGGTTCAGCCCCCAGCCGAGATGCGAAACGGCGTAAGGGTCCTTGTCGTCGGCGCGATCCTTGCCGTCCTCGAGCCACTCGCGCATCAGCTTGGCATCGAGCCCGCCGTCGATCCTGACGATATGGCCCTCGCGAATCTCGAGCCGGACCGGATCGGCCACGAAGCGGCAATAGGGCAGGATGACGATGTCGCCGGGCTGGAACACGACGGTGCCGTGGGCACTGCCCTCGTTCGGGAAAGTGTGGATGTGGCCGCCGCCCCAATGGTCGAAATGGCCTTTCTCGTCGGCATAGCCCCACTGCGTCATGACGGGGTAGTCGCCGCACGAATAGGTGAAGTCGGTCCCCGCATCGTTCACCACCCGCACCTGACGGGTCTTCTGGTAGACCGCTTCGGCGTGCTTGCAGGCCTCCTTGAGGCCCGGCGGGGACATGAGCTGTTCGAGGTCATCGGGCGCATCGATGATCATCAGGACGCGCGTCCCGCCATTCATGACCTGCTTCAGCCACTTGGTGAAGAGCGGTACGTGGAAGATCACGATCAGATCGGCCGCGGCGACCGCCTCGAGCGTTCCCTTGCACTTGCCGACCGTGGGGACGCCGACCTTGGTCCAGGACGGGATGGAGTTGACGCACATCTCGTAGATGTCCGCGCCGAGGTCCTCGGCCGCCGCGAATGCAGACTGGATGAACTCGCGGCGGGTGCCGAGGTCGCTGACGATCGCGATCGTCTCGCCGGCCTTCACCGCCGACAGGGAGAACTGCTTGCGGAAGAGCTGCGTCAGCTTCGCCGGGTTGACTTCCTGTACGCGAATTGACGAATGCGTCATTGGCCTTCTCCTGTTGCGCCCACCGGTATCGCGTCCCTGCGTATTACCGAATATAATTCGCTATTGCCCCAGACAATAGCGCCCCCGACCGCCTCGGGCAAGGCATCCGGCCGGATGCCGGACCACGCCGAACGCCGTTGCTCCGGACGCTCGTCCACGTCCCGCGATCAGGCGGGCGCTTCGGGGCGCAGGACGTCCGCGACCCAATCCGCCATCCAGTCGACCCCGATCGAGAACAGGTCGCCCTGGCAGTGCTCGACCCCGCCCTCGGCGGACGTGAAGACCTTCAGGTCCCGGCGCGGGCTGTTTATTGCCGCGTCGATCGTCTTCTTTGCCTGGTCCACCGGCACCTGCCGATCGTTCTCGCCATGAACGACAAGGAGCGGACATTCGATCTTCTCGGCAACCCCTTCCAGGGTCATCGCGGCGATCTTGCGACCCGCCTCCTCGACGTCCTTCGCGCCGTATACCCAAAGGGCATGGTCGACCCATCCCGTCACAGAGCGCGCCGCATTCGGATCGCGAAGAATGCGCCCGTGCGACAGGTCGTTGTCCCAGCGCGCGCCCCAGGCGACGCAGCAGGCGAGCCGCTTCTCGAAGGCGGCCGCGCGCGGCGCGTAATATCCGCCGAGGCTCATGGCGATGACGCCGACCCGCCCGGCATCGACGTCGGGGCGGGTCTCCAGGAAGTCCATCGCCGCACGTGCCCACCGCTCGGTCTCGGGCGAGGTGGGGAGCCCCTGAAGGCGGAGCGCGCCGCCGATCCCCGGATGATCCACCATCAGGGTCGAGATTCCGCGAAGCGCAAACTCGCGGGCGATGCCGCAGAGGTACATCCACTCCTTGGTTACGTCGAACCCGTCGAAATGAATCATGGCAGGCTGCCGCCCCGTCCCCGGCGCCCGATAGAACAGTGCCGGAAGCGTCGTCCCCTCGTATGGCAGGTCGAGGAATTCGATCGGCTCTCCGCGTTGCGTCACGCCGTTCCGGAACGCCTTGAGCAGCTTGCCGTATATTTCCAGCTTGGCCGGATCCCGGTGGCCCGCCATCCGCTCCGCCGTCATGTAGTAGACGCACGCGCGAAGATATTTTCGCCCGGCGCTGAACCGGTGCCCTGCCTTCGCGTCCCGGTCGGCAAGCGCTTCCACCCTGGCTGCAAGCGCCGACCACTGACGCAGCCAAAGCGCCTGCGCTTCCGGATTGTCGCGCGCGCCGGGGCGCCTCGCGATCTCGACGAGGGGTCGGCAGGCCTCGTCGATCTCGGTGAGCTCGCCGCCGAGCTGCGCCGCCATCAACAGGCCCAGATTCCAGGAATAATGGTTCTCGAAGTACTGAAACATGGCTCACGCAAAGGTCATCGGACCCGGATCGCGGATCAGCTGCATGGTGTTGCAGCGAATGCCGCCGCCGTACTTGTGCACCTCGTCGTACTCGATCGGGATGACCTCGACCTTGTGCCGCTCCAGCAGTTTCCGGGTCTTCACGGCGCTGGCGTTCATGATGACCTTGCGCGGCTCGACCGTGATTCCGTTGACGGGAAACAGGTTCACCTCATCGCGCGGCGCCTCGATCAGCTCGTAGCCGATCGCATGCAGGCGCCGGATGGTCTCGTAGTCGCACCAGGGCGGATAGATCATGGCCAGGCGCGAATCGAGCGGCATGATCCACATGTCGGCGTGCATCCAGCCCGGCACTTCCTCATGGTAATCGTAGAGCGGCCCCGGGCTTGAGCCGAGCAGCACTTCCTTGAATCCCGCCCTCTTCAGAATCGGAATCACCTGCTCCGCGCCATCGCGGTTGCAGTCCGTCGAAAGCATCAGCACGATGAAGTCGTCGCTCATGCGCACCGATGCGCCGATCTCGCAGACCCCGTGGCCGTGCACTGTGTAGAGGATCGGGCAGCCGAGGCCGATCAGGAACTGGCTCACGTAGCGCGAGCGGCCGCGCCAGTAGGGCGTGGCCTCCCGCGGAATGATCGCACCGCCGTTGATGACGAACCCCGCCGCGGCGGAAATGCTCCGCTTCATCGGGCCATAAGCCGAGCGCGGCGGATCGTCCGGCCAGTTGATGTAGTGCACCTTGATTCCGAGCGACTCGTACAGCCGGGCCAGGCTCAGGTGCTGGGACTGCATGAGCTCCAGATCCGGAGTCTTTCCGTCGAACACGAAGAAAGCGCTGTCCTGCTCGTATAGCTTGCGCACCTCGGTCATGGTCGGCTTCACCATTGCGACTTCGCGAAGCCGGCCGATCCCCTGCGCCCCCCATCTCTTGCCCCAGATCAGGGGCAGTTCGTCCATGTAGGACACTTCGGCATGGTAGCGGTGATACTGAGGCACCTTCCCTTCTTCGTAGAACGGGAAGGTCTCGGCCAGATCGGACCTCGTTTCCACTGCCTTCACATCCGCCTTGCTCATTTTACATCCTCCCTGCCGGATGAGATCCGGCAATTAGCGGTCAGTGGCGCCGTTGCGGCGGCAGGCCCTGCAGGACTCGCCGCGCGTTATCGGTCAGGACCGCATCGATCCTGTCGCCTATGCCGGCGGCCCGTTTCACCTGATGGTAGACGAGATCGGGATCGGTCTCCGGCAACCAGCTCCCCAGCAGGATCCGCTCGGTGCCGAGCTCCCGGACGACGCGCGTGAGCAGCGACTGCGGCAATGAATGCAGGGTGAACCACAGGTTCTGGTCCTCTCGGGCCAGCGCCAGATAGTCCTCCCATGAAGCGGGCGACCAGCAATGGTCCAGGACGATGCAGGCGTCGGGCACCGCCTCGCGCACGAGATAGGGCAGAAACGTGTTGCCGCCGGTGACCGGCACATTGCCTTCCAGGGCGAGAGAGAGATGGAGCGATCTCTCTTGCAGCCGTTTGGCGATCGGGACGACGTTGCGCCGCACATTGTCCATCGTCAGCCAGTTGCCCCAGCCGGTCAGAATCTTGATGCCTTTGAAACCCTGCTCCAGCAGCCGGTCCACCGCCGGGAATGCGTGGAAGGGATTGACGAGCCCGATGGGGACGAGGCGCTCGGAATGCTTGCCGGTCAGAACCTTCAGATCGGCGTTCGCGCGCTCGAAGTCGTGGGTCGCCACTGCATGATACCCGTAGACCCATGCCTGGCCGATGCCGCATTCGTCCATAGCGGACAGAAGCTGCGGGCCATCGGACTTGTCCGGCCACTCGGGATGGCGGTAGCACACGCTTACATCGGTCCAGCTCATGTGCGCACCTCTGCCGGCACATTGAGCCTGAGAAGCCGCGCCATGTTGTCGCCGAGGATCATGGCCTTTTCCGCGGGAGACAGCGGCGACTCCTCCACCATCCGCTTCATGGTACCCGGATTGGCATACGGCGAGTCGGTGCCGAACAGTAGGCGGTCCGCCCCGATTTCGCGGCATGCCGTGCCGAAGCTGTGGCCGCCCTGAAGCGAGATGTCGACATGGATGTTCGGGTGCCGGCGGGCGGCGCAGATGGCGTCGTAGAACATGCCGCTGCCCATATGGCCCATGATGATCTTTGCATCGGGGAAGTCCCCGGCAAGGCTGCCCACCAGCGTCGGCGTCGCGTTGGGCGCGTGCCCGGTATGGAACCACACGGGAATGTCGTGGCGCATGGCCAGCTCGATGATGGGATAAACGAGCTCGCGGTGATTCGCCGGATAGCGGTCGACCTGCGGATGCAGCTTGATCCCGCGGAACCCCCAGTCCGCAATGGTCCGCTGTACCTCGTCCCGGCATGCAGCCATGCCCTGCGGGGGCTTGATGTTGGCAAAGCCTATCAGGCGCTCCGGATACGCGTCGACGGCCTTGCGCGTGTGGTCGTTCGACGTCTTCTGGTCCAGGCCGATATACGCCAGGCTGTCCATGATGATGGATTTGTCGATTCCCCACTTGTCCATCAGGCCGACGACGAAATCGACCTCGTATTCCGGATCGCCCTCGCGGAACGACCACTCGTGCACATGGACATGATCATCGATCACCATGGAGTTTCCTCCTCAATTACCGGGACAGACCGGGAAGCCACGTCACCATCGGCGGATAGCCGACCATCGCCGCCAGCAGGAGCAGCTCGATGACGATGAACGGAACGACGGCGGCATAGATCTGCCGCATCGAGATATCCGGCGGGGCCACCCCCTTCATGCAGAACAGGACAAGCCCGAACGGCGGGGTGACGAGGCCGATCTCGAGCGTAAGCAGCATCAGGATGCCGAACCAGACCAGATCGATCTCCGCAAGCCGCGCGAGCGGCATGAACAACGGCAGCGTGATCATCATCATGCTCAGCTGATCCATGAAGCAGCCGAGGACAAGCAGGATGCCAAGCATGATCAGCAGGATCGCGAGCGCCGGCAAGTCGAAGGTCTTGATGAACGCGACGAGTCCGTTGGTGGCGCCCGAGAAGCCGAGAATCTGCGAGAAGCTCAGCGAGGCGGCGATGATAATGAAGATCATCACGGTGATCTTCGCGGTTTCGATCAGAGACGTCCTGAGCGCCGGCCAGGTCAGGGCGCGGTAGCCCGCGGCCGCGACGACGGCGCCGGCGGCGCCGAGAGCCGCGGATTCGCTTGGCGTCGCGATGCCGGCGAGGATGCTGCCGACCACGACAACGAAGAGAAGCAGCAGAGGCAGCACATAGATCGCGAACGGCATGACCCGCTCGCGGAGCGTCATGGGCGGCAGCGGATAGGCCGGCGCCAGCGACGGGTTCAATATGCACGCGACCATCACGTAGGCGAAGAAGCAGACCGCGATGAGAAGCCCCGGCAATATTCCGCCGATCAGCAGGTCTGCGATCGAAATTCCGGACAGGCTCCCGAGCAGCACCGCGAGATTCGACGGCGGGATCAGCATGGCGATGCCGCCCACGGCCATGATCGGTCCCATAGCAATGGTCGGCCGGTATCCGCGCTTGCGCATGTCGGGCAGCAGCGAGCTTCCCAGCATCGCGGTATTCGCCACGGTCGATCCGGAGAGCGAGGCGAAGACGGTTCCGCCGGCAATCGCGACGAGCGACAGCCGGCCGGGCACCCGGATGATCAGACGGTCGACTGCCTCGATCGCACGCGCGGCGACGCCCGTCCGGAACAGGACCTCGCCCATCAGCAGAAACATCGGGATCGGCGTCAGCGAGAAGCTGACCAGTCCATCGACCGTGTTGTGCGCGACCTGCTGGAGCCCTGCCCATCCGCCCAGAAACACCCACGCCCCGATCATGTTGATGGCGAGGAAACCGAACGCAACGGGCACGCCCATGAACATGATCACGAGCAGCGACCCGAGCAGGAAGGCCAGCGTCCAGTACCACTCGAGCATCTAGATCGACGCCCGTTCGCTCGGCCGCACGTAGCCGAGCAGTTGCAGCAGGAATTCGATGCTCATCAGCGCGAAGCCGGCCGGCAAGAAGGCCAGGGGCCACCATTCGGGCATCGTCACCGACTTGTAGATGACCCCGCCGGTCTGCCAGGTGTCGATCGTGGCGCCGAGGCTGGCCGCTGCGAAAACGGCACAGGCCACCAATCCGACAAGGCAGATCATCCGCTGTATGCGCGCCCGGAACCGGGCCGGAGCCAGCACGATGAGTATGTCCAAAGAGACGTGTGCGCCGCGGGAAAGCACCCATGTTGCCCCCGTGAGAACGACCGCATACTGAAGGTATTCGATCGATTCGAGCATCCAGGAGATTCCGCCCCCCGTCACCATCCGGACGGCGACGTCGGCGCAGATGCCGATGCAGATCAACCCGATCGCCACCCCGCAGAGCACGCCGGTTGCGTCCAGCGCTGCCCAGTATGCGGACAGGATGGGGCCCGGACGCCACGCGCGTTCGTATGTCTCCGACGGCATGGACGTCCGGGTTCGCCGCGGATTACTTCGCGCCGAGCATCTCGCGAAGCTTGCGACCGTTTTCGGCCGAGACCTTGACCAGCTCGTCCCAATGCGAGTCGTTTGCGGCAGCAAGGAATGTCTTCGCGGTCTCCGGGGGAAGTGCAATCACCTCCATCCCGCCGGCCACGAGCTCCTTGCCCGCGGCCTGGTCGGCCGCCGCCATCGACGCCTCGAGCTCCGTCTCCAGATACTGTCCCATCTTCTCCAGAAACGCCCTCTGCTCGGGGCGGAGCTTCTTCCAGAAGTCGTTGTTGATCAGCACGTGCACGACCGTGTGCTGGAAGCCCGGATCGATTCTGTATTTCGAGACGCGATCCCAGCCTGCCGGCTTGACCTCGGACATGACGTTCGCGTAGCCGTCGACGACGCCACGCTCGAGCGCGGTATAGACCTCGCCGCGGCTGGTCTGGACCTGCGGTGCGTTGAGCCGGTTGAAGAAGGCCCGGTACGACGGAGTCGTACGGAGACGAAGCGACTTGAAGTCCTCAAGCGAGGAAATGCGCTTGTTCGTGAACAGATGGAACTGCACGCCGTAGCCGTACTGGGCGAGAAAATGGGCATTCAGCTTCTGGGCGGCGAGCGACTGAAGGAAGTCGAAGGCCCCGTTCTTGCGCTGCGCGGCCGGCGGAACATGGGCGACCTCGGTCGCCATGCCTTCCGGCATAACATTGTAGTAGTAGGACGGCGGAATGCCCGCCATCTCGATCACACCGTTGCGAAGTGCGGTGGCCATCTGCATGCCGGGGATCGCCTCTTCGCTGACGACCGAGCTTATCTTGACGAGGCCGCCACCCTCGGCATTCACCTTGTCGACGAACTTGTTGAACGTGGATCTGAAGACCGAGCGGTCGGACGGTATGAACATCGCCGCCCGGATCGTCGCTTCCTGCGCGGAGGCAAGGACGGGAGCGGCGATGAAAATCGCGACACAAGCCGACAGAAGTTTCCGGTTCATCTCCTCACCCTGTTCTGAGGCGCGTATTCGCGTGCGCGCCTATTGCTCGATCTCGCTAGGCTCCCACAACGGCGCACCTTTTTCAATACCGTATGCCATTTGCTTTTGGGGGCGTGAAGACCTCGGCCGCTTCCGGACAATCTGTAATTGAGCAGGCCGCAGCCTGAGACCCGGACGCGATCAGCCCGCGACGGCCTCGACGATCGCATGCGCTGCGCGTTCGCATTGCGCGGCACTGACGTCGAGATGCGTTACGGCCCGGACCGTCGTCTCGGAGAAGGCGAAGAGCAGCACACCGTGCGCCCTGCATCGTTCCACCACATCATGCGCGCTCGGCGCTCCCGCGCGCAGATGGAAGACCACGATGTTCGTCGGCACGCGAGTGGGGTCAATGTCTATCTGCTTACAAGATGCAAGCCGCCGGGCGATCATGCGTGCGTTTGCGTGATCCACAGCGAGTCGAGCCACATTGTGCTCGAGCGCATAAAGGCCGGCTGCGGCGAGGACGCCGGCCTGTCGCATCGCGCCTCCGAACATGCGCCGGAATCGCAGGGCGCGGTCCATATCGCATCGGGTGCCTGCGAGGACCGTGCCGGCCGGGGCGCCCAAGCCCTTCGACAGCGCGATCGAGACCGCATCGAACGGCCGCGCCAGCCGCTCGACGCTTTCGCCGCATGCGATCGCCGCGTTGAACAGCCGCGCACCGTCGAGGTACGAAGCCAGGCCAAGCTCCCTTGCCGTCGCGCCGATCCGGTCGAGCTCTTCGGGCGCGAAGACGAGTCCGCCGCCTCTGTTGTGCGTGTTCTCGACCTCGACCAATGCGGTGGCGGGGTAGATGACGTGGCCGCGCGGCTTTGCGGAGCGGCGTACATCTTCGGCCGTGAATATCCCGCCTTGGCCGACCTCCGTGAACTGGACGCCGGCGTTTGCAGCCGAAGCCCCGGCCTCATGCCATACCGCATGGCTCTCCTTGCCGACGATCACATCCGCGCCCGGGTCCGCAAACAGCTTCAACGCCACCTGGTTGGCCATCGTGCCGCTCGGCATGAACAACGCCGCCTCTTTGCCAAGCAGCGCCGCGACCGTTTCCTGCAGCCGATTGACGGTGGGATCCTCGCCGTACTGGTCATCCCCGACTGGCGCAGAAGCCATCGCGGCGCGCATCGGATCGGATGGACGCGTCACTGTATCCGAACGCAAATCGACCACCGCCTCAGCCATCTCCGCCTCTTCCTGCATTCGCTGTTCCGAACACACTACATCAGCCGGAGCGGCTCGGGTGCTTCATCCAGCCGTCCGTCTGGCGGAATGCGGGCTGCATCCCCGATGCAATCCCCGCGTTGCGGACTCTGCCTCACACGGACGCACGGGATCTGATCGTGTGCACGATCCCGGAGCGGCCGACCAGGCACATATCGAGCCGTGTCCCTGAATCACACCGCAGGTCAAGGCATCACGGCGCGACCTCGCGCCGGCTCGCCGCGGCTTCGGCCCGCGGGCCGCATTTTCCGCGTCGGGACAGATGAGAATATGCAAATGAGAATATTATATAAGGGCGGACGCCGGCGCCCGCGTAACGCAGCCGTGCGCCGACGGGGACGTCGACGCAACACGGTTCGGGGGCAATGTCGGCGCACGCACGCCGGCGCCGCTCTCGTGGATCCCGGCGCGGTGCCGTCGCCTGCCGCGCCGGCTCGCATTCGTTCAGGAGCGGAAACGGCTCCGAATCCTCAAAATGCCGTCTAAACCGGTCGCTGAAAAAATGGAGCGGGAGAAGGGATTCGAACCCTCGACCCTCACGTTGGCAACGTGATGCTCTACCCCTGAGCTACTCCCGCGGGATGCCGACCGCGCGAGTGCACGGGCAGCGGGTCGAAAAGCGGCGCGATCATACGGGCTTCCGGCCCGAATGCAAGTAAGTTTAAGGGGATCGGCGGCCAAGGCCGACGCCGGGGACGGGGTTGTCAGCACGGCCGAAAACCGCCATTTAAGGGGAGCTTGCCGTGCACCCGAGCCGTCCGGGCCGGTGCAGATCCGGCGAGCCTTCTCACGAGCTGACGAAAGAGCCCTGTCATGGAACCGATCCTGAGCGCCCCGCGCGCCGCTGCCGGAAACGATCTGATCAAGGACAGCGACATCCACGGCTTCATGGCCGATGTGGTCGATGCCTCAAGGGAGGTTCCGGTCATTGTCGATTTCTGGGCGCCGTGGTGCGGACCGTGCAAGCAGCTTGGCCCGGCGCTCGAGAAGGCGGTGCGCGAGGCCGGGGGCGCCGTCCGTATGGTCAAGATCAACATCGACGAGAACCCCGAGATCGCGCAGCAGATGCGCATCCAGTCCATTCCGGCGGTCTATGCCTTCAAGGGCGGGCGGCCGGTGGACGGATTCGTCGGCGCCGTGCCGGACAGCCAGATCAAACAGTTCATCCAGCGCCTGACCGGCGGCGCCGCCGCCCAGTCGCCGATCGCCCAGGCGCTCGAACAGGCCAAGGCCGCGCTTGCGGCGAACGATGCCGGCACGGCCAGCGCCATCCTGGGCCAGATCCTTGCGCACGAGCCGAACAACGTCGCTGCCCTCACTGCGCTTGCCCGATGCTATGTCATGGCCGGGGACACCGCGCAGGCAAAGGAGATCATCGACGCGCTGCCGCCCGATGCGGCCAAGGATCCCGAAGTGCAGCAGGTCCGCGCCGCGGTCGACCTCGCCCAGCAGGCATCCACGGCCGCAGGGCAGGTCGCCGAGCTGACGGAGAAGGTCGCGCGCGATCCGGGCGACCAGCAGGCACGCCTCGACCTGGCACTGGCGCTGTTCGGCGGCGGGCAGCAGGAGGCTGCGATCGACCAGTTGCTCGAGTCGTTCAAGCGCGACCGTAAATGGAACGACGAGGCGGCCCGCAAGCAGCTGCTCAAGTTCTTCGAGGCTTTGGGCCCGACGCATCCGCTGACCATCGCCGGCCGGCGGCGGCTGTCGTCGCTGATGTTCTCCTAGCCGGGCCGTCCGTCCATGGCGCTCCGGGGTGGGCGTCCGATGACACTCGCCGACCTGCCGAAGACGATTCCCGTCTTCCCGCTGCCGGGCGTGCTGCTGCTGCCGCGCGGGCGGTTGCCGCTCAACATCTTCGAGCCGCGCTACCTCGCGATGACCGAGGACGCGCTCGGCGCCGCCGACCGGCTGATCGGCATGATCCAGCCGACCGAGGCAGAGCAGCCGGGACGGCCGCCCGCGCTCTACTCGGTCGGCTGCGCCGGACGAATCTCCACGTTCAGCGAGACCGAGGACGGGCGCTACCTGATTACGCTAGCGGGCACTTGCCGCTTCACCATTGCGGAGGAGGTCGCGACGATGCGCGGCTACCGGCGGGTGGTTCCCGATTTCACCCGCTGGGAGCGCGATCTGGCGGCGGAGGAGAGCGGCGCGATCGGGCGCGAACGCCTGCTGGCGGCGCTGAAGGGTTATTTCGCCAGCAGCGGCATGACCGCCGACTGGGGGGCCATCGAGAGCTCGCCGGACGAGCGGCTCGTTACCACGCTGGCGATGTTCTGTCCGTTCGAGCCCCAGGAGAAGCAGGCGCTGCTCGAGTGCGAGACGCTCACCGAGCGCGCCGCCACCCTCGTAGCGCTGCTGGAGATGGGCAGCCGCGGCGGAAGCCAGGGTGACGCGGCGAAGCATTGATCGCGCCGCACACATGCGTCATGACTCGCATGACCGGGGCGTCGCCCCGCCAAGGAGTGGACATATGAGCGCGAGAAGTTCCGGCGTCGATCCGAAGCTGCTGGAGATCCTGGTCTGCCCGGTGACCAAGGGTCCGCTGCGCTACGACGCCGACCGGCAGGAGCTGATCAGCGAGCAGGCCGGCCTCGCCTATCCGATCCGCGACGGCATTCCGATCATGCTGATCGACGAAGCGCGCAAGCTCGATCAGGACGGTTAGGGCATGAGCCGGCCGGATCGATCGAACGTGATGCGGAACGGCCGCACAAGGGCAGGCCTGAGACCCGCCCCTGTACGAAGAGAATCCCTCGCGCAGGTGCGATCTCGGATCGGCCCCGGCGCAAGCCAACCGGTTCTCCTCGGATGAGCGAGTTCGAGACCACGTCCTGGCCGACCGAGATCCGCCTCAAGAAGGCGGAGAAGACGCTCGAGATCGAATTTGACGACGGTCGAGTCTTCGCCTTTCCTGCCGAGCTGCTGCGCGTCGAGAGCCCGTCGGCCGAAGTGATGGGCCACAGCCCCGGCCAGAAGCAAATCGTCGCCGGGCGCCGCGACGTCGGCATCATGGCGCTCGAGCCGGTCGGCAATTATGCGATCCGGATCAAGTTCGACGACCTGCACGATACCGGCATCTATAGCTGGCAGTACCTGCGCTTCCTCGGCGAGAACCAGGAGCGGATCTGGCACGAATATCTCGCCGCACTGGAAGCGCGCGGCCTGTCGCGCGATCCGCGCGCGCGGACCTCGTAGAACGCGTACGCCGCTAGAGCGCCTCGCCGCGTGCGAGCCGCGGCAGTTCTCCGACCGTACCCATCGCGTGGCGCATGAACAGCCGCTTCAGTGGCGGCATCCGGTCGACGATCGCCAGCCCGACATCGCGGGCCAGACGGACCGGCGCCAGATCGGTGGAGAACAGCCGGTTCAGCCCGTCCGTCACCGCGATGAGCGTCAGGGTATCGAAGCGCCGCCAGCGCTGGTAGCGCGCGAGCACGTCGGCGCAACCGATGTCGAGGCCGAGCCTATGCGCGTCTGCCACGCATTCGGCCAGCGCCGCCACGTCGCGCAGGCCGAGATTGAGGCCCTGGCCGGCAATCGGATGGATCACATGCGCCGCGTCGCCGATCAGCGCCAGGCGCAGATCCGTGTAGCGTTCCGCCTGCAGCAGCGACAGCGGGTAGGCCCAGCGCGGCCCTGCGACCGAAATGGCACCGAGCGAATCGCCGAAGCGCTGCGCGATCTCCTGCGAGAACTCGGCATCGCCGAGCGCCATCATCGCCGGCACCAGGGCATTGCGCTCCGTCCATACGATCGAGGAGCGGTGCTCGCCGTGCTCGGAATCGGGCAGCGGCAAGACGGCGAACGGGCCGGCCGGCAGGAAGCGCTCATGCGCCATGCTGCGATGCGGCTTTTCATGGCGGATCGAGCAAACGATGCCGGTCTGCTGATAGTTCCAGCGCATCGCAGCGATGCCCGCGCTCCGTCGTGATGGCGACTCGCGCCCGTCGGCGGCGATGGCGAGACGTGCCTTGATAGTCCGGCCGTCCTCGAGGCGGACGATAGCGCCACTGGCGCTGCGCTCGAGCGCCACGGCCCGCGCCGGCGCCAGCAGCGTCACCTCGGCGAGCCCGGCGATATGCGCGTAGAGCGCGCGCCGCGTAAACCGGTTCTCGACAATATAGCCAAGCGGCTCACTGCCGAGCGCGCGGCGATCGTAATGCAGGAACAGCAGCGAATCCCCGTCCGACACCCGGATCTCCTCGATCGGGGCCGCATGCGGCGCCATGCGCTGCCACAGGCCGAGGCCGCGCAGCACCTGCGCCGAGCCCCAGGCGATCGCCGAGCCGCGCCCGTCGAACGGGTCGGCCGCCGCCACCGTCGGCTGCTCGCTGTCGACGACCACGGTCGCGATACCCGCCTGCCCCAGCGCCGCCGCCAGGCTCAGACCGACGAGCCCGCCGCCGAGAACCACCGCGTCGACGGATATGGAGCTGGTGGAGGGGCGTTCAGCCATGGCGGCAACATGTCTCCGGAACAGCATCCTGTCCAGCCAGTCGATTTTGCGCGGAGGTTGCCTGAAATCTAAGCAATCCGGTCTCTGCAAGACAGGGCGAATCCAGAATTGTACATTCCCGGGCAATGGCTTAGACGAACGCACCGTCCCCTCGAAAAAGACCGCCCGAAGCCTGCCTAATTATTCGCCATATGCTTCGATTCGGCGCGCCGGGCATTACCGGTCGACCAGTGCCCCGCCCTTAAGTCACTGAAATCGTTGCCGCTACGAATCGCCAATCGGGCAGCCCGACCGCCGCTCCGTGGCATGGATCTTGATTTGTGCCGTTCCGGACCCGGAGCTCCGCCCGCCGGTCCGGCTTGGGGGAATCCGTCGCGGTTCGTGCACGGAACACGAAGGAGTTGGCACATGAGACATTGGCGTAGATGGCTGCCGGTCGCGAGCGCGCTCGGCATCGTGCTGTTCAACACCGCCGCGCGGGCGGACGACGCACCGAAAATCGACAGCGGCGACACGGCGTGGATGCTGACCTCGACGGCCCTGGTCCTGATGATGACCATCCCAGGCCTGGCGCTGTTCTACGCCGGCATGGTGCGCAAGAAGAACGTGCTGTCGACGATGATGCAGAGCTTCGCGATCTGCTGCCTCATAACACTGGTCTGGATGATCGCAGGCTACAGCCTGGCCTTCGGCAACGGTGGTGCCGTGGTCGGCGACCTGTCGCGCTTCTTCCTCAGCGGAATCGGCTGGGACAAGCCGTTCACGATCGGCGAAGGCCTCGAGGCGGCGGCGGCAACGACGATTCCCGAGGCCGTGTTCATGACGTTCCAGATGACTTTCGCGATCATCACCCCGGCCCTGATCTGCGGCGCCTTCGCCGACCGCATGAAATTCTCGGCGCTGCTGTGGTTCACGGGGCTGTGGTCGCTGCTCGTCTATGCGCCGATTGCGCACTGGGTCTGGCATCCCAACGGTTTCCTGTTCTCGCTGGGCGTGCTCGATTTCGCGGGCGGCACGGTTGTGCACATCAACGCCGGAATCGCCGGCCTGGTCGCGGCCATCGTCCTCGGCAAGCGCAAAGGTTACGGCCACGACAATTTTGCGCCGTACAACCTGACGCTCGCCGTGATCGGCGCCTCGCTGCTGTGGGTCGGCTGGTTCGGCTTCAACGCCGGCTCGGCGCTCGCCGCAGGCGGACGGGCGGGCATGGCGATGGCAGTGACGCAGATCGCGACAGCCGCCGCAGCCCTCGCCTGGATGTTCGCGGAATGGATGACGCGCGGCAAGCCATCGGTGCTCGGCATCATCTCGGGCGCCGTCGCAGGCCTGGTCGCGATCACTCCGGCGGCCGGTTTCGTGTTGCCGTCGGGGGCGCTGGTGATCGGCATTGCAGCCGGCATCGTGTCGTTCTGGGCCTCCACCAGCCTCAAGCGCGCGCTCAAATACGACGACTCGCTCGACGTGTTCGGCGTCCATGCGGTCGCCGGCATCGCCGGCGCGCTGCTTACCGGCATCTTCGCCGTCGGCGAGTTCACGGCGACCGAGGGCTCGCCGGAAGGCGTCGCCGGCCTGCTCTATGGCAATCCCGGGCAGTTCATGCTGCAGGTCTACGGCGTTGCGGTCACAATCGCCTACACCGCCGTCGCGAGCTTCATCCTGCTGAAGATCATCGATGCGGTGATCGGGCTCAGGGTCAGCGACGAGGCCGAGCGCGATGGGCTCGACCTCTCGTTGCACGGCGAGACGGTGCAGTAGAAGACCCTTCCTCCAAGCTCCACCGACGGGCGGCCGAAAGGCCGCCCGTTCCGTTTTGGCCAAGCCTTTCACCAGCTTGGCGGCAGGAACCGGCCGGTCGCGGCGGCCGTTGAGTGGCCAACAACCAGAAAGCGGGACGGCGAGCGCGGCGACGGCTGCAGAGCTCAACTGCGGATGGAGAGTTGTGATGAAGGCTACGTTTATCGGCGCGATCGCGGCGCTCGGCATCCTCGCCGCCGGGTGCGAAGACATGAGCAGCACGCAGAAGCGGACACTGACCGGGGCCGGCCTCGGCGCAGGTGCCGGCGCGCTCATCGGCGGGGCGACGGGCGGCAGCGCTATCGGCGGTGCTGCGCTGGGCGGCGCCGCCGGCGCCGGCGGCGGCTACCTGTATGACCGGGACAAGCGCGGCAAAGACGTGTTCTGAGCCGCGCGGAACTGCGAACATCCCCAAGAGGGGCGCCTGACGGCGCCCCTTTTTTATCGCGCCGAGTCGCTGCAATTCCCGGTTTGTTCCTGCGACTCGCGCGACTCGGCGATTTTGTGACCCGGCCGCGACTGCGCCCCAACATACGGGGATTTGGCGGGTCCTCTCCTTGTACTTTAAGAGTCGCGACGATATGATTGTTTTCGATTTGTACTGCGCGCCGCGTCCGTCGGCGCGCCGGGCTTTGCTGCGTGGCTGAGGATGTACAATACCCGTCTCGACCTGCTCAACGACTACCCGTTTCAGCGCCTCAACGAGCTCATCGCCGGGGTTACCCCACGGGCGAACCGGCCGCCCATCGTCATGTCGGTCGGAGAGCCGCAGCACCAGCCGCCGGGCTTCGTACGTGATCTCGTCGATCGCGGCGCCGCGACGTGGAACCGGTACCCGCCCCTCAACGGCACCCCGGAATTCCGCGCCGCCTGCGCCGCCTGGCTGACCCGCCGCTACGCCCTTACACCGGGCGGCATGGACGCCGACGCCCAGGTGGCGCCGGTCGCGGGCACGCGCGAGGGACTGTTTCAGGTCGCCCTCCTTGCGGTGCCGCCGGCAACCGAGCGGCCGGGGGGCCGTGCCCCGGTGGCGTTGATGCCCAATCCGTTTTACCAGGTTTATTACGGCGCCGCCGTCCTGGCCGGTGCCGAACCGGTCTTCATGCCGGCGACGCGCGCGACCGGCTTCCTGCCCGATCTCGACGCGCTCGACGAGTCGACCCTGGCGCGCACCGCGCTCATGTATCTGTGCTCTCCGGCCAATCCGCAGGGCACGACCGCCGATCTCGCCTATCTCAAACAGGCGCTTTCGCTGGCGCGGAAGTGGAACTTCCTGCTCGTCTCCGACGAGTGCTATGCCGAACTCTATCTTGGTGACGCACCGCCGCCAGGCGCGCTCGATGCCGCCGCCGCGCTTGGCGGGGGGCTCGACAACCTGATCGTCTTCCACACTCTGTCAAAGCGATCGAGCGCGCCTGGCCTGCGCTCCGGCTTCGCCGTCGGCTCGCCCGAGACGATCGCGCGATTCAACCGCCTGCGTGCGTTCAGCTGCGCGGCGACGCCGCTTGCTGTGCTCGATGCGGCGACGGCGCTGTGGCGCGACGAGGCGCATGTCGAGGCGAACCGCGCGCTCTATCGCGCCAAGTACGATATGGCCGACCGCCTGTTTGCCGGCCGCTTCGGCTATTATCGGCCGGACGCCGGCTTCTATCTCTGGCTGGACGTCGTCGACGGCGAGGCGGCGACCCGGCGACTGTGGTCGGAAGCGGGCATCAAGGTGCTGCCGGGCCGCTACATCACCAAGCCCGACGCGGACGGCCGCAATTCCGGCAACCCGTATATCCGCGTCGCCCTCGTTCACGATCTGGAAACCACCGAGGCTGCACTTACGCAAATGGCCTCGGTGCTGGAGACAGTCGCTTGAAGAGGGGATCGATGGCCGGAGCTTCGCGCCTTGCGATGCGAACGACCCTGCTGCCCGACGGCGCCGGCCCGTTCCTGCGCCGGCGCCTGATCGAAGTCGCGGGCGTCGGCTTCATCGCCTTCGCGCTCTTTCTCGCGCTAGCATTGCTCAGCTACGATTCCGCGGATCCGTCGTTCAGCCATGCGACGAGCGCGCCGGTGCGCAATCTCGCCGGGCGCTGGGGCGCCAATGTCGCCGACATCCTGCTTCAGACGCTGGGGCTCGGCTCCGCCCTGATCGCGGCCACGCTTGCGGCGTGGGGCTGGCGGCTGCTGCGCATCCATCATCTGCCGTTGTGGTGGATGCGCGTCAGCCTTTTGCCCGTCGCGGTGCTGATGGCTTCGCTCGCCCTGGCCTTCGTGCCGGGGGGCGACGGCTGGCCGCGGCCGCTCGATATCGGTCTCGGCGGCCTGGTGGGGCATTTGTTCTTCGGCCCGGTCGTGGAACTCGCGCATGCGGTCGGGCTGGGGCCCGACCCATTCGGCGTGCTCGCCGCGATCCTAGCGGGCACTGCGTGGTTCTTTGCGCTGACGATCACCTGGGGCGAGTGGCGCGCGATCGCGCAGTTCTGCGCCGTCAGCGCCGCGACCGGCGCCGCCTTCGTGCGCCGGGTCGCCGCGTGGCGCCCGCACTGGGGCGACCAGGCGAAGTGGCGCAAGCAGGCCAAGGTCGCACGCCGCGACCGCCGCGAACCGAAGATCGAGGAACAGGAGGAGGACGACGCGGACCTCGCCGTTGAAGCGGAGCCGGCTGCGCGCCGCCCGGCGCTGGCCAATCTCGTTGCGCCGCGCACGACCGCCACCGAACCGCCCGCCAGGCGTGCGGCGCCGAGGAAGCAGACTTCGCTCGACCTTCGCACCAGCGGCAAGCACAAGCTGCCGCCGCTCGATGTCCTGACCTTGCCGAAGGCCTCTGAGCGCGGCGACGCGATCGACGAAGCCGCGCTTGCCCAGAATGCGCGCCTGCTCGAATCGGTCCTCGAGGATTTCGGCGTCAAGGGCCAGATCGTGAAAGTCCGCCCCGGTCCCGTCGTGACGCTCTACGAGCTCGAGCCGGCGCCCGGCACCAAGACCAGCCGCGTCATCGGGCTGTCGGACGATATCGCCCGCTCGATGAGTGCGGTGTCGGTGCGCGTCGCCGTGATTCCGGGGCGCAACGTCATCGGCATCGAGCTGCCGAATATCAGCCGCGAAACCGTCTATCTGCGCGAGCTGCTCGCCGCCGAGGATCCGAACGCCGGCGCGCTGGCGCTATTCCTCGGCAAGGACATTGGCGGTACGCCGGTTTCGGCCGATCTGGCGCGCATGCCGCACCTGCTGATCGCCGGCACCACCGGCTCGGGCAAGTCGGTCGCAATCAATACCATGATCCTGTCGATTCTCTATCGGCTCGCGCCGCAGGATTGCCGCTTCATCATGGTCGATCCGAAGATGCTCGAGCTTTCGGTCTATGACGGCATCCCGCACCTGCTCGCGCCGGTCGTCACCGATCCGAAGAAGGCCGTGGTGGCGCTCAAATGGGCGGTGCGCGAGATGGAGAATCGCTATCGCGCGATGTCCAAGCTCGGCGTGCGCAACGTCACCGGCTACAATGCCCGTCTTGCCGAGGCGAAGAAGAAAGGCGAGGTGCTGCTGCGCAAGGTGCAGACCGGTTTCGACGAGGCGGGCAAACCGGTTTTCGAGGACCAGCCGCTCAATCTCGAGCCTCTGCCCTTCATCGTCGTCGTCATCGACGAGATGGCCGACCTGATGCTGGTCGCCGGAAAGGATGTCGAGTGGGCGGTCCAGCGCCTGGCGCAGATGGCACGCGCCGCCGGCATCCACATGATCATGGCCACGCAGCGCCCGTCGGTCGACGTCATCACCGGCACGATCAAGGCGAACTTCCCGACCCGCATCTCCTTTCAGGTCACGTCGAAGATCGACAGCCGCACGATTCTCGGCGAGCAGGGCGCCGAGCAGCTGCTCGGCCAGGGCGACATGCTGTACATGGCGGGCGGCGGCCGCATCACCCGCGTGCATGGACCGTTCGTCTCCGACCGCGAGGTCGAGCAGGTCGTCAACTTCCTCAAGGACCAGGGTGAGCCGGTCTATGTGGAAGAGGTCACGGAGGACGAGGCGGCCCTTGCATCGATCGGCAACGGCGGCGGCGCCGAAGAGGGCGGCGGATCCGGCGACGGCCTGTACGACCAGGCGGTGGCGCTGGTCGCGCGCGAGCGCAAATGCTCGACCAGTTTCATTCAACGTCACCTGCAGATCGGCTACAATCGTGCCGCGCGCATCGTCGAGCGTATGGAAGCCGAAGGCGTGGTCAGCGCCGCCAACCATGTCGGCAAGCGCGAAGTCCTCGCGCCCAAGGGCGACTACGCCGGTTGAAGCGTCCGGATTCTGACGGGAGGGAGCAAATGACTTCGAACCGCGTGCGCGCCATGGTTGCCGGCATACTGCTCGTCCTGCCGGTCCTGATGCTGTCGGCCTGCAACACCATCGAGGGCGCCGGACAGGACATCAGGAATGCAGGCGCCTGGATCGAAAAGAAGGCCGGCGACAAGAAGTAACGCAGACACGGGCGGCCTGTTCTGCTCCGAGCACGATACAAGCTTGGCCGTATAGGCCGGATTCCACACAGCCTTGCAAACGAGGCGGCGGATCGAAATACTAAAAAGGTCTGATGCACCGCTCCGGGGTTCCCCGAGGAGCAACCCGATGCGTATCCCTGCAAAGCTTTCTGCCTTGCGGATCGACTACGCCGCCGTAGCCCTGGCAATCACGATTGCGCTCGGGGCGTGTGGCGGCATCGCCATCTGGGCGGTGCATGAACGCGAACAGACCATCCAGGATCGGGGCTACCACGTCGGCGCCAATCTGGCTCGGGTGCTCGAGGAACAGGTAACGGCCGCGGTGCAGGCTGTCGACCTGACCCTGCTGCACACGCTCGATGCGATACAATTGCTGCCCGAATTGTCGGACCACGATCCCGACTTCGAGGAAGCGCTACGGCAGAAACTGCCGCGCCTGCCCTATGTGCGTGCGCTGTTCATCATCGGCCCCGACGGCTTCATCGCCCAGGACACGGACCATCCCTTTACGCCGCGGACCAATCTCGCAGACCGCGAGTATTTCAAGGCGCATGTCGAGCACCCGTCGCTCGGGGTCCATATCGGCCCGCCCCTTCTCAGCCGCTCGACGAATACGTGGTTCGTGAGCATCAGCCGGCGCATCAGCCGGCCTAGCGGCGGTTTTGGCGGGGTCGTAGTCGCGGCCGTCGAGGCGCAGCGCTTCGCGAGCTTTTATCGCAGCCTCGAACTCGGTCCGAGCGCGAGCATCGCCCTGTTCCGGCGTGACGGCACGCTGCTGCTCCGCGTGCCGCACATCGAATCGCTGATGGGACAGCGAAGAACCGACATACCGCTGTTTCGGAGCCACCTGCTGCTGAGCGAGACCGGCTCGTACCGTTCGGAAACGGCGTTCGATGGCACGCCGCGGGTGATCAGCTACCGCGCCCTCGCCAACTATCCGCTGATCGTGACGATTGCCCTCGCCGAGGAGGCGGTGCTGGCGCCGTGGCGGCGCAATCTGACCAGCGTGGCCGCCGGCGGGCTGGCGCTCGCCGTCCTGCTGGCCGCCGCCGGCATTGCAGCCGTCCGCTATCGCCGGCATTACGAACTGGCGCGCGAACGCCGGCTGCAGACGCAGCACCTCGAAACACTCGGCCGCATGACGGGCGGGATCGCACATGACATCAACAACCTGCTCGCGATCATCGCAAGCGGCACGCGGATCCTGTCCCGCCCCGAGGGCGCGGGCGCGGAGAGCTCCCGGATGGTGGCCGCCGAGCTCGCCGATGCGGTGGCGCGGGGGCGCGGGCTGATGGCCCAGCTCCTGTCTTTCGCCAAGAGCCATGCGCTCAATATCCGGCCGGTTCACATCGGCCGCAAGATGGACGACCTGCGGGCGCTCCTGCGCCAGGCTGCCGGCGCCAAGGTTGTGGTGAACTTCGAGGTCGCGCCCGACATTTGGGCATGCCAGGCCGATCCCGTGCAGTTCGACGCCGCGCTGCTCAACCTGGCCGTCAATGCACGCGACGCGATGCCCGAAGGCGGGCGGCTGACCGTCGCGGCGCGCAATCTCGATCTCCGCGCCGATTGCCGCGGCTTCCACGTTCCGGTCGGCGAATATGTCGAAATCTGCGTCGCCGACACCGGGACCGGAATGAGTCCGGACGTGGTTCGCAGGGCGATCGAGCCGTTCTTCTCGACCAAGGGCAGTGCGGGAACCGGGCTGGGGCTGAGCCAGGTCTACGGATTCGTCCGCCAGGTGGGCGGCGATCTCAGAATCGAGAGCGCGGCCGGCAAGGGCACCACGGTGCGCCTCCTGTTTCCGCGCGCGGACAATTCCATGCCGGCGGAGCGGCCCAAGGCGGAGAGCCCTGGGGCAAATGCCGAGCAAGAGATCCGGAGCGCCGGGTTCGCTCCTCGGTCGCTCCACACCGGCGACAGTCCGGTCAAGGCCCGTGCGCCGGAGGAGACGGCCCACTCCTGACGCGCGACGCGTCCGCGCCGGCCCGCGATCATTTGCCTTTCATTCCGGCCAGCAGCGGCACCTGCCTGGCCAGCGCCGGCGCCATGAAGTCGAGGAACGCGCGGATGCGTGCGACGCGGCGCAGATCGGGATGGGTGAGCAGCCACAGCCCGGAATCGAGCGTCTGAACCGGCCCGCCGAGCCGACGCAGCTGCCGCTCGCCGTCGCCCATGTAGCAGGGCAGGAGCGCGAGCCCCAGTCCGGCGCACGCAGCACGGAGCAGGGTGACGAGACTGTTGGCGCGAACGACGACGTGCGCTGCGGGCAAGGCCGCGTCGAGCCAGCGCGCGGGCGCGATGTGCGCGAGGCTGTCGTCCGGCGCGATCCAGTCGTGCTGCTCCAGGGGGAGCCGCGCCGGTTTCCGCTTCAGATAGGCAGGTGCGCCATAGATCGCGAACGCCACCGTCGCAACACGGCGCCCGACCAGCATGTCGGGCGGATCCTGCGACGGCCGAATCGCGACGTCGGCGTCGCGTCGCGACAGGTTGAACAGGACGTTGGACGCCGCGAGCTCGAGCGTGATCTCGGGGTGTCTCGCGCGGAACGCAGCCAGCATCGGCATTACCATTTCGACCAGCGTATCGGTCGTCGTTGCTCGGATGAGGCCGCTCGGCCGCAGATCCCGGCCGACGAGGCGGCGCTCCATCGCCGCCACGTCCGCGTCGACGCGCGCCGCGACAGCGATCATCTCCTCGCCGGCAGCGGTTGGAGAATAGCCGTCGCGGAAGCGCTCGAACAGCCGCACGCCGATTCGCGCCTCCAGAGCGCCCAGCCGGCGAAACACGGTCGAGTGATTCAGCGCGAGCGCGCGGGCAGCGCCGGCGAGCGTGCCGGCCCGTCCGATCGTCAGCACCAGATGCAGGTCATCCCACGGAAGCGCATTTGCATTCATGCAAACTTATCTTTCGTTTCTGCCATATGGCCTTGCACAGGATAACAGCGCCATATCACCGCGACAAACCCATGCGAGGTCCCGCGATGATCGAATCCCGCAATGCCGCCTATGCCGCCCTGCTGCTGCGCACGGCGCTCGGCACCATGTATCTGTCCCACAGCATCGTCCTGAAGCTGTTCGTCTTCACGCTGGCGGGGAATGCGCAGTTCTTCGCTTCCATCGGCCTGCCCGCGGCGCTCGGCCACCTGGTCTTCGCCGCCGAGCTGGCCGGCGGCGTCATGCTCATTCTCGGCATCCAGAGCCGGTGGGTGGCGCTGGTGCTGCTGCCGATTCTGCTCGGCGCCGTTTGGGTACACGCACCGAATGGCTGGATGTTCGGCTATCCCAACGGCGGCTGGGAATACCCAGCATATCTCGTCGTGCTGTCGCTCGTGCAAGCGCTGCTCGGGGATGGCGCATACGCGCTCAGCCCGTCGCGTCCGTTTCGCAATCTGTTCGCTCCGGCCGGCGCGTATGCGCGCTGACCGATTTCAACTCGAGCAAGGGGGCGTCTCAAGGAGCTCTACTACGCCCCCGGCGCATGCTCGCCCGCCCCCGCACATCGCCCTGCGCGGGGCCGGGCTTGCCTTCACGTTCGAGAAGGTCGATCTCGGCGGCAAGAAGACGGAGAGCGGCGCGGATTTTACGAGGATCAATCCCAAAGGCTGCGTGCCGGCGATCACGCTCGATGACGGCCAGGTCCTGACGGAGGCGTCCGCCATCCTGCAGTACATCGCAGGCCGCAGTCCTGGCGCCGGCCTGATGCCGGCCGCGGACACGGACGAGCGCCACCGCACGCCGGAATGGCTGGGCTTCGTGTCGACCGAGCTGCACAAAGGCTTCGGCCCGCTGTGGAATCCGGCAACAGCCGATGCCTGCAAGACGATCGTGCGCGAGACTCTTGGAAAGCACTTCGCACATTCGGACACGGCTCTGGCCGGGCACATGTATCCGGGCGGCGAGCGCTTCACCATCGCCGATGCCTATGCCTTCACGGTCATGAGCGGGCCAGTTTCCTGAAGGTCGACCTGGCGTCGTACCGGAACCTGCGCGCCTGTCTCGCCCGCGTCGCGGGGCGGCCGCACGTGCAGGCGGCGCTCAACGCCGAAGGACTCGTGAAGGACGCCAAGAGTGCCTGACCGCAGCATCGCCGTCGAGGGGCGCCCGCGGACCGGCAGGCGACCCGTCTCTTCGCGCCGCCGATAGTTGACTTTGTCATACGATCGCCTGACACTGGCATGGATCCAGGACGCGGAGCGGCGGGATGACCGAGGCGAGTTTCGACCAGCGCGTCGCGGCGGTGCGGCGCTTCAATCGTTTCTACACCCAGAAGATCGGCGTGCTGCGCGAGGGGCTGCACGACAGCCCGTTCTCGCTTTCGGAAGCGCGGGTCCTCTACGAGCTCGCCCATCGCGAGCAGCCGACGGCGAGCGAGCTCGGCAAGGACCTCGGGCTCGACTCCGGTTATCTCAGCCGCATCCTGCGCAGCTTCGAGAAGCGCGGACTGGTGCGGAAGACACCATCCAAGGCCGACGGCAGGCGCAATCTGCTCACCTTGACGCGCAGGGGCGAGGAGGCGTTCGCACCTCTCAACGTACGCTCGCGCGCCGAGATCGGCGCACTGCTCGGACCGCTCGCCGAGGCCGAACAGGTCCGGCTGGTCGAGGCGATGCATACGATCGAAAGCCTGCTTGGCGCGCGGCCGGAGGCGAAGGCGCCCTACCTCCTGCGACCGCACCAGCCCGGAGACATGGGCTGGGTCATTCACCGCCACGGCGCGCTTTATGCCCAGGAATACGCCTGGGACCAGACCTTCGAGGCGCTGGTCGCGGAGGTTGCCGCGGCGTTCATCAGGAACTTCGATCCCAGGCATGAGCGCTGCTGGATCGCCGAGAAGGACGGGGAGATCGTCGGCTCGGTGTTCCTGGTGAAGAAGTCGAAGACCGTGGCCAAGCTTCGCCTGCTCTATGTCGAGCCGAAGGCGCGCGGGCTCGGCATCGGCGCGCGGCTGGCGGCAGAGTGCGAGCGCTTCGCGCGACAGGCCGGCTACAGGAAAATCACCCTGTGGACCAACAGCATCCTGCACGCGGCGCGGCATATCTATGAGAAAGCCGGCTATCGCCTGGTCGCGTCGGAGCCGCACCACAGCTTCGGTCACGACCTGATCGGCGAAACATGGGAGAAGAATCTGTGAAGGTCGCCGCGTGCGTGCGCTGCCGATAGCGGCGGCCGCCGCGACCGGCATCCAGGTCGGCGCCGCGATCGTCGCGACGCGTTTCGTCGTCGACCAGACCGATCCTGCGTCGCTCGCGCTGCTGCGCTATGCCATCGGTTTCTTCTGCCTGCTGCCGTTCGTGATCCTGTCGGGCCAGCGCATGCGCTTCGCCGCCTGCGACGTGGTGCCGATCGCGCTGCTCGGCATCACCCAGTTCGGAATCCTGATCGCGCTCCTGAATTACGGCCTGCAATTCATCCCGTCGGCGCGCGCCGCCCTGATCTTCGCGTTGTTCCCGCTGCTGACGATGCTGATCGCCGCGGCGCTCGGCCGCGAGCGGCTGGGCGCCGCCAAGACCGCGGGTGTCGCCCTGACCATCGCCGGCGTCGCCCTCGCGCTCGGCGAGAAGGCTGCGGCGACGGGCGATGCGCCGATGCAATGGATCGGCGAGCTGGCAGTGTTTGCCAGCGCCCTCAGCGGCGCCCTGTGCAGCGTCCTCTACCACCCCTATCTGCGCCGCTATCCGACCCTGCCCGTCAGCGCCTTCGCGATGCTCGCCTCGGTCGCCTTCCTTGCCCTGCTCGCGGCCGGCGAGGGATTCTTCGCGAGCCTGCCGCGCTTCACCGCGACCGGCTGGATCGCCGTGGTGTTCATCGGCGTGAGCAGCGGGATCGGCTATTTTCTGTGGCTGTGGGCGCTCAATCATGCCTCGCCCACGCGGGTCACGGTTTTCCTGGCATTAAGCCCGGTAACCGCCGCCGTGCTGGGCGCCGCGGTACTGGGCGAGCCGATGTCGGCGACCGCACTGGCAGGGCTCGGGCTCGTCGTTCTTGGCCTGTGGGTTGCGCACTGGCAGAGCCGCGAGCCCGCTGCGGCCGCCATTCAGGGAAAAAGCGCTCGTTGACCCGGGCGCCGGTGGCGACCGCCATCTGCAGCGATAAGAGAGGCCGCGCCATCCGCCGGTGCTGTCAGGGAAGGACAGGCCCGGCACGCCGGTGTTGACGTGGCACAACCGCAAACTGCTGGCAAACGGCCAAGCTTCGGCCCACCGGCAAGCGGAACCGTTGTCAGCTGAGCCGCGTTATCGGCCGGTCAAGCCTGCGCGGCGACGCGTCCTTGGAGCACGGTGCCGCGCGAACCCAGGAGTCGCCATACATGCAACGCACAAGTCCCGTCAAAATGCTCGTTCTGGCCGCCATGATCGCGGCACCGCTTGCCCTTGCTGCCTGCAACACAACCGAAGGCGTAGGCCGCGACATTGAGCGGTCCGGCGAATGGATCCAGGAGAAAGCCGACGACAACAAGTAGACATTCAGCCTTGCCCGGCCAGGCGTTGCCGCGGACGGGAACCTGTCCGCGGCGCGATCGGTTCTGAGTAAGTCGAGATCGCGAACAAGAGCACAGGAGGGGTCGTCATGACATCCGAGCAAGGCAAGAGCGAGCAGACGGCCAAACTGTGGGAACTCATTGACGGCATAAAGATTGCGATGCTGACGACGCGCGACGGCGACGTCCTGCGCAGCCGGCCGATGGAGCTGATTCAGACCGAGCGCGACGGCACGTTGTGGTTCTTCACCTATGCGTCCTCGCACAAGACGTCGGAGGTCGAAAGCGAGAACGCTGTTAATCTCTCCTTTGCGGACAAGAAGAACCAGAACTACGTCTCGATTTCCGGCATCGCAGCGGTGGTGCGCAACCGCGCCAAGGCACAAGATCTGTGGACCGAAGAGCTGCGCACATGGTTTCCGCGAGGGCTCGACGACCCCGAGCTGGCGCTGCTCAGGGTCAGCGTGCGGCAAGCGGAGTACTGGGACCGTCCGAGCGCCGCGATGGTCGCCGAGCAATCCCTCGTCAAGGTCGTCACCGACGAGACTCCGAACCTCGAGCAGAACGAGAAGCTGAATTTCGAGCACGCCCGCTGAGCGGATTCTCCCGCCAGCGGTGCTTGTCGTACGACGCCGCCGGGGACGCCGGCTGAACGCCAAGCAGGAACCCGAGGCGCTCCTACGCAAGATCGAGCGGCTTGCCAAGTTCCTCGATGCCGCGATCGTCATTCCCGGCACCCGCTTCCGCTTCGGCGCGGATTCGATCATTGGGCTTTTTCCGGGCGGCGGTGACGTCGTGGGTGCCGCGCTGGCGGGCTACATCATTTACGCGGGCTGGAGGGTCGGCCTGCCGGGCGCCGTGCTGGCGCGCATGACCGGCAACGTGCTGGCGGACACGGTGCTGGGCGCCGTGCCGGTCGCCGGCGACCTGTTCGACGTCTGGTACAAGGCCAATCTGCGCAATGTCGCAATCATCCGCGAGCACATCCGGCGGCAGCCGCCCGCGCATCGATCAGGGCCTGGCGGCGGGTAGCTCGTGCTCGGCACAGATCTGTTCGCGTTCCTGATGCGAGAGCGGCTCGAGGGTCAGGCCGCAGCGGTTCGGTCCGCCGGGTTCGCCGAGTGCATCGGCGACACGGAAGAAGCGGCACGTGCCGCATTGGCCGAACGGGCGCTGGCCGTTGCGTCTCTGAAGCTGGACCAGAAGCTCGCCTAGATCCGCATCGAGGCGGGCGATCAGCGCCGGATCGATCCCGGCAATGAGAGCCGCCATCGGGTCGTGATGCAGATGGCTGCGGCCGCGCGAGGTGAGACCAAGCCGCACGCCGCGACGGTCCCGCGGATCGGCGGCCCGGCGCACCAGCCCCTTGCGCTCGAGCGCGATCAGGGTCTGCGACACGGTGCCCTTGGTCGCTCCAAGATAGCGGGTCAGCGCGGTCGGATTGCGCGAATAGCGATTTGCGCGACCGAGGTAGCGCAACGCTTCCCACTGGGCCGGATTGAGCCGTTCGTTGCGATGCCGAATCCCGCGCAGGAGCCGTCCGATACGCTCGAGCAAATCGCCGACCCGGCCGACAGAATCAGACATCTGATGAACGTACTTTCTCCAAATCGCCTTGGCAATGCTATACATTAGAAGTTACTTGTATCGCCTCGATACTGTAATTTCGGCAGCAGTTTTGACCTGTTGTCCGATACTCTGGACGACCCGTTCCGGGATCGGACACGCGGTCTTGCAGTCGCGCTCAAGGGACGAGGACGGCCACGGTCGCGTGGAGCAGATCCCCTTGAGCCGTCCGGCGCGAGGCCGGGCCTTTTCTTGCCGCGTTCGAGCCGACCGCCTATATCTCGCGTCATGCGCCATGCCATCCTGACCCGCCGTCGTCTCCTTGCACTTGGCGCGGCCGCAACGCTCAGCGTCGCCCTGCCCGGCGCGGCGTGGCCGAACACGCAGCGCCCGGAACTGTCGCCCGAGGATCACGCGGACATCGCGCGGGTGGAGGAGTATCTCAACGGGATCCGCACGCTGCGGGCGCGCTTCCTGCAGATCGCCGACAACGGCGCAGCCGCGGAAGGGACTCTCTATCTGCTTCGGCCGGGCAAGTTGCGGCTCGAATACGATCCGCCTGTGCCGATCCTGATGGTCGCCAATGGCCGATTCCTGATCCATTACGACAAGGAGCTGAAGGCGGTCACGCATCTGCCGATCAACTCGACTCCCGCCGGTCTGCTCGTGCGCGACCGCATCCGGCTCTCCGGCGATGTCACGGCAACCAGGGTCGAGCGCGGGCCTGGAAGCCTGCGGGTTACCCTGGTGCAGACTGAAGATCCGCAGGCCGGGCGCATCACCCTGGTGTTCAGCGAGCGGCCATTTGCGCTGAGCAACTGGCAGGTTGTCGACGCGCAAGGCAATACCACGCGCGTGGCGCTGATCGATCCGCATGCAGGCATACCGCTCGACCCGGCGCTTTTCCGCTTCACCGATCCGGGCATGATGGCGCCGCGCGCGACACAATGAGCGCGACGCCGTTGATCGGACTGACGGCATGCGTGCGCGCGGGCGAGCGTCACCGCTTCCACAGCGTGGCGACGCAGTATGTCTCCGCGGTTGTCGTCGGGGCCGGCGGCGTGCCGCTGATCGTACCCGCCCTGGGCGAGCAGACCGATTTCGCCGCCCTGATCGCCCGGCTCGACGGCCTGCTTCTGACCGGCAGCCCGTCGAATGTGGAGCCGCACCGCTACGGAGGCGGCGATTCGCCCGCCGGTACGCTGCACGATGCGGCACGCGACGCGACAACCCTGCCGCTGATCCGGCTGGCAATCGAGGCCGGGCTGCCGCTGCTGGCGATCTGTCGCGGCCACCAGGAGCTGAACGTGGCGCTTGGCGGCACGCTGCACCAGCACGTGCATGAGCTGCCGGGCCGCCGCGACCACCGCGCCCGCGACCTGCCGAACAACGAGGAACGCTACGGCTATGCCCATACCGTGCGACTTGCGCCGGGCGGACTGCTCGGCCGGCTGGCGGGCGCCGGCGAGGCGACGGTGAACTCGCTGCATGCCCAGGCCATCGACCGTCTTGCGCCAGGCCTCGCGGTCGAGGCGACCTCGCCCGACGGGATCGTCGAGGCGGTGCGCGTCATGGCGGCCAAGACGTTCGCGCTCGGCGTGCAGTGGCATCCCGAATGGCACATCGCGAATGATCCGCTGGCGCGCGCGATCTTTGCCGCATTCGGCGACGCCGCCCGCGCCCGTGCGCTGCGCCGGACTGCGGCCGCCGACGTCGCATGAGATGACACGACGCTTCGTTTCGATCCCGTCCGACAAGGCAGAGCTGATCCCGGTCGGAGGTCAGGGCGGCGTCGGGCTCAATCTCTACCGCCTGCGCGGCTCGCGCACGCACGGCCCGGTCGTGCTGTGGGGCCATTGCGGCGGCTTCGCCGCCGGATGCTATCTGCCGCTGCTCGAACAGCTCGCGGCCGACGCCGAGGTGTTCGCCTTCGACGCGCGCGGCCATGGCGGATCGCAGGCACCGCCGCCCGATGCACCGGTCCGGGACGAACTGGCCGTGCCGACCTACCATCCCGACCGGTTCGCGCTCGATCTCGCTGCCATCGCGGAGACGGTCGCCTCGCGGACCCGCGGGCCGATTCATTACGTGGCGCACTCGCTGAACGCGGTGGCGCTGCTGCGGCTGGGCTGCCGCTTTCCCGACCGTTTCGCGGCGCTCCCCTTCCGCAACCTGCTGCTGTTCGAGCCCGCGCTGTTTCCGAGTGCGGATATCCCGGTCCATGCCGAGGCGGTCGAGAAGAACGCGGCGCTGGTGGTGCGCACGCGGGTGCGGCGACGGTCCTGGGACAGCGTCGAGGAATATGCGGCCTATCTGCAACGGCGGCGGCCCTTCACCAGCTTCGCCCCGCCGATGCTGGCGGCGCATGCGCAGGCGACGGTGCGTCCGGTCGAAGAAGGCGGCGTCGAGCTCGCCTGCCGGCCCGAGATAGAGGCCGCAATGTTCGCGATCTTCGCGACGGATACGCCCGACTCGACCTTCCGGCTGCTTCCGCAATTCCCCGCCGCGCCGCCGCTGCGGCTCGTCAGCGGCGATCCCGAGGCTGGAGCAGAGCGCGACTGGGTCACGGCGGCGATCGGCTTTGCCGCACGTCGACTCAGCAATGCCGCGTTCGAGATCTGGCGCGAGCACGGCCATATGATGGTGTTCGAGGCACCGGACCGGGCCCTTTCACAGGTGCGTGAGCAGCTTGCATCAAGCTGAGCGACTTGCGCTTTTTGGATCCTGAGCGCCGCTGCGAAGGGTCTTGAACGGACGCGGCTCGCTACCATTTCTTAGGACAAGAGGCGGTCGGCTCCGGTCGACCGTTCGGTGGACGGCTCCCCTGACGTCCGCCGGGCTCCGAGAGGAGCTTCCGAGCGCCCGGTCTTCCCCCCGACCGGGCGCTTTGCATTTGCGCACCCGGATTTCTCGCGGCGGGCTTGACCGTGCCGACGGCGGCACGGCAAAACAACGCGCTGCCGTTTTATGCTTTGAGAAATTTCCATCCGGATGTCGAACCGTGCCGCCGCGCGACCGGCGAAGAAAGAAGCCGCCATACCCACGCCTTACCTCGCCAGGAAAATTCCTCGGGCGCCCGGCGCATCGGGCCTGCGCGTCGCAACCTGGAATATCAACTCGGTGCGCCTGCGGCTGCCGCTGATCAAGAAGCTGATCAAGGCAGCGCAGCCCGACGTGATCTGCCTGCAGGAAACCAAGACCGAGAACCAGCATTTCCCGGCGGATGCCCTGGCCAAGGCGGGGTACCCGCACCAGTGCTTCTACGGCATGAAGGGCTATAACGGCGTCGCGATCCTGTCACGGCACAGCCTGGCGCGCAGCGGCCGCGAGCGCTGGTGCGAGAAGGACGATTCGCGCCATTGCCAGGTGGAGCTCCCCGGCGGAATCGAGCTGCACAATGTCTATGTGCCCGCCGGCGGCGACGTTCCCGATCCCGCGGTAAACCCGAAATTCGCGCACAAGCTCCAGTTCCTGCGCGAGCTTGGCGCATACTGGGCCAGGCAGCCCAACGGCCGCAAGCGCATCCTGGTCGGCGACCTCAATGTGGCGCCGCGCGAGAACGACGTGTGGTCGCACAAGCAGCTGCTGACGGTGGTGAGCCACACGCCCGTCGAGGTCGAGCTGCTGGCGGCGTTCCAGGACGCGCATCACTGGGTCGATGCGACACGCGAGCTGTTCCCCGAGCCGCAGCGGATTTACACTTGGTGGAGCTATCGCAATCAGGACTGGCGCCGGTCCGACCGCGGCCGGCGGCTCGATCACGCCTGGGTGACGCCGGCGCTCGCCGGCGGCGTCATGGGCGTGCACATTCTCAAGGAGGCGCGCGACTGGCCGACGCCGTCGGACCACGTTCCCGTGCTGCTCGATCTGAAGCCGTAACAGACGCAGGCGGCGCCGCGCCTGCGCTGCAGCGCGTCTTGCTCGCGGCCGGCCGCCGCCTTCAGCATCCCCGGTCAGAGCACACGGCGATAGATGAAATAGCGGTCCGCCGGCACGCCGGGCGGAAGCGGCTGAAGGCGCAGTCCCTGCGCATCGAGCGCCTGGTCGCACAGAACGATCGCATGCGCGGCAAGCAACGGTATCAGCGCCGGTCCAAGCCAGCGCGCCAGCGCCGCGGTGGCGGCCGCGTCGCCCGAGCCGATGTCTGCATGGACGAGAGCCGCCGTCGCCCCATGTCGCGCGGCGAAAGCCGGTACGGTGTCACGGAAGTCGCCGACAAGCAGATGATCGGCGTCGGGAATGCAGTCGGGATGTGCCGCGACCTGGCGGTCGAAAGCGAAGATCTCGCGACCGGCCGACAGCCTCGTTCGCAGGTGATCGTAGGTGCGGCCGTTGCCGAGTCCGAGCTCGAGGGTTGCACCCGGAACATCGGCGACCGCGGCCGTCGCCCAGTCGAGACAGGCGCGCTGCGCCTCGAGGCGGCGGATGAAGCTGTCCAGACGGCTGCCCTTGCGCCCGCGATCCGAGGGCGCCATGTCAGGCGTTTCCGGCGCGCGTCACGGCAACGCGGAGCTGCTCGTTGGTCTTCTCGAGCCGGTGCGCGAGCTCGCGCATGATCTCGACCGCCATCTGCGGGAACTCGTTGACCAGCCGGAAGAACAAATCCTTGTCGATGCGCAATGTAGTGAGCTGCGAGCTGGCGATCACCGTCGCGGTGCGCGGCACCTCGCACAGTATGGCCACCTCGCCGATGATCGCGTGGCGCCCGACCCGCGCGACCCGAACCGGTCCCTGCGCCGTGTGAATCATGACCTCCGCCTCTCCGTCCAGGACGATGTAGGCGGCATCGCCGGGATCGCCCTGCTGGAACAGCGGCTGGCCGGCCTCGAAAGTCAGTCTTTGGCTGGTGAAAGCCAGCAGTTTCAGTTTCGCCGGCTCGAGCTTTGCGAAAAGCGGAATGTTGCGGAGAATCTCGACTTCTTCCTTGATCGACATCGGTGTTTCCTCCGGCCTTTCTCATGCCGCCGCGAGCAGCTCGGTGAACAGCGTGCCCGGGCGCCCGAGCTCGCCGAAATCACCGGACTCTGCAAGGCGGTTGTCCGCAAAAACGAGGACACGATCGAAGTGCTTGGCCATCGCCGGCGTATGCAGCGCCCAGATCACGGTGCGGCCTTCGCACGCCTTGAAAATGCCATCCATGATGTGCGCCTGCGTCGTCGAATCAAAGATCGTCGTGGCCTCGTTGAGAATCATGATATCCGGGCGCTTGAGCAGAGATCGCGCGATCGCCAGCTTCTGGCGCTGGCCCTGGTTCAGGCGCGCGCCGCCCACGCCGACCTGGTATTCGAGCCCGACTTCGAGCACCGCTGGGCGGAGATGGAGCTCGTCCAGGATCTCGACGATGAGCTTGCCGACCCGTTGGGCGGCCCGTGCTTGCCCATAGGCGAGCTTCCCGAACAGGATATTGTCCTGCAGCGACGTTGCGGCATTGTAGGCCGCCGGATCGAAGAACTCGATACCCGAGCGTGTCGTTTCGGGCAGATCCTCGCGGAAGACGTGCCGCGCTTCGAGGATTCGCGCCTTGAGGGCGTCGTCGATCAGACCCAGACGGTGGCGCGCCTCTATCAGCTTGAAAGGCAGCGTGAGCAGGCGCGCGCGGTCCGCCGGGGTCATGCCCTTGCCGTCGACACGGCCGAGCAGCGCCTGGAATTCCGGAAGCTCGTCCGACGAGATGAAGCTGAACTGCTCGAAGAACTCGTGCCCGGGCGGCAGGTCGGCGAAGATCTCGATCATGGTGGTCGCGACCTCGCGGCCGATGGCGACCAGATCATCGGTGAGGCCGACCTTGTCGAGCACGCCAAGCACATACGCGTTCTCGGAGAGGCGATCGATGTCGAAGGCGGCGCTGACCGGCGTTCCGAACAGCAGGTTCTCCGCCATCGTCGCATTGTTGTTGTAGCGCCCCGGATCGAACACCTCGACCAGCGGCGCCAGCTCGGGATCCCTGATCCGCTCCTGCAGCGCCGCGCGCGCCTTTACGATGCAATCCGCGATGTCGCTGCGCTTCTTCGGATCGATCGTCCCGCGCAGACCGAAGTGGTAGAGATCCTCCGAGAGGCCGACGAGCGACAGCGCTTCGATCATCGCCTCGGTCGGACCCTGATCGCCAGAAAGGTCCGCGCCGCGCCAGTCGATCCATTCGGCCTGGGTGTCGAGCGCGAGGTTGCCCGCGCGCGCCGCCTCGGCGAGCCAGCGCTGCTTCTGGCGCAACTGGGCATCCTCGCGGGCCTTCACCAGCCGCTGGCGCAGGCCATAGCTCAGGTTGTCCCGCACGCTGGCGGAAAAGAGATAGGCGGTCGGTCCGACATAGCCGATGCGCGCGCCGAGCACCGCACTCGGAATCGTCCGCAGATCCCGCTCGCCGACAGCAATGCGGCCGGCGCTCGGCTGATAGAGACGCGCGAGCAGCATGGCAGCCGCCTCCTTGCCGCCGCCTGAAGGGCCGACGAGCGCCACCTTCTCTCCAGGCGCGATTCTGAAGCTGGTGCTTTCAAGCAGCCTGGTCTGGGCGTCCTCGTAGAGAGCGAGATTGGTCGCCTCGATCTCGCCTTCAAGCCGGCCCGGCGGCTCATCGATCGGCTGCTCCAGCGTCTCGTCGAACATGTTCTCCGGCTTGAACTGCTCGGTGACCTGCTCGTACTTGATCTTCGAATCCTGACTCTGCTGGTAATAGTCGAGCAGCTCTTTCCATGGCGCCGACATGTCCTTGTGCGCCGCCAGTGCCGCTGTGAGCGCGCCGACGGACAGGTCGCCCCGGATCACCAGATAGCCGCCGAGCGAATAAAACAGCAGCGGCACCATCTGGTTGAGAAAATTGTTCAGAAACTTGACGAACGATTTGCGCTGGTAGATCTCGAACCTGATCTTGAAGATCAGCCCGAGCCGGTCGGAGAAGTCGGCACGCTCCCAGGTCGTGGTGCCGTGAGCGTGGACTTCCTGGACGCCCTGGATGGCCTCGCCGATGCGCTCCGACAGCTTGCGCACCGCACGTACGCGCTCCTTGCCGAGCTGGTTCACGCGACGTTGCAGCTTGGGGATCAGGTAGGCCTGCAGCGGATAGAGCGAGATCGCGGCCAGGCCGATCCAGGGATTCTGCATGAACAGAAAGGTGATGATCACCAGAAGCGTGCCGCCCTGGATCAGCGGCTGCGCAATCGCGTCGCCCATAAAGCCGCCGAGCGGCTCGACTTCCGATGTCACCATCGGGATGATCTCGCCGGCCGAAACCTTGCGGAAATGGGGCAGCGGAAAACGAAGGACGCGCGAGACCAGGTCATAGCGCAATCGCCGCAGCAACCGCTCGCCCAGCCTGCCCTTCAGCGTATTGATGTATTGCTTGAGGCCGGTATTGGTGACGAACAGGAAGAAGAATGCGGCGCAGAGCAGGAACAGGTAGGCGACGCGGCCTACCTCCACACCAAGAATGGCCGTCGGAAACGTAATGTCCTTCTGCAGCAGCGCCTTGTTGACGATCGTCTTCGGCACCTCGAGCGAAAGGTAGTAGAACGGCATCGACAGCACGGTAAGCGTGCAGACCCATGCGGTTTCGCGCGGCGCGTATTTCAGAACGAAGCGATAGAGGTTCGATTCCATCAGGGTCGTCGCGATCGCCCCGGCTATCCGTGCGCCATGGGGTCGTGAAGGCAGCGCATAAATCTACCCAATCGGCGCCACCATATCACTAGGGCCCGGCGGCACCGCCGGCCAAGTGGCCCTCAGTGGCCGGCCGCCGATTCGACGATCACGGTGACATCGGCCGGGCTTGCCGCCGCGAAAATCAGGGTCACGATGAATTGATCGCCGGCCTCCAGCCTGCGCGCCAGCCCCTCAAGACGGACATGGAACCGGCCCGGACGCAGCGCCACCGGCCGCCCGGCGGGCAGCGCAATCGCATCGAGGCGTTCCGCAGTTCCGTCTCGCGTTTCCGCCAAGCCGGCTTCCGCCGCGATCGACGTGCGCACCTCGGTCAGCCGATCCGCGCGCGCCCCACGGTTGACGATCGGGAAATAGACTTCCGCGGCACCGCCGGCCGCGGCCGGGCGTGTCCAGGCGTGACCGACATGCAGGTCGCCGTGGCGCAGGTCGTGAGCTTCGCCGGGCCCGCCGATCAGCACGGCAAGCGCGATCCCGCAGAGCGGCCCCAGCGGCATCCCGGACCGGCCGCCCGCCGCATACGGGAGCCGGCCGCGGAGCCCGCGGTAAGGCCCTCCAATAATGCTCCGAATCATTAAGCCCTTGCGCTGAATTGTAAAATCGATCCAAAATCCGCGCACTTTGTAGCCCCAGTCAATAAAAAAGGTGACTTTTTCGCCCCCGCGGCCTTATGCCATAGTCCTCCGCTGGGGAGCGACGGAGAGCCAGCCCTTGAGCGAGATAGCACAGCGCATGAAAAGCGGCGGCTCCCGGATTCTCATCTACAGCCACGATACGCTCGGCCTCGGCCATCTGCGCCGCTGCCGCGCCCTCGCGCATGCACTGGTCGAACGCAACAAGGATCTCTCGGTCCTGATCCTATCGGGCTCGCCGATCATCGGCAGCTTCGACTTCAAGACCCGCGTCGATTTCGTGCGCGTGCCCGGCGTCATCAAGCTGCGCAACGGCGAATACACCTCGCTCAACCTGCACATCGACATCCAGCAGACGATCGGCATCCGCTCCTCGATCATCCGCCATACGGCGGAGGCGTTCGGCCCCGACCTGTTCCTGGTCGACAAGGAACCCCTCGGCTTCCGCGGCGAGGTCCACGACACGCTGGTGATGCTCAAGTCGATGGGCGTGCCGCTGGTGCTGGGCCTGCGCGACGTAATGGACGACCCGGTGCTGCTGGAGCCGGAATGGAAACGTAAGAACGTGCTGCCGGCGCTGCGCGATCTATACGACGACATCTGGATCTACGGGCTGCCGCAGATCTGCGATCCGCTTGCGGGCATCGCGGTCCCTCGCTCGGTCAAGCGCAAGATCAGCTACACCGGCTATCTGCCGCGCACGGTGCCGGTCGCCACGCAGCGCACGCGCCGGCACGAGAATCCCGAGGAGCCCTATGTCCTGGTGACGACCGGCGGCGGCGGCGACGGCGAGACGCTGGTCGACTGGGTGCTGCGCGCCTACGAATACGACCGCAACCTGCCGCACCGTGCGGTGCTGGTCCTTGGACCGTTCATGCAGCCCGAGCTGCAGACCGATTTCATCGAGCGCGCGCGGCGTCTGCGGCACGTCGAGGCGATCACCTTCGACACGCATCTCGAGGAGCTGATGGACCGCGCCGCCGGCGTGGTGGCGATGGGCGGCTACAACACCTTCTGCGAGATCCTTTCGTTCAACAAGCGCGCGATCATCGTGCCGCGCACGGCACCCCGGCTCGAACAGTACATCCGCGCCAGCCGTGCCCAGGATCTCGGCCTCGTCCGCATGCTGCAGGACGACGGCAAGCGCGACGCGCGGTTGATGGCGGACGCGCTGCGCCGCCTGCCCGGCCAGCCCCGCCCGTCGGAAATGGTGGTGCCCGGTCTGCTCGACGGTTTCGAGAATGTCGGGCGCCTGGTCAACCGCTGGCTGCCCGACCGCGTCGTCCAGCCGGCTGCACGCCGTCTCGCCCTCGCCGATCACGGCTGAAGGTCTGCGCATCCTGCTTCCGACGGGCGCCGCTTCGACGCTAGATTGCTTCATGCCTCACGAGCCGACGAGCCAGCCATCCGTCGCCGCAATCGGCGTGGTCGTCAAGGGCTGGCCGCGCCTGTCGGAAACCTTCATCGCCCAGGAGTTGCGCGCGCTCGAGCGCAGCGGCGTGCACCTGCGCATCTATTCGCTGCGCCATCCTACCGACAAGCGCGTGCACCCGCTCAACCGGTCAGTCGGCGCCGCGCTGACGTATCTGCCCGAATATCTGTGGCGCGAGCCGGCGCGGGTCTGGCGCGCCTGGCGTGCGGTGCGGCGTCTGCCCGGCTATGCGCGCGCACGCGCCGCCTGGCTCAAGGACCTCGCTCGCGATCCGACGCCCAATCGCATCCGGCGCTTCGGCCAGGCGCTGGTGCTGGCGGCGGAGCGCAGCCCGGATGTCGTGCACTATTACGCGCATTTTCTGCACACGCCTGCATCGGTCGCGCGCTATGCCGCGCTTCTCGCCGGATTGACGTGGAGCGTGTCGGCGCACGCCAAGGACATCTGGACCACGCCCGGCTGGGAGAAACGCGAGAAGCTCGACGACGCGGCATGGGCGGTGACCTGCACGCGTGCGGGACGCGAGCACCTCGCCGAATTGGCTGCCGCGCCGGCGAAAGTCGAGCTCGTCTACCACGGCATCGATGCCGCGCGTTTCCCACCGCACGACGCATCGCGCCCGCCCCGCGACGGAACGGCGCCGGCCGATCCGGTCATCCTGCTGTCGGTCGGGCGCGCGGTGCCGAAAAAGGGCTACGGCGACCTGCTCGCGGCTCTGGCCCTGCTGCCGCGCGACCTGCACTGGCGGATGATCCATATCGGCGGCGGACCGCTGCTCCCCGATCTCCGGCGCGAGGCGGAGCGGCGCGGCCTCGCAGACCGCATCGCGTGGCGCGGCGCCCAGACCGAGGACGTGGTGCGCGCGGCCTATCGCGAGGCCGACCTGTTCGTTCTGGCAAGCAGGATCAGCGGCGACGGCGATCGCGACGGCCTGCCCAACGTCCTGCTCGAGGCGTTGAGCCAGCGCTGCCCGGTGGCGGCGACCGCCGTCTCGGCGATACCCGAGCTCGTCGCGGACGGCGTCACCGGCACACTGGTTCCGCCGGGCGACCCCGCCGCCATGGCAGCGGCAATCACACGCCTTGTCAGCGACCCCGCCCTGCGCGCGCGCCTCGCGGCCGCCGGCGAGGCGCGGGTGCGCCGCGACTTCCCGCTCGAGCGCGGCATCGGCCGCATTGCCGCCCTTCTGTTGTCTTCGACGATTGCAGACGGACGCGCGCCGGCGCGCGAAGCGGCGAGGTAACCGACCTTCGCCGACCGCATGCGCATCGCCTTCTACGCCCCGCTCAAACCGCCCGATCATCCGGTCCCGTCCGGCGACCGGCGCGTGGCACAGCTCCTTCGGCTGGCGCTGAGCCGCGCCGGACACGAGGTAGAGCTCGCCGCACGGCTGCGCAGTTATGACGGCGGCGGCGATACGGAACGCCAGCACCGTCTGGCGGAGCTCGGTGGACGTCTCGCGGCGCGGCTGATCGAGCAGCTCGGCGCCCGTACGCCGGCGCGGCGTCCCCGCGCATGGCTGACCTATCACCTCTATCACAAGGCGCCGGACTGGATCGGGCCACGCGTCGCCGCCCGGCTCGGCATTCCGTACGTCGTCGTCGAGGCATCGGTCGCAGCAAAGCGCGCTGGCGGCCCGTGGTCGCTCGGTCACGAAGCGACGCTTGCGGCGCTCAAGCGCGCCGACGCCGTAATCTCGCTCAATCCCGCCGACGATGACGGCGTCATCCCGCATCTGCGCGACGCTGCGCGTCTGCGCCACCTGAAGCCATTCCTCGAATCGGCTGCATTCGCCACGGCGGCGCAAGGTCGCGCCGACCAGCGACGCGAAATCGCCGGGCGCTTCCATCTCCCGTCCGACGAGCCTTGGCTCGTCGCCGTCGCGATGATGCGTGCTGGCGACAAGCTGGCCTCGTACCGCGTGCTCGGCGCAGCCCTGGACGTCTTGCGCGCGAGACCCTGGCGGCTCCTGACCATCGGCGATGGACCGGCGCGGCGGGAGGTCGAGGCGGCACTGGCGCCGGTCCGCGATCGCGTCGTCCACGTCGGCGCGGTCGATCCCGGGCGGCTGCCCGGCCTTCTCGCGGCAGCCGATCTCCTGGTCTGGCCGGCAATCAACGAGGCCTACGGAATGGCCATTCTCGAGGCCCAGGCGGCGGGATTGCCGGCGGTCGCGGGCAGAAGCGGCGGTGTGCCCGAGCTGATCGTCCACGAGCGAACCGGTCTGCTGACGCCGCCGGGCGATGCGGCGGCATTCGCCGCGGCGGTTGACACGCTGCTCGCTGCACCCGAGCGGCGTCTCGATTATGGTGCCGCGGCGATGGCAAAAGTTGCGGCGGAGCATGACGTCGTTTCCGCCGGCGCCGCGCTCGACCGGATCCTGCAGGCCGTGGCCGCGGAGCGCGCATGACCCTGCTGGCGCTGATCCGCCACGCGCCGACGGCGTGGAACAAGGCCGGCCGGCTGCAGGGGCGCAGCGACGTCCCGCTCCTCGACGAGAGCCGCGCCGATCTCCTGCGGCGCCGCATCCCCGACGCCTATGCCGGGTTCCGCGCGCTGTCCTCGCCCTTGCGGCGCTGTCTCGACACCGCGGCAATGCTGCGCCTGGTGGTGTCGCCCGATCCGCGCCTGATCGAGATGGACTGGGGCGAGTTCCAGGGCCGTACGCTGTCCGAGCTGCGCGACGCGCACGGCACCGATCTGGCGACGAACGAGGCGCGCGGGCTGGATTTCCGTCCGCCAGGCGGCGAGAGTCCCCGCGACGTGCAGGCGCGCGTTGCGCCGCTGCTGCGGGAGATCGGCGCCGCGGCTCGGCCGACCCTGGCGGTGACCCACCGCGGCGTCATCCGCGCCATCTATGCGCGCGCCGTCAACTGGGATATGACCGGCGAGCCGCCCGAAGGACTCGACCTGTACGCGTTGCACCTGTTCGCGCTGGACAGGGGAGGCGTGCCGCGCGTCGAGAAGCTCAACCTGCCGCTCGAGGTGCAATGACCGCGCGCATCCTCTTTCACGTTCAGCATCTGCTCGGCAGCGGGCATCTGCGCCGGGCGGCGGTGATCTCCGCGGCACTGGCACGCGACGGCTTCGACGTCGTGCTCGTTTCAGGCGGCCCGCCGATCCCCGACCTCGATTGCGGCGGCGCACGACTGGTGCAGCTCCCGCCGATGCGGGCCACGGACGAGACATTCAGGAAACTGGTCGATGCCGAGGGTCGGCCGGTCGACGACGCCTGGCGGGCGGCGCGCAGCGAGGCATTGCTATCGTGGTTCGCTGCCACGCGTCCCGATGTGGTCATTACCGAGCTGTTCCCGCTCGGGCGGCGAATGCTGGCATTCGAGCTGATTCCGCTGATCGCCGCGGCGCGGCGGCAACGGCCGCAGCCGCTGATCCTGTCGTCGGTGCGCGACGTGCTCGCGCAGAAGAGCGACGAACGCAAGCTCTACGAGATGGCCGAGCGGGTCCGCGCCTGGTACGACCACGTGCTCGTTCACGGCGATCCGGGGTTCCTCCCCTTGGCCAAGAGCTTTCCCGAGGACCGCATTGCCGACCGCGTGGTCTATACCGGCTATGTTGCGAATGGCGCCGCACCAGAGCCGCCGGCCGGCCATGGCGAAGGCGAGATCGTCGTCTCGGTCGGCGGTGGCGCCGTCGGCGCGCCGCTGCTGCGCGCAGCGCTCGCCGCACGGCTGCAAAGCGCGCAAGGCAGCCGCGTCTGGCGTCTGCTGGTCGGCCCCAATCTTCCTGCCGCGATCCGGATGGAATTGGCCGCAGCCACCAGTGCGGGCTGTATCGTCGAGCCGGCGCGTGCCGATTTTCCCGGCCTGCTCGCGCGCTGCCATGTGGCGGTGGCGCAGGCTGGCTATAATACGGTGATGGACATTCTCAACGCGCGCGCGCGTGCCGTACTGGTGCCGTTCGCCGCCGGCCAGGAAACCGAGCAGACCGTGCGCGCCGCCGCACTGGTCGATCGCGGCTGGGCCGAGATGGTCGCGGAGTCGACACTGACGCCGGCGACCCTCGCCGGGGCGATCGACCGCGCGGCGGCGATGAAGCGGCCCGAGTCCGGGGCGCTGCGCTGCGACGGCGCGGCGGAAACCGCCCGGCTGATCCGCACCTGGCTGACGACGCGGGGTGCCGGCGCTTGAGCTCCTGGGCGGATCTGGCCGGCGAACTCGAATGCTGGCGCGAATCGGGCCGGACTGCAACTTTCTGGTGGCGCGACGACGACGCAACGGCGCCGACGCCGGCCCTCGACCGGCTGCTCGAGCTGCACCGCAGGCACGACGCGCCGATCACCATCGCGGTGATCCCCGCCCGGGCCGAGCCCGAGCTCGGGAAGCGGATCGAAGGACCTCTGGTGACCGTGGTCCAGCACGGCTGGATGCATGCGAACCATGCGCCGGTCGGCGCCTCGAAGGCCGAGCTCGGGCCGCACCGGCCGCTGTCCTTTATGCTCGGCGAGCTCGCACGCGGCCAGCTCGTCATGGACGCGCTGTTCGGCCGCTGGACCCGCGCGCTGGTTCCGCCGCATAACCGTATCGCAGGCGAGCTTGCCGCTGCCCTCCCCGCCGCCGGCTATATCGGCCTGTCGACCTACGGCCCCCGCAGACGCGCGGTACCCGGACTCGTCCGGGTCAATACCCATGTCGACGTCATGAACTGGACCACCCGCGCCTTCGGCGGCAGCGACGTTGCGCTCGGCTTGGCCGTCGCTCATCTGCGCGCCCGCCGCATCGGCGACGCCGATCCCGACGAGCCGACCGGCCTGCTGACGCACCACCTCGCCCACGATGAGGCCGCCTGGGCGTTTGTCGATGCGTTCCTGGCGGCGCTGCGCCGCCACCCCGCAGCAAGGCTGGTCGACGCGGCCGCGCTGTTCCGATCATGACCGCCTACCATCGCTATCCGCGGCAGTCGCTGACCGGCGACTTCATCCGCGCCGGCGCCGGGCTCGCACTCACGCTCGGCCCCGCGCTCGCCATCCCCGCGACGTCAGCGGCGCAGTTCGTTCTGTTGCCGCTGGCCACCCTTTTCGCCATTTTCGGCATCCGGACGTGGCGGCGGAGCGTAGCTGTGATAACCGTCACAGCGCACGACATATCGCTTTCTTCACCATGGCGGGCTAGGTTGGCGTGGGAGAAGTTGAAGGACGTCCGGCTTAATTACTACTCAACGCGATTCGACCGGACGGGAGGGTGGATGCAGTTGATGCTCAAAGGGAATGGCGGTCCCGATAGCGGGACTATCCGCCTCGATTCCACCCTCGAAGGTTTCAACGAAATCGCGCGCCAGGCTGCCGAAGCCGCGCGCGCCGCAGGGCTGAGTCTGTCGGACGCCACGCGAGCGAATTTCGGGGCATTGGGTATTGCCGTCGATGACTGAAGCCCTGCTCCAGGTTCGCGACCTCGCCATCGAATTCCGCATACACGAAACGACCATCCGTGCCGTTGACGGAGTCAGCTTCCGCGTGCGGCCGGGATCGACCGTGGCCCTGGTCGGCGAATCCGGCTCCGGCAAGTCGGTCATCAGCCAGGCCATCATGGGCATACTGCCCGAGGTGGGACGCATCGCCGACGGCTCCATCCTGTTCGACGACCCGCGCACCCCCGGCAGCGCCGTCGACATCGCCCGCCTCCCGCCGGACAGCGCGGCAATGCGCGACATCCGCGGCGGCCAGATCTCGATCATCTTCCAGGAGCCGATGACCTCGCTGTCGCCGCTGCATACGATCGGCGACCAGATCTGCGAGGCCCTCCGTCTCCACCGCCAGGTCACCAAAGCCGAAGGCGAGGAGATGGTCACCGACATGCTGGCGAAAGTCGGATTTCCCGATCCGAGAAAGGCGCTTCTGACTTATCCGTTCGAGCTTTCGGGCGGCCTGCGCCAGCGCGCGATGATCGCCATGGCGCTGGTATGCCGGCCCGCCCTGCTGATCGCCGACGAGCCCACCACCGCGCTCGACGTGACCATCCAGGCGCAGATCCTGAAGCTGCTGCAGGAACTGCAGGCCGAGCTGGGCATGGCGATTCTGATGATCACCCACGACCTCGGCGTAGTGTCCAACATCGCCGAAGAGGTGGTGGTGATGTACCGCGGCAAGGTCATGGAGGCCGGCACGCGCGACGACATCTTCCGCGCGCCGCGTCACCCGTATCTGAAGGCGCTGCTGCGCGCCGTTCCGCGCTTCGACATGGAACCCGGCGAGCGCCTGGTCCCGCTGCGGGAGATCGAGCCGGAAACCGGCCATCTGCTTGCGAAGATGGAGCCGTGGCCGGCGGACGCCGATGAAAAGTTGCTCACGGTGAGCCATGTCAGCAAGCATTTCTCCATCCGCAAGAGCGGCTGGTTGAGCAGCCGGACCGAAACCTCCGTGCTCGCGGTCGACGATGTCAGCTTCGACATCGAACGCGGCGAGTGCCTCGGCCTCGTCGGCGAGAGCGGCTGCGGCAAGACGACCCTGTCCAAGATCCTGCTGCGCGCACTGACCCCCGACTGCGGCGCGGTCCGGTTCAACGACCGGGGCGCATGGCGCGACGTGTTCGCGCTGCGACGGGACGAACTCCTGCCGTTCCGGCGAAAGATCCAGTTCATCTTCCAGGACCCCTACGGCTCGCTCAACCCGCGCATGACGGTGTTCGACATCATCAGCGAGCCGCTGGTCATTCATAGCATCGGCGACGCTGCGTACCGCGCCGAGATGGTGCGCGAGCTGATGCGGCTTGTCGGACTCGATCCGCGCTTTCTCAACCGCTATCCGCACAGCTTTTCGGGCGGGCAGCGCCAGCGTATCGGCATTGCCCGCGCACTCGCCCTCAAGCCCGACCTTCTGATCTGCGACGAGCCGGTCTCGGCGCTCGACGTCTCGATCCAGGCGCAGATCCTGAATCTGCTCAAGGACCTGAAGGAGCAGCTCGGGCTCACCTACCTGTTCATCTCGCACAACCTCGCTGTAATCGACTATATCGCGGATCGCATCGCCGTCATGTGCGCCGGCCGCCTCGTGGAACTCGCACCGCGCGAAAGCCTGTTCCGGCGGCCGGTCCATCCGTATACGCGCGCGCTGCTCGCGGCGGTGCCGGACCCCGACCCCGACCGGCGCCTCGATTTCGATGCGTTGATGGGCGGCCGTGCGTCGGTGCCTTCGGCCTGGCCGGCGCCGTTCACGCTCGGCGGCACAACGCCCGCCCATCTCGTCGATCTCGGTGGCGGGCACTTCGTTCGGCTTCCGGACAACGCCGATCCGGCCCAGGCGCTGCGCGCGGTAGGAACCGCAGCATGATCCGCGCGCTGCTTGCCGCAATTCTTTTGGCCGCGACGCTCGGCGGCCCGGCGGCAGCGGCGCTGATCGACAGCCCCGCGCTGGAGAAGGATGTCCGCGAAGGCAGATTGCCGCCGGTCGAGCAACGCCTGCCGGAGGTGCCGCTCGTGCTGAAACCCGATCGGCCCGGCGCCGAGCCGGGGCGGCACGGCGGCGAGGCACGGCTCCTGATCGGCCGCAGCCAGGACATCCGGATGATGGTCGTCTACGGCTATGCGCGCCTGGTCGGCTACAACGCCAATCTCGAGCTCAAGCCCGACATTCTCGAGAGCATCGAGAACACGGGAAACCGCATCTTCACCCTGAAGCTCCGCCGCGGCCACCGCTGGTCGGACGGCCATCCCTTCACGACCGAGGATTTCCGCTACTACTGGGAAGACGTCGCCAACGACAAGAAGCTGTCGCCCGTCGGGCCCCCGCGCAGCCTGATCATAGACGGCAAGCCGCCCGAAGTGACGATCATCGACGAGGTCACGGTCCGCTACGCCTGGCCAACGCCCAACCCCTATTTCCTGCAGGCGCTCGCCGGCGCGGCACCGCTCTATATCTATCGGCCCGCGCATTACCTGAAGCGCTTCCACAAGCGCTACGCCGAAACCGCGAAACTCGAGGAGGCGGTTCGCAATGCCCATGTGCGCGGGTGGGCGCAGCTACACAATCGCCTCGACAACCAGTACCGCAACGACAATCCGGATCTGCCCTCGCTCGAGCCATGGGTGCCGCAGACCCATCCGCCGGCCGACCGTTTCGTGTTCGTGCGCAACCCGTACTTCCACCGTATCGACGTCAACGGGCGCCAGCTCCCTTATATCGACCGCGTCGTCGCGTCGGTGTCCGACAGCCGGCTGATTCCCGCCAAGACCGGCGCCGGCGAATCGGATATCCAGGCACGCAATCTCTCTTTCAGCAATTTCACCTTCCTGAGGCAGGCGGCGAAGCGCAACGACTTTTCGGTGCATCTCTGGGATACCGCCAAGGGGGCGCATCTGGCGCTCTATCCCAACCTCAACGCCAACGACCGCGTTTGGCGCGAGCTCAACCGCGACGTGCGCTTCCGCCGTGCGCTGTCGCTCGCGATCAACCGGCACGAAATCAACCAGGTCGTCTATTTCGGCCTGGCGATCGAGGGGCAGAACACGGTCCTGCCCAAAAGCCCGCTCTATCGCCCCGAGTATCGCGACGCCTATGCGAAGTTCGACAGGGCGGAGGCAAAGCGGCTGCTCGACGAGATCGGACTCACCAAACGCGACAGCCGCGGCGTGCGGCTTCTGCCCGATGGCCGCCCGCTCGAGGTCATCGTCGAGACAGCAGGAGAGGAGACCGAGCAGACCGACGTGCTCGAGCTGATCCACGATTCCTGGCTCGACGTCGGCGTCAAGCTGTATTCGCGTCCGCTGCAGCGCGAGATGTTCCGCAACCGGGTCTTCTCCGGAGAGAGCGTCATGACCATCTGGATCGGCCTGGAGAACGGCATCCCGACCGCCGACATGTCGCCCGCGGAGCTTGCGCCGACCTCTCAGCAGCACCTGCAATGGCCGAAATGGGGGCAGTATGCGGAAACCGGCGGCGCCAGCGGCGAGAAGGTGGACGACCCGCACGCCATCGAGCTCGCGAAACTGAACGCGGAATGGCAGCACGCCACCACGACCGAGCAGCGCCGCGCCGTGTGGCACAGGATGCTCGCCATCCACGCCGAGCAGGTCTATTCGATCGGGCTGATCGCCGCGGTGAAGCAGCCGGTGGTCGTATCCAATCGGCTGCGTAACGTGCCGACCGACGGCGTCTACAATTTCGACCCCGGCGCATTCTTCGGCATCTATCATCCGGACACGTTCTGGTTCGCCGATGCGCCGAACACGGCGGCGGCGCAATGACCACGGGCCTTGCATGCTGAGCTATCTCATCCGCCGCATTCTGATCATGGTCCCGACCCTGGTCGCGATCAGCGCCATCGTCTTCACCATCATCCAGCTTCCGCCGGGCGACTATCTGACGACGATGATGATGGAGCTGCAGGCCCAGGGCGAAGGCGCCAGCATGGAGCGGATCGCTTTCCTGCGGGAGCAGTACGGCCTCGACCGGCCGCCGATCGAGCAGTATTTCCATTGGGTGGTCGGCCTCGTCCAGGGCGACCTGGGGTGGTCCTTCGAATACAACCTGCCGGTGCGCGACGTCATCGGCGAGCGGCTTGCGCTCTCCTTCATCGTCGCCATCGCGACCGTGATCTTCACTTACGTTGTCGCCTTTCCGATCGGCATCTACTCGGCGACTCACCAGTATTCGCTCGGCGACTACGGGCTGACCCTCGTCGGCTTCCTCGGTCTGGCGACGCCGAGCTTTCTGCTGGCGCTGGTGCTGCTCTATGTCGGCAATGCCGTGTTCGGCACGTCGATCGGCGGGCTGATGGATCCGGTCTACATGGACAAGCCGATGTCCTGGGGCAAGCTCGGCTCGATCCTCGAGCACCTGTGGATTCCGGTGATCGTCATCGGCCTTGGCGGCACCGCGGCGATGATCCGGCGGCTGCGCGCGAACCTCCTTGACGAACTGCAGAAACAGTATGTCGTGACGGCGCGCGCCAAGGGGCTGCCGCCGCGCCGCCTGCTGTTCAAATACCCGCTGCGCATGGCGCTCAATCCGTTCATCGCCGATATCGGCAGCCTGCTGCCGAGCCTGATCTCCGGAGCCGCGATCGTCTCGGTGGTGCTGTCGCTGCCGACCAACGGCCCGATGCTGCTGCGCGCGCTGCAGAGCCAGGACATGTATCTCGCCGGCTCGTTCCTGATGATCGAGGCGCTTCTGGTCGTGGTCGGCGTGTTCCTGTCCGACCTGGCGCTGGCCGCTCTCGACCCGCGCATCCGGCTGCATGGCGGCGCCACCAGATGAGCACACGGCTCGAGCATTACGCCAGCACGGCGCCGTTCGACCCGCAGGAGGCGGAGCGGCTGACGCCGGAACTCGAGCGCTATTACATGGCCTCGCAGTGGCGGATGATGTGGTGGAAGCTCAAGCGCCACCGGCTCGCGGTCATCTCCGGGGTCATCCTGCTGGTCATGTATGCGTCGATCCTGGTCGCCGAGTTCCTGGCGCCCTACAGCCTCTACACGCGCAACACCGATTTCATCTACGCGCCGCCGCAGACCGTTCACCTGTTCCACGAGGGCAGTTTCATCGGGCCGTTCGTCTACGGCTTCAAGTACAATCTCGACCTCGACACCCTGAAACGCGAGTACACGCCCGATCACGATCGGGTCTATCCGCTGCGCTTTTTCTGCCGCGGCGACCCGTACGATTTCTGGGGCTTGGTGCCGGCGAATCTGCATCTGGTCTGCCCGGCGCAGGACGGCGTGCTGTTCCTGCTCGGCACCGACCGGCTCGGCCGCGACATGCTCTCGCGCCTGATCTACGGAGCGCGCATCTCGCTCACCGTCGGGCTGATCGGCATCACGATCAGCTTCGCTCTGGGCATGACGCTGGGCGGGCTGGCCGGCTATTACGGCGGCTGGGTCGACAACGTCATCCAGCGCGTGATCGAGATCATCCGCTCGTTCCCCGAACTGCCGCTGTGGATGGCGCTGTCCGCGGCGCTGCCGGTGTCGTGGAATCCGCTGCTGATCTATTTCGGCATCACCGTCATCCTCGGCCTGATCGACTGGACGGGGCTGGCGCGTGCGGTGCGCTCCAAGCTGCTGGCGCTGCGCGAGGAGGATTTCTGCACTGCGGCGGTGCTGATGGGAGCAAGCCCGCGCCGCATCATCGGCCGCCACCTCCTTCCGAGCTTCATGAGCCATCTCATCGCCTCGGCCACCCTGTCGATCCCGGCGATGATCCTCGGCGAGACGGCGCTGTCCTTCCTCGGCCTCGGCCTGCGCCCGCCGATCACCTCGTGGGGCGTATTGCTGACCGAGGCGCAGAACATCAACGTGGTGGCGCTCTATCCGTGGCTGCTGGCCCCGGTGGTCCCGGTGATTATCACCGTGCTCGCCTTCAACTTCCTCGGCGACGGCCTGCGCGACGCGGCCGACCCCTATCGCTGAACCGCAAAGGGCGGCCTCAACGCACCTTTTCCAGCCACAGGCTGGTTTCGCGGGCGCCCGGGACGAGAGGGAGCCGATCGAGGCCAGCGGCGGCGATCCCGGCCGTCAGGCGCGTCGCAGCATGGTGCGAGGCCCAGCGAAGGCGGTAGCCACCCGACATCGCCAGCGCCGCGACCGCGTTCTGCTCGTTGTAGCCGCGCCATGCCCAGTCCGCCGGATAGCCCTCCGGCAGGAAGATGTCGTGGAAATGCACCAGCGCGCCGGGCGGCAGCGCCGGCAGCACCGCATTGAGCACGACGTCGAGATCGGTGCCCGGCATCAGGATGTGGCTGGAGTCGACGAAGACGATGTCGCCGGCGGCGAGGCCGCGGAATGGGTCAAGGCCCGCGCGCTGCACCGTCGAGCGGACGAATTCGATCGGCAGTCCTTCGATCGTCGCGCGCGGCGCCGGATCGATCGCGACGATCCTGGTGGCGCAACGCTCGTCGGCCACCGCGCGCGCGAGGAAACGCGTCGAGTGGCCAGAGCCGATCTCGACGATACGGGCCGGGCGCAGCGTCCGCACCATCGTGTAGGCGATCGCCGCATCGAGTCGCGGAAACCAGTCCTGGTCGAAGCGCGGCGCCGGCGGGCTCGCCCCGCCGAACGTCAGCAGCCGCTCGAGATGCCCCTGCGCCAGCACCAGCAGTGCGCGGAACTCCGGTTCCGCCGCGGCGAACAGCGGCGCGAGGGCGGGATAGGATGGCGGCGCCTCGACCGAGTCCGCGTAGCGGTAGGGAATGACGAATCCGCGCGGCCGTCCCGCCGCGGCGGACAGGGTCATCCAGGCCGATCGCAACAGCGGGTTCGTGCGCCAGGTCATGTGAAATCTCTGGCGGCGGCGGGACCTTCATCCCCCGCCTTCTCCCGCTCGCGGGAGAGGGTAAGTCGAGGATGGCGCCCCAAGAAAATTCTCAGCAGGCGAGAGCTCCGCTACGGCTTGAGGATCATGCCTTCGTGGGCGACGAGCGTGCCGGGGCGCGCCTTGCCGGCCGCGGCGGCGATCGCATCCATGGTTTCGTCGTCATGGCCGGGATCATGATGAAAGATGACGAGCTGCTTCACCTGCGCCGCGTCGGCCAGCCGTACGCCTTCCTGCCAGGTCGAATGGCCCCAGCCGACATGATCGGGATACTCGTCGTCGGTATAGGTCGCATCGTAGATCACCAGATCAGCACCGGCGATCAGCCCGAGTACGTTCTTGTCCGGCGTGCCAGGCACGTGCTCGGTGTCTGTCACGTAACACACCGACTTTCCGGCATATTCGACGCGATAGCCGGTGGCGCCGTTCGGATGGTTCAGCGCCACGGTCCGGATGACGATGCCCGGCCCCGGCTCGAGCGTCTCGCCGGCCCGGAAGTCATGGAACGAGATGTCGGCGCCGAGCACGCTGATCGGGATCGGGAAAAGCGGCGCCATCATCATCTCGGACAGCACGTAGCGCAGCGTGTGGTCGGGCAGCAGATGACCCGCCCAGAACTGGAAGTGATTGGTTTTTGCATACGCCGAGCTGAAGAACGGCAAGCCGCAGATATGGTCGAAATGCGTGTGGGTGAAGAACAGGTCGGCGCTCACCGTGCCGAGTGCGTCGAGATGGGCGCCGAGGGGCCGCAGGCCGGTACCGGCGTCGAAGATCAGCAGCCGCTCGCCGCAGCGCATTTCGACGCAGGCGGTATTGCCGCCATAGCGCACCGTCTCCGGGCCGGGGCATGGAATTGACCCGCGGACGCCCCAGAAGCGGACGGTGAATTGGTGCGAAGGAGTCCCCACCGACCTCTCCGATATCCCGTTATGCTTTACGGCACAAGGCGATATCCGCCCGGTGTCGTGACGAGGATTTCGGCGTTGGCGGGATCGCGCTCCATCTTCTGACGCAGGCGATAGATGTGCGTCTCGAGGGTGTGGGTGTTGACGCCGGCGTTGTAGCCCCAGACTTCGCCCAGCAGGGTCTCGCGCGAGACCGGATCGCCGGCGCGGTAGAGAAAGCGCAGGATCGCCGCCTCCTTCTCCGTCAGGCGGATCTTGCGCTTGGAGCTGCCCTCCAGGAGCAGCTTGGCCCCGGGCTGGAAGCTGTAGGGCCCGATGCTGAAAACCGCGTCCTCCGAAGCCTCGTGCTGGCGGAACTGCGCGCGCAGCCGTGCCATCAGCACGCCGAGGCGGAACGGCTTGGTGATGTAGTCGTTCGCGCCGGAGTCGAGGCCGGCGATGGTATCGGATTCGCCGGCCGATGCCGTCAGCATGATGATCGGCGCGCTGACGCCGGCCTCGCGCAGGCTGCGGCAGACCTCGCGGCCGTCCGCATCGGGCAGGCCGATGTCGAGCAGAATCGCATCGAAGCGGTCCGCCCTGGCGGCGGCGAGCGCCGCCGCCCCCGTCTCGGCCTCGGCGGTGTCGTAATCGGCGGCGAGCTGTTCGGCGAGGGAGCTGCGCAAAGCCGCATCGTCATCCACCAAAAGGACTTTCCGGCGCCGGTTCATGGGCGTGCTTCTAGCACGGGCGTATCCCTGGGGCAAAACCGCCGCTGGCCGCCCCAGGCGGCAGCGCGGGTGACACAACCTTGAGCAGAAATGGCCGTTGGAGACCGGTGATCTGCTCGTACACCATTGAATTGCAACGTATTGTGCCCGTGGCCCATCCTTCGAGACGCGATTTCACTGATCGCGAAATCGCGCCTCAGGATGCGGTCGTTTCATTTGAGACGCGTATTCAAAGCTCGCGCATCAGCGCAAGCGCGGCGCGGCCCATCGGGTGAGCGGGATCGCCGAACTTCTCGAGGATGTCGAAATGGTGCAGGCCGGCGGCGGGCACGATCTCGACCGACGCCCCCTTCTTCCTCCAGGCCGCAGCGAATTCTTCCTGCTGGCGCTGGAATTCGTCCGGCTCTTTCTCGCCGACGCTCAGAATGATCCGCCTGGTGCGCGGCTCGAGACCGATCGGCGAGTTGCGGCGGACGGTCCCCTCGTCGAGCTTCAGCACCGGATTCTGGTAGGACAGCCGGATCGGCTCGAGATCGTAGATTCCGCTGACCGGGTATGACGCCTTCACCAGGTCGGCCGGCAGCCCGCCCTGTTTCGTCCAGTCGGTGGCGGCCAGCATCGCCGCGAGATGCCCGCCCGCCGAATGGCCGGCGACGGCGATGCGGTCGGGATCGCAGCCGAGCAGCGGTGCATTGCGCCACAGCCAGGCGACGGCGGCGCGGGCCTGACGGACGATCTCATCCATGCCCGCGACCGGCGCCAGGGTGTAGTTGATGGTGGCGAAGGCGACGCCGGCATCGACGAAGGCGGGCGCAAGCAGCCGGCAATCGCGCTTGTCGAGATTCTGCCAGTAGCCGCCATGGACGAAGACCATCAGCGGCGCGCGCCTGCCTTCGGCGCGCTCGGGAACGACGAGGTCGAGTTTTTCCGGCGGTGTCGGCCCGTAAGCGAGATCGAGCTTCCACCCCGGCTTGCCCGCCTCGGCATCGCCGAGCCGCTGCCACTGCCCGATGTATTTGGGATGGTCGGTGAAGCGGGCGCGCAGGTTGTACTGCGCATCGAGTTCCTGCTGGTCGTAGTCGCGAAAAACGTTCATTGGTCTCCCGCCCGAATATGTCAGCGGCGCCGGCTGCCGCGCCTTCCAGATACTGGACCGGCCAGGCTTGTTCAACCGCCTGATCGGCAGATCGGGTCGGCAAATCCTGCCGGGCGGCCCGATCGGCCCTTGTCTAACCGCTTGATAAGGCGCGGTATTGCGGCTGGCATCGGACTTGCTGTGACAGGGGCGATGACCGATTTTCCGGCCTCGCTCACGAGCACCGCTCCGCTGTCCTGGGATGGCGAGGGCCGCCGCGTTTCCGGCGGACCGCTTGCGCCTGACCCGCCTGCGGCCGAAGGCGAGGACGAGCTCACCTTCAGCGACTTTCTGTCCGTCTTCAATCCGCTGCAGCATATTCCGGTGGTCTCGTCGGTCTACCGCTGGATCACCGGCGATACGATCAAGCCCGCGGCCCGCGTGGTCGGCGGGGCCTTGTTTGGCGGGCCGATCGGTCTCGCCTCGGCCGCCATCAATGCCATCGTCGAACAGGTGAAGGGCGCGGATCTCGGTGCGCAAGTCCTGGCGCTGCTCGACGGCGACGAGCCGGCCGGCGCGGCGCCAACGCCGGAGCTGGCTGCAGCGCCGGCGAACGCGGCGGCACTCGCCGGGGCGGAGTCCGAGACGCCGGCCAGCACCGGAGCCGAGGCGCTGGCCCAGCTCGCGGCCGATCTGCAAGGACTGCGCGAACAGCCGGCCAAGACTGAGCCTGCCGCCGCCGCGGTGCCCGAGACCGCCTCAGACTCCGGCCAGGGCCGCACGATCGGATACTATCTTGCCAATGCCGGCCGCCGGCTGCCGCCGACCGACCCGTCGAAGGGTCGCGTCATCCAGGCGCAGCCCGTGCAGCCCGCAATCCAGGCGCCGGCGCCGCCCGCCGCCCGGATCGCCGACGCGGCGCGCGAGGAAGCGGACGCAAGCACGTCGCCCGACGGCCCGCCCGCACAATGGTTCAACGCGGCGATGATGCGCGGGCTCGATCGCTATCGTGCGATGCAACGCGGCGAAGCCGCACCGCAGGTCGATCTCTCGCATTGAGAGCGCGGCCGTGTAGGATCGCAGCCCATGGATATTGATGTCGTTTGCACGGCGCCGGGGCGCGGCGTCCTGACCTGGAACGGGCGGCGTCATGACGTGACGCTCGGCCGTAGCGGTGCAAGCAGGAATAAACGCGAAGGCGATGGCGCCAGCCCGATCGGCTGCTTTCCGCTGCGCGGCGTGCTCTACCGCGGCGACCGCCTGGCGGCACCGGTAACGCGATTGCCCTGCGCCGCGATCGCCCGCGACGACGGCTGGTGCGACGCGCCCGGTGATCCCGCCTATAACCGCAAGGTCCGCCTGCCGTACCCCGCCAGCGCCGAGCGGATGTGGCGGGAAGACGGGCTCTACGATCTCGTCGTCGTGCTCGGCCACAATGATGCGCCGGTCGTGCCGGGCCTGGGCAGCGCCGTCTTCCTGCATCTTGCGCGCGATGATGGCGGCCCCACCGAGGGCTGCGTCGGCGTCACGCGCGAGCTCGCGCTCGCCCTCGTCGCCGCACTTGGACCGGAAGACCGCATCTGCATCCGCACGTGAATGCGGCGCGATGCACCCGCCCGCTCCGCCTCATCCTTTGAAACTGAGCTACGCCGACTTCGCAAGCGCTCGCGCGCCGAAGATGGCGGAACCGACGCGGACATGGGTGGCGCCGAAGCGGATCGCGGTCTCGAAGTCGCCGCTCATGCCCATGCTGAGGCCCGAGAGGCCGTTGCGCCGCGCGATCTCGCGCAGCAGTGCGAAATGCAGCGCCGCCTCCTCGTCGAGCGGCGGGATGCACATCAGGCCTTCGACGGGAAGGCCGTGCTTCTCGCGTGCTTCGGCGATGAACGCGTCGGCGCCGTCCGGCAGAATACCTGCCTTCTGCGGCTCCTCGCCGGTGTTGACCTGGATGAAGCAGCGCGGCCTCCGGCCGCTCCGATTCATCTCCGCCGCCAGGGCCGCGGCGAGCTTCGGCCGGTCGACCGTCTGAATGACATCGAACAGCGCAACGGCATCGCGCACCTTGTTGGTCTGCAACGGGCCGATCAGGTGCAGCTCGAGTGACGGGTGCGCCGCCTTGAGCGGCGGATACTTGCCTTGTGCTTCCTGGACGCGGTTCTCGCCGAACGCCGACTGACCGGCGGCCAGCGCGGCGCGTACCGCATCCGCGCCGAAGGTCTTTGCAACTGCAACGAGCGCGATCGAACCGGGCGTGCGCCCGGCGGCAGCCGCAGCTTCGGTGATGCGCTGCCGAACGGATGCGAGGTTCGCGGCGATGTCTCTGGCTGTAGCGTCCTGGCTCATGGCCTCGGGGTCGGAATTGGCGTGCGACGACAATATGGTCGCACATCCCGCGCTCCAAGCACCCCGAAGAAAAAAGGGGCGGCCGAAGCCGCCCCTTCCAGTTCGGTAACTGGCGTTGCTTAGAACACCAGAACCACGCCGACGATGCCGCCGGTCGCGTCGTTGCTTTCGGTCGTCGTGCCACCCGAGCCGTTGTTGTCCAGCTCGGCATGGAAGATGGCCGCCTCGAGGCTCACGCCTGGCCCGAGGGTGTACTTGCCGGCCACCGAGATCATCTCGAACTCATCATCGCCGGTCGACGCCGCAGCCGCCGGGCTGTCGTCGTTCTCGCCGTTGATGTAGTTCAGGCTGACCGCGGCAGGACCGAAGGTGTACATGATGCCGAGGTCGAAGGCGCTGCCTTCGACGCGATTGGCGCCCGTGCCGGCCGACGAAACGCTGGCGGTACCGGCCGAGCCCGAGCGGCCGTCCTCGATCTTGCCGTAGCTGCCGCCGACCTTGAAGCCGCCGTAGCCGAGTTGCAGGCCGAGGTTCCACTGGTCCGGATCCGAGCCGACTCCGTCCGGAGCCTGCCACGTCATGTAGCCGCCGTATGCCGCAACGCTGAACGCGCCGAAGGTGCGAACGAAGTTGACGGCAGCGGCCCAGCCGCGCGAGTACGCAGCCGAGACGGCATCAGGCGACTGCTTGTCCTGCGACGAGTTCGGAATGTACGACAGGCCGAGCTGGAAGCCCTCGAAGCGCGGCGTGTAGTAGTTGATCTTTTCCGAATCGTTGTCGTTGAAGCGCGACACCGTGGTGCCGAGCATCGAGTCGAACGTCGGCGAGCCCGTCTGCTGCACCATGACGTTGAAGATGTTGCCTTCGTTCGACCACGGACGGGTCTGAGCCTCGGGCGCCTTGTACGCCATGCGATACTGGACGTTGTTGATCGCGCCCAGCTCGACACGGCCGAAGCGGCCCTCGATGAACATGAACGACTCGTCGATCTGGTCGCTCTCGGTGTTCGCCTCCAGCTCCGCGCGGAAGCCGACCGTCAGACCGTTGTCCAGCGTCGTGCGACCGTTGAAGTGGATTTCCTTATCGGAATACTGGTCGAACTGCGTGGCTTCCTGATCGCCGGTCGCGCCGGCCACGTCGTCCTGGCTCGTGAAGCTCAAATACTCGGCCCAGTAGCCGCCAACCGATACCTGTATCGGCATGACCTTGGTCTGAGCAGCGGCAGTGTCGGCCATGGCAAACATGCCAGCCGCCACCAGCGCCGTCGTCCCTAGCAGGTGTTTCTTCATCTGATTACCTCTCCAGTTGTGCTCGCCAGCCTTGCGGCCAGACTGCGCCTCTCATTAGGCGGAGCAGTCTTTCCATGCCGTCCCGCACCGGTCAAGGAAACCAACCGCAATTTGTGTCGAAAATCGCGCAGTGTTGTTTCTACGCCACAGGGCGCTAGCCCCTTCTGTCGATAAGGAACTGTTAGGATACTCGATAGTGCCCTGAAATATCTGGAGAAAGTGCCATCTGGGCGCAATCGTTGCGTGAACGTAAAGGTGGCGGCAATCTTCGCACCAGGGTTGTTTCGACTCGTTATGAATGGCTTCGGCTCTCGTGTCCGGCTGCCCTCCGGCCGAGGCGTCCCGGGGCGGGGCTGAAACCCGGTCCGGGACTGTTGCCCGACCGGATTCAGGCCAGCGGCAGTTCGCCTTACCCTGATCTCGACACATTTCGCGGGCATATACCCCCCGCGTCCGGCTTCGCCTCGCAGCAGTGTTGCAAAGCAGAGCGCCACGCTATTATTCCTCCGCGGCGAGGAGCCGCTTCATTTCAATACGGTCAGGTCGTCATGTCGATTCGCAATCCGTCCACCAGAGCACGGGGCCTTCTCCCCTTGGCGCTCGCCTTGGCGCTCGGTGCGCTTGCGGCCTGCAGCGGCAGGACCGAGTATAATTATCCGGACAAGAAGCCTGGGCAGGGGATCGACCCGACCGGCAGCAACAAGCAGTACGAGGGCCTGCTCGGCCAGGACGGCTTCAATGTGTTCGGCGGAAGCAAACAGGAAGACCCCGGCGGGGGCGGCATCGGCGTGAACAGCTATCTGTGGCGTGCCTCGCTGGACTCGATCTCGTTCATGCCGCTGGCCTCGGCCGACCCGTTCGGCGGCGTCATCATAACCGACTGGTATTCGCCGCCGGAGACGCCGGCCGAGCGGGTCAAGCTCAACATCTACATTCTCGGGCGCCAGCTGCGCGCCGACGGCATCCGGGCGGCGGTATTCCGCCAGCGCTCCGACGGAAACGGTGGCTGGGTCGATGCGGCGGTCGAGGCGAAGACCGCGACCGAGCTCGAGAACACCATCCTCACCCGCGCCCGGCAGATGCGGATCGACAGCGCCGGGCGGTGACGTCCCGCGGCTAGTTTTCGGCCCACATGCGCAAGAGGTTCTTGCGCACCTTGTCGATGAGATTGCCGGCGGCGATCCGCCCGGCCGGCTCCTTGCTCGCCATCGCCTGCGAGGCGATGGCCAGATCGAGCAGAACCTCGCGGTGATTCTCGCTGCGGATCATGCTCTGCAGCCAGCTGACGCAGGCCAGCCGCTCGCCCCGCGTCACGGGCGTTACCTCGTGGAAGAAATAGGTCGGATAGACGACGAGCTGCCCGGCCGGCAGCTTGAACGGATGACGCCCATAGCCTGACTTGATGACCAGCTCGCCGCCGTCGTAGCTGTCCGGCGGCGAGATGAAGAGCGTGAAGGACATATCGACCCGGACCGTATCGGGCTCGCCGGGCGTGCCGCCCATGATCGCGTTGTCGACGTGGTCGCCGTAATACATGCCCTGTTTGTAGAGGTTGAAGCGGATCGGCAGGATCCGCTTGGGCGCCGCGACGGTGATGAAGGTCGAATGGCGCATGAGAGCGGCGAGCACCAGCTCCTGCAGCGCGCGCATCGTCTCTGCCTTGGCGTCGGTCTGCAGATTCGCCTTGATCGAGGCCGTGCGGGCTCCTGCAGTCAGGCGGCCGTCGCGGAAATCCTCGGCGCGCAGCCTGGAGCGGATCTCCTGCAGCTCGGCCTTGGTCAGAATGTCCGGAATGACGACCAGCATTCGCACGAATCCTTTCAGTGTTGGCGCCGGACCGGGCGCGCGCGGCCCGTCCTTCGAAACGCGCGCAACGCGCGCTCCCCAGGACGAAATCTAACTAACCGAACCGCCTCGTCCTGGGGAGCGATTTCGCTGCGGCGAATCGCGTCTCGAAGGACGGGCGAGCGGCACATGCCGCGCCCGGTGCGAACCACTCAAGGCCGCGCGCCGCGCCCGGCGCGGGCGGCGATGTCCAGCAGGCATTGTCCGGCCAGCATCTCCGCCACCGGCCCCGATGTCTTGCAGGCGATCTCGGCGTCGAGCAGGCGATCCAGCGCCTCCGACAGCCGATCGGGCGGCCAGCGCCTGAGCTGCGCGCGAAAACTGTCCTTCTCCTTCCAGAACACCGGCGGCCGCAGCCGCATCATGGCCCCTTCCGGGTCCTGGCCGGATGCGACCAGGCCGGCGCAGTGGTGCAGACGCGTGAAATGCCGCTGCACGGCGCGCAGGATCGGCACTGCCGGCATGCCTTCCGCGGTCAGCTTGTCGAAGACGCGCGCGAGCGTCGCCACATCGCCGCCCGCGGTCGCATTCGCCAGGTCGTCGAAGCCGATATCGGCGCTGTCGCCGACGGTGGCGCGGGCATCCTCGAGGCTCGCCTCGTGGCCCGCGCCGACATAGAGCGCCAGCTTCTCGAGTTCGCCGCGCGTCACCGCGCGGTCGCCGCCGAGGCGGCCGGCGAGCCAGGTCAGCGCGTCCGCGCTGGCGGTGACCTTGTACTGCGCCAATGTATCGCGGATCACGGCGGGGAGGTTGCGCGCCTCGTCGCGGTAGCACGCGATCGCCGCGGCGTTGCGGGCCGTCTCGAACAGCTTGCGCAGACCCGAACGCCCGTCGAGCTCCCCCGCCTCGACGACGATCAAGGCAAGGTCCTCCGGCTTGTGGCCGGCAATATCCTGCTTGAGCAGGGCGGCAAAGCAGTCGGCGAGCTCCTTGCCCAGAGCCGGCGTCACGTGGCGCACGCGCACCACGCGGCGGCCGCCGGTCAGGGACATGGAGGCGGCCTCATCGGCCAGCCGCGCCGGGTCATCGGCCAGCGCCGCACCGGTCAGATCGGCGACCCGGAAGGGATCCGAAAGATCCGGGACGACCGTGCGCGCCAGCGCCTCGCCGCGCTCGCGCACCAGGCCGGCATCCTCGCCCCAGACCAGCACCGCCCGGCAGGCCGCGTCGGGCCGCTTGAGGAACCCTGCAATGGCACGCGAATCGACCTTCATGCCGCACCGTGCCGTCGCGTGCGGCTCGCGCGCGACGGCGCCGCGGGCCGCACGGCCAGCAGCATGTCGCGCATCGTCCTGATGGCCGGCGGTGTCAGCGCGTCGATCCGCTCGGCGAGGAGATTGGCAAGCTCGGTCGCCTCGGGCGAAAGCCCGCTGGTGTCCACCACGACGCGCGGATGCGATAGCCGCGCCAGGCGGTGCATCTCCTCGTAATCGTCCCATATCAGGTGGAAATACTCGCAGATCTGCACGATCAGCGCCGGCGTCGGCCGGCCGCGATGGCCGTGCTCCAGCGCCGAAAGATAGGCCGGCGAGAGCTCGAGCGCGCCTGCCATCTGCTTGAGCGTGACACCCTTCTCGCGCCGCAGCGCGCGCAGCTTCTCGCCGAACGGGGTCATCGCTCGTCGCGCCGGCGGCGCAGCAGGACATAGAGCGCGCCGCCGCCGCCATGGCGGGCCTGCGCCGTCTCGACCCGCAGCACGCGTGCGGCATGCTCGCCGGCGGCAAGCCAGCGCGGCACATGGCGGCGCAGTACGCCGCCGCCGGCACTGACACTGCCCTTGCCGGTAATGATCAGCAGCATGCGCTTGCCGTCGCTCCACGCCTGGCGGACGAAGCGGTCCAGCGCCGCGTGCGCGTCATCCTGCGTCATGCCGTGCAGGTCGAGGCGGCGCTCGATCGGGATCTCGCCCTTGCGTACCCGCTCCGCGGTGCGGCGATCGATGCCTGGATTGGGCTTTGCTGCGGGTGGCGGAGGCGCGGTCCGGGCCGGCGGCGCGGCCCTGGCAGCACGCGCGTCCGGTTCCGTCCCCGACCGGCTCGCCGGCTGCGCATCGGTGGTCGAAACAGGCGGCGCGCGGCGCTTCGGCAGCGGATCGACATCGCGCATCGCCGCGCGAAACAGCTTCGCATCGTCGGGCGGCAGCCGGCGCCTGCCCGCGGCCTCAATCTTGCTCATCCTCGACGATCACGATGTGGAGGCGGCGCGGCCCGTGCGCGCCCATCAGGATCTTCTGCTCGATATCGCCGGTGCGCGACGGTCCGGTGATCAGATTGACCGTGCGCGGCATGGCCGCACCCGACAGCGGTGCACCCGGATGCGCCGCGCGCAGCCTCGCCCAAGCATCCTCGAGAGGACCGACGACGCGCGAGGCGGGCAGGACGACGATATGGGTATCGGGCAGGAAGTTGAGCGTTGACGGATTGCCCGGACCGGAGGCGAGCATCAGGGTCGCGGTCTCCGCGACGCCGGTGAACGCCGCCGACAGCCCCACCGCGTCGCGCCCGTCGCTGCGGCCCTTGCGGATTTTCAGGAGCGGTCGCCTGGCCCACGGCATCCGGTCGAGCAGCGGATCGGGCGCCATTGCAATCTCGGCCGGCAGGTTCTGCGATGCAAGAAACGTCGCGACCGCTTCGGGCACGTCGTCGAGCCCGGCCACGCGCATGACCGTCGCATTTACCTCGACGGCGTATTTCTCGAAGAGATCGACCAGCCGCCGGCGGTCGAGGCCGTGCGTACGCGCGGGAACGGGACCGCGCGGCGGCTGCGCCAGACGCTGCTCGAGCGGTACGGCGGAAGCGGAATCCAGCGCTGCGCGCCGCAGAGCACGGCGAATGCCGCCGAGAACCTGGTCGCGCGCATTCGCCATCAGCGTACCTTTCCTGCCTGCCGCCCGCGCCACATCGCCTGAAACGTGCGGCCCTGCGGCGCCGGCATCTCGCGCGTGGCGGTCCAGCCGCCGGCCAGCGGCAGGCCGTAGAAGCTGCCATTGCGCCGGCCGAGCCGCCCGAGCAGCGCGGCAGCCTTGCCGGCGAGAAAATGGTACAGCACCGGATGGCGCGCGAGAAAGGCCCAGACGGCGAGCCCGGCGCGCACCGTGCGCGGCGACAGCTTGCGCTCGTACTCCTGTTCGCGGAAATGCCGCATCATCTTCGGCAGCGGGATCTTCATCGGACACACGCTCTCGCAGCGTCCGCAGAAGGTCGAGGCATTGGGCAGATGGCCGGCGTTCTCGACGCCGATCAGGGCCGGCGTCAGCACCGAGCCCATCGGGCCGGGGTAGACCCAGCCATAGGCATGCCCGCCGACCGACGCATAGACCGGACAGTTGTTCATGCACGCGCCGCAGCGGATGCAGCGCAGGATGTCCTGGAACTCGGTGCCGAGCAGGGCGCTGCGGCCGTTGTCGAGCAGGATCACGTGATACTCGCCCGGGCCGTCGAGGTCGCCAGCACGACGGGGCCCGGTCGAGAAGGTCGTGTAGACCGACATGTCCTGGCCGGTCGCCGAGCGCGCCAGCACGCGCAGGATGGTCGAGGCATCCTCAAGCGTCGGCACGACCTTCTCGAGGCTCGCCAGCACGATATGCGCCTTGGGCAGAAGCTGCGTCAGGTCGCCGTTGCCCTCGTTGGTGACGATCACCGAGGTGCCGGTCTCGGCGATCAGGAAATTGGCCCCGGTGATGCCGACATCGGCGTCGAGGAACTTCTGGCGGAGAATGCCGCGCGCCTCGTCGAGCAGCTGGCGCGGTTCCTCGAGCTGGCGCGCGGGATCGAGCTGGGTGTGCGTCTTCCGGAACGAGGCCTCGACCTGATGCTGCGTCAGGTGGATCGCGGGCGCGATGATGTGCGAGGGCATCTCGTGACGGATCTGGACGATGTATTCGCCGAGGTCGGTCTCGATCGGCTCGACCCCGTTCGCAGCCAGATAGTCGTTGATGGCGATCTCCTCGCCGATCATCGACTTGCCCTTTGTCGCCGTGCGCGCGTTCAGCTTGCGGCAGATGTCGAGCACGACCTGCCGCGCCTCCTCGGCGTTGCGGCACCAGTGGACATGCCCGCCCGCTTCCGTGCAGTTGCGCTCGAAACGCTCGAGGTACCAGTCGAGATGCGCCAGCGTATGGTCCTTGATCGCCTTGGCGCGGTCGCGCAACACATCGAACTCGGGCAGCCTGTCGACCGCCTGGCGCCGCCGCTCGGCGAGTCCGGCCTGGCCGAACTGGAAAAATCCCAGCGCCCGCTGCAGCTTCGCGTCGGCGAGGGCGTCATGTGCATTGGCCTTGAAGGCCCGGGAGGTCGGCTGCATCGTCATGCGCCGTCGCGCGTCTTCGCCGCCGCGATCGGCGGCTCGTCGGTCATGCCGGCCAGCACTTCGGCGACGTGGCGCACGCGGATATCGGGTCCGCCCGCCTCGATCTGCTGACGTTTGAGCTTGCCGGCCATGTTCATAAGGCAGCCGAGATCGCCGGCGAGCACGGTGTCGGCGCCGGTGCTCGCAATGTCGACCGCCTTGGCGGAGACCATCTTGTCGGAGATCTCCGGATACTTGACGCAGAACGTGCCGCCGAAGCCGCAGCACACCTCGGCGGCCGGCAGCTCGACCAGCTTCAGCCCCTCGACCGAACTCAGGAGCGCGCGCGGCTGCTGCTTGACCCCGAGCTCGCGCAGGCCCGAGCAGGAATCGTGATAGGTCACGGTGCCTTCATAGCGCGAAGCGACGCCGCGCATGCCGCGCACATCGTGGAGGAACGAGATCAGCTCATAGGTGCGCGCCGCGAGATGCTGGGCACGGTGCGCCCAGTCCGGTTCGTCGGCGAACAGCCCGGGATAGTGCTCCCTGAGCATGCCGCCGCATGAGCCTGACGGCACAACCACGTAATCGAAGCCTTCGAACAGCGCGATCGTGCGGCGTGCGAGCTCCTTCGTGTCGGCGCGGTCGCCGGAATTGTAGGCGGGCTGGCCGCAGCAGGTCTGCGCCTCGGGAACGTGAACCTCGCAGCCGGCATCCTCGAGCAGCTTCACTGCAGCGAAGCCCACCGACGGCCGGAAGAAGTCGACGAGGCAGGTGATGAACAGCCCGACGCGCGGCTTGGTTGCGGTTTCGGCCAAAGCGGAATTCCTTGTTGCGCGCGTATTAATGGCCTTCGCACCGGCGCAACGCAAGATCGCCGATCCGGCGGGGCGCTGCGTCAGCGCGCGGCGACGCGGCCCGCGGTCGCGCGCGGCATCAGGATCCAGTAGCGTCCGCGCGAGCGCATGCGGCCGGCGCGCTCGGCCGCCTCGTCGCCGTGCCCCCAGAATACGTCGCCGCGCACCGGCCCCCTGATGGCACCACCGGTGTCCTGCGCCACCATCAGCCGGCGCACCCGTGCTGCCGGATCGAGCGGATCCTCGGCATCAAGCCAGACCGGCAGGCCCATCGCCAGGAACGCGCGGTCGACGGCGAGACTGCGCCCCGGCGTCAGCGCCACCCCCTGGCTGCCGATCGGCCCGTCACCATCGAGCTCGCGAAAGAACACGTAGGACGGGTTGAGGTTCATCAAAGTTGCCGCCTCGGCGGGATTGTCGGCGAGCCAAGCGCGGATCGACTGCATCGACACCTGCTCGCGCGCCATCGCACCGCGCGCCACCAGCTCGCGACCGATCGCAACATAGGGATGGCCGTTCTGCGCCGCATAGCCGACGCGCAGCACGCTGCCGTCCTCGAGCAGGATTCGCCCCGATCCCTGAACCTGCAGGAAAAAGGCGTCAACCGGGTTGTCGACCCAGACGATTTCCGATTGCGCATTTCCGAGAGCGCCGGCGGCGATCTCGGCGCGCGTCGGGTAGGGCCGCAGGCTGCCCCCGTCGAGGCGTCCGGTGATGCGCTGGCCCCGCCATTCCGCCTTGAACAGGCCGAGATCGACGGTGACGAGATCGGCGGGTCGGCCATGAAGCGGAACGGTGTAGCGGCCGCCCGGCCTGCGCGACCCGTGCAGTTCCGGCTCGTAATAGCCGGTAAACAGCCCCTCGGCCTCGCCGTTGTCGCCGGCGGCGAAGGGCGTGAAGGCGCGCTCGAAGAATGCACGGGCCGCCGCGTCATCGTCCGCTACGTCCAGCGCCTCGTCGCAGACCGCGCGCCACGCGGTGGTCGGTGCCTCCTGGCCGGCCGGTCCGATCATGCGGTCCTCCGGCAGCACCGCGATTCGCGCGCAGGAGCGTTTGAACGCCGCTAGCCCCTCGGCCTGGCGGTCGTCGCCCCAGCCGGCCAGGTCGCCGAACTCCGCCGGCACCAGCGTCAGCCGCGGCTCGGGCGGCCTGGTTTCGCAGGCAGCCAGTGCAGCAAGGGTCGCGAGCGCGAGCGCACCGAGGCTGCGCCGAATCATCTGCCGCGCCGGACCCGTTTGCTAGGCGTTGTCCGACGTGGCGACAAGCGACCAGTTGGGATCGCGCGCGCGGGTGTTGCGCGCGAACGTCCAGACATCGGTCACGGTCGCGACGTGCTGTGGGTCGCCCTCGACCACATGACCGTCGGCATCGCGGGTGACGTTGATCTGCTCGGTCACGAACTTGACCGTGACCAGCGCCATGCGCCCGTCCATCTTTGCCTCGCTGATCTCGGCCGATTTGATGCCGATCAGGGACGTCTCGAGTGTGTGCCGCGCCTGCTGGCGCGCATGAATTGCGGCCGCGAAATTCTCATAGACCTCATCGGAAAGCAGCGGCCGAAGAGTCGCGGTATCGCCCTGCGCATAGGCCTGGACGATCATGTCGAAAGCCTGGCGCGCGCCGTCGAGGAAGATCCGCGCGTCGAAGGTCGGATCGGCGACCCCTATCTGGGCCAGGCCGGCCTCGACCGGAGAACCCGGCGCGATGTCGATCGGCTTGACGTCGACCGCCGGACGGTTGCGATCCGGCAGGCGCGAGACATTCTCCGGCAGCTCGGCGCGGTTCGCCGTCGGTTTCGGCGTGCGCGTGGTCCAGCGTTCGGGATTCTCGTTGCCGGTCCGGCGGCCAAGCACGCTCCGCAGGCGCAGGATCAGAAACGCCGCTACCATGGCGAAAAATACGATGTCGAAGAAGGCGAAACCGCCGTCCATGAATTTATCCCCGCGTGTTGGGCCGCCGGTCCGGCACGGCTCCGCTGTGGCTGAATCCGCCACCCTTGCTGGGGCAGCCGGCCCCTATATAACCAAGGTACCGGCCCCGGGGTTCGGGGTCTAGAGCCCGGTCCGGTTGACGGTCGAGGGAGATCGTTCTGCGCTTGGCCTGCTGCATCCCTGTAGATAGATAGGAACGCACCGCCCGCCGCTCAAGCCGGGGACGGTATATCAATGTGTTAGTTAGTCTGGAGCAGCCGGTTCGATGATCCTCGTACGCCATGGCCAGTCGGAGTTTAACGCCGCGTTCTCGGTTTCGCGGGTCGATCCCGGCATTCCGGACCCCCGGTTGACCAGCGAGGGGCGCCGCCAGGCGGCACAGGCCGCTGAAGCGCTGCGCCGAGCCGGCGTGCGCCGGCTGATCTCCAGCCCGTATCGGCGCGCGCTCGAAACCGCGACGATCATCGCCGATGCTCTCGGCCTCGACGTCACGATCGAGCCGTTGGTACGCGAGCGGGCCGCGTTCCACTGCGATATCGGCACGGCTCCCGAGATGCTCGGGCAGCTGTTCCCGCGCTATCGCTTCGATCACCTCGAAAACCCCTGGTGGCATGACCATATCGCCACTGGCATCGCAGAGACCGAGGAGGCCCTGGCCGTACGCTGCGCTGCCTTCCGCCGCGTCGCAACCGCGCTCGCCGACTGGTCCGAGGTTGCGGTGGTGACGCATTGGGGTTTCATTCGCGGTCTCACCGGACGGCCGGTGACGAATTGCGAGATCGTCCGCATCGATCCCCGCCTCGAACAGCCTTCGCTGCCGCTCTGAAACGGCGCTCCTCGCGCATTGCGGCATTCAGTCTCGCGTGTTACCACACGCCCCGTTTCCGTTCCTCGCATTCACGGAGCCCAGCTCATGTCCGACCAGCCCGCCGGCACGGCCGCGGCTCAGCCGACGCAGTCGAATCTCGCGCTTACCGTCAACATGCAGTACGTGAAGGATCTCTCGTTCGAGAATCCGCGCGCGCCGCAGGTCTTCGCCAGCAACGAGCGCGCGCCGCAGGTTCAGGTCAACGTCGACGTCAACGCGCGGCCGGTGGCGGAGAACATGTACGAGGTGACGCTGGTGCTGAACGCGGAGGCGAAGTCGGCCGAAGAGCCGGTTTTCGTGGTTGAGCTGACCTATGCCGGGCTGTTCACCCTGCCGGCGCTACCGCAGGAGCAGGTTCGGCCTCTGCTGTTGATCGAATGCCCGCGCATGCTGTTCCCGTTCGCGCGCGCGATCATCGCCGAAGCGACGCGTGATGGCGGTTTTCCACCGCTGATGATCAATCCAATCGATTTCGCGGCTCTCTATCGCCAGCAGGCGCAGGCCGCCGCGACCGCGACCGCCGGAACCGCCTGATCCGCGCCGATCAGGAGTCGAGCCAGATCGGACCCTTGATCTGCTGCAGCAGAGCCGCGTGCGCGGCCAGCTCGTCGGCGCTGGGCTGGTGCGGCCGCGGCGGGCGCACCGGACGCTCCTCGTCCACCGCGACACTGATGACGCCCGGTCCCGACACCAGCTCGATCGTTGCCTGGCGGCCGCCGATCAGCTCGAGATAGACTTCGCTCAGCAGCTGCGCGTCGAGCAGCGCGCCATGCAGCGTGCGGTTCGAATTGTCGACATTGAAGCGGGTGCACAGCGCATCGAGCGAAGCCGCGGCGCCCGGAAATCTGCGTCGCGCAAGCTGCACCGTGTCGATCGCACGCTGCGCCGCAATGGCAGGAAAGCCGAGCCGCGCAAGCTCGGCATTGACGAATTTGAGATCGAACTCTGCGTTGTGGATCACCAGCTGCGCATCGCCGACGAACTCGAGAAATTCCGCCGCGACTTCCGCGAACACAGGTTGGGTTGCGAGAAACGCCTCGCTCAGCCCATGTACCGCGAACGCATCCTGCGGCATGTCGCGCTCGGGATTGATGTAGCGCCTGAAGGTCCGTCCCGTCGGCAGATGATTGACGAGCTCGACGCAGGCGACCTCGACGAGGCGATGCCCGGCATCGGGATCGAGGCCCGTCGTTTCGGTATCCAGAACGATCTCGCGCAAAGCCAAGATATCTCCCCCGGCGATTCCGCAGGCGCAGCTCGATCGATATAGCATGGCGCCGTATGGGCGCGAACGAATTCAGTTCTTGCCGCGCTGCTTTTCCTCGTGCGCCTCGCCGATATTCTCCCGCTCGACCACGTTGCTGAGCCACTGATACGCGCCGAGCCCCACCAGCGCCAGAATCGCCACGGCGAGAAGTCCGGTCGGATAGATCACGGTGGCGACATCGCCGCGATTCGCCTCGAAGACCATCACGAGCGCCTCGAGGTTCAGCGCGATAATGACGATAGTGAGCATCTTGGTGAGCGACCGCCGCGCCTCGCGGGCGGAAGCCAGCTCGCGTTCCCGCTCGATCTCCTCCTCGACGATAAACTTCGACAAGGCGATCACGGCGAAGGCGATGATGATGAAGCTGACCGCTTCGACCACGGCGTGGGAGAGAGTCTCGGCGCCCCAGAGCGGGCGGGCAACGGCCCAGCAGGCATAAACGATCAGCATCGTCCCCAGCAATATCAACGCGATGGCAGCCGCCAGCAGCAGCGCGTCCGCGATCCGGTGCAGGAGCCGGCTTATCGCCGGCTCTGAAACGAATGGAGGCAATGACACGGCTACAAGAACGGTCGAGCTCGGTAAAAGTTCGGCTGCCGCCACGCGACACTGCAGCTCTTCGGCCTATCGCAGCAAATACCCGGGCCGCCAAGCCTTGCCGCGTCCGCTCCGTGCGGCTCGGATGATCCGGACGAGCTGGCGCCCGGTGCGGCCCTTGCCGAGACCGGAGGTGACCACCGCATCGGCGCGCCGCCGCTTCTCGCGATCGGGCAGCTGCGCCGCCAGGATGGCCGCGAATCGGGCGGGTGTCATGCCTGGCCTCCGTAACACGCGCTGGGCCTGGAGGAACTGCGGCGCGCTGACGACAATCACGCCGTCGCAGCGTCGTTCGTTGCCGCCTTCGAACAGAAGCGGAATGTCGAGAACGACGACGCGACGACGTGCCCGCGCCGCTTTTGCAAGAAACCGGCCGGTGGCGGCACGCACCATGGGATGCAGGATCGCCTCGAGCTTCCGGAGTGCCGCCTGATCGCTGAACACGATCTTGCCGAGCGCGGCGCGGTCAACCGCGCCGGTACGCACCACGCCGGGGAAGGCGCGCCCGACCCGCTCGACGGCGGCTCCGCCCGCTGCCATCAGGCGATGCACCGCGGCGTCGGCGTCATGGACCGGAATGCCGCGGCGGCGCAACATGGCCGCCGCGGTGCTCTTACCCATGCCGATCGATCCGGTGAGACCGAGGATGACCACGGCACCTTACCGGAGCAGGTCGGCGGCGACATGCGCACGCAGCTCGGGCGTCACTTCCGGATCGACGCCGAACCACGAGCGGAAGCCGGGCCGCGCCTGGTGCAGCAGCATCCCGAGCCCGTCGACGATCGCATTGCCGCGCCGCCGTGCCGCGGCGAGCAGCTGGGTTTCGAGCGGGACATATACGATGTCATTGACCGCCGCCGATGGCGGCAGCATCGCGAGATCGATCTCCAGCGGCCGCTCTCCCTCCATCCCCAGCGTGGTGGTGTTGACCAGCAGACCGGCATCGCCGAGCGGAGTTTTCCAGTCGCCCCAGTCTGCGACACGGATAGGTCCGCCGAGCTCCGCGGCGAGGCGCTCGGCGCGGCTGCGCGAGCGGTTGACGATGCGCAGCTCGGGAACACCCGCGTCGATGAGCGCCACGACCACCGCGCGTGCGGCACCGCCGGCCCCAAGCACGACGGCCGGGGCGCCTGCGTTCCAGCCCGGCACCGATGCACGCAGATGCTCGATGAAGCCGAAGGAATCCGTGTTGCTCCCGTGAAGCGATCCATCGGCGCGAACCACGATCGTATTCACCGCACCGATCCGGCGCGCGAGCGAATCGGCCTCATCGACCAGGGAGAGGACCGCTTCCTTGTGCGGAACGGTGACATTGAGGCCGGCCATTCCGAGCGGCCGCAGCGCGGAGATGACGGCCCCGAGATCCTCCGGCGCCACCGCAAAGGGAACATAGGCGCCGTCGATACGATATTTGGTCAGCCAGTAGCCGTGCAGTTGCGGGGAGCGCGAATGCTTGACCGGCCACCCGATCACACCGGCGATGCGTGCGGCGCCCGTGATCGTCATTTCTAACCTATAACCACGCTATGCCCGCGCAGGAAAGCGAGTACGTCGAGCAAGGGCAAGCCGAGTACAGTGAAATAATCGCCTTCGACCCGGGCAAAGAGATGGGCGCCGATGCCCTCGAGCTGGTACGCACCGACCGACGAGAGCGCGCGCGAACCGACGGCATCGAGATAGGTCTCGATGAACTCTCGCGACAGAGAACGCATGGTTAACGATGCGGTCGCGGTGTGATGCCAGATTCTGGCGCCGTTACGCACGCAGACGACGCCACTGATCAGCTTGTGCGTGCGGCCGGAAAGCGCTGCCAGGTGCGCCGCCGCGTGCGCGCGATCGGCGGGTTTGTCGAACCACACGCCATTGCACTCGAGCATCTGGTCGGCGCCGAGCACCAGGGCGTCGGGATGGCGCGGCGCCACGCGGAGCGCCTTCATTTCAGCGAGGGTCTCGGCCACGGCGGCGGCCGGCGCCCCATCGGCGCGCATGGCGCGCTTGACCTCGTCCTCGTCGACGACACCCGGATCGGCTTCGACTGGAATACCGGCATTTGTCAGCAGAGCACGGCGAGCCACGCTCGCCGAGGCCAGCACGATCTTCGGTGCGCCCTGGACCAACAACGCACTCACGCGGTGATCTTCTTCTGTTTGCCGCCCCGCTCGGCGACCATCTGCATGATGGCAGCAGCCGTTTCCTCGATGGAACGACGCGAGACGTCCAGCACCGGCCAGCCTCGCTCCGAGAACAGCCGCCGGGCGGCCGCCACTTCGGCCTTCACCGCCTCGGGGTCGATATACTCGGTGTTGCGCGTTTCATTGAGCATCCGCAGCCGGTTGCGGCGGATCTGGACGAGAACGTTGGGATCGTTGGTCAGGCCGATGATGAGCGGACCGTCGAGTTCCTCGAGCTCTTCAGGCAGTCTGAGACCGGGCACCAACGGCACGTTGGCGGCCTTTATTCCGCGGTTGCCCAGGTAGATGCAGGTCGGCGATTTCGAGGTGCGCGAGACGCCGACCAACACGACATCCGCCTTGCGCAGGTCGACCAGCGCCTGGCCGTCATCGTGCGCCATGACGAAATCCATCGCCTCGATGCGAGCGAAATATTCGGCATCGAGCGCATGCTGCCGGCCCGGAAGATTGCGCGCCTTGGCATGGAGATAGTTCGCGAGCACGTCGAGCACCGGATCCAGCACCGAGATGTACGGCACCGACAGCTCGCGGCAAGCGTTCTCGAGATACTTGCGAAGATCCTTGTCGAGAATCGTGAACAGGACGACGCCCGGATTGGCCTTGATACCGGCGATCACCTTCTCGAGCTGGCGCTCGGTACGGATCATCGACCAGTTGTGCTCGATCGGCTCGACCTCCTCGAACTGCACGAAGCAGGCGCGCGCAACCGCGTTATTGGTTTCCCCGGTCGCATCCGAGACGAGATGGAGATGGAAGTTCTTCATTCACGATCCAGCTGGGGACAGCCCGTTGCGAGCGGGGATAAGTCGGGTGTTATCCCGACGGGGTCGAATTCCGCGCCCGTAGCGCGCCATGCATACCGCGAAATGCCCGGCTGAGGAAAAATTCTGTGCGTGTCCGTGAATCACGGTCCGAGCCGGTGTAATGATCGTGATCCACGCTTTCCACATCGCCATATGCTCACCGCCTCCGGCGGGGATACCTGCGCCTTGCGGGCGCATCGCGGACGTCCAGCGCACAGCCCTGCCCACAGCCGCGCGTGGGCGCAGCTCGAGGTGGATAACCGGAGCATGGCCGTGAATTCACCCGATTCACAGGTATCCACTACCTTCACTTCCTTATAGATTCATAAGAAGAGTAGTATGAGGGCGGGTCTTCGGACCAGTCTCGTTCCCATATCGCTTTCAAGCTGCACAATCGTCGTGTCATCGACCGGTACGCTCGCCCAGGCCAAATCCCTCATTCGTGCCCTGCATGGTGAGGTCCATGCCCGTCCCTCGTTCTGGTTCATGCGCCAGGCCGGGCGCTATCTGCCCGAATACCGGGTCTTGCGCGCCAAGGCGCCGGATTTCGTATCGCTGTGCCTGACGCCGGAGCTGGCCTCGGAAATCACGCTCCAGCCGATCCGGCGCTTCGGCATGGATGCGGCGATCCTGTTCGCCGACATCCTTCTGGTGCCGCATGCCCTGGGACAGAAGCTGGAATTCCGGGAGGGCGAGGGGCCGGTGCTGGAACCGATACGCTCGGCCCGCGAGGTAGCGAGGCTTGGCGATCAGCTGGAGAAAGTCACGACGCGGCTCGCACCGGTGCTTGAGACCGTGCGGCTGGTATCGAAGCGACTGCCGCTGGATACGGCGCTGATCGGCTTCGCCGGAGCGCCCTGGACGGTCGCCACCTACATGGTCGAAGGCGGGGGCGGACACGATTTCCGTCATGTGCGGCGCTGGGCCTATGCAGATCCGGATTCGTTCCAGCGGCTGATCGAGCTGCTCGTCGACGCGACGGTCGAATATCTTGCCGCGCAGATCGATGCCGGAGCGGAGGCAGTGCAGATCTTCGACACCTGGGCGGGCGTACTTTCGGACGCGGCCTTCCAGCGCTGGTGCGTGGCGCCGATCCGCGAGATCACCCAGCAGCTTCGGATGCGTCATCCGGCGGTACCGATCATCGCCTTCCCGAAAGGGGCGGGCGTACAGTACCAGGATTTTCCTGCTCTGACCGGCGTCACGGCGATCGGCATCGATTCCAGCGTGCCGCCGGGCTGGGCAGCGTCGGTTCTGCAGCGCCAGGCGACGGTGCAGGGCAATCTCGACCCGATGCTGGTGGCGATCGGCGGTCGCTCCATGGCGGAAGGAGCCGCGCATATTCTGACGGCTTTGGGAAAGGGACCGTTCGTGTTCAATCTGGGCCATGGGATCGTGCCGGAAACGCCCCCCGACAATGTCGGGATTCTCTGCGATTTCATCCGGCGCTGGCGGAACTGATCTCGAGCCGTGACACGCCGCGCCGTCGTCCTGTTCAATCTCGGCGGGCCGGATTCGCCGGAAGCGGTGCGCCCGTTCTTGTTCAATCTCTTCAACGACCCGTCGATCATAGGCTTGCCGCAGCCCCTGCGCTTCGTGCTGGCGCGGTTGCTTGCGGCGCGCCGCGCGGTCACCGCGGCGGAGAATTATAATCGTATCGGCGGCTCGTCGCCGTTGCTGGCCAACACGCGCCTGCAGGCTGAAGCGCTTCAAGCGGCACTCGGCGGCGACACGCGCGTCTTCATCGCGATGCGCTACTGGCATCCGATGAGCGACGAGGCAGCCGCGGCGGTGAAGGCCTATGAGCCGGACGAGATCGTGCTGCTGCCGCTCTACCCCCAGTTCTCCACGACGACTACCGCATCCTCGCACCGGGAGTGGACGCAGGCAGCGCGCAGGGCCGGCCTGGACCGCCCGACCAGGACGATTTGCTGCCACCCGACCGAGCCCGGCTTCGTCACGGCAATCGCTGCATTGATTCGTCCGGTACTTGCCGCGGCCGGCGAATCCGGCAAGCCGCGGGTCCTGTTCTCCGCGCATGGATTGCCGAGGAAGGTCGTTCGTGGCGGCGACCCCTATCAGTGGCAGGTCGAGCAGACTGCCGCGGCGGTCGTCCGCGAGCTGGCCGTTCGCGAGCTGGACCATGTGGTCTGCTATCAGAGCCGCGTCGGTCCGTTGGAATGGATCGGACCGTACACGGAAGCTGAGATCGAGCGCGCCGGCCGCGAGCATATGCCGCTGGTGGTCGTGCCGATCTCGTTCGTGTCGGAGCACTCGGAAACGCTGGTCGAGCTCGACATCGACTACCGCGATCGCGCTGAGAAGCACGGTGTGCCGGCCTATCTGCGCGTCCCCACCGTTTCGACCCATCCGGCATTCATCGCCGGTCTCGCGCGGCTGGTAGTGACCGCCGCGGCCCTGCCCGCGTCCGGCCGCCGCTCCGAAACAGGCATGCGGCTGTGTCCGGCCCACTGCGGACGATGCTTCGCCACGCCCTGACCTCGCGCGACCATTGGCCGTTGTTCGCGTGTGCGGCTTGGGGCAAAGTCGCGGGCCATGTTCGATTCGATCAGCGCCTGGGTCGCGGAGTGGTACCTCTGGATCAAGGCGCTTCACCTGATATCGGTGATCGCATGGATGGCCGGGCTGCTCTATCTGCCGCGGCTATTCGTGTATCACGCGGATGCGCCCGTCGGCTCAGCGCTGTCCGAAACTCTGAAGGTAATGGAACGCCGCCTGCTGCGCGCGATCATGAACCCGGCGATGGTTGCAGTGTACGTGTTCGGCGGGCTGATGCTTGTGGTGCAGGACTGGGCTCAAGGCTGGCTGCACGCGAAGCTGGTGCTGGTCGTGGTGCTCACGGTGGTGCACCACCTCTATGCGGCCTGGCGCAAGGATTTCGCCGACGACCGCAATAAGCGGCCGGCACGCGTCTATCGGATCTGGAACGAGGTTCCGACGCTGGTGCTGATCGCCATCGTCATCCTGGTGATCGTCAAGCCGTTCTGATCCGCCTGGCCGGCCGGCGGCGGCGGGGTGGCCATGAACGCGCTCCCGCAGGGTTCCGCACGCCGGTCAGGACGCCCGGATGCGTGCCACGAACGTGTCGACCTCGGCCTGCAGCTGATCTGATTGCCTGGCGAGCTCGCCGGCAATGACGAGGACCTGGCCGGCAGCCTGACCCGTTTCATTCGCAGCTGTCGAAACGCCGTCGATGTTCCGCGAGACATCGCTGGTGCCGCGCGCGGCCTGCTGCACGTTGCGCGCGATCTCCTGCGTCGCCGCGCGCTGCTCCTCGACAGCCGCTGCGATCGATGTAGCGGTTTCGGCGATGTCGGCGATCGTCTTGCCGATTTTGCGGATGGCGCCGACCGACTCCATGGTTGCGCCCTGGATGGCGGAAATCTGCGAAGCGATCTCCTCGGTGGCCTTGGCGGTCTGATTGGCGAGCGCCTTGACCTCGCCGGCGACGACGGCGAAGCCCTTGCCGGCGTCGCCGGCGCGGGCTGCCTCGATCGTGGCGTTGAGGGCCAGGAGATTGGTCTGCGCGGCAATGTCGTTGATCAGCTTCACCACTTCGCCGATCTTCTGCGCGCCCTCGGCCAGGCCCTGCACGGAAGCGTTGGTGCTGTTCGCCTCCTCGACGGCGCGGTGTGCCATCGCGGCCGACTGTTCCACCTGGCGGCCGATCTCGACGATCGAGGACGAGAGCTCCTCGGCGGCCGATGCAACCGTCTGCACGTTGCTCGATGCCTCCTCCGACGCAGTCGCGACCGCGGCGGACTGGCGCGAGGTCTGCTCGGCGGTGACCGTCATCGATTCGGCGGTCGCGTGCATCGTCGCAGCGGAGCTCGAGACGACGCCGACCACGTTCTTGACGGTCTCCTCGAGACTGTCGGCGAGGCGCAGCCGGTCCTGGTGCCGCTGTGCCGAAGCCTTCGCACGCTCCTCCTCGGCGCGCGCGTTCGCCGCTCTGACCTCGAGCGCCGTATCGCGAAAGATCACGAGCGCCGCCGCCATGTCGGCGATCTCGTCGCGGCCGCCGGACGGTATCGGGGTGTCGAGCTCACCGCGCGCGACCGCGCGCATGGCGCGCCCCAGCGTCGTCAGGCGGCCGACGATATAGCGGCCGACATAGAGCCAGGCGAGGCCCCCGGCGGAGACGACGCTCAGTCCGGCGAAGACGAGCAGAAGCATCTTGCCCCACGCGATGGCGTCGTCCGAGGCGGCGACGGCGTCGCGATTGGCGGCATCGGTAGCGGCGACGATCGCGCTGACTTCCTCGGCGAAGCGTTCGGCGATCTCGCGGCTTGCGCGCATTGCGTTCGAAGCGGTCATGACCGCGGCGAGTTCTCGCTTGCGCAGCTCGATAAGGTCGGTCCTGCCTTCGCCGAAAGCAAGCAGCGCGGCGGCGGCGGCGCGCGCTTCGTCGGCGGCAATCCCGAGCGCCTTCGTGAGCCGATCCCTGCTGGCGACGTAGCGTTCGCGCGCCGGGACAAGAAGCTCGGCTTGCGGTGCGAATGCGGCCTCGGTCAGGATGCCGACGAGCAGATTGGCCTCGCTTGCAAGCTTCAGCATTGCCTCGAACGAGGCGAGGTCCTGGTCAGCAAGCTTTGCAAGTTGCTGCGCGACGTCCTGCCCGGCCTGCTTGGCTGCGGCGGATTGCAGGCCGGCGCGAAGATTGGAGCCGGTTTCGTCGGCGAGAGGCGCCAGCACCTGCAGGAGTTTCCCGTGAGCGTCGCGCAGCGCCACCACGCCATGCGTCTTCTGCTGGCCGACGATGATGCGTTCCTGCACCGCCGCGTTGAGTTCGTTGAGCTTTGCCGACATGTCTGCCGCGAGCGGCTGCAGGGTTTCGACCGCCGCGGTGTGTCCGGCCTCGAGGAGCTTGCCGAGCTGCTCCTGCATGGCCGCTTCCTTCTCTTGCAGGGTGCTGAGCACTTCGAAACGTTCGCTCTCGTCGGCTGCGGTGGCGAGGCCTGGAGCGATTGCGGCGGCATCGGCGGTGACGCGCGCGAGCTGCAGCGATCCCACCACGGAGGGCATGCGGCGGGCGGTGATGTCCTGGATGGTCGCGCCGGCCCCGGTGAAGTTGATCCACGCAACGATGCTAGCCGCGACGGTCGTGGCGGCAACCACGCCGAAGGCGGCAAACAGCTTGTGGCGAAGGCCAAAGGTGCGTCGCGGATCGCCTGCCGCCAGGACCGGTTCGGCCGAAACATCGCGCGCGTGTGAGGCGGAAGAATGTTGTTTGCGGATAGGGAGCATCGGGATCTCCGGCGGCCGTCAGGCGCTGCTGCCGTCGCGGGGATCGATCACCCGGAAGCCGGCTTTCCGGACGGCCGGGACTGGCTCGCCCGGACCCCGGCCGCTGGCCGCGCCGGGCCCGTACCGGTGGCACCGAATACCGGAAATTGCGGCGCCGCGTGCACAAGCCATCGGGGTCCCCGGTTTATGATTTGTTGGGTGGGTACACTGTAAGCCGGGCGATTTAACAGAGATTTAAGAACAAAGCGGGATAAGGGCGCGCACGACCGGGAGCCACCGGGCCACAACCTGTGATCGTATATCCTGAACGGATCCGGGGCCGCGGCGGGCATCGGAATGGCAACAATTGAGCGGGTTGACTTGCCCCCCACCTTCGACTAAATGCTTGTAGACGTCGCTTCTTTCGAGGCGATCAGATTTGGCCTACAGCGTTGCGGGTAGATCGAGGCGCAGCGCCACGGCCAGCCAACCCCCGAAATTTCCGTCGTGTCGGCCCGTTTGCGGGTTGGTCATTGAAACTCTTGAAACCACGGCGCGTGTCGTCGCGCCGTCCCCGTCCAGCGAATATCCGGCCCGACCGACCGGGCCCTTTTCCCCAATGAAGCCCACCGATGCATCTTCAGGAACTCAAGCGTAAACCCCCCGCGGAACTCTTGGCGTATGCCGAGGAACTGCAGATCGAGAACGCGTCCGCGCTGCGCAAGCAGGACATGCTGTTTGCGATCCTCAAGCAGCTCGCCGACAAGGACGTCGCGATTTATGGCGACGGCGTGCTGGAAATTCTGTCCGACGGATTCGGCTTCCTGCGCAGCCCGGAAGCGAACTACCTGCCCGGCCCCGATGACATCTACGTTTCGCCGAGCCATGTGCGCCGCCACGGTCTGCGCACCGGCGACACGGTCGAGGGGCAGATCCGGGCTCCCAAGGACGGCGAGCGGTATTTCGCGCTGATGAACGTCAAGACGATCAACTTCGATCAGCCCGAGGTAGCACGTCACCGCATCAATTTCGACAACCTGACGCCGCTCTATCCCGAGCAGCGGCTGAAGCTCGAGTTCGCCGACGATACGCCCCCGCCGGCGGCGCCGGCGCCCAAGCCGTCGCGCCGTCCCCAGGGCGACGAGGGCGAAACCACGCTGCGCACGCGTCTGTCGGTCAAGACCAGCGAGAAGTCCAACCAACCGGTCACAAAGCGCGACATCACCTGCCGGATCATCGATCTGATAGCGCCCCTGGGCAAAGGCCAGCGCGCGCTGATCATTGCGCCGCCGCGCACCGGCAAGACCGTGATGCTGCAGAACATCGCGACCTCGATCGCGCAGAACCATCCCGAGGTCTACCTGATCGTCCTGCTGATCGACGAGCGGCCCGAGGAAGTCACCGACATGATCCGCTCGGTCAAGGGCGAGGTCATCTCCTCGACCTTCGATGAGCCGGCGTCGCGTCACGTCCAGGTCGCCGAGATGGTGATCGAGAAGGCCAAGCGCCTGGTCGAGCACAAGCGCGATGTCGTCATCCTGCTCGACTCGATCACGCGACTCGCCCGCGCCTACAACACCGTGGTGCCGTCCTCGGGCAAGGTGCTGACCGGCGGCGTCGATGCCAACGCGCTGCAGCGGCCGAAGCGCTTCTTCGGCGCGGCGCGCAACATCGAGGAAGGCGGCAGCCTGACCATCATCGCCACCGGCCTGATCGATACCGGCAGCCGCATGGACGAGGTCATCTTCGAGGAGTTCAAGGGCACCGGCAACTCCGAGATCATTCTCGATCGCAAGCTCTCCGACAAGCGCACCTTCCCGTCGATCGACATCACCAAGTCGGGTACGCGCAAGGAGGAGCTGCTGGTGGACAAGGGCGTGCTCGCCAAGATGTACGTGCTCAGACGAATCCTGATGCCGATGGGCACGGTCGATGCGATGGAGTTCCTGATCGACAAGCTCAAGACGTCGAGAACCAACAAGGATTTCTTCGACGCGATGAACGCCTGACGGGCCTGCGAGAATTGATTGGATTCCCTCCAGGGGCGGGTTTAAACCCGCCCCTATTCGTATTCGGAGGGTGGGCATGGGCAAACCGATCGAAGCGGGCGCCATCGAAAGCCTGCAGCTGAGTACCGGCAAGGGCACGGTCGTCGTGACCGAGCGCGGCGACGGCGCCTTCACCCAGGTGATGCTCGACGGCCGGCACGTGCTGCTCGCCGACGAGCCGAAGGAGGCCGGCGGCGACGATCGTGGTCCGTCGCCCTATCGCCTGCTGCTGATGGCGCTGGGTTCCTGCACGTCGATGACCCTGCGGCTCTATGCGAACCGGAAAGGCTGGCCGGTCGACCGGATCACCGTCCGGCTCCGCCATTTCCGCGATTACGCTACCGACTGCAAGAATTGTCCTGAAGGCAATGTGCAGATCGAGCGCATCGAGCGGCTGATCGAGCTGGTCGGGCCGCTCGACGACGCACAGCGGGCGCGGTTGCTGGAGATCGCCGAGAAATGTCCGGTCCACCGCACGCTTGAGGCAAGCGTGCGGGTCGAGTCACGACTGGGCAGTTGAGGCCCGATGAAATAGCGGACGATCGCCGGCGGTCCATGGCCATGGTTGCGGAGCGATAGTTCGCGGCCGCATCTCTGTGATCGGCGCAATCACGGCGCTTTCCGTCCGTCAGTAGGGGTCGCCGTTCTTGTGCAGGTAGACCCACTTGCCGTCGGGCTGCTGCGTCGCGTGCATGTCGATGTCGGGATAGGTCGCGCTGTCCCCCGGCATGCGATCGCCGACTTCGAGGTAGAGCGCATCGCGCGTAGAGCGGTTGACGAGGTGATGCCCGTTGGCCCGGCCGGCGGGAAAACCGGCGACCATGCCCGGCCGGAGGATCTGCTCGCCGGCATCGGTAATCAGGACGACTTCGCCCTCGAGCATGTAGACGAATTCGTCCTGCTTGCTGTGCCAGTGCCGCATCGACGACATGACGCCGGGCGGCAGCTTCACCAGATTGACGCCGAAATTGCTCAGTCCGAATGCATCGCCGAGCCTGCGCTTCTCGCGGCCGGCCACCGCCTTGCGGAACGGATCGGGATAGCCGGTGCCGGTGAGCGCTTTCAGGCTGGCCGCATCGATCGCGACCGCGGCGTTATCAGTAGGCGGAGCATCGTTTGCCATGGCTTGCCATCCGTAGGAGTGCCGGGGCAAGCGTAGCATGACGGCGGCCACGCGCCGAAACCGAATATCACGCGCACAATCGCGTGTCCGGCGCCACCAGACGGAGAGCCATTGCCGGATCGCGCGGTCCGTTCCCCGGCCCAGGGGCATGTGGGGCGGACCGGCAGCCCCGCGCCCGGGGTTCAGGCCGAAGCAGGGGTGTTCATCGCATACTGCGCGTGGCGCGGCCACATCGTGCGGATATCCTGCGGCAGGGATTGGATCACGTCGGCAATCTCGCCCGGGTCGACGTGATGCTCGAGGGTCTGGAATACCGCCCGCGCCGCGTCCTGCGGATCGATCGGGCGGACGTTTTTGAAATGATCGGCGATGCCGGCCAGGAACTCGTCGCGTGAACGGATTTTGTCGGGCTTGCCCGTCGGTCGCCAGCCTTCGTAGTAGATGCCGCGCACCAGCATGGGAAGCTGCGCGCCCAGATGCGCCGCCTCGTCGACCGTGAGCCGGTCGCGCAGGCAATGCAGCACGCCGCGCATGGCCGTATAGGCGCGGCGGCGGTCCGGGCCCAGAACCGCCATGATCTCCTTGAGCCAGATATTCGTCTTTTGCAGAGTATCGTCGAAGACCTCGAGTCCGGTCATGCTCATGGCTGCGCTCTCCGAAATGTCGTGTTCAGGCGAATGCCGTGGCAAGCGCATGCGCCCGCCGTGATCGCGGAACGACCGCGTGGCGGTGCGGTTCCGACAGCCCTACAAGGCTGAGAACGGGTTCCGGATGGCCAGGAACCCGGAATAGGCGAGTATGAGAACGGCAACGATCAACAAAGCAATGGCGCCGGTCGGGATGTAGCCCCAGCGGCGGCTGTAAGACCAACCCGGCCAGGTCACGACCAGCAGAACCAGCAGCAGGACGAGGACCGCGATTCCGAGCATTACCGACCTCGATGCGTGCGGGGGGCGCTCCCCACCCGGCTGGCAACGGAGTGTGTGACAGACGGTTCCGCTGGTGCCGCCGCCCGGTCGGCGACGTCGCCGGTATGCACATCGCGACCGACTCTGCTAAGGCATGCCAGACGGCGAGCGGAGGGGACATGGGGAAGCGCTATTTCGAGGACTTCAAGGTGGGGGACAGTTTCGCAGGCGGCTCCATCGGCGTTTCCGAGGAGACGATCATCGCGTTTGCCCGGGAATTCGACCCGCAGCCCTTTCACCTCGATCATGGAGCCGCGCAGGCGTCGATGTTCGGCGAGCTCGTCGCAAGCGGATGGCACACGGCCGCCATGACGATGCGGCTGTTTGCGACATCGGAGATCGAGATCGTGAACGGCATCGTCGGCGGCGGCGTCGAGCAGCTGAGCTGGCCGAGACCGGTGCGGCCCGGCGACCGCCTGACCGTACGCAGCGAGATCGTCGAGACACGGCCATCCAGATCGCGGCCGGACCGCGGCCTGCTGAAGGTGCGCGTGGAAACCCTGAACCAGGACGGCGCCGTGGTTCAGAGCTTCGTCGGCAACCTCGTCGTGATGCGGCGTGAGCCGGCCTAGCCCGTTTCGGCCGGACCCGGCCGATCAGGGCAGCAGCACGGTCGAGCCGGTGGTCTTTCGGCTTTCGAGGTCGCGGTGCGCCTGTGCCGCATCCTTGAGCGGATAGGTCTGGTTGACCTCGATTTTCACCGCGCCCTTCTTCACCACATCGAACAGCTCGTTGGCGTTTGCGACCAGCTCCTCGCGCTTGGCGACATACGAAGCCAGGGTCGGGCGGGTCAGAAACAGCGAGCCCTTCTGCGCCAGGACGCCGAGATTGAACGGTGGCACCGCGCCCGATGCGTTGCCGAAGCTGACCATCAGCCCGCGCGGCCGCAGGCAATCGAGGGAATCCATGAAGGTGTCCTTGCCGACGCCGTCGTAAACGACCGGAACGCCAGCGCCGTCGGTGATCCTCTTCACCTCGTCGGAAACCTTCGTCTCGCGGTAGAGGATCACGTGATCGCAGCCGTGCTTCTTCGCCAGCTCCGCCTTTTCCTTGTTGCCGACGGTGCCGATGACGGTGGCGCCAAGGTATTTGGCCCACTGGCACAGGATCAGGCCGACGCCGCCGGCGGCGGCGTGCATCAGGATCGTATCGCCCTTGTGGACCCGATGGATCGATCGGATCAGGTACTGGGCCGTCAGACCCTTCAGCATCATCGAGGCGGCCTGCTGGTCGCTGATGCCGTCGGGGATCTTCACGAGCCGGCCCGCCGGGATGACCCGCGCCTCGCAATAGGAACCGATCGGCGCGTTGCCGTAGGCGACGCGGTCGCCGACCTTGATATCCGTCACGTCGGGGCCCACCGCCTCGACCACGCCGGCACCCTCGCCGCCGATCACGGCCGGCAGCGGCACCGGATACAGGCCGCTGCGGTGATACGTGTCTATATAGTTCAGACCGACGGCGGTGTGGCGGATGCGCGCCTCACCCTGCTTCGGCGCGGGCACGTCGACGTCCTCCCATTTCAGCACTTCGGGGCCGCCGGTCTGATGGATGCGGATGGCTTTCGTCATGTTTCCTCCCGGTAACTCCTGTCGCAGCGTTCGGCGCCGCCAAGGGCGCAGACCTTACTAGGCCAGACAGTTGCGGCCAAGTCCCGGCCACGCGATCGTGACCGGCCTTCGGGCTGACGCCGAGAGTGCAAACGCCTATATTGGAAATGAAAACTTGCGAGGCGATCCATGTTCCTGAGACGCAAGAAGCTTTCGCTGCCCAAGGCTGGCGAGGCGCTGCCTGGCCGCGCGACGCCGATGCCGGTTCCGGACAGACATTTTGTCAATGGCAACGCATTGCGGCCGCCCTATCCGTCCGGTCTCGAGCAGGCGATATTCGGACTCGGCTGCTTCTGGGGCGCCGAGCGCAAATTCTGGGAGGCGCCGGGTGTCTACGTCACCGCTGCCGGCTATGCTGCCGGGACCACGCCCAATCCGACATACGAGGAGGTGTGCAGCGGGCTGACCGGGCACAACGAGGTGGTCCTGGTCGTATTCGACCCGAAGACGACGAGCTACGAGAACATGCTGAAGGTATTCTGGGAGAGCCACGATCCGACCCAGGGCATGCGCCAGGGCAACGATGTCGGCACGCAGTATCGCTCCGGCATCTACGTTTTTTCGCCTGAGCAGCGCCGGCTGGCCGAAGCGTCGCGCGATGCCTTTCAGCGCAAGCTGAGGGAAGCGGGCTACGGGCCAATCAGCACCGAGATCCTCGATGCGCCGCCGTTCTACTTCGCCGAGGACTATCATCAGCAATATCTCGCCAAGAACCCCGGTGGCTATTGCGGGCTTGGCGGCACCGGCGTCAGCTGTCCGATCGGCGTCGCGCAGACGGCGTGATTGCTTTGCGCGAACTTGAAAAATGAGCGTCATGCGCGGGCTCGACCCGCGCATCCAGCTCCCCGGCGGCGCGATGAACCCGCGGTTCAAACTCGGACGTGATCCTGCGGCTGCGGGCGATCCGTGACCTGCTTGACCCGGGCTTCCGCCGTGCTCAGGTCCGACGGTGGCGCGGGAATGACGGCCATGCCTAGCCCAGGTGTTTCCTGAAGAACTCCGCGGTGCGCTGGTTCGCGAGGTCCGCCGCATCCTTGTTGTAATGCTCGCCGCCGACGCGCGCGAAGGCGTGGTCCTGGTCCGCATAGGTGTGCATGGTCACCTGCGGATTGCCTGACAGCGTCTGCTTGATTGTCGCCTGGGCCTCGGCCGGAACGAATCTGTCCTTCGCCGCGATGTGCATGAGGAGCGGCTTCCGGATGTTCTTCGCTTCGCCGAGCAGTCCATCGATGCCGACGCCGTAATAGCTGACCGAGCAGTCTGCATCGGAGCGCGTCGCCATCAGATAGGCGAGCTGGCCGCCGAGACAGTAGCCGACGCAGCCGGCTTTCTTGACGCCGGGCAGCGTGCGCAGATGCGCAAGCGTCGCAATCAGATCGTCGACGCCCTTCGCCTGATCGAACCCCTTGAACAGCTCGAACGCCTTGTCCCACTCGGCCTGGGTCTGGTCGGTGATCTGGATGCCGGGCTCCTGCCGCCAGAACAGGTCGGGGCAAAGCACCGTGTAGCCGTGCTTCGCATAGCCGTCGGCGAGATCGCGCATCACCTTGTTGACACCGAAGATCTCCTGGATGAGGACGATTCCAGGACCGCCGCTGCCGGCCTGGTAGGCCATGAAGCTGCCGCCGTCCGTGGCCTTGATCGTGATCTCGGGCATTGGGGTCTTCTCCCTCGTCGACTTTGCCGCAGCGACGTTGCCATTGCGCGCGGCGCTTCGCAAGCCGGCGCGTTCAGCGGCGCGCAAGATCCTCCGCGAGCGCCGCGGCATCGACGACCGGCGCCGAGCAGACCGGCCCTTCGCAGATATAGGCGGTCGGCCTGCCGTCGAGCATTCCCTTGCCGTTCGCCGGATGCGCGTCCGGCAGCGCGGTTTCCGGTTCGACCTGCTGAAGCAGGAGATTCGGCAGCGAGGCGCTGCTCGCCGCGGCGCAGCGGAGCGCTGCGGCTTGCGAATTGTCGCGCGGCCCGACGATCACGATTTGCAGCGCGCGCTCCTGGAACTCCGCTGCGTTGAGCAGCGTGGACAGCGGGAAGAAATTGCGCCGTACCTCGCCGGAGAACGACGTGATCACCGCGGCGGCGCGGTCGCGATACGCGCTCTCGCCGGTTTGAAGATGGAGCCGGACGAGCACCTGGGCCATCACGCCGTTGCCGGACGGCGTCGCATTGTCGTGTGCGTGCTTGGTGCGCGCGATCAGGTCACGCGCGTCCTCGGCGGTGAAGAAATATCCGCCTCCGGTCTTGTCCCAGTACCAGGCGTTCGCCGCGTCGGTCAGTGATCGGGCATAAGCGAGATGGCCGGCATCGCCGGTCGCCTCGTAGAGCAGCGCCGCGGCGCGCGCGAGATTGGCATGATCGTCGAGCGTCGCCGTGTGTTGGAGGCGGCCTTGCCGGTAGGCGTGTCGCAGTCGTCCGTCATCCGCGGTCATCAACCGGCGCACGGCGGCGAGCGCACGTTCGGCCATTGCGATCCAGTCCGGGCGATCGAAGATCAGGCCGGCGCGCGCCAGCGCGGCGATCATCAGCCCGTTCCAGTCGGCGAGCACCTTGTCGTCGCGTCCGGGCGGCACGCGCCTGGACCGCGCCTCGAACAGGACCCTCCGTGCTGCGGCGAGCCTCGCCTCGTGATCGGCGCTGCCGAGCAGCATGCGCCTGGAGCGGTTGAGGATCGTGCGACCTTCCCAGTTGCCTTCCGGTGTCACGTCGTAGGCATCCTTGAATGCCACGGCGTCCTCGCCGAGCAGCGCGTCTATCTCGTCGGTTGTCCAGACGTAGAACTTCCCTTCCTCGCCCTCGGAATCGGCGTCGAGAGTGGCGGCGAAGGCGCCGCCTTCGGCCATCATCTCGCGCTCGAGCCACTGGATCGTCTCGGCGACCCGCGCTGCGTAGAGCGGTGACTTGGTCTCCTGCCAGACCAGGGCCAGCAGCTCGATCATCTGCGCGTTGTCGTAGAGCATTTTCTCGAAATGCGGGACGAGCCAGCGCGCGTCTGTCGAATAACGTGCAAAGCCGCCGCCGAGATGGTCGTAAATTCCGCCCTGGCTCATGCGGTCGAGCGTCAGGACGACGGCGCGCTTCAGTTCGGGCGTCCGGTTGCGGCGATACGCGCGCCAGATCAGCTCGAGAATCGAGGGCTGCGGGAATTTCGGCGCGCCGCCGATGCCGCCATGCACCGGATCGATCTCCTGTGCGATGCGCTCGGCGATCTGGTCGAGAAGCTGCGGCGTGATGGCGTCGCCGGGTGCGGCGGGATTGCGCGTGCGCAACGCGCCGGTCAAAGCCTCGGTATTCTTCTTCACCGCATCGGGCTTGGCACGATATGCCTCGGCGATTCCGCGCAGGACGTCCTGGAATCCGGGCCGGCCGTAGCGCGGCGTCGGCGGAAAGTATGTGCCGCCCCAGAACGGCTCGCCGGCGGGAGTCAGGAACATCGTCAGCGGCCAGCCGCCCTGCTCGCCCATGAGCGCGAGGGCGGACTGATAGATCGCGTCGAGATCGGGCCGCTCCTCGCGATCGACCTTCACGTTGACGAACTGCTCGTTCATCAGGCGTGCCGTCGCCTCGTCCTCGAATGATTCGTGCGCCATGACATGGCACCAGTGGCAGGCGGCATAGCCGATCGAGAGCAGGATGGGTTTGCCGCTCTCCCGGGCCTCCGCCAGCGCCGCCTCGCCCCACGGCCGCCAGTTCACGGGGTTGTCCTTGTGCTGGAGGAGATAGGGCGAGGTTTCGTTTCCGAGCAGGTTGGTGGCGGGGCTGCGCGTCGCGGTATCGGACATCGCTGGCTCTCCTCGCAAGGCTGTAGCCCACCATAGGCGCGTCGGCTTCGGCCGACAACGTCGCGGCGGCCACGCTCGGACTACGTGTCTTCGACCTCCGGGTCGTCTACACTCGCCGCTGCAAGGGAGGCGACCATGAAAATCAAGCTCGATATCGACTGCACGCCCGAGGAGGCGCGCACCTTTCTCGGCCTGCCCGACGTCCAGCCGATGCAGAAGGCGCTCATGGATGAGATGACCCAACGCATGAAACAGGCGATGAGCGCGATTGATCCCGAGACGATGCTGAAAACGTGGCTTCCCGCGTCAATCCAGGGATGGGAGCAGATCCAGAAGGCCTTCTGGGCGCAGGTCGATCCGGAGAAATGGGCCACCGGTAGCGAACCGCCACGCAAGTAGGCGGGCCGCGCTTCGAGAGTTTGGAGCGAAGCCCGCCGGCACGGCCATGCCGCCCGTGGATGACGGAGGTCTACATCCGGCGGTTCTGGCCGGTCTTCTGCGACACCTGCTGGGTTGCGGCGCCGACCGTCCGCGTTTCGCGTGCGCCGCTGGCGATGTCGCCGAGCGATACGACGCCGACCAGCCGTTTCTCGCGGTTCAGGACCGGCAGCCGGCGGATCTGATGATCGCCCATGATCTGGGCTGCTTCCTTGGTGTCCTGGTCGTCGAAGCAGTAGACGATGTCCTCCGACATGGATTCACGTACTTGGGTTGCTTTAGGGTCGCGGCCGTCGGCGACCGCACGCACCGCGATGTCGCGATCCGTCAGCGTTCCGACCAGGCGGTCGTTCTCCCCGACGGGCAGGAAACCGGTGTCCTTCTCGCGCATTCGCTGCGCGGCCTGCTGCAACGGGGTGTCCGGGGAGATGACCTCGACGTCCGTGGTCATGATTTCGCGTAACTGCATGGTCCCTCTCGTGGGCTGATGCCCGCGCTGTTCAAGAACCTGCGTCAGGCGGGGTTGTTCCCACGGTCAAGGCAGCAATGGCCCAGCCTGGCGGATTGACGCTGCCGCGACGGGGGTGTTAAGCCCGCGCCATGGACGATACGACGCCACCGGATGACGATTGCGCCGCTCCGATAGAGCCGGATCCGCCGCTGTTCTATTCGCGCCACGTGTTCGTCTGTACGAACGAACGTCCGGCGGGACATCCGCGCGGCTGCTGCAAGCTGCGCGGGTCGGAGAAGCTGCGTGACTACATGAAGGCGCGCGCCAAGGAGCTCGGGTTCGGCGACGTCCGCATCAATTCGGCAGGCTGCCTCGACCGCTGCGAGCTCGGGCCGACCATGGTGATCTATCCCGAGGGCGTGTGGTACTCGCCCAGGACCACCGCCGATATCGACGAAATCCTCTCGACCCATTTGGGCGACGGCGGACGGGTAAAGCGCCTGATGCTGAAGCCCGGCGACGACCCGCCGCGACGGTATTCCAGGCCGGGCAAGCCGCGCGTCTAGCGGACCCCCGAGTCGGTGCGGGGGTTGCGGTTGCGTGCGATCATGAAGCCGCCGAACGCGACGCACAGGGCCGAGATCAGGACCAGCACGGCAATGGCGGCTTTTGGCAGCATCGTCCCGGGCGCGCTTTGCGCGAGTGCCAGGAACAGGGCCAGGGCCAGGCCGGCAATGAGCAGCATGACGCCCGTGATGCGCGGGCTTGGTTTCCTCATGGCTTGGAGGTTTCCTCGGGCAGCTGACCAAAAAGAAAGCCGTTGCGACGGGGAACGTTGCAACGGCCCAGTTTAGGGGAGGCGCGCTTGGCACGCGCTCCGGTGTAACGGGGAGGATTTGCAGGGGTTCCACAATCGGACCGACTATTTTCCGGCCGACCCCTCCGGCGCGCCGGGCCGAGCTTGGCGGCGAGGCTGGCAGCCCCGGCGCTTTGCCGCTAACGTCCCTGCCCTGTCTCCCCCTCCTGTGCCTTCGTTCCGGATGACTCCGCACCATACCGCCACCCGCGCGATCGCCGTCATGCTGCTGGCGATGTTCCTGTTCGCGTGCATGGACGCGACGAACAAGCATCTCAGCATGACCTATGCGATTACGCAGATCCTGTGGGTGCGCTACCTGTTCTTCGTTGCGTTCGCGCTGCTGGTTGCAGGACGGCGCATGCGGCTTGCGCTCGCGGTGCGCTCGCGCGCTTTCTGGCTGCAGACCGCGCGCTCGGTCCTGCTGATCGGCGAGATCGGCTCGTTCATTCTGGCGCTGCACTACCTGCCGATGGCCGACGTGCATGCGCTGGCGGCGATCACGCCGCTGCTGGTCACGGCGCTGTCGGTGCCGATTCTCGGCGAGCACGTCGGCTGGCGGCGCTGGGCGGCGGTTGCCGCGGGCTTCATCGGTGTGCTGATCATCGTCCGTCCGGGCTTTGCCGAGATTGACTGGCGCATCGTGCTGCCACTCCTCGGCGCGCTGCTGTTCGCGCTCTACCAGATCATGCTGCGCGTCGCGGCCCGGCACGACCCGCCGGAGACGACGCTGCTCTATTCGGCGCTCGTCGGCGCGGTGGTGCTGTCGGCGATCGGGCCGTTCAACTGGACGCCGCCCGATACCGACGGCTGGGCGATGCTCGCGCTCGGCGGGTTTCTCGGCGCCTTCGCGCATTTCGCGCTGATCAAGGCGCTCGAGCTCGGCGAGGCCTCGAAGCTGCAGCCCTACGGCTATACGCTGATGATCTGGGCCGCGGCGATCGGCCTCGTCGCGTTCGGGCAGTTCCCCGACGGCTTCACCGTCGCCGGCGGCGTCATCATCGCGCTGTCGGGCGTTTATGCGTTCTATCGCGAGCGCATGAGGACGGCCGCATGAGCGCGCGCCGGACCATCTTCGCGCCAGCGAGCGCGGCGGGCAGGGCCGGCGTCGCGGTGATCCGCATCTCCGGGCCGGCGGCGCGCGCGGCGCTGCTGCAGCTCACGGGGCGCGGCGCGCCTGCGCCGCGCGTTGCCACGCGCGCGCGGTTCGTCGATGCCTCGGGCGCGGTCATCGACGACGGGCTCGCGCTGTTCTTTCCCGCACCCAACAGCTTCACCGGCGAGGATGTCGCCGAGCTGCACGTCCATGGCAGTCGCGCCGTGCTGGCGGCGCTGATGGCGGCACTCGGCCGGATCCCGGACCTGCGGCTGGCCGAGCCGGGCGAGTTCACGCGCCGCGCCTTCGATGCCGGCAAGCTCGATCTCGCCCAGGTCGAGGGCCTCGCCGACCTTATCGCCGCCGAGACCGAGGCGCAGCGCCGCCAGGCGAGACGCCAGCTCGATGGCGCGCTCGGCGCGCTGGCCGAGGAATGGCGCGGGCGGCTGACCCGCATGCTGGCCCACGCCGAGGCGGAGATCGATTTTCCCGACGAGGACCTGCCGGGCGGGCTGATCGCCGGGCTCGGCGCCGATATCGACCTGCTCGCCGCGGAGATCCGCGCGCAGCTCGCCGACACGCGCGGCGAGCGGCTGCGCGACGGTCTTTCGATCGCCATCATCGGGCCGCCCAATGCCGGCAAGTCGAGCCTGCTCAACGCGCTGGCGCGGCGCGAGGCGGCGATCGTCTCGGCCACGGCGGGCACGACGCGCGACGTGATCGAGGTGCAGCTGGACCTCGCGGGCTATCCGGTTTCGGTCGCCGACACCGCCGGTTTGCGCGCGCTTCCCGCGACGGCGGACGGCCATGCGGCGATCGAGTCCGAGGGCATCCGTCGCGCGCTGGCGCGGGCGGAGGCGGCGGATATCAAGCTGCTGGTGCTGGACGCCACCGCCGGCGAGCCGGACGAAAGCGTCACCGCGCTGATCGACGCGGACACGCTGATCGTGCTCAACAAGGTCGATGCGGCGCCGCACGCCCAGCCGATCGTCGCCGGCCACGCCTGGCGGCTGTCGGTCAGGACCGGCGAGGGCATGGCGGAGCTGCTGTCGGCGCTGACGCGGCAGGTGGAGAAGCGGCTTGCCGGCCGCGACGACACGGCGCCGCTGATCACGCGGGCGCGTCACCGCGCCGCGCTCGAGGATTGCGCCGCAGCGCTGGAGCGCGCCCACCGCGTTGCCGCGTCGGGTGTCGCGGCGCCGGAACTGCTGGCCGAGGACCTGCGGCTGGCGGCGCGCGCACTCGGCCGGATCACCGGCCGAGTCGGCGTCGAGGACATCCTCGACGTCATCTTCCGCGAGTTCTGCATCGGGAAGTAGCGGGCGCGGTTTCATCCCAGAGTTGTCACCGCCGCGCGCATATTTATTCCAGCGGGTTTGGTGCGTGGTTTAGCAATGTTTAAGGGATCGACGCGACAATTCACCGAATTCACACAGGCGCCAATGGCCCAGTACGTCGACACCAGAACCGCTTACGCCGGCCAGGTCCGCAAGGTCGTTCTGCTCCACATGATCCCGGCAGAGCAGCCCGACCGCTTTCTCGTTTCGATCGATCTGCTCGAGCATCTCGTCCATGACGGCGGGCTGATCCGCGCGCGCCGCGGCCCGCGCGTCACGCGCAAGCTCGTGCTGGAGCCGATGAGCGACGAGGAGGCGCGCTGTGCTGCCGAGCGCATCGGCCGCGAGAGCGGCACCCCGTATGTCGCGATCGTGCGCGACAGCTGGCTGTGGGCCGACGGTCCGGCCGCGGCCCGTCACGACGCCGCCGACTGAGCCGCGAAGATCGCGCGCAGGAAGTCCGGCAGCGGGCGGCCCTGCGCGACGAGATAGGCCGCCATCGTCCCGGCCACGCGCCGCACCGCCGGCCGCGCCGAGATCCGGTCGCGCCACGCCAGCAGCCGCGGCGTCGCCGCGGTCATCGGCGCACCCATCCGCGCGCCGAACAGCTGGGCCATGAAGAAGGCGATGTCGGCGTAGGAGTAGGCGCCGGCGAGATAGTCGCGGCCGTCCAGCGCGTCCTCCATCCGCTGATAGAACCGCGCCGCGGCGTCGCGCGCCGCGATCGCGGCCGGGTCCTGCGGCGTGTCCTGCAGGCTCATGAGCCGGATGATGGGCGGAAAGTAGATTTCGTCGGATTCGAGCTCGAGCCGGCGGGCGCGGGCCCGGGCCGCGGCGCCGTCGGGCCACAGCGGCGGATCGGGCGCCAGATCCTCGAAATATTCGAAGATCTGGGTCGAATCGAAGATCTCGAGGCCGCCGTGGATCAGCACCGGCACCTGGCGCTTGGGATTGATGCGGACGACGTCGGGGTGCTTCGGCTCGTAGAGCCGGGCCATGTCGAACGGCACCATGACCAGCTCGAACGCGAGCCCTTTCTCGTGCGCCGCGATCTCCGCCTTGGCGCCGAACATGCTCAGGGGTCCGGAATAGAGGCGGATCGGTGTGCCGCCGCCCGTGGATGCCCGCGAAATCGCCGCCTCCGTCCTTCGCTGCCGTTCGATCGACGTGCGAACATAACAGGAACAGGCGTCGCCATCAAGGCGCTGCGATTCGGAGCAGCCCGAAAGCGATGCGGCCGATGCCGGAACGGCGGATGCAGCCCTGCCGTTTGCCGGAGTCGCGAACCATCACCAATTTCCCCCGGGGATGCCGACCATGAATATTCTGAACCTGCTGAAAGAAGACCATCGCGAGGTGAAGGGCCTGCTCGAGCAGATGGAGAAGACCACCGGCCGCGGCGCGAGGAAGCGCCAGCAGCTGTGGGAGAAATATCGCATGGCGATGCTCGCCCACGCGCACGCCGAGCAGCGCGTGTTCTATCAGCCGCTGCTGCAGGAGGGCGACGATCCCGAGACCATTCTCGAGGCCGAGGTCGAGCACCAGGTGGTCGAGCGGCTGATGGACGACATCGCCATGACCGACGTGAGCGACGACAAGTGGGTCGCGAAGATCACCGTGCTCAAGGAGCTGGTCGGGCACCACGTCAAGGAGGAGGAAAGCTCGATCTTCAAGGAGGCGCGCAAGGCCTTCGACCGCAAGCAGCTCGACGCGATGGGCGAGGCGTTCGAGCAGGCCAAGCAGGAGGAGATGGCGACGGCGTAGGCCCGCTCCGCCGTGCCGCCGCCGGACCCGATGCAGGGGCGTTCCGCAGCGCGCCCCTGCTTGCGTGCCGGCCGGAAGGGTGCGCCCTAGCTGTCGTTGCCAAGGAGGTTGTTCAGGCGCGCGGCGGGGGCTGAGGCGGCGATGCCGGCATGAGGTCTGTGATGGTTGTACCAGTGCAGCCAATG